>CAVPND010000015.1:0-99719 GCA_963706055.1 uncultured Ignavibacteriales bacterium | reverse complement strand
AAAAAGCAGAAGCACAGAATAAAATAATTCAGGCTGAAAATGAGCGGAAGACTAAAGAGCTTGAAGATGCGCGCCAATTACAACTATCAATGCTACCAAGAGAACTGCCCAAAGTTTCTAATCTTGATATTGCTGTTTATATGAAAACCGCAACAGAAGTTGGCGGAGATTATTATGATTTTCATATTCAGCCCGATGGAACTTTAAATGTTCTTGTTGGAGATGCTACCGGTCATGGTATGATGTCTGGAATGATGGTCTCGATTATGAAATCATTTTTTATAGCAAATAGGTACAAAATTGAATTGAAGGAATTTTTTGAAAACTCAAATATTTCGATAAAGGATATGCAGCTGGGAAGGTTGATGATGGCTTGTATAGGGGTACAAATTACATCCAGAAAAAGTAATTGCAACTAATGCCGGAATGCCTTCTCTTTTATACTTTAGAAACAAATCTCAAAAGGCTGGTGAATTTGTTATTAATAATATGCCTTTAGGAGCAATGAAAGGATCAAAGTACGCACTTAAAGAAATTAATTATGAAAAAGGCGATACGCTTTTACTTATGAGTGATGGTTTTGCGGAATTGAAGAATTCAAAGGATGAACAGTACGGTTATCCAAGAATAATAGAAGAATTTAAAAATGTAGTGCAAAAAAGCTCGTATGATATAGTTGAACATTTGAAAAACTCATCATCTGAATGGGCAAACGGAATTGAGCCTGATGATGATGTAACATTTGTGGTGATAAAAGTAATATAAGATGAATGTATTCAAAAATAATTTAATTCATTTGTTAACACGGAGAGATTCATGAAAGTGGTCATTTCAAAAATTTTAATTCTATCGATTATATTTGTTTTTTCATCATCAATATTGTCTCAGCAAAAACTAAAAACTGAAGCCAATGCGGATATTGTTGAATACACTAACAAAGAAGGTTTGCCCACCACAAATCATGACCAATGGAATTCAAACTAAAGATGGTTTTATTTGGATCTCAAGCGTTGAAGGAACATACAGATTTAATGGATATGAATTTGAAGAAGTGGGCGCTGATATTGGATTACCCACAATGCAGAATATGTATTACGATTCACACAAAAAATATAATGTACTTCGCCTCGCCCACTAAATTTATAACATTCGATGGAAAAGAATTTAAAGTATTCACTGAAAAAGAAGGATATAAAATAAATGGATTAGAAGGGCAGTTAGTAACTTTTGTTAGAGCTGATAGCAAAGGCAGGATATGGATCGGCTCGGTAACACCATTTGTTGATAAAAATAACAATGGCGGTCTTACAAAATTTGAAAGCGGAAAGTTTACAGTTTATGATTCTAAAAACTTCCCCCTCGATAATGCAACAAACTTCATTGAAACTCCTTATGGCGATCATAATTTTTAGCTCAGCAGGACGTAATACTCAAACGCGCGAAGGTTCGTATGTGGCTTTATTTAAAAATGGGGTGTTCAAAAGAATTGATGAAACAGTTGGGATAACATTGCAGAACGCAAATATGTACCCCAGGGAAAACGTAACAGCAATCGATAAAGACGGGAATACATGGCTGGCTTGCTCTGGTCTTATAAGTCTTTCCGAAGGTTCTGAAATTTATTCCGGAGTTTTGATGTATGATGGAAACAAATTTTATCAATTCACCGAATTCATGAATCAGTTTAAAAGAGATCAATTTCCAATTCAAGTATTCTATAGTTCAAAAATTAATAAGCTGTTCATGACAACTTTCATTAGAGGTGGTGAAATTTTTAATGGAAATAATAAAAGTGTTCTTGAATTTGAAAATGGTAAATGGAAGGTTTCAAATATTTTTCAGGAAATTAATGCAATCAGAGATCTGAAGACAGATAGAGTTATCAATGACTTTAATTACCAGAGTGTGTTTTTTCTAAAATCGACTAAATACTTTCCGGAGCGGCTTGTATTTCAAGTTACATCCCAAAATCAAAGTTCAAAATATCCTAACCAACTATTTTCATTTATTGATAATAAATGGAAAAAATTTGATTCATTTGAATCAGCGCCCGGAATTGTATTAAGCGATGGTGTTGCAATGAAAACTTCAAAAGGCATCGGAATTTATTATCCTAATTATTCAAAAATGCTTACCTCGAAAGATGGCTTGCTGCTTACACAATCAGGAATCGTAACACCTTATACAGATTATAGTGGCCTAGTCTGGTTTTCATATTCTTACACCGATTTACCGGCTTATGCCCAAACTGCTAATGTTGGCATTAATGTTTGGGATGGAAAAAAATTACGAACAATTACAGAAAAAGACGAGCTTGCAAGTAACATTACCTTCGAAATATTTCAGGATAGTAAAAAAAGAGTTTGGATTACTACCTCAAAAGGTTTAACGATGGTTCGTGAAATTAAAAACAGCGAGGGTGAGCAAATATTTAAAATTAATTCTGCTCCCAATCAGGATGGAAAACCTTTTAATACTTCAAAAGTAATGGAAACAAAGAGTGGTGATATTTATGCATGGCAAAATTATGTAAGACCTGCGTCAAATGATCTTATAGAAGCCGATTACTTCCTGGGACGATTAGAAGGAGAGAAGTTTATTAAAATAAATTCACCTTTTAGTAATGATGATAATAGTAAAAAATATCAGCTATTTGATCTTAAGGAAGATAATAATGGAAGGCTATGGTTCTTCGGTTTATTCTCTGATGATATTAAGGATATTACATCGGTCCAATCAAAAATAATGTTGTATGATGGTAAATCATGGACAAAGCCGCCGGAAAGTTGGAACGTTCCAACGGATCAATTGCACTTTGTTGGTAAGTTAAAAAATGGGATGTATTTTTTAACGGTTGGAGGCTTTTATGTTTTTGACGGAAATAAATTTGTAAACCTAAGCGATAGCGTAAATGCTAATGCTGATTTCAGAATTTTAAAAGGCGCTAGTGTTGCAGGAACACAAACAGAAATACAGGTTGGCAACAATTTATATATAAGATTAAGAAATAGGGGACTAGTAATTTTTGATGGAACAAATTTAAATTTTTATACAAAAAAGAATGGACTTCTATCCACTAATCTCTCAAATCCGGTGATCGATGAAATTAGAGGTGCAGTATATTTTTCATCCCCTTCAGGAGCTTTAAAAATAATTGGGAATAAATTTCAAACATTCTATCATGATGAAAGTGTTGCTAGTGGCGGTCCCTATATTTCTACAATGGATGGCTTTGGTAATATGGTTGAATTTTATAACGGAGTTGGTCTTTACATTAATAAGAGTGAAGAGAAAAATTATCCATTATTAATTTCATCTGTATCTATCAGCGGGCAATCTCATTATTATAATTTCCCAAAGGAATTATCATATTCTCAAAATTCTTTTATTTTCAATTATGCTGCGTTGAATTTCAAAGATCCGAAACAAACTACTTATGAACATTTTCTTGAAGGCTTCGACAAGGGCTGGTCAAAAGCAAGCAATCTGCCTTTTGCAGAATACCAAAATCTTCCTTTTGGTAAATATACATTTCAGAGTTCGCGGGATTACTTCAAATGGTGTAAAAACAAACTGAAGCAACTTTATTCATTTAGAATAAATCCTCCTTTCTGGAGAACATGGTGGGCTTATGCTTTATATGTTCTGTTTTTAGGTATGGCTTTAGTCGGAATAAGGAAATTTGAACTTAGATAGAAGAAAAGAAAACGAAAACAAAAAATTTCTCCAATTAGAGAATGAAAGAAAAACAAAAGAATTAGATGAAGCAAGACAGTTGCAGCTATCTATGCTTCCGAAAGCACTTCCTAATCTCCCTCATCTTGATATTGCAGTATTTATGAAAACAGCCACTGAAGTTGGAGGTGATTATTACGATTTCCATGTTCATTCCGATGGTACATTAACTGTAATAATTGGAGATGCTACCGGACACGGGATGATGTCTGGGATGATGGTTTCAATAATGAAATCACTTTTTATGTCAGACAGAACAAACAAAGAACTTAAACCGTTTTTTGAAAACGCTAGTGCGGCAATAAAAGATATGCAGCTTGGCAGACTAATGATGGCTCTTACCTGTGTTCAGATTACAAACAATAAAATAATTACAACAAACGCTGGGATGCCACCTTTGTTTATTTACAGAAAAAACTCCCAGACAATTGAGGAAATAGTAATTAGCAATATGCCTTTAGGAGCAATGAAAGATGTTAATTACGATGTTAAGGAAATGAAAATAGAACGAGGAGATACATTATTATTAATGAGTGATGGTTTTGCAGAACTGAAAAATGATGACAAGGAGATATATGGTTACAAAAGAGCCAGAAATAGTTTTGAAGACGCTGCAAATAAAGAACCCGAAGAAATAATATCATATTTAAGAGAAGAGGGCAAAAGCTGGACAAACAATAAAGAACCTGATGATGATGTAACGTTTGTTGTGATCAAGGTTAAGTGATGTATGTATGCCGAAGCATTTATTGAAGAACACTGATATTGTGATTTCGAAGGAGTCTGTAAATGAAGTATGACCTGACATTAATTGTTATTAAAATAGAATAAATATTAGAAACAACTAGTAAAACAGATGTAGATGAAACAATTAATTATATGTAAATTATATCTAACAATTGATATTTCGTTAACCCGGTAGTATTTTCCAGCAAATATTAATTGTAATTTAAGACTAAATATTTAAAGGTGTTTAAAATGAATATAGATGTAAAAGATCAAAAAGATTATACAATAATAAAATTTAATAAAAACAGTGTGCTGGGTACGGAAGGGGTAGAGTTTCAGGATTCAATTCTAAACACACTTGATAAAGGAGTTAATAAAATTGTTGTAGATATGTCAATGGTTGAATACATCACCAGTTGGGGAATTGGTATGCTGGTTCACGCATTTACTACTGCGATAAACAGAAATTCTCAATTGAGTTTGTCCGGTGTAACTAAAAAAGTTAATGAAATATTATCCAAAGTTAAATTAGATACTATTTTTCATATTAGTAATTTGGCCTAGTGAATCTATTAAAGGAAGAGTCTACACTAATCCTCGGAATAATATATTAGTATAATCAGTATTTTGATTGTAATAATATAGAATTGCACATCTCAAACCCAACTTATCAAATAAAATACATTATTAAGATTTTTTTGCTGATTTATCTATCAAAAGGATATATGTGCTCAACACAATTGCTACGAGTATTTGAATAATAATTGGGGTTGAAAATAATTTATCATCAATTAAAACTAAAGATATAAAAGTAAATTTTAATATATAATAAATCACTTTACTGATTAAGATGCTTATGAAGAGTGAAGCAAAAACATTTTTTAGTTTTTCCTTGAATAAGAAGAAGAGACTGAGATTTATTAATAGCTCTGCGCTAAGAAGCAGTGACTTAAAAATTTGCGGGTGCGATGAAATAACAAATGAAAATATTGGTAATGTAAGGGCAATTAAATATGAGTTTTTTCTTGTAGTATGGATCAAAGTCACAACTAATGCAATTCGCATTGGATCTAGATAATAAATCGGAAATGCCAGAAAGTGTGAAATGGCTGGGAGGAAATAAATCAGTAACAGAATTGAAAAATCTATCAAATAAGTTTTAATATTTGATTTGAAATCAGCCAGACTTAATACCTTTTCCATTCATTAACCTCAATAAATAATTACTCAACAAAAATAAATCAAAACCTTCCCAATCTCAATGAAAAAATAATCACTATAAATTATTGAAGAATTTGATTATTTTTAATGTAGTTACTTAAATACAATTAACCAAGAGCTATTTATGAGACGAAGAGATTTCATCTCCAAATCTATAAAAGCTAGTTTAATTGCCGGTGCCGGAATTTCAGCCAGCGGTTATTCTAAGCTAATCCCATCAACCTTATTCTCAAATAAAAATAATTATGATATAGCCGCTATCAAAGGCGGTGAACCTGATATTATGTTTGATGAAGCTATTAAAGCATTTGGTGGTATGTCGAAGTTTGTTAAGAAAGGACAAACTGTTGTTGTAAAGCCAAACATTGGCTGGGATGTGGAACCTGAAAGAGCGGGTAATACAAATCCACTTTTAATAAATAGAATTATCAAACATTGCTTTGAAGCAGGGGCGAAAGATGTTTATGTGTTTGATCATACCTGTGATAACTGGAATAAATGTTATTCCAATAGTGGAATTGAACGCGCGGTTAAAGACGCAAAAGGTAAAATTGTTTCCGGTGCATCTGAGAGTTATTATCAGGAGGTAACTATAAAACAGGGGAAGAAATTAAAAAAGACGAAAGTGCATGAACTTATATTGGAATCAGATGTATTTATCAATGTTCCGATATTAAAACACCACTCTTCAGCTGACTTAACTATTGGAATGAAAAATTTAATGGGTAATGTTTGGGATAGAGGTTATTGGCATTCTAATGATCTGCACCAATGTATTTCAGATTTTACTTCATTCCGAAAACCGGATTTAACAGTTGTTGATGCTTATTATGTTATGAAAAAAAATGGACCGCGTGGTGTTTCTAAGGATGATGTATTGACAATGAAATCTCAGATTGTTTCAACTGATATAGTTGCCGCTGATACTGCCGCAGCAAAATTATTTGGTGTTGATCCCGGTAAAGTTGATTATATAAAAATTGCAAGCGAGATGAAACTTGGTTCAATGGAATTAGATAAACTTTCCATTTACAGAAAGATAATGTGATACATTGAAGTTGGGTTATCTTAGAAAAATAAGAATTACAATCTCACTAATCTTTCTATTATTAATTGCAGTAGCCTTTCTTGATATTACCAATTTTCTACCCACAAGTTTTATTAACTACATAACATTTTTACAAATTGTACCTTCAACATTAAAGTTCGCAAATTTACTTGTCCCAACATCAATTGGATTTATTATTATTTTGGTTCTAACAATATTATTTGGCAGAGTATATTGTTCAAGCATTTGTCCATTAGGCACAATTCAAGATTTTTCATCTTACGCCTCTAAAAAGATTAATAAAAAGAAAAAGTTTATATATTCAACAGAATATTTTTGGCTTAGATATTCCATTCTTGGAATAGTTGTTATTTCAATTTTATTTGGAAGCTTATTTTTAGTTAATCTGCTTGATCCATATAGTAATACTGGAAGAATATTTGCCCAGCTTTTTAATCCAATTTTAACTCTGCTTAATAATGTAGCTGCATTTACTCTAGAAAATTTTAATATATATTTAATTTATCCGATTGAAATAAAAGTATTTTATATATCAGCAGCGTTATTGCCACTAATATTTTTAGTAATCGTTCTTTACCTTTCATACAGAAGAGGGAGGCTGTATTGCAATACTATGTGTCCGGTTGGAACATTACTTGGATTAATTTCAAAATTAACTATATTCAAACTTAAAATTGATAAGGCAAGCTGCGAAGGATGCGGAATTTGTACAAAAGTTTGCAAGGCAGAATGTATAGAAAAATCAACTAAAGAAATTGATTATAGTCGCTGCATTGCTTGTTACAATTGTCTGGATGTTTGTCCGAGTGATTCAATAAATTATAATTTGATATCAATTAATTCTGATCAAAAAACTTCTGATAAATCACGTAGAAAATTTTTATCCAGAACTTCAATGTTTTTTATAGGGTTAACCACTTCGGTATTTCCGCAAATAAAAATAATTCCAAAAAAGGAAAGCAAAGTTGCCGTAGAGAAAAATTCTTTTTCTTCACCGCCTGGATCAAAAACGATTGATCACTTTAATTCTAATTGCACGGCTTGCCATCTTTGTATTACTGCTTGCCCAACAAAAGTATTACAGCCTTCACTAACTGAGTTCGGATTATTTAATATCTTTCAGCCATATATGGATTACAAAACAAGTTATTGTAATTATGATTGCGTTGCATGCGGTGAGGTTTGCCCTACTACTGCAATTATATCTGTAACAAGTGCTGAGAAAAAAAATATTCAGATAGGTAAAGCAATATTTGTAAAAGAAAACTGCATTGTAGAAACAGAGAATACGGCCTGTGGAGCTTGCTCGGAACACTGTCCTACTAAGGCTGTAATGATGGTTGATTATAAAGGGAATTTGAAAATTCCGGAAATAACTAATAAATATTGTGTTGGTTGTGGTGCTTGTGAACATGCTTGTCCGACCAAACCTTACAAAGCTATTTACATAGAAGGGAACATTGTACATCAAATAGCTGAAATAAAACCCACCAAAAAGTTAGATCAGAAAATTAATTATAAAGAAGAATTTCCATTCTAAGTTTCGAAATGTTAAAACTATATTAAACTATGTCTGAAAAAATGATCTTTATTGATGAAGTTGGCGATGTATCGTTTAAGCACAGTAATCGTGCTCGTCATCTTAATATTACTGTAAAACCTTTTTTGGGAGCAAGAGTATCTATCCCAATTGGAATGAGTTATAAAAGTGCTTTAAGATTAGTTACAGAAAAAAAATTGTGGTTGAAGCAGCATATTGTAAAAATGAAAGAGTTAGAAAAACAGCAAACTAATTGGGATGAGAATTCCGGCTATTGCACTAAAAGTCATAAACTATTTATTAAAAAATCAGATAGAGATACTATATCGGTAAGATTGTCCAAAGGAAAAATAAATGTTATTTATCCAGCTGAACTTCAAATAAACTCAATAAAAGTCCAAACTGCAATAAGAACTGGAATTGAGAGAGCATTAAAAATTGAAGCAAAAGTTTGCCTGCCCGAAAGAGTTAAAATATTAGCGGAACACCATCACTTTGATTATAATAAGCTAACTTTAAAAAATATTAAATCTCGATGGGGAAGCTGCTCAAGAATAAATAATATTAATTTAAGTATTCATTTGATGCGGTTACCTCAACATTTAATTGATTATGTAATACTTCACGAGTTAGCACATACAATTCATCACAACCATAGTAATAGATTTTGGGATTTGCTTGATAAAGTAACTGGTGGTGCAAAGCCTTTGGATAAAGAATTAGGAAAGCATCGGATTTCAATCTATTAGACAATATTTTATGTGTTTTTGTAATCAGTTTTTGCCATTCTAATTATCAATTCTTATTTTTTAATTTTTTCTTTCAAGATCAGGATTATTTATATAATTTAAGCTCAGTTAACATTTTTATTAATAAGTGAATCAAATAAAATATGAACATAAAAACATATACTACATACATAGTTTTGCTTTTAACAGTACTACCTTGTTTCCTGTTTGCTCAAAATTATCAAGATCAACTTTACGTCTCACGTATTGATTCAATTTATCAGAACATCGAAACGAATGTAGGAATGACACTTAGCGCTGATGGCAAAAGCATTGTATTGCAAGATAGTGTGATTGATGGTTATATAATTTTAAAACCACAATACTCTCAATCACCTTTTAATGAAGGATTACCATCCTGGAATGGAAGTGCTGCAAACTCTAACAATGGATTTAGAGTACAAATGAGATTTCCTTACAACGGCGGCTGGTCTCCTTGGTTAACAGTTGGGTACTGGAAGACAAATATATATGGAACCTATTCAAAACCTACATATGGCGGTGGAATGGTTGATTATGATTATGTAAAATTAAATACATATCAAAGCACGTGGCAATTTAAAGTTTTAATGAAGCGAACTTCCACCTCAATAGAATCACCATCTATACATAAACTAAGTTTTTTTGTTAGTGATAATAGAACAACTACTTCAGTGAATATTACCAATATTGTTAATGATAATCCTGCAGAGGTTTTTATTCCTACCACATTTGTTTATCAGTATGGTGTTGATCCTGGAATTGGTGGTGATATATGTTCGCCAACCTCTGTTTCAATGATATTAAAGAGTTACAATATTAATGTTGATCCACGCCAATTTGCAATTGATAATTATGATACAAATTTTGGAATGTTTGGCATCTGGCCCAGAGTTGTGCAAAATGCAGCCGAGTATGGTTTAGATGGAGCGGTTACTCGTTATAGAACCTGGAGTGAAGCAAGAGAAGTGTTAGCAAATAACGGTAGAATTTCTATGTCAGTTGGCCTGCCTCTATACACTGGCCATTTGATGATGCTTGCGGGATTTACATCCGATGGTAGACCGATAGTGCATGATCCTGCAAAATCAAATGGCTATTCTTATATCTATAATAAAACATCTTTGTCGCAGTCGTGGTTTAATAAAGGCGGCATTGCCTATACATTTTATTTTCCAGACAGCATTGCATCAGATGTAGAAAATCAAAATCCGAATATTATTGCGGAAGATTTTCAACTTTTGCAGAATTATCCAAACCCGTTTAATCCGAACACAAATATATCTTTTTCAATTCCGCAGGCTGGACTAACAAAACTTACTGTTTATGATATTCTTGGAAATGAAGTAGCGGTTTTAGTAGATGATTATCTTAATGCAGGATTATATACAACAACATTTAACGCAGCTGATTTATCAAGCGGTATTTATATTTATAGAATTCAAACCGAAAAATTTATTAAAGCGAAACAAATGATTTTGTTAAAGTAAGGCATACTGACGATAAAACTTAATATCGCCCATTTTGATATAAAATTTTGAATAAAAAAAAGCCCCGATCAAACGGGGCTTTTAATTAAATGTTAAACACCGATTATTTTGTTAACATCATTTTCTTTGTTTGAACAAAATCACCAGCGGTTATTCTGTAAATGTAAGTTCCACTCGCAAGGTTAGAACCATCAAATCTAACACTATGTGTTCCAGCTTCTGTAAATTGATTGTTCACTACAATGGCAACTTCTTCACCAAGTGTATTAAACACAACTAAATTTACATTTGCAGGAGCAGCAATTTGGAAATTGATCGTGGTTGTTGGATTGAATGGATTTGGATAATTCTGTGAGAGTTCAAATTGTAATGGAGAAGTTACATCCACTTCAATTATATTTGAATAAGAGAAAGAGCCGTCATAATCAACTTGTTTTAATCTATAACTGTATACTCCACTATTAACTTCATTATCAGTAAAGCTATAAGATTGAGATTGTGTTGTAGTTCCATTACCATTTACAAAACCAAGTGCTTCAAAATCTCCAACTGTTTTTCTCTGGATTTCAAATCCCTGATTATTTGTTTCTGAGGATGTTGTCCATTTTAAAATTACTTTTCCATCAGCTAAACTGGCACTAAATGCGGTTAGCTCAACTGGTAATGGAATTGAACCTTCATCTGAACCCATGTATGGGAATGTTGTGCTTCTTACATCACCATCAATGTCGGTTGTTATTCCTGCTATTGGAGTACCTGCAAGGTCTAAATCTCCAACGGAAGAACCAGTTAAGTGTAGATCAGTTGCAGAAACAAAGAAAACTTCTTTTGATTTTGAATTAGCATCCTGACCTGAAGCAGTTTGCCAATCTGCTAATGTGGGTGTAGCAGCAGCATTAAAATAACCAACATTTCCATTTGTAGCGCTGACAGGGTAGAATAAATTATAATTTGAAGTCAATGTTCCAAGCGCCAAATCTCCTGTAAATGCAATAAGTTGTAAAATCAGTTTCGGCACACTGAACAATATTATTATTTAGAACGTTAGTTCCATTGGAAATAAAAATACCTCGGTATGCTACTGAACCAGTTCCGATATCAGCAAGATTATTCATGTAAATCGGAATTGTAATTGAGATTAACGTTGCAGTAGATGATGTACTTGAACGCATACCGTCCAAGATATGCAGTTGGGTTTGCAGCAGTTAGTGCAAATCCATAAATCATATTATTGTAGACATTATACGTACCGGCAGTTTCTATGCTAATTGCACTGTTTCCCGCTGATGCTCCGTTAGAGTATCGACAGAAACATAGGATATTTTATTATTATATATATTAACTGTTGATCCGCAACGTAACTAATGCAGTAACAATAACTTGATTTGCAACTGTTGCATCAACACTTGATTTAATATTAATTGATTTCCAAAAATATCTCGTGTTTTCAGACCAGCCAAGTGCAATAGCTCGTGTTTTCCGTCTATAGGTTATTTTTTATTACTATACCGCTGGAATATGTCGTTGGCTGAGGAGCCAATGAAACTGCTCCAATACCTTGGGCCGTCTCCTTACGGTCTCCAGGAACATTAGCACCAATGTGGTTGTTTTCTATTTTGAATTTGTGACTCCATTAAGATCATTTTCAACAACCTGGATCTAAATTAGTTTGACCAATAAAAAGATTAGAAGTACTTGCTGCATGGAGCAGATTTTTAAAAACTTACACTGTCTTCATAGCAAAGTTTGAAACATCACCTAAAATCGTAACAGGGAATCACCGGCGGATTTGTTCAGAAGTAATCGTCAAATCTCTTGCTGTCCCGCCAACAGTATTGATGCCGTCAATAAGTAACATTTTTGTTGTACGTAAATCATTCCATGCAATGTTATTTTCCATTGGAATACCTTAACGAATGCACCAGAAGGTCCTGAATTTCCATCTGCATGTAAGGTATGTATACAGGTTGAACTCCTGTACAAGATTTAAATGTAATGTGTAAGGTTCAGGATTAACAGCTAAACCTATTCCGCCGGAGGGTTGCTCAGTAATATCACTGGTAATATAAAACGTACAATTACCGTCACTACTCTGCATTATTTATTACCGGAAGCTTCACTAAAGATGGATATTGTGGATTCTACACCGACCGTTGCAGCACCAATGTAATAATCACCGGATAACTGAGTTCTTAAATCAAGCTGATAAGCACCGAAACCATTGTTTGTTGATAGCACATAAATATTATAAATATAATTGCTAATCATCTGAACTGAAACGTCACCAGTACCGTTACCGTTAGAATTTGTTCCTAATGTAGTTGTAGTACCAACTAATTCAGCTAAATTCAAATCACCGCCTAAGGATTTTACAATACGTCCGTTTTCATTTCCGGCGCCGTATGCAAAAGCTACTGCAAACTCTTGACTATTATAATTTGTTAAATATCTTACAGCGTTTGATCCAGAAGCTATTACGGATCCTGGTATTGTATCTATTATAGTTCCATTAGCTAAAAATTTCTGAACCAATTGTCCGTTCGCTGTATAGTAAAAATCGCCATTTGCCAATGGGCCGACAGCTCCGCTGGATAAACTAGTACTGGCGAATGTTAAAGTAATCACAGTAGCGGTAAATGTTAGACCATTATCCGTGGTTGTGAATTTATATATTTCTTTTGTATTTCCGGAGGCCGCCCAAATTGTAACGGAGTTATCAGCTGTAGATCCAGTTACAGTGAATTTATCACCGAGTCTTACAACCCCAGCGGTATTATAACTAATGACTGCTTCTGGCAATGCTGCTTCAGACGTATATCGGTATACTTTAAATGGATTTGAAACATTGCTTGCGTCCGTTGTCATATTGCAAGCGTATATAACTCCATCTGTAGAAACATCGGCATCATTTACTGGAAATAATCCACCGCTTATACCAGTGGTGTTGAGAGTACCAACAGAATCTCCTGTTAAAGCATTATATATATATAAATTTGTTCCACCATTTCTGCTCGGAACAATTATCCTTTGATTACCATTGACTAAGCCTTGTCCTAATCCTCTTTCTGTACTGCCTGTTGAAAACCAAGAAGGAAGACTTGATGATCCAGCCGATTTTTCCCAAAGTGTTGTGACTTGTGAGTATCCAATACTCACAGTAAAAATAATAGCTAGAAAAGTAAAAATAGATTTTCGCATAAGCTCCTCTTTGAATAATTAATAGAATAGATTTTTATTGAGATGATCCATAATCAAATGATTTGTGTTTAGAAGATTATTGATTCAATTATTTATTAGCAACTTAACTAATTTTCTTTAGCAAGTCCAGATTTAGCAAAACTATTGTTATGTGAAATCGTTAATGCACAAGTACCTTATTGTATTTATTGTAAAAGTAAATAAATAACGAACATCAACTTTTTCTATTTAAGTATTATCATGCTTTTGGTAATCTTACTTTGATCAGTAATCAAAGAATAAAAGTAAATTCCACTTGATAAACCGACTGCATTCAATTCAACACTATTTAGGCCGGCAGGTCTCTCTTCATCTACAAGAGTGATTATTTCTTTACCCAGAACATCATAAACTTTTAATGTTTGCCAACTGCTTATTGGATGACTGCCAGCTAATAGTTGTACTCGGATTAAATGGATTAGGGTAATTCTGATATAAGACAAAATCACTCTGGAATGTTTTCAATATCTTCTTCAACCGGAGTGGCGGGATCATATGATATCAATCTTATTGCATCAGCGACTACATATGTTCCTGTTGTACCGGCATTTGAAATAATAATCTTTTGTGTTGTATCTTTAGAGAACTGGTATGTTCCAATTAATTTCCATTGGGATCCATTCTGAACCTGATTTACCCTAATTGTGTCAACACCATTTTTATGGTTGATTATAAATGGTGTATCTGTGCATCTGTTTGATGATGCCACCCACCAGCCGTAAACTTCATAAATTGCGTCTACGGTAAATCCAGGTCTGAATTCTGCATAGGAACTTCCATCACCAATTGGATTTAGATAAGCAGGTGTATTACCCCAATAGCCAGGATTTGCAGATGTAAACCATCCACTACCAACAAGCCCGCATTCCGGATCACCGGTATCAATTATTTTTTCATACTGTGGAACTGGTGGAAGTTTTAAAGAATCTTTGTGAGTAACTGTTAATATCGTTGGAACTGCTCTGGATTCAGATGGAGTATTAACCAATTGATTTCCAACCGCCATTTGTGTTGATCCTCCTCCGTCAAGATTCATTGCTTCAACGCATCCAAGATCGATCATTATTTGAGCAAGTTCCGGTAAACCAACACCCTGACTTGTAACCTGTCTTCCATCAGCAACAATCATTATAACATGATTATCTGCAGTATATCCAACAGCTGTGCGTGGATCACCGTTATCCAATCCAACACCGGAACCCCACATTATTTCCTGATTGTAAGTTACATTTACCTGTCCATTCTTTACTAAAGTCGGTGCACCGCCGATGCCAACTAAAAGATTTTGATATTGATTTCCATTTGCTTGTAGTGGCGGTGGCAGGGGAGTTTGCTGATTATTTGTGTAAGGCATTGGTTCATCAAATCGGTAAATATCTGAAACATTGTTTCCATAATGATAAATCCATTCAACATTAAACGTACGATCGAAATTCATTCCGAAGAAACTTCTGATAACCGGATAAGATTGACTGTTCCTTGTAACTGCAGCAACATTCTGTGCTTTCACATCATAAGGATAAACAACAGCCGAAAAAGAACTTGAGCCTCCGAAAAATCCACCGTTAATTCCAGCATATGCACCAACGAATGGAATAAAATTATTAATAGTTTTATTTGAACCGATGTAAGGATGAATAACCAGGTCAGGATTATTCATATCAACATCAATGTAAAATATCTTTAATACTGGTGAAGTTCTTTCGCCGCTAAAAACTTTTATTCCAGTTGGAAGAGTATAATTAGATGTTGTCTCCGTCCAGGTTATTTGTGAGAAAGCTGCGGTTGAAAATAAAAATAAAAGCAGTATTATTTTTTTCATAATTACTCCGTTTAGATGTCACACTGAGCCTGTCGAAGTGTGGCATTATATCAAAATTCAATCAGCCTTTGACAAGCTCCGGCTGATACAACAAGATTAGATTTCCGTTTGAATGGGAATGACAGCACAATATCATCCCAATACTATTCTTACATTAATTTCTTTTTCAGAAAAATCTTCAGGATTAATAAAGTTAGAATCAACTTTATTTCCATTTACTTCAATCAAATTGATTCCAGAATATTTTCCTTTAGGATTTTCTACTTTCAAATTAATTCTTTTTCCTCTGAAATTCCTGTCGGCTGAAAATGATTTCCACTTAGAAGGAATATTTGGATTTATAATCAATCCCTTTCAAAGATGTTCTGAATCCGCAAATATAATCCATTCCAATTCTTAACATCCATACTGCTGTGCCTGTTAACCAGCTATGGCTTGCCTGATTTTCTGTTTCGTGATCAGGACTTGTTATATACTCCGCAAAAACATAAGGTTCAACTTCGTATCTGTCAATATTCTTTGATGAATTTGTCGGAAGCATTTTGGAATAAGTTTCATAAGCAAAATCAATATCATCATTCATTATCGAAGCCAAAACAAACCAGGATGAAGCGTGATTAAAAACCGCTCCGTTTTCTTTTTTCCCTGGAACGCAGCGGCTGATCAATCCGGTATTATCTTCAACTTCTGTGTATGATGGATAAACGATCTGCATCCCATACGGAGTGGTTAAATATTTTTTTCCGGATTTCATTGCAGCTTTTGCTTTTTCAAATGGAGCTAATCCTGAAATAACAGACCAGCTTTGAGCATTAACAAAAATCTTTCCTTGTTTATGTTTGGATGAACCAACCTCACTCCCATCATCTCTGAATGCACGAAGATACCATTTGCCATCCCAGCAACTTTCATCGATAACTTTTCTAAGCTGTTCATATTTTTCTTTCCAACGCACAAGTGTTGAATGATCCTGTTTGAATTCAAGTAATTCAAAAGTTTTTTTAATCACATATCCAAGGAAGAATGCACCCCAAACAGTTTCGCCTTTCCCTTTTGGTCCTATATGATCAAGAGTATCGTTCCAATCACCGTTCATAATTTTAGGTAAGCCCCGTTCAGTGCAGGCAGAAATAGCAAAATCAATTGCAAGTTTCATATGATCATAAACTGTAGCTTCACCTTCATCATAAAATGTTACTACTTCATCAAGAATCGAGAAGTCCGCAGTTTCATTTAAGTACTCAACAATTCCAAAAGGAATCCAGAGCGGAGTATCTGAATGATTTGTTTTTTCACCCCACTCGGTTATTTTAAAATAATTATGAAGTGTTGATCCATCTTTGAACTGAAATCGTAAAGCATTAAGTAATCTTTTTTTTACACGATCAGGATGTGAGATAACCATTCCAAGAATATCCTGAAACTGATCACGCATTCCTGTTCCAAATAAGTAATCCGCCATGATAGTATCCGGAATTACGTGCCATATCAAAAGTAACCGCAGCCTGATACTGGTTCCATACATTAAGCGATAAATTAAATTTCGGATCAGGTGTAGTTACTTTAAAATTGCTCAGATATTCTGTCCACTGATTTTTAAGATCATCAAGATTTTTGTTAATGTTCTTGATTTTTTTTAGATCATTTAATTTAATTGCTTTAATCAGGATTCTTTTCTTCTTTAGGAACTACAGCCATTATTACCGCGAATTCAACTTCAGATTTTTTATCCATGGCGATTTTTGATTGAAGCGCAGCAACAGGATCACCGGCTGTTATTTCTGTATTGCTCATCTTTCCTGTTTCAACTGAAATTGGATTTGATTCAGATCGCCATTTACCGATAAAATTATCAAGACTACCATCGAATCCGCTAACAGGAAGAGTAGTTGTGAATAATAAATTATATTTCCAATCAATGTTTGGCTGAGCAACAGTAACTTTTTTATTCAGTACCCAGTATCGGCGTGTGCAAATAAGCGTTTCATTTTTCTTATCAAACTTGATATCTGTAAAATGTTTGTCATTTGGCTGATTGATAATATCGTTAAGAGCGTTGCCCATTAAAATTTCTGTGAATGAGTAAATCTCGAGATTTCTTTTTTTGCCAGAAAGATTAGTGAGTTTTACTTTCCAGATTTCTCCGCTCAAGATCAGATGGAACGAAGTAAGTTATCTCTCCGCGGATCTTATTCTTCTCTGTAATTATTGTTGTGTAACCTTGTCCGTGTCTGCATTCATACTTGTCGTATTTTTTATCGATAGTTGGAGCCCAGCTTAAAGACCAGTATTTGCCGGAATCAGTATCTTTAACAATTACGTATCTTCCGGGACGATCCCATGGTAAGCAGTTGTAACGCATTCTGGTTAATCTGTTATCACGTGGAGTTTCGAGATAACTGAATCCGCCGCCGGTGTGAGAAATTAATCCTGCATAATTCTCATTCCACATGTAATTAAACCACGGGCGCGGAGTTTTAGGATCAGTTATTACAAATTCTCTTCCGTCTTTTGTGAAATAACCGTATTTATTTTTTATCATAAGTATTACCTTTGGTTTTCGTTGTCATTGCGAGCCTGCCTGTCGGCAGACAGGGATGGCTCTGCCAGACGAAGCAATCTATATTTTGTGCAGATTGCTTCATCCCGATTAGACGGGATTCGCAATGACAGCCTATAAAAATTTTATTTTGAATGTACCTATTTTTTTCTTTGCTAATGAAACAGTAAAACTGTTTTTATCACTCAAATTTATTTCTTTAACTAAAACTTCTTCAAGAGTTATCTGTTCAACTTTAGATAGCGAGTTATAAAATTCCACTTTACCCTCAATATCTTTTTCTGTTGGATTATAAACTCTTAACACGAATCCATTTTCATCTTCTGATTTTTTTAAAGCACTAAATATTAGATCATCAGGAGTAACTTTCATAAAAGATAATTCTGATGGTAAACTACCATTAGCTTTTCCTGTTTGCACAAGACTAATATGATTATTGAAGTTCAATGCTTCTTTGTTGACTTCTCCAGTTTGCCAATCTCCGCTATGAGGATAAATTGCCAGATTATAACTTGATTTACCCAAACATTGACTGCCTTTCAAGTGAGTATAATCCTGTTTTGAACTTGGAGCTATTATATACTCAAATCCACGGAATAAAGTAACTGCAAGAGTTTTCTTTTTATCCTTTAGAAGTTCATACTCTTTCAAACCATCAACCAATACAGCTAAACCATTTTTACCATCCGTTACATCTGCAAAATGATGCAATGGATAATCATACATCGGCTGTTCGATCCAGTCTTTTGTATCGGGTCTTTCAGCTGATCTTTTTACAACATCAAATTGACCTTCGCCGTAATGAAATTTTGCATCAAGATTTGTCGGAAACATTATTCTTAAACGATGACTTTCAGCTTTGTTGTCAACTTCAACTTTTAGTTCGACTCTCTTTGAGTTTTTATTTAGAGTAATAAATAAATCAACATCTACTGCAGTAAGTTTTGGATTTTTCTTTTTCCGTTCAGATAGATTTATTGGGAGTTTTATTTTATGGCTGATCTTAACTTGTAGCACTTAGTGTTCCATTCTGAATGATTTTTATTTTTGTTTTACTCTTTAAAGTTGCTAATAAAAGGCTTTACTCGGAATATTTACCCAGGCATGTCCGGCTTCGCCTTCATCATAAAAATATCCAAGTCCTTTAAAGTCTTTTTTATTTACTTTATCAAAAACATCGAATGTGCCGTTTGCATTTATTTTTACTTTCAGAAAATCATTTTCAATTTTATCCTTACTTGCTAATCCAATTTTTGACTTTTGAATTTTTAATTTTGAATTTTCACTTGGCTTCAGCCAAAAAGATTTGTATCCAAACTCCGGAACATTCTTCAAATCAACAAAGCAATGATAACGCATCATATCAAAATACATTGGCCGATCAATCAGCTGTTCAAGTACCGGCTGGTAAGGCTTAAAGCTTACGATTTGTTTTTCTATTTCATTGCCGTTCAGATCGAAAATATTAAAATCACCTTTATCATATTCTTTTGGAATATCAATAAAACATTCAACAACTTCATTCCTTAAGTAATTATTTGGATTGAAAGCGACAAGAAATAAATTTTCATCACTCTGCTTTGGAAGAATAATATTTTTAACAATATGCTTAACAGATCTTTCAAACACCCCTTTTGAAATTTCAATTGCCTGTCTGTAACGATCCATCATATCATCATGAATCTGATCAAGACTGCAACCGCCAATTGAATCATGTGATGAGTTTTGAACCATCAGATCCCATGCTTTATCAAGATACTGGTCATTTATATCTCTTCCGGTGAAGGATGAAAAAACATTAAAAGGTTCAGCATAAAACTGAATCCATTTTTCAGTTTCAAAGTTTTTTTGCTTTAGATACATTCTTGCAGAAGTTGTATATCCATACATATTTCCGCTTCTTCGGTCGAACTGAGAACTTCTTCTTTCGCCGTAAACTTTTTTCAACGAATTAATATCAACACTTTCGAATAATAACTTTGCATAATCTTCTAAAGTGGAATGAGCAACATTTAAATCCGGAAAGATTTTTTTAATGTCTTTAATAATGTTAACTGTTTTAACATTCGGTCCGCTCGAATCATGTCCTTCCATCCATATTACATGAGGTGTTGTAAAATCATCAACCTGATCATTGATAATTGCCTCAACCTGTTTTTTAATATTTTCTGGGTAGTATCCATCAACAGGATCAACAATAAAATAATCTTCTTCAGACAATCGCTGATCAGAAAAATGGAATGGAACACCGCCTCGTGACCATTTATATTCAACATCAGCAAGGAACTCATTATGAACGACAGGACGATAAATGTAAAAGTAAAAATTGTACCGCGGCATTGTTGAAAAGCGTGAAGAAACAGCTTCCGTTCCATCAGCTCCGATCCATAAAAATTCTGCTTTTGGAGAATCGATTGAATTGACTCCGCGATAAAACATAATTAGTTCAATACCAAACTCTTTATAGATCTGCGGAAGCTGCGATATTTGTCCCCACGAAAAAGGGGAGTATCCAATTTTTGAAACACGGCCGTATCTTTTACTGGTTTTATGTCCAAGTAAAAGATTGCGTACAAGATTTTCTCCACCGACCTGGAACTGCTCTGGTAAAACATACCACGGACCAATAAATAATCTCTTTTCTTTTACGAATTTTATTATTTCTTCTTCTTTATGCGGACGAACTTCAAGGTAATCTTTGATTACAATTGATTGGCTGTCAAGATGAAACGCCCTGTATTCCGGTTCTGATTGAAGTATCTCTAGTACTTTGTCAATCATATCAACAAGCATTTGTCTATTGCGTTGAAATGGATAACGCCACTCACGATCCCAGTGGGTGTTTGAAATTACCTGGAAGACTTTTTCTTTATATTTTTTCATTTTTTGTGTTGTCATTCCCGCGCAGGCGGGAATCTTATAATTATTATTTCTAACGTCATTCTGAACCCCGATATTATCAGGGTGAAGAATCTATAATGAAAGACTCTTCACTTCGTTCAGAGTGACAAATCAATTAAAGAACAAACTTCTTAATTACAGAAAGCTGATTATCACTTTTACTATTGAATAAATAAATTATGTTTTAATATCACTTCAGGTAATCCACCTTTACAAACGTATGTTGCAGCTTTAAGATTATGCCCGCTTGTTTCTGCAAAAGGAACTGCAATTGATAAACCAATTCCAGCTGCGCGAATTGCTATAGTACCGCTTTCACTATCTTCAAAACCAACAACCTGGCCGAACTTTTCTCTCGGCACATTCAATTTATAAAGTGCAATACTGTAAAGATCG
Organism: uncultured Ignavibacteriales bacterium; assembly: GCA_963706055.1. Taxonomy (GTDB): domain Bacteria; phylum Bacteroidota; class Ignavibacteria; order Ignavibacteriales; family Ignavibacteriaceae; genus IGN3. Next base: position 78,252 of record CAVPND010000015.1, on the reverse strand, counting down.
CGATGAGGTTTTAATCTTATTTCATTTGAATCACTTGCTGTGACAACAGCATCGTAATAATTTCTGTAATCATCAAACATATTTAACAATTTTGTTTTTTCATCATTTGCGAAAATCATCTTATCTAGTTTTGTATAAATGATCTTGAATACTTCTCTTAACACAATATCTGCTTCATAAAAAATGGAGGAGGTTACAACGGCAACTTTTAATGGATTATTTATAAAGTGACTACAAAGTTTTTTAAATGCACTTCTTGCCTTATCTATATTCTTTTCTGGAAGTTTCTTGCCTGATTTGATTTCATAATCAACCAGAAGTTGATCGAAAAAGACATCTTCATTTGATGTGATCAGACCTTTTATCATTGGTAGAAAAATTTCAATTCCCGGCATAGCTTCAATCAAATGTTTATTCGGATCACCAAATAAATTTTCAGCAATAAATTTTCCTTCGCCGAGTTTTATTCGCTCAAGTATTTCATGATAACGCTGATAATAAACATCAATTCCAATTCTTACCAATGAATTATAATCAGGATTTTTAAATTGCGAACTAAATTTTGAAAATAGATATTCACTTAATTGTTCTTCATCTTCCTCGTCCGGTAAACCAGGTTGATTCACTTTTGTGAGCCGCTCATCATTTATTAATTCACTGCAATTAAAATCGTTCAAATTCTGTAACACTTCTTCTTTTCGCTTAGCATCCTTACCATAAACGATTGTCCAGCCTGCTGCATATAAAAACGATTTAATAATCTGATCATTGTTGAAAGTTTTACGGTATTTATCGATCAAATATTCAACATGTTTTGTTGTACTGTTGCCGATGATATGTGGATAATCTTTTACTGGATCCAAACCTTTCCATTGCTGTTTTGTCATTCTTCCGGAAAGTTTTCTCACCATATACTCAAGTGAATGAATACAAAGTGCTTCAGTTGTTGTTGTGGTGCCATCCATATCCATTACTGCAGCAGTAAGATTGTTTACCGGCTTTTTTATTTTTGGAGCAAGCGGGTAAAGCTCATACTCAGGGTGGATGTATCCCGGATTTTTAACCACTGCAAACTCATCACCAAGTTTTGAAATGAGCTGCTTTGCTTCTTTTTTATTTGCGAATTTCTTTTTCATAATTTATAAATTCTTTTTAATACACCGTCATTCTGAGGAGCCCAATTTTATAGGGGCGACGAAGAATCTCTTGCAACAGACTCTTCACTTTGTTCAGAGTGACAACATCATTTATTAAATAATTTTCTTCCAAACTCCAGAAATTGTTCTACCTCTTCAACATTCTGCCCTTCAGCATAAATTCTTACAATCGGTTCAGTCTCGGATGAACGAAGTAATAGCCATCGGTTATCGCCTTCAAGGAAAAACTTTAGACCATTAATAACATTTCTGCTGCTGTAAAATGCTTTTGCATGTACAACACGAAAATTATCTATACTATCAATAAATTTTCTATAAAGTTCAGGTAGCAATTCATTTCTGTCCGGCTTTTCATATTTCAAATCAATTCGATCATAAAAAATATTGCCAAATTCATTTCTCTTATGATCAACATATTCACTTAGTTTATTAAAACCTGAGTGAGCAATCATTTCAATCATAAAGAGTGATGAAAGAATTCCATCTCTTTCCGGAATATGTAATGCCATAACCAAAGCCGCCGCTTTCTTCGCAGCCAAATGCAACTTTCTTATCGATCATAACTTCCGTAATGTACTTAAATCCAACCTGCACATCGTATATTTTTCTTTGTTTGGATTCGAACAAAGTTTTTAGTTTATCAGTTACACTCGCTGTTTTTACAATGCTTCCTTTTAGTTTCTTAATGTTAACGATAAAATCGGTTAGTAATAAAATAGTTTCCTGTGCGCTTAACCATTCACCGTTATCAAGCATAACTCCACATCTATCTGCATCACCATCGGTTGCCAGTCCTAAAGAGTAATCATTTCCCTTAAGTTCTTTTTTTAAAGGACCGAGATTTTTCTCAATTGGTTCTGCAAGTCGCCCATAAAAATTCTCATCCGACGGAGAGAAAATAGTCTTTGCAGGAATATTATGTGCAAGTAAAATCCTTTCAAGATAATCTGAACCAGAACCGCCCATAGAGTCAATCAAAATATTTAATCGTGATCTTCTTATTAAATCAAAATCAATTAACTTCTCAACTTTTTCAACATAAGGCAAAAGAAAGTTGGTCTTTTCAATTTTATCAGTGTTTTTCCTAATTGATGATTTCCCGATAAGCTCTTCAACTTTTAGAGTTTCTTCGGTGAGAAATGGTCCTCCATAATCAGCTTTAAATTTTACTCCGTTATATTCCGGCGGATTATGCGAAGCTGTTATCATCACTCCGGAATTTAAATTATTATACTTAACAAAAAACGAAAGAACAGGAGTAGGAATAATTCTATCTGATAAAAAAACTTTTATATTATTTCCCGAAAGAGTCTCTGCAAATATCTTCGCAAATTTTTCAGAGTTTCTTCTTCCATCAAATCCAATTGCAATTGCCGGTTGCGAAAATTTTTGCAGATTATAATCAGCAAAAGCCTGGGCCACTAGTGCAACACTAACTTCATTGATTTCACTATCGAGTAAACCACGCCATCCATCTGTTCCAAATATTATTTTCATACTTTCTTTGTAAGATTATGCGATATCAGGTTCTGTAAATCATTGTAATTAATTTTTCTTACAAGCTTATTTTGCTTAACACTTAAAGAAGCAAGTGCACCGCAAGCTTCGCCGGTAGCAGATGAAGTGGGTTGAATTCTTAATGCACTGTGTCCTTCTCTTGTGGAAGAAATACATCTTCCTGCAACCAAAAGATTCTCAGCTTCTTTAACTATCAATGCACGAACAGGAATTTCATAATATTGTCCTTCGGGTAAATATTCCATCCTGCTTTCTTCATCTTTCTGCCCATGAATGTCTATTCCGTAAACAGCACGTGCAATTGCATCATCAAATTTATGTCCGAATTTTATATCATCTCCCGTTACTGCATAATCACCAATTGCTCTGCGTGTTTCTCTAACTCCAACCTGCACAGCAGTCTCAAGCAAAATAGAATTTTCAAATCCCGGTATTTCATCCTGTAATAATTTTACTACCTGTGCAACCTGTTTTCTTCCAAGAAGTTCAGCCTGAGTTAGGTTGTAGGATGTTGAAGCATCTACGCCAAGAATATTAGAAGTGTTGAAGGATCCCTCACCCGATTCCGGTAAAGTTGTAAAGAAAATATATTGAACATCTTCCTGCAATCTGCCTTCGCTGATAGCTTTCTTTACCTGCTGAAAATAACCTGCGATTGAAATTATCTTTTTAAAATCAAAATCGTACTCCATCCAATCGAAAAAATTATCTTTATTTGCCTTTGCGTATTCTGTAACAGTTTTAATATCAATGTTTATCATTCTGAAGAACAAAGTAAGTGCCTGAAGCTTGCCAGTTTTTTCATCTCCTTTAACATAAGGGAAATTGCCAAGATAAAGTAACTGTGCATCTCCGGTTGTATCAATAAAAACTTTAGCACGGATTACATATTCAATTCCATTTATGAGTACAGTTATGGAATCGATTATATTTCCAATACTATTAACTTTTAAAATTTCAGAATGCAGAAGTACATTACAGTCAGCGTTTTGTAAAAGATTAAAAGATGCAGCACGAAATGAAGAAGCATAAAAACCGTTATCAATCATTCCATTTCTGTTCCGCATTTCTTTTTCTATGTCTTCAAAAACTCCGCGGACTAAAGTGTCGCCGTTAACAGAATGCTTCATAAAAGGGGAGACCATTCCAGCCGTAGACATTCCGCCAACGAAACCGTAATGCTCTATCAGCAAAACAGAAACACCTTCGCGTGCTGCTTTAACAGCAGCGCTTATCCCTGCAATTCCTGCTCCGGCTACAATTACATCGTATTTTGTTTTTAGTTCATTCATCTTTTGATTGCATCAACAAACCAGCTTGTAATTATTTGCGGACGTGTTATTGCCGTTCCCACAACAACTGCATATGCACCAAGTTCAATCATTTTCTTTGCAGCTTCCGGGGAATTAATTCTTCCTTCCGCAATTAACGGTTTCTTTAGTTTACTAACTAAAGATTTTACTAACTCAAAATTTGGAGAATGAATTTTATCCTCCATTGTTTCGGGAGTATATCCATTTAATGTTGTTGAAATTAAATCTGCACCAGCTTGTTCACATTCAATTGCTTCATCTTCTTTTGAAATGTCTGCCATTATAAATGCGCTGAATTCTGATTTAATTCTGTGAATGAATTCGGGACCTGTTAATCCTTCACGTTTTCTAAAAGTACCATCAACAGCGATAATAGGACAACCAATGGAAGATAGATCATCAACATCCGAAAATGATCCTGTTATTTTTACACTTCCATCATCAAACTGTGATTTGATTAGTCCAATTACAGGAACATCTACATCGTTTAAAATCATTTTTGTTTTTTCAATTCCTTCACTGCGGATTCCAACTGCTCCACCTGCAATAGCAGATTTCGCAAACATCGTAACTCCTTCAGGAGTATTAAAAGGCGAGTCACCTTCAGCCTGGCAGGAAACGATAAGACCATGTTTTAGTTTTGAAATTATTTCTTTATTCATTTCTTCTCTTATTTATTAAGATCGTCATTCTGAGGAGCCGAGCCACGAAGAATCTTTTTTGAAATCATATAGATTCTTCACCCCGATAATATCAGGGTTCAGAATGACAAGCTAAATTATTGCTTAACAATGAACTCGTTCATTTCTTTAATTATTTCGTGCGAACTAAATGTTTTGCTTAGATTGTTTTTAATATGATAAACACTATTAGATATTTTTAGTTTATTAACTTCATAGATCTTTTGAGATTGCGGTGCTACTAATTGAACTCTTCCGCCTGATTTCTGAACTACCTCTTCAAAATCATTTAATATTTTCTGAGAAGCATTTTCAATAAAAAACTCATTATCAGGTTTTGGAATATTTAATGAAACCCAATATCGATTATCATCCAGTTTTATGAATTTATTAACGTGTGTAAAACTTTGCCAATGATCATCCTTTAATTCTGTAAGAAACAGATTATAATAAATTTCTTTCAAGCCTCGGCTGGCATTTTCAAGTTTCAATAAATCAAATTCATCAGAGGCATCAATTATGGTTTTACCTTTAATATGAAAAATTCCTTCTTTGCCTGTAACTGAAAATTCAACATGATCTTCTCTTTGTTTTAAGTAAAAGGGAACAATATGAAAAAGCAGATCAACAATTGAATTCTCAATCTCTTCCTGCAGAATTATTTTAATCGTTTCGGGATTAAGTATAAATTCATTTGCGGATTGATAAAGTATTCCGTGTCTGGCTTTCTTTATTTTATTAAACAGATTTTTAGTTGGTCCATCTAAATTTTCTTCATCTATAACTTGGCAGCAATTCAGACTTTCTGTAATGCTTCCGCCCATGAATCCGTAAAAGTTTAACAGCAAAACAGAATTCCCTTTATTTGATAAATCAATTGCAGTCAACACTCCAGCCAGACTTGCTGAGTAAATAATATAATCGTATGTCTTATCGATTTTCATAATTATTTCTTTGGCGAAGCAATAACAATTATCTTTTCATGCTGCGGAATTTTTGAAAGCTCAAAATCAACGAGAGCCATTATTTGCGATTCATTAATCAACCCTGTAAAATCAACTATCTTTGATGAGACGAATAAAAATATATCCGGAACAAGTGCACCTGCATCACCAAAAGTTGTAAGAGTTGCTATCATCTCTTTTATTTTTGATTTTACAGAATTCGCTTCAACACTCTCACATAAAGCATCATTAAGCTGCAATTTGATTGTACCTTCACGATCAATAACTCTGAGTTTTTGAGTTTCATCTTTTACTAATCCAAACAAATGTTTTTTTGTTTGCTTAAAAATTAATGCATAAAAGAAAGAGGTTTTTCCGCTTATGACAACTTTATCCTCACTTATTCTCATTGAAACCGATGCGATCTTTTTAATATCATTTTCGGTTAGTTCTTTTATCTCAACATCACGAGAACGCATTTCGCTTGAACCCATTGCAACTGCAATCACTTTTTTATTCTTGGAATCAATCTCAACAGTAACTTCAATTGATTCAGGAACTGCACCCATTGAGGCAACAGAATCAAATGCCTGCTGACGTAATGAAATTATATCATTTTCAGTTGGATTGATTATAGTTTTCTCAACTGAGTCACGTATCATTCCCAGTGCTGCCCCGATTGCAGAAACAACTTCACAATCTTTTGCAATCTTATGAGGATAATTAAGATGCTGAGCTGTGAATGGTACCAAAGCAGTTGCTCCACCGCCGCCGCCAACTAGTTGAATCAATTCTTTATCGAGTTTATATTCCCTTGATAATTGACTAATAACCGGTTTAATCTTTTCTGCAGAGATGGTAAGTATATCTTTTGCGATCTCCTTAGCATCTTTAGAAATAATTTTTGAAAGAGATTCAAAACATTTTTTAATTGAATTAAGATTTGCTGAGCCGTGGCCAACATCTTTTACAAGTCCCAGAAAATTTGAAGCGCCGGTTGGAGTGATTGTAAATCTTTTCTTGAATTCATTCTTTACCTTAATAGAAAGGTAATCATCAGGATCATTTTTTAGCGGTTGTACTTTTTCAAGTTCAATATCAGAAAAATCTTCATCACTGAAAGAAACATAATTTAAATCCGCTATGTGTGCACTGCGCGGACCAACATCCACAATTTTATTTCCTTGTATTCTTGGAACTGAACCACCGGCAATTCCAAGTGTTCTTACATCAAGAGTTCTTAAATAAAGTCGGTTGCCTCCGATTTGTGCACTCTTAACCTGAGGCTTTCCATTTTTGATAACGGAAATATCAGTTGATGTTCCTCCAACCTCAAGAAAAATTCCATCAGAAACTTTTTCGTACATCAAAGCAGCGGCAACTCCTGCAGCAGGACCCGAAAGCATTGTAAGAATTGGTCGCTTTCTCATTTCATTGATATCCATTATTCCGCCGTCTGAGCGCATGACCATTAACGGAGCTCTTATTCCGCTTTTTCTAATTGCTTCTTCAGTACGATTTGCTGTTTCAAGCATTTTCGGCATCATGCTCGCGTTTATAACTGCAGTACGTGTACGAACTTTTAATCCGTAAAGTTTAGAAATTCTACTCGCTGCAGTTGCCTGAAGATCCATTGATTCAGCAATGCTTACAACAAAGTCTTCATTTTTGGTATCATCAACTCCAAATGCTTCTGATGCTACAATTACTTGTGCGCCTTCATTTAAAAGCTCATTAATGTTTTTCTTAATTAGTTCTTCGGAAAGATTATTTTTAACATCAATAAATCTGAATTTTGTTTGAAGAAATTTACCTGGCGAGAGTTCTATGTTCTTAAGATTGATTTCTTTTTTTGCTCTGATCCCCTCAAGTCCTTTTCCCATTCCGATTATTCCAACTACAGCAACATCACCTTCGAGCAAAGCATTTGTTGCCTGAGTTGTTGAATGTGCAATTAGAACAATTTCATCTGGATTGATTTTATGATTATCAATCAAGAGTTGCATAGAATCCACAACACCTTTAGCTACACCTTCATTTGCTTTGTGAGTTGTTGGAACGCAGGCTTTGCCAATGAGTTTAAAATCACTTATATCAACAGCAACAGCGTGAGTAAATGTTCCGCCAACATCAATTCCTATTTTAATTTTTCTGGGCATTAAATAATTATTAATTCTTTATTAACATAATTTGGGATAATATGATTGTCATTCTGAGTGATCCCGAATTGTCGGTGAGACGAAGAATTTCTGAATTAGATCCTTCACTCCATTCAGGATGACAAATTAAATTCTCTTTAGATAATTTTTACATAAACATTATCGATGAAATAATTAATCCAACTATTGCAAGTATCCAAGTATAAACGATTGTATTCCACAAAACTTTTTGAACATCAACTCGCATTTCATTAGCAAGCCAAACATTGTGCGTATTAGTCGGATCTGAAATTCCCTGTATTTGTCCAACAGCCAGCAACAAACCCATAACAGCACCGGGATTCATTCCACTTGCAAGAAAGACTGCTGCAATCCCATATCCCATTCCCCACACATTAAGCGGTCCGCGATACAAAGCTAATGGTGCCGCAACTGTAAAGATCAGAACATACATTAATGCATTGGTGGGTACTATCTGAGCCATTAATGGTTTTATTATATTTAAAACAGGCCAGCCATACGGATATTGTTGCAACTCTCCGCCCGGACCCATAATTGCAGACGAGTAGCATTCCAATTCCAAACATCAAAACAACTGCGGGCATTACAACCCCGCCGCCTTCAAAGCAAGCCTGAATGAATAAATTGAGTCTGCCTTTTTTATAAGTTGTAAGGAAAGCATAGATCAAACCGACTATAAATGCTGCAATAAAATTTACATCAAATAACAGAATTAAGAATAAGGGAAGTATTGGTGATAAAAATGAAATCCAATGAGGTTGATTTGCATTTTCATTTTTGTGTAAAACGATTCTTATTAATGCTGTGATAAATAGTAATAATATTCCAACTGCAATTATCCACTTAAACCCAATACCAATCTGTGAAATGATTTCATTAAATCCATTTTGAAATTCCTGACTTGCTACAGAAGTGATAAGAAAATATAAAACTAAAAGTAAGATTATGACAACAGAGCTTCTTAAAATTATTTTTTTAAAATCCAGATCGTGACCATCTCTGTAAATCTGAATAGTGATATATACAATAGCACCTAAAAATGAAACAAGAAACATAAGCATAGCAAAAGGACGGATCTCATCAACTGTTAATCCCATTACACTAATATATACTGCCCAGTTGCCAACATTAAGAATTCCGCCAATGCTTAATCCAAAAAGAAAAATTCCAACGGAAGTCATAGGACCGATTCCAACTGATGACATAATTGGAAGAACAATTGTTGCAACCATTATAATCGCACCGAGTCCGCCAAGAGTTGTAAAAAGAGCAATAATTAACAAAAGTAAAATGATGGCAATTAGCCATGGATTATCCCCTGAAAGTTCAGCACCCTTTTTAATAAATGTTTCTGCGACTCCTGTCTTCTGCATTAATACGCTTAACATGCTTCCGAAAAGTGCTATAGTATAAGCCTGATTAAGTTTTAATGAGCCATGACCGATGACGTATTCGATTATATCTTTGAAGCTAACTCCACCAATTATAGCAATCAGAACAGCCATTAAAGGCAGTGCAATAAGTGCCGGGATCTTCCTGAAGAACATCATTAGTGCCATAAAAATAAAGACACTTACCAGCATTATAACTTGAAAATAGAGCATCAGATAATAATTTAATTATGATTAATAATTTACTTATTAAATAATAAAAATTTTTCACTTTACAATTATTTAATTGGCACAACAAAATTAATTTTTTCTTATATTTATTAAAGTAAAAAAGATAAAGAAAAATAATTTTTATAAATCTGAGGTACATATGAAAAATCATTTACGATTAATTCTTGTTAGTTTACTTTTCATTTCAACTGCTTATACACAAAATCCCTGGGAGTACTCGCAGCAATTATATTTCCCTGCCGCTGATAATGACTACGTTAGACCATTTCTTTCTACTGTTGCAGATGATGGGACACTCTGGGTAATCTCAAGTCGTATACAGGATGCTTCTGCACATAATGCAATTTATTTTCTAGCTCCCGGTGATACAATTTTTCAGAAATTTATAGATTATAACGAAAATGGTGATTCAGATACACTTGTTGGCAATATTGGTGCACTAAGAGGAATAACAGTACTTGGAAATACATTATATGTAAGTGCAACTCAGCCATATCCCAAAACCGCACCTAATACAGTAGCAGCAATGTATCTTTACCCTAATTTTGATACGCTCCAGGTTATAAAATTTGGATTTGGTTTGCAGGGCTCTGGTTACGGTTCATATAATCATGGATGCGATATAACAAAAGATTCAGTTTTGTTTACCGGTATTTCGTTTGGTACAACTTTCAGATGTTACAATTTCAGCGATACAATAACAGTTGCCGGTTACGGCTCCTACATTCCACCTCCACAATATGCACTTGAACCAGGCGGTGTTCAATTAGGCGGCATTGATCTTATAAGAGACGTTGCCCTTATACCTGATGCTGATTATTTTAATTCAAATACTCCATTCTACACATCAAGAAATTCTTATTCCAGTACTCAACAAACAGGCGGTATTGCTGTGTGGACAGGCGGAACTCAAAGAACTCCGGCTGATTATACTGGCGAAAGGATTCTTGATGCTGATAACTTTTTAGCGTTTAATGATATCTATCCTTGCGGAATAACCCATGACAGAAATAACCTCCTATGGGTTGCAGGTGTTGATAGTACACGCCGTTGGGTTAAAGCATTTTATATTGATGGAATTTTCGCTATCCCCGCATACGATTTACCGAGTCAGTTTAGCGGAGATATACAAGATCCAAATGGTGCCCCAATGACATCTCCGTCAGATGTTGCTATCACTTCCGATAGCTCTATAGTATACGTAATAGATGAATGGTCAAGATCTGCTTACAAATTTACAAGAAGATTGGTAAATGCAGAAGATGAAATAATTGCAAATATAGATTTCAGTCTTGAGCAGAATTATCCAAATCCATTCAATCCATCTACATTAATTAGATTTAATTTACCTGTTTCATCAACTGTAAAACTTGTTATAACGGATATTTTAGGTAATGAGGTTAAAACTCTTGTTGATGGATTTGTTCCTGCCGGAAAACATACAACACTTTTCAAAGGAGAAGGATTATCCAGCGGTATTTATTTTTATACTTTGATCACCGGCGATCAAAAGATCAGTAAAAAAATGGCTTTACTTAAATAGTTTTAAACCCGGGAACTCTTTTCCCGGGATTTTATTTTCTGGTTTGATAAAAAATTTTATGATGAAAATATCAGACACAAAATACCTATTAGGAATTTTCTTAATAATAATATTTGCATTTAGTACAACATTATTTCCGCAAGGACAATCAGGCAAAATATCGGGCAGTGTAATTGATGCTGCTACAAAAGAACCATTAATTGGTGCCAATGTAATTTTAGATGGAACAAACTTTGGTGCTGCAACCAATATTGATGGTAAATTTGTAATCCTTAAATATATCTCCCGGCATTTATAATATATCTGTGAGTATGATTGGCTACTCAAAAGCAACAAGAAAAAGGTGTCGAAGTTTTTATTGATAGAACAACCCAATTATCATTTGCCTTGAATGATGAAGCATTACAAATTGAACAAGTTGTTGTAGTGGCAAAAAAACCTCCTGTTATTAAAGATCAGACTTCAACTGCAACCCACATTGATGATAAGCAAATAAAAGTAGCACCTATTGAAGGTTTGCGAGGTGCACTTGAATTAAGCGCTGGTTTCCAAAAAGATCAGAAAGGTAACTACTCTGTTCGAGGATCAGGTTCTTACGAACTTAAACTTCCAAATTAATGGTGTTGAACAGATGAGTTCAAACACTTCTGCGCCCGCATCTTTTGGAACTGAGAAAGCTGATAACTCCTGGAAGTATGATGTAAATCCACTCGGTGTGCAGCAGCTTCAATTAATTACTGGCGGATTTTCGGCAGAGTATGGTAACTCACAAGCAGGAGTTGTAAAAGTAGTATTAAAGGATGGCGCTCCAAAATTTACAGGTGAATTCAGAATTGAGTATCGCCCATCAGGTCAGTATCATTATGGTGATTATATATACAATAAAAATAACTGGGAGTGGCAGAAATGGGGTACTATTGATAAATGGATGGAGAAAAAAGATCAGATATTAAATGAACTCACTTTCAAACACGTTATGAATGGTTAAAGAACAGTAATCCTGATTTATATAATCAACTTGCCGATGAAGAAATTAAATGGGCTTATGATCTCTGGGTAAAAAATCATGAGCCAAGTGATGATAATGTTTTAGGGGTTTATGATTATACCACAATACTCATACCAAAGATATTTGTTTGGGTTTGGCGGACCATTAGGTGCTGATCCTAATATTCTAAAGTTCTACATTTCCGGTGAGTATAAAAGAAATCCTACAAGACTGCCAACTCCTGAAAAAGTTCAAATTGGGCAGAATTATATTCTAAATGTAACTTATCAACCCGGCGGAGGTCATAAATTTAAAGTTGATGGGTAGTTATCAAAGTTATATTGGCGGAATATGGTCAGGCTCTTCCGATATTCGCTGGTCTGGTCTTGCATTTACACCACCAGGAGTTTCGACAAAATATCTTAGTATCCATTGATCCTGTTAGAGAAGAACAAACAATTGCACAGACTTTCAATTGGGTGTATGCAATTTCGCCTGAATCTTTTACAGAACTTAACATTAACTCATCAGCAGGAAAAATATGAATTACCTTATAAATATCTGGCCGGTTATGGTTTGGAAGTTGACCGTGCTGATAGTTCAAATGATCCTAACGGAACGGTTCTTAGAGATGGAAGCTGGTGGGAAAAAGATCTTTTCCGAGCGCCATTTAGTTTTAGTACCAATTATTATCAGGATAGCAGGACAGAAAACTTCGGATTGAAATTTGATTACACAAGTCAAATTACTTTTAATCAACTAGTTAAAGCTGGATTTCAATTACAATACTGGGATATGATTAACAATGGAGTTAATTCGAGCTATCAGGCTAATTCTTTTGTTGCAAGAAATGGTTTTGCAGACAACTACACAGCGTATCCGATTAGTTTTGGTTTTTATTTACAGGATAGATTTGAATTTGAAGGTACTAATTGCTAACGTTGGTTTAAGAGCAGAAGCATATAATTATCAATCCCAGGTACCAGAAGACCCTTTTAATTACTTATACCCGGGCACTGAAGGATCTGGTGTGACTGGTAATCCTAACACTGTCCCATCAGAGACAAAATTTACTTTATTGCCAAGATTAGGTGTTTCTTTTCCGATTGGTGAAACTACAGCATTCAGAATTCAATATGGTCATTTTGCATCTATGCCTGTTTTCAGCGAAGCTCTTTCTAAAAGGACAGCTTCGGCTGGTCATGGTTTAGCAGATCGAAATCTTGAACCCAAAAAAACTATTAATTATGAATTTGGATTACAGCAGCAATTAAGTGACATTCATAGACTTGATCTGGTTCTGTACTTTAATGATAGATTTGATCAGAACAGGTACCATTGCTCTGGCATCAGCAACAGGAAGCAGAACAAGCGGATCTCCGATTTTTGATGAAAATAATAATCCACTTTATTTTACTAATCCTTTACAAACAACAGATACGGATCAACTTTTGGGTTTGAAACCATTTTTGAGACTTTCTCATCCAAAGAGTGGTCATATAGATTATCTTATAGCATTTCTCAAACAACATCAGGTTCAATTTGGGTCCAAGCATTAAATTGCCAGAAAATACCAGAGACTTATCTACTCGCAATTTTGCAAGGAAGAACTTGTAGCGACTGGGACAGAACTCACAACTTTCAGAGCTTTGCTGCAGTACTTCGTTGATTCTGATGGTGGATTTGAAATCTTTGGAATTAGACCATTTAGCAATTCTGTATTTAGTCTTAACTTATACTGCCCAGTCTGGATTACCATTTACCTATAGAACTGAATTTGATATCGTTGATGTATTGAATAACAGAAGATATCCTTTAGAATCTATGGTTGATTTTAGTTTTAATAAAGATATACTAATTGATAATATAAAAATTGTTCTGGGTTTGAGGATAATGAATTTGTTTGATAACAAATGGCTAACACCTCATTCTACAAGGGATGATATTAATTTGTGGATCAATAAAGGTATTACTTTAGATATGCCAGGCAATGATCCAACTAGGTTTAGTTATCTTGTGGCTCCTTATAGGGCATATTCAAATATTCCAAGACAGATATTTTTTACTTTTGGAGTGGGTTTTTAAATATAAAAATTATGAAAAAAATTATCGTTATTATTTTTTGCTTCCTGGTTTTAGGTGTTGATATTTACTCGCAAGTCGAATCTTCAACATTTGTTCTTAACCGTGGAAAGTTGTGGCAAACGGTTTCACTTGGCAAAGTTGGTCCTTCATTCAGCAACTGGGCTCAGCGTGGCTTTGCACTGGATTGGCCGGGATTTGATGCAAGCTTAATTTTAGAAAACATTGGCGGTACTGCATCGCATATGGTTTCCGGTGGCTTTTACATTGGGGCAAAATGGTCTGCTGACAGTATTTTATCGGTAGAAGAATGGTCTTTGTATGCCAGTTCTGTTGCAGAAGGTGCAGGTTCAAAATATAGTGTAACTACTAGTCGAAAACGTTTTCCAAATGGTGAAAATTTCTGGCTGCAGGCAGATCCAGATGTTGGAGAAGAAGTTATTGAAACTGTATGGGAGTATAATGTTAATTACCAAGACGAGTTTCAGATAAAAAGACAATTACCTGTTCGGGTAAAAAGAACTACTCATCAGTGGAGCGGCTCCAAGTTAGATGAGAACTATATCATTCACGAATATGTAATTAAGAATATCTCACCGGAAATACGGGCGATAGTTTCACCGACAAGGTTTGTCGCAGACACTCTACTGGATGTTTATATTACGTTAAACTATGGTCTGCACAGTAACTCTAGGTCTTGGTCGGTACTTTTTCCTTCACTTTCTCCAGGTGCAAGAAATACATGGTTTTTCAACACTTCAAGTAAACGATTGATCTATGGATATGCGCATGATTTCACAGATTCTAGAAACCAGGTTGAAACTTTTGGTCTTGTAAATTCATTTGGTCCAATCGTTAACGGAGCCCCGACAGGTGAATATCTTGCTCCTGCCTTCGTCGGTTACAAATTATTATTTGCTAGTCCAAATAAGTTAAATCAAGTCTCAAGAGTTAATCGTTATGGATGGTCACCTGGTAGTAATTCCATAGATCTGAGCGGACCACTAACAAACATTGGATCCCTTGAAGCACAGTACGCTGCAATGCAGGATATAAGGTTAACCTCCAGTTTTGTTTCCAGTCCTGGGGATACAGTTTATATGAGAAGAAACAGAATGTGGTCAATGATGTCTCTTGGCCCTTGGGATATTTTACCCGGTGATTCGATTTACTTTGCAGTTGCAGAAATTGTTAATGGAGCTGATTACGGGGTTGCTTTGAAGCCAAAAAACTATCCAATTAACAGTATTACCAGTTTATCCCGTAGCGTATTTGATCAGGCAGTTGACCGTGCTCAATTTACTTTTGATAATAATCTTAATCATCCTGATCCGCCCGCTGCTCCAGAATTTTCTGTAGATTTTTATCCTGGAGATACAGTTGCAATCCAATTAAAATGGAACGACGAAGCAGAATTCCTGCCTGATCCTGATGATGGACAGCTTGATCTGGCTGGATATATAGTTTACCGATCTGATTATCTTCCGATTGGGCCTTGGATACCAATTGATACAATATTTGCGAGAGATCCAAAATATCTTAGCGGAATGGAATATACTTATATTGATACTTCGGTTTCATTGGGGCTGAGTTATTTTTATGCCTTAACCGCTTTTGACACCGGAAGAACCTCTTGGACTGGAGTCCAAACAATCAATGATGTTCCTCCAATGGAAAGCTCAATCTTTGCTAATCGAAAACAGAAGCCTTTTGTTGCTACAATCGCTCCAAAAGAAAACCTTACTGAAGTGCTTGTTGTTCCAAATCCTTTTATAGGCAGAGCGGATGAATCTATTCCTGGCGAAGGAGATGATATTCAATTTGTTAATTTACCAAATCCTTGTGTCATAAGAATTTATACAGTAAGAGGGGATCTGGTAAAAACTATTGATGTGCCGTCTGGAGCGGGTGCTATTGCTTCTTGGAGACAGGATACAGATTATGGACAGTTTATTGCTCCCGGAATCTATATTTATCATGTTGAGTTTGATGGAGGAAGTAAAATTGGAAAGTTTGCAGTAATAAGATGAAAAAGAAGTTTCAATTAAAATACGTTTTAATAATTCTGAATATCTTATTAATTAACATCTACAATTTAAACGCTCAGGATTTTGCAAAAACTGGAACCTCAGGGTTTACTTTTTTGCAAATTCCAACTACTGCAAGAGCTGCTGCACTTGGTGAAGCTTCTATCTCGTTATCTGATATGAACTCTGAAGGTATATTTTCTAACCCGGCAATTACAGGATTTACAAACTCGACTCATTCTTTTTCAGCGTCATATGCTAATTGGTTTGCTGACATTAGAAATTATGGAACAAGTTACATTTACAATTCACCTTATGGTGTTTTTGGTTTGGGTTTAATTCTTATGGATTATGGAACGATGCAAAGAACTGAAAAAGCAGTAGGCCAAAAAGTATTTACAACACTTGGTGATTTTACCGCAAATTCAATATCCGCAAGCCTCACCTATTCTAAAATGCTGACAGACAGATTTTCATTTGGTATAGGTGTCAAATATGTTCAGGAGAAAATTTACTTATATAAAGCGGATAATATCTTGTTTGATGGTGGAGTTCTTTATCATACTGGTTTTCATTCTCTTAGGCTTGCTGCAACCTTACAAAACTTTGGAACAAATTCTAAGTTTATTAATTACGTATTTAAAATGCCCTCAGTTTTAAAATTAGGTGCATCTTTTGAATTGTGGGGTAATTATCAATCCGAATACAGGTCTACGATTATTATAGAAGCTATTCACCCAAATAATGCAGATGAAAGAGTGAATATTGGAACTGAGCTTAGCTGGAAAAATATTATCACACTTAGAGGCGGTTACAAGTTTTTCTATGATGAAGAAACATACAGCTTTGGCTTTGGACTAAATCCTCAGCTTGAAGTTCCGTTTAATGTTGATTTTGCATTTTCTGATTACGGAAAACTTGGAAACATTATGCGGTTTACATTACAATTAGGAATGTATTGATTCGGAAATAAAATGAGAAATAAATTTTTATTCATAATACTTATTGGTTTATTTACAATCGATGCTTCTGCTCAGTTAGAATCAATTTCTTTATTCACGGATTATTCTTCAGCTCAATCGACACGTTTGCTGGTTTCAGAAGCAGATGCAGTTGGCGGTGGAGTAAAAATTAATTTCAAGATCATAGAAAATTTTTCAATTTCATTGAACGGCGGATATAAACTTTATTCATTAAATGAGCCTGATGTTTTGAATAACTGGAACTGGGTTTTCTGGACACAGCGTTATTATCCAAAAATCGTTTCTGACCTAAACGCTGATCAGAATCTGTCTGTTAATATATCAGCGGTTCAGAAGATGGATTTAATCCCATTATCCATTTCATTCAATTATGATATTCCCGTTGTTGAAAAACTGGAAGTATTACCAAGTTTTGGTGCAGGAGTTTATTTTTATACCCGCAGAATGTATGCTGTAGAAAACTGGAGTAAATATTTTCCTGATGCAGATTATACATTTAGTTACAGCTTTAGAAATTTTGCACCAAACAAAAAAGGTAATCCATTCTTTCTTAATGGAAATTTAACAGTTCAATATAATCTTTTCACTTCACTAAGCGTGTTCAGCAATTTTCAATATACATATATAATTCCTACTGATGGAAAATTTGGCTACGATAGTTTTCCACTTGAAAATGAAATTTCTTTTGCCTTAGGCATAGCTATTTATTATTGATATGAAAACAAAAATTAAAATTATACTTATTGCAATTATTCTTTTTTCAACCTTAGCATCTGCACAGAATAACTTTATTATTGGTGCTGGAAGCAATTACAATTTGCCGCTTGGATCATTAGCCGATAGAATGAATGGAGCATTTGGTGGATGGATTTTTGCAGGTAAACAGATCAGTGATAACTGGACCTGGGTTGGTAAGTTTGAGTACTTCAAGCTAAATGATGTTAACGAAGAGAAAATGTCTAAAGTTGTTGAAACCAATTTTAATAATGCTAACCAGACTCTGACTTTTGCATTGCCTGGAATTTCAATGGAACTTTCGGTTTTTGGTTTTACGGCTGAAGCAAAATATAAGCTACTAAAAACCGATTTTATCGAGACAGATCTTAACCTTGGTTTTGGATTTTATTACTGGAACTATGATAGAGGAGGCTACCAAGATTCTCTTTTTGCAGATACTACCGGCACCGGTACATTTTTATTAGTTGATGTAATTGATGTCCCTTCACTAAATCAAAAAGATTGGAGCGGGGGATTAAATCTTGGTTTAGATTTTAGTATTAACGTTTTTGAACCGGTTTGGCTTAACTTATCGGCTAATTATAAACTAATAATCACAGAACTCTGGCCAACACTCGATTTAAATCTTGAAAATGTAAGCGGTTTGCAGTTTATAGATTTCCGTGCTGGAATCAACCTTAGACTTTGATAAAAACAATTTCTTTCCGATGAAAAAAATCTCATTAACAGTAATTGCCTTTCTAACATTATTTTTAACATTCTCATGCCAGGCTCAAAAGAATGAAGCTGTTCGCGGTGTATGGCTAACTAACGTTGATAGTGAAGCTCTTAATTCAAAAGAGAATATTATTGAAGCAGTTAAATTGCTCGATCAGCTAGGATTTAATACAATATTTGTCGTTACCTGGAATAAAGCAATGACATCGTATCCAAGCAAGATAATGAAAGAGTTTACAGGAGTTGAGATTGATACATTGTTTACAGGACGCGATCCTCTTAAAGAACTTATCGAAGAAGCACACAAAAAGAATATTAAAATAATAGCATGGTTTGAGTTTGGTTTTTCATCATCTTACCAGCTTAATGGCGGGCCAATTTTGGAAAAGAAACCCGAATGGGCTGCTAAAGATGTAGATGGAAATCTTGTAACTAAAAATGGTTTTGAATGGATGAATGGTTTTAATCCTGATGTGCAGAATTTTATGCTGTCTTTGATAATGGAAGTTGTAAGGAATTATAAAATTGATGGAATTCAGGGTGATGACAGGCTTCCTGCAATGCCTTCTGAAGCCGGTTATGACGAATATACATCAAACCTCTACAAATCAGAGCACGATGGAAATGATCCGCCTTCGTATCATAAGGATTATGACTGGATAAAATGGCGATCAAATCTCTTAACAGATTTTATGGGAAGAATTTATGACTCGGTGAAAACTTTTAACAAAAATATAATTGTATCAATGGCTCCAAGTATTTACCCCTGGAGCGAAGAAGAATATTTGCAGGATTGGCCAACGTGGATGCAAAAAGGATATGTTGATCTTGTTTGTCCACAGGTATATCGCTACAACATAGAAGATTATAGCAACGCACTTGAGTTGATTGTTGAGGATCAGATTAATAAAGATAATCTTATAAAATTTTATCCCGGTGTTTTGCTTAAAGTTGGAGATTACTATCCTGATAAAGAATTTCTAATGCAAATGATAGACCTAAACAGGAAAAATGGAATTAACGGAGAAGTTTTCTTCTTTTACGAGGGTATTAAAAAGTATCCTGATTTCTTCAAAGAAATTTATAAAGATAGAGTTGTATTTCCGGAGTTACTTAATTAAAGAGGTTTTGTGAAAAGATTTATAATTACACTGGCGATTTTATTTAATATTAGTTTGTTTGCACAGCCATTGCAGCAGTTCAGAGCAACCTGGTTAACAAATGTAGATAGTTATGTGCTTGCAACGGATAACTCAATTGTTGAAGCAGTAAATTATCTTTCATCAATCGGAGTTAATGTAGTATTTCCTGTTGTTTATAATAAAGGCTACACTATCTATCCCAGTGCAATTATGGATAGCCTTTTCAATGCACCTACTATTCCTGATGTATCTTTTCAAAACAGAGATTTTTTAGAAAGACTTGTAATTGAAGCGCACAGAGTTGGTATAGAAGTTATTCCCTGGTTTGAATTTGGTTTTTCATCTTCGTACAGTTTAAATGGCGGACACATTGTTGCAAAATTTCCAAGCTGGGCAACAAAAAATTTTCAAGGTAATCTTGTAGTTAAAAACGGATTTGATTGGTTAAGCGGAATAAATCCTGAAGTTCAGAATTATATGATCTCGCTTGTTACTGAAGTCCTGGATAAATATGATGTTGATGGAGTTCAGGGTGATGATAGATTACCGGCAATGCCGGTTGAGGGTGGATATGATTCCGTAACTGTTGCAATTTATCAGTCTGAACACAGCGGTGCTAATCCTCCAAATAATGCAGGAGATCCAAACTGGAAAAGATGGAGAGCAGATAAATTAAATGAGTTCTTCTTAAGAATGAGAGATTCAGTTAAAAGCAGAGGTGATCATTTAATTTTATCATCTTCTCCAACTCCTTATCCATGGGGATATGATGAATATCTTCAGGACTCACGTTACTGGGCACAGAATAATGTTGTTGATAATATTAGTCCCACAGTTATATCGATATGATTTTTCAGGCTATCAATCAGTTATTGCACAATCATTACAGCAGATAAGAAGTGTTAATCCTGATATTTATTTTGCCGGAGTTTTAATCAAAGCTGGTTCATGGGTTATAACTCCAACTTTAATTTCTCAAATAATAAATTATAACCGTACAAATAATGTAAACGGCGAATGTACATTTTTTTATGAGGGTTTAAGAGCTAACTCATAATGAAATTGGAAATCTAATAGGAACAGATTTTTACAATCAACCTGCGCTTGTTCCTTATCGTAATGGAAAAATCTGGCGTCCAAAGGGAGAAATAAAAAACGAAACAGAAAATGGAGTTGCATTAACAGGAACGTGGACAAACTATCCGCAATCAGGATTTGAAGGAGGAATAATCCGAACAAATGTAACAACAAGTTATCAATCAATAGAATATAATATTGATGTACCATTCAGTGCATACTTTGATGTGTATGGATATTTAGTTCCAAACACACCCTGGACACAAAATGCAAGATATGTGGTTTACTCAGATACCGATTCAACAGAAGTAATAGTAAATCAGGCAAACCTGAATAAAAAAGGCTGGCAGAAAATTGGAACAGTTTACTTAAGTGAAGGGAATAAAAAAGTATTAAAGATAGATAACACATATTTAGAAACAGGAAAATATTTAACAGCAGATGCAGTGATGCTGATGATAAACAGGAAGTTATCACCAGATGTAGTGATAACAAATGTAGAAGATGAAAAAGAAAACATAGTAAATCAGCCAACAGAATTTGTATTAGAACAGAATTATCCAAATCCATTTAACCCAAGTACAAAGATTCGTTTTGTCATTCCGAACGAAGTGAGGAATCTGCAAGATTTCTCGTCGCAGGCTTCTCGAAATGACAATGCATTAGTAACATTAAAAGTATATGATGTATTAGGAAAAGAAGTAGCAACCTTAGTAAACGAAGAAAAACCTGCAGGTAGTTATGAAGTAGACTTCAATGCAAATGGATTATCAAGCGGAGTATATTTTTACCAGTTAAGATCAGGTGATTTTGTTCAAACTAATAAAATGGTTTTGTTACGTTAATTCTTTAATCATTATTACACTCAGAGATATAAGCATCTGAATGTAATTCACAACTTTATATGATACATAGAATATTATTCTTCTTAGTAATTATTCAAGCATATGTAATTTCACAACCACTCACAGAATTCCGAGCAGTAAAGCTAACAAATGTAGATAGCAATGTTCTTTTTACTGATCAGAACATTGCAGATGGAATGGACTATCTGGCATCGGTAAACATAAACGTTGTGCTGGCTGTTGTTCTTAACGGGGGTTATACGTTATATCCAAGCTCAACTATGGATAGCTTATTTGCAAAACCCGTACATCCAACTTTTATTGGCCGGGACATGCTTGATCGTGTTATAATTGAAGCACATAGAAACGGGATTGAAGTTTATCCCTGGTTTGAATATGGATTTGCAGCCTGGTATTCAGGCAGTAATCCGGCAACAGGCGGGCATATTCTGCAAACAAAACCTGATTGGGCAAGCAGATTGAGCAATGGACAAATCGCTAAGAAAAATGGTTTTGATTGGATGTCAGCTATTCATCCTGAAGTCCAGGATTTTATGAACAAGCTGATAGTTGAAGTGATGCAATACGATATTGATGGTATAGAATTTTCTGATCGTATACCTGCAATGCCTATTGAAGGTGGCTATGAACCTTACACGGTTTCTCTTTATCAATCTGAACATTCCGGACAAAATCCGCCCGTAAACTTTTATGATGTAAACTGGAAACGCTGGCGCGCAAATAAAATGAATGATTGGTATATGGGTGTTAGAACCCTTATGAAAAACTCTGATGAAAATTTATTTGTTTCAACCAGTCCGAGTGTATATCCATGGAGTTATGATAATTATTTACAGGATGTTCAAACCTGGCTGGATTCCGGAATATGTGATCAATTTATTCCTCAATTGTACAGGGATAATTTTCCTGATTATTTATATGAATTGAATCAAGCAGTTAATCAGGCTGGTCCAACAAATCTTAATAAGTTGTTTCCGGGAATTCTGATGAACATTGGTCTTCCGCCAAATGATTACTTGATATCTCCGGCTTATTTATTAGCTGCATTACAGGCCAACAGGGATAGAGGTGCAATGGGTGAAGCTTATTTTTATTATGAAGGTTTTAGAAAGAATAATAATCAGCTTGGTGATACGCTGAAGGCAACTTATTATTCACAGCCGGCTATTGGTTCCGGGCAGAAATGGTGTCTGGCGACCAAAGGCAGAAATAAAAAATGAAACAGAAAACGGAGTTGCATTAACTGGAACGTGGACAAACTATCCACAATCAGGATTTGAAGGAGGAATAATCCGAACAAATGTAACAACAAGTTATCAATCAGTTGAATATAATATTGATGTACCATTCAGTGCATACTTTGATGTGTATGGATATCTGGTTCCGAACACACCGTGGACACAGAATGCAAGATATGTGGTTTACTCAGATACAGATTCAACAGAAGTAATAGTAAACCAGGCAAACCTGAATAAAAAAGGCTGGCAGAAGATAGGAACAGTTTACTTAAGTGAAGGGAATAAAAAAGTATTAAAGATAGATAACACATATTTAGAAGCAGGAAAATATTTAACAGCAGATGCAGTGATGCTGATGATAAACAGGAAGTTATCACCAGATGTAGTGATAACAAATGTTGAAGATGAAAAAGAAAACATAATAAATCATCCAACAGAATTTGTATTAGAGCAGAATTATCCAAATCCATTTAATCCAAGTACAAAGATTCGTTTTGTCATTCCGAACGAAGTGAGGAATCTGCAAGATTTCTCGTCGCAGGCTTCTCGAAATGACAATGCATTAGTAACATTAAAAGTTTATGATGTATTAGGCAAAGAAGTAGCAACACTGAGTTAACGAAGAAAAACCAGCAGGAGTTTACGAAGTAGAGTTTTGAATGCAAATGGATTTACAAGCGGAGTATATTTTTATCAATTAAGATCAGGTGATTTTATTCAAACCAATAAAATGATTTTACTGCGCTGATGGAAAAACGTGCTGATGCTTTAGATGCTCTTCGTGGATTTGCAATCATCACAATGATTCTTTCAGGCAGCATTCCTTTTTCAGGTCCGGCTGCATTACCTGGATGGATGTATCACGCACAGCTTCCGCCACCAGATCATGTTTTTAATCCAAATTTACCGGGAATAACCTGGGTTGATCTTGTATTCCCATTTTTTCTTTTCGCTATGGGTGCTGCGTTTCCATTTGCATTAAGAAAAAGGATTGAACAAGGAATTCCATATTGGAAGTTATCACTTCAGGCCATTCAACGAGGATTTTTATTAGTTGTGTTTGCACTTTTTTTGCAGCACTCAAAACCTTATGCATTAAGCGGCAATCCTGAAACATTTCATTGGATAATCGGACTGGCTGGTTTTGCAATCCTGTTTCTTATTTACTATCGGTATCCAAAATCAATATAATCCAAAATTTGTTCTTGCTATAAAAATTATAACTGGAATTTGCGCTGTTATTTTGTTTTCACAATTAACATACACAAAAGGTACTGGTTTTCTTTTAAGCAGAAGTGATATAATTATTTTAGTTCTTGCAAATGTTGCTTTGTTTGGTTCAATAATCTGGTTGTTTACAAAAGATAAGCTGCTGATAAGACTTTCTATTCTCGCACTTTTGCTTGCATTTAGAATTACGCATAATATTGAAGACAGCTGGACCGGATTTATCTGGAATTTAACTCCAGCTCCTGAGATCTATAAATTTTATTTTCTCCAGTATTTATTCATTGTTATTCCCGGAACAATTGCCGGTGATCTTTTTTATAATTGGATGAAATCATCTGATGCCGATTCATCATCAGATAATAAATCAAAAATTCTTTATCTCTTCTTACTTACAATATTCATTATAGTCCTAAACCTTTTTGGACTTTATAGCAGACAATTAATTCCAAATTTAATCGGAAATATTCTACTCTTATCAGCAGGATTTGTTTTACTAAAAAACTCAAACTCTCAATTGCTTGCTTTATATAAAAAATTATTTGCCTGGGGCACATTCTGGCTCATACTTGGACTTGCATTTGAATCTTATGAAGGCGGAATAAAAAAAGATCCATCAACTTTAAGCTATTATCTTGTTACATCGGGTTTAGCTTTTATGGCATTGATAGCTTTTTCAATCATTTCAGACCATTGGAAAAAATCAAATTATGTTAATCTGCTTATTGAAAATGGCCAGAACCCAATGATTGCTTACATTGCAGGAAGTAATTTTGTTATGCCGATACTTGCATTAACTGGTTTATCAACACTTCTTAATTATATGCTTATAAATCCCTCGGTTAGGATTTCTTAAAAGGACTTAATCTTCACTTTGCTTGCAGCTCTGATAACAAGCTTATTTACTAAGAAAAAGATTTTTTGGCGTAGTTGATTAAACGTCAGTTATTATATTCGCTTCCTGCCTGTTAATTAAATATTGATTCTATATTTTTGTAATTAAAAATACCAGCACATTATGAAAATAGATAATCTCCCAAAAAGTGAAATAGTCATTTATAAAGCCAGTGATGGTTCAACCCAACTTGATGTTAAGCTAGAAGAAGAAACTGTATGGCTTACACAAAAGCAAATGTCATTTTTATTCGGCAAAAATGTCCGAACAATAAATGAACATATTAAAAATGTATTTTTAGAGGGCGAATTATTAGAAAGCTCAGTTATCCGGAATTTCCGGATAACTGCTTCTGATGGAAAAGTTTACAATACTAAATTTTACAACCTTGATGTAATCATATCTGTCGGGTTATAGAGTTAAATCGAAGAGAGGAACTCAGTTCAGAATCTGGGCAAATAGTGTTTTGAAGGAGTATCTGATTGAGGGATATGCATTAAATGAGAAAAGATTAAAGGAGCAGACTGAAAAAATTAAAGAGTTGGAAAAAACTTTAGAAATATTTGCAAATGTTGTTGAGCATAACCAAATAAATCGTGATGAGTTCTCAGGAATATTAAAAGTTGTTTCTGATTATACGAGAGCACTTGATTTATTGGATGCATATGACCATCAGAGATTAAAAATTGAAAGTACCGGTAAAGATGAATTATTCAGGATTGAATATGAATCCGCAAAAAAACTTATAAAAAAAATGAAAGAAAAGTTTGGTGGTTCAGCTCTTTTTGGTAGAGAAAAGGATCAATCCTTCAAGGGGACTATAGGAGCAATTTATCAGACCTTTGGAAAAAAAGAAGTTTATCCTAGTATAGAAGAAAAGGCTGCACATTTGCTTTACTTTACAATTAAGAATCACTCATTCGTGGATGGGAACAAGCGTATTGCCGCTGCAATATTTTTATGGTTCCTCGAAATGAACAATTACCTGTATGGTAAAAACGGCCGAAAAAGAATTGCTGATAATGCTTTAGTAGCTTTGTGTTTATTGATTGCCGAAAGTAATCCTAAAGAAAAAGATATTATTGTTAAGGTTGTTGTTAACTTAATTAACAAACTTAATTGAGATCTGCTAACATTAAATAATATTGGAATTCTTCATTTAGTTAATGCTGAATAATACTCTTTCACTCAACTCTTACTTCTGATGAAAGATGTCTGAACCAGAAATAGTATAAACCTATCGAAAGTGCAATCAGTAATACAAAAAGATATCCAAACAGATCAAATCTTTTTAGTATCAAAGTCATTCCGGTCAAGAATAAAACTATTTGCCAGGGTAATGCAAAACATATCGCGATTATATCTCTTCGGTTTTCAGAATTGATCTGCATTTTCTTTTCATCAGGCAGTAATGATTTTATTGGTTTCCAGAAACCGAATGGACGTGTTGTTTTGTAAAATTTTATTAATGTTTCTTTATTCGTTTGTTGAGTTAATAAAGTAACAATAATCGTTGCTGAAAAAGATGAAACAAGTAAAATGGCAAATGATAAGTACTCTGTTGCATCGGGGTAAAATATTTTCTGAACTATTGCAGCACCCATTCCAAAAACAGTTCCTGCAGTAAACCCGAATCCATTCATTCGCCACCAGTACCAGCGAACTAATAATGGAACAACCATTCCAGCACCAAGCCCCATTGTAAGCCATCCCCATATTTCATTAATGCTTTTAATATTAACTGTTAATCCAAGTCCGAGTAAAACAATAATAATAGAGGAAAGTCTACTGTGAATAATTAATTTTTTCTCGGATGCTTTTGGATTAATAAATTCCTGATAAATATCTCTTACCCAATAAGATGCTCCTGAATTTATTAATGAACTGAATGTTGACATTGCCGCAGCCATTAGTCCTGCAACAAGCAAACCTTTTAATCCAATTGGAAGAATATTAAAGATAACAGTTGGCAAAACTTTTTCAGGATCAGAAATGATTGCACCCGAGGTTACACCATAAGAGATACCTAGCACTGCAATTGCAGCTATAAATGGCCAGCGAAAAGAAAGTAGAAAAACCCAGAAGAGAGAAAGTAATCCAGCATCTCTATCACTTCTTGCAGCAAAGAATCTTTGTGCCATATAACCGCCTGTTCCGGCACTTCCCTCTATAACTACTTTAATGAGATAAAAAAGTAAAGCTACTCCAAATAAATTATAAATTGAATAAGAAGAATCCTTCGGAAAATTTAGATTCCAGGAAGGTAGAATTGATGTCCATGCATCTCTTGTTGTTTCGATCGGTAAGAATCCACCATCTTTAAGTGGGACCGATATTGAAAAAGCTTCAGGTATACTTGCAGAAAAGAATGCAATAGAGCAGACAATAATTATCATTATAAAAATTAATATACCCTGAAATACGTCCGTCCAAACAACTCCTTGTAAACCGCTAGCTACAGTGTAAATAGTAGTTAGCACAATAATTATTGCTGCAGCCCAAAACTCCGATGATAATCCTAAGAATTCAGGAATGCCAAGAACATCGCCTATAAATTTTCCTGCACCAACGGAGAAGTAAGAAACTATTGCGATTGTAATTATAAGAGTTGATAGGGCAGAAATAAATCTTGCGGATTTGCCTTGAATACCATCTCCGAATCTGTAAGTCATCCATTCAGCAAGTGTCATAACCTTAGATCGTCTGTTCCATTTTCCCATAAAGATCATCAGGAATGCCATTATAAGAACAAGTCCGCCGCGCATCTCAACAAAAAAACCAACCGCACCAAACGCATAAATGAGAGCAACATTTATCATTGTTCCGCTTACATCAAAGTTGGATGCCATGCCGGAAGCACCTAAGGCCCACCAGGGAATTTTTCTGCTGCCAAGAAAGTAGGAATCAATTCCCGATGACGCTTTTCTTTCAAAGTAAATACCGATTGAATGTTATAACAATTAAGTAAACAACAACAATTATTATATCAATAATGCTCATATGTTATCTTTCAGCGTTGAGTATTAAATTTTCAATCTCATTGAAGGTTATGGGTTTATGCTGATCATCTATATTTACAACAACAAAATAACCATTATCAACTCCGGCATCATTGAAAGCATTCATTAATTTGATCTGATCACTTTCAACAATTTTTCCATTTACATCAGACCACAATTCTTTTGTTGTTAAACATCCGAGTGATGGAGTAAAAGGATAATAAGATTTCTCTTTATAAAACTCCGGATCTATTGTTGTTCCGTGAGCTATTATTTCATTTCTTCCCGCTTTGCCGGCGTAATATGCTTCATAAATTGGTAAATAATTTTTCCAGGAATCAGGAAGTAAATTTGAATAAAAATCTTTATTCCAAACTGTGTCTGTTACTTCATTATGAAAATATTTTTGCGGACTAACCTCATATGGTAAAACTAATTGCAAGTTAGGACTTGGTCCGATAAAAACATTTTTTGAAAAATCTATACCCTGAATCGATAGAATACCTTCCGGAGTATTTCCGTTAGTAATATAACCTGGTAGATCAGTTATTGCTCTGGCTAACTGCGGGATTGAAAATATTTTTCCGGATTCATCTCTAAGAAATTTTCCATCAGGTTTTCTGATTATTAACAAACCGGGATAATCTCTGTTTGATCTTTGAATTGAAAAGATTACTAATTTATGCTCAAAACTATTTCCGAATAAATCTTCAACGGGCGGTAATGAAATTGATTCATTAGATAAATTGTTCTTTAGCATTATCACGATTGGATGATCAAGTCAGTAAAGGATTTCTTTTTAAAAATTCTTCAAGCATATTATTCACATCATAGCCTGATCGTTTGAGATAATCTGCGCACATAGCAAATAGTTTCGGATTGTTCGTCTCTTTTGCAAATGCTTCAACCTGGTAAGAAAATTTATTTTGATAAAGTGTGTAAACTAATTCTAAGAATGATCTTTGGAACTCTGTTGAACGCGCATTTAGGTTATCGAAACAACTGCTTATAACGGAATCAGTAAATTCATTCTTGTATTGTATCAGCTCCATTGCCCAGAAAGCAGACATATATTTCTGTTCGGTTGATTCGTTTAAGGGATGCGATAAAGATTCTGTAATGGTTTGATTTATAGATTTATCAAAAAACATTTGCTCTCTCAGATTTTAATGCTGCCTTAGAATAAAAATCTGTCTCCGAATATTTCTTCGAAGAACATTGTATCAATAAAATAGATATGAACAGTAAAATCATAATTCTCATATAAATTTTCTCCTTCTGGAATCACAGGCAGAACAAGTATTTTCAGGGCATAAAGTTTTATCGTAATGTTTAGAAAAGAATTTCATACCTTCATCATACAATAATTTTACTCTGATAAAATAAGATGATAATCCTTGATATTCATATTTTCTGATTGACTTTTTTTCTAGGAGATATGATTCAAAGTTCACAAATGATTTAGCGCAGCCGGGAATCTCTTTTAATTTCTGTTCACCACTGATTGAAATTCCAATTGGCAAAACATTCATATAATCCCACGGAGAAAAATTATACCACGGCACTTTTGCTTCAACTTCCAAATAATGTCCAAAAGTTAATGAGGAAAAATCTGTCCCAAACATTAGGACGTAAGAGTCCGGATTATTTGTCAGCCATTCAAGAACACTCCCTTTTCCTAATGGACTTTCGGGAGAATTATTATCATCAATATCTTTTAAGACTTGTTCCCCACAAAGCAAATGAATGAGTTGGTGATGATGTTCTTATTACTCCATCGCTTATTCTGAAAGTTTCTGAAAGCAATCCTACTTTACTTTTAGAACTCGTTCTATCAAATATTTCGTAATCTCCAATAGACCTTTTGAAGCAGTATGTAAAGGTTGGAAATATTATTGATCCTGAACTGGTTACTATTTCTTTTAGGATATTAAGAACATCGTTTGGTTTTATTTCAGGAAACGCAGAATTTATTCTTTTGAAACTTGAATGGACAATAATATGTGATGATTCATTTAATCCAAGTTTAATTAGAAACGATCTGAATTCTGAATTTACTTTTTCCACAGTGCAAATTTAGTTTGTAAATATGCTATTATAAATATGTATTTCAAAAAAGTGGGATAATTTGATTTTAAAATCATTGAACTTCAAATCTTATTATCTTAATTTAAGTTTAGTAAAAACAAAACTTCAAAATGCTATGCCAACTTACAAATTAAACATCAACAAAAAAGATTATGAAGTAACGGTTGAATCCGGAACTCCATTACTATGGGTTTTAAGAGACAATCTTAATCTTACCGGAACAAAATACAGTTGCGGTGAAGGAATTTGCGGTTCCTGCACAGTTCATATAAATGGAAAAGCTGAAAGATCCTGCATCGTTTCTGTTGAAGAAGCAGTTGATAAAAAAATCACAACGATCGAAGGACTGGCTGAAAATCCTGATCATCCAATATTTAAAACCTGGATCGAACTTGAAGTATCTCAATGCGGCTACTGCCAGCCCGGGCAAATAATGACTCTTGCAGCAATGCTGGATTCTGATACTAAACCTTCTAGGCAGGAAATTGATAACACAATGTCCACAGTACTTTGCCGGTGCGGTACTTATCATCGTATACGAAAAGCTGTTGATAAACTTGTGGAGGAGAAGAAGTAATGAATAATTCTAATAAGCAAACTCGCAGAGAATTTATTAAAGTTGTTGGAGTAAGCGGAAGCGGATTAATGCTCGCATCTTTCATCCCCTTTAGTAATATTTTAGCAAATGTTGGTGATGAACCGAAAATATTTGCACCAAGTGTCTTTCTTAAAATTGATTCAAATGGAGTGGTTACAATAATTTTTCACAGATCTGAAATGGGGCAGGGAATTAAAACAGCTTTACCTATGCTTGTTGCAGAGGAACTGGAAGTGGATTGGCAAAAGATTATTATTGAGCAGTCCGATGCTGATAAAAAATACGGAAGCCAATCAACCGGCGGAAGTACAAGTATTAGAAGAAACTGGGAACCATTACGTGTTGCTGGTGCCACAGCACGGGAGATGTTGATTTTAGCTGCTGCAAATAAATGGAATACAAACACCTCGAACTGTTATGCTGAAAATGGATTTGTAATTGATAGATCGAATGGAAGTAAATTTTCTTATGGAGATCTGGTTGAGGATGCAGCTAAACTGTCTGTTCCAACTGATGTGAAATTAAAAGATCCAAAAGATTATAAACTGATCGGTAAAAGAGTTCCGCGTGTTGATACACCGGATAAAATATATGGTAAAGCAATTTTCGGAATTGATGTGGTTGTACCCTCAATGCTTTACGCAGCTTTAAGCAGATGTCCTGCATTTGGCGGAAGTGTAAAAAGTTTTGATGCAAGTAAAGCCAGATCAATGCCCGGAGTTATAGATGTAGTTCAGATATCGAATGGTGTAGCTGTAATTGCCGATTCAACCTGGCATGCATTTAATGGAAGAGATGCATTAATAATTGATTGGGATCTTGGACCTAATGCTAATGTAAAAACAGAAGATATTAGAAATGAAATGCTTAAGCATCTTGATAAAGAAGGTTCAGAATTTGAAAGTCGTGGTAATGTAGAAACTGATATAGATGGTGAAATAAAACTTGAAGCAGTTTATGAAGTTCCCTTTATCGCTCATGCACCAATGGAACCGATGAACTGCGTTGCAAAATATCAAAATGGAAAAGCTGAGTTATGGGCTCCCACACAGAATGCGCAGAATGCACAAAGCGAGGTAGCAAAAGCTTTGGGTATTTCTGAAGGCGATGTTACTGTACATATTACTTTAATGGGCGGCGGATTTGGAAGAAGACTTGTGAGTGATTTTGCAGTAGAGTCTGCTGAGATTTCTAAAGCCTGCGGTAAAGCTGTAAAGTTAACCTGGACCCGCGCAGAAGATATGAAATTCGGTTATTACCGTCCGCCGAGTATGAACGTTGTTAAAGGATCAGTAACAAAAGATGGAAAGCCGGCAAAGTTTTATCATCACGTAATTGCACCATCAATAAGACAAATGCGTTTTGATAAAAATCTTACTGCAGAAAATTCTGAGATCAAAGAAGGTACTGTAGGTTTAGAGTATAATATTCCTAACATGAAGATTACCGGGACACTTATCCCGACGCATGTTCCAATCTCATGGTGGCGGGCTGTTTACAACTCCCAAAATCCGTTTGCAGTAGAATCATTTATTGATGAAATGGCTTTTGCCGCAAAAAAAGATCCTTACTTATTTAGAAAAGAAATGCTGCCTGCAGATTCCAGGTTAACAAATGTTATAAATGTTGCTGCAGAAAAATCCGGATGGGGTACCAAATTGCCGGAAGGTAAGGGAAGAGGAATTGCTATTTCTGCAGGGTATGAAAGCTATTGTGCACAGGTTGCTGAAGTAACCGTAACAGGGAATAAATTAAAGCTCGATCGTTATGTAGCTGTTATCGATTGCGGCATTGTCATCAATCCTGATACTGTAGAAGCACAGTTAGAAGGTGCGATTGTATTTGCACTTTCTGCTGCATTAAAAGGAGAAATAACTATTCAGAATGGCGGTGTTAAAGAAAGTAATTTTGATGATTACACAATGTTAGCATATGATGAAACTCCGGTGATTGAAGCGCACTACATTAAAAATAATTATAAAGTAGGCGGTGTTGGTGAAGTTGGAATTGCTGCCTGCGCTCCTGCATTAGCCAATGCCATCTTTGCTGCTACAGGAAAAAGAATAAGAAGATTACCTATAAAAATCACTTAAATTATTTAAGAAAAAAAACGTGCAGCCTGACTAAAATCAGGCTGCTTTTTCTTCATCACTTACATATCTAAAACCAGCAAAAAACAATTGTAAAAGTAATGTAAAACCACAGTTTCTCTCTATTTATACGTCATTAATTTTTTAGCTTAGCTCATACTTTAATAACAAATTTGCAAAAATCAACAATTGCGATTTGTTATTAGATATTTTGATAATAAAGAGAATTATATGGAAAACTATATATCATAAATTTCATATCCCTGTAATGGGAACAGGTCATTCAATTGATTCACCAATTCGTGTTGCACATCTTGGTATTTCATCAGTTATGTCTATCGTTGATGATATATTGATTGAAAAAATTGGCAGATATTATGCAAATAAGTATTCAATTCCGTTTGAAGAAATTTCCAAAAAAGATCTGTATGCTCGATCAAAACGAATAACCGCGTATTTAAATGTTGTTGATATAATTGTAGCACGTAATCTTGAAGAATTAAAACGCTTGCCATTCTTTGAGCAAAATGGAAAATCTAAATACTTTGATCTGCTTCCAGACGACAGTCCATTAAAGCAAAAGTATTTTTATTTGTTAACGGTTACTGATGAAGCTGAAAAAGAAAAGTTAGGTAAAGAACTTACAAATTTAATGCGTGCTGGCTCTATTGATGTCAATATAATGTCCAAAGTTGATAGAACTAATTATGCTAAAGATGGTACGATGTTAAGCGATGAATTCAGTGATGCTAAAGCTGCATTGCGAGGATACGCCGAAAGTACACTAACATCGTCAATAGTTTTTTCTGCTGGATTTAACAGAACTCTTTTAGGATTCATTCCACAGTTTAAAGATTTTTATCGTGATGAAAATGGTTTTATCAAGAAAAAAATTATTATAAAAGTTAGTGATTTTAGATCAGCAATGATCCAAGGAAAGTTTTTAGCATCTAAAGGTCTTGAGGTTTCTGAATTTAGAATTGAATCCGGATTAAACTGCGGCGGACACGCATTTGCTTCGCAAGGATTTTTACTCCCTTCAATCCTACAGGAATTTAAAGATAAAAGATCTCAACTTGCCAAAGAATTTAAACCTTTGATAAAATCCTACTACGAAAAACAAAACTGGGACTACGATGAGTCATATTTTAATGATGAGCCACTTTTGACTGTTCAAGGTGGAATTGGTACTAGTGGTGAAGCCCAGAGGATGATTGAAGATTTTGGATGTGATTCAACAGGGTGGGGAAGTCCTTTTTTATTAGTTCCCGAAGCAACTTGTGTGGATGATGACACACTAAACCTCTTAATCAATGCCCAAAAAGATGATCTTTATTTAAGTGGTGCATCTCCATTGGGAGTGCCGTTTAATAATTTAAGACAAACAGGCTCAGAGTTGTGGACAAAAGACAGAGCCGAAAGCGGTAGACCCGGATCTCCTTGTCCCAAAGGATTTTTGATTTCAGATAAACAATACACTGATAAACCAATTTGTACAGCATCACGTCAATTTCAGAAAAATAAATTTGATGAAATAAATGCAATGCTTGTTCCGGAATCTGAAAAAGAAGAACTGCAAAATGCCTGGTTCCAAAAAGTTTGTTTATGTGATCATCTTGCAAATGGTGCTCTGATTAAACTTGGTATTTCTCCAAAGACAAAATCACCTCAATCAATTTGTCCAGGACCAAATATTGTTTGGTTTAACAGGCAATATTCTCTTAAGGAGATGACAGATCATATTTATGGACGTGGTGAATCATTGGTTTCTGAAGACAGACCGCATATGTTCTGTCAGGAACTTGAACTGTATGTTAACTATTTTGAAAAACTTATTGGCACAATGGGGACCACTGAAGCAGAAATAAAGTATTTGGAGATCTTTAAAGAGAATCTTGAAAAAGGTATTGATCTTATACTTGAGATTTCTAAAGAAACTGAATATAAAAACGAAAATTTAAGATCCATTCCAGATTTTGTTAATGTACAGCTTAATAGATTAAAATCTATGCAATCTCAAAAAAATGAAGTTCTTCTTGCAGTAAATTTCTAATTAGTTATTTTACACATAATATTTATCCTAAACTTCAAAACAAGATTTGATTACACAACAACAGGCATTTTCTATTGCCAAAAATTTAGTCCCAGATATAGAGTTAAGAGGAATGAGAATTTCGGATCAATTATCTGATAATAAAATGTTATCGGCCCTGCCCAAAAACTGCTGGTATATTAGTTACGCTTCAGTTCCAATTGGATATCTAAGCTGTTCAAGTTTGCGTAGGATATTCTTATGTCTTAATAAGGAAGATGGCTCAATTATTTTTCATCAAGACACTACAATAAAATAACAGAAACATGCTGGCGATCTATATTAAAATAATTTGAATTTTTGAGTTACTACACAAAAATCAAATTCTTAAAATCTGATTTAATTACTTTTTCATAAGATTTGATGATCTACCTCAAATACTAATTTTCTCTGATTATCAATATCCTTCTATTTGTACTTCTGCCTTCTGGTGTATTATTATTTGCTATCGGAAAAGAATCACCAAGTCCGAATATCGTAAACTGCGATTCAGATAAACCCTTTGAAATCAAATAATTGAGAGTAGTTTTTGCTCTATTATATGATAGTTTTTTTAGATAAGATATAGAACCTTGATTATCCATATAACCTTCAATACGCCATTTACTTCCAGGTTGATTTTTAATATAAGCAGCTATTTCATCCAAAAGAATTTTTGCCAACCCAATTAAACTGTCAGAATTAGTCTTAAAAGTATCATCTCCTCTAAGAATAAATTGATAAAATGTTTCAACAGCATTTACATTTTGATTATCCGGACAGCCAGTCGAATCTACATTAGTATTAGCGATTGTATTAGGACATTTGTCTAAATAGTCAGGCACACCATCTTTGTCAGTATCAATCGCACAACCAAATTCATCAACTTCTATCCCAATTGGTGTATTATTACATTTATCCATATAGTCAGGTACACCATCAACATCTGAATCTATAGCACACCCTATAGAATCAGTTTCAACGTTTAATGGAGTTTCCGGACATTTATCCAAATAATCAGGTATACCATCACTATCAGAATCAAGGGGAATTCCATTCAAGTCAACCTTAACCCCGATTGGTGTATTAGGACTTTTATCCATGTAATCAGCAACCCCATCATTGTCTGAATCAATAGGACAACCAAACTCATCAACCGTAACTCTCAGCGGAGTGTTTGGGCACTGATCATTTTTATCATTTACACCGTCGCCATCAGAATCCAGATTCCCTGTAAATGCAAAGGAAATTCCCACTATTCCGGTTAGGTATGAATCATTATTTGCAGAAGTTGAAACATCTTCCAAATAATCAGTAGATAGAGGGTGATAACTCAATTGTGTGTGAATACTGAAATGATCTGATATTTTAATTTTTAATTCTCCATCTAAATAAAAACTAAAAATATCTTTTTTATAAACATTAGCCTTATTAAATGGGCGTACTTTACCATCCGAATCCTTCGGACTAAATCTGAGAAAAGATCCACCAACCGTTATAGATGGAATAACGTAGTTGCTAAATGCATAACCTAAAGTTATACCGGTACCCAACTGGATAGCATCCGTTTCTATTTTAGCTGGTATTTCGCGAAAGCCGTCATTGCTTGAAATTAAATTTCTGGAATCCTCAAAATTTAGTGTTAATCCACCGGCAAAAGCTTTAATTCCTAATCTTGCATTTTGGATAACTATAGGATAATACTCCAAAGAACCTTTGACAATGGGTCCAATTTTACTATTCTTATAGTCTGTAAATCCATAGGATATACCGCCGCCTAATGATAAAATTAAGTTTTGGGAAAGAAAATCATTTTCAGTCTGAAATGATTGAGTATAAGAATTTTCAAACAAGAAAAGAGTTAATAATAAATAAATAAATAGTATGTTGATTCTGTTTATCATCTTTGCTCTCTTAATTATGATTCTCGTAAAAAACATTGAAGTCTTATATCAATTAACGCAAAGATAAGAAAAGACTACACTTGATAACAACAAGTCTTTCATAAATATTTAATAGCTATACTAGTTATGAGTAACCAATTTAAATAACAACTTTATAAAGATTTGATCATGAGCTCAAGTTAAAATTCTATAAAAAAATTTCCTTTACTCAATAATTTAAAATAAATGCTTCAGGATTCTTTAAATGGCCTTCCCAGAATCGATCACCTTTTTTATTTAGACGCAACTTTTATCACTTAAACGGTATTCTATGCTTGTACTTATTTACTTAATTTTGCTTGAATTAATTTAGAGAGTATTTATGAATGTACTTGAAGTTAAAAATCTTACTAAAAGATTTAGTGGAATCACCGCCGTGGATAAAGCATCATTTTCTGTTTCCGAAGGTGCAGTTTTTGGATTGATTGGAAGAAATGGTGCTGGAAAAACCACAACGATCAGAATGATGCTAAATATTTACTTTCCTGATGAAGGTGAAGTTTTGTTTAAGGGTTCAAAAGTAGAACAGGATTTTAAGGACTCCGTAGGATACTTACCGGAAGAGCGTGGTCTTTATAAAAAGATGAAGGTAATGGATATGATTTTATTCCTTGCCGAACTGAAAGGGAAAAAGGGAAGTGATGTTTCCAAATCTGCGCTGGAATATTTGGAACGATTTG
The DNA here is from genome assembly GCA_963706055.1 of uncultured Ignavibacteriales bacterium. GTDB lineage: Bacteria > Bacteroidota > Ignavibacteria > Ignavibacteriales > Ignavibacteriaceae > IGN3. Next base: position 40,846 of record CAVPND010000015.1, on the reverse strand, counting down.
ATCTTGCAGATAGAAAAAATTCTAAGATTGAGGATCTTTCAAAAGGTAATCAGCAGAAAATACAATTTATCAGTACCGTGCTGCACGACCCTGATTTTTTAATTTTTGATGAACCATTTTCCGGACTTGATCCCATAAATACAAACCTTCTTAAAGAAATTATACTTGAGATGAAAAACAAAGGCAAAGTTGTAATCTTTTCAACGCATCTTATGGAATTTGCTGAGAAGATGTGCGATTCGATTGCAATGATTGATAAGGGAAAAATTATACTTAATGGCAAACTCAAAGAGATTAAAGAAAAATATGCCAGCAGAAATGTAAGCTTAAATTATAATGGTAATATATCTTTTCTAAATAATCATCCGATTGTTGAGAGTATAGAAAATTACGGAAACACAACCGGTATAAAACTTAAAGAAGAAAATTCCGATCAGGAATTATTAAAATTACTTATGGCAAATAATATTGTAATCAAGAAATTTAATGTTGATGAAATATCATTACACGAAATTTTTGTATCGCTTGCCGGAAAAGAGGTTGCAAATGTTTAACAGAAGAACACTCGCCATTATAAAACGTGAACTTAAAATGAAACTCTTTAGCAAATCATTTATCCTTATGACTTTGCTTGTGCCTTTATTTATGATTGGAATATTTTCTGTTCAGTATCTAGTTCACTCACTTTCAGAAGAAGAAAGAGCTGATTTAATTGTGATTTCAGATTCTGATGAAATTTTAAATAAACTTCAGAATGAAGTGTTTGAAACAAGTTCATTTAGATCAGGAGATATCACCGCACGATTTGAAAAGATTGAATTACAAAATTTCAAATCAAAATTAAATGAAATTAAACCCGATATTATTGCTCAGCGAATTACTGGTATGGTTTTTATACCTTCAACATCATTACAATCAAAGGGTGTTGAATATTATTCATCAAATCCAGGTAACTCATCTTTATTCTATAAGATTAAACCATCAATCAATAAAACTCTGGTTGAAATTTATTTTGCCGGCAGACTTTTAACAGATGATGAAATAAAATTTGCAAGAAAAGATGTTGAGATAAATGGATTCAGAGTTTCATCTGATGAAGGAGTTGCGGAAGAAGGTTACGGAAACAGAATTGCTATGGTTTTGTTTTCATTCTTACTCTATATGGCATTAATATTTTCCGGCTCGATGACTATGAATGCTGTAGTTGAAGAGAAAAGTAATAAAATTGTAGAAGTACTTCTTTCATCTGCAAGCAGCACAGAGCTTATGACTGGAAAAATAATGGGAACTGTTATAGTAGAAGTATTACAGATGGCTATTTGGCTTAGCCCGATTGTGCTGTTGATTTCAACAAGTTGGTTTTTAATTCCTGCTGAATTTATGCCGCAAATGAGTTTTACATTTATACTTTATTTTCTGTTCAACTATACACTTGCATTAATAAGTTATGTAGCACTTTATGCAACTGTCGGGGCTATCTTCGATAATCCGCAAGATGCGCAATCAGGTGTCTGGCCGCTTTTAATGTTAATTATGATACCATTCTTTATTGCTCTTGGTATGGAATCAAACGCTCAGAGTTCATTAGCTCAAATTGCATCATTATTTCCATTTTCTTCTTTAATCGTTATGCCTGCACGAATGATCTTAGTTGAAGTTCCCATATGGCAGATATTACTCTCTGTTGTTATAAATCTTGTTGTTTTAATTGCAATATTTAAATTGGCAGGAAAAATATACCGAATTGGAATTTTACTAACCGGCAAAAAGCCAAAATGGTCAGAAGTAATTGGCTGGTTAAAGATGAGTTCCTAAATCAGAATTATATTTGAATCCTCTTCAAAAGCACTTCCTCTAACGGGAGTGCTTTTTATATATTATTATACAAAAAATTAAACCACCTAATGGAATTTTTTGTCTAATTTTACGGTTTAATAGTTATCATTTGTCGTAATAATCATAATCCCAGTTTTGAAAGATCAACCAATAATGAAAATAAAAACGTTAATCATATTAGTAATTAGTTTATTGTTTGCGGTTAACTCCTTTTCCCAGAATTCTGTTGGAAGAAATAACCAGGGCGGTAATATGCCAACCGGAAAAATAATTGGCTCTTTGTTCGATGCTCAAACCAGTCAAATCATAGAATACGGAAATGTTGTTCTGTATTTAACAAAAGATTCTTCAATGGTAAACGGTACTATTTCTGATAAGGATGGAAAATTTAAAATTGAAAACCTTCAATTTGGGATGTATAATATAAAAGCCTCTTTTATTGGATATGCAACAAAGTTTTTAGACAGCATTCGTGTTAATCCAAAATCTTTGGAGGTAAATCTTGGTGATATTTTTCTTGATGAGGAATCTATTGAGCTTGGTAATGTTCTTGTAACCGGACAAAAAGAAATGGTAATAAATAATCTTGATAAAAAAATTATTAATGTTGAAAAAGATTTAACAAGTACCGGCGGCTCTGCTGTGGATGTTGTGAATAACATACCATCTGTTACAGTTGATCTTGATGGCAATGTAAGTTTTAGAGGTAATCAAAACATAACAATTTTAGTTGATGGCAAACCAAGTGAATTAGTTGGCGCAAGCAACAGCGATATTTTAAATAGCATTCCAGCTAGCTCAATTGAATCCATAGAACTTGTTACTAATCCATCAGCGCGATATGATCCGGATGGTTCATCAGGAATCTTAAATATTATTTTAAAGAAAAGAATTAATGGCGGATTAAACGGAAGCGTTAGTTTAAATGTTGGGACACGGGATAAATACAACGGGTCCATAAATCTAAATTACAAAACACCATATTTTAATTTCTTTACTGCATTTGATTCCCGAATTATGAATAATGAAAATGAAGGAAGCTCATTACGAACTAACAACATAGCTAACACAATTTCTTATTTGGATCAGTTGAATAACGGATTGTTTAAATTTAATTCTAACAACGTAAATGCTGGTTTGGATTATCTTTATGATGATTTTAACACATTTACTTTTTCTTATCGTTACAGAAAATTTGGATTTGACAGTGATGGCTTTGTTAAAAACACAAACCTAAATTCTGCTAATCAGGTTTTGGATGTTTTTAATCGCAGCAGTGTTGCCGATAGAAATATGGGTGGAAGTAATTATACTTTAAGTTACCGAAGAACCTCAGAAATCAAAGGTAATGAGTTAACTGCTGATGTTATAATCGGCGATTTTGCGATGAACAGAAATGAAGAAATTACCCAAACCAATTTTGATATTAATCTAAATCCAACAAGTGAATCTGAACAAAAAGGATTATCCAGCAACTCCAATAAACAATTAACTGTACAATCAAATTATGTAAACCCAATAGAGGGATTTGGACGAATAGAAACAGGGTTCAAAACAACTTTTAAAAATTTAACTTCAAAAAATGATTATCTGAATTTTAATCAAAGTTCTTCCGTGTGGATTGATGATCCTCTTCGAAAAACTGATTTTAATTATAAAGAACAGATTTACGCAGTGTATGGAATTTACTCTAACAACATTAATAAATTTCAATATCAAATTGGATTACGTGCAGAACAAGCTAATGTTGATGGTAAGGAAAGCATTACTACAACATCATTTAACAAAAATTATTTTGCTCTTTATCCAACAATACATCTGGTGCAAGGTTTACCCGATGAACAGGAAATACAATTAAGTTACAGCAGAAGAGTTGAGCGCCCAAATAACAGAAGGTTAAATCCTTATGTGGATCGATCAGATTCTTTAAATATTCAATATGGTAATCCGGAATTAAATCCCGAGTTTGTTAATTCGATTGATCTTGGATATTCAAAATTCTTTGGTAAAACTTCACTAACATCATCACTCTTTTACAAACTTACTGATGACGCGATAGATAATTATACTTTTTTAAGAGACGATGGAGTTACAGAAACCACGTGGCGCAATCTTTCTAAAAGCACTTCTTATGGGATAGAATTAACAGCCGTGCATCCTTTGTTTGAGTGGTTTAGATTAAACGGCAGCTTTTCATATTTTAATACTAAGTTTGAAGAACCGGAGCTTGTTAAAGAAGATTTTAGCTGGATTGCCAAACTCTCCACTATGATTTTTCTTTCAAAAGATTTTAATCTGCAGATAAATGCTAATTATAATTCACCAATTGTTACGGCTCAGGGCAGAATTAAAGAAGTGTTTACAACAGATTTTGCTGCTAAAAAAGATTTTTTGGATGGGCAGCTTTCTGTAACCTTTAGAGTTAGCGATATTTTTAACACACGTAAAATGGATTCTGAAACAAATGGAATTAATTTCTTTTCTACATCTTACAGAAAAATGGAATCCCGTGTAGCGTTTCTTGGAATATCATACAGATTAAGTCCGGGAAACGGAAATAAAGATCGCGATAAAAAACCAGGCAATGATGAAGGAATGGATGTATTTTAATTTTTCTCATTAAGCAACAGTTTTTATTTGACAACTAACTAGATTCTTTGCAAATTACTCTGAGATATTCAACATTTAATGAATAATGGAGTAATTGTAATGAAACAACTTTTTTTACTGTTTTTTATATTTAGTTTTATTAGCTCAAGTCTTGCGTATGATAAACTTTCTCTAGTTGAAAGATTTACAAATTGTTCCTGCGGCCCTTGTGCTACCGCTAATAATTCCTGGTACAATGCTACAACAGCAAATTTAATAAGCTCACGTTTAATAACCCATGTAATCTATAATGTAGATTGGCCATCACCGACAGACCCAATGCATATACTAAATGCAGCAGATAATAATGCCAGGCGAGGATATTATGGAGTTAATTCAGTTCCCTGGATTGACGTAAACGGTACGACCATTTCAGTTAGTCAGGCAGCTCTTGAAGGAGCTGTTAATTCCGGAAATGCATCTTACTCTCCATTTAAGATTGAAATAATTCCGGTTAGATTTTCTAACAATGTTCTTAATGTAAAAGTTATTATAACCAGGGATTCTTCTGACAATACAACTTTTAATAATACCAAACTAAGAGTTGCTCTTACAGAATTAACAGTTGATAGAACTTGTTTAACCTGCTGTAATAATGGAGAGGTTTTATTTCACAATGTAACTCGTAAAATGCTGCCCGATGGAAAAGGAACTTTAATTCAGATTCCTGCTGCAGGTGATTCTGTTGAATACGAATTTTCCTTTATCCCAAATGCACAATTTTTGCAAGAGGTTGATATAACAGCGCTTTCAGTCGTAGCCTTTATCCAAAGTGATGCTAATAAACTTGTTTATCAATCAGCTACCGCGGACGTTGAACTGTCTAATAATCTAAACGCCGCATTCCAGGTTCCTGAAAATTTAGGCGCATTACCATTTGAAGTTACTTTTGAAGATTATTCTTCTGCGACAGATTCTACATCAATTACATCTTGGTCCTGGGATTTTGACAATGACGGAAACCCTGATTCTCAAGAACCTAATCCAACTTATACTTTTACAGCTGAAGGAACATATACAGTTTCTTTAACAGTTAGTGATGGTATCAATCAATACATACGCACTTTAGAAAATTATATTTACGGATTAACAAATTCTGCTGATATTCTAGTAGTAAATGGAATCGATTACTCAAATGCAACTTATATCCCTGAAATGCAGGCGTTCTATAGTAGTTCTGCCTGTATAGGTAATCATAATGTTGATGTTTGGGATTTATTTGGAAATCAAGGATTTAATTATACAGCGAATTCATCATTTCAAACTACGCATTTATTTAACAGGGATATTCCTACTTCAGTATTAAATCTTTATGACAAAGTAATTTGGATAGGAAATAATTTTAGTGGAGATTTAGCGTTCTTTAATCAAGCACAGGTTATTGATTATGTACAAAACGGTGGAAATTTTTTATTGGCTACAAGATTAGCCGGCAGTTTTTTTGATTCTCAACTTAGAACTTATTGTGGCGTTTCTGCAGTAACAGGTGATTTGCAAGTAACAGATCTTGTTGCACTAGATTCTGGATTGGTTACTATGCCCTCAACTGGAGTTAATAATCTTGTGCATTTAGTTGCCTTTTCTGCAGGTTCTGAAGCCAGACCAATTTTTGATGATCTAACCGCAAATACTTTTTATGCAGGATTTAGATTGAACAAACAGGATGAAGGTAATTTTATTTACATTGCCGGAAGACCATATCGTTTTAACGCAACGGCATCTTATACAAATTATGATTTTATAATTGATAACTGGATGGTCACAGCTCCAACTGATGTTGAAGAAGATGATCAGATTGTTCCGGAAAAGTTTGCTTTGCTGCAGAATTATCCTAATCCATTTAATCCATCAACCAAGATAACATACAATATTCCTCAGCGAAGTAATGTTTCATTAAAAATTTATGATATGCTTGGTAAAGAAATAGCAACATTAGTTAATGAACAAAAAGAAGTAGGCACATATAATGTTCAGTTTGATGCAAGCAAATTATCCAGTGGAGTTTATATTTATACAATTCAGGCAAAAGATTTTATTGAAAGCCGCAAAATGTTATTGATGAAGTAGAATTCGTTTCAGCCGTTGTATTGTAGGTTAAATTTCAAGGTCATTCCTGTGAAAACGGGAATCCAAACGAGTTAAAAAAACAGATTCCCACCTTCGTGGGAATGACAATTCTACATTTGCTATTTTTAGAATGGATTCTCTATGTCCTAAAAATCTTAAGTAATTTTTCTGCCGCCAGTGTTGGTGTGATTTTGTCTTTTAAAATTTCTTGTTTTAAAGAAGCAATCGCTTTCTGAACTTTTTCATTGTTATAAAACTCATCGTGTAAAGTATCTTCCACCATTCCAAAAACCCATTCAATAGATTGATCTTTTCTTCGCTGCTCAAATACTCCGGATTGTTTTATTGTTTTTTCAAATTTCTTAATTACATCCCATAGTTCCGGAATACCTTTTCCAGTAAGTGCTGATCCGCTGAATGCCTGTGAATTCCATCCTTTTGTTGCAGGCTGCAGATAATGCAAAGCATTGTTATAATCTGATCTCGCAATGTTCGCTTTCTTCTCGTTATCACCATCAGCTTTGTTAATAAGTATTGCGTCAGTCAATTCCATTATGCCGCGTTTAATTCCCTGTAGCTCATCACCTGCGCCGGCAATTAAAACAAGCAGAAAAAAATCAACCATCGAACGTACTGTAACTTCGCTTTGTCCAACTCCAACTGTTTCAATCAGGATAATATTAAATCCGGCAGCTTCACAAGCAGTAATAGTTTCGCGGCTTTTGCGTGTAACTCCGCCAAGATTACCACCTGATGGCGAAGGTCGAATAAAGCAATTCTTTTCTTTGGATAAATTTTCCATTCGTGTCTTATCACCAAGAATGCTGCCTTTAGTTACGGTGCTGCTCGGATCAACTGTAAGAACTGCAACTTTGTGTCCTTGTTTTATAAGATACATTCCAAGTGCTTCAATCAATGTGCTTTTACCTGCACCGGGTACTCCAGTAATACCGATTCTTAAAGATTTTCCTGAATAAGGTAACAGCTTGGTTAAAACTTCCTGCGCAGTATCGTGATGTGAAGCATTATTGCTTTCAATTAAAGTAATTGTACGTGCAAGAATATTTCTATCAAAAGAAATAACTCCATTTACATAATCATCAATGGTTAAGTTCTTTCGTCTCAAATCATTTCCCAACTTAATCGAATCTGTAATTGAACTTTTTTTATTTCCTTTTACAACGCGGACAGCAAACTCGTCGCCAGCATTTTCAGGAGCCCAATCCGGTTTGTAAGAATCTTGTTTTTGGGATGATTGTTTTTTCATATTCTAAAAATAGACAATAGAAATCTAAAAGTATAAATGAATTAGCAATAAATTCTATTTTTTTTAAATATTAAAGTTATATTAACCCGTTTTATTATCTAAACACCAAATACTTTTTATAATTATCTTTATTTTAAGAACGGATATAAAAATTATTCTAAAGTATATTTAACTCGACTTACTACAATTAAATATTATTTCATCTCAATGAATAAAATTGAACAAGAATTAAAAAAATTACAAAGTTACTTTGCTGAGGTAGATAGTGAGCATATCTCTTTATCAACGATAAAAGAACAATTAGACTTGTTTATAAACGGAGTACAGATTCCAGAGCTTAAAAGACCGTGCACAGTTGGAGATGGAATTGTTGAATTAAAACAAAATGATTATCACGAATTACTTAGTTTATTTGATTTTGCTGCGGCACACGGCCGATTGATAAAATTTGTTCCGGCTTCCGGAGCCGCTTCACGAATGTTTAATAAACTTCAATCGGTTTTAAATAGGTTTAATAGTTTTTCATTAGATGATATTAAATCAGAGATTGAAACTGATAATGAATGTAAATCGGTTTATGAGTTTTTAATGAATCTAAAAAAGTTTTCTTTTTATGATGAATTAAAAATAACATTAAATGCTGATGAAGATAAAATTAAAAAATTAGTTAATAATGCACCTGCTGAAATAATTAAAGCAGTTTTGTTTGAGCATGGTTTAAATTATTTATCAAAACCAAAGGGCGCAATTAAATTTCATACTAATAAAACTGAATACAGAACTGCCTTTGAAGAACAGATTTATGAGACCTTAAACTACATAGCTGATAAAGATGGAAGAATTAAAATCCATTTTACAATTTCTGAAGCTCATACCGAACTATTTAAAAATATTATTAATGAATTAAAACCACACTTAGAGAAAAAAGATTTTAAGATTGATGTAACATATTCCTATCAAAAAAAATCCACAGACACAATCGCCGTTGATCATTTTAATCAGATTCTATTTGATAAATCCGGCAGCCCGATACACAGACCCGGCGGACATGGTGCATTGATTGAAAACTTGAATGATCTTTTAGCCGATATCGTTATCATAAAAAATATTGATAACGTTTCACCGGAAAGTTTTTCTGGGGATACTATTTTTTACAAAAAAATATTAGTCGGTTACTTAATAAAAATCCAGAATAAAGTTTTTGAAATATTGAATTATTTAGAAAGTAAAGATTTTACTAAAATCAGTTTTGATGATATAATGATGTTTGCGGAGACAAAATTATTTATAACCAAGCCAAATTATTTTGGCAGTTGGGATGATAACCAAAAGCAAAAGTTTTTGTTTGATAAACTAAACAGACCGATAAGAGTTTGCGGAATGGTTAAAAATACTGGTGAACCTGGCGGCGGACCATTTTGGGTAAGTGAAAATGATGAAAGTTTGTCCTTACAGATAATTGAACAAGCTCAAATTAATAGGGATGATGAAAATCAAATAAATATTTTTAAGAAATCAACGCATTTTAATCCGGTTGATCTGGTTTGTGGTTTAAAGGATTTTAATGGAAATAATTTTGATTTACTCAATTTTGTGGATCATCACAGTGGAATAATTACTAATAAATCAAAAGATGGAATTGAACTTAAAGCCTTAGAATTACCGGGTTTATGGAATGGCAGTATGGCCAATTGGATAACAATATTTGTGGAGGTGCCAATCAGCACTTTTAATCCTGTAAAAGAAGTAAACGATCTTTTAAGAAAAGAACATCAGTCTTAAGAAAATTTAGATTCTTTACTTTACATTTTCTTTTCTATTACATACGTTTGTATGGTATGAAAAAGAAAAATTTTAGATCGAAACTATTTAGAAAAGAAATTCCGGAAACTGATCCCGAATACTGGATAAAAGTTTACGCGGAATTGCTTTTTAGGATTACTGAATTAGAACAACAGGATTGCAATTGTTTTAAATGCCAGACAGATCTAAATAGCTATCGTAATTATTTTGATAAATTAAATACCAACAAAAATATCTTATACGCCGATAAATAAATTTTTATATTTGTAAGGAAATGGAAAAAAAATTTAACGAAGAAATATTAAACTCTCTTGCGGAAGGCGTATTAACTGTTGATAAGAATTTTAAAATCAGTTTTTTCAATCGTGCTGCTGAATCAATAACTGGATTTAAAAAAGATGAGGTGATTGGACAATTTTGTAAGTATGTTTTTAAATGTGAACTGTGCCAGACACAATGCCCAATAGGATTAGTTTTGGAGTCAGGTAATGACATTTATGAATATAACTCAAGTATAGAAGTAAAAACTGGTACAAGAAAACCAATAAGATTAAATGCTGCAATTCTTAAAAACAGTGATAATGAACCGGTTGGCGGGGTAATTTCCTTTCGTGATCTTTCTGAATTGATTAAACTGAGGCGTGACACAATTTCTCCTTCAACTTATTTTGGGATAATTGGACACAGTAAATCAATGCAGGAAATTTTTAGTTTGATTCAAGAAATATCTGAGTCTGATGCAACGGTATTAATCCAAGGTGAATCAGGAACCGGAAAAGAATTAGTTGCAAATGCTATTCAGGCAACAAGCCTAAGAAAAAGAAATCAATTCTTAAAAGTAAATTGTTCGGTATTTCCTCAAAATCTTTTAGCAAGTGAATTGTTTGGACATGTAAAAGGAGCTTTTACAGATGCATTTAAAGATAGACCAGGCAGATTCGAATTGGCTAATGGCGGGACACTTTTTTTGGATGAAGTTGCAGAAATGCCTTTGCAAACACAAATACAGTTGTTAAGAATTTTACAAGAAGGCACTTTTGAAAGAGTAGGAGAGTCAGTTACAAGAAAAACAGATGTAAGAGTTATCTCTGCAACAAACATCAATATTAAAAAGGCTCTTGAAGATGGAAAGTTAAGGGAAGATCTATTTTATAGATTAAATGTAATCCCAATATATGTTCCCGCACTTAGAGAAAGAAGGGAAGATATTCCATACCTTATAAAGCATTTTATTGAAGACTATTCTAAAATCTATAAAAAAGAAATTAACGATATTGACGATGATGCACTTGAAGTTTTTATGAACTACAGTTGGCCCGGAAATGTCCGGGAGCTAGAAAATGCAATTGAGTATTTGATTGTACGAAGTAAGGATAATAAAAACATTTCTTTTAAGAATCTGCCGTCGTCTTTTAAAAACTCAAGTAATGTTCAAAACACTGAAGATTTGAATAAAGTAAAAAATGATAATACGTCACATCTTGTAAAACTTCTTGAAAAACATCATTGGAATAAAACTAAAGTTGCGCAGGAATTAGGGATAGGTAGAACAACTTTATGGCGAATGTTAAAAAATCTTGCAGAGAAAGAAGAAACCACCTAGATTCCGGCCGGAACAACAGTTAAATAATTGCATGTAATAATTACCACATAAATTATTTTTACCTTTCATTAATAATCAAACTAAACTTTTTTTTGACTTATTGCGATAATTCAAGTGGCACTAAGCTTGCAATTTTTTTCGAGAATCAAAAGAAAGGATCTTTATAATGGGCTTTACAGAAATTGGCGTTGTATTGTTTTTAGTAGCACTTTTAGCTTTTGGATTTCTTAATTCAAGAAAAGTATCTCAGGAATTAAAAAAATTGGGTGTGGATAAATAAATTATCCACCAAGTTTTAAACTAATCTCGACTAATTATATTGGTTGAGTTTTCTTTTCCTACGATTAGCATATTTGCGATGTTGTTGAATAATCCTACTTCGACAACTCCAGGAATTAATTTAATATCTCGCTCTAATTTAATTGAATCTTCAATTCTATTTAAGTGAAGATCAATAATATGATTTCCTGAATCTGTAATGAATAGATCAGTTCCAAGTTTTCTCATATTGGGGTTATACCCTAGTTCATAAAATTTATTTACTATATGGTTTGATCCAAAAGGAATTACTTCAACTGGAAGAGGAAAGTTTCCTAACTGCCTAACATATTTTGTTGAATCAACAATCCAGATCACTTTTTCCGATGCGGCTGCCACAATTTTTTCAAAGAGCAGTGCGCCACCACCGCCTTTAATTCCATTTAATTTTTCATCTACTTCATCAGCTCCATCAATCGTAAGATCGATTTTCTTCACATCATTTAGACTTACAATTTTGATATTTAATTTCTTTGCATGCTCACTTGTCTGAATAGATGTTGAAACGCACTTTATATTTAACCCTTTGTTAGTCAGTTCAGCAAGTTTATTAACCAGAAAAAAAACTGTTGAACCAGTACCAAGTCCTATTGTCATTCCATCTTTTATAAATTCAACAGATTTTTCTGCGGCAAGTTGTTTTTCGTTCATTTTTATTAATAATTAGTAAATAAAATCTTTAACTAATCGTAATTTAGTTATAGCAAAATTAAAATGTATTTAAATGATCATAAAAAATAAAAGGTAACAAAATGCATCATTACGACCCAAGTAGCGAAATACAAGATTATTTAGTATTCGGAGAATACGGCGATGTTAATCCGTCAATAACAGATTCATCAACTTATACTTTTTTAAATCCGCAAACGATGAACGACTTATTTGATCATGAAATTGAAGGATGCTTTTTATATTCGCGTCATTGGAATCCTACAAATAAATATCTTGCAGATGCACTTGCAAAATTAGAGGACTCTGAAGCCGCAATCGTAACAGCATCAGGAATGGGTGCAATTAGCTGTGCCATTCTTCAACTTTGCGGTGCCGGGGATGAAATAGTATCTAGCAGAACTATTTATGGCGGAACATATGCCTTCTTTAAAAACTTCTTACCTAAATATGGAATTAATGTAAAGTTTGTTAATACTCTTGATCTAGAAGCAGTAAGTTCTGCAGTTACAAATAAAACAAAAGTAATCTACTGTGAGTCTGTTAGTAATCCTTTATTAGAAATAGCAGACATTCCAAAACTTTCGGAAATAGCTAATAAGAACAATATAAAATTGATGGTAGATAATACTTTCAGCCCAATTATCATTTCACCAATTCGGTTAGGGGCACATATAGTTGTACATAGTTTAACAAAGTTTATTAATGGAACCAGTGATTGCGTAGCGGGATGTGTTTGCAGTACGCAGGAATTTATTTCACAGCTAACCGATATTAATTCTGGTGCATCAATGTTATTGGGCCCTGTTCTCGATAGCTATCGTGCCGCTTCAATAATGAAGAATGTACATTCGCTTCACATAAGAATTAAAAAGCATAGCGAAAATGCAAAGTATCTTGCAGAAAATTTTGAACAAATGGGGTGTAAAGTTTTTTATCCCGGACTAAAATCACACAACGGAAATAATCTTTTGAATGAAATTATGAATGATGGTTTTGGTTATGGCGGTATGCTTGCAATTGATGCTGGGACAACTGAAAAAGCAAACGAACTTATGGCTAAAATGCAAGATAAAAAAGTTGGATATCTTGCAGTAAGTCTTGGCTATTTTAAAACATTGTTTTCATCACCAGGACACAGCACTTCATCTGAAATTCCCGAAGAAGAAAGAAAAGCAATGGGATTAAGTGAAGGGCTTGTTAGAATTTCTATTGGCTTAGATAATGATATTAAAAAAACTTTTGAGCGAATTAAAAAATGTTTGGTTGAAGTCGGGTTGTGTAAGTAGCATTTAACTTTTAGACCCAATTCTTAAAGGGAATTGGGTCTATTTAAAAAAATTAAACTATTCAGGTTTAAACAAAGCACAAACCGCGCCTGCAGGATCTTTAATAACACAATATCTCCCGTAGCCGGGCATATTTTTTGGTTCAACAATAAGATTTCCGCCAAGCTTAATGCAAGACTCGGCGCTTTTATCAACATCTTCCACGGTGATGTAAATTAACCACTGTGGCGGAAGTTTTGCATTGGATCCTTTGGCGTGACAAATACCAGCTGCTACTTTTCCGCTTTCAGGAGCAATCATAGTAAAGTCTTCATAATCACCCATTGACAATCCTTCCGGTGTCCAACCAACAACTCTTGCATAAAAATCTTTCACCTCAGTCGCATTTGGAACAGTTAAATCGCACCAGGTAATAGAACCGATTTCGGGCTTTTGTTTCTCTTCCATAAAAATCCTTATATCACTTTATGAAAATTATTATAAACCAATAAACAATGGTTAATATGAAAACACCCCAAAACGGAATGCTATTGATCCATTTAAAAAGCCCCACGCCGATTCCTATAAAAACACCGACAATTAAATTATTAATTGCATATCCATATAACATACCGACCAGAATGCCCAAAGCTAAATTAATGATTTTTAGCTGCATCCTTTTTTGCTGAATCAGTTGCTCGCGAGATAATTCCATATATAACCTCAAAAGATTTAACCAATACTTAAGAAAAATAATTGAAGAATACAATCTTATCTGATAAAATATCTTGTTATGGATATTTAAGTTATTTACATATTAATTTGATATTTTAGAACTAATATTTCATCAACAAAAGGTAAAAATTGTTTTTAAGAGATTATAACAAAACAGCGATGATCCTAAAGGATCAGGAGATTGATTACAAGCAATTACTAAAAAAAGTAAATTCATTCTCTACTCTACTGCCCTCAGAAAATCTATCAAAGGTTGCAATTTTTTCTGAAAATCGTTTTGAATGGGTATACGCATTTTATTCTACCTGGATGAAAAAAGCAGTTGCAGTTCCAATTGATTTTATGTCATCTGCCGAAGATGTGTCTTTTATTTTAAATGATTGTAAGCCGGAAGTGATTTTCTTTACAAATACTACAAAAGAGGTTTGTGAAAAATCACTGCAGAATTTAAATCATAAAATAAAAAAAATTAATCTTGATGAAATAAAAATTGATAACTCGGATATTAATAATTCATTGCCGTCTCCGGATCCTAATGGTACTGCTGTTATTATTTATACTTCAGGGACTACCGGTTCCCCTAAAGGAGTTATGCTTTCTTACGACAATCTTTTAGTAAATATAGAAGCCGTGACTACAGATGTAGAAATATTCAAGAAAGAAGATCGTGTTATGATCTTGCTTCCGCTTCATCATATTTTTCCCTTAGTTGGAACAATGGTTGCACCTTTAAGTGTGGGAGGAACTGTTGTATTCTCTCCATCAATGGCTTCTGAAGATATTATGGCAACTTTACAGCATGGCATAACAATTATAATTGGCGTACCGCGTTTATATAATCTTATCAGAAAAGGAATTAAAGATAAAATAAATAAAAGCGGCATTGCAAAATTTCTCTTTAAACTTGCAGAAAAGAAAAATTCATTAAGTTTTTCTAGAAAAGTTTTTGGATCTGTACAAAGAAAATTTGGCGGTAAAGTAAAATACATGGTTTGCGGCGGTGCTGCATTTGATAAAGAAGTATGTAAGGATTATTTAACTCTTGGATTTGAAGTGCTTGAAGGATTTGGAATGACTGAATGTGCCCCAATGATTACTTTTACTCGTCCGGGAAAAGTTTTACCAGGCTCTGCCGGACAACCGCTTAAAACAAATGAAGTAAAAGTTATTGATGGTGAAATCGTAAATCGAGGGAGAAATGTAATGCAGGGTTATTACAATCGCCCTGAAGAAACAGCAGCTATATTAAAAGACGGCTGGCTTTACACTGGCGATTTAGGGCATCTTGATGATGATAACAGAATTTTTATAACTGGAAGAAAAAAGGAAATTATTGTTTTATCAAATGGGAAAAACATTAATCCCGAAGAAATTGAAAACAAAATATTGAAGATGACAGAAGTGATAACTGAGATCGGAGTATTTGAAAAATCTGATATGCTTCATGCAGTTATTTATCCGGACTATCAAAAAGCAAAACAACTTGGAATTGAAAATGTTGAGGAAATGTTAAAGTGGGATGTAATTGATAAATACAACCAAACTGTAACTCCATATAAAAAAGTAATGAAATTTAGTTTGACAAAAGAACCATTACCGCGTACAAGACTATTAAAGTTAAAAAGATTCTTACTGCCAAAGCTTGAAATGATTTCTAAAGAAAAATTAGAATCTATTGCTGAACCTGCTTTTCAGGAATACACTTTACTTAAAGAATTTTTGCAACAGCAAAAGGATATTACAGTTCATCCATCAGATCATCTTGAAATTGATTTGGGTCTGGACTCATTAGATAAAGTAAATCTGGGTGTTTATTTAGAATCAAATTTTGGAATTAAACTTTCGGAAGCTGAGTTAGTTGCTTTCCCAAATATTATTAAACTTGCTGAAAATATAAGAGATAAAAAAACAAAGCTGAGCGTTGAAGCAATTGATTGGGGCCAAATATTTAAAGAGCAGCTTGATCTTGATTTACCTAAAAGCTGGTTTACTCATAATTTTATGAAAAACGGTGCAAAGATTTTTCTTAAAATTTATTTCCGATTAAAAGGAGAAGGATTAGAAAATATTCCTAATGGTCCTTTTATACTTGCTCCAAATCATCAAAGTTTTTTTGATGGATTATTTGTTGCTGTATTTCTAAAAAATAAATTGATGAAGCAAACTTACTTTTATGCAAAAGAAAAACACGTAAAAAATAAAATATTAAAATTTGCAGCAGCCAAAAACAATGTAATTGTTATGGATTTAACTGATTTAAAGACATCATTACAAAAAATGGCTGAAGTTTTAAAACGTGGAAAAAATATTATCATCTTTCCTGAAGGTACTAGAACTCAATCTGGAAAAATCGGTGATTTCAAAAAAACATTTGCAATTTTAAGTCGCGAATTAAATGTACCCATTGTTCCGGTTGCAATAAATGGAGCTTATGACGCTCTTCCGCGAGGATCACATTTTCCTAAACCCTGGAAAAAAATAAATGTAAAGTTTTTAAAACCAATATTACCGGAAAATCATTCTTATGATTCATTGACAGATGCAGTGCAGACAAAAGTTGCTGAAGAGTTAATTTTGAAAGAAGATAATGATGTAAAAAAATAATTTACTGAACGAATTTGAATTGTCATTTCGAGGAAGTCTTCCACCGAGAAATCTTTTTGTTTAATCTAATCAGATTTCTCCCCCTGGTCGAAATGACGAAAAAGTAATTCTGTATCATCCTAATTCTAATTACATAAAATTATCATATTACTTTATGAAAAAAATAGGCTTAATACTTTTAATAATAATAATTCTGCCTATTGCCTTCCTTTTGGTAAATGAACTCGGCAAGCTAAACGAGAACGAACAAGTACTCGAACAAATCTACAACAACCAACTTCAAGCAATATTATTTTCAGTTAATCAGTATTCAGAAGATATCGTTCGCACAACGGCAAACAGCATTATTGATCAAGTTGAATCGGTTGAGGATCCGGCGAAAGAAGAGAGTGTATTTGATTTATTGATAAACGAAAGCAGAAAGTTTACCATTCTGTTTGTTGCTGATGGAATGGACTCGGAGAATATTAAATTTTTCTTTAGAAAAAGTGAACGCCCGCAAAACATTGATTCTATAAAAAATTATTTCAGTAATATTTTACTTAAAAATGAAGATTTAGTTAACAGACTTTATTATTACCGGCAGCAGGGCTACAGGAAAATTGAACCTGTTGTTTTACCAAATTCCAATAATCAGTCATTATTGATTTTTACTGGTTCAATATTTAACTCAAAAAGGATTTATGGAACAGTAATAAATCCACAGGAATTTATTACCCAAATACTTTCATCAAGATTACAAGAGGTAGCTAAAGATGAGTTTGTAATTTCTGTGATAAATTCTAAGACTGGATTTCAATTCAATTCTACAAAGGATTTTGATATTCGTCCGCTTCAAGCACAAAAGGCATTATGGATATTTCCTGATTACAATCTTGGAATATCATTAATTGGGCAATCAATTCAGGATCTTGTTACTGAACGTGCAATGAATAATTTATTATTAATTGGAGTTTTACTCATAGTGCTACTTGCTGCAGTGTGGTTTGTTTATCGCTCAGTAAAAAAGGAATTAGAATTTGCACAGGCCAAAGCAGATTTTGTTTCCAACGTATCACATGAACTTCGTACTCCGCTCGCACTTATAAGTATGTTTGCAGAAACTCTTGAAATGGATCGAGTAAAAACTGAAGAGAAAAAAAAAGAATATTACTCAATCATAAGTCACGAATCCAATCGTTTAGGAAGAATAGTAAATTCAATCTTAAATTTTTCTAAAATGGAAGCTGGTAAACGTAGGTTTGAATTTGCCGAAGAAGATTTAAATGGAGTTGTAATTCAGGTCTATCAAAATTACAGCTACCATCTTTACAACAAAGGATTTGAATTTGAATATGAACCTGGAATTGAAATTCCAAAAGTTATAATAGACCGCGAAGCTGTTTCCGAAGCTATAGTTAATCTTATAGATAATGCGGTAAAATACAGCAGCGAAACCAAGTTTATTAAAATGATTATAGGGAATGATAACGGATTTGTATTTATTGAAATTCAGGATAAAGGAATTGGAATTTCTCAAGAAGATCAGAAAAAAGTGTTTGATAAATTTTATCGTGTTTCTTCAGGACTCGTGCATACAACAAAAGGTACTGGGCTTGGACTTTCACTGGTAAAACAAATTATGGATGCACACAAAGGTAAAATATTATTGAAAAGTAAAATTGGTGAAGGAAGTAGTTTTAAATTATTATTTCCAAAAAATTCTCAATTAAATATGGAGAAAATAATGCCTAAAATTTTAATTGTTGATGATGAACAAAATATGCGAACCGGCTTAAAAGATAATCTTGAGTTTGAAGGTTACGAAGTTGAGACAGCAAACGATGGTGACGCAAGGATTAAAAAAAATTATTGAGAATAGTTATAGTCTTATTATTCTTGATGTGATGATGCCAAAGAAATCAGGATTTGATGTTTGCAAAGAAGCACGCAAAGCTGGAATTACAACTCCGATTATTTTACTTACTGCCAAAGGTGAAGAGATTGATAAAGTTGTTGGATTAGAAATAGGTGCGGATGATTATATTACAAAGCCTTTTAGTTTGCGCGAATTACTTGCAAGGGTAAAAGCAGTTTTACGAAGAAGCGACAATCTTATTATGAACGATACCGAACGTGAAATAAAAATCGGTAAACTGGAAATAAATTTTAGTGGATACAAAGCCACATCAAAAAATAAAGATGTGCAAATGTCTCACAAAGAATTTGAAATCCTACATTACTTATGGAAACATAGAAATAGCACAGTAAGTCGAGATGACTTATTAAGCGAAATATGGGGTTATGATGAAAATCCCACAACACGAACGGTTGATAATTTTATTTTAAAACTTCGGCAAAAAGTCGAAAATGATTCAAACCATCCGCAGGTAATTTTAACTGTTCATGGGATTGGGTATAAATTGATAATTTAAGATTATTTAAATTGTTCTAAGATTTTAGAAATTAATTTTTTCAATATAATGTGGTTATGCCTGTAACTACAGAAAAAGGGATAAAATGAAAAATTTAAAATTATCACTTCTGTTTATTTATTCTTTCCTAATCTTTGTTGCTGGCTGCAATGCACAGAACTCAACAGAAAATTTTAATTTAGATTTTGAGGATACTCAAAACAATAATGATTTACCTGATGGATGGTTTAAATGGGGAAACGACGATTATTCAATTCAAACTGATACAATAATTAAATATTCGGGCAATAATTCAGTTGTAATTATCTTAAAGCCCCAATCTGCTGGTCAGTCGTTTAATAGCATTGCTTATCAGTTACCTGCCAATTATAAAGCTTCATCCATAACACTTAAAGGTTATATGAAGACTGAAAATGTTAAGGATGGTTTTGCAGGTTTGCTTTTAAGAGTTGATGGAGTAAGTGAACCCCTCGCATTTGATAATATGCAAAACAGAAATATTCAAGGAACAAATGATTGGACTCAGTATGAAATAACTTTACCATTTTCACCTGAAGCAAAAAAGATTTTTGTTGCGGGTATTTTAGTAGGAAAGGGAAAAGCTTGGTTTGATAAATTTGAAGTTTTTCTAGATGGAGAAAATATTACTGAGGCTGTGCAAATACCTAAGGAACTATTCAAAGCTGAACTTGATAAAGAATTTGATTTAGGTTCGTTCATAGATTTAAATAATCTGACAAAAAATCAGATAGAAAATCTTTATAAGGTAGGAAAAGTTTGGGGTTTCTTAAAATATTATCATCCGGAAATTCTATATGGTAAGTTTGATTGGGATTATGAATTAATTAGAATCCTGCCAGAGGTGATAAATCAAAATAGCGATTCTGCCGTTAATCATATCCTCGTAAACCTAATAGATAAGTTGGGGTCAATAACACCTGGAAATATAAATACTGATGTTAAAGAGATAAAACTTTCATCTGATCTGAATTGGATTAATGATAGTGATTATTTAGGAACTGAATTATCTATTAAATTGAAAAATGTTAAAAATTCGTCTAGACCAAAAAATAATTATTATGTTGACTTCGTTATAGGTATTGGTAATCCTAATTTCAAAAATGAAAAGACATATCCAAAACTAAGTTACGATGACGATGGAATAAAACTAATTAGTTTGTTTCGATACTGGAATATGATTCAATATTATTTCCCTTATCGAAACCTCATTGATGAAAATTGGGATGAAGTGCTTAAAACATTTATCCCAAAAATAATTTCAGCAGATGATGAATTATCATATAAGCTTACATTATTAGATTTAATTGGAAAGGTTAATGATACACACGCAAACATTTGGGGTAAGGATGATACATTAAATAGATTTTGGGGTTTAAAAGCTGTTCCTATAGATGTTAAAATTTTAAACAATCAAGTTGTTGTTACAAAAATTTATAATGAATCGGATGAAAAAGTTGATCTAAAACCTGGGGATATTATAACACATATAAATAACGAAGCAAGTGAAAATATTATTAAAGAAAAAATAAAATTTTGTCCTGCTTCAAACCTGCCAACAAAACTAAGAGATGTTTCTCGAAGACTCTTAAGAACAAACGATGATTTTATAGAATTAAAAATTCAACGGAATGAATCCTCATTTACTAAAAAGATTAATTGTATAAACTTTGATAAAATAAAATATTGGGAAAACAAAACTCCATCATATAAAATATTAGAGAACAATATTGGATATATATTTCCAGGAAGTTTGAAAAAAGGGGAGATTGATAGCATTATGTCCGTCTTGATTAATACGAATGGATTAATAATTGATTTTAGATGTTATCCGGCTGATTTTATTGTTTTTAGTCTAAGTAAATATCTTATGCCTCAACCTACTGAATTTGTAAAATTCTCTGTTGGAAGTATGGTAAATCCTGGTGAATTTAGTTTTACCCAACCTCTTTTAGCAGGCGAAAGAAGATCTGATTATTACAGGCATAAAATTGTAATTATTGTAAATGAGATAACTCAAAGTTCTGCCGAATATCATACAATGGCTTTTCGTGTTGCTCCTGATGCTATAGTTTTAGGAAGCACAACAGCAGGTGCAGATGGAAATGTTTCTACAATAATATTACCAGGAAACATCCGCACATTAATCTCTGGAATTGGCGTTTATTATCCTGATGGAACTGAAACCCAACGTGTTGGAATTATTCCGGATATAGAAATGAAACCAACTATTAAGGGAATTAGAAAAGGTGAAGATGAATTATTGAATAAGGCAATTGAGATTATTAAGCATAGTAAATACAAATAATTCTTATTTAGGAATGATGTATGAAAATTATATGTTTTCTGTCTGCAATTTTACTAAATGTTCTAATTCTTGCTCAGGATTATCAAAAAGAATTAGGGGACCTTTATAATTCTGGAAAAATTGATGAAGTATTAATTAAAGCAAAGGAATACATAAAATCAGATTCTGCGAACGTACAATTAAATTTAATTATAGGAAGAGCATTAGTTGATAAAGGTTTATTTAACGAAGGTTTGCCTTATTTACAAAAAGTTGTTAACAACAATAAGAATAAGAACTGGATGAGAGCTTGGGGAATGAATTATCTTGGCAGAATTTATTTAATGCGCGGTGATAAATCAATCTCCAAACAATATTTTATTGATTGCATTAATTTGAATGCAACAAAAAACGTAACAAAATTATCAAAATTGATGCTAGTTAATTTGGGGTATGATGACTTCTATTCTAATTTTGAAACAATTGAATCTAAACATATTACTTTTCATTTCCAGCCGAATTCAGTAGTAACTAATAAAGCAGAATTTATTGATTTGAGAGAGAATGCTTGTATAAAAATCAATAATTTTTTTGATGTTAAGATTCCTAAAAAAATTGATTTCTTTGTATGGAATTCTAATCATGATGCAAAACAATTGGGGTTAAGGGAATTAGGTTTTGCAATTCCTCAATTCTGTATTATTCATTCTATGGCAAATCAAACTCTTGGTCATGAGTTGACTCATATTATATCCAATTATATATCTGATAAGAAAATTGAAACAAAATTTATAAAGGAAGGCATAGCAGTTTGTTTTGATTTATCAAAAGAGAATAAATTGCAAATCGCAAAAAAGCTTAAAGAAACTGATTCAGTAGAAATAAAAGTATCTATTAAAAAAGCTTGGAAAGATTCCAAAGCATATCCGGAATGGGTTTATTATTCTTTAGCAGGGGAATTTGTCCATCGTCTTTTAGATAGATGGGGAAAAGAAAAATTAATAGAGTTGCTCAAAAATCAAACTTATGAAAATGCTTTATCAATTTATGGCGATGAATTGAATAAAATTATTAATGAACTTGAGAATGAAATAAACTAAAATATCTCATTGAAAACATTATTGTAGATATTTAAAAATCTAACTCTCCATGACATTTCTTTACATCTCTTTACTATGAGATGACACCACTGACAATTCCCTAATGTACGTTTGTACCAGAAACTTAAATGTATTTATAATTTATTTGAAAGAGGTACAAAATGAAAACAACATTATTACAAAGAGTTGAAAAGATTATACTTTTTACTAGCCGTATTACTTTTTATTTTCTTAGTCACTGATACATTTGGTCAGACTCAAAAAGTCTCCGATTTAACAAAGACTAAAAATACTCTTGAAAATCTTGAAATGGGAATTAAATCCTCCAATGACGGCGTTAGAGAAAGTTCAATTTACTTTGCAGGTAAATATCGCTTAATAGAAACTGAAGATTATTTGATCGAGCAACTTAAAGTGGAAAAGAATTCTGACATAAAGATCTTAATTGGTTTAGCTCTTTTTAGAATGAATAGTGAAAAGGGTATGAATGAGTTACAAGTGCTTGCTGAAAAAGATTCTAATCCAAAAGTTAGAAGAATGAGTAAAGCAATCTATAATGAATATGTGGTCAATTATACAAACAGAACCGCGGATGCTCATAGATGAGGAAACGTAAAATAAATAATTACTATTGTCACACTGAGCGAAGTCGAAGTGTGACATGAGTTTTAAATATTTAGACCGTCATCCATCGTCTCCGCTCTGGATGACATTGGCAAAGTTTTTATCTCAAGTTTTTTGAAACTTCCTCAACCTGTTTCCAAACCCTTATCAAATTTCCACCGAGTATTTTTTCAATGTCAATATCAGAATAACCTCGCTGTAAGAGCTCATAAACAAGATTGGGATATTTTGAAGCATCTTCTAATCCAATAGGAAGAAGCCCACCGGTGCCATTAAAGTCAGATCCAATCCCAACGTACTCAACTCCAACTAAATTTTTAATATGATCAATATGATCTGCAACATCTTTTACAGTAGCTGAAGCAAGTGGATTTTCTTTCCAGTAATTCTCTTCATATTTCCATGAGTCTTCAGTTCCGGATTTAATATTATTTTCTTTTAAATAACTTTTAATATGTTCATCACCATTAGTGTATTGTTTAAAAATATCATCTCGCAAGAAAAAACTTGCAAATGCCAATTGGATAACGCCCCCATTTTCAGCTAATACTTTTATCATTTCATCGCTCATATTACGCTCATAACCCGGAGTAAAAAACCGGCAGCAAGAATGTGATGCAATTACAGGTGCTTTACTTATTTTTATTACATCATAAAAGGTACTATCACTAACGTGAGAAATATCCACCATCATTCCTAAGTGGTTCATTTCCTTTACTACAACTTCACCAAATGGACTTAGGCCATTCCATTTTTTTTCAGGGTCATTTGCAGAATCACAAATATGATTCCATTTATAATGTGCAAGTGTAATGTAGCGAACTCCTTTATTATAAAATTCTTTAAGGTTTTCTATATTATTTTCAATCGGCGAGCCATTTTCCATTCCCATTGTTAATAAAATTTTATCTTTATTTAATTGCTGTTCAATTTCTGATGCTGATCTTAAAAAATAAAATTTATTGGGCCATTCTTCAACCATTTTGTGAACAAGGCTAATCATAGAGTCAGCTTTTACTTTTGATTTACCGGAACCTTCAAGACTTGGTGAAGTGTAAATAGACATAAAGGCAACATCAAGCCCGCCTTTACGAGCCCGTGGATAATCAATTTCACCTCTGTTTGTTTCTTTGGTAACATCAAACCATTCTGCATACAGCCAGTCAGGCAAATCAATATGTGTATCAACAATTATAAATGATTTGCTTAGTTCGATAGCTTTACCATATAATGAAGAATCTATTACCGGAAAATCGTTCTGGGAAAAAGCAAATGAGCTAAAAAAAATAAATAAGAATAAAAAAATTCTCTTTTTCATTTTACCCTTTGATAGTTTTGGAATAATATTGGACTGAAAATAGTTAAATTGTTTTAACTCTCAAATTGATACCATGACAATATTTTACAATTGTTTACTTGGCTGTGATTTTCAATATGGTTTAATTATTGTAGGTTTAGGCCAGGAGATTATTGAATAATGAAACATAAAAGTATGAATAAGTTTATAACCATTATCCTGATTGGATTAGTCGCAACGGGGTGTTTTGAAGATAGAAGTATAATTCCACCTACTCAAAAAAACAGCCACGAACAGCTAGTCCTTGATTTATCAGGTCGCTGGAAGTTTAGTTTGGGCGATAAAATGGAATGGAAAGAAAAGACTTTCATCGATTTTAATTGGGAGAAAATAAAAGTACCATCCTCCTGGGAGAATCAAGGATTTCACGGCTACGATGGTTATGCATGGTATAGGACCTCTTTTAATCTGAATCAAAATACTGATGACCAGGATCTTTATTTATTGCTGGGATATATTGACGACGTTGATCAAACTTATATTAACGGAAATCTGATCGGTGTATCCGGCGGATTTCCAAACAATTACAGAACAGCTTATAACGCTTATCGTCGATATTATATTCCAAAAGAATATTTAAGTAAAGACGGTGATAATGTTATTGCTGTTAGAGTTTATGATGATGAACTTGATGGTGGAATTATGAGTGGTAATGTTGGTATTTATAGCGCTAAAAACGGATTTGAACCGGATATTAATTTAAGTGGAATTTGGGAATTTAAGACTGATGATGACTCTTCTTTTTTAAAAAACGATAAGAGCGAATTTGAAGTAGTTAAACTTATGGTTCCTGCTCATTGGGATATTCAGGGTTATGAAAATTATGATGGCTTTGCGTGGTATAAAAAAACATTCTACCTGCCCAAAGATTATAATGGTGAAAATATGATTTTACTCATGGGTAAGATTGATGATATGGATCAAACTTATGTTAATGGAATTCTTGTTGGTTCAACAGGTCTCTGGAATTTTAAAAATGTTCCTGTAGATTTTAACAGTAATTTTGAATGGACTCAGGACAGGGTTTATTCAGTTCCCCAAAAACTATTAAAGTTTGGAGAAGTTAACTCAATTTCTGTTAGAGTTTATGATGGATTTCAGGACGGTGGAATTTATGAAGGTCCAATCGGACTAATCACTCAATCAAACTATAAAAAATACAAGAATAAAAAATAATTCTTTTACATTTCTGTACTTAAAGTTCTATTAGCATAATTTATTAAAAACAGATAAGCAATTATCATAGCAAAAGATCCAAAAAGAACATCAGAAGTAAAATGTGCCCCGATTACAATGCGGCTTGTACAAACTGCGAACGCCCAGCAAATAATTACACCCTTAAAAATAATTCTTTTGTAAAATGCCTTATCAGCAAAAAAAACAAAAAGCGCCAACAGCATAAAGCCCATTGCGGCATGACCTGAGGGAAATGATTGATCACCTGTTATGCCTTGCGGTAAATACCAGGGGGAAAAGTCGGAATAATTTTCAGCTAATTCTCTGAATCTTATTCTGCCCCAAAGAATTTTAATCGGCTGCACAAAAAGTATGTAGCCGTAAAAAAACATTTTGAATGATACACGTGAAAATAGAATTTCTTTTTTGGAAAAAGTGTGTCGCTTTCTAAAAAGCAGAGAAAGAATAATATTGAGCACTATCGCACTTAAAAAGAAATAATTTTGATATGTATTAAAAATTGCCCAGCCATTTGCTATTGCAAAAGACAAAACCCAAAAAATATAAATTGTAATCAGTGAGTTTGCGGTAAGTAGAAATCCTGTAAATAAAATTGATTTTATATTTGATGAAACTTTAAGTGTCACGATATAAATATGAGCACCGATTAGGACTACCAGCAATCCGGGAATCTCTCCAAAATTCTCTAAAAAGTTTGCCCAACCCGAATTTGGATTATATAACGAAATAGAAATCCACAAATCGCTTGATTCTAAAAGGAATGCAGCGACTATCCAAATCATAATTAAATAATAAGCTATAGTTTTATTTGATCTTTTCTTCAAAAAATTCTCTTAATAGTTACGATAATTTAAGGAATGAGTTATAAAACAACTAATCAATATTATTTAGTAAAAATAATCTGATTATATTTAATTTGGTTAAAAATTCTTATATGAAAGGAAACGAAATGTTATTTAATTATTCAGTTGGAAAGTATTCAAACTTAATTGATGAAGCAATAGATAAACTAAACGATGAAAAAGTTATAGATAGAATATGGGAAAAAGATTACACTGTTTGGAAAAATGATCCTAACGAAATATCAAATAGACTTGGCTGGCTTGATAGTGTTGAAGTTACCAGTAAATCTGTATCTGAAATAAAACAGTTTGTCAATGAAGTTAGAGCTGAAGGTTACACAAATGTACTACTAATGGGAATGGGTGGTTCTTCACTTGCACCAGAAGTTTTCAGATTAACGTTTGGGGTTAAAGACGGATATCTGGATTTATCTGTTATTGATTCAACTCATCCGAATGTTATTGATGAGTACTCGAAAAAATTAAACCCTGCAAAAACATTATATATAGCATCAAGTAAATCCGGTGGTACGGTCGAAACTTTTTCATTTATGAAATTCTTTTACAATTATGCCCTTCATATTCTTGGAAAAGAAGAAGTAGGCAAACATTTTGTTGCAATTACAGATCCAGGCAGCGGATTACAAAAAATTGCTGAAGAACTAAAGTTTAGAAAAATATTTCTTAACGATCCAAACATAGGTGGAAGATTTTCTGCATTATCTTTATTTGGTATTGTGCCTGCAATATTGATTGGAGTAGATGTTGATAAGCTTTTAGCACTTGCTAAAGATGAGACTTCAAATTGTAAAAAATCCGGTATTGAAATTTCTAGCAATATTGCAGCAATCATCGGAATTATTATTGGTGAACTGGGTAAAAAGGGAATAGATAAACTTACTTATATCATCTCGCCAAAATTTTCTTATATCGGAGCCTGGATAGAACAGTTAATTGCAGAAAGTACAGGTAAAGTTGGTAAAGGAATTTTGCCTGTCGATTTAGAGTCAATTGAAACATCTGAATTCTATTCTGATGATCGTGTTTTCGTTTATTTAAAATTAAAGACCGACATAACTTTTGATGATAAAGTAAATCAACTAAGATTAAAGGGTTTTCCAATTCTTGAACTTGAAATTGAAAATATTTACGATTTAGGAAAACAGTTTTTTCTTTGGGAATTTGCTACCGCTGTGGCTGGATGGGTAATGCAGATCCAACCTTACGATCAACCGAATGTTGAACAAGCCAAAGTTGTTGCAAAACAAATGATGACGGAATATCAGGAAAAAGGGAAACTACCGGAGCTAAATCCTGTTATAGAAGAAAAGGGAATAAGAGTTTATGGGGATGTGAATGTTAAATCTGTTGGAGAAGTACTGCAATCTTTTTTATCTGATTGTGAAGGAGGGAAGAGTTATGTTTCTATTCAAGCATATCTAACTCCCAATGAGGAGATAACAAAAACTCTGCAGGAACTTCGAACATCAATTCAAAAAAAATATAAAGTTGCAACAACGCTAGGCTTTGGGCCAAGGTTCCTGCATTCAACCGGGCAGTTACATAAAGGTGATGCCGGAAATGGTTACTTTATTCAATCTGTATCGAATATAGTAGAGGATTTACCAATCCCTGATAATCCGGGTGATGAAAAAACATCTATTACATTTGGCATTCTGATTAAAGCACAAGCATTAGGTGATAGACAAGCGCTTATTGATAATAAAAGAAAAGTTATTACGATTGATTTGGGAAGTGAAGTAATAAGTTCATTGAATTATTTGAAGTTTAAATCCTAATATTTTATAAGCTGTAATAGTATATCCCAATACCATGACAGCTTTTCTACTTCCTATTATAAAACCCCAAAATGATTCCAAGTACAAGAGACCAGAGTGCTGCTAATCCAATTTGGAATTCTTTTGGTAAAATAAAAGTAATTGTGTGAGCAGGAATCCAAAACCATAACAAAGAATAAAAACCTTTATCAAGATTTTTCCAGTTATTTTGTCTTGCTATAAGATTATCGAGTACTCTGTGTATTATCACAAGAAATGGTCCGAATTGTAAATTCATTGATGTAGAAATTGCAAATGATTTTCCAATTCCCGTTAAGTTTGGTAAATAATTGTGTGCGATTAAACTTTCCACAAAACCATTAAATCCAACAAATGCATATTTAATAAATACTGCAAGTATTGCCCATTCTATCATTTTTAAGAAAATTATTTTTGTACTGTATGGATTAAAAATTCTTTTTTTGATTATCCAATGTGAAACTATATCGCCCAAAGTTCCAAGAAATGCAAATTGAATCATTGCGGAAATAATTGGATAAGCTTTTACAAATTCTATATATAAGTTCATTTAAACGCTTTTTCTTTATTGTGAAAATTAACCCGCTAAAATTAGATTGAATTAATCTTTAACCCAAACTGTGATTAATTGACTTGACAATTAAAATTAACTTATCGTATATTTACGATGAACGATAAAGGAGTTATCTAAATGGCTGTTTCTAAAAAAGAAGAATTTACACAAGAAGAAATCTGGCTGGCTGATGTTGCAAAATCTCTTTCACATCCAGCAAGAATAAAAATCTTAAAAATGCTTAATGAGATGAATTCTTGTATGGTCGGAAGTTTAGTGGATAAACTACCTTTGGCGCAAGCAACAGTATCACAGCATCTGAAGGAACTTAAACGCGTTGGGTTAATTGATGGTGAAATTGATGGCCCCAAAGTGTGTTATTGTGTTAACACTAAAGCATTAACAAAAGCAAAAAGTGCATTAGATAAATTATTTTATAAAATAGGTTGTTGTTAAAATTTAAGGAGATTTAAATGAAAACTTCTGAAGAATTGAAAAAAGTTGTTAAAGAGAAATATGGTGATATTGCTGTTTCAACTCCGCAATCAGGATGCTGTGGTACTACTTCTTCCTGCTGTGGTGATTCATCAAATGTTGAATTTGTTATGATTGGTGATGAGTATAAAGACTTAAAGGGATATGTGGCTGATGCCGATCTTGGATTAGGCTGTGGATTGCCCACAGAATTTGCCGATATTAAAGAAGGTAATACAGTAATTGATCTCGGTTCAGGTGCCGGGAATGATGTGTTTGTGACTCGTGCCATTGTTGGTGAAAAAGGAAAAGTAATTGGTATTGATATGACCGAACAAATGATTGCTAAAGCAAATAAGAATAACGAGAAGCTTGGATATAAAAATGTTGAGTTTAGACTAGGTGATATTGAAGCAATGCCATTAGAAAATAACATGGCAGATGTTATAGTAAGTAATTGCGTTTTAAATCTAGTACCGGACAAGGTTAAAGCATTTAGTGAGATGTATAGAATATTAAAACCTGGTGCTCATTTCTGTGTGTCGGATATTGTAATTCAAGGTGACATGTCTGAAGAACTAAAACATTCTGCTGCAATGTACGCAGGTTGTGTATCGGGTGCGATAAATCAGCAACAATATTTGAAGATTATTGATGAAGCTGGATTCAAGAACATTGAGATAAAAAAATCGAAAAGAATATCTTTGCCAGACGACTTACTACAAAAATATTTAACAGAACAAGGCGTTAAGGAATACAAAGAAAATCTAAAAGGTATTTTTAGCATTACCGTGGTCGGGTATAAAAAATAAATTAGGAACAGGATGCAAAGTATTGCATCCTGTTTTTTTTGCTTTTATATTTCGATAGATAACGAAATGAATTATGACAAAAATCGATACAAAAATATTTAAAGCACTTTCTGATCCAAATAGACTCAGAATTCTTAAAATGCTTCAGAGTAAATCCCTATGTGTGTGTGAAATAACTGATGTGCTAAAACTTGCGGCATCAACCGTATCGAAACATCTTAGTATCCTTAAAGAAGTTGGATTTATAATTGAACAGAAAGATGGCAAGTGGGTAAATTATATGATTAATCCTCGACCATCTGATGTAAGAATATCTTCTGTTATTTCAACTCTAGATTTCTGGATTTCGGATGATCGGATAATCTCTTCAGATAAGCAAAAAGTTCAGAAAGTAGATCGTAATGAAGTTTGTTCAAGATAAAAAATTTTTAATAAATAATTCGATAAATAGCGAATTGTTGAGTTAAGGCTGATTGGTTATGAATTGGAAAGAAGAGTACAAAAGTTTTTTATGGATATTGGCTTTTTTTCTATTTGCATACTTTATGCCGATAGAGAATCCAAATTTCAAATCAGCTCTAAATGAAGCATTCGTACTGGCTAAATGGTACGCACAAGAACACGTTTTGCTTTGTCTTATTCCAGCATTTTTTATCGCAGGAACGATAGCGGTTTTCGTAAGCCAAGCTTCAGTTGTAAAATACTTTGGTGCTAAGGCGAAAAGATGGTTGGCCTATTTAGTTGCCGCAGGATCAGGAACAATTTTAGCGGTTTGTTCTTGCACAGTATTACCATTGTTTTCAAGTATTCATAAACGAGGTGCTGGATTAGGACCGGCAGTTGCATTTCTTTATTCAGGTCCGGCAATCAACATTCTTGCAATTATTTTAACCGCAAGAATACTTGGATTTGAACTTGGTATTGCACGAATCATTGGAGCAGTTTCTTTTAGTGTTATAATCGGTTTGATAATGTCTTTCATTTATCGTAAAGAAGAAAAAGAAAAAGCTGATGCACAACTTGCAATGCCCGATATTCCAGAAGATAGACCAATGTGGCAGACCGCAGCACATTTTTTTATTCTTGTTGCGATTTTAGTTTTTGTTAATTGGGGCAAACCTGATACAACTGAAGGATTCTGGTATCACATGTTTGCAAATAAATGGTTTATAACAGCTTTGTTTGGATTAGCATTTGCTTTATCAATGATATACATAATTAAAGTTAAAAAATTATTTGTTGTACTCGGAACAGTAGCTGTAATCATTGCAGGAATAGCTTTCTACGATAACCCACTCATTCCATTTATAGTTGCAGTTGCAGCAACAACAATTGCTTTAAGTTTTTCAGAAGATGAACCTAACCAATGGCTCGGTGAAAGTTGGGGATTTGCAAAACAAATTATGCCGCTGCTTGCTGTAGGGGTTTTAGTTGCAGGATTTTTACTCGGATCACAAAGTAATCCTAACGGTATAATTCCAAATGAATGGATAGCATCGTTGGTTGGCGGAAACTCTTTGTTCTCTAACTTCTTTGCATCAATTACAGGTGCTTTTATGTACTTTGCTACACTAACAGAAATACCCATTGTGCAAGGACTAATTTCAAGCGGAATGGGTAAAGGCCCGGCACTCGCGTTATTACTTGCAGGCCCGGCGCTTTCGTTGCCTAATATGCTTGTGATAAGAAGCGTTATGGGAACACAAAAAACTATTGTGTTTGTTTCGTTAGTAATTGTAATGGCAACATTGAGTGGTTTGATTTACGGAAGTCTATTTTGAAAATTTAAAAGGAAAATAAATGAAGAAAAAAATATTAATACTTTGCACAGGTAATTCCTGCCGAAGCCAGATGGCGGAAGGATTCCTCAAATCGTTTGATATGGATCTCGAGGTTTATTCAGCAGGAACAAATCCAGCAGAAAAAGTAAATCCTTTTGCCATTAAGGCAATGCAGGAGATTGGAATTGATATTAGTATCGGTATTGCCGAAAACGTTGATAAATATCTTTCACAATCTTTTGATTTTGTAATTACAGTCTGTGATAATGCAAAAGAAACCTGTCCTGTCTTTATGGGAAATGTAAAACATCGTCTGCACATTGGATTTGATGATCCTGCAGATGCAGTGGGCACAGAAGAAGAGGTTATGCCAGTTTATCGCAGAGTAAGAGATGAAATCAAAAAAGAATTTTATGAATTTTATCTAAATGAGTTAAAAGGCTAATGTCATTACTGCGAGAAGTGGAATCAATAAAACAGAAGAATAAAAAATTTTAGACTAAAAATTGTTATGAGTACAATTACAAAAAAACTTTCATTCTTGGATCGATATTTAACGCTGTGGATTTTTCTAGCAATGTTTATTGGAGTGTTTTCTGGATATCTATTTCCACCGGTAGTTGATTTCTGGAATTCATTTCAATCAGGAACAACAAATATTCCTATTGCAATTGGTCTGATTTTAATGATGTATCCACCGCTTGCAAAAGTTAAGTATGAAGAATTGCCGGACGTATTTAGAAATGTAAAAGTACTTTCACTTTCGCTTGTTCAAAACTGGATTATTGGACCGATATTAATGTTTGTTCTTGCAGTAATCTTTTTACAGGATTATCCGGAATATATGGCAGGACTAATAATGATTGGTCTTGCTCGTTGTATTGCCATGGTAATTGTATGGAATGAACTTGCAAAAGGTGATACCGAATATGCGGCAGGATTAGTTGCATTCAATTCAATCTTTCAGGTTTTGTTCTTCTCAATTTATGCTTATGTGTTTTTAACCGTTCTACCATCGTGGTTCGGATTAAAAACTTTTGCTGTTGAAATAACTATCGGGCAAATTGCTGAAAGTGTTTTTATCTACCTTGGAATTCCATTTTTAGCTGGAATGATTACACGATTTGCAGCACTAAAATTAAAATCGAAACAATGGTATGAACAAAAGTTTATTCCAAAGATTTCTCCTATCACTTTAATCGCATTGTTATTTACAATTGTTGTAATGTTTTCACTAAAAGGCGAATACATCGTTAATCTTCCGTTGGATGTTGTGAGAATTGCAATACCGCTTGTAATCTATTTTGTAATAATGTTTTTTGTTTCATTTTATATGGGTAAAAAAGTTGGTGCGGATTACAGCAAAACTGCAACACTATCATTTACTGCTGCAAGCAATAATTTTGAACTTAGCTATTGCTGTTGCGATAGCAGTATTCGGAATAAATAGCGGAGAAGCATTTGCAGCTGTTATAGGGCCCTTAGTTGAAGTACCTGTTTTAATTGCACTTGTTAATGTGTCTTTGTGGTTACAGAAAAGATATTTCGGAAAAGTTGAAGAGGGAACCGTTAAGTCTCCTGATCTTTGTCCTTAATTATTAAATAAACTTTATATTATTTCTAAGGGGAAATGTATGATGTTAAAATTTCAGTGGTTCGTTTTAGTTCTCTTTGTAAGTTCAACAAACTTGTTTGCTCAGTTTTATGAAGTGATTGAAAATGAAGCGGTAAATTATTTTCTTTCGCTTGCTGATGACAACTCTAAATCTGACCTAGAGTTTGAAAAGCTTAAAACTGCTCTCTATTCAGATATTGAAGTAAACGAGTTAGAGAATACTTATCAAACGACTACGAAGGAATTAGACAGCTTAAAAAAACATTTCAATGAATACGAATCTTCAATAAAAAATATCTCATCAGATTCTGCAATAGTACTTTTTAATCAATGGTATCTTCACTTCTCAAATATTTTTTATAATTATACTGATGAAAAATTCTTTTCATCAAATAAAAACAAAATCTTGTTTTTCAGTTCTTCAATGTCCTGCCAATGCACCCTAGATATGTGCAGAAAGCAAACTGTTGAAATATTAAATCTGGCAAAAGAACTAGATTTGAATTACTGGATAGTGGATTCTTATGAACACAATGAATTGCAGATTAAATACGAAACATTATTTGCACCAGCAGTAATTGTACTTGGATAAATCAGGTAATGTTTTAAGTAAAATTGAATATGATGAAAAAATGATAGCTTTATTATCTGACTACTTTCAGATCAAACCTAATAAAAATAATTTGGAGTAATATATGAACTGGATATCTAATCTTGATCAAGCAAAAGAAGAATCAGCTAAAACAAAAAAACTGATTCTTCTTCAATTTGAAATGGAGAACTGCGGCGGCTGTAAAAAACTTGAAGCAACAACATATAAGGATCAAAAATTAATTGATGAAATGAATGAATGGTTTGTCCCACTAAAACTTGATTTAATTAAAGAAAGAGAGGTAAGAAAATCACTTGGTGCATACTGGACGCCTGCAATTTATTTTCTTGATCAAAACGGGAATTCTTTTTATCATTTTAATGGTTATCTGCCGGCAAATGAGTTTAGAGCAATGCTGCGGCTTGGAATTGCAGAAACAATTATGCCCCGCGGAAGATATGATGATATCATCAAAATCATTGAAAAAGATCTTGATGAATTAGCTGATACATCTTTTTACCCAAAGCTTTTAGTTGCCAGAGAAACAGCACGCTACATCAAGATAAAAGATAACTCTCAGCTGAAAATAACATTAAAAGATATTCAACAAAAGTTCCCGCAATCAGTTGAAGCAAAAATGTATTTCTGGGAAGAATAAGATGATAAAGTCATTGCGATGAAACGAGTGACTGAAGCAAAAAAAATTAAAGGAGAACGAAAATGGTTTCAGTAAAAGTACTTGGTACAGGTTGTAAGAAATGTCAGACTTTAGAAGCAAAAGTCAGAGATTTAGTTGCAACAAATCAGATTGATGCAACGGTAGAAAAAGTTACTGACATTCAGGAAATGGTTCGATATGGAATAATGATGACCCCTGGACTTATAATAAATGAAAAAGTAAAAAGTTTTGGCGTCATTCCTAAAGACGATCAAATAATCAATTGGTTAAAGGGAAATTAGAATGGAAAAGTATTTTGTACTCTTGGTTATAATACTTCTTTCAATAAATATTTCAGCACAGAATGATAATGTTAAGTATAAGGTAACATTCGTAGAATTAGGATCTGTTAATTGCATACCGTGTAAACAAATGCAGCCAGTGATGAAAGCGATTGAGGAAAAATATGGTGATCAGGTTAAGGTTATCTTTTATGATGTATGGAAAGATGATCAGAAAAAATATGCAAAGCAGTATGGAATAAAATTAATTCCCACTCAAGTATTTCTTGATGCAAATGGAAAAGAATTCCATCGCCACGAAGGATTTTATCCTGAGGCTGAGATAGATAAGATTTTAAAGGGCAAAGGATTGAAAATTATAAATTGATTTGTCATTCCTGCGAAAGCAGGAATCAATAAACAAAAATTTAATAATAAATAAATTCTGATAAATAAATGATTGAAGAAATCTTTACAGTATTAAGCACTGCACTTTACGAAGAACTATTGGATAGCTTTACTTGCTTCCTTTGGATGGGGAGTTTTGTCTATTCTACTTTCTCCTTGCCACTTGTCAAGTATTCCTCTTGTTGTTGGGTTCATTAGTTCGCAAGGGAAAGATTTCATTGAGTAGAACTTTTTATATTTCATTAATATTCTCCATCGGAATTCTAATTACAATAGCAGGTATTGGAATTATAACCGCATCGCTCGGAAGATTGATGGGGGATGTTGGTGCAATCGGAAATTATTTTGTTGCAGGAATTTTTTTTTTAGTCGGTCTTTATCTTTTAGATATAATTAAGTTTGATTGGAACAATGCAGGATTGAGACAAACAAAAGCTAAAGGGTTATTTGCGGCATTGATTTTAGGACTTCTTTTTGGAATTGCACTTGGACCGTGTACATTTGCTTATGTAGCTCCTGTGCTTGGTATTGTTTTTCAAACCGTCCAAACAAGTTTTGCATCTGCGGCACTTCTGCTTTTAGCATTTGGGATTGGGCATTGTGCCGTAATAGTAGGTGCTGGTACTTTATCAAAAAAAGTTCAGCAATACTTAAACTGGTCAGAGGAATCAAAAGCAATATTATGGATTAAGCGAACTTGCGGTGTGCTAGTAATATTAGGTGGAGTTTATCTTATATATACAACTTTCTAAATTGACTAATTAACAAAATTCTCAGAATATATTTATTCGGTTTATGCTTATATTTGTAACATTATGTTTAAGAATAAAAACTATTAGCTAGTATTTCAATCTTCTCTAGGGCTTTTGGCTAAGCCGATCATATTATTTTCCAAAAAATTAGAAATCAAAAGAAATATTTATAATGAGTATCATTAAAGAAATAAAGAATCGAAAAACATTTGCAATTATCAGTCACCCTGATGCAGGTAAAACCACCCTTACAGAAAAATTACTGTTATTCAGCGGCGCAATCCAGATTGCCGGTGCTGTAAAATCGAACAAGATTAGAAAATCTGCAACATCTGATTTTCAGGAAATTGAAAAGCAAAGAGGAATTTCAGTTTCAACCTCTGTTTTAAGTTTTAAGTATGGGGGAATGAATATCAATTTACTTGATACCCCCGGACATAAAGATTTTGCGGAAGATACTTACCGTACTTTAACTGCGGTTGATAGCGTTATCCTTGTAATCGATTGTGTTAAAGGTGTGGAAGAGCAGACAGAAAAACTTATGAGCGTCTGCAGAATGCGCAACACTCCGGTAATTGTTTTTATCAATAAACTTGATCGTGAAGGCAGAAATCCAATTGAGCTGCTTGATGAGATTGAAGCTAAACTTAATATTAAAGTAAGACCGTCTAACTTATCCAATGGGTATTGGCGTTAGCTTTAGAGGGGTATATAATCTTTATAAAAATTCTTTTTCATTTTTTAAAGCAAACAAACAAAGAATTGAAGATGAGATTGAAAAATTTAATGGAGTTGATGACCCAAAACTAAAAGAATATTTTGGTGATGATGCTTTAAAACTTAAAGATGATATTGAATTAATTCATGGGGCCTACGAAACTTTTACAAATGAAGATTATTTGAATGGAACTACCGCTCCTGTATTTTTTGGCAGCGCAGTTAATAATTTTGGCGTAAAAGAACTTTTGGACAGTTTTGTTAAAATTGCTCCACAGCCTCTTCCCAGAGAGACAACTATGGGAATAATTAAACCTGAGAGTAATGATTTTTCCGGATTCATTTTTAAAATTCACGCAAACCTGGATCCCAAACACAGAAATAGAATTGCATTCTTAAGAGTTTGTTCCGGAAAATTTGAGAGAAATAAATTTTATCATCACGTTAGATTAAATCGTGATATAAAATTTCCAAATCCTGCCTCTTTTATGGCGCAGGATAAAACAACAATTGATGAAGCTTTTCCGGGTGATGTAATTGGTCTTTATGATGTAGGAAATTTTAAAATTGGTGATACAATTACCGAAGGTGAAAATTTTATGTACAAAGGTATTCCAACTTTTTCACCGGAAATATTTAAAGAGCTACATCTTGAAGACCCATTTAAATCCAAGCAGCTAAACAAAGGTATTTTGCAGCTTACCGATGAAGGGCTTGCGCAAGTATTTATCCAGAATAACGGAAGCAGAAAAGTTGTTGGAACTGTTGGCGATCTTCAGTTTGATGTGCTTGAGTACAGATTGCTGAATGAATACGGTGCTCAATGCAGATTCCGACCTTTAAATTTTTACAAAGCCTGCTGGGTTATTTATGATAAAGAAGAAGACATAAGTGAGTTAACAAGAATTCGTTCGCACAATTTATTTTTAGACAAGCATAATAAATTGGTGTACCTTGCTGAATCATCCTACTCAGTAATAAGCGCACAAGAAAAAAATCCCAAAGCAAAATTTTTGTTTAGTGTTGAGCATAATACACAAACTCATGAGCTTGAAAACGTAGATTAATAGCTAATTGTTTTTTTTAGAAAAGAAAGATAAAGCCCAAATGATCTAATTAATTGGGCTTGTTGTTTTACAATTTATAACTATTTTTTACATAGACCAGTTTCAATTAAACATTTTTCTATTTTTTCATAAGTTTTCTTTATATCATTATCCAAACCAACAGATATTCTTACCAAGCCTTGACTTATACCAATTTCTTTTTGTTCTTCTTCCGGAATTTCAGATGAAGTGCTGTGTCCTGGTGAACTGAATAAAGTTTTAAAATAACCTAAACTTACAGCAAGGTATCCGACTTTATTATTTTGCATTTCTACCATTAGTTTTTGTGCGTTATCTAATGTGTCCAGGTCTAATACCATCATTCCCCCAAAACCAAAGCCATGATTTTTTAATTTGATTAAAAGTTCGTTTTGTTTGTGGGATTTTAATCCTGGGTAATAAGTTTTGATATTTAGTTTTTCTAAATTTTCTGCCAAATACTGGGCATTGTGACTGTGCTGTTTAATTCTTATGTGTAAAGAATGAATGTTTTTTAAAATACTTGCAGCCCTAAAACTATCAAGGACAGGACCTAAAAGCATTGTTGTTCCACTTGTAACATATCTTAAAGAATCAATAAATTCTTTACTTGCACAAATACAACCCGCAACGCAATCACTAGTTCCGTTTATGAATTTTGTCATGCTGTGAACTACAATATCTGCTCCGAGCTGACTTGGTGTTAAAATCATTGGACTGAAAGTGTTATCAACAACCAACTTAACATTATGTTTTTTTGCTATTTTACTAAGTTCAGGAATGTTTGCTATATCAAGTAATGGATTACTTATGCTTTCACAATAAAGAATTTTTGTTTTTTTAGTGAATGCTTTATCTACTTCTTTAAGATCATTTGTATTTACAAATTTTACTACTATTCCAAGCTTTGGTAAATAGTTTTTAAACAATGCATAAGTACCGCCATAAATAGTATGACTTGAAATTATTTCATCGCCTGTATTACATATTTGTAATACTGTAGAGAAACTTATAGCTGCCATACCTGAAGCAACAACTTGCGCAGATTCAGTATCTTCCATTCTTGCAAGTGCATTTGAAAGCTCTTTATTTGTCGGATTCCAATGGCGAGAGTATAAAAAACATCCCTCAATTTCGTGTTCAAAAAATTTCTTCCATTCTTTTTTGGGTCTAAAAATGTAAAAGTTGATGAATCAGTAATTGAGGGATTAACATCACCATATTCACCAAAAACTAAATAATTTTGAATTTCGCTGCTAGGATCGTAATGATGCATAATTGCACTCCTTTAATTTTCTTATTTAAGTTATAGGTTTACAAACAGAGTTCTTATTATTTTTGGATACAACAATAAAATTTTTTCTATTACTAAATTAACATTTGTTAACTGAATATTTCACAAAATTAGTAGTATTACTATGAACGAAAAACGACTTGCAGCTGAAAAATCAACCGAATTTATTAATAATGGAATGATAATTGGCCTTGGAACTGGATCAACTGTTTTCTTTTTAGTAAATAAACTTGCTGAACTTGTTAAAAATGGATTAAATATCAAATGTGTTTCAACTTCAAATCAAACTAATGTTTTAGCTAGCGGCTTAGGAATTAATATTATTGATTTAAATGAAGTTGATAAAATTGATCTGACAATTGACGGTGCAGATGAAGTTGATAAAAATTTAAATGGAATAAAAGGCGGCGGCGGAGCATTACTTTTTGAAAAAATTGTTGCTGCTGCATCAAGCAAAGTTATCTGGATTGTTGACTCTAAAAAGTTTGTAAATAAGTTGGGGAAATTTCCTTACCAGTTGAGGTTATAACATTTGGGTCTAATCTATTGTTAAATAAATTTGAAAAACTTGGTTACACACCAAAAGTAAGAGTAAATGAAAATAAACAATTTATTACTGACTCTGGAATATAATTATAGACCTTCACTTGAATAAGATTGAAATCTTTTTAAAATTAGAAAATACAATTAAGCAAATACCGTGTGTTGTTGAAGTTGGGTTGTTCAACAATATTGCGGATACTGTTATAATTGGGAAAGAAAACTCTACGGAAATAATAAATAGAGTTTAAAATATCAGAGCAGATAATTATTTATCTGCGCCTAATTTTTTTAATTCCTGTGATACTTTTCTTGAATTGACAAATCCAAATGCGAGTAGCAAAACTAAAAACAATAGTACGCCAATTTCTGTAAAGCCCATTTGAGTAATTCCTTTCATTTTAAATTTTATGAAAAATTTACAAGCTTAGTGCCACTAGAATTATCGTACATTTGTTGTAAAAAGTTTAGGTATTAGTAAATATTAGCAGAAATCTGTTTTAGTAGTGGTAATTATTACAGGTTTTAAATAGGTAATAATTATATTCAATTTGGTGATAGAAATGTGACTTTAATCTTCCTTTTTCTGAAATTGGCAGATTTTTAAGCATTCGCCACAAAGTTGTTCTTCCAATTCCCAATTCTTCTGCAACTTTAGTTTTATTCCAACGATGTTTTTCTAAAAGTTTAACAAGTTGGGATGTATTATCGTTTTTTATGGTAGTCGATGTATCTTCAGCTTGAATTGAAAGATTATTCTTAAAGGAAGATGGCAAACTACTAGCTGAGATATTTTTTTCGTTTTTATT
>CAVPND010000014.1:0-125176 GCA_963706055.1 uncultured Ignavibacteriales bacterium | reverse complement strand
ATCATTAATCTGTGTTCTGTTTTGTCAGCAGCTACTACAAGTATAGTTCCGTCAGCAATCTTTCCAATTATTTCCGCATCAATAACAGCAACAATAGGCGGTGAATCAATAATGATTACATCAAAGAATTCCCGCATTTCCTGCAGAAAATTTTTCATCATTTCAGATTTTAACACTTTTGTTGCATCCGGCGGTATAGTACCGGAGGTTATATAATTTAAATTATTAACTTTAGTTTTTCTGATTATCTCTTCTAATTTTACTTTCTTAAATAAATGATCTACAAGACCCGGCTTTTTATCAACTCCCATAACAGTGTGTATTTTAGGACGTCTTAAATCACAGTCAATTAATAAAGTTCGCTTGTCCGAGTGAGCAAAACTTCCGGCTAAATTAACAGATACAAAAGACTTTCCTTCCTGTTCTGCAGGCGAGGTTACAAGTATTACTTTAGGTAACTCTGATATCAGATCTGGAATATTCAATTCGTGCTACAATTGCGCGGAATGATTCACTTATGGGAGAATCCGGTTCATACAGCACAAGCAGTTCCTGGTTATCGTGCTTTGTTTCACTATTGTTAAGACTGGGCACCCAGGAAAGAAAACTTACATTATTGTCTTCTATATCACGCGGTGTTTTAATTGTATCGTCAAAGTAGTCCTTTACCAATATATACCCGAAAGCAAATACTGGTCCCAGCATTAAACCAATAATGATAATTAAAATTCTGTTCGGCTTTGCCGGGGTACCGGGCACTCTGCCTATGCCGATAACAACCGCATTGCCCGGCTGAGAAAGCTCATTAATCATTGCTTCCTGATATTTCCGGTCAATAAGCATAAATAGCTGCTGGCTGGATTCTTTTTTTCTTTGAAATTGCGCAAGTTCTATTGATGTTTTAGGAAGCTGGTTAAAATCTTTTTCATACTTCCCGATTATCGACTGCAGTTCCTTTAATTTTATTGCAAGGGAATTATTATTAATCTCTTCTTCAATAAGTTTTTGTGTAAGGGCTTTTACCTGTTCGGGACTGCTGGCAAACGCTCCTGCCTTTATATCATTTATTAAAGAACTTAGTTTATCTTTTAGCTCAGCAATTTTTTTATCATTTTGATTTAATTTAGCTGTTAAATCAGCATTTGGATTTTTGTTTGCAACGGCAAGATCCCTGTTCACCTGCAGCTCGGCAATCTGCTTCTGCAGAACATCTATATATGCCTGTGAAGTCTGACCTTCTAAATAATCAACAATCTGGGGATTCTGTTTATTCAATTCGTTCTTATATTGACTTAAAACTTCGTTTGAAGACATAAGTTCAATTTTTGCGGCATCTCTTTGTGCGTCTAACTGAGCAACCTGATTGATAAGGACTGTGGACTGTGCGTCAAGTGCAACTATTCCGCCCTTTTCCAGAAATTTCTGCAGAGTATCATCCGCGTTATTTAAATCCTTTAATTTTTCATCGCTTTGCTCTTCAAGGAATTTTCTAATAGTTGAAAGCTGGTTTCTGTTTCCTTCAAGATTAAGTTTAATATATTGTTCCGCGCATGTGTTTGCGATTAATGCAGCTTCGTATGGCGAAGGAGATGATGCCGAAATCTCAACTAAGTCCAGTCCGCTTAACTGTTCGGCAGACACGGCATTATTCAGCAGTCCGGTTATGTCCGTTAAGCTTTTATGAGCTTCCAATTCTTTGTCTTCTTCGGATTTTAAAATCTTAAAAACATTTTTATCCTTTGCCTTATTAAAACTGTCTATCAAAGCAAGTGCATACTTTTCACGTGTATCGTAATTATTAATTATCTCGATTTCATTTGAAATAAATCTGTCGTTATTCAACCCGCCAAGTTCAGGCATGGCTGCAGATTCAAGTAAACTCTGTTTCTGTTTTGTAATTTTTAGAGTAACTGTTGATTTATAAATACTTTTTGCAGCAATAGCATATGCGGCAAAGGCAGTGAATAATGAGAAGTGAAATTATAATAAAAGAACGAAGGTTAGTCCGTACAAGTAATACATAATCCTTTAGTGATGTAGTACCTGCCATTACATATTTTTCTAGATTAAAATTCTGGTCGTCCATTACAATTTTCCGTTTTTAAATTTTATAAACTCATCCTCTATGATTCCTCTTGTCCCCTCAAGCGGGTTCTTCGACTTGATATCTCGCAACAAGTTTGCAAATAATTTTAACTACTTACTTTCTTCTTGATAAGAAAGTAATCCCGATATGCATCGGGACAGGCGCCGAATCAAGAGTACCAATAAATTTTACTACTTACTTTCTTCTTGATAAGAAAGTAACAAAGAATCAAGTCTGCAAATCTTTTGCTAAGAATTGCACTTACTTCACTATGATAAATGAACTCATTCTCCCGACTTGTCGGGATCATTCAAACAACATTTATCATTTTACGTTTCGTTCGTTTATTCTTTTAACGCAAAATATTTGATGTCGTTTAAAGAACTAACTCGAAATGACAATATAGATTCCGGTTCAATTCCCGTGAACAATGACAACAATAAAGACTGATCGTCATTCTTGCCGACGTATCAAGATACAAACGTTTAATAGATTAAAATCAGATTTCTCTTATTCATTCGAAATGACATCTCATACCAATTAT
This sequence comes from uncultured Ignavibacteriales bacterium, assembly GCA_963706055.1. Taxonomy (GTDB): domain Bacteria; phylum Bacteroidota; class Ignavibacteria; order Ignavibacteriales; family Ignavibacteriaceae; genus IGN3. Next base: position 122,546 of record CAVPND010000014.1, on the reverse strand, counting down.
ATTATAACATCAATTCGTAACACTATAAATCAAAATTGCAAGAGTAGCCAGTGATGTAAAAATAGAAAAAAAGAACTGAAAATTTTCCCTGCCGAAATATCGCGGCTCCCCCGGTACTGAAATAACATCTCCGGCTTCAATTGGTACATATTCAATATCTGACTTAAGATCATCTTCCCACAACATCTCATTATAATTATATTTATACATAACTGATTTAGTTCCGGTTTTAATCTTTGTCACTCTTATATCATCAAGGTTTGCATCTTCTGTCGGCCCGCCGGCTCTTGATATTAAATCAATTATACTGCAATTATCGGGTATAACATAGTATCCGGGAAACCTTACATATCCCCACACAGCAACTTTAATATTTATTTCGGAAGGATCAGAATAATCGTATACACCGCCGTTATATCGTGAATTTGCATTTCTGGATTCGCTGCCAATCATGATATCATCCTGGGAAAAAAGAAGTGAGTGAAAGCTTATCACTAAGAAAAGCGACAAGAAAAATTTTATACCCATAATATGATTCTTCTATATTTTAATTTTACTATTAAATATAACTATAAAAAGATTTACTATAAAAAAACTGTTTAACACTACGCATATGTGATTTTAATATTTACCGGACAATAAGACACAGCTTCGCCTGGTGACTCACAGGTAACTTTTACAAATTGGGACCCTATATACTACTTCTGTCACTTACTCAGAAGTTCTATTCAATGTTTAATTAATTATCGAATATCTGATTAACGTTCAACGAAACTTATTTATAATGGACAACTTTATGTTTCTATATTTACATAATTAACAACTATATGTTTTATAGGTATTTAAATATTATCAGCTAAACTCTTTTACCGAATAATGTGCAACTACGGTTCTATTTAAGAGCTTGATAGATATTGCAAGTTTCTTTTTATTTTCAATATTTAGCAGAATACCTTTAATTCCTTTAAATGCCCCAGATTTAATTTCTAATTCTTTTCCTATTGCTAAACCCTCCACCACATCAATATTATCACTAATCGAAATCATTTTTACTATATTTTCTAATTCCCAATCTGGAACTACTGCCGGTCTTCCAGCATCTGAGAGACACCGAACAATATGTTTCTGCTGTAGTGCCAGTAATCTTTCCTTTTCGGTAGCATTAATAAAAATATAACCGTTAAATAACGGCAACTCGATTTCTTTTTTTCTATCGCTCCATTTTTTTATAGTTTTCCTTGTAGGTAGATAAGTGATAATATTTTGCGAATTTAATAATTCATTTGATTTAAATTCACAACGAGAACGAGTGTAAAGTGCAAACCAGTTTCTTTTATTATGTTCATACTCATCACTTAAATTCCTGTTGTTGTATGAAATATTTTTAGAATCTATTTTAATCATTCTACCCCTGCTCTAAATATTTACTGTATCTATATTAGCTTGCAAATTTCGTGGGGCTATAAATCCAATAACACCAGTTAGTGCAAAGTTTTTCATTTTAACTTTTTCTTATTTAATCCGGGGGGCGACTGAAGATTTGAACTATCCCCCGCTATTCCATTTACCGTACTATTTTTTTGATCCTTATCAATTGAAAAGCCGTTTTTAAAATTCAAAAAGGATATGACTTATCAATATTGTATATGTAAGAAATAATGTTAATCTCATCATACTTTAAAATAATTGTAAAAATCAATGATTCTTAACAATAAATATACCGTTTTGATTTTAACTTAATTTTCAATTATTGACAGCGTACCTATGTCTCATTTTCTACTTAAAACTTTGCCTTTTCTAAAAATAAAGAATTATTGATTCTTATGGTGCTGCAATAGTGCTCTATCAAAGTAAATAAAAACTTTATGATTGGTTATTTATCTTGTCCCGCTTGTTTAATGATATCAATAGCGTGTCGGTTTAGAATAACACTTATTTAATTCAATATATAACGTCTAGCAATATTATTCATATATAAATAAAAAGGAACCTTATTCGGAAATTCTTAAAGAATTTTTTTATTAATACCAATTCACCCGTCAAATTATCAATTACTAAATTTTTTAATAATTTCCGCTGTCTCTCGGTTAGTTCTCGGTCATCTTTCGGTTATCTTGCGCTCTAATTTCGGTTGAAGCCGCTTTAAAGCCGCTTGAGTGTCGCTTGAAGATTCCGTGTATCGATTAATTATAGTTGATTATTGATAGGCCAAATTTTTATTATTTATAAATTATTTTTTAGTAACATCTTAAAAAATAAATGCTGTTAATACTGCATCAGCAATCTGAATCAAAATGTAAAAATAAATTCTTTATCTAACAGAATATTTAACTGGAGGCAACTAAAGAAACTCGATCGATTTCTTAACCGTACTCAATCAGCAATCCGATAATTAAAAATGAACAATGTAGATAAAACTAAGTTATAAGATAATTTACTTGTCCCCTGTTAATGAATGCCAGCCTGCCGGCAGTAAGGTTGTTGGGAATTAGACCTTTAAAGTTATTTGAGGTTATCGTTGATAAGAAAAATCTTGAAAATTCAATATCTGAAATCAGTAAAACACAAATGATTCTTTCTATGATTTAATATTTACTACCTTGGGCCGCCAAGTAGAATTGAAACCAGTTAAGCTATTGTGAATATCAAAGTTAAATTTGAGTGAAGTATTAACCAAGTTGAAGCAGTTTAATTATTTAGCTATGAAAAACTATTAAAAACACCCAGCCAAAATTATTTTTTTTAGTTACTTCCATTCTCTATGATCTCCAAATATGTCGCGGCATAACCTTTAAATGCCCTTAAATTGATTTTTACTTTTTGTAATCTGCTTTCTATTAAGTTTTATCCTACTTTTTGGAATAAGAATAGTATACTAACAACTAATTAGGAGTGTTACTATGTCTTTCACTATTGGTGCAGATCCTGAGTTGATCTGCCACAGAAACGGTCAGTTTGTTCCCGCTCATAATTTTTTCAAATCTAATTCTTCATTTGGTCTTGATGGATGTGAATCCACAGCAGAAATACGTCCAGGTTTTTCTGAATCCCCTGTTGATCTAACATCAAAGATTTATCAGATATTAGATTACGGTCACGACAAAGCACCTGATCTTGAGTTTATTTCAGGTCACTATGTTAATGATTATTCAATAGGGGGTCACACACATTTTTCAATTGATCCAATTCCAGAAATTATAGATGGACTCGATATTGTTCTTGGTTCTCTAAGTAACTGCATTGATGATAAAATGCAGAGACAAAAAAGAGAACGAAGTGGTTATGGTAAGAAAGGTGCTTACAGAAGAAAGAGCTTATGGTTTTGAATATCGTACACCTGGATCATTTCTTCTTATCACCTTCTGTTACACTTGTTCATTTTACTTTATCAAAGCTTACTGTTGTTGGAGTTCTTGAAGACAAAGTTGATTTCAATGAACTTAAGAACAGACAGCATTCCTGCACATTTCTTAAATCACTTAAACATTCACTTCATACAATTCCGGAAGATTGCAGAGAAGGACTTAAAGAACTTGATACACTTCTTGGCAAAAGATTAAACTGGAATCAGGATATACTTCCTAACTGGGGATTAAGGAGGGCTGCATAATATGCACTGTCATAACTGTGAAGATGAACTTAATGATAATCAGGTTCGATGGGCTTTTGAAGAACCTTATTGTGAAGACTGCTTTGATAATATGTTCAACTACTGCTGCAGATGTGATGGAGTTATCTACCGTGAATCTGCTCACTACAATGATGAAGGTGATCCATACTGTAATGATTGCTACGAAGATAATTATGATGACGATGCTCCAGATAATCCTGATGTAACTGATTCAGATAGAGAACTTGTTGTAAAACTATCAAGAAGCTGGCTGCAGGGAAAGATTGAAACAAGAAGACCTCTGTTCATAAATGATAAAGATATTCTTCTTAGAACAATCAAAGACAAAGTTGGATTAGTTGATAATCCAATTTATGTATTTGGTCTTACAGACAGAGATGAATATCAACTATCAGTAAGTGCTGATCTGTTTGATAAAGTTCAAAGCTTCGTTCAGCTTAATGATATTAAAGCAATTGTTGTATCCAGTCCCGGATGTAACAGACTTGGAATATCATTAACACTTCGAAAGAATAATCAGAAAGAAATAATTGAACTGATTAAACAGATCACCACAGTTAAAGAACTAGTTCCCGCCTAACTAACTAACTTAACAAGGAGTAAAATATATATGTGTGGAATAATGGGTTATTATTCCTTTGGGAATACTATGCCCGATAAAGATAAAATAACAAATATGTTTTCAGTCTTTTAGAATCCGAGGGCGTGATGCTTCGGGATTTGCTTTTATAAAGGATAACAATCTTGTAGTTAACAAAGCTGCAATAAAATCATCTGAGTTTGTAAAGACAAAGGATTGGAAAGAACTTGTTCTTCCATCATCAATGATCCTGCATACAAGAATGAAAACACAAGGATCAGAAAAGAACAATGCAAACAATCATCCGCTGTTTTCAAAGAATGGAATTGCAATTGTTCATAACGGAATAATCTATAACGACAAAGAAATCTTTGGTAAGAAACAACGAGATGCAGAAGTAGATAGTGAATCAATTCTTCATCTTCTATCAATGAAAATGAAAGGAGATAAAATCAAAAGACTGTTTGATAAAGTAGAAGGATCTTTTGCTGTTGCTGTACTTGATAAATATCAACCTGAAAGATTAGTCCTGATTAAGAAAGATAATCCAATTGATCTCTACTACGATTCAAAGGATGATATCTTCTACTTCTGTAGTGAACGAGAAATAATGCAGGAAGCTTTATCAATTGAAAAAACAACTGTTCGTGGATTTAACCTGGGAGAAAAAGATTTTCATTTCTACGAGATGCAAAACAACTATGCATTATTTATAAACAGTGAAGGAGTTGAGAGTCTATCAGAAATACTATCCATCAAAAAGTAAATGGTTTGACAGAAGATATAATTATCCAGTCACATCGGATGAAATGATAATTGAATGTCCCTGGTGTTTTTCTCAAACAACTTACTATGATGGAAAACTATTTAATAAATGTGAAGTGTGTGGAATGGGGATAAACGAGGAGGATCTGTATGTCATATAGCCCGCAAATAAAAGGTGATCTTGTAAGAAGATTGTATCAGCTAAAGCAAAAAGAAAAAAGACCAATGACACGACTAGTAAATGAAGCTGTAATAGAATACTTAGAAAAGAAGGAAAAAGAAGAATGGAGAAGAAAGAAAAAGATCTATTTGAATCAATAGCTGATCTAATTGGAAAGATATTGAAAGAAATCTTTGGCGAGGTAAGAAATGAAAGGATGGATAGGATTGGTATTTATTGTGGCTGAAGCAATAATCAGAATAATATGTCTGGGAGAATGATAAATGAATTTTCTTGATGAACTATTACAGGAGGCTGAAATAAAAGAAGAGGAGCAGACTGAGGCTTACTTTGATCTGCTCTTACTTCAGATAAAACAGCTTACTAAACAGATTGAATACAACTTCTCACAAAGTGAGAAAGAATGTTCTATGATTAACAGTTTTGTTCTTCATAAGAATGCACAGTTACAGGAAAAGATAAGATGGCTTAGAGTTAAAGCTTGAATCATTTATTCTAGAGAAGAAAGAAAAGACAATTGCTCTTCCTAACGGAACACTTAAGATGCACAAGAAACCGGATAAAGTTGAGATAGAAGATCTTGATCTGTTCTTAAAGAAAGCAAAACCTGAGATGCTTACTGTTGTTCCTGAAAGTTATAAACCTGATATGAATAAGATCAAAGCATACATCAAATCAAAACCTGTTCCTCCGGGAATAAAAGTAATTGAAGGTAAAGAAGAATTTAGTTATAAATTAAATGGAGTAAATGATGGCAGAAAGAAAGAAACTGGAGCTGGAGCTGAACAAAACAATGAGCTTAGAGTTGTTGTTTGATGAACCGATGGTTGGACAAAGTCAGATATGGAGAGTATTATCTCTATGCAGTTAAGAATGGAACTGATACAGGAATATTCATTCTTTGCACCTGCTGAAGTTAATGAACAAATTAAATCACTTCGTAAAGGTGAAAGATTTGAAATCACAAAACTTGCAGAGCAGAAAGGAATGAAGATCGTAACATCTTAGTCAAAGTTGAAAAGAAAAGTCTTGAAAGTCCTGAAATAAATAAAAACACCAATGATAATTTCTATGAGTTGATGTTATCATCCTGCAGAGATGCAGTTAAAATCCAGAATGAACTTGGAGGACTTATGGATGCAAAATCATTGGCTGTTACTCTGTTCATTGCAAGAAGTAAAATCGGATATAATTAAAGAGGAAGAATGGGTTTTGTAATTATGCTTTTAATTGTTTTCTTCGCCAGTTGTTCATCATTCCAATACTCAACCTGGACAGAAGAAGATGGATATGTAATCATTCAACTTGATGAAGTTGATTCGACTGTTGAAACATATTATGCTGAGATCACTCTTGAATCAGGAAGAAGAATTGCAGTTCCATTGGGCAAGCCTGATAAAGAAAATAAGTTCAGAATTGAAAACAACTTTGGAAAGTTTACTGATGTTCAAATCTATACTAACAAAGATGTTCCATAGATTAAAATCCTGCTACTTAAGCAGGATTTTTTTAGGTGAAGCTGGGAAAAATTGGAACAAAAAAAAATTGCAATTCGATTCTTGAAAATAAAAATCTATTATGTTGGTACCAGGCGGGTCCTACTTCGCTTTCCTGAATTTAATACTCAATTTCGATTGGCGGCTACAGATAGAATCAAAACTAAATAGAGCTATATCATACTTTCCCATTAAGCCATAGGACTGCTTTTTCTTCACTATCAAAATACTTGAAATTGCTCCACTTAATATTGGAAACTTTGGTTTCAAATAAATTTGGATCATTCTTCTCAGCTGAGATGACAATAGCTATTTTATCACTGCTATTAAAGCCAAACCTTTGTAATGCATCGCCATCCGTGTGTATTTTATAGATACCGTCTTCCTGTGCAGTCTGAGTGTGATCTATTAAAAAATTATTGCAATCGTATTCGTGTGCAAGTCTTATTGCATCAATCGAGTATTTTTGAGCAACTTTATAGCTGACCCGATATTGAACCTTGACTTTAACTATATTTTTATCTTCCAGGTAATTTATCGTATAGCTCATTATAAACCTCTTCTGACTGTTTATTTTATGCTTTAATGATTAACTATTTACAAGCATTAGGCATAACATAGTCTTATTTAAGAGAGCTTAAAACTGTAATTAGTGTGCATCGACAGGGGTTTTATAATTAACTCTTGCATCTCACTCCAATTCCCCTTACTCTAAACTATGATACCATATGATTATAAATACACAACCAGATACTTTAACTCAGCTAATAGGCTTGGGTTAGAAAAAGCGAAAGAAACTTTATTGGAAAACTACGATGAGTCAATTCGTAATATAGATAAACTAAGATATGCAGGGAATGATCACGGAGTAAAGCTAACTGATAAAAAACATCGTGCAATGATTTCCTTTGCAAACTCTCAGCTCGGTGAAAAGCTGAAAAGAATTGTAAATACCCTAAAAAACTTACGTTCCCGTCAAATTAACTAAAAAGATAAATACTTGGGAAAGGATCAGTTGAGCGAGGGGATGCCTGATTACATTGAAAAATACCCCCCCTCCACTCTCCACTAACTAACTACGATTTGCAAAGTCGTGCATTCGCAGTCGGGGAGGTAAGATAATATAGACTTTCCTCTACAGTAGTTTATTTCAACTAAATAACCCAAACTGATTTGGATCACTTACTTGATTATCCTCAATTCGTTCAATCATTCTCTCAACAGTAGATCTGGATTTGTTGATAATTCTTGGTCTCAACTCATCCCATATTTCAGTTGCTTGTTCGTAATTGTAGCCTAACTGCCATAACTTTAGCTGCTCCCAATAAGGAGAATCCTGTAATTGGTTGACAACAGAACCTTCAAGATAGAATCCCAACTGCATCCCTTTATAGGCATCTAATTCAATTTCCTTACAAGCTTCAATATAAATTTCTCTGCCTCGTCCGGTATGTTTATCAATCGCAATCCAGTATGGGAAATTAGGATCGTTGTTTGGCTCAATCACTCTGGGTTTCTGGAACTAGGGAATTAACTGCAAGATATGCAGCTGCAAACATCATAGCTTTGTCATCAGGGAAAATAGATTTCCTGCTTGCACTAAAGGCTGTTTCAATTATATGTTTATTACTATCACTAGATCTCGCCCACTCCCAGAACTTAACAGGATTTATCTAATCCTCGAGCAACTGTCCGAATGGCCAGGTCCTCACTCGTATTCATCTTTACAGCAAGCGCTCCTAACCCTGCGGCATTCTTATTCTTCACTGTTCTTGCAAGAACATTATAATGGTTACCGGTATAAGTCCAACATTCCTCAAACACAATAATGGGGAAACGATTCTTTAACCAAATTGTATCACCGACATTGGTTAAATATTTAACCACTTTCTCGGTCAACTCTTCGTTGCCTCTTCTAACAGCTTTCTGCAGAAGAGATCTTTCTAATTCGTGAGGGCTAGATGACATATTGCTCCTAATGATTAGCATCACAAATTGTGTATTCACTAAAATGAGGCTTCGATTTTCTACCAAAATCAGCTACTCTGTAAACATTAAGTGTACCGAGATTATACAACAAAATAATAATAATATTTATTTAACCATTCTATATTAATATATAATAAAAATAGAAAAAGAAGACACACTATAAATACTGCGTATTTATTCAAAAAAGTATTATTATTATTTTCATACGCAACACTCGTACCCTTAATTATAGGAAACAAGAAAAAAATGTCAGTTTTTAGTTAAAAAATAAAGCGTAAAAATTACCATTGACAAAAAAGTGACTGGTGTCACCCCCTCCACCAAACTCCACTTAAACGATTAAGATTTCCAACCTGCGACAACATTGCACCTCCAAATCAAGATTGTGATTATTTTTTATCGGTTAATTAAGACTTATAAAATTATGTCTGATTGATGCTAAACAAATAAATGTAAGATATTTTTTCTCATTTACTTGTAAAAAAAAATAAAACATATAATTTTGTTCAATGAAGTAATAAAAAAAATGAGGTTCGTTATAATGACTAAAAAAATATTCATATATAATTTTCCGGATTGTTGGATCGCATCTGCAAAGCCCATTCCGAAAAGAGATTTTGAGGATCCATTTGGCGATGATCTTGAAGCGGAAGAGAAACAATATTCTAGACGACCAAACTTTATTAAAAAACTTGCACTAAATATTCTTCAAAATGGTGGCGACAATGTTTTATTCCAATGCTATCAAGAGGAATTGTGGAAACTTATGTACAAATCTGGCAGGTTATTCAATAATTTAAAGAAGTCTGTCTGGCGTATGGAAGTGCACAACTGTCATAAAAACTGTCTAGATAAGTGGAGCAAATATCCAGGTAGATATCAGGTAGTGACAGGTTTTACATTAGGACGGCAGGGGGGAGGCTGGAATGAACATACCTGGTTAATTAATCCAAAGAAAAAAACGATTGTCGACCCACTAAGGAGATTCGAAAAGTATTATGGGATAATCCTATCAGAAGAATACCTACAAAGATGGTATTACATTGAATTCCCTGAAAGAAAACCAAAAGCTAAATAAGGAGATTAGCTCAAAGCACTGAAATAAACTGTGAAAAAATAGCAGCGATCAGGCAGTTTATTTTTTCTCTGATAGGGTAAGACTATAGCGACATCCAGGTGTGACTAAAATTGTAATCACTGGATTCTGTTTTTTTAATTCCCCCACCTCCCCACCGACTAACTACAAAAAATGATGTGATATCAAACCAAAAAGTTTGTAGCTTATTTTTACTTTAGATTACGCTCTTTTTCATTAATTTCCGATCACCTAATAAATTATATATTTTACAATCAACTCCACTAAAGCGATTACTTACTTGTTATTGATTAGAACTCGGGTCAAGTCGGGCGGAGTCGGGGGCTTGTAACATTTGTAACAAGAACCCCTTTAAATTTCTCCAAATTCACATCTTTTATTTTATGTTACAAATGTTACACGGAAATCTTATACACCTACTAATTAAAGAGAGTTGAGATAATTATATATATATAAATGTATTCTGCCACTTTAAAAAAGTATAGAGTATGTTGAAATCGTGTAACATCTGTAACATTTCTTAAATCCTTTAAATAACGTCCGTATTCTCAGGATTTGTGTTACAATTTTCTGTAACATCGGTGTAACACTCTGTAACACCAAATCCATCAAGATTAATTCCAGCTTTTCTTGCCGCATCAATCTCAATGCAAAGTGCGCGATGAGTATCTGCACCAAATCTTACAGACGGCATTGACTTGTCTCCAACTTTAAGTACATAGTCGGATTCTTTGAACAATCTTTTATAAGATTCTTTATCAAGCTGATCACCTTCATATCCGCGACGTTTGGAGTGTTCTCTGAACAGCGAAAATATTTCATTAAATCTTATTGCAATAACTTCACGATTACCTACAGTAGCACGGGTCCAATATTCACCTAGATTAACTCCATTGATCGCGACCATAACCGCCAGCTCTTCAATGAACTGATCAAGAGCGGATCTCACAAATCCATTTTCTGAACCTGTGATTTCTTTAAGTTGTTTTTTTAAGATCAAGCTATAATCAAACACTGGTAAGGTGATGTTGTTGTGTTTTGCATAACTCTCAAACAATCTTAACCCAAATATCATAACACTTAAATTGTATTTAATACGAGGAGCTATTTTTAAGTTACCGAAAGTTTTATCTACAATTGCTTTGGCTTGATCCATAAGTAAATCAACATCCTGATTCAAACAGAACTCGATATACTTGCGCATAAAACCTTCAAGCGGAAGATTCTTTAATCTTTCAAATGCTTCCTGCATTGATTTGTTTTTCTTAACTGATCCATCAAACCTAACAAGAAGCATTCTTTCCATTAATGCAGGCTGACTGATATTCCATTCACCCATAACACAAAGTGGTGCCGAGATATAATAGTCTTCTGTTGTCTGATCTGCTCTTCCTTTTGATTCAACTTCTCCCATATATGCTTTTCTCATAAAGCGGAGAAGATTATCAAATTGATCTTCACGCATATCTGACTTTTTGAACTCATCCAGAAATACAGGAACTGCATTGGTTGAAGACAATAACTTTAACATCGGGAATATTCTCATAGTACAGGAGAATGGGTCAGATATATTATAACCGCACAACCTCATAAGTAACTTAGAAGTGCTTGTCTTACCTCCACCCTGCGAACCGTGTACAAATATTAACGGAAAACCATTTCCACTTTTCTTTAATATTGGTTTAAGTGGTGAAGCAAATATCCAGGAAATCCAGGGGATGATAATCTCCGGATGATTGATGCTAAGTACACTATCATAAAATCCTTTTACATCACTCTGTTCACTGTAAACAATTTTATTATAGAAAGCTTCCTGACCTTTATCATAAGGAACGATCTTAATATCTTTTTCAACACCGGCTTTGGTGATATTCAAATCCTTTACAACCCAGGTATTATCGTTAAATAATCCGATAATCTTTGTACCTGTTTTCTTTACTTCAATTTTATGGTTGATATAATCACAAAGCAACTGCAGATCTCTGTCTGAACCTAAGAAAACACAATCCGTATGACCTAAAGCTTTCAGGAACTTCTGCTTTGTATGCCAGTCGGTGTTTTCAACCAGCACATCTTTATATTCTGAGTTAAGTGAAGTATGAATGTCACAAACAAGACAATCTTTATCCTGAAGAGTTAATAACTCTTTTGGTTTGATAATAAACGAAGTAATCTTTTCCGGATGTTTATTCAACTTATAATAGCTGTTCTCTTTTTCAATAAAGCCCTGCTTAACTTCAGAATATCTGTCATATGCAGAGTTAATTGTTTTAAGTAACTCATCCTCACTTAAGTGGCGGGTTATTTTGAGATTCCATCCTTTAAGAATTTGAACTGCGGCAAGTTTATCAACCCCGCTGTTTATTAGTGATCCGCACAAACTGATAAGTGAATTATCTCGTTCACCTTCTTTAGCACCATTCCACTTTGAAGTAGGAGCAGCTTTCTTTACAATAATAGGCGTGACATCAGTTTGAAGCTCTTCCGCATCTATATTAATATATATATCCGGATCGTAACTAAAGTAACAGGGTCTTCCTGCATCAGATGTTTTATCTGGTTTGGCTCCAAGGTCTATCTTAAATAATCCAGCGTAATGCTTGTACACATCAGTAAACTTCTGATGATCTGTTATTGGTTTATCAAGTTTATAAATTACTTTCAAACCTTTACCGCTTGGTGAAGTGAAAAAGCTGAATACACTATTATCAGGCTTTAACTTTTCTTTTAGAGAGGTAAGCTCATCTTTAGATAAACCATCATAATCGAAGAGCAGATGTTGGCTGCTTATGAGTTTGAACTTAGAACGTTCATTATTTTGGAATATCCCAAGATTGAAGTAAGCAAAGTTATTTTTCTTAAACTCCTGCTGATCATCTTTAATGGATATTTTTTGTAATTGTTCGGTTAGATTCTTCCACGTGTCACTGCGGATTTCATTTACAACTTTATCAAATGTGCTTTGAGTAAGTTTATTGTTTGTGACCTTTGGTCCTGTTGATACAACTATCTTATCTAATATGTGTTGCCATAGTTGTTATTTCCATTTCCAGATTTTATAGCATAGAGTACGCTCTTAAGTGATCTCATACTCTGAGAATAAGCAACAGGATCAACCAGTGCTTTGCGAGAAATAAACTTGTTTACTTCCTGCTGTATGTTTTCGTTGTTATCAAAAACAAAATAGATTTCGCCGTCATATCTGGAATGGTTCTTCAGACTGTGACCGATGGCTATTAAATAAGCCGCTATGTAGAGATCTTTAGTCTCATATATTAATTGTTTCATAAATTATTTTCCTTTTCTTTTATTTATCTGTATATGCTTTATTATAGCATAGAGATCCGAATAGATGCAGGTATTTCTACCCGCAAGTTTTGTTGGTTTGTTAAATGTTTCGTCAGAAATGCATTGTCCTCTGTGGTAGAACTTGCATCCATCTGATAACTTCCGGCACCCAGTCCAGAAGTTATGTGTGTAGTCGGCGAATAACACCGATTCGTTACTTTGGGTCATCTTCAGTTTTAAAATGAAAAAACCGCATCACGGATATTACCGGAGCGGTTTCGCTAACAGGATTTTAACTCCTGTTAGATAAGTGTCATAAATTGACTAGAGAGAAACTTATTAATATTTTCAATTAATGTCAACTCCCGTTCTTGCAAGATGCTCACTCACTAGTTTGTAAGTCTCATCATCATATTCTTTCAGTCTTGTCATCTCTAACTGCAAAGTCCTTATACCTACTTTAGGTATCAAGTATTCTTTCCCTGCTTTCCTCAGCCACTTCTGCACTGTTTGGTGCCCGTATATTAGAAATCTTCTTCGTGCTTCTTCGATCGATTTTATTTCGCCAGATTCAAGCATAGCAATTACTACGTCTTTTAATTGCTGGTCGTAACGGTATAGGATTTTCTCCTGCATAATCGTACTCCTTTCACCTATATCCTATGAATTAAAAAATTAAAACTCAAATTAAATATAACTCCATCAATTTTTTTGTTTTTAAGATTTTTTAAGTTCGAAGAATTTTTAAATAATTATTTTTATTCTGATCATTATAAATTTCATTTTTTAAGACTATCCCGGATTTCTATAGTTTATTGAAAGAAATTTATAAATTTAGAAATTATTTCTTCATCAGATTAATTATATCTTTCAAAACAGAAATATTCTTTTTTATATGCTTCTATTGCCTGACATTTCTTTCACTTTTATCTTTATCCAATCCTAGTGATTAAATGCATTCAGTAATCGCTCTGTTTTTGGCGTGTTTCTTGTCGGAGTACGTCAGGATTTATTTCAAATATTTCCGCAATTTTAATTAGTCTTTTATTCACTTGGAACTTCAGTTAGGTTTTCAAGTTTGTTGTAATAACTGCGAGATACACCTAATACTGAGAAAAACAACAAATTTCGTGCCTTGGTTATACTCTTTCTCAGCACCAGCATCTGAAACCTATAGCTGATTTTTTGATTTCCCTTATTTACAGAGTATATTCTTCAAATTCTTTTCATTATATCCCGTCCATAGTGACTTATTTGTTCAATCTTACTAAATTTTTCAAACATACTTCATTACCTACATTTTCAATCGAATCAGCTTGTGCTGCAATGGATTTCATTGATCTAATTTTTAAGTATATCTTATGCAACCAATAATTTATATAATCATCAGAAAAATTCTTTGAAGCTTTTAATCCATCAGAATTAACATCTATTAACTCATCTAATCTAAGTGTAGCAACCTCCAATGCAGATTCCTTAATCGGCATATTTAACCATCCACTTAAATTTTCGAAATAATTCATAATCTCACCTTTGTATTAATTCGATAAATAAAATCATAGTATAACAATAGTATTTCTAAAGTCAAAATTTTTCTAATAGTTGATCATTAAATATTTTACAACCATACTTCATGGTAGTTTGAACTTTAACGGTAACTTTGAATATAAATCTGAAATATTAAAATGAATTAATAATTGTACAATTTGTCTTTAATTTAATAAAAGTATTGGTATAACTTTTAGAATAGTTGATGACCAGAGGATAGGAATAAAATAAGGGTAACAAATTCTCGGGAACTTGTGCCATTAAAGTTCAAGATCTGAATTGCCAGCGATCGATAGATATATCTGGTGCCAGCCCAGGTAACAAATCATCTTGGGGAAAGCAGAGGTGTGCTAGCTACTTGTAATCCAATGCATCAACGAGTATCGGCACCATTTTACTTTATTACCAAGGAGAGGCAATTTGTTGAAGTCGAAGAAGAGGGATTCATAGATTCTAAACTTGGTTACTCATTGACCCATCATACATTATATAAAGATTCTGCTACGAAACAAAAGCTACATCTAAAATCGTGTGCGTGAAAAGTGAATATAAAATTTAATAAAATTGACAGCTGCTTGCCATTTAGCACTGACCAACTTCGCTGTTGTTTGCTTTATGGTAAACCGGCAAAAGGAGAAAAAAAAATATTATGATTAAATCACATAGATACTTTATAATTAGATTCTACAGAATCGATGCTCCAGGTGACCGTGTTGGTGTTGGGACAAATAAAATATGGGGGATGGAAGCTATTAGAATAATGGGTCGTGAGCTTCCACTAACCGATGGTTTATACCTTGTGCCCGCAGAACTTACTAATCATTTAGGTAAAACTATTCAGGTGCTTGCAACTTGCAATCCATTGCATCAAGTTATTTCTAACCCATTTTACTACAAAAATGAGTTTAGAAAATTAGTAGATGCAGAAGAAACTGGTTTTATTGATTCTTCTTTGGGCTTTTCAACCGAACATAATATCAAGTTTAAAGAGTCCAGAAGTGTTGTGGATATTGCATAAAATAAAAACCCACGGAACTGATTTTTGATTTCTGCCTCTTACCATATAGTAACTATAATCAAGGAACGGTTTGTTGTTATTGGTAATGAGGTGGAAAACAAAAAATATAAATCGCTTACAAAAACTAAACAAAGAAAGGTTACTTCTATTATGAATATTGAAAAAGAACTGGATGATATAAAGAATTCCAAGATCAATAGTTTACCAATGAATAAAGCATTTAAAGTTAGCTTATTCCTAAGTGAATTTTGTGAAATGGAATTCCTACCATCATCATTCGTGTTAAAACGAATCGGTAAAAACTTACTGGAAATTTCGTCAGAAGATGATTGGATTAATGATATTATGTTTTTGCTCCAAGACATAGAGCATTCTCCACTGCTTCGTATGGAATCACGATCAAGAGTACTTAAGTCTATGATCAAGGCTATTAAAAAGTATTCTGAGGGCAAATATCAGATACACATTGAAGATGGGGAACATTTTTTTAATTATACATTTGTCTTATCAGGATCTACGGTAGGTGATGTGTTTAATAAAATAGTTAAAATGTATGAAGAAGTGGCATCTGAGGACTCATGTACAAATTCTGATCTTCGGAAAGAGTTGATCGGGGAATAGGACTTATTTGTTTTCAATCAAACACGAGCATTTTTAGAATTAACATAATATTTAAGGTTCATAAAATGGTCAATTTTATAAAATACAAAAAAGTCAATAGTTAGGGTCGTGCGCGGTGTGAAGACTAAGACCGCCGCAAGTACATTCGGCGATATGTACTACCTCGCACGTCCAATTTTATTATAGTAAAGGTGCAAGTATCATATAAATTATCACAAGGGTGCATGGTTAGTTAGATAAAGTGCTGGATATCTTCATCTTTAATGAGTCTTTAGGTCGAATATCAGCAGTGAATGATAATGACAAATTAGAAGATTGCGGAATATTTAAAGATGAAAACAAGTTTTCATATAAAATATTATTAAGTAATATTTAATGAAAACTACACAAAGACATAATCGTAATATCGAACACACGTGTAGGGAACCACACATAGGTCCAATAACAATAATGTCTAGGTTTAAAATCCTGGTAGAGGTTGGCGGTTAAACCAGGGAATAAATAAAAAACTAGCTAGGGTTGCATTAGCGTTAGCAATGACGTCAGTTGACCTAATACAATCCTTCTAAATTAGCAGTTTGTGTGCTACAAATATTCTGTATCCATTACATAAATATTTAGGAAAGGACTATTGTAGACAAACTGCTAAGGAAAGAGAAGAATAATTATTAAAAAAAAATCCAATCTCTTTACTGGGGATTGGATTTATTATTATAAAAAGGTAAACAATGAAACAAAACACAAAACCAGTGATTACAATTACAACAGTTAGGGCAGCAAATGGTTGGTTGAGTTGTATGTCTCCGTATCCACTTGATTATCAAGGTCAGCACTATAGGACGTGCGAGGCTTTGTTTCAGGTTCTTAGATTTGATGGATTTCCTAATATCCAAAACGAAATTCGCAATTGCCCTTCACCAATGGGTGCCAAAATGATAGCAAGACGAGAACGTGGTTTACTTAAACGTCCTGATATCTGGGATTATGCAGAAAGCGATAGAGCACTTATGAAGCAATGTCTGAGGTTAAAATTACAACAACATCCTGACCTTCGACAGAGGCTTATTGAAACCGGTGAAGCAACAATTATTGAAGACTGTACTACGCACGATAGAGAAGCGGCACGAATCTGGGGACAAGTAAAAGTTAATGGCAAATGGGTGGGCCAGAATTTATTAGGTCAACTCTGGATGGAACTGCGATCCGAACTGTCAGCTTAATACAATACTTTGGGGCCTTACCAGGCCCCGTTTCTTTATAAACGGTAAAGAATAAGGTATAAGTAAATAAGAAGAACAATCTTCTAACATTCATAATATGGGAAACAAGAATAATAAACCCAGCAGCATCCGAGAGGATGAACTTCCTAAGCGAAATAAAAAACAATCTCAAACGATAAGCACTATGGAAAATTCAATGGAGAGTACGAATAAATTGAGTTCAAAAAAATATGATGAATTATCTTTACTGAGCGTTTCAGCGGCAGCTAGACTTCTTAGAGTCGGAATATCTCGCATCTATCAATTAATAGAAAATGGTAAATTGAAAACAGCCGATTTTGATGGTAGAATTAGAATCCCTTACTTTGAGCTAAAAAACTGTTTGGAATCTATTAGTAACTACCACCCGGTTATAAATAAATCGCTTACGAATAACAGTCTCAAAAGTTGTATTAATGCAACACCGAAAGACATAATGGACAGAATAAAGAAATTGAGGACATAAGATGAATAGTAAGAAAGCTAAACATTTATACAAGAAGAAAGGATATTGGTTCATTAGGTACAAGGATCCATATAGTAAATCCTGGAAGGGTATTTCGACAGGTTTAAAGGATCTTGACAAAAACTATAATGAAGCCAGGCTGTATAGAGATGAGTTTTTAACAAAATTAAAGGAAAATGAGAAACTAGATTTTAGAGAAGGATCTATTGAAGAAGCCTTTGCAAGAATGAAAGAATTAAATTCCAATAAATCTCAATCAACAATAAAGACTTATGATTATTTCTTTGATTATCTAAAACTATACCTGGATGTAAAACAATCTTGTATAGTATTAAACAAGCTGAATAGTGAAGGATTCTTATCCTGGTTATCAAAGTTTGATGAACTGGAGCAGAATACAAAATTTGGAATTCAAAAGAATTTTATCAAGTTTTTAAATTTTTTGTTCGAGTATGAATACATACCAAAAATATTTCGACTCAACAAAGACGTTAAAGTAAAAGCTGTTGTTAAAGAACCAATTATCTTCTCAGATAAAGATAGAAAAATAATTATCAGTGAACTGGTTAAACAGAAAAAAAATGAAAACTTCCAACTGATGATATATCTGTTGATGTACTCAGGATTAAGACCAAGTGATATAATTAATGTTACAGTGCAGCAAATAGACTTAGATAAGATGGAGATAAGATTTTATTCTTCTAAAACAGGTAACTGGTATATAAGGCCAATCCACGATTATATAAAATCAATTTTGGAGAGTAGAATAAAAGATAAAAAAACTGGCCGGTTGTTTGACTATTCCGAAGTAAAAAATATGGGCAAAGCATTTAGACGTTATCTTGAAGATATCGAACTAAATGGAAAAAACTATAATCTAAGAACATTTAGAAAAGATTTTATTTCTAGAAGTCAGGAAGCCGGAGTACCTATTAACGTAACTTCTTCATTGGTTGGTCATAGTAGTATAAAGACGACGATGACCTATTACACAAAACTATCTTCAAAACACCTCAAAAAAGAACTAAAAAAACTGAAATAGCAGACATTTTTGCTACCCTTTTTGCTACCCAGTACTTTCAATTTAAAACACAAAACCCTGTAAGTGCTTAACTTACAGGGCTTTACAAGAGCGGGGCCGACGAGACTCGAACTCGCGACCTCCTGCGTGACAGGCAGGCGTTCTAACCAACTGAACTACGACCCCGTTAATATTTGAGTGCCAAATATATAATCTAGCACTAAAATATCAAAATTTATTCGTCACCAAATGATATACCCAGTGACTTTGCAACAAAGACTGCTTGATCGTCTGGTTTAACAAGTTTTTGACGAGCAATTGCATCCTCAATTTTTACATTTTTAATCTCATTACATTTTAATGATACCATCCTGCCAAACTTTTTATTTGCAACTAGATCTATTGCAAATGCACCAAATTTTGTAGCTAATATTCTATCATATGGAGTTGGACTTCCCCCTCTTTGAAGATGTCCTAATACTGTAACACGAGTTTCACGTTTAGTTAATTCTTCAATTTTATCAGCAACTACTTTCCCAATTCCACCAAGCTGAACCGGATCAGTTCTTTTGATGTCGCTTCCTCTAGTTACAATTTCTCCTCCTAAAGGTTTGGCACCTTCTGCAACGCAAACTAAAGAAAATCTTTTTCCCATTAACTCTCGTTCGCGTATTTTTGCAGCAACTTTATCCCATGAAAAAGGAATTTCCGGAATTAAAATAATATCGGCACCACCGCTCAGACCGCCATTCAAAGCTATCCATCCGGCATATCTACCCATAACTTCAACCACTATAACTCTGTGATGAGAGGATGCTGTTGTGTGTAACCTATCCAGAGCCATAGAAACAACGTAAACAGCTGAATCGTGACCGAATGTTACTTCGGTAGCTTCCAAATCATTATCGATTGTTTTAGGTACGCCAACTATGTTCATTCCCATTTTGGATAGCTTATTGCAAATGTGCATAGTTCCATCGCCACCGATCGCAATTAAGGCATCTAATCCCCAGGAATTATAATTTTTTATTGCGGCTTCACTTTTATCCTGTATTTCAATTTTTCCAGCAACATCTACAGGCCAATGAAATGGATCGCCTTTATTTGAAGAGCCTAAAATTGTTCCGCCCCTTGAAAGAATTCCGGACACATCTGAATTACTTAGTTCTTTAGCTTTACCTTCAACCAATCCTTCGAATCCATCAATTATTCCATAAACAGACATCCCATAATCTTCCGCAGGTTTCGTTACACCGCGTATTACAGCATTTAAACCTGGGCAGTCTCCTCCACCCGTCAAAATTCCAATCCTTCTTATTCCATTCTTCTTTGCCATACTTATTGTTTGATCCCTTTTATTACTTAAAAATACTTTGTGAATTTTTGAAATGAAATTTAATCATTTTCATTAAATATTTATCATCAAATTGATTAAAAACACGTTTTGCCGCAACATTTACAGTATCTCCCCCGCCTTTTGGAATATCAAATCCTAACTCTTTACTTTTAAAATAAAACCAATCGATTACTTTTGCCCTTGCCAATATTGATGCTGCAGCAACTGCGGTAAATCGTTCTCCCTTTGCAGTTTGAAAATGATTTATTTCAATTTGTTTTTTCTTCAGCTCATCAGAGATAAGTTTTTCATTTCCAAACTTATCACTTATTACATTAATACATTTACTTTTTAGAACAAGATTCTCAATAGATTTTGAATGTGCCCAGGCCATCAATTTATTTAGGTTTTTAAACGATTGATAAAGCTGGTTATACTTTTCAGGATTGATTTGAATAATCTCAAAATTTCCCTCCACAATCTTTTTTATCTTGGGTTCAAGAATCTTAATACCATTATCGGAGATTAGCTTACTATCTTTAACTCCTACCTTCTCTAATTCAGCTGATGTTTTTTTATCAACATAAACTGCTCCGATAACTAGAGGTCCAAAATAATCACCTTTCCCGGATTCATCGGTTCCAATGTATTGGTCAAAATTAATTTCACTCTTCTTTTCATCATCAAAAAAAGTAGGATCAAATAGAATTTTATTCATTGCCTTGAAAATGCTTGATTCCGGATTTCCCTGAATAACTTTTTTAATTCCTTTTTTACCAAAATAAACCAATAATTTAGCCTGTTCACTTTTACTGTTTACAGATACTTCATAATTGTACAATTTAATAGTCGGACTAGACACTGAGAAACCGGAATTAGTTAGTTTATCGACCAAAATCTTTATTTCTTTAAGCGCCAAGGTCTGGAATGAATCTTGCATAATTGTAACTATACTAAAGTTTGTATTTTAGTGATATAAAAATTAGTTTTAGTACCATAGTGATTAAATAGGAGATTTAAAATGAACAGAATTAGATTTAATAACTTATCCATAGTGTTAGTTTTAATAATAGCTTTTTCTTCAATAAATGTTTTTGGATCAAGCCAATTACAAGATGACAAAAAAATTACAGAGATTGCATCAATATTAACACAAAAAGTTTTGTTAAGTAAAGATCAGGAATCAAAAGTACAGAATATATTATCTGATTTACAAAATGCTATATCATCAAAACCAGAAAGTAAGAGCGATCTGATAAAAGATGCTCAGGATAAAATTGAAAGTCTGTTAGATAAAAAACAAAAGATGAAATATGATATTATAAAAAACGATCTTTGGAAAAAAATCCAATAATTCTAAACCCGGTTAAAGCCGGGTTTTTTATTAAACAATCATCTTCCCCAGCTAAGTACTTCAACTTTAACTTCCTGAATTCCCGCGTTAATCATATCAATCTTTTTTGCGGCCGCTAATGACAAATCTATAATCCTGCTTTTAAACTGCGGCATTCTATCATTAACCCTAACTTCAACGCTTTTTCCATTTTGCAAATTAATAACTTTTAATTTTGTGTTAAACGGATAAGTTGGATGTGCTGCAGTTAAATCATACATATTGTAAATTTCGCCATTTGCAGTTTTCCTTCCATTAAACTCATCAGCATAATAAGACGCCGTACCTGTCTCAGTTTCAAGAACTTTAAATTCTCTACTATCATCTTTTTTCTCATTTACATCAATAGATCTAGAATATCTTGTGCTTGATGTACAGCCGACTAAAAAAGCAATAGTAGCCAAAAACAAAAAGCGATATATTATTTGAGTTCTCATAATTCAGGAAATGATGGATGCCGCTTTTACAATTGCCGTTTCAGATCGTAGCCGGTTTTCAATTAAATTAAATGTTAATGTTGGATTAATAAATTCAATTTCCTTTCGGGAGAGTCCTCCTTCGGGGCCGAAAATAAACATATAATTATTATTTGAATCAAATCGGTGATTAATAAATTTTTTATCAGTCGATTGATCAAACAGAACTTTTTCTCCTTCAAAATTATTAATCTCTTTAATTGAATTAAGAACAGATATCATTGGTAGAAATGATCGCAAAGATTGTTTCATTGCTGATAGTACTATTTTATTTAATCTTTCTAATTTAAATCCTTTACTAACAGTGTTTTCAGAATTAAATAAAACAAAATTGGTGATGCCAAGTTCAGTGCATTTTTCTATAGCAAATTTTAATCTTTCTGGATTTTTAAGATTTGGAATGCAAAAGGTATAATTCTGTAAGTAATTTTTGTAAGTGAATTTCTTAAGAATTTTTGCCGTGATATTTCCCTTTTGGATTTCGGTTATCAACCCTGAATATATATTTCCAACTCCATCGGTTGCAAACAATTTATCACCAATTTTATTTCGCATAACTTTTACGCAATGCTGATATTCATCATCAACAAGCTGGAAAAATTGCACATCTTCCAAAACAGTCGTGCAAAAATAAAGCTCAATGTTAGAAAGATATTCCAAGATTAATAATTATTTCTGATTTTATTTGTTCGTTAAAAGCTACTTCAACCCGTAAGACTTGATATGGCAAAATTAGTAAGGTAATTCCAAATCCGTAACCCGAATTAAATTTATTCAGTGCAAATGGTTGTTTTTTTAATTTTGCTATACCTGTTTCTGCAAAAATCTGGGTGTAAAATCCAACTCTATAAGATAATAGTTGATCAGGAATAATCGGAATAAATGTTAAATCAATATTAAGTTCTTCTATAATAGGATAGTAAAATTCCAGAGAACCAAAATAAAAATCTCTGCCTTCAAATTTTTCATTAAAATGTCCTCGTATTTGCTGTACTCCATCAAGTCTGGAAAAATCATAATAAGGAACATTATCACCCAATGTTAGCCTGGAAATAAATCTCCATTTACTAATAAGATTTTCAAATAATTGTCTGTATTCTCTAAATTCTATTCTGGCGATACTATAATTGATCCCATCAAAACCTAATCCTTTTTTAGTAAAATTTATTCCTGAAAATATTCCATCTCTTGGAAATTGAATTAAATCACGCGTATCATACTCAAAACCAATACCCAGTTCAACTATATTATCAATTCTATTATTAGATGCATTAATACCCTCCAGGTAAAATGGAGTTTCGAGATACCCGTATCCAGTTGACACATAGAGACGATTAAATAATCCAAATCTTTTCCCAATAGTTAAATTTGCGCTGATATATTTTTGGGCAAAACTTTTGCCGTATAGTTTTTCTGCTATTGTACTTCTATTCGAAACATCTGAATAACCAATACGAGTTCCAATAAATATATTTTTATTTCCAATTATATTTGGATTATAATACCCAAGATAAAAAGTTGGATCGTACCCAAACGAGATTGTTGCTGTAAGGTCTTCGTTTCTACCTCTAAAATTTCTTAGTCTTACAAACGCTCCATATGTTAATTTATCAATGTCTCCATCTTTGGCTTCCAGGTAAGGTACAGGATAAATGTACCAGCTTTCTTCTACTTCAATTGTTAAAATTCTAATTGAATCACCAATAGTGGGGATAAAATATACGTGGTTAAATAATCCTAGGCTGTATACTCTTTCACGATTGTAGTATGCATTTTTTTTTGTTAGAGTATCACCAACGGAAAAATTAAGCTCCCTAGTAATTATAAATTCTTCAGTGATTTCATTACCATTTATTGCAATTGAATCTACTATAAACGGATAAAGATCAGAATTAATTAAGGAGTCTGGATTTTGCGGAAAGATTAATGAAGAGAAAACAATAACAATTTGCCATAAAATTATTGCTACTTTTAATTTTCTTATTAACACTAATCGTTATTGTTTTCTATATCAATTTTACTAATTATCAACATTTCTTTGTTGTCAGCTCTCAGATAAATTTAATTATTTGCTATACTTTCTTCTACATAATCTGAAATTGGTAAACAGCTGCAGACAAGATTTCTATCTCCGTAAGCACTATCAACACGACTTACACTAGCCCAAAATTTATTTGACCTTGACCAGCCTATAGGAAAAGCTGCCTTTTCCCTGCTGTATGGATAATTCCAAGAATCAGAAATTACCATTTGTGCTGTGTGCGGTGCATTTTTAAGTACATTATTTTTTTGATCAGCAATTCCGGTTTCTACTTCTTTTATTTCTTCTCTTATACTTATTAAAGCCTCACAAAATTTATCGATTTCAGATTTTGGTTCACTTTCTGTAGGTTCCACCATTAATGTTCCTGCAACTGGAAATGAAACAGTTGGGGCATGAAATCCATAATCCATTAATCTTTTTGCTATGTCTTCAACTTCAATATGTGCAGATGTTTTAAACGCACGCATATCAAAAATTAGCTCGTGTGCAATTCTTCCATTTAGTCCGGAGTATAATACTTTAAAGTAAGATTCTAATTTTGCCTTTATGTAATTGGCATTTAAGATGGCAATCTTTGTAGCATTAGTTAAACCAGATTCACCCATCATTTTAATATATGCATATGATATTATTAGTACATTGGAACTACCAAAAGGTGCAGCCGAAACAGCGTTTATAGATTTCCCTTTTTCTATATCAATGATCGGATGACCAGGTAAAAACGGTGCTAAATGCTTTGCTACTCCAATCGGTCCCATACCAGGTCCTCCGCCACCATGAGGAATACAAAATGTTTTGTGCAAGTTAAGATGACATACATCCGCACCAATTTCACCCGGGCTGGTTAGCCCGACTTGAGCATTCATGTTTGCACCATCCATATAAACCTGTCCACCATTTTTATGAATTATGTCACAAACTTCTTTAATGGATTCTTCAAAAACACCATGAGTTGATGGATAAGTAACCATCAATGCTGCAAGATTGTTTTTATTCGATTCGGCTTTGGTGCGCAAATCATTAATATCAATATTTCCTTGATTATCACAATTTACAACCACCACTTTCATCCCTGCCATTACAGCGCTAGCCGGATTTGTACCATGGGCAGAAGATGGAATTAAGGCAATGTTTCTGTGTAATTCACCTTTATCTTCTAAGTAAGCTTTGATAACCGATAAACCGGCATATTCACCTTGAGCACCTGAATTTGGTTGTAATGATATTGCATATAATCCTGTTATTTCTGCAAGATCTTTTTCTAATTCATTAAACATTTCTAAGTAACCAGTTGCTTGTTCTTTAGGTGCAAATGGATGAATACTTGAAAAATGGGGATTTGTTACGCCAACCATTTCAGTTGTTGCGTTTAATTTCATTGTGCAGGATCCAAGAGGAATCATAGAATGAACAAGTGATAGATCTTTATTTTCAAGAAACTTCATGTATCTTAAAATATCAGTCTCAGACCTATAAGAATTAAAAACTGGATGTTCTAAATATTTGGTTGTTCTAATCATCTCAGTCTGAATAGAATCCTTTGATTGGCCATTATTTTCGGGTGTAGAATTTATGATCTGTTTTTTATCTAGCGCTTCTGCAAAAACATTTATAAGTTCTGCTACATCTTGATAAGTGGTAACCTCACTTAATGAAATACTTACACAATCTTTTATAAAATAATTTAAGTTTATTTCATTGCTTAATGCTTTATTTTTTAATTTTTCTAGAGATACGTTGTCAATTTTATAAGTTACAGTATCAAAATAATTTTTATTAATCTGATTCAATCCCATTTGTTTTAAATTATCACTAACAACCTGAGTTAGACTATTAATCCTTAGAGCAATGGATTTAAGATTTTCAGGTCCATGATAAACTGCATACATGCCAGCCATAACTGAAAGTAAAACCTGAGCTGTGCAAATATTGCTAGTTGCCTTTTCACGTTTGATGTGCTGCTCTCTGGTTTGTAGAGCCATTCTTAGTGCCCTGTTGCCTTGTGAGTCGATTGAGACACCAATAATTCTGCCGGGAATCACTCGTTTAAATTCATCCTTTGTGGCAAAATAAGCAGCGTGCGGACCGCCATAACCCATTGGAATTCCAAATCGCTGTGTACTTCCAACAGCGCAATCAGCACCAAACTCACCCGGAGGTGTTAATAATAACAAACTCATAAAATCAGCAGCAACAATTTTATAAATGTTAAGTTCAGCAGCTTTTTCAAAAAACGATTTATAATTATGGATATCTCCATTTAGTACCGGGTATTGCACTAGTAATCCAAAGAACTCATTTGTCAGCTCATATGAATTAAAATCTTCAATTATTAATTCTATCCCTAAAGGTTTAGCACGATTTTTTAAGACGTCAATTGTTTGCGGGTAAACTTCATTTGATACAAAAAATTTATTAGAATCTACTTTATCTTTTTTTCGTATGTGATAGAACATAAGCATTGCTTCTGCGGCAGCCGTTCCTTCATCAAGCAAAGAAGCATTAGCAATTGGCAATGAAGTTAAGTCTGTAACAACTGTTTGAAAATTAAGAAGTGCTTCTAACCTGCCCTGTGCAATTTCCGCTTGATATGGGGTGTATTGAGTATACCAGCCTGGATTCTCTAAAATATTTCTTTGAATAACTGATGGCAGAATTGTGGGATAATATCCCATACCGATATAACTCTTGAATATTTTGTTTTTTGATGCTAAATAATTAATTTTTTTGATAAATTCATGTTCGCTTAATGCGCCATCCAAATTTAATTTTCTTTTTAGTCTAATATTTTTAGGAACAGTTTCATCAATTAGCTGTTCAAGAGAATTGGCACCGCAAATTTTTACCATCTCATTAATTTCTTCACGATTTGGTCCAATATGTCTTGATTCAAAAATGTCCGGATGTTGAAAAGGTTTCATCTAAATACTCGTTTTAATTGGTCAATATTTTAAAAATTTATTTCAATTTGATGTTCAAAATTAAAGAAAAACTTTGTAAATGTGATTGAAAGAAATGAATATTTTAGTGCAATTCTAAAAGACTGAACTTTATAAAGGTTTAATGAAATATTTTTTCCAAAGCAGCTTTTGCGGCGTTTTGTTCTGCGGTTTTTTTATTTTTTCCCGTCCCAATTCCAAAAAATTTTTCTCCGACACTAACCTTAACAGTAAAAATTCTATCATGTTGTGGCCCTTCTTCTTTAACCACAAAATAAAGAGGGGCTTCAATTTTATTTGCTTGAGCATACTCTAACAGTTGACTTTTATAATTTTCATCTATCAGATAATCACCATCTTTAATAATCGGATCGATCAGCACGTTATAAATGAATTTTTTAGTAGTCTGTAATCCATGATCAAGGTAAATAGCCCCAATTATTGCTTCGAAAGCATCGGAAAGAACTGTTTTAGATGCTCTTGCAAAAGTATTGGTAAGATTTTGATTTATAAGAATAAAGTTAGCTAATCCAATTTCTTCGGCTGCATCAGATAAAGCGAATCTATTTACAAGTTTGGCCCTGACTTTTGTTAAAAACCCTTCATTTTCATTTGGAAATTTTTCAAAAAGAAATTCAGCAACTATTAAACTTAAAACAGAATCTCCTAAAAACTCTAATCTCTCATTTGATTTATCATCGTCTTCAAGTTCTTCAAGAAATGATCTGTGCATTAATGCTTGGATATAGTGGGATTTATCCTTGATAGGAAACCCAATTATTTCTTCAAGCTCTGTAAATTTATTGGGTGTAAGAATTTTTTTTACTTGATGGGAATTATTGCTTTCTTCCCGAGCGCCAAAATATTTAAGCAAGCGAGAAAAAAAAGAACTCAAAACTATTCCTCAAACTTCTTAAATAATATTGTTGCATTATGTCCTCCAAACCCAAAAGTATTGCTAATAGCGGTGTTTATTTCCTTTTTAGTTAAAATTTTTGCGCTATAATTCAAATCACATTCCGGATCAGGGTTATCAAGATTAATTGTAGGTGGTATTATACTATTATTAATTGAAAGTACTGTAGCGATAGCTTCAATAGCTCCTGCAGCCCCTAATAAATGGCCTGTCATAGATTTTATTGAATTTACAACTAGTTTATAAGCATGTGTTCCGAATAATGTTTTGATTGCTTTAGTTTCATTTATATCATTATGCGGAGTTGAAGTTCCATGAGCATTAATGTAGTCAACATCGGTTAATAAGAGACCTGCATCCTCAATTGCTATCTTCATTGATCGAACAGCGCCCTCGCCGCCCGGGGCTGGAGCCGTTATATGAAAAGCATCTGCTGTTAACCCGATACCTGCCAGCTCTGCGTATATTTTAGCTCCTCTGGCAAGTGCATGATTTAATTCTTCAAGTACAAGTGTCCCAGCACCTTCACCCATTACAAATCCGTTTCGATCTTTATCAAATGGACGAGATGCTTCCAAATAGCGATCATTCCATGTTGATAATGCTCTCATCGCATTAAATCCACCCATACCAATTTCAGTAATTGATGCTTCACTTCCTCCACAGACCATAACATTCGCAGCACCTCTTTCAATCAACATATAAGCATCAGATATGGCATGAGAAGCAGTAGAACAAGCTGAAGTTGTGGCATAGTTTGGACCTTTCAATCCAAACCTTATTGAAATTTGGCCAGCAGCCAAATCAGCGATCATCATTGGAACAAAAAATGGACTTATTACACCAGGATTTCTATCCTGAAAATATTTCCAGTGCTCATTTTGAAGTGTTTCCAATCCACCAATTCCACTGCCATATATTACACCTGCTTTATCTTTATCTATCTTATCCAGATTTAATTCTGAGTCGTTAATAGCTTGAACCGATGCGGCAATGGCGAATTGGGAAAATCTATCTAATCGCTTAACTGATTTTTTATCAAAATAGTTATCGGGGTTGAAATTTTTTACTTCGGCTGCAAATTGAGTATCAAATTTAGAAGCATCGAAATGGCTAATTGGTCCTACACCATTTCTACCTGAAATTAGTCCGTCCCAAAATTCAGGAACGTCTAACCCGATTGGTGTTATAGCACCAACTCCAGTTATTACAACTCTTCTTCTAATCATAATATCTCATTAGCATCAACCGCATGTAAGATGGAAAACATATAAAGTAAGAAAGTCGGGATTTTAAGCCCGACTAAATTTAACTTATGCTAATTTTTCTGAAAGATATTTTACAGCATCTCCAACAGTTCCGATTTTTTCGGCATCTTCATCAGGAATAGAAATTTGAAAAGCACTTTCAAATCCCATTACTAATTCCACAATGTCAAGCGAATCTGCACCAAGGTCATTAGTAAAAGATGCTTCTGGAGTGATCTGAGATTCTTCGACACCTAATTTATCAATGATGATCTCTTTCACTTTAGCTTCAACATCCATAGTGTTCTCCTCTTTTAGTTTTGTATTTATTTGAGTTATTATTTATTGGTTTAAATTTAATGAAAATAAAATCTAAGAAACAAATAGATTTCCAAATTACATAGTCATTCCACCGTCAACAGATATTACCTGACCGGTAATATAATCTGCATCCTTACTGCACAAAAATGCAACAACCTTTGCTACATCTTCTGGTTTCCCTAGTCTGGCCATCGGAACGTTTTGTACTAACTTTTTAACCTGTTCTTCGGTTAATTTATTGGTCATGTCTGTTTGGATAAACCCAGGTGCAACAGCGTTAACAGTAATGTTTCTGGAAGCCAATTCTCGAGCCATAGATTTTGTAAATCCAATTACACCTGCTTTGGAGGCAGAATAATTTGATTGTCCTGCATTACCAATTAATCCTACAACAGATGCAATATTAACTATTCTACCATATCGTTGAGCAATCATAGGTTTTAGAACTGCTTTAGTATAATTAAAAACGCTTTTAAGGTTAGCATTTATAACGTCATCAAAATCTTTTTCAGTCATTCTTAAGAGCAAATTATCTCTCGTAATTCCAGCATTATTAATTAATATATCAACTCCTCCAAGTTTTTCGATAGCAGCTTCAACTGTGGCATTTGCCTGTTCTAATGATGATGCATCTGCTTTAAAACCATGAATTTTAATACCTGGATAATCAATTTCACCTAACAGCTCTTCTGCACACTCATCACAACTATTATAAACAAAGGCAACATCAGAAAATAAAACACCGCAGCAGCTTCTTGAAGCCAATTCTTTGACTATGGCTCTGCCGATTCCTCTTGTACCACCTGTTACTATAGCACGTTTGTTATGCGCTTCAACTACTTTACTTGTCATTTTTTCTCAACTCCGGAAAGATTTTCAGATAGATACTCGTTTTTATAATCTTCAAGTTCCATAAATTTTTCTTCTCCAAAGAAATGGATTAGTTCTTCTTTACATGCGTCATAGATACTTGTTTCTATTATAGGATCTTTACTGCAAGTCTTAAGTCTATCAATATGATCGTCATCAATTGTCAAAGCTCCTTCATAAACAGTTAGCGGAAACAAAATACAATAAAGTGGCTTGTACTTCCACTTGGGTTCACCTTCATTCATAGCAAGTTTCTGAAGTGTGCAAAGACCATTTTTATCTAAAAATGTGCATTTGCCATTGATAATTTCTGTTCCTACTGCAACACCAGAATCAAAATCTTCATCTTCCTCGGGTGCTTCAAACCACTTACTTATGTCTTTAGTTTGTGATTCATCAAACATAGGTAAAATTTTATCTTTGATGCTCAATATAAAATCATGTTCTTTTAAATCTATATAGACACCATAATTACAGCATTCGCCACTACACTTACAAGAAAACTTATAAGTAAAAATTATAGGATCAATGTATATTCCGTTAATTTCTTTGGTAAACTTTGGATGAGTTTCAGTATGGTTAGCCATTATAAGTATTTCTCCACGTCTTCGAATTTATCAATACCAAAAATTTTGACATCAGGATTGATTCGTTTAACTAAGCCCTGCAAAACTTTTCCAGGACCAATTTCATAAAATTCATCAAAACCATCTGAAATCATATTATTAATTGTTTCTTCCCACCTAACTGGTGATGTAACTTGATTGAACAAATGATTTTTTATTTCTTCTTTCTTTGTGACCGGTTTTGCAGTAACATTAGCATAAACAGGAAATTTTGCATCATAAAAAGAGGAAAATACTAATGCATCAAGTAATATATCTTTTGCTGATTGCATCAGTGGCGAATGAAATGCTCCGCTAACAACAAGCTCTTTAACTAGCTTGGCGCCGTTTAATTTGCATAATTCCATTGCTTTTCTAACACCCTCTATAGATCCAGATATTACTATTTGCCCAGGCGAATTAAAATTTGCACATTGTACAATTCCCGCAGAAGAAGCTTCTTTGCAGAGGTCTTCTACTTTGTTAGAATCTAGGCCAACAATTGCTGCTAAAGTGCCGGGATTATCAATTCCCGCTTGCTGCATTGCTTTACCTCTTGTACGCACAAGCTTAATTGCATCATAAAACTGGATAGCGTTTGCTGATACCAGTGCCGAATATTCACCTAATGAATGGCCAGCTGATGCTTCAGGTTCTATGGTTCTGATTATACTGGCAAGAATAACACTATGTAAAAATATTGCTGGTTGAGTATACTCTGTCTGCTTAAGCTGATCCTCTGGTCCGTTAAACATTATATAAGATAGATTTACGCCAAGAGCATCATCAGCAGTTTTAATCATTTCTTTGGCTTCTACAGATTTTTCAAATAAATCTTTAGCCATACCAATATATTGTGATCCCTGACCGGGAAATAAAAATGCTTTTTTTGACATTGAAATATTTTTTTTTATTTAATTAAATTGCCCACACAACATGAGTTGCACCCCAAGTATATCCTGCTCCAAACGCTGCTAATATAAGATTGTCACCCTTTTTCACTTTTCCATCACGATAGTACTCAGTTAAGCACAGAGGAATTGTGGCGGCTGTAGTATTACCATATTTATCTATATTAATCATTACTTTATCTCTGCTTATGCCCATTCTCTGAGCAGTTGCATCGATAATTCTTAAATTTGCCTGATGAGGAACAAGATATGAAACATCTTCTGATTTAAGATTACTTTTTAGCATTAATTCAGCGGATACATCAGCCATACCTTTAACGGCCACTTTAAATACTGCTTTACCGTCTTGATAAATGTAATGCCACTTTTTATCAATAGTTTCATAAGAAGCTGGATTTAAACTGCCGCCGCCTAACATATGTAATGCATCTTTTCCTGTTCCATCCACCCTTAAAATAGAATTTTGTAAACCTAATGATTTATCTTCTGTAGGCTCCAACAAAACAGCTGATCCAGCATCACCAAAAAGAATACAAATATTCCTATCAGTGTAATCTGTAATTGCACTCATTTTATCTGCGCCAATCACCAAAACTTTTTTGTATCTGCCAGATTCAACTAAAGTTGCTCCAGTCTGCAATGCAAAAAGAAAACCTGAACAAGCTGCGGACAAATCAAATCCCCAAGCATTTTTAGCTCCGATTTTATTTTGGACTAAGCAAGCTGTGGCAGGAAAAAACATATCTGGAGTAACGGTTGCAACTATTATAGCATCAATTTCTTCTGGATTAACATTATGTTTATCAAATAAATCCAATGCAGCACGAGCAGCTAAATCACTTGTGGCGCCATTTTCTAAAATTCTTCTTTCGCTAATTCCAGTTCTGGTTTTAATCCATTCATCATTTGTATCAACTATGGATTCAAAATATTTGTTATCAAAAATTTTTTCAGGAGTGTACATTCCAACTCCTGTAATCATAGCATTTAATCTGTTTTCAGACATTATATATCCAACTTATTTTTGCGAATATTGTTTAATAGAATTTTCTATCTTTTTAATTAGATCCTTATTATACATCTCCCTTGCTTTTAAAACCATATTCTTAATAGCTTTGGTTGAGCTAGAACCATGACCTATGATACTGATTCCATTAACACCAAGCAATGGCACTCCGCCATGTTCCTGGTAATCAAGGGATTTTAGGGATTTTTTTAATGTTCCTTTTGATAATCCAACTTTTAATTTATCCAAAAAACTAGTTTCAGCGGTTTGAGTTAAAAGATGTTTTAACAACTTTGGAACTGATTCACCAAATTTTAAAATGATATTTCCGACAAAACCATCACATACTACAATATCAACTTGCTTAGTCATAATATCTCTACCTTCAACGTTTCCAATAAAATTTATATTGGAATCTTTGAGCAGCTTATATGCCTCGTTAGAAACATCGTTTCCTTTGCCCTGTTCTTCACCCATGCTTAAAAGTCCAACTGATGGATTCTGGATGCCTCCCATTTCTTTTGCATAAATCGTTCCCATAACTGCATACTCAAAAAGATGCGATGGTTTGGCATCTTTTCCAGCGCCAACATCATAAAGATAACATAATCCATTAACATTCGGCATCTCTGCTCCAATTGTAGGGCGACCTACACCCGGAATTCTACCCATAATTAAAGTAGAGGCACTCATCATTGCACCCGTATTACCTGCACTAACAAAGGCATCTGCTTTCCCATCTTTAACAAATTGGGCTCCTTTAACAATTGAGGAATTTGGTTTGGATTTTAGGGCTGATGTTGGGGAGTCACTCATTTCAATAATCTCATCAGCATTGATGATAAATTTTTCATCAAACGATATGTTATTTGACATAAGGACAGAGAGTATTTCTTGTTTTTTACCAACAAGAAAAAGCTGAAAATCTTTCTTTTCTTTATATGCATCAATTGCCCCAACAACTGCATTTTGAGGGGCATAGTCGCCCCCCATTGCATCAACAACAATTCTACATTTAGAATTTTTAGCTTCTGATTCAGCCATAAGATAAGTGAGCTATAATAAAATTAGCTTTTCGGAATAAACACAGAGCGTTCGTTGTAGTAACCACAGGAAGGACAAGCACGATGAGCGAGTTTCATATCACCGCAATTTCCACAAGTACTCAACGAAGGTGCAACGGCTTTGTAGTGCGTTCTACGCTTATCTCTTCGGCTCTTAGACAACTTACGTTTTGGATTTGGCATATTAACATTCCATTATATTTAATTGAGATTTAATTTATCTTTTAAGTTCATTAGAGGTTTCCACCTCGGATCAATTTCTTCTGTACTGCAGACACAACTTTCTTTATTCAAATCTTTACCACATTTATAACACAATCCTTTACAATCTTCACTGCAAAGTTTTTTCATTGGTACTTCCAATAAAGCAAATTCACAAACATCGTTAGCAATATCTATTTTATCTGCGTCTCTGCTAAGATAGTTAACATTCAATGAATCAGTTTCTTCAGGGGACTCATTCATAAGATAAATCATTTTATAATTACTCTTTAAAATAGATTTAAATTCAGTCCCGCATCTATCACATTCATATTTTACTTTAAAATTTGATGAGACAGATAGTATTAACTGATCGTGCAATTTGTTTAGGATAACAAGAGATTTATATTTTCCATAAAATGGTAGATCTAAATCCAAGACACTAACACTGTCCTCAAAAACAAAATTGTGGTCCCCAACATTTATATTTGAAATCTTTATAATCATCTTGCAAAATCAAGCAAAAAACGAGGCTAAATATATAACTGAAGCAATTTATAATCAAACATTGATAGTAGGCGTTATTAACATTTTTGACACAATTTAGTCGTTTTTAACATCATAACTATATTTTTGGATAAATTAGATGGTATTACGATCTATAAATCAATTAACCGAACAGACTAACTTCAATCCTAGGGGCTTGTTCAATGAATTTATAGATTTAATTTACAAGTAAAGCACAAATTATTTTTGGGTTTTTCTCTTCTAAATCAATAATTTGAAGAAGATATTTAATAATAGTTATTATCAGCAAAATTAAATGTTTATAATTTTTTCCGCTTTAGCTGCAATTATTCCGATGTCAATTTATTTAATATTGATTTGGAAATTTGATAGATATGATAGAGAACCTTTCAAACTTGTTCTATCAAACTATCTTTGGGGTGCTTTGGGTGCAGTAGTTCTAGCATTAATAGGTAGTATTATTTTTACTACCATCGCATCATTTTTTATCAGAGATGGAATTCAACTTAGTAGATTTGGAGCAGTAGTTGTTGCCCCGATTGTTGAAGAAATTACAAAAGGGTTATTTTTAATGATAACCATTACTAATAAGAAGTTTGATAATATTACGGACGGAATTGTATATGGCGGCGCAATAGGATTGGGTTTTGGAATGACAGAAAACTTTTTATACTTTGTTACTTATGGGGATTCTGTTTCAAATTGGATAGTTTTGGTAATCGTCAGAAGTTTATTTTCAGCAGTAATGCATTGTGTCTCGACAGCAACGCTTGGTGCTTTTCTTGGGTCTGCAAAATTTAAGTCATCGGGTAAAAAAGTTTTTTATACTTTCACTGGATTAATTATTGCAATTTTAATCCATTCAATTTGGAATTTTAGTGTTGGTTATAAAAATATTGCACCTATTGGTTTTCTTTTTATTCTTGGTGCAGTCATAATATTCATTTCTGCTTTTACTCTTTCACTAAACAGGGAAAGAAAAATAATTTTTAACGAGCTTAAAGAAGAGAGTGAAAGTGGTATAATTCCGGAATCTCATTTAGTTATTTTAAGTTCGCCCCAAAGAGAAAAAAAAGGCTGGCTTGATGAAAGAAATCGAAAAGCATATATTAAAGCAGCAACAACACTGGCATTTAGAAAAATGCAATTAAAAAATTCTAACGGGGCAAGCAAGGCATACTATGAGATGGATGTTGATAATTATAGAGAATTCATTAAGAATTTATTAAAGAGTACTTAATTAAATGAATTCAAAAGCCATTTATATTCTTCCATCTAATCTTTTCTATCCTGAATTAATAAATGAAAAATTTAAAGGCGTTAATAAGGCAGATATTTTAGATCTTGCATCAAACCTATATTTAAATCTACTTGAAAATCTAAAAGGG
Source organism: uncultured Ignavibacteriales bacterium (assembly GCA_963706055.1). GTDB lineage: Bacteria > Bacteroidota > Ignavibacteria > Ignavibacteriales > Ignavibacteriaceae > IGN3. Next base: position 86,342 of record CAVPND010000014.1, on the reverse strand, counting down.
AAAGAAAACAAAATAGATATTTATTCTATCTGGGATCCAAATATAAAAGACCAACTTACAGACGAACTAAAAGGAGCTAATTGCAAATATATTTTTGAAGATACTTCAGATTTAAAAATTCTGTTTGAAAAATTATCAACTAAGGAATTTTTATCATACAAAAATAATTTAATTGTTTTTTCTGATATAATAGATTTTAAACCATCCGATTATGATCAGTCTTTTAATTTACTTAATGCTGAAATAGATTCAATAGTAATTTCAAAAAACAAAGCGGGTGTAATTGCAGTTTTTGGCTTTAATAAATATTCAGATGAAATATTTAGTAGTTTAATTTCTACTGATTTTAATTACACCAATTTTCTGAGTAAATCAAAATCTTGCGAACATTTTATGAATATTATAAACGATGTTTTACTAGTAAGAGATATTGGTGATTTCAGACAGCTTTATTTAGAACTATCACAAAAGAAAAGTATGTTGTATTGTTCCCAGCAAATGCACGAACGATTTACTCACCTTTTTGTAGAATATAAGGACTTATTGAAATGAGTAAGATTGGTATTTTTGGCGGAACATTTGACCCGATCCATAACGGACATTTAATTACTGCTCAATCTGTTAAAGAAATTAGAAATCTCGAAAAAATAATTTTTATTCCGGCATTTATTTCACCACACAAACAGCAAGCTGATCCAGCTAGAGCAATGCACAGATTAAATATGCTGGAAATAGCTATCAAAGATATTCCTTTTTTTGAATGTTCTGATTTTGAAATTAAGCAGCACACTATTTCTTATACTATAGATACACTCCGCGAATTTAAAAAGTATTATGATGAAATTGATTTAATCATTGGCTATGATAATATTTTTCAGTTTCATACCTGGAAAGAGCCGGATGAGATTTTAAAATTGGCAAATGTAGTTGTTCTAAAAAGAAAGTCTTCTCACCCGCTAGATTTTGTAGATAAGTATGTGAATGCGGCAACATTCGTTCAGACACGCGGTATTGAAATAAGCGCAACGGATATTCGTAGCCGTGTTCACAGTAATTTACCAATCTATTACCTGGTACCTGATAAAGTTTTAGAATATATTAACAAAAATAATTTATATAAGGATTGTTAGATTGAAAATACTAGTAACTGGCGGTGCAGGTTTTATCGCATCGCAAATTGCCGATGCTTTTATTAATGATGGACATCAGGTTGTAATACTTGATGATCTATCAACAGGATTTGAAAAAAACATTAATCCAAAAGCAAAGTTTGTTAAAGCAAATATTTGCGATAAAAGTTTAGATAAACTATTTGGAACTGAAAAATTTGACGTTGTAAATCACCACGCCGCACAAATGGATGTGAGAAGATCTGTAAAGGATCCTGAGTTTGATGCAACTACAAATATACTTGGCACAATAAATCTTTTACAAAATTGTGTTAAATATGGTGTTAAGAAATTTATGTTTGCATCCACCGGTGGCGCAGTTTACGGGGAACAAGATTATTTTCCTGCAGATGAAAATCATAAACAACAGCCAAAATCACCTTATGGAATTTCTAAACTGGCGGTAGAAAAATATCTATACTTCTATAATTCAGAATACAAATTAAATTATACAATTTTGCGATATGCAAATATTTATGGCCCAAGACAAAATCCATTTGGAGAAGCAGGCGTTGTTGCAATTTTTTCAACAAAACTTATCGAAGGTGTACAACCAACTATTAATGGCCACGGAAAACAAACACGTGATTACGTTTTTGTCGGTGATGTTGTAAAAGCAAATCAGCTTGCACTTACTGACGATATTTCTGATATATATAATATCGGAACTGGAATTGAAACTGATGTAAACCAGCTTTTTAATTTTATTAATAATATTACCGATGCAAAAAAGGAAGAGTTGCACGGTCCAGCCGCTGCTGGAGAACAACTTCGCAGTGTTATAACTTCTGATAAATTATTCAATAAGTTTGGCTGGCGCCCTTCTACAAAGTTAGAAGATGGATTAAAAACTACAGTGGATTTCTTTAGAAATAATAAAAATTAAAATGATAGATCAGAAGCTGATTGAAAATATTTACAAAGAAGATCGAAGATCTATCGCGCGTGTCATTTCAATAGTCGAAACTGGTAATTCCCTTTCTTCAGATTATTTAATAGAAATTCATAAAAATATTGGGAAAGCTTATCGTATTGGAATTACTGGCCCTCCTGGTGCCGGCAAAAGTACTATTACAAATCAAATTACAAAGCACTTTAGAAAGCAGAATAAAAAAGTCGGCATAATAGCTGTTGACCCAACTTCACCATTTACCGGAGGGGCATTGCTTGGTGATAGAGTTAGAATGACTGATGTTGGGATGGATAGCGGAGTATTTATACGAAGTATGGCAACTCGCGGAAGTCTTGGTGGTTTATCTAAAAAAGCTATTGATGCTGCTGATGTTTTAGACGCTGCCGATTTCGATATCGTAATTCTCGAGACTGTTGGAGTTGGGCAATCCGAGCTTGATATTGCTCAAGCTGCTGATACAACAATTGTTGTTCTTGTTCCTGAAAGTGGCGATTCTGTTCAGGCAATGAAAGCCGGACTTATGGAGATAGCAGATTTTTTTGTATTAAATAAAAGTGATAGACCAGGCTCGCAGCAAGCCTATACTGCTCTGCAAACCATATTGATGATTAAAGATCATGATGAAAATTCCTGGTTGCCAAATATTATAAAAACAGTAGCATCAGAAAATAAAGGTATTGAAGAAATTGCGAATGAGATTGAACGACATAAAATTTTTATGAAAGACAAAAATCTATTTAATCTTAAAAGAGAAAAACAAGCGAAAGTAAGAATCAAAGAGATTGTTGAGCATAAATTAAAGGATGAACTTTGGAGTGAAACCGGTGAAAATTCTTTAAATTCATCTCTAGAGAAAGTTATACTTGGTAATTTTTCTCCCTATCAAATAGCCGAAGAAATTATTAAAGAATTTAAAAACAGAATTTAATCTGGAGTTATAATGGAACACAAACCTTTTTTATCAGAGCTTACCGAAAATCAAATTATCATTCGAGATACAATAAAAGACTTTGCTGAAAAAAATATTCGTCCAATTATAATGGAATACGATGAATCACAAAAATTTCCGATGGAGATAATGAAGCAGCTTGGTGAGCTTGGTTTTCTTGGGATTCTCGTTCCAGAGGAATACGGCGGTGCTGGTTTAGGTTATGTTGAATATGCAATTATAATTGAAGAACTTTCAAAAGTCGATCCATCAATCGGGCTTTCTGTTGCCGCACATAATGGTCTTTGCACAAATCATATAAATCTTTTTGGAAATGATATTCAAAAGAAAAAATATTTGCCAGATCTTGCGAGCGGCAAAAAGATTGGAGCGTGGGGATTAACGGAATCTTTTTCCGGCAGTGATGCAGCCGGATTAAAAAGCATCGCAATTAAAGACGGCAACAACTGGATTTTAAATGGAAGCAAACAGTTTACTACTCATGGCACAGTTGGTGAGACCTACGTTGTAATGGCTATAACAAATAAGGAAGACGGTAAAAAAGGAATTTCTGCATTCATTTTAGAAAAAGGGATGGAAGGATTAATAATTGGCAAAAAGGAAAATAAACTTGGAATGCGCGCAAGCGATACAACACAATTAGCTTTTGAAAATTGTATAGTGCCAGCAGAAAATCTTTTAGGCGAAGAAGGAATGGGATTTATAAATTCGATGAAGGTATTAGAAGGTGGAAGAATTTCTATTGCAGCCTGTTCAGTTGGATTAGCACAGGGCTGCTTGGATGCTTCACTAAAATATTCACAGGAGCGCAAACAGTTTAATAAACAACTTTTTGATTTTCAGGCGATACAATTTAAACTTGCTGATATGGCTACGAATATTGAAGCGGCAAGAATGTTAACTTTCCGCGCTGCAGCAATGAAAGATGCAGGAATACCAAACACAAAAGAAGCTGCTGAAGCCAAACTTTTTGCAAGTGAAATTGCAGAAAAAGCAAGTAGCGAAGCGGTACAAATTTTCGGCGGCTATGGATTTATAAAAGAATATCCGGTTGAAAAATTTTATCGAGATGTAAAACTTCTTACAATTGGAGAAGGTACATCAGAAATACAACGAATTGTCATTGCAAGAGATTTGTTAAAGGATTAAACTATGAAACAAATCGGAATAGAATCCAAAGAGAACGCAACTTTTCTAAAAAGAGAAGATTACCAAAAAGATTTACTTAGAAAGCTTGAAGCTACGAAGGACAAAGTAAAAATAGGCGGTGGTAAAAAATCTATTGAAAAACACAAAGCTAAAGGAAAACTTACTGCTCGAGAAAGAATAAATTTACTTGTGGATGATCCCAAAAAGTTTTTTGAATTGAGTACATTTGCTGCTTATGGAATGTACGAAGAATACGGCGGAGCTCCTTCTGCAGGTACTGTATATGGAATAGGAAAAATTCATAATCGTAGTTGCGTTATTGTTGCCAACGACGCAACTGTAAAAGCCGGTGCCTGGTTTCCTATAACTGCAAAAAAGAATTTACGCGCTCAGGAAATTGCAATGGAAAATCGCATTCCAATTATTTACTTAGTTGATAGCGCCGGTGTTTTTCTTCCATTACAAGAAGATATTTTCCCGGATAAAGAACACTTTGGAAGAATTTTTCGCAACAACGCAAAAATGTCTTCAATGGGCATTCCTCAAATAGCTGCAATTATGGGACCCTGCGTCGCTGGCGGTGCTTATCTTCCAATTATGAGCGATGAAGCTTTAATAGTTGAAGGTGAAGGATCAGTCTTTCTTGCTGGTTCTCATCTTGTTCGTGCCGCTATTGGAGAAGTAATTGATAATGAAAGTCTTGGCGGCGCTAAAGTTCAATCAAACATTTCCGGCGTTACAGATTATATAATGAAAAATGATGAAGAATGTATCTCACAAATCAGAAGTTTAGTTGAGAAATTCGGGCATAATATTTCAGCAGGTTTTGATCGAGTTAATAGTGAATTACCAAAATATCCAATCAAAGATATTTTTGGGGTTATTCCCGAAGATACTCTAAAGCCTTATGATACTTATGATTTAATTTCAAGAATAGTTGATGAATCTAAAATTGATGAATATAAGGCTGGGTACGGAAAAACAATCATCACCGCTTATGCTAGAATCGATGGCTGGGCTGTTGGAATAGTCGCTAACCAAAGAAGTGTTGTAAAAACAGAAAAGGGAGAAATGCAAATTGGCGGTGTTATCTATTCTGATTCCGCTGATAAAGCAACACGCTTTATTATGAATTGCAATCAGAAAAAAATTCCTTTATTGTTTTTGCAGGATGTAACCGGGTTTATGGTTGGCAGCAAAGCTGAGCAAGGTGGAATAATAAAAGACGGTGCAAAAATGGTAAATGCTGTTGCTAACTCTGTTGTACCAAAAATTACAATCATTACTGGCAATAGTTTTGGCGCAGGTAATTATGCAATGTGCGGCAAAGCTTATGATCCACGATTTATTTTTGCGTATCCAAATGCAAAAATTTCTGTTATGGGTGGTAATCAGGCAAGCAGTGTTTTGCTTGATATTAAATTAAAGCAAGAAGAAAAAAGTGGAAAAAAATTTAGTGATGCTGATAAAAAGAAATTGTTAGATGATATCCAAAAATCTTATGATGATAAAAGCACACCACTTTATGCAGCCGCAAGATTATGGATTGACGAAATTATCGATCCATCACTAACAAGAGAATGGATTTCTTTGTCTTTGGAAGTTGCTAACAACAATCCTGAAATACCTAAATTTAATCCCGGTATAATTCAAGTATAAACAAGCTTAGATTATTTTATGTGTAGTTGCCTTTTGAACAGCCTGCATTTTGTTATTTACTTGAAGTTTTTTGTAAATATTTTCAATATGCTTTCTAACTGTAAATGGTGAAATAAATAATTTTTCTGCAGTGTGGATATAATCTAATCCTTGTTTTAAATATTCTAATATTTCAATTTCACGTTTAGAAAGATTAAAACCTTCCTCCAATTTCCTTTCAGTCACCTTCTCACTTTGTTTTAATAATTGAAGAGTTTTTGAAGCGATTGTGGGAGACATTGGAGCACCACCATCAAGCACCAAATGAATACCTTCAACAATTTTATCTATTGATTCATCTTTAAGGAGATAACCATTTGCACCAGCTTTTATGGCGTTAAATATTTTTTCATCATCATCAAAAACAGTTAGAATTATAATCTTAGTATCAGGATATAGTTTGGATAATTTTTCCGTTGCTTCAATTCCGTTCATAATGGGCATTTCAATATCCATTAATATTACCTGAACTTTATTTTCCGTGCTTTCCAGATAATTAATCATCTCAGCACCATTTTTTGCGTGATAAAGTATAGAAAACTGATCAGAAAATATTTTTAATTTTTCAACTAATGATTTTGCAAGAAAATTATTATCCTCAGCAAATGCAATATTTATTTTCATATCTCTTTATAGTATTGTCAACTTAAAATTATATTTGTAATGTAATTACAACAATAGGGCAAATGTAGTAATTAAATTCCAATGACTTAATTTGAGAGTATTCTGCAAGTAATAGTTGTTCCATTACTATCACTTGAGATATTGAAATTTCCACTGGCCGAATTACATCTTGTTTTCATATTTGAAAGACCGTTACCATTATTTTGATTATTGGTATTAAACCCTAAGCCGTCATCAATTATTATTACTTCAAAGCCATTTACAATTTCATTAAAAATAATTTTTATATTTTTTGCAAAAGAATGTTTAATTGAATTCTGCAATGCCTCCTGTACAATTCTAAATAAATTTAACATTTGATTAGATGTGATGATTTTATTACTCTTAATATTATTTTCAACAGATATTAAAATGTTATCTATACCGGAATTTAGTCTTTGAACAGTTTCATTTATCTTGAGTACAAGTTTTTCTAAATCACTGTCTTCCTGTTTCATTGCCCATATTGTGCTTCGCAAATCAGTTAATGCTTCCCTGCTAAAATCCTTTAGCAGTTCCAACTTTGGGGTAAGTTTATTAGATCTTTCAGAATATGTGATATTATCCAATGAACTAATTAAAAAAGTTAATTGAGAACCAATATTATCATGTAACTCCCTTGATATGTTCAATTTTTCATCAATAATTTTTTTCTCCAGCTCGGAGTTTTGTAATTGGTTTTTATATTCTAGTTCCTTAATAATTCTTTTTCTTCTTTGTTGTTGAAACTTATAAACCGCAATTATAATTACAACCAGTAGCACAAGTGTAATTAGTAAAAAAGTTAATTGCTGTGTTTTACTTTTAATTTCATACTGATTTTGTGTCAGTAATTTATTTTTCTGCTCTGTTTCAAATGCAATTTCTAATTGAGCAACTTTTGTATTGGTTTCATAATTATTTATGCTGTCTTTATAAGTTGTATATTTTTCGTGGTACAAAAGTGCTTTTTCAAACTGATTTTTCTGTTTATAGAGTTCAGTTAGATTTTGATAGCAATACAAGATCATATAAGTATATTCTATCTCTTCTGCCATCCTAATTGCTTTTTCGTAAGTGTTAATTGCTTCGTCAATTCGTTTCTGCATCTTAAAAAAATCGGCTCGAAAAGCAAGATTTTCCATTTTGCCAAATTTTCCATCCTCTTTATTTCTATAATTGTCTGACAAATCAAGATATCTAACCGCTTCAGAATATTTACCTTGTGATGCCTTTAAAACAGCAATCTTATTTAAACTATAAGGAATTCCAATTGAATCCTGATTTGTCTTTTTAATTTCCAAAGCCTTCTTATAAAAATAGATAGCACTATCCGCATCGTTCTGCATTTCTTTAAGCACACCGTAGTTATCGTACAGTTTACTTTTATATACTCTTGGCACACTGTGTTCATCAGAAGTTTTAATAGCTATCTGCATATAAGTCACAGCTCTTTTTAGATCTCTTCGTTTAAGTTGATAACCATATTCACCGTATTCATTACTCAACTCTTTGAACATATTGTTGTCGGAAAATATCTTTATAGCTTCTATATGAAATTGTGTTGATTTATCATAATTACCTTTTAAATAATGTACTAACGCCAGGTTGCTCAATGTTACCCCTGCTCCTTTGGGATAAACAATTGCGCGTGCTCTCTCCAGATTATCATTAAATAGTTTTATTGATTTATCCAGGTCAGATACAATCTCTTCATAGTTAATGTTATTTATTGAATCAATTATTGTTTTTGGATTTTGTGCAAATAATATCGCGGAGTTACAAAAAAATATCTGCAGTATTATGAAGAAGTGTATTTGTTTTTGCATTAAGATAATTTAGATAATTTCTTTTCTGTTATTAGATTTCCTGCAGAAAAATCATTCTATAATAAAACTTATCTGATTTGACATTAAATATATTAAACCTGATTATAATTTCAATAACCCTCTTTTGGGGAGCAGATGAATTAATTGCACAGCAAAGTAACCTTTCTAAATCTGTAAACCATATTTCAGAATTTATTGCCTCCGAAAGATTTATTAAAATTCGAAGTGGATGTAATGATCTAAATGCAACCGACTCAATTTTTATAGAAGCTATAAAATTCACTAATGGAAATACATCAGACGCACTACTGGCTTTAATGCTTGCAACTGTTCCTTATAGAGAAGTTCCCATCAATATCCCATTATTAAATATTTTAGTTTATTATCCTCTAACATCCGCAGATGAAGAGACTTTCTTAAAAAAGAATAAAAATTTGCCTAAGTTTTTATTTTTTGATACTCCACAAAATGACTACGGGGACAAAGATAAACTTGCTCATTTTTTTGGCAGCGCATATCTCTCTTATGAATCAAACATCTTTGATTTGGGAAAGCTAATTGGTTATTTTGTGGAGGCTTTTGAGGAAAGTTTTAGAGTTCAATCAAGTATTGATATTAGGGATTTAGATGTTAATGACTATGGTCGAACCTTTGGAACTTTACTAAAGGAAAACAAAAAGATTTTACCATCACAAATATTTTTATTAAGATCATTAAGATTTTTTAGAGTGCAATTATGAAATCAGTTTTAATTATTGATGATGAAATTCAAATCTGTGAAAGTATTAATATGATCCTTGATTATGAGGGTTACACAGTTGAATTTACTACAAGCGCCAATGAAGGACTTGAAAAATTTGCTTCCAAAGATTTTTCAGCAGTATTCCTGGATATTCAAATGCCAGAAATGAATGGGTTTGAAGTTTTAAAAAAAATAAAAGAGCAAAAATCAACAGCTTCAGTAATAATTATTTCTGCTCATGGAAGTGTTGAAAATGCAATTAAAGCAACTCGACTAGGAGCGTTTGATTTTCTTGAAAAACCTATAGATCGTGATAAACTATTAATTAGTGTACGCAACGCAACTGAAAGTGCATCTTTAAAAGAAGAAAACGAAGAGATAAAAAAAGTATGGGTTGGTGACGGAGAAATTCTTGGAAAAAGTAAGGCAATTCAAAATATATTACAAATGATTGATAAAGTTGCACCGCTTGATACAAGAGTTCTAATAACCGGCGAAAATGGTACAGGTAAAGAATTAGTTGCACGAGCCATCCATAAAAAAAGTGAACGAAAAGATAAATCATTTATTGAAGTAAATTGTGCCGCAATCCCTAACGAACTTATAGAATCAGAATTATTTGGACACGAAAAAGGATCTTTTACCGGAGCTATTCAACAAAGGATTGGACGATTTGAACTGGCTAACAAAGGCACATTGTTTTTAGATGAAGTTGGCGATATGTCACATCAAGCACAAGCAAAAGTTTTACGTGCTATAGAAGATGGAAAGATTGAGCGTGTTGGCAGCGGTAAAAAAATTGATGTTGATGTTCGTCTGATTGCAGCAACAAATAAAAATCTAAAAGAAGAGATAGAAAAAGGCAATTTCCGTGAAGATCTCTTTCATCGTTTAAATGTAATTCCTATTCTGGTTCCCCCACTGCGAGAAAGATCTGAGGATATTCCAATATTACTTGAAAAATTCACAAATGATATTTCCATAAAACATAAAAAAACAGTAACTAAATTTTCTGATGATGCATTACAAATACTCAAAAATCAGTCCTGGACAGGTAATGTTAGAGAATTAAGAAATATAATTGAACGGATAATAATTATAGTTGATAAAAAGGAAATTACAGCAAAAGATATAGAATTTATGTTTGCCGGTAATCAACGTTCAGTTGATGAACTGGTTGATATGAGTAATTCGTTTCAGGAGTTTAAAGAAAAAGCGGAACGCGTATTTATACTTAAGCAGCTTCGTGCAAATGATTGGAACATAAGTAAAACAGCCGAAATTCTGGAAATACAACGGAGTCATCTTTATAATAAAATGAAAAAGTATGAAATTGAAAAGGATGAATAATGGCAACAATCTTTTCTAAAATCATTAATAAAGAAATACCTGCTGATATAGTTTTTGAATCTGAAAACGTCTTAGCATTTAAAGATATCCACCCTAAAGCTCCAGTTCATGTTTTGATTATACCTAAAATAGAGATCCCAAAAGTGACTGATATTAACGGAAGTGAGCACGCCACTTTACTTGGAGAAATGATTGATGCTGCAAATAAAATTGCAAAAGATTTAAAAATTGCTGATGATGGGTTTAGGTTAGTTTTTAATTGTGGTGATAACGGCGGACAAGAAGTTTATCATTTACACCTACATTTGCTTGGCGGCAGAAAAATGAATTGGCCTCCAGGATGATTTTATAAGGCTATACCTGAAAATAATTTTCCATTACTTTTAATCTTTTATCGTCACCTGTGTTTCCAAATAGTAAAGATTCATATCCAAATTTATCTCTAATTCTTGTAACTGCTCTTAACATTTTTTTTCTTTTCATTTCGTAATCTTCGAATAGGAATTCCTGTTCATTGAATGGAGAAAAATTAGTAATACCTACACCGATTAATCTTACACCAACTCTTCTTGTGCGAGCTTTTTTCATCAAATCCCAGGCGGTTTCAAAAATAATTTTATCATCATCCGTAGGCTTAATAGTTTTGGCTCGTGTTAATGTTTGAAAATCTGTGTAACGCAATTTTATATCAATCGTAGAGGCTTCCCAACCTTTTTTACGCAGTGACTGAGCTAATTTTCCAGTTAAATAAAACAGTGTATTTTTAATTTCTTCCTCGCACGTGACATCATTTCCAAATGTTGTTTCTCGAGAGATACTTTTTCTTGTCCGCTGAATTGTTAAATACTCTGTTCCTTCACCATGCGCCTTTCGCCAAAGCTCAATTCCATATTTACCAAATGCAGTTCCAAAATAATCTGAAGATAGTTTTGTTATATCCCCAATTTTATAAATCCCTCTTGCGTTTAAACTTTGCTTGGTTACTTTACCAACACCGGGAATAGTTTCTATAGGCATAGGTGAAAGAAATTGTTCTTCCATTCCAGGAATTATATAAGTAATCCCTTTTGGCTTCATACAATCGGAGCCAATCTTGGCTATAGTTTTGTTGCTTCCTATACCTATAGAAATTGGTAAACCAATTTTATCCCAAATTTCTTTTTGTAATCTTGTAGCAAATCCAAACATTGGGCCGTACATTTTTTGTGTGCCGGTCATATCGAGATAAAACTCATCGATAGAAGCTTGCTCAATTAAAGGAGCGTATTGTTCTAAAATGTTTTTTACAGCTTTAGAATATCTTGTGTACTCTTCTCCGTGACCGTGTAAATAAATTCCGTGTGGACAAAGCTTGTAAGCAGTTCTAATAGGCATTGCTGAATGTAAACCAAAGGCTCGGGCTTCGTAAGAGCAGGCAGAGACAACCCCTCTTCCGTATTTCGGATCACCTCCAACTATTACTGGTTTGCCGTTAAGTTTGGGATCGAGAATTCTCTCTACAGAAACAAAAAACGCATCAAGATCTAAATGAAATATTGTGCGCATAATCTAATTCAAAAGTAAAAATTTAAATTCATTAATTAACTAATATTTCTTCCAATCTTGGATAAGCTCTAAGAATTGTCGGTGGCATTTCTATTTTAATTTTTTCTTCGAGCAAATGAATTAATTCAAATGCATTGGCTACTGCATCGCCTTGTGGGTGATTATTCATTATCACATTAACTTCTTTAACTTTTTGTTGAATTGATTTTATCTTCTGCTCAATTTCAATCAACTCACCGGGGGAATAAAGATATTGATATCGGGAACTTTGTTCCTCATAAGTTTGGGGTTTACCAAAATTACTTAAAGACTTTTTCCAGGCTTCTGCGTTCCTGCCATGAAAGCGAATATATGCTTTATCATTTGTTATTATTGGATCAAATTCAATTGCTTGTCCTATTTGCGGCTGATCTATTGTGCAAAAAGTTAAATCATTTTCTTTAAAGAATTCCAGAGCTCGATTGTTTTTCCAGCTTGAGTGTCGAACTTCTACAAAACAACTTACATCAGAAAATATATCTCTAAGTTTTTGAATATGCTGAACTGAACTTCCATCAAATGGAAATGAATAAGGGAATTGAATAAGCATTCCTCCTAACCGTTCTGATTTTCTTAAAAGATCAAGATTGTATCGGACAGATTTTATATTCTGCTCATCAAACTTTCTCTTATGAGTAAAATCCTGATGAAGTTTAATATGAAAAATAAAATCATTGGCGTCCTCAACTTTTCTTATCCATCCATCAACAACTTTTGGACTGATGTATGTGTAATAAGTGGAGTTTACTTCAACACAATTAAAGTAATGAGAATAGAACTGCAGCCAATCAAATCCACCGGATTGATTTTTAGGATAGAAATTCGGCACCCAATCTTTATAAGACCAACCAGCAGTGCCTATATTAAATTTGGTAAAACTCATTTTTTAATTAATATTTAATTGAACCCCGATTGAAGCACTGAATGAGCGAGTCAGTCCATCCACATTTACGTCTCTTTTTAAAAATGGGATCGCAAAATCAGCAAATACAGAAAAATTACTGTTAACCTGATGTTGAACTTGTAAAAGAAAATTAATTTGTGTTTGGTCACTATTTTCGACATCAATAAAAGATTCCGTTGGACCCATCGCCAAAAGATTTACCATATTTGATTTGTCTAATCTTTTAATAAACAATATCTGTGGAGCTATTGTAAATTCACCTAACACAAGATTATAAGATGCTCGAACAAGTAAATCATTACCACGTCTCAATTTTAATAAATTTTTATTTCTCCCGTTAGACAGTTGGTATCCGGCTCCTAAACCAATGTTATTATAAGAGTAGTTTACAGCCAGTATCAGATCATTTGAGCCTAGTCCAGATTGGTAGGCCATCGGAAGCTGATTTTTATTATCATTACCAGTGGCAATTTTAGCGCCGAGTGATGCTGTTAATGTTGAGCTTTCATCAGAAAATAAATTTTGTGTTACACTGATTAACATATCGCCGATTCCATTTACATCCCCTAAAGGTCCCGATTGAATGTTATAAGGAATTGATAATTGTAATGATGTTTTTTCAAGGACATTATAAACAGCACCAACTTGAAATGAATGATATTTTACATCATCTTCTTTACCGCTTGAACCAAATTTGTAAGATGCAGATATATTAATTAAACTATTATTTTCTTGATCAATTGAATGTCCTCCAACTGAACAAGCACCTGCATCCGAACATTGTGCTTTTGTAACAACTGAGTATCCTATAAATGTAAATATTATTAATAAACCTAAAATTGTGTGTTTCATTTTATACCTTTAACTATTTTCTTATAACAGAATAATTATTGTAATTAGATTATTCAACCATAAAATTATTAACCCGCTCGCTTTTCCATACTTCGATAGATCCCAACAACAATTCCAACAATTTTAAATGATGGATATTTTTTATCGATTATGATTGGTTTGTACTCAGGGTTTTCGGATACTAATTCAATTTCACTTCGCTTTTTATAAAATCTTTTTACAACCGCTGCATCATCAAGAATTGCAACTACAATTTGCCCATTCTTTGGTTCAAGATTAGGATTAACAATTACAATATCTCCGCTAAAAATATGAGCGTCTTTTAAGCTATCTCCTTTTACGCGTAGCAGAAAAGAATCCTGTGGCATTCTGGCTATCGTTGGTAGCTGAATTGTATCAATTGCATCTGGATAAATTGTTAATGGATTGCCTGCAGCAACTTCTCCAATTATTGGACGTGGCACAAAAAACTTATCCTCCAGTGTTAACTCTATTCCGCGCGAAAGTTTTGGACTTTTTTTAATGTAACCCTTCTTTTCTATTGCCTGTAAATGTTGTTGCACCGTTGCACGATTTTTATATCCAAAATGCTTTGCTACATCAGCTAAAGTTGGAGGAATCCCCTTTCCCTTTATTTGTTCTATCAAAAAATTTAAAATGTTTTTTTGAATTTCTGTTAAATCTTTTTGCATTTTAATTCCTGTAATAAAATTAACCATACATTTGTATGCTAACTTAATCTAGATAGGTTTGAATGTCAAGGAAGGAATGAAAAAATCCTTTTAATCAGCAAAAATTAGAAGGATTTAATAAAAAAAGGGATAAAAATTATTTAATTGCTAAGAAATATCTTTTCCAGCGTCTCCATCATTTTTTCTTTAAAGATAGGTTTTGAAATAAAATCATCAAATCCAGCAGCGATAAACTTTTCTTTGTCTCCTGGTAATACGTAAGCAGTAACAGCAATAATTGGTATAGTACAAAACGCAGGCATAGTCTTAATAATTTTCAGAGCATCAAGTCCATTATACTCACCTTGCAAATTTATATCCATAACAATAAAATCAAACTGATGATTAAGCAATACTAATTGAGCTTCTTCAAAACTTACCGCAAATTTAACATTATGCAATTCTTTCATCTGAACTTTAAACAGTATTTGTGAATCAACCTGATCTTCAATATAGAGGCAATTAAGTTTAGTAAGATCTAATGATCGTGTAGTTGTATCTTCTTGATTGCTTTCACTCTCAGATGACAAATCATCTTGAATGGAATCGGAGATATTTTCCTGAACTTCTTCGGGATCTTCGTTTTTATCAAAGGTCTCAGTTAAATCTTCAACAGTATCATTCGCCAAAGAATCAATACTCCGATTTTCTTGTTCAGTTGAATCATCCTCAATTTGATTTTCCGCTTCAATATTGGAAAATAATTCCTGTGAAATAGGTTGTACTGGTTTAAATATATCTTCCGATTCTTGTACCTCAGTTTCTTCAGGTAGATCTTCTACATAATCAACTTCATTCATTGTTCCTGATTCTTTTTCCAAATTATCTGATTCATCCTGTTCAGTAGTAATAGGACTCTGATAATCATCTTCAACAATATTTTCTGATGAAGGAATGGAAGAAATAATTTGCTGTATAGAATTATAATTTTGTTTCTCTGTAGCAGCGGAAAGCTCTAATGGGAAAATAAATCCAGTCTCACTTTTAGCCGTATCGGAAGCTGATTTATAAAATTTTCCACCGAGGAATTTTAGTAGTATTCTAGCTAAATAAGTAGTCAACTTCGGTAATCCAAAATCCTTTGGATCCTTCTCATTAACAAAAACCTGCTCAAGCACTCTTGAAACATATTCAGTTGGATTACCATACTGATCACTGATTCCGATAAGAAATGAATCTGTATCAACAGGAATTGAAGAGAAGTAAACTTTTTTATCTTTGCTCAATCTGGATACGACTTTAATTAAAGACAATATAAAATTTTCAAATTTTTGTCTATCAGTCTTAAACTTTAATGAAGAAGATATTTTTCCATATGCAAAATGGATATCATTTATTCCAGTAATATCTTTTATATTATCATCCAACTTTTCTATAACATCAGTGATGGTTATATCTTCAATTTTTATCGGTGACTTATCCTGCATAATATCTGAATACTCAACAACAGCATTCATCGTATCCATCATTTTAATACGATTCTGGTTTATTATTTCTGATGCTTCAAGTTGTTCTTCAGTTGGATTTTCAGTGCTGCTAATCAATTCCTGAGAAAAACCAATTATAACATTAATCGGAGTCAAAATTTCGTGAAACATACCAGAAAGAAAATTAGCATCAGGAATTATCGCCTTTTGAGAAGCAACGGCTGGTTTTTCAACTACGACTTCCTTCACAACTTCTTTGATAACTTCCTTTACAATCTCTTTCGGCTGTTCAGTCTTTTGTTTTGGAATAATTGGTTTTACAACAATGGTAAATGAATCAATATCACCATTAAAGTCTATAATTGGAGTGGCGGATATTTCAGATTCGATTAAATTACCAATTGAATCCTTAAAATTGGATTGGAGAACGACTGAATCCTTAAGATGTGATTGGAATATTGAAGTATTTATGATACCACGATCATCATCTGAAACAAGGCTTGCAAATGAGGATTGCAGAATATCTTCATTAGAATAACCTAGATTTTGAAATACGTTTTGATTTGCAAAATTTATAAAACCAGAAGCATCAGTATTAAAAATCATAAGATCGGATTCATTAAATACCACTTTTAATATTTGATATTGTTTTTCCTTTGCAATTGTATCTGTGATATCTTTTACAATGTTGAAATGAGCCTCTTTATCATTGTATTTAAATGAAGTCTTGCTAATTTCAACAAGCACATTGGATCCATCTTTTTTTCTATGTCTAAATGGTTTACTAAATCTTGCTTCAGAAGCTTCATCACCGAAAGAATCTAACAACGTTTGAATATCCTCAGGTGCATATAGATCTGTTAAATCCATCTGAAGAAATTCTTCCCGAGAATAACCATACAGTTTTATTGCTGCATCATTAACCTCCAGAAATTTTAGATTTTCTTTTTCATAAACGAATACTGGTTCAGGATTTTTTTGAATTAAAATATCAAACATTTTTCCTCTATGCATTAAAATATTTTGAAGTTCATCTTCAAATTTTATTGAATCAGTTCGTGATTCAATAGTAACAAAAACATTTAATTTTCTGCTTGCTTTATCAATTACTTTTGCTAAAAACAGAAGGTAATTACCGGGTAATTCATTTTCAGAATTTAATTTTTCAGATATCGGAATTAATTCTTCTGTCAAACTACTTAAATAAAATGACTCAATTTTTTTTACTAAATATGCGGGAAATAATTCATTAAAATTTTTGTCAACTATTTCCTGCTGATCCAATTTAAAAAATTCTTTAAATTTTTTGTTACCAAACTTAATTATTCCATCAAAAGTTAAATATACAGCAGGTTTCGGAAAATAGTCTATAAAATCAGTAAAGAATTCTTCTTCACCCCAAAAGTTATAATAATCATACTTATTATCAACAATTAGACCAACCATCGCAATTATTTTATTAAAATTATCAACAATAGGTACTTGAATAATACTTTTAATAATCTCAAAATCCTTAACTTTTTTGCTAAATCCTTCCAAAATTATTTGCTGGGCATTTAAAATTACGTACTCATCCATCATTTTATAAATACTCTTCTGGTAAGGTGGTAAAAATGTCTCATGATTTTTACCCGCTGCAAAAGAATTCTCAACCCCTAATACTGTTTCATAAGCTGCATTGATTGCGATTAGTTTTCCTTCAGTGTTCTTCACCCAGACTGGAAAATTATACTGATCAATTAGATTGATTACCCGCTTCAATGAGACGATGGTAAATGGAGCTAATCTTTGTAATTCAAAAACAATTGTTTGAACATTCTCATCTTTTTTGGGAAAAATATTTTTTAAAGATGAAATTTTAATTTTGCTTAATAAATCGCTCTGATTGATTATCTCGGTACTTCGAAAAATTAAAATAAAATTTACAGAATCCTCTGTTTGGATAGGTTCTATGGAAAGATCAAATTTTAAATTGTCGCTGGATTTTAGATCTATTATTGTTTCTTTAAATGTTTTTTTTTGCAAAGTTATTAACAGAGGGCCGATAAAATCTATCAGCTGTTTTACTGTATCCTTTTCAAATACCTGCTCTAAGGAAATGTGGTGATCTTCAATTAGAAAAAGAGAGGATGCTTTAAGGTTTGCAAAAATAATTTCAAAAGATTCATCTAAAATTATTAGCGGATCACCGTGGTAATCGGAATTTCTGCCTAGAATATCAAGCCAATCTTTATTTTTTATTTCCACCTAAATAAAACCGCTTATTTAATTTGTTGTGATTACAACTTCATTTGAATATTCTGAAAATCTATTTAAATCATATCCACGAATTCTGTAAGTATAGATTTTATTTGTCTCGATGTTAAAATCGAGATAAAAATTATTACTAGCCTCAATTCTGCGTAGAATGGAAAAAGTACCATTTCCAGTTTTTCTTTCAATGTCAAAATACAAAATATTATTGTCTGAATTATTCCAATTCAGTTGAATAACTTTAACTGAGCTGTTATAGATTGCAGTAAGATTTGTTGGAGGCAGTAAAATTCCTGAAGTGATTTTAATGCTTTGTGTATTACTAAATGCGGAATCTTCATTTGAATAAGCGACAATTCTATAATAATAAGTTGACCCTATCATTAAGTCGCTGCCCGAATCCATAAATGTAGTTGTATTTCTAAACAGTGCTGCAATTCTATCAAATTTATTCCCGTCAGAGCTTCTCTCGACTGCAAAATAGTTCTCATTATTACTATTGTCTACCCAGCTTAAGCTTATCGTATTGATTCCGCTTAAACTAGCGATGAGATTTGTAGGAGGAAAAAGGTTACCTGATGTAATTGTTCCAGACGTGTTAATCTCTGTGCTAAAATCTGAGAAACCAGAATTTTTAAAACCACGAAGTTTATAAAAATAAATTATAGTGGAATCTAAATTTTCATCATTAACGTTATTTGATTTTCCTGATATCTGCTTATAAAGTAAATACTCGCCTTCCAAATTTACTTTTCGCCATAATTCATATCCTATTACATTACGTGAAGAATCTTTCCAGCTAATATTTATATAGCTATTATTAAATTTGATTAGTGATAGGTTATAGGGTTTAAAAGGAATTCTGTTATCATCTGTTATTAAGACATTTGTAACTGTGTTACTTTTTTGTGATGTGCCATCGTTATCATAATAAATTAAATACAGAGTTGTTTGCTTACCAATATGAGCTGAATCAATTTCGATAGTAACTATTGGGGCAGTTCCAATATTGTTTGTAGGAATATTTTTAACAAATATTCCATCTACGTATAATTCCAGAAACTTTATGTTATAAGGTGGAGAAATGGAATAAACAATCTCGTTATCCCCTGCCATCAAACTACCATTATTCGAAGGTGATATTATTTTAATTTTTGAGTTGGATTGATTTGAATTTTGATTTGGATTGGTACTAAGATCAGCACAGGATTGAAAAATGAGCATCAGCCCTGACATAATAATTAGAAATTTTAATTTTTTTACTAACCAATAATTCATTTACGTTGAATTCTAAAAATTATTAATCTATGTATTCTAATTAATATTTGAGTTTAATTTTACTAACTGAATTTGGACTGATGTTGTCCAAGTTTATAACAATAAGGCCAGAAATTTTATCAAAATAATATTCCAGCAAAGTGTTATTCAGAGTCACAGTAAAAGATTTTTTATCAATTCTATTATTCTCTCTTACATAAACTTTCAAACTATTTAATTTGATTGGATTTTTATTATTAATTAATACTTCCATTTCTTTTTCGGAAATCATTCCTAATTTAGCAGAAATACTATTTCTTACACTCCACCATTCGTTTAATGAAGCTAAGGAAGTAAAATTATATCCATTACTTTTAAGAGAATTTATTTCTGCAAATAATTTATCTACTTGATTCGATTTGCAGTTAAACTCAGGATAATAATATAAAAAGTTAATACAGTTTCGGGAATATTGAGCAGCATTATTTTTTGAGAAAGGGATTAATAGTATATCATCAAAAATAAAATTTGGTATTCCAAAAAACTGAGTTACATAAAGAATTTTATCTATTCCACTATCATTAATAAAACTTAAATCTGCAAATTCTAAAAACTGTTTCTCCACAACGACAGAGTTCAAATTAAGTTGATTATTTTTATAAAACCCATTTAAATATTCAATCACATTATCCGCGGTTAAATTATTAATTGCTGTTAAGTCTAGTACGATTTCATTAATATCAAATTTTGATATAACTTCTTCTTTAATTATTTGATCAGGATTAACTAATAAAATTGGTCTGATATTGTTGTTATGCAAAACATCAATTAATTCCGGCTCAAATGCATTATTATATTGGATACTTTGAATTACAGGCGATGATATATTATCGCTAAAATTATCAAAGTAAGCGGTAGGTTTTCTATCCATCCAGTTTATTGAGTTAGTAATCAAATTTTTGAACACTAATAAATTATCCTGGCCTCCGACTATATCAGTAATATCAAAACCAATCCATAAATATTTTGCTGTACCTATAGAACCGAAGATTATTGATGATTTTCGATTATTCAATTCATTTTCAGAAAAAGTATATCCGTATGAATAAAAATTGTTTTCATTAATGTCTGATTGCATAACATTATTTTTTGCTGAGATTTGCAATAATGAATTGTCATCGATCCTGAAATAATTTAATTGATTTGGGACTACTGGATGAAGAAAACTTATGCTTTCGGTGGATATGCTTTGAATATTATTTAGATTAAAAAGGAAATTTAGATTTTGAAAACTATTTTGATCGTCAATTACATCAAATAATTTCGATCCTGAACAAATTATTGAGTTGCCCTCAGCTAAAAACAATTTTAATTCTGTTAACTGAGCGATTGAAATAAAATTTACTGAAGGCAAAATCAAAATATCAAAATCATCTTCAATGCCTGATTCTATATCTTCATCATAAACAACTGTGTAAGGAATTTTATTTTGCATTAAAAATAATTCCCACGTTGTTATTACATCAATTACTTTAGTTGTATTTGAATCATTAAATTTCTCAGACAATCCTGAGTAGAGAATCGCTATCCTTGGATGATTCAAATGCAGATCCTGTGCAATTGATATACCAGACAAAGCAATAATTATTAATAATATTTTTAGAATCTTATTCAACTTTTAAATAGAATTTAGATTTAGAATGCAACCTGATCATAATCAATATAATATTGCCTTGATTCACCGGACTTCAAATCATCTATGAATAAATACACCATTTGTGATCCTTCAGTATGTTTTACACTTGCAGTTTTAGTACCTATAATTTCCGAACCAATAGTAATGTTTTGCGCATAATCATTTAGGTCTAGATCAACTACCAAATTATTTATTGATTCACTACCGGGATTAGAAACTTTTAGAGCCACACGAGTTTTGCCTCTTCTATCTACTTTAATTTCAATGTAATCTCTTTTCTCGTACCATTTTTGAATTTCACTTGCAGTTGTGATCCAAAATTTTTTCTTTTTTAATTCTTTAATAACATCTTTAATAATACCTGAATAATCACTTCTGCATTGATAATCTGTATGAAGTTTTAAAACATACATTCCGCCTTCAAACAAAACACGATCTAAATCTTCCTGATAAGTATAAAACTGAAATTGAGGAAGTGTCAATCCAAAATCTCTGATGATTTCATAATCATCACGAGCAGTTTTGGTCATTGTAACAATTCTGTTGTCACCCCTAATTATCGTTTTAGGCACAGAGCGATCCGTAAGAGAATCTGTTAAAACATATTTATAATTTGAATTGATTACTGCTTTAAGTGTGTTCTGATCAAATAAACCGTAAAATGGTAAAAATCCAGAGACGGTGCTTGATGAAATTTTTTCAATAGTTTTTTTTGCCGCACTAAGTTTATTGTACTGTGTTTCATATGAATTTAATTTATTAAACTTATCATTTACTGAAGCCAGATAGCCGATATCAACTAAAGCGGCTAATTCCCCGTAAGATGAAATTTTCTTCACAAGTTCTTTATTATTTTCTGCAGTTTGAGGATCAACAAAAAAAGTAGCAGAAATTCCTTCATTTTTTAGTATTGATAAAACATTATTAATATTGTTTACATCATTTGTAAGAACAGGAGCGATAAATGCAGCTGCCTCGTAACCGGTAGGCCAATCTCTTACGTAAGCAATAGGAAAGTACATTAACCATCGTATAGAATTATTAAATAATCTTTCAAAAAAAATATAATCTTCCTGTACTCCAATAATAGAATTCAATTCAAATCCCATCCACATAAATCTGCCTTTACCAAAATTGCCATAAGCTATCCCCGCAGATTTTTTTATCTCCTCTCTAACTAACCCATCATCCATACGGTAGTTGTACCAAAAGCTAACCTGAGTTGTTCTTGGATCTAAAACTTCAACAGCCATTGGTCTATCCCAAGTAGCAACTTTGAGTGGAAAACCAGTTGGAATGTTTGCGGTTATCGGTAAACTGCCGCAGACAGTATGTATTTTAGAAAATTCATCAGGTTTAAGTTCATGAGAAAATTGAACACCAAAAACCTGGTTAAGAAATTCCCATCCGCGCCACTTTCCATCATCAGAGAAGGAACCAATACCACCGGTAGCAAAAACACTTCCACCGTTTTCTAAATATTTTTTTAACTGTAAAGCTTCTTTTTCGCTTAAAGATTTTGTTCCGGGTAAAACTATTAATTTGTATTTCTTGCAATCCCCGTCTTCAATGATTTGATCTGAAATAATTTCATATTTAAGATTAAGATTACCTAAAAAATTTTTCCAAGTTGAGATATTATCATTTAACCAAGTACTTCCTACCGGTAAAGTATTTTCCGTATACTTTGAATATAGAATTGCAACTTCAGGTTCTTTGCCATATAAAAAATCTTCTATGAAATTAGAATTTGGAAGTATTTCTGAAGTATCAAAACGTCCGTAGATTCCGCGAAGAATAAAGTAGTATACAAGAATCGCTGATACAATAATAACGATTCCTGAAAAAAAGATAAAAAATTGATTTATCCTGATACCGAATAAATTTTTTACCGCCACTTCACTTCCCCTGAATTTCTATCTTCCTGTGTAGGTATGTACCCATCAGAAGTGTACTTCAGGAATTTATTTTCATCACTAAATTTTTCTTGCGGTTTTGCACGAACTTTTTGTTTTTCAATTTTTTCTTCTTCTATCTTATAACCGCGCGGTTCAGGCGTGTATTTGGATTGTGAAGGTTTACGTTGTCTTGTGTATTCTTCCCTTGTAATTCCTGGTTCAACTGCTATATCTTGAGAAAAAACTGCTTCGGATGGAACAACAAGTTCAGCCTTAACAGAGGATGGTTTTGTTTGATAGGCAGACTGTGGTTTTCCTTCACGAACTTTGTAAAGGACATATGCCCCGATTGCCAATATGAAAGTACATATTGTTGCTACAAGAATAATTGTGGAGAGTATCGGGATAAGTTCCATATAATTTCCTAATTAGTATTAACTGCAATGTTATCTGATGTTGATGAACTAATTCTATCCAATTTTCCCCAGGTCATTTTGATTCCAAGAAACTCTTCTATTGTTGACATGGTTTTACAGATATCTATAATCAAAATAAAAAACATTCTGTATATGATTGCATACCAAATCAACCTGAATTCTTCTTTTTCTACTGCCACACAATAAAGTGCAGTAACAAGATCCAAAATTGCTAAACCTGCCCACCAGAAAAATATCAAGTGAGAAAATCCAAAAAATAAAGCGGCAAAGATAAAGAACGCATTTGCAGCAATGTTCATTGTTGGCCAAATAAGTGCCTCATAAGACATAGACCACAAAATAAAAGTATGCCCAAAATTTTCAGTTGGATTTAGCATTCTTTTTTTATGTTTTCTTATTGACTGTAGAATACCTCTCGTCCATCTATATCTTTGTTTTAAGAGCTGCTGTAATGTTACCGGAGCTTCAGTATATGATATAGATTTTGGTTCATAGTATATCTTCCAACCTTTTGCTAGGACTTTCAATGTTAAATCAGCATCTTCAGCGTAAGTATCACTTGAATAAAACCCTGCTTGCTCAATTGCTTTTCTTCTAAAGATTCCGATCGGACCGGGAATAATATTAACAAGCTTAATATAACTCTGAGCACTGCGGGCCATATTTAGGCCTTCAATATATTCAAGAGCCTGAAGATCAGTAAAAAAACGCTTTCTATTTAATACTTTTACATTGCCTGCTACTGCACCAATCTTTGGATCTTTAAAATGTCTTACTGCAACTTTAACCGAATCGGGTGCAAGCTGCGAGTCGCCATCCATGCAAAGAACAAAATCAGCTTTAGAAAAATAAATACCAGCATTTAGTGCACGTGCTTTTCCCAAGTTAGGCTGATTGATTAAAGATATTTTTATCTTTCCGTACAAACCATCTTGAAATCCAACCATAGATTCTGCAACTTGTTTAGTATCATCTGTTGAACCATCGTTAACAATAATAATTTCATAATTCTGATAATCAAGTTTTAACAAAGATAAAATCGATTGCCTAATTATTTTTCCTTCATTAAAAACAGGAACTATGATTGAAACAAATGGTGCAAAACCGTTACTTTCCAGAAAAGTGTATTCGTTAAGGTATAGATAAGCCATCACCAAAATGGCAAAGTATCTAACAAGAAGAATGAAAAGAAAAATTACAAGAGCAATTATTGTAGAATACTCTAAAAGAGAACTATATGATAAAATAGTGTATGGTAAAGTATATAGAATTACTAAGATCAGTAAAAGAGAAACAATACCGCTCACAAGTATTCTTCGTAAGTATTTTTGCCCTAAATTTTCTCCTTTTTTTTCATCTTCCCTGTTTGAAATAGTAACAATAGCACGATCGACAAGTTGATTAAATTTCATCTATCCAGTATATAGTTTGCGTAAATTTTTCAATAATAATGCCATTATTTTGATTTTTTTAATCTTTTATTTGGGAGATTTCCTTATCTCACATTACCAATATTGGACTTTGTTTTATTATGTATCAATATCAAACAAGACGATAATTGATAATCAGCAACAATATTTAAAAATTCTCTGACTATAAACCCCAGATTAAACTTACTTGAATTGAGTTTGAACGATAACCCGTATTGGATCTGAACGAACTTCCAGTGGAATATCTTGATTGCAATAGAAGATTTTTGATTATCTGGTAATTGATTGATGCATAAAATTCAGAAACTACAAAATCATTTTGTGGAATCAATCCAAACTTTCCGCCAATGATAAAATCAAATACTTTATCATTGTAAAGGGACCAATCAGCCCAAAGCGAATGTGATTCAAAATTCTTGGGACTCCAATAAAGCGAAGTAAATTCTTTAAATGAATAAAAGTAGTATTCATATCCAGCTGTAATATCGGATTCAAAAACTTTTCCTAATCGTGCAATAAACTGATTACCTGAATTATCATCAGAAACATCCAAGTAAGAATACTTTCCGGATACTATTAATCCATTCTTAAATTTGTATTCTCCATTTAATCCAAATTGATAAACATTCAATCGATTGCTGACTAAAAATGGTGAATAGAGAATAAATGCCGCATCAGAATAATTTAGAAAGCCGATAATATTAAAAACATTTTTTTTATGCGCTGCAAGTGAAAAATCTATTATATTTTCTTTTAAATCGTCTGCAAAATAAGTTTGACCAAAACTGCCGGTTCCTGAAAATGTTTCATTAAATCTTATATAGGCAGATCCTTTTATTTGATTAAATCTTAAATCATGATCTACTGAAGTTAACATTCCACGCGATCCTGATAAACCAAATGTTAAAAAATTTGTTACACCTAAATCAAATCCAACACCATAGTTTGAATAGCTGAAATCAGTATTATCCGCAAAGTATGATGCTCTTGGTATTAGTTGGATATATGTTGGGAATCTATCAAAAGAAAATTTATCACTGCCTCCGAGCCAACCTAAACGCGTTTTAAGAATATGTGAATCAGGAGATCTTAGTAATAAATCTTCGTATATATTCCTTGCGTTTTGCTCCTGTCCATTCTGTAAATATGAATCTCCAAGAAATAACTTCGCTTCAATATCTTCGGGATTTTTTTGAGTAAGAATTTTAAATTCCTTTAAGGCTGAAAGCGAATCACTATTCCATAAATAAACTTTGGCGCGTTGTTTTTGCAATTCATAATCGCTTCCTGATTTTAATAAATCATCATATATTTTTATTGATTTATTTAATTCCGAATTTGCAACGTAGATAGCCGCGAGCTCAAGTTTAACAGATTTATTGTTCGGATCATTTACTAAATATTCCTTAAAATTTTTTATTGCAGAATCATAATCTTGTTTAACAGCATAAACTCTAGCTTCTTCCAAAACTTTATAATTCTCTGTTAATCTGTTTTGCGTTTTTAAATCTTCAAAACTGTTTTGTAAAAGCAAATACTTTTCAGATGTACTATCAATCAAAGAAATTAGACTAATACGATTTTCAGCTTCGGTAATTTTGTTGGATTTGATATAAATATTCGCCAATCCAAACATTGCATCGTGATTTTTAGGATCCTTCACCAAAACCTGTTCAAAGAGTGATTGCGTGTAAGCTCTATCATTGTCTAACCAATAATTTATCTGAGCAGTTAAAAGCAAATAGTCTTTGTTTTCAGATGAAGAAATGATTAGGTCGTTAGCAATCTCAGCCGCATCGCAGAGATTATTTTGCCACATTAAAATCTGGGCTAATTTATATTTTACTTCCGAATCGTTAGGATACAATGACAAATATTTTTTGTAAACATTTTCTGCTGATTTAAAATCACTATTTAATGAATAAAATTTTGCTAATTCCAACAAAGCTTTTTTATTGGTTGGATCTTTGATTAGCTGGTCCTCAAAATATTTTATTCGTTCTGCGTAATAGGATTTTTTTAGATTGGTAAGCCTAACCGATAAATCTTTAAATCGCTGTTCATCTGAAAATTTAGGAGCTAAAATTTGTAACTGTTGACTCGCCTCTTCAAATCGGTTTACTGAAATTAATTTTTCAATCAATTTAAATCGACTTTCACTATCTGCAGGATTTTTTTTAATTACACGATATAATCTATCTATTTCATATTCTTTTGCGGTTGGAACTAATCCATAATTAAATCGGGAGGTTGTATCGTTGATGGAATAAATATAGCCTTTACCTCTTGCTAAATCCAATCCATCCATTGCTTCCTTAAAATATGGTCTGATCTCAAGAGCTTTTGTAAAAGCATCTTCAGCAATTTTATTTTTGCCAAGCCATAACGTAAAGTAGCCATATCTCGAAAATAATCTGTGATCATCAGGAAAATTTACTGTGTAAGATTTTAATATTGGCTCTCCTTTGGAGATGTGTCCATTCTTTGCAAGTATCTCAGAGTACCTAATAATTTCATCAGACGATGCAGTTTCTTTTTCAAGATAAAGATCGTACCAAATTTCAGCTTCA
This sequence comes from uncultured Ignavibacteriales bacterium, assembly GCA_963706055.1. Classification (GTDB taxonomy): domain Bacteria; phylum Bacteroidota; class Ignavibacteria; order Ignavibacteriales; family Ignavibacteriaceae; genus IGN3. Next base: position 58,862 of record CAVPND010000014.1, on the reverse strand, counting down.
CTCCAATTACCCAAATTCTTATAACACTTACCAATTTCAAGATAATTTTTAGCTACGCTTGAATTGATTGCAATCTCTCTTTTGTGTCCCTCTATCTTATTAAAAAGGAGCTTATACCAATCAGATGTTGCCCTATTTAGATTTGACGATATTTCATCGTTGTTGGGATTTATTTTTTTAGCTGTACGATAATCATAAACTGCGTATTCATAATTCCCTCTTTTTTCGTAACACATTCCACGAAGATTAAAACCATCTTCTGAGTTTGGATTTGCAGAAACATATTTGTTTAAAATATCAATTGCTTCTCCATAGCGACCGGAATTGATTAGTTGAAGAGCTTCAGTTTTATATTTTATGGAAGATGTATTTTGTGGAAATAATAAGGGGCTAAAACAAATTAGTATAAAATAAAGTGATTGGTAGAAAAATAATTTCATTTTTTGTTATCAATTCTATCTCTGAATTAATTGGGTTCTTACTGCTTCGTTTTCAAATTCATTAAAAATATCATCAGCACTATTCATAGAATCATTAACTCTTAACATAATATAAGATACATTGGTTTTAGCTTCACCATTTAAAGTTTGATGAACTTTTGATATCAGATCATCAACTAATTTTTCATCTGATTTAGTTATGAGAATGAAAATCTTATCCCCGATTGTACAAATCTTGTCCTTTTTATTAACAGATGTTTTTACAGAGTAATTTAATTGCTCAAATGTAATGCGAGATTGTGATTGATGTAACTGATTTAGGCTCAATGATAAAATTGTAAATTTTTGTCCGGTTGTTTTATAGAGTGCAATTTGATTATTAACTATTAATTTGAAATCGTTAATACTGTAAATGTTGGGAACGGAGTATTGAGGAGTATTCAAAGGACTAGTTTTATTAGACATCAGCTCTGTGATTTCCGGAAACTGATTTTCTTTTGTGGCTCTTTTTGTAATTTTGAAATCAGTAGTAATACCTTTGTAAGGTTCAATAAAATAATTTGCTTTAAATTTACCTTCAGTGTGCCCAATATTTGGAGTAATATCAATAACACCTGGTTGCTGTTCTTCGCTTTCTTCTGATTTATGTAACTGAATTATTCCGGTAGCGAAGGAATTTAAAACATTAAAAATCATTTTTGATGATTGCGCAGCAGGTTCTCTTAAAATAAGTAAACTTGTAATTCCAAAATCTTCTATCGATTCAATCATAGAACCAAATGCGTCACTTAAAATATTTAAATTTTGAAATTCTACATAAGGTGTTATTTCATCAAATATTATTCTTGTTGGATTATACTGATTTACTACAGAAATGATATCTTTTAAATAATCTGTAAGAAATTCATCCCTGCTTTTAAATTCTGTGGTTTCTGTTGGCTGTGCAACACGAACGACGATTATAGTATTCTGATTTATGTAGTGTTCAAGATCAATATCGATTGAAGCGGCATGAATCATCAAATCTTTTGGACGTGAGTTTGTGAAGTAAAGGCAGACTTGCTTATTCTTTGCTGCTTCAACAGCGTATTGGAGGCTAAGCAATGTTTTGCCGGATTTCTTTTCACCGACTAATAAATAGGTTCCACCATAATAAAAGCCTCCCCAGGCGCTATCTACGATTGGAATCCCCGAACGGAATAATTGGACGCTTTTTTTCATAGTTTAATTTTTGAATAATTTACCAATTATTATACCGTTACTTTATTTAATTTATGCTTAAAAAAACAATAAAAGAGATTTTTTTTTGGACTAAACAGAGACAAAAAAAAGGAGTTGTATTATAATGCAACAGGCCTAAAATAAACTGAATTCAAAGTTTTCTTTGCTAAATCACAACTCTAATTAATAACTTAGACATCCAAAAACAAATAGAGCTGTTGCATTACTAATAATTGTGGGTTCGTTAGTTAAATAATCAAATCTATCATCGTAATATATTATTGAATCAGAATTAAACTGGCTAAAAGTAAAATTTTGTCTTTCGATTTTATACTTTCCCAATAGTTTTGAAGGTACCGGACCTGCCGTAAGCGCACCCGGTAAATATCCATTGTTGAAAAAAGCCACTTGTGAGTGCAGATTATTTGGAAAAACTTTTCCAATATTGTAAATAAAGCTTATACCCCATGGATTTCTTCCCAAAATATAATCTCGTTGAAAAACACTCAATTGATCAAACTCAGTTGAACCGGTTATTTTTTTGTAGAGGATAGATTGTAAACTTACTCCAAGAAAAGTATTTGTTGTTCCCCAGGAATAGGCTAAACCTTCACGCAGAAATGAACTATCACTTTTCTCTTTAAAGTGCTTTAGATTTTGAAAAATATATTCTACAAAATCTTGTTTGTGCTGTGCAATCTTATAATCAGCTAATGAATTAATATCTCCAACACTCCACCAATAATCTGATCCAGCTTTTGTTCCATAGTTTATTGCTTCTGAAAGATATTTTGGATTTTTAGTACAATTAAAAAGTTCTACAGCTGCAAGTGCAAGTTTTCCATTAAAATCTTTTTCTGGATAATGAGTAGAATATGTTGAATCAATATCTTGCACATCATTTCGAAGTGAGTAAAATCTTTCGGCTGTTAATAAACAACTATCAGCAAATTCATTTTCATAAAATTTGGATTTCCATATTCTGGATGCCAAAGCAAGTGTTGCAGTATAAATTCCAATTGTGTTTTTCCCAATGCTTACAAATGCAGGTCTCACAAATTGCAAACTATCATTTTCGGGCAGTCGCCAGCCAATATTATGATCATTTTCATTTTGTACTTGCGATACAAATGTTTGATAATCAACATTGCATCTAAGTAGCCAATCAAGTCCTATTTTAGCTTCTTCCAAAATATCAGGAACATCATTTTTATCTAAATCATATCCAAATTTTTGCGGATCAAATTCATAACTGAAAAGTAAAAGGTAAGTTGTTAATGCAGTTGTTTTTAAAAACTTTACATAATCTCCAGCATCGTGCCAGCCGCCTGTTAAATCGCGCGAAGTCGAATCTTTATAACCTATAATTTTTTCAGCGTCAGAAAGATGACATGGTTGATGCAGAATTGGATTTGTTGGTCCGCATCTTTGTGCTTTGAAAAACAGACTTAGTGAATCTCTTACATCATTAAATATTGAGTTATCAATTTCAAATGGGTACGATTCGGTATCCAATAATTTAATTTTGTATTTCCCTTTTTCAATTAGCGGTGAAAAATCAATCTCATAACAAAAATTAAAATTACCATAGACAGATGGCAAGTCTTTTATACTACCTTCAAATTTAACTTCGCTCGATTTGTTTTCAATTATATAAAATTGTTGTCTGCTCAAATCAGATTTAGACATTACAATTGCAGTTTTAATATCTTCGGGTAAAAAACCAACTTGATTTGTTCGAATGAAAATTGAATCGGTGAGAGATGTTTGGCAGTTAACAAATAAAATTTGTGAAAGAATTAAAAAGACTAAATAACTTAATTTCACAAATCTATTTTTAATAATTTTAGCCTCCTGCTAACTACCTTTTCAATAAAATATCTAAGTGTTTTGTTCTTCTTTTTTTAGGAATTGTGTCCGAAAAATATAATCCCAAATTGGAGAACTAACCCCATAACCTTTATCCGGACTTTGATAATGATGTTTGATATGATGGTTTTTTATTGCTAACCAAAATTTACTGTGCATATTAAAATGATGAACAGCATAATGCGTCATATCATAAAATAAATAACCTATTAAAAATCCAGCAAAAAATGGATTAATAGAAACTTCGCCAATTAAAAATCTAAATAAGAAATAAAAAAACGTAGCTAGCGGAATACTAACAGACGGCGGCATAACTAATCTTTTAGAATCACTTGGGTAATCGTGATGAACACCATGAAAAATAAAATGAATTCTTGCCCCAAGTTTACTCTTTAATTCCCAGTGAAATATAAATCTATGAAGCAAATATTCAGTTATGGTCCAGATGAATAATCCGAAAATAATTAATCCAACAATAGATAAAGCTGATATTTTAAGAGTGAAGATCGAAAAATATAACATATAAAGAATTACTGGTACAAATATTATTAACGGAACTGCAGGATGTACTTTTGAAAGTGACTCTAAAAAGTCATTTCTAAACATTCTTACAGTTTCATCTTTATTTGAAATAAATTTTTTTGCCATTACAAATCCTACTAAAAAATTTCGTGCAAATTTAATAATTACAGATCAAAAATTAAAAATCATTACTTACAAATATAGCTTTATTTCTTGCATGAAATTTTAAAATCACCCCTAATATTATAGTTTACATTTGATATTAATCACTAAAGTTTTCATATTCACAAATGATTTTCTGAAATTCCTTAACATTCAGGAGGATTAATGTCTCTGAACGGCGAACGCGAGCAATGGGGAACAAAAATAGGCTTAATATTAGCAGTAGCTGGAAATGCGGTTGGATTGGGAAACTTTCTAAGATTTCCGGTTCAAGCGGCTCAAAATGGCGGCGGTGCGTTTATGATTCCCTATTTTATATTTTTTATTCTGCTCGGTATTCCTTTAATGTGGATTGAATGGGGTATCGGCAGACACGGCGGAAAATTTAGACATGGCAGCGCACCCGGAATGTTTGATGTACTCTGGAAAAATAAACTTGCTAAATATTTTGGCGCAATCGGTTTATTCATCTCAATCACAATTCTAATTTATTACACTTACATAGAATCCTGGACGCTCGGGTTTAGTATTTTTTCAGTACTTGGCCTGTACTCTAACGAAACCCGGGAAACAATGACCGGCTTTCTTTCAAGCTATCAGGGAATTACAACTTCGCAAACATTTAGTTCAATCTGGCCGGCATATACTTTAATGTTATTAACTTTCACTATAAACTTTGCAGTTCTTTATAAAGGAATATCCAAAGGGATTGAAAAATTAGCCAAGATTGCAATGCCGATGCTTTTTATTTTTGCAATAATTTTAGCGATACGAATTTTTACTCTTGGTACTCCTGATCCTGCATACCCTGAAAATTCTGTTGCTAACGGTTTTGCATTTATTTGGAACCCAGATTTTGCCGCACTTGGCAATCCAAACATCTGGCTTGCCGCAGCGGGACAAATATTTTTTACACTATCCGTTGGAATGGGAACAATTCACGCTTACGCAAGCTATCTAAAACCAAATGATGATATTGTGCTTTCAGGTCTTGCAACAGCATCTACCAACGAATTTGCTGAAGTAGTACTTGGTGCATCAATTGCAATTCCGGTTGCAGTTGCTTTTTTTGGATTAGATGCAACTAAAGAAATTGCTGCGGGTGGATCGTTTAATCTTGGTTTTGTTTCAATGCCGATAATTTTTGGCAGTTCACATTTTCCGATGGGTGAATTGTTCGGATTTATGTGGTTTCTACTGCTTTTCTTTGCAGGAATAACTTCATCCGTGGCTATGGGCCAGCCTGTGGTTGCTTTTTTAGAAGATGAATTTGGAATGGATAGAAAAAAAGCTGTTACTGCATTAGCAATTGCTGTTCTTGTTGCAGTGCAGTTTGTAATATTCTTTTTAAAGTTTGGATTTTTAGATGAGATGGATTACTGGGCAGGAACATTTGGTCTTGTAGTTTTTGCATTGATTGAAACTGTTTTATTTATGTGGGTTTTTGGTGCTGATAAAGCTTGGAAAGAAATGAATCAGGGCGGCGATATACAAATTCCATTTTTCTTCTACTATATTATGAAGTACATAACTCCATTTATTCTTATGATTCTTATGGGCTGGTGGTTCATACAAAGTGCCATACCAACTTTACTGTTACATAATGCCGCCCCAGAAAATGTACCATATATTTGGGGTGCACGTCTTTTAATGGTTGCCATTGCAGTAATTTTGATGCTATTGGTTAAAAAAGCCTGGGAAAATAATCATAGTGAGGTTAAATAATGGGACTTACAACAAACGGAATAATATTTCTCTCATTTGCTTGGACCATAATCATCTCAATGGTCATTTTTTCTTTCTACAAAGTACTTAAAGGTGAAAAGAAGGATTAAAATCTTTTTCTATTTCTAATTAAGGATTAAATGTTAAAAGCCAGTCTGTTTATGACTGGCTTTTTATTTTTTCGAAAGCAATGTACTATTCTGTGACTTTGCCATTTAATTGCCGTTGATACCGTGACAACCTAAACAACAATATCATTTCAAAGACGTCTGCCTGTCAGCAGATAGGTCTTTGACTGAGAAATATTGGGGATTCTTCTGTACCTTTAGAATAATAGAGCAATCAGAAAGGTAGAGGAAATATTTCTTTCCATATAAATCGGGATCATTAGAATTTTCACACAGCTGATTTGGCGGGAATGAGAGAAAAAAAAGGCGACTCAATTGAATCGCCTTGTATATTAAACTATAATATTTATTCTAAAAAATTATCCGTCCTCATACTCATCAGATTTTTCATTTTCTGCTTGCAATCTATGCGCTAGATTGGATTCTGAGGATTCAATTGAGAATTTGCCTTCTTTAATAAATTGATACAATAAATCATTCTCAATCAAATAACTAAACTTCTTTTTAAATGTTTCGATTGACATTCCTGCAGTTGCTGCAAGTTTTGCAATTTCGTTCGGATCATCAAAATCAGCTTTGTTTAGTCTTAACATATATCTTCTTGCAATGTAAAAACTTTCAGATGCAGGATCAACCATTCTGATTTTAGTTTTTAAGGTTTGCGGATCAATTATGTCTTTAAAATACATCGGAACAAAATTACCATTTTGAATTGAAACCATTGCCCCGCTTCCGCCATCAAGAATAAATTGTGCGGCTGAAAATCCCAAATCCCTAGTATATTCCATATCAAAAGGAATTGGGTCAGCGCATCGTAGTTCATAACCAATGTTTTTTGATACAACAGTTGCTTTTAGTCCAAATTCTTTAAGTCTATCCTGTACTTTGGATTTTAATATCTCACCAAAATTTATCTCCGCAATTCTAATATTATCATGCGCATCTCTTTCAACTTCCACTAAAGATTCAAGATCAGTAGGATGTAAATGCTCAACTAGTCCCTCAGCAATTATTGCAACACCATCAGGCTTGCCATAGCTAAGTCTTTTTATAATTGCACCAACAAGAATATCTACAATATGACTGAACTTAATTTGCTTATTTGCAAACTCTTCGGGAATAAGTGTAAGTGTTGCGCCTGTGGCCTTACCAATTCCAAGTGCAAGATGCCCGGCTTTTCTACCCATAGAAATTACAAAATACCAGCGTGAGGTTGTTTGTGCGTCCACCATTAGATTTTTTACAACTTCAACACCAATGTGTCTTGCTGTTTGAAATCCAAAAGTTGGAATACCGTGCGGAAGATCAAGATCGTTATCAATTGTTTTGGGAACGTGAACAACTTTAATTCTGCCGGCAGCCATTTCATTAACTTTTAAAGCGCTGAATGCCGTATCATCGCCACCGATTGTTATAAGTTTGTCTACATTTAATCTTAGTAATGATGTAACAGCATTTTCTAAATGTTTAGGATCTTTAGTAGGATTTGATCTTGAAATACCGATGTATGAGCCGCCTCTAAAGTGAATGCGGCTTACATTTTGAATATTCAATTCTCTAACGTGAGTTATGTCACCCTGCATAATCCATTTAAAACCATCTTTAATTCCAATAACTTCTATACCTTCAACAGCTGCACGAATTGTTGCGGCGCCGATGACACTGTTAATTCCGGGTGCAGGGCCACCACCAACAAGTATTGCTAATTTTTTTGGTGCGATAGACATTTGTTTCAACTCCTAAATAAAAATTGTCTTTGCAAAAAAATATTATTTTAAATAATTACAATTATAAAACTTTAAGCTTGGCAAATTTTAACATAAGCTGCTTAACATTATTTCCCTCAAAATGCACAGTTGCTTTTGTCATATCACCGGTTCCGGTAACATCAACAACTTTTCCGAGACCAAATTTATCGTGCATAACGCGGCTGCCGATATTCAATGCTTTTCCATCCTGATCAAAACTCTCATATTCGACTTTTTCAAAGTATTCATAATACATTTCTTTTTTAGTCTTGCGGTTTGCTTTACGTCCAAGTCCACCGTTAGTTTCCTTATAAGTTGATGGATCAAGTTCATCAATAAATCTTGATCTACTCTGATATGCAACTTCACCAAATCTGTATCTTGAGCGCGCATGGGTAACAAAAGCTTTTTTCTTTGCCCGTGTTAGAGCAACGTAAAATAATCTGCGTTCTTCATCAACAGATGCATCTGATAAAAACTTGCTTGCTATAGGAAAAATATCCTCTTCACATCCGCTTACGAATACAATCGGCCATTCTAAACCTTTTGCTGCATGTACAGTTAAAAGAGTCACGCAATTTTTTTTATCAGAATAATTATCGATATCTGCAATAAGAGAAACTTCTTCCAGATATTGTTCTAATTTTGCATCCTGGTTGGCTTCTGAAAATTCGCTTAAAGATGCGAGCAGCTGATTTATATTTTCCATTCGCTGCATTGATTCTTGTGTTCCCTCATCCTTAAACATTCTTATTAGGCCAAGATCATCAACCATAGCACGCGTAAGTTCACCTGCAGAAAGTTTATCTTTCAGCACAATGTACTTATCCAGTAAAGTTTTAAAACCTTTTACATTCTTTTGTATGCGTTCTTTAATATCAATTACTTCAAAAACTCTTCCCATTGTCTGGAAAAGAGAAATTTCATGCTTCCTGGCGAATGCAATCATTCTTGTTACAGTTGTACTTCCAATACCACGCTGCGGAAAGTTCATTATTCTTAATAAACTTTCTTCATCATTCTGGTTTGATATTACACGCAGATAAGCAACAACGTCTTTAACTTCTTTTCTTTTGTAAAACTCTACACCGCCAATTATTGTATATGGAATTTTTTCTCTTCTAAAAATATCTTCCATTGCTCTTGACTGAGAATTTGTGCGGTACAAAATTGCAAAATCATTAAAGACTAATTTTTTCTTTGTAAGCTCATTCTTTATATACTTAGAAATCTGTGAAGCTTCATCTTTTTCATCTGCACACTTCAACAGAACAACCGGTTCGCCTTCTTCATTCTCAGTCCATAAAGTTTTAACAACCTGGTCTTTGTTATTTTTGATGACAGAATCTGCAGCTTTAAGAATTGTTTTGGTAGATCTATAATTTTGTTCAAGTTTAAATAATTTAAATTTTGGAAAATCTTTTCCAAAATCCCTCATATTTCCAATGTTAGCTCCACGCCAGCTATAAATGCTCTGTGCATCGTCTCCAACAACAGAAATCAAACCGCTCCTGGACACGAGTAATTTTAATAATTCATATTGAGCTTTATTTGTATCCTGAAACTCATCAACCAGTAGATATTCAAATCTGGATTTGTATTTTTGAAGTATATGTTTTTTATCATTAAAAAGTTCAATGGGTTTAAGCAGCAGATCATCAAAATCCATCGCATTAAAATCAATTAATCTTTTCTGATACTCTACATAAACTTCTGCTATCTTTTCTTCAAGAAAAGACCCTACGTGTTTACTCCGATATTCTTTAGGAGTAATCATATGATTTTTTAGGAAACTAATTCTATGTCTTACCGAATTCGGAGTAAATTTATCAAGATCTATTTCCAAGTCAGTCATTATATTAGAAACCAAAGACAACGAATCAATCATATCATAGATTGAAAAATTGCTTTTGTAATTAATATGCTTAGCTTCAGTGCGAAGTATTCTTGCAAAAATGGAGTGGAATGTTCCCATCCATAAATCATCAGCTTTTTTACCAATCAGCTCAGTGATTCTTTCTTTCATCTCATTTGCTGCTTTATTGGTAAAAGTAAGCGCAAGAATTGATTCTGGTGTAAAATTTTTCTTAAGCAAATAAGCAATTTTGTATGTGAGCACTTTAGTTTTTCCGGAACCAGCGCCGGCAACTATCATCTGAGCTCCATCCAAATACTCAACTGCCGCCAGTTGAGCGGGGTTCAAATCCTTAAATTGTTGCATAATTCTTTCTAATTTTTGCAAAAACAGGTGCAAATATATAAAAATCGAGCTCGAATGGAAAATCATGAAATGGTAAATATTTCATAAATATTTTCGATTATATTAAACAATGAGGCTGACTATAGTTTTTTAATTAAAATATGATTGATTTGATGGCACGTTTATAGATATTTTGCAGTTTAATAATTGTTTTTACAAGCAAATGTATATTTGCACCAAACATGGATAGTAATATGTCTGATAATATCAGCAAAACTAGTGCACCTGAAAGTAAAACTAATCTCTCGGAAATAACCAGTTTGGTAGAATTTGAGAAGAAGTTTGAAGTTTTTGTTAATGCAATACCAGACGGATTGGTTCTTATAAAGGATGGATATATAAAGTATGCAAATAATTCTTTAGCGACTTTATTAGGATATTCTGTAGATGAAATTTGTACTTTAAGCATAAAGGATCTCGTTGCTCCAAGTAATTTAGAAATGGTTTTAGATAGATATGCTAGAAGAATTAAGGGAGAAGAAGTACCTGCAAAATATAACATTGATCTAATTCACAAAAATAAGATTACAATAAAACCGGTAAGGTTAAGTGTTGGGGTTGTTGGTTCCTTAGAGGATAAACTTGAGTTTGTAATTATTAAAGATCTTTCCGAAGATAATGCACTTGATTCAAGATTTCTACGTGAATTACACCTTCAAGAATATTTTATGGACTACATTCCTGATTCAATTTATTTTAAAGATATTGAAAGCCGATTTATCAAAGCCAATAAGGGAACTCTAAATAAATTGGGATTAAAATCTTTAGATGAACTTATTGGAAAAACAGACTTTGAACTTTTCAATGATGAGCATGCTATCGAAGCGAGAGAAGATGAAAAAAATATTATCGAAACACGTGTCTCAATTATAAATAAGATTGAAAAAGAAACCTGGCAGGATGGTAGAATTAGCTGGGTATCGACGACTAAAATTCCACTTATAGATGAAAACGATGTTGTATATGGTACTTTTGGAATAACACGCGATATAACTGAACAAAAAAAAGCTGAAGACGTCAAAGATTCCCTGTTAAAAATATCAACTGCAGTTACAACTTTAGACAGCATAAATTTACTTTATGCATTTATCCACAATGCTGTTAGTGGATTAATGAGAGCTGAAAATTTTTATATCGCAATTTATCATCCAAAGACTGAAACCATAAGTTTTCCATATTTTGTAGATGAGGTTGATCAGCAGCCAGAAGAAAAAAAAATTGGAAAGGGTTTAACTGAATATGTTCTAAGAACTGGCAAAGCACAACTCATAGATGCTGAACGTGACATGAAACTCCGTGAGGAGGGTGAGACAGAATTATTAGGCGCCCCGACTGAAATCTGGTTAGGAGTACCCTTGATAGTAGAAGGAAAACCGATTGGTGTTATTGTAGTGCAGGATTACTCAAGTGCTACAACCTATAAAGAAGAAGAGAAGGAAATTTTAACTTATGTTTCTGAACAAATAGCTTTAGCAATTGATAAGAAGCAAAACGAAGAAAAAGTAATTAAATATTCAGAAGAACTTAAAGAATTAAATGCATCAAAAGATAAATTCTTTTCAATAATAGCGCACGATCTTAAAAGTCCTTTTCATGGTTTGCTTGGTTTAACAAGAATGATAGTCGAAGAATATGATTCTATGAGTGAAAGTGAAGTTAGATCATATTTAAAAATCATAAAAGATTCGACAGAAAGCACATATAAGCTCATAGAAAATTTACTTGAATGGTCAAGATTAGAATCTGGAAAAATGAAGTTCAATCCAGCACTTCAGAATATGTTTATGATAGTAGAAGATACACGAACATTACTTAATCAGAATGCAAGAGTAAAAAATATTAGCTTAAGAAATAAGCTTGGACATCAGAGTTTTGTTTGGGGTGATGACACAATGCTCCAATCACTTTTACAAAATCTTATTTCTAACGCAATTAAGTTTACACCGACTGGAGGATTTGTTGAAGTAACTGAAAATATGTTTGATGATTGTATTGAATTTATTGTATCGGATTCAGGTGTTGGAATAAATGAAAATGATATTGAAAAACTTTTTAGAATTGATGTTAGTTTTACAACAAAAGGAACTCAGCAAGAAAAAGGTACAGGCTTAGGATTAGCGTTATGCAAAGAAATTGTAAATATTCACGGCGGAGAGATAAAAGTTGAAAGTAAACTTGGTGAAGGAACAAAAATTATATTTACATTAAGCAAACCAAAAAACAACTAATTGTTTATGAGTGAGGGTATTAACAGCTCCGAAGATAATGACCTTTCAGCTTTTGCAGATTATCTAGCAGAGTTTGAATCTCTTATAAACTTTGATGATGAGACTTGTTCTGTTTGCGGAATAAATATTTCTGATTCAATTTCAGTTCAAAAATCACCATATGTTCTATACAAATCTCTTAAAGAAGAGTCAGAACTTAATTCGGTTACAAAAATGCTTGATTCAAAATGCATACCGTATAAAATTGAGAAACAACTTGATTCCAGTTCTATTGAAAAGATTCATTATAATTATTCGGTTCTTATACCCTTCAAGTGTTTGAATGAAATACAAAAATAAAAGGTCTGATTGCTCAGACCTTTTTAAAAACAATAATATAGCTTACCTTATTTGAGTAGAATCATCTTTTTGACCGCACTGAAATTGTCTGATTCCAATTTATAATAATAAACTCCCGAAGAATACCTGCTAGCATCCCAATTTACTTTATGAAATCCAGACTCTACAAAACCATTCTCTAATACCTCAATACTTTCACCAAGAGAATTATATATAACTAGCTTTAAATTTCCTGAAACAGGAATAGCATAATTTATTGTTGTAATTGGATTAAAAGGATTTGGGTAATTCTGCTCAAGTGCATAAGTTAGCGGAGTGCCAACTTCTATTTCAATCTCAGAGGAGTATTCAAATGTTCCATCAAAATCTAATTGTTTTAATCTATAAAAAATCTTTCCATTAACTGGTGAATTATCAGTAAATGAATAGTAAGATTGTTCTGATGTAGTGCCTCTTCCCTTTTCAAATCCAATTTTTTCCCAGTTTTTATTCGTTGAGCTTATTTTTCTCTGGATTTCAAATCCTAAATTATTTGTTTCTGTGGCTGTGGCCCAATTAAGGTAGACTTTTCCATTCTCAGCCCATCCGGAAAAACTAAAAAGTTCGACTGGCACTACATCAATTCCGCCGGAAAATAATATAACTCTTCCATCTCTTGAACAGGCTGCAAATTCATTACTGAAATTTCCATCAACATCATCAAGATCTACAATGTGTTCAGCTGCGTTTGATGATGATCCACTGCCGAATGCATAATTGAAAATAATATTTCCATTAACACCATTAAAAACGTGTGCAATATCATTTAATGAAGCAGAACCAACTTCTGGAATTCCATCAGCATTTAAATCACCTAAAACATCTTTGCCAAGAATGTTTCCACCTGTTGAATTAGACCAAATAATATTACCCGTTGATCCTTCCAGCATAAATATACTTTGGTTAATTCCGCTTACCAAAATATCCTGAAAACCAGATTGATTTACATCCGGTACAATCCTTAAATCTTCTATAAAAACATTTCCAATACCAGTAAACCATATTTGATTTCCATTATCGCCTGACAGACAATAAACAGTTCCTGTTGTAGTACCGACAATAACATCCGAACTTGACGAACCGCCAATATTTTCAATTTCTTTAACTGTCCAGGGTGTACCTGTTGTTGGGAAAGTCCAGGTTAAACTACCAGTTTGATTAAAACCAATAACTTCATTGGTTGTTCCTACCCTGGAACCTGCAGCACCCCCAAAATCGGTAGAGGTAACCATATATTTTAGTTTTTGTTGTGATTGTTGATTTATTCTCCATATTTCGTTTCCATTTATACCATTTAAAAGATAAACAGAAAACCTGCCCGAGCCAGTCGATTCATTACCACTTGCTGTAATAAGAACATCAGGCACACCATCATTATTAAAATCACGTTTTACATCAACGCCCATTATATCTCCATCATCAGTTGTTGATGCATTACCGAATTCCCAAAGTTTTTCGCCTGTGATTCCGTTAAGTGCATAAACAAATTCGTTTCCTCCTCCAGTTCCAATCACAACATCCTGATGATTATCACCATTAAGATCTGAAGCAATTTGCAATCCTTGCTCATAATCAACAGAGCCTGTATTTATTGAACCAAAATAGGTTGAATATTTCCATAAAACATCTGAAGTTCCGGAACTATTTCCATTAAGCACCAACGTCCAATAATTTTCAGTTGCTACTACAAGATCTTTAATTCCATCTCCATTAACATCCTGAATTTTTTTCATCGATCTTGGTGTATAATCCTGAAAACTGGTTCCCGGATTATCAGGTATCTGACCTTGCCAGAAAATATTCCCTAACGTAGGATCTAGATTTATTGCACTTCCTAAAACTGGAATATAAATTAATCCACCATTTGATGCGTTTGAATATATTCTTATAGAATCGGTATAAGAGTTTATCGTCAAAGGATTAAACCAAACTCTAAATGTTGATGAGGCCAAGGGATTAATTGTGAATGGTGTTGATAGCTATCTCAAAATAAAAATTTGTTGAATTAAGTTTTACTGAATCTATCAACAGAATATTTGAACCTCCATTATTTAATGTTAGTTCGATATATGATGTAGAATTAATTCTCTTCGATCCAAAATTAACTGATGCTGGATTGGATGTTAAATATGGAGCAGTAAAAACACCATTCCCAGTAACCGCAACTTTTGAATAACTAACAATCGGATCATTGTGATAAATCAATATTGAATCATTATATGATACATTAGCGGTAGGTGTAAAATTTATTGGGATATTGACTATTTGTCCAGGTTGAACCGTAATTGGGAAAGTGATTGGAATTGTAAAAACCGTATTACTAATTGTATTACTTCCCAATATAAGATCGGCTGTTCCATAATTAAAAACAGAAATATTTTGAGTAATGGTCGAGTCAATCATTACATTTCCAAAGTTAATATTTGGTGTAAGAATTGTAATGCCCGGAGAACCGGAACCGCCTAAATCATATTTGAATAATTGTCTGCCGCTGCTTGCACCAACCGGCTCAGCTAGTAACCAAAAATTACTTCCATCCCAGGCAAGACCACGTGGGTTTTGTCTTAATCCCGGTTGTTCAGGCGGATTAAATGAAAATAAACTGTCTTTTGTTATCAAACTTACTGCATAAATTTTATCAAATCCCTGAAAACCATCATTCACAAAAAACAAAGTATCACCTTTAACCGTTATCCCTTGAGGCTGAAGCTGTCCGGGTGCAAAATTTAAAAAGTTAACCGTGTCAACAATTTGTTTAGTAGTTGTGTTAATCTTATAAAGTGCGGCATTAGCATCCGGATAATAGACAGAGATCCATAAGCCTGTTCCATCCCAAGCAGCGCCTCCAAAATACCAGGATCCACCAAAAAGTTGAATTGATGTTATCGAATCCAATACATTACCGTTATTATCAATTTTAAAAAGATCACATCTGGCGGTTTTTCTTTCAACATACCAAAAATTAGTACCATCGTAGGATAGCCCTTGTGATTCTCGCATGGATGGATAATTAATCAAAATTGTATCGACGAGAACACCGGAATCATCAACCGCATATATAACCCCGCGCCCTGTGGTTGAGCTTGATGATATCCAATATTTTGAACTTTCATAAACCAATCCATATCCTGAACTCCAAAAGGTTCCTGAAGGTAAATTTACAGTGTTAATTAAAGTCTGGGAATATGCAAATGATGTGAATACAAGGACGAGAAGGAATAAATTTTTCATGCTGTCTTCCTTTCGAATTCTATATTATTAAAAATAATTAATTTCTTGGGTTAGCTTTACACCACTCCTTAATATAATCTGCTATCGCAGTAGTAGTTGCACCTGGAGTAAACAATTCTCCAACGCCAATCGCTTTTAGCTTAACAATATCTTCCTCAGGAATAATTCCGCCGCCTGTAAGCAGAACATCTTTCATTCCTTTTTCATTTAATAGAGTAATAAGCTTAGGAAATATTGTCATGTGAGCGCCGGATAAAATACTG
Organism: uncultured Ignavibacteriales bacterium; assembly: GCA_963706055.1. Lineage (GTDB taxonomy): Bacteria > Bacteroidota > Ignavibacteria > Ignavibacteriales > Ignavibacteriaceae > IGN3. Next base: position 42,687 of record CAVPND010000014.1, on the reverse strand, counting down.
ATACCAATTACGTCAGCATCCTCTTGTAACGCTGCTTCAACAATCATTTCAGGAGTTTGTCTTAATCCTGTATAAATTACTTCCATACCCGCATCGCGAAGTGCAGCTGCAATAACTTTAGCACCACGATCATGTCCATCTAAACCTGATTTAGCGACTACAACTCTTATTTTCTTATCCATTCAATAAACTCTCATATTTTGAAATAGATTCTTTTATCTTTTCTGAATAGACTTGTATCTCATTTTCTTTATACTCAATTGTTCTTGGTCTCATAAGAAAATCATTTTCATATCTCGGAATTATATGATAATGAAAATGAAATACTGATTGTCCGGCGCTCAATCCGTTGTTAGAAATTATATTAAATCCATCTGCTTTCAATGCACGTTTGACAGAGCCAGCAATATATTGAGTAATTTTTGTTAACTCAATTAGTTCATCATTGGGAATTGTGAGAAAATTATCGTAATGCTTTTTGGGTATTACCAAGGTATGACCATAATTAACAGGGTTTATGTCTAAAAACGCAATTAAATGTTCGTTTTCAAAAATAATTTCAGCATCAGAAACTTTAGATGCGATGTCGCAAAATATACAATCCATTTTATGCTCGCTTTTTATTTCTTGAACAAAGTTAATTTAATTTACTGATAACTGCCAATAAATTTGACTCAGAATAGATATTCCTCCGTCCGGTTAAAAACACCAAACAAGCCACCAGTGTGAACAAAAATGCTTTTCTTCCCTTTATTTGACTTTAAATATTTTTTATAGAAAGCAGCAAAGGCTTTACCAGTGTAAGCTGGATCAAACAAGATCCCATTTTCAACTGCAAATTTTCTAATCAATTTTATTTTTGATTGACTAATTTTTTTATATCCTTCTTTAGAATAACCATCAAGTATAATTAGATTTTCTTGTTTGATTTTGCACTTTAATTTATAATCGAGTACACATCCTTCAGCAAGTTGTAAAATATGTTTTTCCATTTCATCTTTGCTCATTAAAACATTCACTGCAACAATTTTAATATCTAAATTATTTAATGCAGCACCAACAAGCATTCCAGCAGCTGTTCCACCTGAGCCGCAAGCTGCAAAAATAGAATCAATTTTTGTAAGATCGGTTTGCTTCTTAAGTTCATAAATAAAATTTATATATCCCCAAATACCAAGCGTTGTTGAACCTCCGGCAGGAAATACATAGGCATTCTTTTTCTTTTTAAGCAACGCTAATCGTTGCTCGTACATAATCTCATTTACGTTTTCAAATTCTTTTTCATTAAGATATTGAATATCTGCACCATACATTTTATCAAGAAAAAGATTTCCATTTGATTTTGTGGTATCCTTTCCCCATAAGAACAATTTTGTGTTCAATCCAATTTTTTTAGCCGCAATAACTGTTGCCCGAGCATGGTTAGATTGATCGCCACCGGAAGTAAAAATAATATCAGCTTTTTTACGTTTTACATCAGCAAGCAAGTACTCCAGCTTCCTTACTTTATTGCCCGATAGTTCACATCCTGTTAAATCATCGCGTTTTAATAAAAAACTTTTTCCTTCAAATTTTATTTCTTCAAGAGAAGTTGGAATTTGTGCGAGTGATATCTTTTTTGGAGTAATCATTTTTCTAACTCTATCTTCTTAAGTTTTGAATATATTTTTCTTGCTTTTGCTAAATCTTCCGGTGTATCAACTGAAAAGGTATCGTAATCAGTTTCTACAATTTTAATTTTAAAACCATTCTCAAGCATTCTTAACTGCTCAAGCTTTTCCCAGTTTTCAAGATCAGTAGGTGCAAGCTGTGTAAATTTTATAAGATAATCTTTACGATAGACATACAATCCAATGTGTTTGTAGAATTCCGCTTTATCAAGCATTTCCTTTTCGTCTTCAGCCTCGCGTACAAATGGAATTGGTGAACGTGAAAAGTATAATGCAAAATTTTTGTAATCAAAAACAACTTTAACTACGGATGGAGATTTTAATTCTTCAACGCTGGTAATCAATTTTGCTAAGGTTGATACTTTTACTTCAGGAGCAAACAATAAAGGTTCGATTGCCTGGTCGATCATCATTCCGCTAATAAATGGTTCATCACCTTGAATGTTTACAATAATATCAGCACGTGGAAATTCTTTTGCAACAATCGCAATTCTATCTGAACCGGTTGCGCAATCTTTAGGCGTCATCATCACAACAGCACCAAATGCTTTTGCAGCTTTTGCAACCTGTTCATCATCAACAGCAATAACAATTTGATTCATTAATTTTGATTTGCACGCGCCTTCATAAGTATGCTGCAGAAGAGATTTACCGCCGATATCAGCAAGTGGTTTCCCCATCAATCTTGTTGAAGCAAAGCGAGCAGGAATTACACCAAGGATGTAAGGATTATTTTTTTTTGGTTTCCCCTTCTTTGCCATTATTTATCACCAATTACTTTTGGAACTTTAAAATGGTGCTCATCTTTTGCAGGTGCATTCTTCAAAGCATCTTCTGTTGTTATTGAAGTTTTTATTTCATCTTTTCGAAAAACATTGGTCTGCTCAACAGGATGTGAAAGCGGTTCAACATTTTCAGTGTTAAGCTCATTCAACTTATCCATATAAGATAAAATCTCATTCATTTGCGGAGTAAAACTTTCTAACTCATCTTCAGAAAACTTTAATCGTGCAAGCTCAGCAATTTTTTCAACATCTTTTTTTGTAACAGCCATTAATTATATTCCTTTTGATTGCTGATGATAATCTCTCTTACTTTATTCATTAACTCAAGCTCATCTTGCTTTGATTTAATATTGTTAGTTGGAATGGGTTTATCAAAATGTAAATATATTGTCCCGCTTTTTATTTTAAATGTGCCTTTTGGTAAAACGTTTTTTGTACCATTTATAGTTATCGGTACGATAGGATAACCGCTGTGAGCGGCTAGATAAAAAGCGCCCCGTTTAAATGATTGTACTTCGCCGGTTTCACTTCTTGTTCCCTCAGGAAAAACTAAAACAGATATATGTTTTTTATCCATCACTTTTTTAGCTTCAATTAAACTTTTCATTGCCGCTTTGGGATCTTTTCTATCGATTACAACGTAAGGTCCCAAATAAAGCTGCCATCCAAAAAATGGAATACGAGCAAGTTCTTTTTTAAATATCATACTCAAACGATTTGGCACACCCCATTGAAGTGCTGTAATATCGAGCTGGCTTGAATGATTTGAAGCAAAAACATAAACAGCTTTGCGATCAATGTTTTCAAGCCCTGTAATTTTGACCCGCACACCGGAAATTAATAAAATTCCGCCAGGAAAAATTTTTGCGAGGTAATGATACAATGTAAAGCTTCTATCCAAAAAGATTACAATCAATCCAAAGATTGAAGTAATTAAAGTATGAATTACAATAAAAAATATTTTAATATAAGTGATCAAATTGAAGCTTCCACGGGATGTTCATTAATAGTTTCAACTATACTTTTTTCAATTGCAAAATTCTTAATCGCACCTATTCTGTTTTTGATTGATGGATGTGAATAGAAAAACCATTCCACAAAAGGATGCGGTTCTCTATCACCAAGGTTTTGGTCTGTTAATTTATTTAATGTATTTATAAAGCTTCGAGGTTTAAGTGTGGATTCAATTGCGTATCTGTCTGCTTCATATTCGTATTTCCTGGAAAGTATATTTCCAATTGGCGATTGAATTAATCCAATAATCATTGCCCACAAACTAAGTAAAGGAAGTGCTGCTATTTGTGTGATACTTTCAAAATCAAACCAGCTTAGCGAATTTTTATATAGAATTGAAATAGCAAAAAAAGTAAGAAAACTTGAAACTGTTCCAAATAAAATATTCTTAACAATGTGTTTATGTTTGTAATGACCAAGCTCGTGTGCAATTACAGTTTCAATTTCATCTTTTGAATAGTTATTTAGCAATGTATCGCCCAGTATTATTCTTTTAGTTTTTCCCAATCCTGTAAATGCCGCATTTGCTTTCTTAGTATTCTTACTCATATCAAACGTAAAAATATTCTCTACCTTTATTCCTGCGCCTATTCCAAGATTACTAATCCTTGTTTTTAAATCTTCATCATTTAATGGAAGAATCTTATAAAAGATTGGAAGAATGATAATTGGAAATAACTGTGACATCACAACAGAGATTAAAAACATTGCTGACGCAAAAATCAACCACCATAAATCACCAAATTGATTTATGACAAAAAAGAAAAGTAAAAGAACTGGAACACCAATAATTAGTCCAACTAGCATCGATTTAACATTTTCAATAAAATATTTAAAAAAAGTTTGGTTTGATAAGTTGTATTTATGTTCCAGGTAATATCCAGTATAAATATTAAGTGGCATAAAGAGTATTGAGCTAAATATTCCAAGAGCAAAAACAAACAGTAAAAAAGCAGCGTATTGATTTACTGCGAGAGACTCGACATAGTTTTGAAGTAAGATACTATAACCTAATGCGATAAATAAAAAGAGCAAAACAAAACTTACCAATGTTTTGCCAATACCTATTAACAGCTTTGTATTGTTGTATTTTTTCGAATCCATACTCTTAAAAATAGTAACCTTATATCTTGCAATCAATTTTATCTTTTGAGTTAAATGTCAAAAATATTTTGTTTAAATTGTTTAATAAAATTTATTCAAAGAGGATTAAATGAAAAAGTTATTCTTTTTAGTTTTTTTGGCAACAATTTTTACTTTTCAAACAAATGCACAAATAACTATTCAAGCCGGAGCAGGTGTTGGTTATACGATCCCTAGTGGTGATTATGGTGGAACAACTATTGATTTCTACAACGGAACAAAATATGGTATGAAATCAGGTACAAATTTTCACGCTAAAGCTCGTGTAGGCTTATTATTCTTAAACGCATTCGGAGAAGTTGGTTATACGTCTTTTAGCGGTAGTGGTGAATCTCAACCTGGAAAAGGAAATATTGATATTTCTAACAAAGTATTTTCTATGAAGCTTGGTCCAGAATATGCTATTAGCATTCCTCTTTCACCTATCACTCCATATTTCCAAGGTTTTGTTTCATTAAATACTTTTTCTGGTAATGTCGAATTTACTGGAGTTACAGGAGTACCGAGCGGTAAGCGAGATATCGCAAGTGCCACAAGAATTGGACTTGGTGGTGGTGCTGGAGTTATGTTTAGCCTAGGTGGATTAAAATTGGATGCAAATATTCAATATCATCTGCTAAACTTTGCTGGCAAAGAATACAAAGTTGAGAATGTAACTTCTCACACTCTTTTAGATAATTATACAAGTTTAAATGATGATAAAGATGCCTTAGCAGGCACAACTATGGATCACTTTATTACCAATACGCGTGGAATTGGTGCGATAGAATTTAAGTTGTCTGTTATGTTTGGATTGTAATCCATATTATCAATTAAACTACAAACCCAATTCTTTTATGGAATTGGGTTTCTAATTTATAATTAAATTTTGGAATTGCTTTTCACTTACCTGGTATTTCTTTCCTCAATTTTATTGGCTCTGTCTTCTTTCTACGCATTTTTAAATTTAATATTTCAACAAATACACTAAATGCCATTGCAAAGTAAATATATCCTTTCGGAACATGTTGATGCAAACCTTCTACGATAAGTGAAAATCCGATAAGCAGCAAAAAGCTTAATGCTAATATTTTTATTGTTGGATGGTTTTCAACAAACTCACTTATTGTACCTGAAAATAACATCATAAAAATAACTGCGATAATTACAGCCACCACCATCACACCAAGTTCATTTGCCATGCCTATTGCTGTGATTACTGAGTCTAGTGAGAAAACAATATCCAGCAATAGAATTTGAATAATTACACCCATAAAAGATACCTTAGCTTTTACATTTTGGTGATCTTCCTCGCCTTCCAACTTTGAATGAATTTCTAAAGTACTTTTCGCTAATAAAAACAAACCGCCAAGTATTAAGATTAAATCTCTGCCGGAAATGCCCAATCCAAAAACTGTAAAAAATGGTTCTGTTAATTTTACAATTAAAGAAATGGAAAAAAGCAACAATATTCTTGTGATCATTGCTAACGCAAGACCTAGTAACCTTGCTTTTTTTTGATTTTCTTCAGGAAGTTTTCCGGCAAGTATTGAAATAAATATTATGTTATCTATTCCAAGTACGATTTCTAATATTGTTAAAGTTAATAATGCAATCAGTGCTTGAGGATCCGTAATCCATTCCATTTAGATTTTTCCTGAGATTAATTTTTGTAAAGTAAAGTTAGAAATGCATTGAATAAAAAAAAACTATTGAACAAATAAATGAGATTATAAAATCTTTTGTTTTAAAGGAATGTCAAAATAAAAAAGCCCTTCAAAAAAAGAAGGGCTTAAAAACTATAAAATATTAAACAATATTATTGTTTCTTGATCTCTTTCTTTATTTCTTTTTCAACTTTCGTTTCTTTTTTCATATCACTGCAGCAAGAAGAGTTTTCTTCACATTTTTCTTTTTTATCCATTTTGGTTTTTGTAACTATAATTTCTTTATTTACAGTTTCTTTTCCGTCTGATAAAGCAGTTGTAGTAGTTGTTTCAACTTTATCACCCGATTTCATTGTCATTTTATCTGTTGAACATTTTTCTAATTTAGTTGTTTCACCTTTTTCTTTAGAACAGCAATCTTTTGATTGAGCGTTTGCTGAAAATGCAAAAACTGTTGCTAAAGCTATAATTACAATAAGATTTTTCATATTTACCTTTCTATTTTTTTATTTGATTCCAGACAAAGCTAAGGAAAACACAATAATTTACAAATGCCAATAATTAGATTTTATTAAATTTTTCCTATATTTTCTTCAAAAATCCAACCCACTTTTCCATCTGCCAGGCGTATTTTAGTCCAATTATCAATATTATCCTCTAACCTAACTTTTAATCCTTCGTGAATTATAAACTCATCCTTCGACGAATTGTCCGGTGAAGATTTTACGGTTACAACAGTTGCGACAATAATTCCGTCTTTAATATTAAACTCTTTATTCATCTTAACTGTTAGCAAGATAATTACAAGCACCAATAAACCAGATACAGCAACTCCACTAAAAAATGAAACTCGCTGTTGTGTAGATGATTTTGAAAAAAAGTAGGCTACAACGCAAAGCAACAGAAGTATAAATATTATAGTAAGCAAAGATGGTCCATTCATTTAACGAAAATGCTGCGAGCATACTTTCCCAAATATTAAAAATAAAAAAAGGTGGAAGCGTATCTACTTTGTCTTTTAAATTTAGTTTTACGAGTGAAAGATTATGTTTAACATCTTCATCACCAGGTGAAAGTTTTAGAGCTTTTTCATAATATAATATAGCATATCCAACTTTACCTAAGCGATAATGTGCGTTACCCAGATTGTAATAAAGCGAAGTTCCTTCATAACCCAGTTTGATAAGTTTATTATACTCATCAATAGCGAGTTGATACTGATTATTTTTATAAAGCTCATTTCCCTTCTGTATAGCAGATTTCACATCCGCTTTAGCAGCCGATAACAAAATAAAAATAAACAGCAGTAATATTTTTAAGTTTGATTTTTTCATTTCGCAATTGATCTCTCAATATCAATAACCACTGCAGAAAATGAGTTGTACATTTCATTCATTTCTTGTGAAGGATTTGTGTTCGGTGCAAATCTAATAAACTCACATTTCTGAGCACTAGTTCTCATCTTATCAACAAGTTCAGCAGATATATTTCTTTTTGTTAATTCATTAGCAGCTTTATCAAGTGTAAACTCAGATTTTGGAATATGAAATTTATCTTCAAGATATCCAAACATTGCCTGAGATATTTCAGAATAAAATAATTCAACGTTATTCTGATCAAGAAGTTTTTTTGCTGATTTAAATCTTTTGCGTGCAACTTTTTCTGCTTTAGAATACCTGAGCAATTGCTGATTTCCGGAAAGCTTATCTTGTTTCCGTTTCCACCCTATCAATAGAATGGTAGTAAGTAAAGGTGCAAAAGATACCATCCAGAAACCTGGTTTCAGTATAAGAAGATCACTTTGTAATTCAATATCATCATACTTCGTTTTTATATATCGAATATCACTTTCAAGCTGATTAATATTATTTTGATTTGCGATATCAATTCCCGTACTCTGTCCCTGTTCAATGGTAAGGTTAAAAGATTTTGATTTGATTGTACGATAGGATTTATTTTCCGGATCAAAATATGAGAATTCAATAGCAGGTAACTCACGACTGCCGGCAATTCTTGGAATTAAAAGATACTCTGCATCCTTTGTCCCATTTATTTTACCACTTCTAATTATTTTCTCATTAATTTTAGGATCATACTTTTCAAATCCGTTTGGCAATTCAAAGGGTGGTAATTCTAATAGCTTGATATTGCCGGAACCCGAAATATTAAACTTTAAAGTTATCGGCTCGTTAGTTTTAGTTTTTTGTTTATCAATTGAAGCATCAAAATTAAACTTTCCAACTGCCCCTCTAAATGATGCTGGTTTATTATTTTCCGGAAGCGGAATTACATCAAGCTTAAGAGTATTTGATTTTGCTTGGTACTCAACTATCTCTGAACGTCCAAAAGGATCACCAAAAAAATCATCCCACACATTGTTCGGATTTTTTTTCTTTTGAACCTGAATTGGAATTGTAAGTTCGAAAGGAGTTACTTCTAACTTGCCTGTTTGATTTGGAAACAATGCTGCTCGTTTTAGTAAACCGACACTGTACTGTTGTCCGTCAATAACTTCTCTGTTAAAAGTGATGTTCCGTGCTGTTTCTAATTCCTCAGCCCAAAACCCTTGATACTGCGGCAGCTTATCCACAGACATTTGAGCTGCAATGTTTAGTCGTGTGTAAAGTTTATAAGTAACTGTAACTTGTTCGCCTAGATAAACCTTATTTTTATCTATCGAAGCACGAATAAATAAATTTTTTGCAATCTCTTCATTTGATACTTGACTATTGGAATCATCTTTTGGTTTTACCGATCCTTTTACAATAGTAATTTTTATCGGATCAGTCGTAAACAATTTATCATCATATTGAATTGATGCACTACCAATTGTAAATGCCCCGGTTGTGTTAGGCATTAATATATATGATAAAGTTAAAGAGGAGGAAGACATACCATTAATAATCTGCATGCTGGTTGATTGATTTGGGCCGGAAAGAACTCTAAAATCTTTTAATGATGGCGGATTGAAATTTTTTAATGCGTTAAGATTTTTTCCCTCAAAAGTAAAACGTAATTCAAAGCGATCGTTTTCTGCGACCTTATTGTTATCAACCGTTGCAGTAAATGTCTGTGCTTGAACAATCGATACAAATAAAAATAACGCTACAATTAAAAAAGATTTTATCATTACCAATCTTTATCCGTTTTTTTAACTTTGCCAGATTTCTTTCTTAATAATTTTTGCAAATCTTTTTCATTATTCTTTAAAGCATCAAGAATACGCTGAGCTTCATCTTTAGATATTTTCACATCCTTAGATTCCTGAGGCTGTTTGGTATTATCCTGTTTTGATTCCTGATCTTTTGGCTGTGGATTCTGCTGCTGATCCTGTTTATTTTGATCTTGACTTTGCTGATCCTGATTTTGATTCTGCTGATTCTTTTGATCATCTTTTTTCTGATCATTCTTATCATTTTTGTTCTTATCGTTTTTATCCTTGTCTTTATTCTTGAGCATTTCAAGAGCGTAAGATAAATTATATTTTGTATCCTGATCATTCGGATTAAACTTAAGCGCGTTTTTATAAGCCTCAATACTTTGCTCAAGTTTATTTGATTTTAAAAGCGAGTTACCAATATTATGAAAAACCTTTGCCTTGCTTTCAATATCCTTAGCGCTTTCAAATGCACTTGTAAAAGATTTTATTGCATCATCATATTTTTCTTGTTTGTAATAAGATGTTCCTAAATTAAAATTTGCATCAAAATTTTTAGGCGAGCTTTCAACTACTTTTCTAAAATCAAGTTCAGCATCTGAATATTTTTTTTCTTCGTACTTATCAACTCCATCGTTTAGAATACTTCGGTTGGATTGTGAAAATCCATTTGAGTATAAAAACACAAATGAGAGTAAAAATAATATATTTTTTAAGTTATGTTTATTCATTTTCCTTCAGATTCAATTCCTAATTTTTTATTCAACCTTGTAAAGAAAGGCGAACGTTTATCTGTTATAAAGAGTTCAATAAGTAGCAACAAAATTGCTGGTATTAAAAAGTAATAAAAACGATCTTCGTAATCAGTAACTTTTTTTACACCATATTCAGATTGTTCCAATTTAGAAAGATCATTATAAATCTTATCAAGATAATCTTCATAATTATTACCTTGATAATACTTCCCATTTCCATCTTTAGCAATTTTTCTTAAAATAGTTTCATCGAGCTTGGTTAAAACGGTTTGCCCTGCGTTATCCTGCTTAAATCCAACAGCGTTTCCTCTATTATCATATACCGGAATTGGAACTCCATTTGGAGAGCCTAAACCTATTGTATAAATCTTAATATCTTTATCAGTTGCATCTTCTACTGCTTTATCAATATCGCCTTCATGATCCTCACCATCGGTTATAACAATAATTGCTTTATCAGTAGTTGCAGAATCGAATGATTGTACTGCCATATCAATTGCAGAGGCAATTGCTGTTCCAGGCTGTGGAACAGAATTAAAATCAACAGCAGATAGAAATAAATTTGCAGCCGAATAATCTGTGGTTAATGGAAATTGTATATACGCTTCACCGGAAAATATTATTAATCCAATTCTATCGCCACGCAATTTTTGTATAAGATTTGAAATCTGATACTTTGCTTTTTCTAATCTGTTTGGTTTGATATCTTCAGCCTGCATGCTTCTTGAAACATCAAGCAAAATGTAAACATCAATTCCGGTTTGCTTAACTTCCTGCATCTTTGTTCCAACTTGTGGGTTTGAAAATGCAAGGATAAGTAAAGTTAACGCTGTTAAAATTAACCCAAATTTTATTTTAGATTTTATCCCGCTAAAAGAATACATAATTGATTTCTGTAATTCTTTTTCAGCAAATTTTTCTAAAAGTCTTTTTCTGTTTCTGTTGAACAGGATGTAAAGAACAATTAATACTGGAATCAGCCAAAGCGCATTTAAATATTCTGGATTAGCAAACTTAAACATTACGGCAATTTCCTTAAGATTGTTTTAGAAGCTATTAGTTCTAGCAAAAGTAAAACAAAACCTATTCCAAGCCATCCAGCAAAAAGTTCTTTTGCATTTCGGTAAGAGGTAATTTCAATTTTAGTTTTTTCCATCTTGTCTATTTTATTATAAATATCTTCAAGAGCACGATTATTAGTTGCACGGAAATATTCACCGCCCGTCTGTTCAGCAATTTTTTTTAATATTGCTTCATCAATTTCAACAGGAACCATTTGATATCTTGTACCAAAAGGTGTTTGCACAGGATAAGGTGCTTCACCACGAGTTCCAACGCCGATTGTATAAATTCTAATTCCAAAAGTCGACGCAATTTCCGCCGCAGAAATTGGATCAACTTCACCAGCGTTGTTTACACCATCAGTTAATAAAATAATTACTCTACTTTCAGCATCACTATCTTTTAATCTATTTATTCCGTTGGCAATTCCATTTCCTATTGCAGTTCCATCTTCGATCATACCTGTTCTAATATCTCCAAGAAGATTTCTAAGTACAGAGTAATCAATAGTCAGCGGACATTGAGTAAAAGCTTCTCTCGAAAATATTACTAATCCAATTCTGTCTGTGGTTCTTGCGCTTACAAATTTATCAATCACATTTTTAGCCGCGTCTAACCGATTTGGTTTAAAATCTTCTGCAAGCATACTACCGGAGATATCCAACACCATCGCGATATCAATACCTTCTGCATTTATACTTTGTCCGGCAGAATAATTTTGAGGGCGAGCAAGTGCGATTAGTAAAAATATCAATGCAAGCATTCTTAAGACAAATGGAAGATGACGTAATCGTTCCCTAAAAGTTGCAGGGATTTTCTCAAATATTTTTAGAGATGAATAACTAATGGCTGCTTGTTTCTTTCTCCCTTTCCAAAAATACCATGCAATTAAAAACGGAATAGCTAATAAAAAATAAAGCACCCAAGGATATGCAAATGAAATATCTTTAAACATTTGCAGCCTCATTTATTTCAATTTCACTTTCTTTTTGAACGGACATGGTTTTATGAACTATTTCCTTTGCTTGATTCATCATTTCAAAGTTTACACTTTCAAGCGGAGTGAATTTTGCAAACTTCACTAAATCTGCATTGCTAAAAAATTGTGATGTAATATCAATTACTTTAACTCCCTGTGGATGTTTGCTCAGAAGTTTTAAAGATTCTGTAGTTGTGCGTTCTAGAGCAGGTAATCCAAATTGTTTTTCAAAATATTCACGAATAATTTCAGTAATCTTAGAATGATAATCTTTAACAAATCCTTTTTGCCACAGCTCCTCTTTTTCTAGTTGGCTAAGTTTACGCAGAGCTAATTGATGCGAAAGAATTTTTTCTTCCTTCTTTTTAATAATTATTTCCTGTTTTCGCTTTAAATATTTTCTATAAATAAAATAATAAACAAGAATTGAAATGATTGTAAGTGCAATTAAAATATAAATAAGAAAAAAGAAATCGAACGGCCGTACTGGCGGTTTTATGTCTTTTATCTCTTCCTCCATCGCAACATTCATCCTATGAACATTGAATGAAACGCTGTTTGATAAAACAGATTTTAATGTTGAATCCCCTTTTGTTCTGTATTCAATTTTTATTGGTGGGATTGTAACTTCGGCAGAATCAAATCTGGATAATACATAAATATATTTTACTGTTTTACTGTTTTCATTTTCTTGGGCAATGGGATCTGATATTTTAACTACATCAATATTTTTTAATGAATCTCTGAAGAAAGGATTAATGATATAAACATTTTTATCCATCTCTAAAGAAAGCGAATATTGAATGTGATCCCCAATCATATAATCTGTAGTATCTGTGGAAGCAACTGCACTAATCTGTTGAGCAAAAAGATTAAAACTGATTGCAAGAAACAGCATTAAGAAAATATTTTTCACCATCGTTTCTCACGTCTTCTAAAAAATTGTACAAGCGGCTGAATGTAGTTTGAACCAGTATTTACTTCAATTTTATCCAAACGACTTTTAACAAAAATTGAATTACGCATTTTTTCACTAGCTTTACGATCGCTTATCATCTGTGATCTTACACGCTTACTGCTTGTATCAATCCATCTTTCAGCTCCGGTTTCGGAATCCACAAGCTTAACCAATCCAATATTTGGAATTTCTTTTTCTCGTCTATCATCCAATACAATTCCGATTAAATCATGTTTTCTTCCCACAATTCTCAAAATCTTTTCATAACCCTCATCCATAAAATCGGAAATTAAAAATGCGATTGATTTTTTCTTGATGGCATTATTCATGTATTCCAATGCACCTTTAAGATTAGTTGCATTGCCTTCCGGTTCAAATGATAGAACTTCACGAATGATTCTTAAAACGTGTTTCTTCCCTTTTCTGGGTGGAACAAATTTTTCAATCTTATCCGTAAACAAAATCAATCCAACTTTATCATTATTCTTTAAGGCAGAAAAAGCAAGTATAGCACTTAACTCAGCGGCAATTCTTTGTTTGGTTTTTGAAATTGATCCAAACATTAAAGAGCCGCTTAAATCAACCAAAAGCATTACGGTCAATTCGCGTTCTTCTTCAAACACTTTAATATATGGATGACCGAATCGTGCGGTTACATTCCAATCAATGTTTCTTATATCATCGCCAAATTGATATTCACGCACCTCTGAAAATTCCATTCCGCGTCCTTTAAATACGGAGTGATATTCACCTGAAAAGACCTGATTAACAAGTCCTTTTGTACGGATTTCAATCTGTCTAACTTGTTTTAAAAGTTCTTTAGTAAGCATAATTATGGAACAACAACTTTATTCAATATTTCTTGAATCACATTTTCACTTGTGATTTCTTCAGCTTCAGCTTCATAAGTTACAGCTAAACGATGACGCAATACATCGAGGCAAATAGCTCTAACATCTTCAGGAATTACGTATCCTCTGCGCTTAATAAATGCCATCGCTTTAGCACCGATAGCTAAATTAATTGTAGCCCTTGGTGATGCCCCATAGCTAATTAGTTCAGCAAGATTATTTATTCCAAATGCCTTCGGATTACGAGTAGCAAACACAATATCCAGAATATACTTTTCAATTTTTTCATCAATGTAAACTTCATTTAATAAGTGCCTAGCCTTTAATATTTGGTCTGGAGAAACAACAGGATTAATTTTAGTTTCTACCAAACTCATATTCTGCCTCATTATTGCAAGCTCTTCTTCCCTTTCTGGATAAGTGATAACAACCTTAAGCATAAACCTATCCACTTGCGCTTCAGGTAAAGGATAAGTTCCTTCTTGCTCGATTGGGTTTTGTGTTGCAAGTACTAAAAATGGTTCTTCAAGTTTAAAAGTAGATTCACCAATAGTTATTTGTCGTTCCTGCATTGCTTCCAATAAAGCACTTTGCACTTTTGCGGGTGCACGGTTAATTTCATCAGCAAGAATAAAGTTCGAAAAGATTGGACCTTTACGGATCAGAAAATTTCCATCTTTCTGATTATATATTTGTGTACCAATCAAATCTGCAGGAAGTAAATCCGGCGTAAATTGGATTCTTTGAAACTTTGCAGTCATAGCTGCAGCTAAAGTTTTGATTGCAAGAGTTTTTGCTAGACCCGGAACACCTTCTAGCAAAATATGTCCGTTGCCCAGCAATCCAATTACCAATCTTTCAACCATCACCTTTTGCCCAACAATAACTTTACTGATTTCACTCATCAGTAAATCTATAAAAGCACTCTCGTTTTTGATTTTTTCATTTAAAGCAACAATATCCAAAGCGAACCTCTTTATTTAGTAAATTAAAAAACTTTGAATTTAATTTTGATTAGACGACGCCAAACTTATAAATGTTGCATTTTTAATGCAAGATATTTTGAGTGGTTTAAAACAAAAAGGACGGCAAATTTGCCGTCCTTTTAAAAGAAAGTAAAAATAAATTTGAATTACTTAATTAAAATCATCTTCTTAGTAGATATAAAATTTGCGGAAGAAATTCTGTAAAAATAAACACCGCTTGATAATGCACTTGCATTAAAATCAACTTGATGATTTCCTGCCGCGATTTCTCCATTTAATAACGTTGCAACTTCCTGACCAATACTATTAAATATTTTTAGCGTTACATTTGCTTGTTCAGGCAAGCTAAATCTTATAATAGTATTAGGATTGAATGGATTTGGGTAGTTTTGAGCCAATTCATATTTATCTACGGTTCCCGGTAAAGTACTAACATCAGTCACTAGATGTTCAGCGTCAAAATAAATATTAGTTGGTCCATTTCCCCAATAAACAAATGCTGATTTAAGATTTCCACCATCTCTGTATATAGCTGTAACGGCATTATGAGTACCTGTTATTGCCTCACTATTTTGTTGATAATTAATTGTTCCTAAACCAGCACCAGGCGCACCTCTTCTTACATTAATTGAATCACCTGATACTGAGCCATTACGTTGGGAGAACATAGCACAAAAATCGGCTGAGGTTCCGGAGGAATCAGAAGTAACATATGTATAAGTAGTGTTAACGCTTGGAGTGCTCCTATTATCTAGCAATACGTCTGTACTCCAAGAATCGCCCGAATTTAGGGAATAGTGATATTTAGCCTCACCGTCTTTGGAACAGGTTATTACCATACGCTTATCCACACTTCTTGGACTTTGTTTTATAGCAATTACAGGTTTTGTATAAAAAATTCCAGCTCCAAGCGTCAAAAAATTTGTTTTAAAGTTTGAGCTTAATGTCCAAGGTGCAATTATAATTCTAACTTGTGATTGTGTTGGCGATGTGGGAGGGAAAACTCTTTCTGTAACTATGTACACAGAATCACTACTTGATGAACTGCCAGCTTTAAATTGTGCAACTGGAAATTTATCATTCCAGGATGGGCTATAGGTATCCAATGTAACACTTGAGTGTGTATCGCCCCAGTTTGTTGTTCTAAACACTTTATGTGAAATAGTTGTGTCCGAATTATTACTATATTCTCCAACAACGCATCCAAAATAAGTAGCAGACGTGTAATACTGTCCGTCACCTATCGCTGAAACATTAGCGAATTCTCGTCCAGTAGTAGGAGTTTCAAGTCCTTTTATTACATACTCTTGAGATGCTGCATTTGGTTTAAACTGAAAGAAAGATAATGACGCATTGTCATTGGTTTGATCTGCTGATGAAGTGTAATAAACAATTACTCTTATTGAGTCATCAATTGATGGGTTCCGACTTTCAACTAACATTGAAAGTGACCGAAAATATGCAGTTGGAGAACTAAAAAATATACCCCCTTTATTAACCCAGCTGTAGCCGCCATCTGTAGATTTATAAACTTTAATTCTTCGCTGTGTCGCAGTAGTTATGATTGTGGCTAGATATAAATTACCATCATCACCTAACTTAATGTCTAATGTTCTAGGGAATATATTGTTTCCAGTGTCAGCAGCTACAAGAACATCACCTGGTAACCAATCATATTCTGTAGGAAATAATTCCCCTATCATTGGTTCAGGCAAGGGGATTGTATTTAGATTTGATTCGGAATTAATGATTTTTACTCCTGAACGGTATTGTGTATTAATAATATCATTAATCCTGTTTGCCTCTTCAACATCATTGTTAAGTCGGGCTTGTTCCAATTGAGCAAGCAGCCCCTCTGGAATTTCAATATCCTGTGAAACTTGCCGTGAGTTTAACCATGCTGATTCTTCTTGTGTAATTCCATAATTGGAAGTTACTCCGGACTTACTTCCGGGACCAAAATCAGAATCTTGCGCAAATAAACTTGAGTTTATTGTGATTGAAAAAAGAAAAAGAAAAAAGTACAGTGTAATTTTTTTCATAATACACCCTTAGTTTGTGAAACAGATATAGTTATTTATTTTTGAGTATGCTGCTCAAAAAATCTTGGAGGCTCATATTAAATCGAATTAGTTTGTATCAAATAATAAGTAAATTACATTCCGAAACAAACGGTGTTTGTTAATTATTAATAAATGTTTAGTGTATTAAAAAATGTCTATAATGAAAATACTACTGCTGATATATATGCTTTTCAGTTCAAGCTTTTCGCCAATTTTATGCCAGAGTAAAAATATTATTTTAGTTTCAAATCTTAATGAAAACGGAAAATTTAACCGAATTTTATTTGATCAACTTACCGTAAATTTAAATAATGACAACGATAATACTGACGCCTTAATATTGTGGGATCCTATTAGATTAGCTTCATCAGCGGAGATGAACCGAATGGAGGCTGCACTTGAAAATTTAAAGGTCCCATATAAAATTCTAGGACTCAATAATGATTTCTATCAAAGTGAAGATTTTTTATCTTATGATGATGACAGGGCATTAATTGGTATCAAGCTATTAGATCCAAACTTATCTACAAATGCGTTGATTAGAGTTGAATCCTTAAATCAGCTTGCGGGTGAATCTGATCTAAATAAAATTAATTCAGTTTATGTCTTTACTGATAAACCTTTAAGCAACCTACAAAATAGTTCGAGCTTGTTAAGTTTATTAAATAATAAATATATTATTTCATTTTACTTTTCGGATAATAAATTTACTGCGCAATTAAACTCTACAACAAATATTTTTGAAATCGGCATTCCTCCTTCAATACAAAAAGATGCCGTAAATTATTATGTGATAGAGCAGAAATCTGATTCAGTTAGGATAGTAAAAAAAAATATTCAGAATGATCTGGAAGAAATATTATTTACAATCCTTACGAACGAGATCATCAAATCAAATGTAACACTTGAAAAACAGAACTATGATGCATCAATAACTAAATCATTGGATATAGAATTAAAATCTTCTTCGAAATCAAAGAACTTGATTTCAGATAACAGATTGTACACATTATTTGATAACGGATTAATATATTTATTTGATTTTAGTGGTAAAGAAAAATTTGTTACTGAACTTATTGGAAGGACCGAAAATAATCCTGCTCTTTATAAAGATTTAATATTAACGGCTACATTTGAAGGAGATCTTTATTCAATCAATTCAAACAATGGAGAGGTTTTGCAGGTTGTTGGAATTGGTGAAAATATCACATCCGATATATCTTTGAGCGAAATTGATATACAGAACCAAAAAATAATTGGTGGATTATTAGGAACGATTAATGGAAACATTTTTTGTTACGATGCTTTTACTTTTGAGCAGCTTTGGAAAAATGACATTTCTAAAGCTCCAATAACATCAAATCCGTTGGTAGTAAACGATAAAGTTGTTTTTATTAATTCCAATTCATCTCTTTATTGTGTAAACTCAAAATCAGGTTCTATAATTTGGAAATATGAATTTGCTGACAAACAAAATTTTCCTATAAATTTCTCTATTCTTAGCGATGGTAAAAATGTTTTTTCTATTTCACCTGATGGCAACCTGTTGGGGATAGATCTTTTGCTTGGGAAAAAGAACTGGTCTGTTAACATAAAAGATATGTTGGATCAATTTTATATATCTACTGATAAAGAAAAATTATTTTTGATAAATAAAGAAGGTATGATGAGCATATTTTCTACTAAGGATGGTAAAGAAATAGGGAAAATAGATTTTAAGAAAACTAATTTATTTTCATTTATAATTATGGAGATGCAGGATCAATCTTTAATCGGATTTTCCGATGGCTCTTTGAACTCTTTCAATTCAAAGTTTATTGAGCGACAACTTATTTCACCTGATCAAATTCCGATAACTTCAATTAATATTATTAGTAAAAATGAGTTTAGTGTGAAAAACTACTTTGGTAAGATTACATTTTATAAAATCAAATAAGAATACATGAAATCAAGATTTAAAGGAATAATCTTTGACGTTGACGGTACATTAACATTCACAAATCAACTTATATTCAATTCATTCAATCATATAACAAAAAAATATCTTGGAAAAGAATACTCGGATGATGAGATAATAGCATTATTTGGACCGACTGAGGATGCGATACTAAAAGAAATGTGTGAGGATGAATATGAATATGCAAGAAAAGATTATTACGATTATTACAAAAGCAATCATAATATAGCGCAACTGTATGATGGGATTAAAGAACTTGTAATAGATATTCATAAAGCAAAAATTCTATTATCTATTTTTACCGGAAAAGGAAGAACCTCTGCTTTAATTACACTAGAGGAAACTGGATTGAAAAACTATTTTGATATGATTGTAAGCGGGGATGACGTAGAAAATCATAAGCCTTCTCCAGAAGGAATATTAAAATTTATAGATAAACATAGTTTTAGGCCAAGCGAAGTTCTTATGATTGGTGATGCACCTTCTGATATATTAGCAGCGAAAGAATGTGGAGTTGAAATAGCTTCGGTTGTTTGGGATAGTTATGCGGAAGATGAAGTGAGAAAACTAAACAGTAAAAATCTTTTTTATACAGTTGAAGAATTAAGAAATTATATTTTTAATATTTAAGGAACGATCTTTCGATCGTTCCTTCATTTTTAACTTTCACAATTCTTTAAAACTTAAATGGATAAATAAACGAAACTCGTGGTTCAATTCTTTTCTGTGGTTCAAACGAAATTATCTTATCATCATTACCACGCACTGGGGTGTACGTCCAGCTATAAACTATTGAAACAAGAATATATTCAACCGGTTTATATCCAGCTTCCGTAAATAGGTAAGATCTGTCATCAAGAGTAAAAATATCTTTTTCATTTTTAATATTTATTTTATCATATCCAGCACGAATTACAAATGGTGCACCTTCTGGTTCGATAGCTGCCCTTAAATTTAGTTCCCCGCTTTCAGATTCTTTATCAAGTCTTTGATAGCTTCCGTAAACATCAAACAAGTTTAAAACACGAACTAATAGATCACCATAGAATCCATTTCTGTTTTCCGTTATGCTATTAAGCATATTGACTTTACTTGTGAAAGTAGCATTTGAGGAATCCACTTTAAATCTTTCAACTTCATAAAATGAGTTAAAATAAGCCGGAATGTATTTGCCATTGTTAAAACGTCTTTCCAGTTTAGCATTAATCGTATAGCATGGAACTTAAATTAAAATCAAACATAACGCCAGTTGCAATACCACTGCCAAAATCTACGATCTTAGAATAATCTGCATATAGAGTAATATCTGCAAAGCTGGAGTTAAGTAATGGTAATCCTAAATCAAATCCAATTATACTGATTGCTCCTTTATCTTTGGATGGATTAAACTCCTTACAGATTTTTATTATAGGTACCTTCCAAGATACCTGCATCAGAATTAAAATCAGAAACATAAGAAACACCAACTTCAAGATTACCAATTATTGGAATATCCCCGGCTGGTGTAAATTGTAATGGGCGAACATAACCTCTTAGACCAAATACTCCAGCTGGTGAAAAAGATCCCATTATTGACTCGACACCAAATTTTCCAAAATCAATATCAGCAACTAAACCAATCCTTCTATTATCATAGGTAGGACTGTTATTATAATGCTGCATTATACTACCGTGTCCAAGAGTGTAATAATCCAGCGCACCAACCTTTATAAATACAGGATCGTTCTTTAACCCATATCTTATATAACGAATAATACTCAGATAATCGGAAGTTTCATTAAAATTTTCTGTTCTCAACTTTCCCTCGGAATCAAAATCAAGATTCAAATCTAACCCCACTCCAATATCCGAAAAAGAAATTTCGGGTCTAAAACTTACACGATAATAAGGTTTACCATCAATCCAATTTAGTCCAAGCCCGCCATTAATAACACCCTCATCAGGTCGTGGATATTTATCCCATTGTGCAAAGGATTGGAAAGATATAAATGTAAGAAAGATTAATAAATAAATCGATTTCATATTCTTCTCTATTATTTTGATTGGTAAAATTTTACTTTACTATCACGAGTTTTTGTGTAACTGATTCTATTTTGTCCGCATTTTTCATAATCATTTTGTAAAGATAAGTGCCGTTTGCAATTACGTCACCATCTTCATCTCTTCCATTCCAAAATATTTTATTCAGATCATAATTAAGTTCAGATGATTTTTTAACAATTTCTTTAATCATCCTTCCCGCAATAGTATAGATCCTAATTTTAACTTCTTCAGGAATCTGACTTAACCTAAAAGTAAAATATGTTTCGTTAGCAAAAGGATTTGGATAATTGTAGACCTCCATCAGTTTTGTTTCTGAAGATACTACAAAATAAACTTCGCTGGTGTCTGCATTACCATTGTTATCCTTCGCAATTACACTTAGTAAATAATCCCCGTCCTCTAAATTTGGTCGGTAACTAATAGTTTGATTGATGCTAAATGTAGAATCAATTAATTCCTGTCTGTTAACTTCCTCAACATTCAAATAAACCTTTACTAAATTTGGATCAGTAATTGGAACTGGGGAATCATCACTAAGCATAATTTTTATATCAGGATTGTTAGAAACGTAATCACCGTCTATAACTTCATTATCATCAAACATAATCTTTACAACTGGCGAGACAAAATCTGGCTTGACAAAAAACGATTTTGTAAAAAAATTATTGTCTTCAAAGTATTCATTAATTTTATTTTCAGGATCAATATTTATAATAAATCTTTTTTCATTATCGCTTCCGGTCGGTTGATAACTTATATCAAATTTTCTTCTGCTATTTGCTGCAAGAGATGTAACCATTTCATTAAAAATAGTTGAAGAAGTATTATTTTGATTTACAACATCAACTTTAACATTAAAACTATCGGCATTAGCTTCACCAACATTATAGACCCAAAAACTTAAATTAATATTTCCGCCTGCTGGAATTGTATCGTTATCAACAGCAACGACCTGGTAGTTGATCGCCAATTCAGGTGGTGGAATAAAATTAACTCCAATTGATTTTAGAAGTGGAGTCTCATTCAATTCATTCGCTCTAAATTTTGCATTTATTTTTATCTCTGGGTAGATAGTAGTATTAATGCCTGTCAAGGAGGCAGTATTATTGATAATATTTAGTACATCAAGTGTATCAGACTCACCGGTGGATTTTACACCGATTGGTAATAATTCAAGACTTGCTCCTGCTGGGACTGAATCGCTTAAAACAATATTCTGCCAATTGGAACTTTTTCCGATAATTGGGAATGTTAGTGAACCTTCAATAGATACTGATAACTTTGAACTATCTACAGTTGCAAATCCTTCAAATAATTTTTTATAAGATTCGGGTACGCTGCCGATTGGAGCACCTTTCACACCTAATATACACCAGGATTCACGATAGCGCACACTATCAATAAAATAACTTCCCATGGTTTCTATCGCACGCCGCACCGGTGTTCCGTTACCAAAACCAAGGACGGTTTGAGCGGCATCATCACAAATAGTGATTGCAAGCATCTTACCTGTTGAAAGTGAATTAATATAGTTTATTAAGGAATCAGAGTTTTGAGTTATAGTGTTTGGGTACGCGAAGTATTTAATATTATAGGGGCTATAATCTGTCGTATCAATTTCAGCCGTTGCAATACCCCAAAAAAATGTGTTTGGTAATTTCTCCTGATTATTATATAAAATTGATGCAAATTTACCATCGTTTGAGCCCGCAGATATAATTTTGACTTGATTCAGTACTTTGCTCAACTTCCAAGAGACATCACTGGAATCAAATTCTATATTATTCAAATTTACATCGGTTATCTTATAATCCTTATCTATGAACCAGGCAAATTTATTGCCTATATTCTTGAAAGAATAACTAGGCGACCATTCGGAATCTGGGATATTTAATTTAGTCCTATACCAATATCTAGTGTTAGGCAATAGACTAGTCAGTGATACCTTACTGAGCAAAGTATCAAAACCAATGTTGTAATCATTAGGGCTTATAAAATTTTTATTGTCGCTAATTGAAAAAACAAAATCATTAGGCGAACCTGTTATTGAAAATGAGGGATTTAAAAAAGATATAGTGTCTAACCTTGTTGCATAATATTTTTCAATTTCAATTGGCCTTATCGCACTAGAGAATACAAAATAATTTAATTCCTGGTAGTTATCATCTTCATATATTTCATCAATCTGATTATTGGGATCAAGTTGAACTGAAATTTTATGAGCACCAATAATTTTATTTAGTTTGATATATAAAGTTATTAAATCCTCATATTGTGGAGCTTGGATTTTCATTGTATCTGAAAATGTGTTCAAATTATTGTGTGTATTGGTTACAATAAAAACTAAAGAATCTACGATTACTTTTCCCCAATTATTTATTTTTATTTTTACGGCTACTGAATCATTTTGATCAGAAACTTGTTCAGGAATCAAAATAGAAGCAGAGTTTATTACAAAATTGGGTTTAATTGGCAATGAAAATTTTAGTACTGGGTCGGCAAACAAAATATTACAATAGTTAAAAACTTTATTTACATCGTTATAACCATTATAATTGAATTGATCAATTTTAGCTAAAACATGAGCTTTACTAATAGTAGTAACAGAATCAATTAGCAATTTTTTATAAAATAGTTCGGGAAATCTTAGAGATGTGGAAAAGTAACCAAGGCTTGAGTTTCCAAGATATCCTATTGCTTGCCCATTTACTGATTCTGAGACAAATAACTCTCCGAATGCGTCAACATCTGGTTCTGCAAACTTTCCAGTAGAGCATCCGAAATCAGAAATTAATGGATATCTATCTTGAAAAGTATTCTTAATATCTTCAACTTCAGTAACTCCATTATCCCATGTTCTTGTTCCGCTATGTCCGATATATGATATAAACAATCCACTGCTATCTATGGAATTTTGGATTTGGTCTAATTCATATGGTCCAAAGTTCGTAGAGGGGTTAATAGTTTTGTAAAAATGGACGACGTTCCCACCAACAGGATTTGGCCTCAAATAATTATTCATTAAAAGATCATTTGAATTTTTAATTTGTTGTAATTCTGAAACTTTAGTTGGGTCACCTCCACTGAACAGAATATATCTTTTATTCCAATCATCTAAACGTCTGATCAAATAATTCTGGTGCTTATTTAAGTAATTCCTAACTTCATCATCATTGTTGGCAGGAATGCGCCCCACATACATTTGAGGAATATTTGTATTAGAAGAATCCCACGTAACATACCATATATCGCTAACAGGAAATCCATAGGAAGGAACTAAGTTTTTCTTTCTTGGCGTAGGTGCCGGATTCCAAACATTTTTATAATCATAGTTTGCATCACCAATTAAATTTAAATAAGAAGGTGCTGGACTTACCCAATTATTTTTGGTGTATATTAAAAAATATTTAATTGCATCTGCCCAATTTTGTCCGAAAGAAAATTCGTCATATATATCTTCTACAAATATTCTTTCAACTCTGGCAGAGTAATTATTGGAAATAAAATTTTGATATTCTTGAGTTGATTGTGATAACGATTTATGAGTTATAATTAGATAATCAGCACCTTTTGTAATATCGCGTAAATTAGCAAAGCTGCTAGAATATCTAAATGAAGGTGTTAAAGTATTGCTCTGTTTAGTAACAAAGAATTTATCTCCAGCATTAACAGAATCACTAAAGATCAGTATATCATTAGTGTGGATAAAATTTGTAATTTTTTTTGATTCTCTACCTATCTTATAAATCACAATAAGAGAATCTGGTGTGTTAATATTTGTGATCTGAATATTTCTAAAATCTAAAGAAACAGATTCTGGAATAATGATTGTTATTGAATCGTTATCGGCCTTATTCATCTTAAGATATTCGATATCAACCCAATCAACCAGAGACCTATGGAACGATGCTGATGAAGGCATTCCAAATAATCTAAATGTATTACTTCCTTCCAATAATTGATTAGAATTAAATAATGATATAAAATTGACTGTCTGTCTATAGTTATATACTATTGTATCCTGCGGTGTTGTAGAATTAAGGCCTGAACCATATTTGTGAGTATTTAAAGTTATGTCACCAGAATTACTGATTAATCTTGCATAGGTTTTAACATTTGTATTTGGAATAAAATCACTAGCATTAAAAGTTATATCTTGGCTACCTGAATTTCCTAAAATGAGCCAAGTAAAAACTTTGTGTTCCTGCCAAAATGGTAGTTGGGTTCTTGCATCATCAGGACTATGATACCAAAGTCTGATATCGCTCTCGAAATGTTGACGAGACAAATGATTTTTAATTGTATCTGAAGTTACAGAAATGTTATTCGATGAAATCTGAATTCTATTTCCGTTATCTCCCCCAAATGTTAACCAGACCATTGAAGTATCAGAATAACGATCCATATAGTTTATATAATCTTGACCCTGTTGAACAATATCACGGTAATTGCCTGCTCCATAATTTTTTTCACACCAAAATTCGATATAATCATTTTCATTGAAAACCAAATCATCTTCTCCACTAACAAATAGTGGAAGCTGGTTCCCTTTTCGAAATATTTTTATTGTTTTAGGATTGATAGTAGAAGGTACAATACCATAACTTATCAGATCATTGTAAGTAATCCTATAGATACCATCTTTTATTAATGCTAGTTTGTAGTAAGTTTTTGAATAATCTATCCAACTGCCTAATGAATCTAAGTTTGAACTAACTTTGTGCTTAGCTCTGAAATTTAGTGCAGATTGATAATTGATGATTACATCCTTTAAATCTTTATCAAATTCACCCAAACTATTTGTGTTTACCTCAAATGGTTTTGTATTGATAAAATTAATCTCTAATTCTGCTGATTGTATGAATCTAAGAGATTTTGTCTTCCAATTAAATTGTACAGGATTAATTTTTACAGCGGCACAATAAAAATCTCTTAACCAAAAATATTCTAAAACTTGAACTTCGTTCTCCGGAAAAAAATCACTCGTTAAATATTCAGGTAAAATATCAACCTCTTGATAATTAAAGGTCGAGTCGAGATTCATTGAAACTTTGGGATTAAATCTTAAGCTGGGCTTGATCAAAAACTTTATCAACTCTCTTTCTTAATTCTGCAGAAACTTCTGCATTCGGAGGAATGGCAACTATAAATATTTGCGATGGTAAGATTGGTTTACCAGGAGTACTTTCGTCCATCGATAAATCATAATCAAAATGATGTTTACCATCTATTTTAGATATAAAACTTTCAGCTGTTGATATAAAATTTAAAACTAATTTATTCTCATTGTGAGTAGTATTGATTACCTTAATGGTTTGTGAATGTGAAATGGAGAATAAACCAAACAGATCAATGATTAAAAATAATAACAGACTTCTATTAACGATTGTAATATGTTTTAAAAACTTGTCGAAATACATTTTTCACTCCAAAAGAAACAACTTTACAGTTTTTTCACTAGGTAGATTTATAAAATAATTCATAACAAAATAATGAAAATGTAACAAATTATTTCTCATTAAAACTATTACCCTTTTCTCACTAGCTTATATTTCAATATTAACGCGAAGAAATAAGGGACTCCAATTACATATCGATTAAAATATCTAAATGGATGTTGAATTAGTCGAAATATCCATTCAAAACCCAAATCTCGCAATATTTTTGGACCCCGTAATCTCTCGCCCGCAATAAATGAAAACAGATCACCCACGCAGTGTGCAACATTTATATTTAGTTTGTCTATATTATTTGATAACCAAATTTCCTGTTTAGGGGAACCTAATCCAATCCAAAGTATATTTGAATTTGATTCATTAATGATATTTATTGTGCCGCTGTTTAATTGATCATAGCCGTTTAATACACCGCTAATTTGAAGCTTTGGGACCAATGTTTTAAGTCTTTCAATTGATTTACCAAGCACTTCCTCAGAACTTCCAAGAAAAAATATTCTCCAGTTACTTTTTTCACAATTTCTTAAATATTCAATTCCAAAATCAGTCCAGTTTAATGGCTCAATACTTTTTTCAAGTAAAAATATTGACGCTAGTTTCATACCGAAACCATCAGCGTGCAAATAATGAATTTTATTTAATGCAAATTGCAGCCTTATGTCAGAATTTAACAATCTTACGATATGTGGATTAACATACCCTAAGCTAATCTTTTCATCTTTTTTAATCGCTTTAGTCGTTACCGTGATAACATCTTCAAACTTGATATCATCTATGGAAGTGTTAAAAAGTTTGATTTTTTTAGTAACCATATGATTAAGTTTTCTTCATGTCTGATAAATCAAGATAAAACTTATTTAATTTTTCGCAATATATATTACAGTTACTAATCTCATTTACTTTATTGAATAAATTTTTACTTGCAACTTTCGATACATCCGCATTACTAAACACATAAGTAATTTTGGAAATAAGTTCATCAATATTTTCAGATTCAAATAAAAATCCATTAATGTTGTCATCTATAAACTCCGCAATTCCCCCCACTTTACTTCCTATGAATGGTTTACACATAGCGCCTGCTTCAAGCATAACATAAGGGAATGGATCCTCTCTTGAAGGTAAAACAACAACATCGGCGATTTGATAGAATGTTCTAATGTCACTTTGTGATTCTATATGCCTGATATCTGGGCTCTGTGAAGTCAATAGTTTTTTTAACGAGTTATCAACAATTGACCCAACTAAAAGTAATTTGATATTTAATTTTTTAGGCACCTTTTTAAAAGAGTTAATTAAAACGTCGACACCTTTAATTTTATTAATCCTTCCGGCAAATAGTAAAATTCTATCATCCAATTCATAACCAAAAGATTTTTTTTTCTCAACGTGATAAGAATCATCTGACATAAAATATTTTTCTTCTACGCAATTGTAAAGCGTTGCACTGTTAGCTTTAGTATGTGGATAATTTATATTAAGATATTCATTAACTGCCTTACTTACAGCAATAATTTTATGAGAACGGAAACTTATCCACTTCAAACCTTTAACAAAACTATGAACGGTTGTAATTGTTTTGATATTGGTTAATTTCGAAACTAAAAATGCCAGAAATTCCGGATAACGATGGTGAGTGTGTATTATATCGATTTTATTTTTTTTACAAAACGAATTAAGTTTTAATAAATCGTTAAACATTCTAAAAATGTTTTTATGATCTTTTTCAAAATTAATTAATGAAATATCTACTCCCTTAAAATTATCCAGTCTCTCTAATGAATCTCCTTTGTTCGTGATAAAGAATAATTTGTATTCAGAATTGACTGATAGATTTTTTAGAATTATATAAACATGTTTACTAACACCGCAAGAATAGTTGAAATCGGGAGAGATATGAAGTATTTTAATCATTTTTTTAAATCAAACTGATATTACCTAATGCTAGGATGGTCCCAGCATCTTTTTAACTAAATTAACAATCACACTCGGTGAAATTGTATTAGTTAAGTCTTCCTGGTTACCATTATAAAAATATTTCAATCTACCATCTTCAACATAGTCAAAATCAGCTGAGACATTTATTGTATAATTATTTTGAGAACCATAAATTTTTTCGCTGGTAGGTCCCCATAACACAATTGAAGGAATGTTTAGGGTATTCACTAAATGAGTAAACCCTCCATCAATGCCTATGTATAGAACACACTTACTTGAAATAAAACAATCTTCAAATATTGTAGTATTCCCTGCAAGTAATGAAACATTTGGGGTGGGATTAATTCCAAAAAATATTTTATTACAAAAATCATAATCATATTTTGAACCCATTATTAAAAATCTAATTCCACTAATTTCTTTTAATATACTATTAATCATTTCAATATAGTTTTCAGATTTCCAGTGTTTATTTTTGCCATCATTTTTTTGTGTGTGTGGATATAATACAATAAATGGGCGTATTTCATTCAAATCTTTACTACTACATTTAATAATTTTCTGATTTGCGGTACGCATTTCACTTTCATTTATTGGAATCATAAGTGTTTTATTAATAAGATTTATTCCAAGAGGGGTTAATACTTTTGCATTTAGTTTAACAACGTTGTCTTTGCTACTCGAATAGATCGGATTATTATAAATTGAAACTAAACTCTTGTTTTCTATTCCGACTCTTGTTTTTGTGATCGCAAATATCGAGACAGCTTTGATCATCATACTTGCAGCGGGCCAAGCATCAAAAAATAAATCATAATTTTGTTTTAGATTGTATTTTGCCTCATAAATAAATGTTTTTAATCTATAAACCATGCTGTCACTATTCGTACCAATAATTCTTATTTCGTTGCAGAGTAAATAATAATCATTAAAACGATTTACGATGTTAAAAATGTTTTTGCTCACTACAAGATGGATAACATACTTTTTTTCAGAATGCTTTAATGTGTATAAAACAGGAATAAGAAATGTAAAATCCCCAATTCCACCTTTTAAGTAGATTACTATCTTTTCTATTTTATTTGGATTTCTTCTAAAGAGTATTAAAAATTTATTCAATAAATTTAGAATATAGTACGATGATATTCCAATTATACTCATCCTATTAGCAGTTTACTCGTTGGGATTATCAATGTAGTGATTAATTGGTTCTCGATATCGATCAAGGGATTCGTGGAATCCCTTTTGATATATCTGAGTTTTAATAAATCTAAACAAACTAATCCTTTTTGAACTAATTATTGATAAATAAAAGATTTTTACAATCCATTTTTTGTAATTGTAGAGCAGAAATACCAAACCTTTTAAATTAATATATTCAGGATAATGAATTCTATATGTTAGAATCATGTTTCTCATAAAGAGGCTAAATCTTTCAACCTCAATAAATATATGTTCATTATTGTTATTGAATGTCGGACTCAGTTTATGTTTAATGTTTTCTAGAGAAACTGTGCCAATAAGGATAATTTTTTTATCAGGAAGTAATTTATTTATCCTTAGAGAATACTCTTTATCATCAAAATAACAATAAAAATCTTTTTGAGGTAGTCCCACAAGTTTGATGATTGAACTGTTAAGTAGCACGCCTTCAAAAGTAAATAAATTAGTAAATACATAGCCTGATTTTTGGGCAGCAGAAGAAATTTTTACCTCTTTAAAATACTTTATTTTTAAATAGTCAGCCCCTTGATTATATGCTCTGTCTATGGGGCTAGATTTTTTTAATAATTGTATAGTGGAAACATCTAAGTTATTAATAAAGGGAATCATGTGACTTAATGAATCACTTGCTGATTTTACATCGTCATCAAAACACCAGATCCAATCATACCCTTTTTCATACGCAGTTTTAATACCGGTATATTGCCCACCAGCACTGCCTGAATTTTCTTGTGTTATAACAGTTAAATCTTTTTGTGAACAGAGCCATTCCAGCGTTCCATCTGTACTAGAATTATTAATAATAAATATTTCATCAAGTTTGTGCGTTTGCTCTCTTAAACTCTGGACACACTCCTTTAATAATGCTAATCGGTTAAAAGTTACAACAACTGCAGCAATTTTATAAATCATTTATTGGAAATCTCTTTGAAAAATATTTAATGTATTCGCCACAACCTGATCCATATTATAATATTGGTATTCCGCTAATCTGCCGCAGAAAATTACATTCGATAATTTTTCTGCTTCCTTCTTATATAATAAATATTTTAGTCTGTTTTCTTCTGTTGGTATTGGATAAAATGGTTCGCCATCTTTTTGGGGAAATTCAAAAGAGATTGTAGTGCTTATAGCATTTTGTTGATTTAATAATTTATGTTCAACAACTCGAGTAAAGCCTACTGTATTATCAACATAATTAATTTGTGCTGCTTCCTGATATTGCTTCTGTATCAAATTCTTAAACTCAAACCTGTATGGATCTATATGGAAATTTTCCAAATTTATAATCAAAGTAGTAATCAATTGGTCCAGTGTAAATCATTTTATCAAACTTTACTGAATCTAAAATGTGTTTTATAATCTGTATTTAAAATTACTTCAATGTTTTTATGATTCAACATCTTCTCAAACATTTTTGTGTAACCATCTTTCGGCATAAACTGATATCGATCCGTAAAATATCTGCAATCATCATTTGTTCTTACTGGAATCCTGCCACAAACCGAAGGTGAAAGTTCCGATGGTTCAAGATTCCATTGTTTTTTTGTATAGTGTTTAAAGAACTTTTCAAATAAGTCTTTGCCAACTTGATTAACAATTATGTCTTCAGAATTAAGTATCGGAAATCTTTTTTCTTTTACACTTTCAAAATACTCTTTTACTTCTTCATCCGTTTTAAGATTTAATTTGTAGAGTTTGTTTATTGTAATTCTATTTATCGGAATTGGATATAACTCATCTCCAATCTTAGCTAAAACTCTATGTTCGTAAGGAATCCATTTGGTAAACAGTGATAGATATTCAAATACTTCTTTACTGTTTGTGTGAAATATATGCGGACCATAACGATGAACTAAAATTCCATATTCATCATATTCATCGTAAGCATTTCCTGCAATGTGATTCCGCTTTTCAACAATTAAAACTTTTTTATTTAATTGCGATGCTAATCTTTCAGCCATAACAGAACCTGCAAAACCAGCGCCGACTATTAAGTAATCGTATTTCATTTTAACTTTAATAATAAATTCTTTGTGATATAATCATCTGTAGTACCAAAAGAAAAATGGAATCCTATTGATTCCGTTGTAATTGGGATGATTAAGTCATTTTTCAGAGAAAAATCAAATATAGCTTGTTCTTCTAATCCAAGTTCCGATTTGTGAAGATTTAACAATATGTCCATTATTAAACTTGTTCTTTCCAGTTTTGGTTTATTAAGCATTTTTGCTAATTTTTTAAAAATTTTTTCATATTGAGTTTTTATTTTCAGTTTATTGTAAAATGTATTTTTAATTTTCCATCCCCCCATTTTATCCCATACATCATGTGAAAACACGATTGCTCCAATTGAGTATCTGTGTGTACAAATAAGGTCCTGAAAATTATTATTTTGTTTTTCTTTGAATGTTCTTGAAACTTCATCAATATTTAAAGACTTATTCCAAATATATTCTACGACTTTTTCATTATTCCATATAGGGACATTCATACAATCCTGAATTAATTTTTCATCAGGAAATTTCGATTTGAATTCTTCAATTATACCCATGATTTCCATAAAAGGAAGCCAACCAAATCCATTTACTGGGATTATCACAGAACCAAAACTCATTTTTTTGTAATTTCTTTCATAAACTCCAACAAATCCATTCGTCCAACCTTCCGAAACAAAAATATCATCATCTAATTTAATATATATATCAGATCTGAGTTGACGAATAATACAATTTTGAATATATGATATCTGATTAACGAAAGAAGAGTAAACATTAATGTGGGAATATTTTGCTTTAAAAGCTTGGATAATTTTCTTTGTAGGTGCAGTGGCTCTATTTTCAAGTATCCATAAATCGAATTTATTCCAATCTGTATAACTTAAAATTCGAGTTAAAACTTTCTCAAGTATGTATGGCCTATCGTTTGTTATTAGTAAAATTGGAATTTTCATATTTTAGAACTATATGAATCTGATTTTGATTTTTTTTAAATACTTTAACATTGTAAAAGTTACAAAAATTTCAGTGATCAAAACGGCAGTTGCGGTTCCTGTAGCCAAATAGATTGGAACTAGAATAAAAACTAAAGACAAATTTAATACTGCAGCAAAAAATAAAATCAACGAAAAACTTTTGTGTCTATTTAATGGCAGCATCGTTTGGAAACCAATAACATTACTCAAAAACAGTAATAACGGCAGCCATGCAATTATCCTTAGAACTAAAATAGAGCTTTGATACTCTTTACCTAGTACAATGTTTACAATTGGTTCAGCAAAAAGAATAACGATATCGAGATTACAAATCCAATTGTTAAAGCAATTTTAAATAATTTTTTATTAAAACTAATAAACCGTTCATATGATTCGCTAAGCATTTTGTTAACATACGGAAAAACGCTTTGAGACATTGGTGACAATATACCTTGAAATGCCATTCTAATTTTATCAGCGGCGGCATAGTATCCAACTACGTTTGCTGGAGCAAATAATCCGAGTATAAAAACATTTGAAGTTGTATATAAATTAATTGAAATGGTTGAAAGGAAAAGATTCCAGCCGCTTTTAAGCTGTCGCTTAATTAATTGTTTAGATGGGAAAGAATATTTTATCCCAAATCTATTTAAAGCGAATTGCAATCCAATTATTCCAATCAGACACTGTGTAATTGTATTTAAACCGGCATATTTTATAAAATCACTTTCGGAATTAATGATTACAAAAATTAAAATCGTTGTAATAAATCTAACCGAAACAGAAATTATTAAAATATATTTCATCCGCTCAATACCCTGATAAAACCAGAGCGGAAACAATGCCGTACCCAGAACGCTGAAAAATGTTACAACAAATAAAATAATATTTTCATAAAAAATGGGAATTGTCCAAACAACAACAAAAAATATTACACTTGATAATCCAAACAGAAGCATCTTAATCGTAAACACAGAAGAAAATATTTCTGAAATACGTTTAGGATTTTCTCTGTTAACTGATATTTCCTGAGTTGCGGAAAGATTGAAACCGAAATCGGTTAAGATTGTAAAATAAGTCGCAAATGCAGTTGCAAAATTTACCAATCCATATTTTTCCGGTCCTAAAACCCGAACTAAGATATGGTAAAGTAATTATTGGAAAAATGTAATTTGATATTTGCAGAATCGAAAGCGAAGTAAAGTTTTTAAATAAAACTTTGTTTGATTGTATTTTTTGAAATATGCGTTTCAAAATCTTTGTCGAATTATTTTCTAAGCCAGAGTTCAGGATTTACATTTTGTCTTCCACTCCACACTTCAAAATGTAAAATGTTTCCCTCAACACTCTCACCTACTTTTGCAATCACTCCGCCTGTGTTTACTTTATCACCTTCTTTAACAAACACTTCGGAAAGATGCCCGTAAACAGTTCTATAATTTCCTTTGTGACTTATAATCAAAACTGTACCGTAGCCTGGCAGCCATTCCACTGCGGAAACTACACCTTCTGCAACACATCTCACACTCATATCTCCACTGGCTCTTAAATCAATTCCATAATTAACAGTTAGAGTTTTTAATTTTGGGTTAAGTGATTCACCAAATTTTCTAACAACTTTAGATTTAGAGATTGGCCAGTTTAGTTTTCCCTTTAACTCATCAAATGATGTGAACTTTGATGTTGAAAGATCAAAAGGATAATCGTTTGTTTCAACTTCCTTTTTTGTTTTTGTTTCTTTGGTTACTACAGTTTCATTGTTCTTTAATCTTAAAGCTTCTTCCTCTTCCCTTTTACGTTTTGCCTCGGCTTCTTCAACCATTTTAACGATTAAGTCTCTGATTTTCTGCTCTGATTTTCTTTTATCGCTAACACTTTTAGCTATTTTCTTTTTGTCTTTTTTTATTTCCGCAAGAATGGATTTTTGATCTTTTAATTTAGCAGATAAAGATTTTTCTTCAACTTCTTTTTGTTTTGATAATTCCTGCTTTTCTTTTTTCTCAATAATTAGTTTTTCTTTAGCTGCTAAAAGACTTTTTTTATTTTCTTCAAGCTTAACAAGATCTTTTTGGCGACTTACTGAAAATCTTTTCAGGTACTCCAATCGTACAACAGCCTGCTGAAAAGAATTAGCATCAAGTATGGTTTCTAATTCAGTATGAGTACCGTTTTTATATGTAGCAGTAACATACTTTGCATAATTTTTTTGAAGTTGGTTAATTTCCTTTTCGATGGAAGCGATGTTTGAAATACTTTTTTTTATTTCAATTTCTTTTTGTTCTTCTTCCCGGCGCAGATTAGTAAGAAGTTTATTAACAAGAAAATTTTGCTTACTTATATTATCCAGATCTTCTAAAGTTTTTTTCTCTTTTTTATTTTTTTGAGCAAGTTCAGTTTCAAGACGAGAAATTTCATTTTTTAATTTACTTAATTCCTCTTTGCGTGTATCTATTTGGCTGGTTTGAGCGTATGATTCTAAGATGAATATGGAAAATGAAAAGAACAGGATGTAAAAAACAATTTTTACCATTTTATGATTGTGGCATCATCCGGAATTTTAAAATCTATAAAAATATTATACTTGTTTACATTAATCTTTTTATAATCAATGTTGATCTTTTGTTCATCCGATATGTTTTCAATAGCTATTTTATATGGTACAGCAACATTTTCCAGTAATTCAAAATCAGAATATTTTCCTTGAAGCATCAAAATATCATCTAAACCAAAAAGTCGATATTCAGTTATTCCCAATTGTCTCACATCAACTTTGTAAACAGTTTTATTCGTACGAGCGGAATCAAGATAAGTAAGCACATATCTATCATCTTCAACAAAATAATCATCGGGTGCACGATATAAATTATTTGTTAGATTTACAGAACCGACAAAAGCATCAAGCAAATCTTCAAACGAAAGATTGATACGGAAAATACTTTGCAGCGCATTTGAATTTACAGCACCAACATAGGCAGTATTTTTAAGTGCATCATAAAATGTAAATTTATCTTTGGTAACAAGTGCCTGAGCAAGTTCAATTCCAAACGGTCCCATAATTGTTAAATAAATTGAATCAGGTTTTTGTAAAACAATTCTAAATGTTGCGCTGTTATCCATTTGAGGTGTGTTTACGAATATTGTTCCGGTACCTTCAAAATTTTTTATTTTTCTTCTGTTAGCTTCAAGTTTATTCGTCAACCTTTCGGATGGAAGCAGTTCAAACTCTTCCGTCGGCTGAGATGGAACACATCCATTAATAAGAATAAGAATATTAGATAAAAATAAAATTATTAAACTTATTTTTTTCAAATCGCACCTTTATCAATTTTATTTTGTATTTCAATTTTTGTGGGATCAAGCTCAAGAGCCTTTTTCCAAAGTTTAATTGCTTGTTCTTTATTACCAAGTTTAGATTCTGTATCCGCAAGATGATCCAGCATAACAGAACTTTCTCCGCCAATCTCTATTGCTTTTTCTAAATATATTTTTGCTTCGGTGTAATTACCAAGCATAAAGTAAACCCACCCGATTGTATCTAAGTAAGATGAGTTTAACGAGTCTGCAGCTATAGAAATTTTAACCATTTTTAATGCGCGTTCAAGTTGAATATTTCTTGTTGCAAAAGAGTAAGCATAATTATTACTTAGTAACGGATCATCAGGTTTTAATTCAAGTGCGCGCTCATACAAACTATCGCTTTTTTCGAAATCTTCCATTCCGTTATAAATCATAGCAAGTGTTCCAATCAACTGTGCATCATCGGGTTCAATTTCCAATGCTCTATTAAGATAAAATATTGCTTTATCATCTTCTTTTAGTTGATTTAGAGTAAACGCATAGGCTGAGAGAGCAGTTATATCTTTTGGATTTAGGATTGTAGCCTTCTTTAAATACTTTCCTGCTTCTGCGTGTTTAGATTGCTGTGCTAATGATAAACCTAAAATCAAATTAACATAAAAATCTTCTTGAAAAGTTAAAATTGCTTCGCTCATTACGACTTCTGCTTCATCATATTTTCTGTTATCAAAATACAATCCGCCAAGTCTTACCCAGGCCGCAACATTCCAGTTTGCATTTTTTGTAACAAATTTAAAATTTTCTATAGCAATAGAATCATCGCCCTGGCTTAATGCGATTGCACCCAGATACATTTTTATCTGCCAATCTGTTGTGTCCTTATCAAGTTTAGTAAAAAAAGATTTTGCGATCGGCAAAACAGTTGAATCCGTAATCGCTTTATTAAAATAGTTTGCGCCGATATTAATTTTTGCATCAAGCTTTACATCCGGTTGATCCAACAGGTAATCAAATTCCTTTGAAGCACCAGACCAATCATTTTTTCCTAAAAGTAATTTTGCTTTTGTTTCTCTTGCTTCAAGATCGTACGGCATCAATTCAATAATCTCATCAACCAGCGGAATACCTTCATCATATTTTTTTGCTCTTAAATAAAATTCAATCAGCATTTTTTTTAACGGAATATTTGCCGGATCAATTGCCTGTAGTTTTTTAATTGCATTTATAGCCTCATCATTATTGCCTAATCTCTCTTGAAGCTCTGCTATTCTTGTAAGCACAGACCAATCGGGACCAAGCTGCAATAAAATTCTATTATACAATTTTACTGCTTGTAAAGGCTTGTCCTCTTCATACAATCGCGCCAGTTTATAATTCAATTCTATATTTGATGAATCTATCTCAATAGCACGTTCAAGAATTTTCATTGCAGATACTTTCTGATTTCCATAATTAAAAATATCAGCAAGCAAATCTAAGTATTCAATTTTTGTTGAATCTAATGAAACAGCATTTAGCGCATATGTTAATGCAGGCGCAAGCTTATTTAGATACACATTATTTTTTGCAAGCGTGTAATAAAGTCCGGCGGATGAATCATACATCAGTGCTTTTTCATACTGCCCGACTGCAGCTTCATAATTTCCCTGTGATTCAAAAACTCCGCCATTAATAAAAAATTCAAGAGCTTTTTTCTTCTGCTGTTCAGGGGTTAAAACTGTTTTTTTATCTTCGTTTTTTTCTATAATTGTGGGTGATGAACCTGAACAATTAATTAGGGAAGCAGATAATAATAAAACGGGAATAAATATGTAGAGAATATTTCTTTTCACGGTTGTGAATATATTATTGCAGTGTTGTAATAACAAGGCTATTTAGGCTTATATCCTCGTAAAATTTGAAAACTTAAGCCTCTAAGTAGTAACTTTGCATAAAAAAAAATTAATGGAAATATTTGATTTAGCCATAGCCTACGATTGGGAGTTTGATGTTGAATTTGTTTCAGCTATCGAAAAAACGCTGCAGCAATTCGGACTTTCAACCTATGTTATAAATTTTAAAAACATCGCCAATGTTACAGCAAAAGTAAAGCAGCGTCGATTAAACTTCAGATGTCTGCTTGATAGAGCCTCTGATGTTGACGATAATTTTATTGAGTTGAACAGAATTCTTACAAAACGAAACGCTTACGTTTTTAATCCCCACAAGCTTATTGATCACGCAATTGATAAAGCAAATATGCATCTGGAGTTTATTACGTCGGGGTTAAATGTTCCGTATTCCATAATTATTCCTCCGCATAATCAATCAAAAGAAATTTTTATTTCTATTGACGATCTTGAAACGCTCGGCAGACCATTTATTATAAAACCCTGCAACACAACCGGCGGTGGAATGGGCGTTGTTACTGGAGCGGAATCACTAAAAGAAGTTTTGCACGCCAGGCAAAAACACAGCAATGATAAATATCTGATTCAGGAAAAAGTTTATCCTAAAATACTTGAAGATAGACGAGCATGGTTTAGATGTTACTGGGCTTTTGGCAAAGTGGTTTGCGTTTGGTGGGATGATGAAACACATATTTATAATGAGCTAATGGAATCTGAAATTCAAAAGTTTGGATTAAAAAAACTTTTTCAGATAACAAGAACAATTCATCGTTTAACACAGCTTGATTTTTTCTCAACTGAGATTGCTCTTACAACTAAAAATAAATTTGTTGTTATTGATTATGTTAACGATCAATGTGATATGAGATTAAAATCTCTGCACATTGACGGAGTGCCGGATAATATCGTGCTGGAAATAATAAACAATCTTAGATTATTTGTTGCAAAAGAAAAACGCTTAAACCAATGAGGAAAAAAATTATACTAATTTATTTATCCATAACAGTTTTTATTTTACTTCTTGGCGGATACTTTTTTCTTTACAACATCTATGGAAGTGAAGTTAGGCGAACTCCCGAAAACCTTTTTGCGCAGACTTCATCCGAAATGAAAATTGAAGTTGTTCCAATTAACGCAATGGGTAAAAAAGCGTGGTTCAGAAAATCATCCGCAGTTTTTGAAATTGTTGAAGGAATGGATTTGATTGAAATTACTGAGTACAATAAAGAAACCGGATTTATTAAGATTAGATCAAAAGGTAAAGCAGGTTTGGTGGGAATAAAAATTAAATCCCAAAATTCTTTACTACCGGAATATATTGAGATTGAAATACTACCATTAACTGTTTAGGTCTATGATAAGAAAAATGAAAAGTATTTGTTCACATATATTTTATTTAACCCTTCTGCTAATTTCCCCCAATATATTCCCTCAATGGAGTAATACCCCAAACCAAAATCTTCAAATCTCTAATTTTGGTTACTTTGTTTCTGCCTGCGAAGATGGAATGGGTGGCGCTTTTGTTGGTTGGACTACAGCTAACACAGATTATCCAACATCTTGGCTGCAATGGGTTGATAAATATGGTTATGTTAGATGGAATCAACCGTTGCATAATACAGGTAATGGCTCCGCACAAACAGAATTTAAACTAATAAAATCTGAAACAGGAAAGGTGATATTAACATTTTTGGATTGTATTGAGGTTGGGTGGGATTCATTAACGTGGCAGCCGATATTCCATAAATATTTGAGGGCAAATAAAGTTGACACAACAGGATATTTATATTGGGGAGAACGTGGTATTACAATAACAGAAGATACAGCGGTAACTAGAATATATGGAGTTGTAGAAGATGAAGACAATGGTATTTACATAACGTGGAGTAATGTTTATCCGCCACCTTATATAGGTTTTGAGGATACTACCGTTATTAGAGTTCAGAAAATATCTAATCAGGGTGAAAGGTTATGGGGCAAAACAGGGAAATATATTAGCACCTGGTATGGATATAATTTCTCTGATCCTTATATAAGCAAAAGAAAACCCGACGGAATATTTTTGAGATATTATAAGCAGAATGTTGGCAATACTTTAGCAAGCATAAATCCTGATATGAGCGTTAGATGGGCTAAGGTAAATGATTGGTATTGGGATATTATTCCAGATGAAAATGGTGGTGGTGCTTGGGCTAGAAGAATTGTTAATACAGGAACTTTATTACATAGAATTATAGCAAATAAAATCGATGACCACGGCAATTTACTATGGGGTGATAGTGGTTTGGTTATTGCTAATAATTTAGAACAATATGATAATGTCAGATATTATAAATTATTAGAAAATAAATTTATAATACTTTGGGTAAAAAATACCAATTCAAATCCTTTCACAATGAAAACTTATATACAAATAATTAATGAAAGTGGAATACCATTGTTTCCAGATAGTAGTATCTTAATTACTCAACAAGAAGGATCAATATTACCTTCAGCATTAGTAGTTAGTGATTCCGGTAATTTCGTAATAAACTGGCGGAATAATCAAAATTTTTATAGTCAAAAATTTGATGATACTATGAATCAATTATGGAGTAATGAAATACTTTATTCTATGTCAGAGCATACTGATATTGCAACCATTACAGATGAACGATCAGGTTTTATTGAAGTGTATGGCAAGTACTATCCTACACCAATAGGCGTATTTGCACAACAGGTAAGTAAAAACGGTATTTTAGGGGAAGTTATAACTGGACTAAATGATGAAATTGGAATTAAAGAATATAAATTTTAAATTATATCAGAATTATCCCAACCCATTTAATTCAGAGACAATAATAAATTTTGAATTAGATATAGGAACCAATATTGAAATTAATATTTTTAATTCTTTAGGTGAAAAAATAAAAACACTTTTCAGAGGAGTTAAAGAAGCAGGGAATCATTCAATTAAATGGGATAGCAAAAATGAATACAATAAAAATTCACCGAGTGGAATTTATTTTATTGAACTAAAAACAAGTTTCGGTCACAAACAAATAATTAAAACAGTTTTACTTAAATGATTATTTTGGCTCTCAAAGTCGTACCGTGATAATAAAATCCTATCTTAATCACACAAAAACAGAGCATCAAGCAATATTTATTTCTATTTTCGAAGGCTGTCACGGTCGCACCGTGACGATGAATTAGAGATTTATTATTTTTGATTATGGGAAGAAGAGGACGAAATAACTTAACGGATGAAGCTTTTTTCTTTGTTACAACTACCGTTGTAAAATTCATTCCTATTTTTTAACAACCCTCTGTTTTGTGATATTCTTATTTCTAATATTAAACACTACAGAGAAAAATATAAGTTTATTATTCTTGGATATGTTATTATGCCAACTCATTTTCATTGGATTATTGAAGTAAAAAATGAGCTTGGTAACATTTCGGAAATAATGCGTGATATTAAAAAGTTTTCGGCCTGGCAGATTTTTGATCATCTAGAAAACACGAATGAAGTAGAACTATTGCAGTTATTTGAAAAAGAAGCAATGGTCATTAAAGATCAAAACAGAAAATTATGGATGAAAAGGTTTGATGATGAAGTGATCATAGATCAAAAAATGTTCTGGACTAAACTAAATTATATTCATAAGAATCCTGTTAGTCTGGCTTAGTATTAAAAGCAGAAGACTATAAGTATTCAAGTGCAAGAAATTATGCTTTTAATGATCATTCTATTTTGGAAGTAAATACTGAGTTGGGTGGAATTGATTTGTATTCTTAAATATTAGGTTACAATGTCACGGTGCGACCGTGACAGCCTACAACAAAGTCACACCGTGACAGAAAAGACCTATCTTTAATCATTAAAATCAAAGCATCAAACAATATTTATTTCTATTTTGCAGTTAAGTTTTTATTCTACACGAGGAAATATGAAAAAGTTTATATCATTATTAATAATCACAATTTTATCCCTACAAATGGCTTACGCACAAGGCACAGCCGGTGAAAGCGCTAAGTTTGAGTACAGGCAGTTAATCGATATGCCAACTGCAGGAATTATGGAACGCGGATCGGTTGGATTGACAACAGAACTTTTACCTTTCGGGACACTAATCGCGAAAGTTGAAGCAGGAATTTTTGAAAATATTAGTATCGGTTTATCATACGGCGGTTCTAACATTATTGGCTCAGGTGAACCTGATTGGTATCCATTTCCACCGGGAGTAAATTTTCGTTTTCGCGTAATGGATGAATCAATCCTAATCCCCTCTTTAACACTTGGCTTTGATACTCAAGGCAAAGGCGAATATTTTAAAAATGAAAAAAGATTTGCTGTAAAAGCCCCGGGAATTTTTGTCGCCGCAAGTAAAAACTTTGGTTTGCTCGGATATTTAAGTTTACACGGCACTGTTAATTATACTGTTCTTGAAGATAAAGACGGCGATAATTTTGTTAATCTTATGGTAGGCGCTGAAAAAACTTTAGGCAGTTCATTTTCGTTTTTGATCGAATACAATTTTGCGTTAAACGATAACTCAACAAATCAATTTGGAGACGGAAAAGGATATTTAAATCTTGGTTTGCGCTGGTCTATTGCAAATGGTGTTACAGTTGGATTTGATCTACGAGATTTATTAGAAAATAAAAAATGGAATCCAAGATCCGCTGACCGTGCTTTAGTAATTGATTTTACTCAGAAGATTTAGGATTGCATTTTATAGGTTTTATTTCGCCAAGACTCTCAATTTAATTGAATAGCTCGGAAAAGTCATTTCGAAGGAGTCTTCGACTGAGAAATCTAAAAATTAGTAAAGAACAGATTTCTCCCTTTGGTCGA
>CAVPND010000013.1:0-24719 GCA_963706055.1 uncultured Ignavibacteriales bacterium | reverse complement strand
AATCCCCTGTGTTCTGGGTACTACCATGGGTTTTTTCATATGTAAATATTCGAATATTCTAGTAGGAAAATTTATTTGAGTGAAAGGATTTAGCCTATTGGGAATTACGCCAACGTCGCAATCCGGTATTGTCTCTACAATTTTTTCAATCGAAACCTGTCCAAAGTACTTTACTATATTTTCTAAATTTAATTTATGCACTATCTCAAGAAAAAAGTGATACATCCTCCCAGTGCCATAAACTCTTAATTCTAATCCTTGTATTTTATCTTTTAAT
The DNA here is from genome assembly GCA_963706055.1 of uncultured Ignavibacteriales bacterium. Lineage (GTDB taxonomy): Bacteria > Bacteroidota > Ignavibacteria > Ignavibacteriales > Ignavibacteriaceae > IGN3. The sequence continues at coordinate 24,442 of CAVPND010000013.1, read as the reverse complement.
AAATTTATGGCATTCAATAAATTCTTCAAAGCCATATCTGGTAATAATTATTCCATGATACATAACAACATATTTATTCTTATCTGATTTTTCTTTTGATATGTACTTACGAATTTGTTAAAAATAGATTCCTGGGGTGAATTCATTACAATGTTTATTTTATCAGGAGGACACCCACGAGATACAAATTTATCAACAAATGATTTATTTGTCGTGATAATTTTATGTGCAAATTTTATACTTGCTTTCTCCTGCCATTTAAGCATTTTTGTCAGCCAGCTATCTCTATTTTCTGCAAATTTTGTAATTAGCATTTCCGGTGTGGGATCGTGCAAATCTAAAATAATTTTTGAACCGAAAAGTTTAGGAATTAAACTAAGAAAAACCAGAAAATCCGGCATATTATGAACATGTATTACCGCATATCTATTTTTAAGAAATAACCGATTAAGGAGAAAAAAAGAACGAATAAAGAAACTAGCATAAAGAAAAATATATTTCCTCCTAGTGGATCGGGATTTGGAAATATTTACTCTGTGAAGTATTCACTCCATAAATGTTTTCAAATTTGGTTTGATCATGTAATCTCAAACAAATAATATCTACTGTGTAACCTGCATTAATCAAAGCTTCGGCTTCTCTTCGAGGTCTAACATCCTGGGGAAAGTAACTGTAAACCACCATTAAAATTTTATTCATTTTCATCATTAATTAACCGTCCTCATTTTCTTAAAATATTTAGCAACTTCTTTTGGTAATGCATTCCAGTATTTACCTTCATAATTCTCTTTTACATATTTAAGAAAATTTATATAGTAATCCACAGGGTATTCTTCCAACATTTTCTGGTTATTAAAATTCACATAATCAGGATGTATAATTACAAGTGCCATCCCACCATTATCAGCAATCCAATTTAACTTATCAATCCAGATTTGTCGGAGAGGATTCTTTCATAAGAATAAACAACGTAAAATCCTGGTCCAATGTATAGGGTAATTCTACGTAACCAGGTTTGCCATTTTTTCGTTCAACAAGAAATGGGAAAATAGTGCCAACTCCATCCGGTTGAGGTTCAAAAGGATCTGTGTCAAATGTGGATAAGTCATATTCAATATCTAGTTCTCCAATCCATTCAAGATTATGATGCACTGCAGGGGCTCTGAATCCGACAGATATTCCACTCTTTTATGTACTGATTTATCTTTATTGCTCTTTCAGAAAATATTTTTTTGCTTCTGGAATTTTTTTCCATCGTGTTTTAGTCCGTGAATACCAACTTCGAATCCCTCACTAACAATAAAGTCCCGTAATTCCTTATCAACCTTATATCTTTCAGCTACGAAATTAAATGATGATTTAAATCCAAGTTTTTTCTCTATCTCTAAAAGTTGTCTGCACCTATCATGACCTTTTCTCAGTTCTACATCATGAGTAAGAACAAAGCAAATTCTTTACCCTCCGGCCATCCTGTCCAATTTTTAGGTTTCACTTCACTTCCAGGAAGAATTGGCCAAATATCTTTATACTTTTTTAACTGCTTTTTTACGCAAGTACTTCTTCTTAGAAAAAGTTGTAGCCATCTTGGAATGAATGGTTTAAATGTGTAATATATATCTAGTCATAATTATTTCTAGGGGTTATCCATTATAAATTATTTTTCTGGCTTTTTTATCGGTATCAATTAATTCAATATTTAACGCCTGATTTCCTAATAAAAAAGCAATTTGGTTATTTTCAAAAGCTTCACCAGGCTGAGGATTTGTTATAACACGCAACCCTAAACTCTTTAAGTCGTGTTATTTCTTCGTTAATATCTTTACATCGAAACCTAAATGGTGTAATCCACCACCCTTCCTTGCAGTCTCTATAAACTGGTGATGTTTCATCAGTTGGTTCAATCAATTTAATAAGAAGTGAATTTTCTTTTCTTAAAAAAACCACTTTAACTTTCTGTCTTGTATTTATAACGATTTCTGTCATTTGCTTATAACCAAAGACTTCTTCCCAATATTTTATTCCTTTTTCAATTGATTTTACAACTATACCTAAATGATCAATAATCATGATTACTTAACTTTTTATAAATGAATAGCATTTTTGTAATTAATTCAATAATTACAAAAAATTTTATTTCTGAAATAATTTTGTCATAATTGTTTACTTTTGCAACAAATAGCGTTCCATAAGAATATGAATTTTCAATCTATTAGACAAAAGTTTTAAAGATAACTAAATCTAGTTAGTTCCAAATTAAGAATATAGCTGGTTTTTAAGCAATGTGTCTATATACAAACTTACCGATCATCCTGAGTAAAAATATTGGAAATCTATGCAATGGAAATTTTCTTTGACTTAAAGTATATTGTTGAAGTAGAGCTATTATTGTTTTTTCCTAATTTAAATCGATAATAATTTAAGATTTTCTCTTCAGTGCCCCAGCCAAGTTTGAATCGTCTTAATCCAATATTTTCAAGCTCTGTTCTGCCAAAATTTAACTCGCTAAATCCCTGATGCTTTTATATATTTGATTGATTCCCACATCAACAAATTATTAGGTCTTAAGTTCTGATATTCAAATAATGAAGCACCATACTTATAAAGTGCTTTTTTCCCTATTAAATAAAAATACAGCAGCAGCAATACTTTTTCCATTATATTTAGAAATACTAATAAAACCTTTGTTTTTAGTTAATACAAAATCATAAAGCTTTCTGAAAAATTTTATTGGTTGTGGAGGAAGACCATGCCTTCTCCTTGTATAACAATTCATAAAATAAAAATCTTCCAAAGCAGAAGGAGAATTGTTAATTTCTAAAGAAACTTTATTTCTAATTGCCTTTTTAATATTTCTTCTGGTATTATCAGATAAGCGTTTAAAAAGTTGTTCTTCACTAAATGACAAATCCAGTATATGTTGATAACCAGCAGGTATAATGATAGAATTATCCAGGTGAACTTCACTATCTCTTAATTCAAGTGAATTAAATCCTTTTTCTTTACTGTAATCTATCACTTTGTGACGAATAAGTTTTAATTTAACACCGCTTGAAATTAAAGGTTCACAAAAATCACTAAAAGGTAAAGAGATAACTCTTCTGCCTGTAAAAAGACTGTCAACCTCCATCAATGGTATAATTGCTCTTGTCTTTCCCGTATCTGTTAATTTTAAATAATGAGGCTTAAAATTATATGTTTCGCTTAACACTTTTGCCCAGTCTGAAGAATGGAAAAAGGAATACGACGGAAAGCTAAGTATTAACTCATCCCAATCAGCAATTATAGTTGGATCTAAAGAACTTAAATTCAATTATATTTATTCCATATTCTGATTATAGATAGTTCATTTAATAAAGCATAATTTAAAAATTTAATCTGAACGTGTTTAATATTCTCACTCTTCGGAAGCTGCAAACTTCAATCATCCATTATATTTATATAGTATTCTACCTTGTAACTTTAGTAAACTATTAGGTAAATGCTTATTGATTTTCATAAAAACTGATTTACTCTTTCCGGCTAAGGACTTGGTTTCCTGTTCACTTCCAATTCGCCAATATTTCAACTGTCGTCGGGTTGTATTCCACTTATCTTTAAATGTAACTAAAGAACTATTATTTACTTCTGTTCTTCCGAAATCCACAAATTTCGCTTTATTCTTGATTGCAATCTTAATTATTTCCCAAAACAACTTATGGTTTGGATATAAATCCAGTCTCGAATAGTCCGAAGCAGTATACTCTAAGTAAAAAGTATCTTTAAACTTTAAAATAAAACCGGCAGCAACAATAAGATCTTCATATTTTACAACAGGGATTAATATCCTGTCATCTTTAATAAGATTTGTAAAAACGCTGTTAAAAAATTTATATGGAAGAATAGGTAACCCTAATCTTTTTCTTAAGTTAGTGTAAAGAGAATAGAAAGCTTTCAATCCAGCTGTGCTATTTATTATTTCGAGACTCAGTCCCTTTTTCTCTGCCCGCCTGATTGAAGCTCGGATACTTGTTCCGTGAAATTTCTGAAAAGTTTTATCTTCTGATTCTTCCAGTTCCAAAATATGGATCAGGAATTTTTCATTTAAAATAGCTCCTTCCAAATTGCAAGAATAATCCAGAGTACGAAATTCAAAAAAATCTTTTTTTCCAGGTTCCGAAATTATTTTATCATAGATTTTTTTTATTTGTTCTTCACTTACCAGAGGCTCACAATGCGTGGTGAGTGGAAACGAGATTAACTTACTTCCGGAAGTAAAATTTTTTACCTGTGCCAAAGGGAAAATGCCGGTTAATTCGCCAGTATTAGAATTTTCAACGCCTACAGGATAGATTTTATATCCCTGTGCCAAAGAAACCGAACTCAACCAGCCGGAAGTATGATAGATAGAACCTTTAGGATTATTTTGAACAAAATTATCCCATCTTCTATCTGAGGCTAAATCAATATTTACGATTTTAAAACTTATTACGTTATCACGTTGTAATTATCAAAAAAATATTTTGCTATCTTTTTAACGAGGGATTTTTTAATCAATTGCATAGACAGCAAATTCCGTTCCCCCGTAAATAAATTTTTTAATTGTTGGTAATTTAAATTTGTTTTCTATCATATCGCTGAACGGAGTAAAATTATTCAGGATGAGCCATACTTTTCTGGGGTTATCATTTAATGACTTGATGATACGATCAATAATTTTTTCCATGACGAAGTTATCAAATGGATTAAAAAAGTAAAAAACATTTTCATCGTTCTTTATATTATACTTCAATACGTCTTCATTCACTATTTTAATCTGTGAGGACCGCTTCAACATCTTCTCAAATTTCGCAATATTATTTTTTGCAATTTCACAGAGCTGGCTGGATATCTCCACACCGGTGATATGTCTAAATTTGTGCAATGATGCCATCAACAGAACTCTTCCTTTACCCGATCCCATATCAACAAAAACACTGTTTTCCGGTAGTTTTAAATCTTTTATTAAAAGTCTGAAATGCCTGATTCGAGTCGGCATATATTCTTCACTATGTTCTTTACTTGTTTCAGAAATATCTAAATCTTCACGCCTAACAATGCTGGAAGTTGATACCCCATATTTCATTTCAAAGTAAAAATCTTCCAGAACACTAATTATACTCTGGAAGGTTCTTAATAAGCCTTTATCCCGAATACTATTAAATGTGCGAAACAATATTTGCATCATTAAATCCTGACAGATCTATTACTTAATATTTGCTTCTAACCTCTATCCTAATTTTTACTAATTGTTTTATATAAAACTAATCGTCGATGGGTAAGAAACAATTAGATCGGTTCCATTCTAAGATACTCAGTCGTTCTTATTTTCCGCTGGGTATCGTGAATAATTGATTCAACATTTTCCTCAGTTAGTTCTAAGGCTTCCGCAATTTTCTTTGATGGAACGCCTTGTTCCCATCCAAACCAAACTCTATCAAGAATATCAAATGGAACCCTATAAAAAAATTCTTCCTGTGTTTGTTCTGCACTGTATGTATCCGTAGTCGGAGTCCTTTGACGGATTTCTTCGGGCACTTCCAGATAATCGGCAAGTTGAAATACCTGAGTTTTAAATAGATGAGCTATTGGTTTAATATCTGCTCCACCATCACCATATTTTACAAAGAATCCTTGCTCATGTTCATTCTTATTACCCGTACCTATTACGGCATAATTCCTTGCTTCTGCATGATAATAAAGCATACACATCCTGCTTCGTTGCTTAAAGTTTGAAGCAGCAACTATCTGCAGATATTCTTTAAGTGGTATTCTTTCTGATTTTGTTTTACCATCAGGAGTAATAATGGTTAATTGAAAAACGTTTAATGTCTCTTTTTCCATCAAATTAGTTGGTAAAGTAATTTTTGCTTTGTAGTTACTATTAAACTCAGGGAAAACTTTTTTAATCGCTTCATCTCTTCTATCGTAGCAGCCAAATCCCGCTAAAGCCTCTGTCATATTTTCAATAACATATTTTGTATTATACTTAGCAGAAAGATTTTTTGCCAACTCAAGACTGTCGGGATTGGAATCGTTTTCAGGCATCATTACACCTAATACACGGTCCGGTCCAAAGGTTTTAGCACACAATGCCAAAACAACGGAAGAATCAATTCCTCCGCTTATTCCTACAACCGCTCCTCTTTTCTTAAGCTTCTTAGCTACATCTTCTCTAAGCTTTGAAGTGATTTTTTCAACTTCTTTAGCCGGATCAATTTTTATTGAATCTTTTGTAAAATTCATTATTTATAACCTTACATTTTTATTGCTGTTTATTACAGTATATTTATTTAGCTTTTTATTGAAGATAACGAAACACTTGCTAACCTTCTTACCTGCCTGATTTACATCCAGTTTTTTTCTGAATTCAATTATTTGTGGAATTTTGTAGAGCACAAGTTTATCTCTGCAAGTTGATAATATTTTTTCTTTTGCTTTGGCTTCATTTGTACCATCAGTTAAAACTACTATAGCCTTTATTGCTTCCGATAATATTTCGTCATAAACTCCCTCAATAGTACAATCCACAACTTCAGGTATAGACACAATGACTTCTTCAATTTCTTTGGGACTTATTCTTTTCCCTCCAACCTTTATTATTTCTTTCTCTCTTGCAACTAAATAGATGTAACCATCTTCATCTTTTTTTGCTATATCACCAGTACGCAGCCAACCATTTCTCAGTGTTGCTCTATTACCTTCTGGATCATTTAGATACCCCAGCATAACATTATCCCCTTTTGCAACTATTTCACCAACTTCATCATCTTTTACAGGTTGATCATTTTTATCAAATACTTCTAATGTAACATTTGGAATTCCTTTTCCAATAGAACCGAGTTTTGCTTGTAATAATTCTGGCGGTAAATATGATAATCGTGCAGTGGCTTCTGTTTGGCCGTACATAACAAAAAATTTCTTCTCAGGGAATGCCTCAATAAGCTCCTGGATAAAAGCATTATGAAGTTTACCTCCCGCTTGAGTAAAATACCTTAAAGAAGGAAATTCATTGTTCTTGAATGATTTTGATTTTCTTAACAATATCTGGAAATGACTTGGAACACCTGCAAACCCGGTGCATTTATATTTATCTAAATCGCTTAGAACTGCTCCCAAAAAAACAAAGTTATTATTTAGTACAACAGAACCACCAACTTTCAGATGTGTATGAAGTAATGATAAACCATAGCAGTAATAAAATGGTAACACAATCTCAATAATATCATCAGAAGTAAGTTTAAGATATTCCACAATTGAATCTGTATTAGAAATTAAATTCTTATGGCTTAACATCACACCTTTTGGCAAACCTGTTGAACCTGATGTAAAAAGAATTTGAGCTAACCGGTTTTGATCAAACTTATCGTTATAAGATTCAGCTTCTACAGTGAGTGAGTTGACTAAATTGTCTAAATCTGTTTCATTAATTATTGTTGTATTGGGAAAAGAATATTTTTCACTTGTTCGTTGGGGGACAAATGTGGTTTTACACTTTGTAGCTTTTATAATAAAATCAAGATTTTCTTGCTCAATTACCGGATTTAGCGGAACACATACATTGCCCGATTTCATTATTCCCAGATAAGCAATAAGAAAAAAAACAGAATTCTGGCTAATCAAAATTACGTTGTTATTCTCACCTATTTCTTTTTTCAGGTATTGTGCAAACTTCAGTGCTTTTTCATAAAGCTGCTTATAAGATATTTGCTCGGATGGACCTAAAACAAAATCTTTTTTTAAATCTTTTGAGTAAAGGAAGAAATAATCAAATACATTCATGCTTAATAAAAATCTTTCTATAGAACTTTTTTTAATTTTTAGTTTGCTGATCTGTAATCAAAAAACGTATCGAATTTGTCAGACTCAGAATGACGATCCTGAAAGTCTTCTATGAAGTTTTTATGAATTAATTGAGTTGATATAATTCCAACCAGCGCCATTTCATCAAATTCGCCGGCTTTGTCTAATTTTCTAAGTTTGTTTATAAGTTTCAGAACCTTAACGGGATCGAATATTCCTGTTCTTTTTAGGGCATCTTCAGAACAGTAATCCTCTACTAAATTAAGATTATTACTTAAAAGTGCTTTATTTATCGGTGCTCTGTAAGGATTTTTCCATCTTTTTATAATGTTTGAAGGAAGTCGGTTTTTAAATACTTGCTTCAGCAAGTATTTTTCATTTAATCCGTTTATTTTGATCTCAGAATTTACCTTTCCCAGAAGCTCGATAAGTCTATGATCGAGATAAGGCACCCTTAACTCAACTGAGTGTGCCATAGCAACCCTATCTCCTTGCGACGATAACAGATAATTACTAAGAAAGATCAGCGATTCTAAAAACTGTGATTTGGTTACTGTATCCCAGTTAGAATAATTAGCAGGTAATAATTTCATCAACTCAGAATAGTTATCATAATTTCTGGTTGAATCTTTTACCTGTTCAGAGAAAAAGTTTTTAATTTTACTCGTATTTTTCCACCTGATATTGTGTGAAAAAAATGGATCGTCAGGATTATCAATTCCATTTTTAAAAAAGGCGATAAGTGTTTGTTTTAACCGATCATCTTTAAATATATATGGATACAACCTTCCAAGCAGCAATGGTCTGAGCTTGGAATCAGGATCCTTCGCCCAAAAATTTCTGATTTTTGCTTCTTTGAATATGTCATACCCGCCAAAGATTTCATCTGCACCTTCACCGGTTAGTACAACTTTATAACCACTTTGATTAACCAGACCAGATAAAATATATAACGGAATAGGTCCTGTTCTCAGTAATGGTTTTTCTGTATGCCATAAAACATTTTCTAAATTAGCTCCAATGGCATCATTACTTGCGATAATTTCTGAGTGATTGACTTTAAGAAAATCAACCATTTCATTCTGAAATCTGCCTTCGTCATAATCCTTATTCTCAAATCTAATTCCGAATGATCGGAGTTCATTATTAAAATTCTTTTTAACAGTCTCAGTTAAAGCGGAAGAGTCTAAACCTCCGCTGAGATAAGTACCAACCGGAACATCAGCTCGCAAACGGATTTTAACTGAATCCATCAGTGTTTCAGAAATCTCATTAACTAAATCATCAGTCTTTCTATTTACTGTTTCATTATTATTCGAGAAATTCAAATCCCAATATTTATCAGTTTTAATTTCGTTTTGCGAAATTAGCATGTAGTGAGCAGGGGGCAGCTCATTTATGTTACTAAAAGCTGTTTTGACAGGAAGTGTAGTCCAGTATGTAAATATTTGATCGAGAGATTCAGAATCTAACGAGCGATTAATTTCTTTGTTGGTAAAAATAGCTTTTACTTCAGAAGCGAAATATAATCGATTATTCTGGATTGTATAGTGCAAAGGTAAAATCCCAACTCTATCTCGGGCAAGAAACAACGTTTTATTTTTGGAGTTCCAGATGGCAAAGGCATATTGCCCGTTCAGTTCATTCAGACAGTCAATTCCTTTTTCCTCGTATAAATGTAAAATAACTTCAGTATCACTGGTAGTGTAGAATTTATGTCCATGTTGGATTAGTGCTTGCCTGAGTTCTGGATAGTTAAAAACTTCTCCATTATAAATTATCCAGAGAGATTTATCTTCATTATGTATCGGTTGAGTGCCATCCTTGAGATCTATAATACTCAGCCGTGCATGAGCCAGTCCAATAATATCATCAATATAAGCACCGGATTCATCCGGTCCGCGGTGTTGCTGAATTGAGACCATTCGCCTGAGTGCATCGGGAGTAATTGGTTGTTGATGTCCTAGATTAACAATACCTGCAATTCCACACATGCTTAGGCAACCTTTTGACTAAGTTTTTTCTTAAGGAATGCATCAATATTATTTAAGCTTGATAGGTTTTCCGGAATCAGTTCATCATCCTCTACAGATAAATTGAATGTTTCCTCCAAAAAACTTACTAATTCTATTACACCGGTAGAATCAACAATTCCTTTGTCAAAAAAATCGGTATCTAGCTTCAGTTGTTCTTCCTCTCCAAACAGAAAATTCTCTATAATAAATTCTCTTACCGCCTTGATTTGGCTCATACTTTCTTCTTTCCTTTATTTTTGTTTATAAAAAAACTCTTGTAAAATTGACTAACTATTCTTCTGGAGTTATCTTCTTTTTCTTAATGGGTCTAAGTCCCTTTACGAATTCTTCTTGTGTGTGACCAGGTGTTAATGGGACGGTTACCCTAGCAAGCGGGCCTGGATTAGGCATTCCCCAGAATGTATTTGGAGGCACGTTTCGCGTTACAACAGTTCCACCTTTTATAACAGAACATTCCCCAATTTTTACACCCGGAAGGATAAGACAATGAGGACCAATGTATACATCCTTACCAATTATTACCTTTCCAGTACTTTTTTTCTGCCGCGGTCCAAAATATGAATGTGTATAAACTGTTGTCCTATAGTTAATTATAGAATTATCACCAATCTCTATATCTTCAGGATGCAGTTCATCAAGGTATACAGCTTTGGCTATCCAGACATTTTTACCCATTTTGACACCTCTAATCCGATGTAACCAAGGTCTGAAGCTATATCCAAATGGTGCAAAAAATGAGAGGCTTAATAAAAACCTACTAAAAATACTTTTTATCATAATCTATTATTCCCAAAATGGCATGTAAATAATATGGTCATATTTGTAATAAATCCTTAATAAGCATACTAGCCGATTAAGTTCTACATTAATTTTAGTGTTTAATATAGATTATACCAGAATTGCTACTTTGAGATTTCTTCGACAGAACAGAGTAGTAATTTTGAGTTTTAATACTAATTATCACACCAAAATAAATTAAAAGAAACTGACAAAATTAATAGAGTTTCATAATAAATCTTCATTATCAACTGTCTCAAAATGATAATTTCTTTCTCTAAAAATGAAATGGAAAATAAATCAACTTAATATATTACCAACTTTTACAGTAATAAATCCAATTTAATAAGAAACCAAAAAAGTAACTTATTTAAAAGTTATAAAATCAAGGATCATGAATGCATTTACTTTAAATCTTTCGATCTTTCGTCTAATTTGATTAAGAAAGGATAATGAATCAGGAGGAATTCACTTTAGATTTTTTGCGAACTATTGACCCCACTTTTCTTACTATATTCCCTCTACCTTTATCTTCTTGAGAACTTCCATTTCCATAACCATAGCCATAACCATAGCTATAGCGATAGCGATAAGAATTCTGAATATCTGTAGCATTAGCGACAATTCCAAGTATCTTAATTTGTGCATGTCTCATGTCCTGTATTCCTCCAATCACTGAATCCTTCATACTGGTATCGGGTCGTACAATTAGTATAGCATTATTTACATATTGACCTAAAACGAGTGTATCAACAACTCTTGTCACAGGGGGTGTATCAATGATAACATAGTCATATGCGGATGTATCGATTTTTTCAAAAATTGATTTCATCCGATCTGAACCTAGTAGTATACTTGAATTTTCTCTCAAACCACCAGATGGTATAATATTTATTTTCTTTAATAATTTGTTATAAACCGCAGGAGAGCCGCCTTTTTCAAGAAAATCAATTAATCCTGGTGAGTTATCAAAAACATTGAACATCTTTGATAGTTCACCTTTTCTTAGATCACAATCAATAATCAAAATGTTTTTATCATTTAAAGCCATAGTAATAGCCAGGTTTGCAACGATAGTGGTTTTACCTGTATTTTCTTCACAACTAGTAACCATAATTGTTTTGTCTTTTAAATCTAGATGAGACAACTTTGTATTAAGCAACCTATATGACTCGCTAACTCCTGAGTTATCAGTATGCAGAGTCATAAACTTATCTTTTTCCTCATTTGATTTTTTCATTCTACTAAGAATGGATTTATCAAAATTTGGAATTAAAGCTAATATTGGCATTCCTAATTCATCTTCTAAATAATCTAAATCTATAAGTCTTGACTTCCTTAATTGAACTAGGAAAACAGAAACAATACCAATAAATCCACCAAGAAATAATCCAATTAACATATTTAGGAGTTTTTTTTGGTTGAATAGGTTTTATTGGTATAAAAGGTTGATCAACAATAATAATATCCTGCAATTGAGATAGTTCAGCTACTCTCATCTCTTCACGCTTATCAAGTAGCAACTTAAATATTTTTTCATAAACGTCTTTTTCTCTAACTAATCCTGCCATTTGAGTCTCTTGTGCAGGTAATTGTTGCATTTTAACATCGTAACCGGACATTAAGTTATCAATTTTTCGAAGTTTATTCTCTAAGGTATTGATAATAATGTTGTATGCAGTTAATGTGTTCTGGTTATAACCAGTTAATCTTTCTTTTACAGAACGGATTTGTTCATCCACGGCTATTACATCGGGATGCTTTTCTGTACGTTTCTGAAGAAGATCTAGCCTTTGCATCTCCAAATCTGAAAGGCGGGCCATCAAAGAAGAAAACGGTGAAGCCCCCGCAGATTCACCAGAAGGTTCAAGAAAAGTCTGATCAAAATATCCGCTTGACTCAAGTTCCTTTTTCATTGCTCCTGCCTTGTCCTTATAATTGGCAAGAAGAAGATCAGTCTGTAATCGCTCTGCTTCTAAAGTGCTCTGGTAGTTTAGAAGCTCCTGAGTATTTTGATCGATACTCATTATTTTTCCACGACCTTTGAAATTGCTTAGATTACTTTCTGAATCTACTAGCTTTTTTTGAACTTCGGTTAGTTGTTCATCTACAAATTGAAATGAGTAACGAACTGTTTGCTTTTGCTGTTCCATTCTCACTTCTCTAAAGTTATGAATTATGTGATCGGCAATTATTTTGCTAGCTATTGGAGAGGATGACTGAACACTTAATGCAAACACATCCGTGTGACCAACTCTCGAGACATTAATCCCTTTACTAAAATTCAATATGAATTTACGGTAATTTTTAATGCTAAAAATAATTTTACTCCCTAATGGAGCATTTTTCCAGCTAAATTCGAACTGAGCAAAATCAGTATTTGCAGTTACCCAATTTTTATCTTCTTCCAAAGGTTTGGTTAAATCAAGAGAATCCACATCATAATATTCATTTAGTGTATCCAAATCATCTACAGATGAATCACTAAAGCTTGTGATTAATTTATTTTCTTTAGCGTTCCACAATTCAAAATGTTTTTCACTTGTTTTCTTTATATATAATTCCAGATCTATATTTTCGTTCATTAACTGAAAATTTTTAAAAATCGGGAGATCAAATGAAATTTCATTGGCATAGTTATTCCCAGAATCGGGGAAATCAGTAAAAACATTATTTAATTTGTGGGCATTTCCATTCGGGTCAATTATCTCATTTAACTCTATATATAGCTTTAATTCATTAATTACTCTACCCAATACTTCGTTGGTTTTTATAAGCTCCATTTCTGTTTCGAGCAGATCTGAAGTCTGAAGTTTAACCATTTCATAAAGTTCATCTTGATTCCCCCTGTTGTCGGCAACATCTTTTTTAAGCAGGGCTGTAGATTCAAAAACCTGTGTAGAAAACAGATTATATAAAAAGGCCAGAATTAGAAACAAAATTACAGATGATATTATTTTTATACGTCCTTGATAAACAATGTTAAATATCTCTAGAAGTGATTTTTCTTTTTTATTATTCTTAGAAAATTTTTCAAGCATAATCTAGATTTTCTTCCTAATTTTAATTAAACTACTCATTGAAAAAAGACTGCGTAAGTTGTTATGGCAAGTGCTACAATGGAAATAATTGTAGTAACCACTCCCGAATTATCTGCCCACCATCTTCTTGGAACATATATTTGATCTCCGGATTGCAATCCAAAATCTGAAGCATTTCTGCCTTTCTGAATAATTGTTTCTACATCAATCTCAATTGCTTCAAAGTCTCTTATTAGTACTATATCTCCTAAATCCGCTGTCTCTCTTGGTCCACCAGCAAATGCTAATATTGCAGTAAATTTCTCTGAATCAGAGACATAATAAAACCCGGGGTTTGCTACCTCTCCAAGAATGTTTATTCTAAACAATGCATTTGCACTTAAATGAGGATCTTTATACAAAGAATCATAACGAGATTCTATTTCTGATTTAATTTCTTTAAAATCTTTATTTGTTGTATTTATAATACCAATTTGTGGTAAATTAAGTAAACCGTTCGGTTGAATATAATAATCGCCTGTAATAACATCTCCAATATCTAGAAAAGCTATTCTAACTCCATCTCCTGGATTTATTTGCTGTGCATATGAATTTAGACTTATAAGTATGCCAAGGATTGCAAAAAGAATAAAAAATACTTTTTTCATTTAGGTTTCTTATGTAAAAATTGAATAGAGAATAAACTAATGATACAAAATAATGTTATAAAAAAATAGTTCAAATAGCTGTACAAAACTTTGATTTCAATTTAGAGGCTATTAAAGTAAACAATCACTTCCGCAGGCTTTGCCCTCTGCTGTTAAAATTGAACCACCATACTGAAATTTAAAATTTTTATTAGCTTAAAAACAATATTTATGCCATTGAAAACAAGTAAGTAATCGATATTCAAGGTTAAGTCACTAAAAAAAATACTAAAATGAGATAATAATTTTTTTTTTGGGTCATAACATGGCTTAAAAGTATATTCATAATAACAACTATTGTAGAATTATATTACACTTATATCATAGTTCATAATTAAAAATGAATACTAATTTAGTTATTACGCATTTTAAATTAGTTTTACTCCTCGCTAAGCTAATAATTTAATTAGCACAATTCTTGTTGTATTGCATTGCAAAAATTTAATGAATAAGCTAAAAAAATTATCTTAAGAAAATATAAGGTGATTTTCCAATAACTGAAATTTAGCTTGGTCTGGTTTATCTCTGCATATGTTCGCCGAACTTAAAGACAAGCAAATTAAATACATTGCTTTAAAAATCTAGTAGTTCTTTCACAAGTAACTTTTCATAATTTTTTAATTCATTTTTCTATTTAATTTAGAATTTATATTTGCTATTACTTAATGATATTCTAAGTTTAATACTAAACAAATTGATTTTTAATAAGAACGTTTATAAAATATTTTAGAGAATAAACATACATTATATAATAAGAAGGAGTGATTAATTTGCAGAATAAACATATTGTCGTTACAGGCGGAGCTGGTTTTCTAGGTTCACATTTAGTTCGATTATTATTAGAAAAGGGAAATAAAGTAACAATACTGGATGATTTCTCACACGGGAAAGAATTGCATTTAAAGGAAATCGCAAAAAATCCAAATCTTAGAGTAATAAAAGGCGATATAACTAATATTGATAACGTAAAGAAAGCATTTGAAAATGGACAGGTAGTCTTTCATTTTTCAGTTCTTGATTTACGTCAATCTATTAAAGAACCACAAAGAGTAAACGATGTTATCGTTGACGGAACACTGAATTGTTTAAATGTCGCTCGCGATAATAAAATTGAATTGTTTGTCAATTGTTCTTCGTCTGAAGTATTTGGAACCGCTCAATATATCCCAATGGATGAAGAACATCCATTGTTGCCTGAAACACCTTATGCTGCATCCAAAGTTGCACAGGATATGTACACCTTCAGTTTTGGTAGAACTTATGGGTTACCCTGGACTACGGTAAGACCATTTAATATGTATGGTCCGCATTCTCATTGGCAGGGATATAGGGGTGAATTGATTCCAAAGATGATTGTAAGAGCAATGAACAAACAGCCTCTGGTTATTTTTGGCGAAGGTGATCAAACGAGAGATTTTATCTATGTTGAGGACGCCGCAAGAGGTATCTATGATGTTGCAAATAATAAGGCTTGTCTTAACAAATCAATTAATATTTGTACAGGTAAAGAAACCACAATAAGGAATATTGCTGAAGCAATTTGTAATGAATTTTCACTTGATCCTAAAGTTTATATTCAAAAGCAGGCACCTCGTCCTGGTGATGTTATGAGACATCTTGGCGGTAATTCCAAATTTAAAGAACTGACAGGTTACATACCAAAAACCTCACTTGAGGAAGGAATAAGTAAGACTATAGCTTGGTTTAAAAGTTTACCATATTCTCCTGAAGAACTAATGAAGCAAGAAGTTTTAAGAAGCTGGGAGTAAAATATATCTTACAAGGAAAAAAATTTTTAATTACAGGTTCTACCGGACGATTAGGAAGAGAAATTTGTGTCAGACTAGAAGAGTTAAACGCAAAAATAATTCCAATTGTTTTAGAAGGTTATCCCGAACTACCTAAACGGGTAGAATGGAATTCAATTACTCAACCTAAGAAGATTCATTCCAAAGAAGATTTAGAAAAAATTGAGATTCCCGATTATGTAATTAATTTACATTGGCAGGTCAATCGTTCTAAATCTTTTACCGATCAATTAATTTATGAGATTAACTCAAATATTTATAAACATACATTTTTTTGGGATTGGCTAAAGGAAGTACAACCGACTAAATTCATAAATATTTCTACAATTAAGATATTTAGTGAATTAAATCAGAATCCGGTTTCATCGGCGTCTATCCCTAAACCATTATCTCCTTATGGTATAGCAAAAGTAACAGCAGAAAAATATTTTAGTGCGGTGTTTCACAAATCCATGACTAAAGTAATTCATCTTAGATTAGGTTCAGTTTCGTCTTATGGAGAAGTGCCGACCCAATTATTAACACAGCTTTTTAATAGTATATTTACTAAGAAAAAAATCACCGTAAATGAAGGACATATTTCTAATATTTTGTATATAGATGAAGTAATTGATTTAATAATTAATTCTGCTCTATTGGAGGACGAAGAGAATTACCTGGTTGTTGGAGATGCGTACTTAAATGAGTTTATATGCCAGAGATTTGAAGAAATAGCAAAAGGAACGCTGAATGCGGAATACGTTGACCTTAATCCCGGCACAATAGACTCAATATTTATTTCAGGCAGAGACAAATTAAAATCATCCTGGACCAGGTCCTATTCGCTAGATTCTATGATTGAACTGATTATAAAATCAAATCTCAGAAGTTCTTCCACTATAGATGCAAAAAATTAAACAATTATTTTAAATAACGAACGAATATTTGAATAAAAAAAATCTTAGCATTAAAGTTGTAACTTAAAATGTGATATATAGAATTCTAACCTTAGACCAGGAAAACAATTGCGCTAAACATAGGTCTAAGTAGATCCCAGATTGACAACAAAGAATATTATATATATATGTACTTAGTTGTCAAGTATAATTGTGTGACAAGGAATTAATGAATAAATTAAAAATTAAAAAATCTTTAGGGTAATAACCTGTATCCAGAAATAATAACAATAAATATCTTTTTACGACTTAAAATAAACTAATGGAGAAAAAATGAATATTCCTTTTTTGGATCTTAAAGCAAACTATAACTCTATTAAATCGGAAGTTGATGCTGCAATTCAAAATGTTTTGGATAACACAGCATACATCTTAGGGGCATCAGTTCAAAATTTTGAAAAAGATTTTGCGGCTGCCCAACGGGTTAAATATTGTCTCGGAACAAGTTCCGGAACTGACGCGAATCATTTGGTGCTTTGGGGATTAGGCATTACAGCAGGTGATGAAGTAATTATTCCTGCTAACACATTTATTGCTACTGCCTGGGGTGCAACATTATGCGGTGCTACACCTGTTTTTGTTGATTGTCACCCTGAAAGCTATAATATGGATCCAACAAAAGTGGAAGAAGCAATTACAAGTAAAACAAAAGCAATTGTTGCTGTTCATCTATATGGGCAAAGTGCGGATCTTGATCCTTTAAAAGAAATTGCGAAAAAACATAATTTAATTCTTGTTGAAGATGCAGCTCAGGCTCATCTTGCAGAGTATAAAGGGAAACCAATCGGGGGGTTGACCGCCGCCGCATCGTTCAGTTATTATCCCGGAAAAAATCTTGGAGCTTACGGCGAAGGCGGCGCTGTAACAACTAATGATGAAGCTCTTTATAATCGTGTAAAAAAATTAAGAGAACACGGTCAATCTCAAAAATATTATCACGATTCATACGGTCATAATTACAGAATGGAAGGAATTCAAGGCGCAGTTCTTGGTGTAAAGCTAAAACATTTAAGTAAGTGGACTGACGCAAGAAGAGCGGTTGCCTCGAAGTATAATGAAGGCTTGAAAGGTTTAGAAAAGGTTATCACACCAAAAGAAATGTCTTATGCAAAACATGTTTATCATTTATATGTAATCCAGTTAAATGATGGCACACTTGAGGATAGTAATCAACTTAGAGATAAGTTAAAAGATTATTTGACTCAACAAGGTATCAATGTGGGCCTTCATTATCCAATTCCGCTTCATATGCAAGAATGTTTTAAAGGCTTAGGATATAAAAAAGGAGATTTTCCTAATAGCGAAAGAATTGCAGAGGCAGGATTGTCTCTCCCGATGTTTCCTGAGATGACTGAAGAACAAACTAATTATGTTGTACAAAAAATTACAGATTTTTTTAGATAAAAGATTACAATATCTAGTAATTAGCAGCCTGAGTTCGTTTAAACTCAGGCTGTTTAGTTTTAACACTTCTCGAAATAGTCTTTTTGAGTTCTAGTTACTATGAAATAATATTTTGTCCTAAATTGTCTCAAATTTCTTTTTAAATTTTTCTATATCTCATTTTGATATAACAATTTAACTGTTTTATGCTAAATCGTTTAGAAAATAGAGCTTTAGCAGCTGGCATAATTGTGGAAAGTTTACTGAAACTTAACTATTTCAATTAGATTTATGAAAAAAAATTACAAATACAAATACTTTTTTGGTATTGCCGATTTTTCAATCCTCCTGTTTTCATTTTTGGTTTCGATATTTGTGTTAAGAAATGATACATCCTCAAATTTCTTCTCTTTTTATGCAGAAATTCCAGGGATTCTCCTTCTTGTCTTTTTAATCTCACTAATCATACTGCTCATTTTTCAATATAATGGTTTGTACAGATTAGATGTAATATTAGATAGATCCTCACATTTTACGCATATCTTAAAAGCAATATATTATAGCTCATTACAAATTGTGCTTTTGTCTTTTATTCTCGATTCAAGAATGATATTGGACTCCAGATTACTTTTTGTTTTCTTCTTTCTATTATCTATCGGACTATTGTTTTTAATACGAGTTGAATTGCTAAAATGGGTGTTTGTTGAGTTAAGCCAGACAAGTTTTAAAAGAAATGTTGTTATTGTTGGCGATGGTAAATCCGGTAAACTTTTAGCAACCAAACTATTATACGAAAATCCTTTAGGATTAAATATTATTGGTTTTATTGATGAAAAAAGACACACTGGTGATTTTGTTGTTGCCGGAAAAAAAGTTTTAGGAAATTTAGAAGACCTTTCTGAGATAATTAAAACAAGAGTAGTTGATGAACTTATAATCGCAGTAGATAGTGAATCTTATGAACTATTTTTTAATTTATTAGATTTTTGTAAAACATTGAATGTACCGATAAGAATGACATCTAATCTACTTGATGTTGTTAATCAGCGATTGGAAACAGAAAAATACTCTGATATTCCTGTAATTGATGTAGCACCGCAATACAATGATCGTTTTACTCTTGGGTTAAAACGTATATCAGATTTCGTAATAGCTTCAATTGGTATCTTGCTGCTCTCACCCTTCTTTGTACTGATTGCTTTACTAGTTAAGTTATCGTCCCCAGGACCGATTTTCTTTAAACAATCCAGAATAGGACAATATGGAAGAGAATTTGGCATTTATAAATTCAGGTCGATGAAAGCCTTAGATGGAGAAGATGAAGAGAGAAAAAAGATGATGATTGAGTTTATAAAAAATGGTGCTAATGGTGCAAGTGACACTAAAGTAATAAATGAAAGCAGGATAACTTGGATTGGAAAAATTATTAGAAAAACTTCTTTGGACGAATTACCACAATTGTTTAATGTTATCAAAGGGAATATGAGTCTTGTTGGGCCCAGACCTTGTTTGCCTTATGAATTTGAAAACTATGATGAATGGCAGAAAAGAAGAGTTAGTGTTATTCCCGGTTGTACAGGTGTTTGGCAAGTGTGGGGAAGAAGTAAAGTAAATTATAATGAAAGTGTAGTATTAGATCTTTATTATATAAACAATATGTCTCCCTGGCTCGATATACAATTGATTTTTCAAACTGTACCGGTGATGTTGTTTTCAAGAGGCGCTAAATAAAATTATAAAAGGTTTATTATGAAAGTTGCAATAGTAGGTTTAGGATACTGGGGTCCAAATTTAGTTAGAAATTTCCTATCACAGCCCGATGTTGAAAAAGTTGTAGCCTGTGATATGAGAGAAGATAGATTAAAAGTTATCAAACAAAAATTTCCTAGCGTGCATGTTTCTGGTGATTGCGAGAGTGTGCTAGAAGGTGAGTGTGAACTTATTGTTATTGCCACTCCAGTTGCAACACATTTTCCGATAGCTAAAAAAGCTCTTGAAAACGGAAAACATATTTGGGTTGAAAAACCGTTTACTGCAAGCGTTTCTGAAGCTGAAGAATTAATTGAAATTGCTGAAGCAAAAAATTTAAAGATATTTGTCGATCATACTTTTATATATAACGGCGCCGTGCTTAAAATGAAAGAACTTGTAGATAAAGGTGAACTTGGTAACATACTTTATTTTGATTCAGAGCGAATAAACCTTGGGCTTTTCCAGAGAGACGTAAATGTTATTTGGGATTTAGCCCCGCATGATTTATCTATTATGCAATTTATTTTAGGTAAAAAAGCAAAAGCAATTTCTGCCAACGGAATAGCAAACTTTAACGGCAAAGAAAACATTGCACATATAAGTATTTATTTTGAAGATAATTGTTTTGCACATTTCCATGTTAATTGGACTTCTCCGGTGAAAATAAGAAGAATGATTGTTGGTGGATCTAAAAAGATGTTAGTTTATGATGACATGGAAAACTTTGAAAAGATAAAAGTTTATGACAGCGGAATCGATATAAAATCGCCCGAAGGAATACATGAGGCTTTGGTTCAGTACAGAATTGGTGATATGTTTTCTCCCAAAGTAAATCAAACCGAAGCTTTGGCACTTGGTGCACGTGAATGTTTAAATGCAATCAAAGAAAACAGACAACCATTGACAAATGGATATGACGGATTGGAAATTGTAAAATTATTAGAAGCAAGTGATAAATCATTAAAAGGAATGGGAAGAATTGTTGAAATACAGGAATTAGTACACGGCTAATTATCAAACTAATAAAACGGAAACAATTTTGGAAAAGAAAAATATTAATAATGTAAAACTGGGTAAAGATGTTAAGATTTTTGATTTTGTAAATCTATACGGCTGTTCGATAGATGATAATTCGAAGATCGGAACGTTTGTAGAAATACAAAAAAATGCTTCAGTGGGTAAGAACACAAAGATTTCCTCACACACATTTATCTGTGAAGGTGTTCATATTGGAGATAATGTTTTTATAGGGCACAATGTAACCTTTATTAATGATAAATATCCCCGATCTGCAAATGCTGATGGAACAATGCAAACAGAAGCTGATTGGGCAGTAGTTGAAACATTTATTAAAAATGGCGCTTCGGTAGGATCATCATCTACAATTTTGTGCGGTGTTACAGTTGGTGAAAATGCAATTGTTGGAGCTGGAGCTGTGGTTACTAAAGATGTACCGGCTAACACAGTGGTCGCTGGTGTACCTGCTAAAGTTATTAAAAAGCTTTAAAAATTTTTAAAGCTTTTATTCCTAAAACTTATCTTGTAAAAACAACAATAAGTGAGGAAACAAGAATAACAAAATAAATAAAGCCCAAGCGTGCTTTAATCATCCCCTTATTATCATTTCCGGATTCAGAAGGTTTTTTTACTGACGCTTCTGAATTTCCCCACTCACCCTGATGTAATCTGAAAGCGGAATCTCTCATTGTTACACTTCTTTTATACTAAATAAAAATAATTTAACCTAAAACATGCAATATTCATTCCTAATTAAAAAATGGAAATAATGGCTAATTATAAGCTGTAAATAAAAGAAAGGTAATAATTACACGTAGAATTGATTATAAAAATAAATTTACATTCAAACAGATGGCTAATATTAAACTACAATATTATTTATTCTTCTCTAATAATCATTATCCTTCTGTTTGCACTTCTGCCTTCCTCTGTGTTATTGCTGCCAATCGGGACTGAATCGCCTAATCCGTAAATAACTAATTGATCAGATAAAACACCCTGTGAAACTAAATAATCAAAAACTGATTTTGCTCGTTCATAAGAAAGCTTTTTAATAGAATCAGCAGAATCCTGACTATCCATATGTCCTTCTATACGCCACTTACTCAAAGGCAGGTTTTGAATGAAAAATGCAATTTCATTAAGTATCAGCTTCGAAGTTCCTTCAAGAACCGCAGAGTTGCTAAGAAATGAATCATCTCCTCTAAGGTTAAATTGATAAACAGTTTCCTGATCCGATGCATTTTCAGGGCAGCCCGTTGAATCTACTTTAGTATTCGCTACTGTATCTGGACATTTATCTAAATTATCAGGAACACCATCTTTATCACTATCAATCGGGCAGCCAAATTCATCAACTTTAACACCAATTGGTGTGTCCTTACATTGATCTCCGTAGTCAGGAACGCCGTCCTGATCAGAATCTTCAGGACAACCAGTTGAATCAACTTTTAAATTTTTGGATGTATCAGGACATTTGTCAAGATAATCAGGAACTCCATCATTATCTGAATCCAAAGGACAGCCATTCAGATCTACTTTAACTCCTGCGGGTGTATTGCTACAATTATCTAAATAATCGGCAACTCCATCATTATCGGAATCAACAGGGCAACCATATTCATCTACCTTAACACCTTGAGGGGTGTTTGGACATAAATCATTCTGGTTTGCAATCCCATCTCCATCAGAATCAAAACTGCCTGAAAGCGCAAATGAAATACCTAACATTCCCGTCAGATATGCATCATTACTTGTTGAAGCTGCAACATCTTCCAGATAATCCGTAGAAGCCGGATGGTAAGTTAATTGAGTGTTAAGGCTGAATCGATCTGATACTTTAATTTTTAATTCACCTTCAAGATAAAAATTAAATATTTCTTTTTCATATAATTCTGCTTTATTAAACGGGCGTACTTTTCCATCTGAATCTTTAGGGCTGAATTTCAGAAACGAACCACCTACTGTAATCGAAGGAATAATATAATCGCCTAATCCATAAGCAAACGATATGCCTGTCCCTATTTGAATAGCATCTGTTGAAATATTACTTGGAATATCCCGCAGACCATCATTAGTATAAATTGAATTTCTGCTCTCATCAAAATTGATAGTTAATCCGCCGGCAAAAACTTTTAATCCCAGTCTTGCATTATTAATAATAACCGGATAATATTCAATGGTTCCCTTAACAGCAGGACCAGCAGTGCTTGTCTTATAATCTGAAAATCCATATGAAAAACCGCCATGAAGCGATATGATAAAATTTTGCAAAAGAAAATTATTATCGATATTTGGTGTCTGGGAATATGTTTGAGATATTACTGAAAGCGACACAAGCAGAAAAACAAAAGTGGATATTAAAAATTTTAACATAATTTTTTCTTGGTTAATCTATTACTAACTTTAATAAAATCAGCGTCATTATAATAACTGCTGCAAAGATAAGAAAAGACTATGCTTCATATCAATATTAATTATTAAAAGATATTTCATTAATCCTGATTGCTCTAGCGGGCATAAATGATTTTTCTATATTAATAATAAAATCCAAAGAACTGCCTTCTCATTTTTTAATTTGAAATTAATAATAAAATTAACCGTAAAATGGTAGTAAAATTAAATTGTTTATCAAATATTTATGTTATAATAATTAAATGGGTTGCTCTATTATTAAGTATAGATATCAGTAAAGTGAATATTTAGTATACGCGCTTTAGTTTTGAGATTAGCTTTTATTAGTGATCAGCCGGAACTGACTGACAAATTTTTGTTTCGTTTCTTAGCACCGCTAAGGAAAATTCAAGTAACTGAATTTTTACGGCGGAAGATGTTTCCAGTAAGTGTATACGCTTTGTAGAATAATAAATTAAATAAAAAAGTGTTTAATTATCATCAAAAAAAATCTATATTGCTCTGATTACCGGACCTTTTTGAATACATTACAATTCATATATATTTATCTTTCAAAAATCTCCAACAAAAACGTAAAGTTTCCGAGGCAGGTGAGCTAATACTATCTTATAGTTTTCTTATACTCAAGTATTTAGCAGGATAAAGTATTTATTCCAATTATATGATTCACTAAGCAACAAACCAACAAAGTGGTTTATAGTATTACTATTATCAAAATTGTTTTTATAATTTATAGTTGTATTTACTTTTTAAGATTTAACTAAAAAACGCCTT
>CAVPND010000012.1:0-675083 GCA_963706055.1 uncultured Ignavibacteriales bacterium | reverse complement strand
TATGAAATCAGTTTTAATGCATCAAAACTTTCAACTGGTATTTATTTCTATAAACTACAGATTGGTAAATATGCTGCTATAAAAAAAATGCTGCTAATCAAATAATTAGAAAGTTCTTTATGAACGTAGATTATGAGAAAAGTATAAGGCGCATCCGATTATTAACAATAGTTATTAATCTCACAATAATTTTAGTTGCTATTTCAATTATTATAATAGTGTTAAGCTTAATTACATAAAAGAGAAAGAAATTGTAGACTTAATTATATATCAAAGAGTTAATTAATTAAATGTTCAAACAACTTAAAGGAGAAAAAATGAAAATATTCAAGCGTTCACAATCTGTCCTTGTTCTGGTTCTTTCTGTTATGTTCTTTTATGCCTGTTCAAAGGATTCTAATCCTGTTGTTGATCCGATTAATGTTGTAAGTGCTGAAGCAAAATTAACTTTAAATGGTGCTGGTTATACTAATAAAGCAGTTACACTTGCTAATGGAATTGGAGGATATTCTGTATCTGACACTGTGACCGCTATTCAGTTTTCTGGTAAAGTGGATAACGATTCGCTCTTTTTTGCAATTATTTTTAGGGGAAACCAGGCAGGTACATTCGGATGGAATGATGACGATGGGACTATTATCTACAAAACTACTTCAACAGGAAGTTTCTTGTATTATGGGATAACTCAAGGGACAACTACTGTTAGCAGTTATGGTGCAGTTACTGGAAAAATTGAAGGCACAATTAGTGGTAAATTAATTGAACAAACTTCACAAGCTGAATTGAATATTACAGGTTCTTTTTCAGCAGTAAGAATTCCCGACATTCAGTAATAAAAACACAAATGTTAATGGCTGTTTTAATAATCAATAATGTATAACTTGATTTTGAAACAGCCTTTACGTTTAATAATTGCTCCTCTATAATCTATAATAATTAACTACTTTATCGAATAAATAATTATCTATTTAAAATCATTCTGCCCCTGCTTAATTCAGTTCTTATTTAAAATCACTATTTAAATAATTTATTTTGTTTAGTCAAAACAAAAACCTTATAGTTATATTTGATTTAGAAATAATGTTTGATTTAATTATTTAGCTTGGATTATCAGAATGTACGATTATCAAAAAAATAAAATTTACTTTGCTCAAGTCCCGGGTATGATGGAAGAATTATGTGAGCAGGAATTAATAGAGATTGGAGCAAAAAATACAAAAGTTTCATATCGTGGAATTTATTTTGAAGCTGACTCATCTACCCTTTATAAAATTAATTATACAGCTCGGACCATATCAAGAGTTCTCGCTCCATTAAAATCCTTTTACTGCAATAATGCAAATGCAATAATGAAAACTGCAGCTCAAATCGAATGGGAAAAAATATTTTCACTTGAACAAACATTTTCAATTACTTCATCTGTATCTAAAAGTACAATTAATAATTCTTTATATGCTTCACAAGTTCTAAAGGATGGAATTGCAGATTACTTTAGATCTAAGTTTGATAAAAGACCTGATGTTAACACAGTTAATCCTGATGTGCGTTTTAATTTATTTATTGAAAAAGATAAAGCAATACTTAGCCTTGATACTTCAGGTGAATCCTTACATAAAAGGGGATACAGGCTTCTTGCTGGTGAGGCTCCAATGCAGGAAACTCTTGCAGCCGCAATAGTCAGATTAAGTAAGTGGGATGGTGAAAAACCGTTACTGGACTGTATGTGCGGTTCCGGGACAATAATTTGCGAAGCATTAATGCATTACTGTAAAATTCCAGCCCAAAAACTTAGAAAGAATTTTGGATTTTTTCATTTACCCGATTTTGATGATTCGATTTGGATTAAGGTTAGAGATGAAGCTGACTTAAAAATTAGACCCTTACCAAAGGGTTTAATTTATGGCAGTGATAAATCTCAGATTACACTTAAAGTTGCGCAGGAAAATTTATCAAGACTACCATATTCTGAATCAATCGATTTAGCTGCCCAGCCATTCCAGCATGTCAATCAATTTGAAAATGGTGTTTTAATCACAAACCCCCCTTATGGAATAAGACTTGGGCAAAGAACCGATGTTGAATTACTGTATAAAGATCTTGGGGATTTTATTAAAACAAAATGTAAGGGTACAACAGCTTTTATCTATACCGGCGAACCAACATTAAGAAAACATATCGGCCTTAAAACATCAAAAAGGATTCCATTAGTAAATGGTAAACTTGAAGGTGTACTATTACAGATCGATAGTTATGAAGGCAGTAAAAAAGCAAAGTATCAGAAAAAGGATGAAGGGTCCTTATAAAAAATAAACGCCCAGTTGATAGACTGAGCGTTTAATAGTACACCCGACAGGATTCGAACCTGTAACCTTCTGATTCGTAGTCAGATGCTCTATCCAGTTGGGCGACGGGTGCATTTAAATTTTGTGATGCAAACTTAATATAATTAAATAGTTAAATCAATTGCACAATATCAAATTTACTTCCTTTAATACTGTAAATCCTGTCATTAAAAGCACTACAATTCTTTCAATATAAACACTACTTCAATTTGATTTATTTATAAGTAAAAAGTACTGTTAAATAATGCATTTATATAAAAATCATTAAAAATATTTTGAATGAAAGATTACCAATAGCGCAATCAAAGAAATTATTTTTTCCCATTAAATATCTTATTGCTCTGGCAATTATTCTATTGTTATTAATTTCAGGCGGTTATTTTTATTATCAACACATAACAGCTTCCATTGATAATAATTATCAAAACTCCTTAAAGCAAATAGCACAATCCCAGAATACAAAAATTGATAATTGGCATGCCAATTGGGTAAGTAAATTAAATACAATAATTACTGATTCCTCAATAATAAGATTTTTAAGTTTGAATGATAAGAACCCTTCATTTAAAAATTTACAACATAATATTGAAGTACATCTAAAAAATTATCTGGATGATGAAAATATAAGTTCCATTGATATCCGCAATGGTTATGGTGAAATAGTTTATTCAGCCGGGGTAAAAATAAGTGAGCCAAATATTATTATTAATTCCGGTTTTAATAAAGAGTCTTTGGGATTAAAATTAGATTCTTGTTACTTCCTAATAGGAGATAATAAAGTAATTAGATTTGTAATTTCGCTACCGATTGACAGGGATAGTAATATTGGGACAATATATGCTGAATTAAATACGGATGTTGCTCTTGGTAGTAATTCAAATAATTTAATCATTAAAAACAATTCTGATATTGATTTGAGTTTCATTAAAGACTCAAATGTGCAATCAATTCGTGATCTCATCTACAAACTTGACTATTATACAGAATACCAAAAACCAGAGGCTGTTTTAGAAATCGCAAGTTTAGTTGGCTTAAAAAACAATGAAGGTATTATTAGATTCAAAAATTTTGAAGATAATAAACAACAGGCATATATTATTGCTAACCCTAAAACCGGCTGGATAATTACTGCTAGAGATAAAAATAAAGAGAGTTATACTTACTTAATTAAAAATTTAACTGATTATTTGGTATATGGATTATCATCTTTATTACTGGCATCAGTAATACTATTAATGCTTTGGAGAAAAACATCAACTCTATACACAACTGCAGTAAAATTAGATAATAAACACGATGAGCTTCTTGAACGATTTAATCATTTTAATAATTTTTCAAAAGAAATAATATTTGTATTGAACAAAACCGGTAGGATTATTGAATTTAATGAGAATGCTTTTAAAACTTACGGTTATACTGTTGAAGAATTTAATGAATTAAATATTTGTGATTTACGCATAAGTAAGGATCGAAATAAAACTGATGAATTCTTTGATAATCTTGAACTGAACGGACTAATATTTGATACTACTCATCGAAAGAAAGATAGAACAGAATTCGAAGTTGAAGTAAGCTTGAAAAGAATATCTGCAAATGGTAAAACTTATATACAAAACATTGTCAGAGATATCTCACAAAGAAAATTGTTAGAAAAGCAGATCAAGGAAAATGAGCAAATATTTGATCTGATTGTAAATAATCTTGATGAAGTGGTTTTTATATTCTCCATTATTCCTGAACGTAAATTTCAATTTATAAGTAAAAGTATATTTAACCTTATTGGTCTAACACATGAACAGGTTTTAAAAGATCCATCTCTGTTAATAAAAAATATCCATCCTGAAGAACGACATAAATTAAAACAGCTTATTGAAGGAAATTTAGAACTGGATGCTCCACCAATTAGATTTTTAAATGATAAAGAAGAGACTGTTTATGTTAAGGTACGAAGCATTACACAAAAAGATTCTAATAATAATCCTATAGCCATAATTGGACTGCTGCAAAATGTAACTGATCAAATAAATTCAGAACTTGCACTTAGAAAAAATGAAGAATCACTTCGATATTTATTTGATAATAATCCATTACCAATGTGGTTATATAATTTTGATTCTAAAATAATTCTTGAAATTAATAATGCGGCACTAAAACATTATGGATATTCCAAAGATGAATTTCTTTCTCTAAAAGTCTCTGACATATTAAACCCCGATGAAATTAGTACCCATGATGACTATGAGATGATCGAAATCATAAAATCAAATCAACCTATTGAAACTACTCACATACTTAAGAATGGAAAAATTATAAATGTTGAGCTAAACTCCCGTCTAATTCAATTAAATGACTCAAGTGAAAACGTTGTCCTAGAAGTGATCCAGGATATTACTGAACGGAAAGAAGTAGAAGCTAAAATAAAAGAAAGCGAACAACGATTTAAAACACTTGCAAAGATCTCTCCGGTTGCGATATTTAGAACTAATAGCAGAGGAGAGCTTACATATGTTAATGAAAATTGGACTGAAATGTCTGGTATCTTTCCTGAAATAGCATTCGGAAAAAAATGGTGGGAAGGTCTGCCAATTCAAGATAAAGATCTAGTTGAACAAAGATGGAAACGATCTACTTTTGTTTCAAGTAATTTTGAATCTGAACTTCAAATTCTAAATCCAAAATCTGTAGTAAAAAATGTTCTGGCCGGCATTGTAAAAATAACATCCGGGGATGATAAAGTGATGGGATATGTTGGGACATTAACTGATATTACTAAAATGAAATTGTTTGAAATAAATTTTAGGAAACTATACCATTCAGTTGATCAGAGTCCGGTCTCTGTTGTAATTACAGACAGATTAGGAAACATAGAGTTTGTAAATCCTGCTGTTATAAAATCAACCGGGTACAGTAAAGAAGAATTATTAGGAAATAATCCAAGAATACTTAAATCCGGTAAACAGAATCCAGCATTCTATAAAAATTTATGGGAAAAAATTTCTTCGGGTAAAATCTGGCAAGGTGAATTTAATAACAAAAGAAAAGATGGCAGTTTCTATTGGGAACAAGCTTCTATTTCTCCAGTGTTAAACGAAAGAAAGGAAATAATTAATTATGTAGCGGTTAAAGAGGATATTACAGACAGAAAAATCTTACATGATGAATTAATCAAAGCAAAAACTGATGCTGTAGAATCTAACAGACTAAAAGCTAATTTTCTTACAAAAATTAATCATGAATTAAGAACACCGTTGTTAAGCATTATGGGCTCTTCACACTCAGTTCTTAATGATGCTGAGAATATAAGGATGAAAGAGCTCGGTGAGATATTGGTCAAAGAAAGTGACCGATTAAACAGCTCATTAAAATCTATTCTCTCTCTCTCAAGTCTTGAATCCGAAAATCAAAATTATGCACTAGAACCTATTGATATTTCTTATATTATTAAAAATGTCTACAATCAATACAAACACCTTGCTAACGATAGGGGACTTAATTTTGTGATAGAAGATATTTTGGATAGAATATTTGTAATCGGTAATAAAGAAATGATTCACGAAATAGTCTCAAATCTTATAGATAATGCAATTAAGTTTACAGAAAAAGGAAGTGTTATAATTTTTAATGAATATTCTGATGATAGTTATATCCTTTCGATTAAAGATACCGGGGCCGGGATTTCTGATCAATCAAAAGAAATAATCTTTGAACCTTTTAGGCAGGCTGAGACTCAATCTAGCAATGTTTCAGGCATAGGGTTGGGATTGACGCTTGCCAAAAAATTTGCAGAAGTAATGGGAGGAAAAATTAGTTTTGAAAGCACATTATATCAGGGAACGACATTCTGCTTACATCTAAATCTTGTTAAAGATGAAGATAAACCTGAAATAGATTACAGAAGTATTGACTCCTATTACTGAAGATAAAGTTGTTGGAGAGACTAGGAAGAAGATGCTGATAGTTGAAGATGATGAAATCAATTTAAAAATTACTCAAACCTATTTAAGAAAGCTATTTGATATATCTTCTGCGGTAAATTCAACAATCGCACTTGAAAAAGTAGCAGATGAAAAATTTGATATTATTTTGATGGACATTGGTTTAAGAAATGGGTTAAATGGAATGGAACTTACTAGTATTCTTCGTGAAATGCCTGAATATTCAACTATACCTATTATTGCGGTAACAGCTTTTACTCTTGCTAAGGATAAAGAAGATATAATGAATTCGGGCTGTTCAAGTTATTTATCCAAACCTTTTACAAAAGAAGAATTAATTAATACCATAAATGGGGCCTTAGCTGAGAAAGTTTAAAATCTAGGCAAGACAAAATAAATTTTCATCTATCCGGATTAAGAGACAGTAATTTATTATTTTAGTCAGAACAAATTACTTAAGATTATTTATGCAAGTAATTGATACTTATTTCTGCTATTCCAAACATTTCTTTAGCAAACTTTTATTGCAAATAAATCCAAATGTATCCTATTCCAAAAAAATCAGATCGATCTTTTATTATTTAATTTTTTATAAAGTAAATATTGCAGTTCATTGCTTTTTCTATAGAGTAGACAGTATACATTTATGCTAACGAATGCAGCATAAATAAAATAATAGTTTTATTGGAGTAATTATTATGGCAAAAAAAATTAAACTTGAAAAAGAGAAATCAGAAATAAACCTTAAAGCGTCCGAAGCTAAACAAAACGTTAATTTTAAATAATATTGATGAAATTGTCTATTCAACAAAACAACTATCTGAAAATATTTTATGATGCTGAAGTTGATTTTGTTAGTAATCGTGCTTACGACATATTAGGACTAAATCCAGAGGATTTTTACAATGATAAAAATCTGTGGTTTAGTTTAGTCCATCCGCAAGATAATCAACAATTAATCGAACAAACAGAGAGAATCTTT
Source organism: uncultured Ignavibacteriales bacterium (assembly GCA_963706055.1). Taxonomy (GTDB): domain Bacteria; phylum Bacteroidota; class Ignavibacteria; order Ignavibacteriales; family Ignavibacteriaceae; genus IGN3. The sequence continues at coordinate 667,824 of CAVPND010000012.1, read as the reverse complement.
TTAACTAAAAAATCCGGAATACGTCTATATAGAATTCTTAGTAAAAAGACAGGAAAATATTTATGGATGGAAGATTTTGTTGTCCCAGAACTAAATAACAAGGGAAAGATTGTTGGTACCTTTGGTGTTGCTCGCAATATTACGGATCGGAAGCTGGCAGAAGAAAAGATTTTTAATACTGAAGTTCGTTATCGTCTTCTTCACGAATCAATGATGGATTGTTTTGCTCAAGTTGATATGGCCGGGAAATTTAAAGATGTTAACAAAAGTTTTCTTGATATGCTTGGATATAACAGGGATGAAGTTTTAATGCTTACTTATCATGATCTTACTCCTTCTAAATGGTTTGAATTTGAACAGAGGATTGTTGAAGAGCAGATTCTTGTAAAAGGATATTCGGATATTTATGAAAAGGAATATATAAGGAAAGATGGAACCATTTTTCCAGTGGAATTAAGAACTTATTTATTGCGTGATGAAAATGGTAACCCCGATGGTATGTGGTCAATAGTTAGAGATATAACTGATCGCAAACAATCCAATGAAAAACTTAAAACTTCAGAACTTAAATTCAAGTCTTTATTTGAAAATGCTAATGATGCTATTTTTCTGATGAGCGGAAATACATTTATAGATTGCAATACTAAAACTGAAGAAATATTTGGCTGTACCCGCCAGCAAATTCTTAATCATGCTCCTTCAGAATTTTCACCACAGCTGCAACCGGATGGAAGCTCTTCATTGGATAAAGCATCTGAAAAAATTAATGCGGCGTATTCTGGTGAACCGCAATTATTTGAATGGCAACATATCAAATATGATAAAACTCCTTTCGATGCTGAAGTTAGTTTAAATAAAATAGTCATCGAAGGTTCTGAATTTCTTCAGGCCATAGTACGCGATGTAACAGATCGAAAAAAATTTGAATCAAAATTGCAGGAATCCGAAACTAAATACCGAATTCTTGTAGAGAATCAATCTGATCTTGTTGTGCAGGTAAACGCAAATGGCGAGTTTTTATTTATTAGCCCATCTTACTGTAAACTGTTTGGCAAAAAGGAAGATGAGTTAATTGGAAAAAACTTTATGCCTCTTGTGCACGAGGATGATAGAGAGCTTACTCGTTTATCACTTGAGTCTTTAAAAAAAGCGCCGCACACTGCTTATCACGAACAAAGAGCAATGACTGAGAATGGATGGAGATGGCTTGCCTGGTCTAACAATGCAATACTTAACAAAGAAAATAAAATTGAATCCATAATTGCAGTTGGAAGGGATATAACAGAACAGAAGAATGCTGAAACAGCATTGATAGAATCTGAAACCAAATTCCGCAATATGGTTGAACAAATTAATGATGTAATATTCTCGACAGATGTAAATGCAAATTTTACGTATATCAGTCCTGCAATAGAAATATTGGGTGGATACAAACCGGATGAAATTATAGGACATTTTATGGGCGAATTTCTTGACCCGGCATTTCTACCAAAAGTTAAGGAACAATTTCAAAAAGTTATTTCAGGTAATTTGGAGCCAACAGAATATCGTGTAAAAACTAAAACTGGCGATTATAAATGGGTCAGAAGTTCGAGCAGACCAATTATTAAGGATAACAAACCTATCGGAATTCGTGGAGTAATAACGGATATTACTGAACGCAAGCTGGCAGAACAAAAAATTAGAGAGAATGAAGAAATATTTCAACAACTCTTGCAGAACAGCCCTGTATATATGTTTTTTAAAGATGAGAATATTCGACCAATAAGATTAAGCAAGAATTATGAGCAAATGCTTAGTATGCCTTTAGAAAATATACTTGGTAAAAACATGAATGAATTATTTCCTTCTGAATTAGCCGAAAGTATGGTGGAAGATGATAAAAAAATACTGCAAAAAGGTGAACTGGTAAAAGTAGATGAAGAGTTTGACGGTAGATATTACACTACAATTAAATTTCCTATTAAGATTGAAGGAAAGCCTACTTACCTGGCAGGTTTTACATTGGATTTGACTGAACGCGTTAAAGCCGAAAAAGAACTAAAACAAAAAATGGATGAGCTTGAAAGATTTAACAGGCTTATGGTAGGGCGCGAAAATAAAATGGTTGAACTAAAAAAAGAGATTAACGATTTATGTGGTAAATTAGGATTGCCCCAAAGATATAATCCGCAGGGTTAAAAAATTTAAAGAATTATGAAAAGCAAACCGCTTAAAAAGAAAAAGGCTAATGTAAAACAGAAAACACAGGTAAAGATAAATCCTATTTATCTTGCTGCTATAGGTGCTTCTGCAGGCGGTTTGGAAGCTCTTGAAAAACTTGTAAAAACAATTCCTAAAAATGATTTTTTGTCTTATGTAATTATTCAGCATCTAGACCCGCATAAACCCAGCCTGATGGGTACTATACTTGCCAAGTATACCAACCTTACAGTTAAACTTATTGAAAATGGCGACACTTTAAAGAAGAACACAATATTTTTAAATCCGGCTGACAAATATGTAAGATTGCAGAATGGCAGGTTTATTCTTGAAGATTATCAGGAAACACAACCGCTGCACTTTTCCATTGATCATTTTCTGTGTTCGGCTGCAATAGAAAAAGGTGAACACGCAATCGCTGTTATACTATCCGGAACAGGAACTGACGGTACAATTGGAATCAATTCCATTAAAGCAAACGGCGGATTGGTGATTGCTCAAAGCACCGAACAGGCTAAATACGATGGGATGCCACAAAGTGCAATCAATAGCGGGCTTGTAGATTTTATTCTTGATGCTGAAAAAATGATTGATGAAATTCTTCTCTACGTCACTCATCCCATAATAATGCTGGATGAAAAAAAGACCGATGATGATGAACTCCAGATTAATTATTCCCAATTGTTTTCTATCATACGTGCAAAGACCGGCAATGACTTTTCAAACTATAAGCTCACTACTATTAAACGCAGAATAGCCAGACGGATGATGGCAAGTAAAATAGTTAAAGTTAGAGATTATCTGCGCTTTTTAAAAAATGATGCTAGCTGAATCTTTCAAATTATCAAAGGAATTTCTTATTACAGTTACGAGCTTTTTCCGTGATACAGAATCATTCGCAGTACTTGAAAATATTATTATACCCATCTCTGATTAAAAATACTAAAGGAAAAGATACTCAAAATAAGAATCTGGATACCGGGCTGTGCCACCGGTGAAGAAGCATACTCTATTGCGATGCTGATGTTTGAAGCATTTCAAAATCAAAGTATCGAACCGAATTTTCAGATATTTGCTACTGATCTGGATTCAGAATCAATTCAATTTGCGAGGCAGGGTTTATACGCGGAAACTATTTCGAATAAACTTTCTGCTAATCGGTTAAAAAGATTTTTTACAAGCGAGGGCAGTTATTATAAAATAAAAAAAGAATTAAGAGACACCGTTATTTTTGCTGAACATAATCTGATTAAAGATCCGCCTTTTTCTAAACTCGATATGATCTGCTGCAGAAATGTAATGATATATCTGGATCAGCATTTACAAAAAAAAATAATCTGTTTGTTTCATTTAGCATTAAACAAAAACGGAATTCTATTTCTTGGACCTTCTGAAAGTATAGGAAATCACAATAATTTGTTTAAGACAGTAAATGCTAAAAATAAGATATTTCAAAGATCTGAAAGTACTATTGATAAATTAAGTGTTTATGAAGCAATAGATTTTAAAAATTATTCGATGCGATCGAACCAAACAAAGGATGTAAAGATGGCTAAGCCGAACTCATTAAAGGAATTGACAGAGAGCATAATACTAGAAGCTTTCAGCTTTCCGGGAGTTATTATAGACAGGAATTTTAATGTGCTTTATTTCCATGGTGCTGCTGATAAATATTTATCACCTCCAGCGGGTGAAGCTAATTTTAATATTATAAAGATGATAAAAAATGTAACCCTTCGAAATAAATTAAATTCTGCTTTGCTAAAGATGCTTAAAGTCTCTGAGGAAATTACACTTGATAAAATTGCTTTGTTAGAAAAAAATACTTCTGTAATGCTCAAAGTAATAGTAAAACCTTTAAACTTACCTCAGGCTGAAAATTTATTGGCACTGGTTATTTTTCAGGAAGAAAATATTTTGCCTGTTTTACCGGATAAAGGAAAAATATCTTCTAAAAATAGTGCTGAGCTTAACAATTTAGAATTAGAGCTTCAATCAGCAAAAGAAGCTCTTCAATCAACAATAGAAGAGCTTGAAGCCTCCAACGAAGAATTAAAATCTACCAATGAAGAACTCCAATCCACAAATGAAGAATTGCAAAGTACCAATGAAGAGCTTGAAACATCAAAAGAGGAATTGCAATCCACCAATGAAGAGCTTACAACAACCAATTCTGAACTGCAGAATAAAATTGATGAATTATCCAGAGCGAATGATGACATTAACAATCTTCTTTCCAGCACAGAAATAGAAACAATATTTCTTGATAATAATCTGCGTATTAAAAGATTTACGCCTGCGATGAAGAAAATATACAATCTTATTCAATCTGATGTAGATAGACCAATAAGTGATATTACATCAAACATAAACTATGAAAATATTTTTGAAGACTGTAAAGAAGTTCTGGATACTCTTATAAGAAAAGAGAAAGAAATTCTAAATAAAAATAACAAATGGTATTCTGTAAGAATATTGCCTTACAGAACGACAGAAAATATTATTGATGGTGTTGTTCTTACATTTATTGATATTTCTGCTTTAAAACAGACAGAAAAACTTAAGCAGTTTGAGATTCTGGTTAATGATTCCAATGACGCTGTTATATTATTTGGGTTGGATGGCATAATAAACACTTGGAACAAAGGAGCTGAATTGCTGTATGGCTACGATACTAACAAAGCTGTTGGCTTGCATCTAAAAAAATTAATGCCCGGTGGTAATTCTGAAGATACGGAAGAGTTTATACAAAGCATCATAAAGAAAAAATATCTTAAATCTTTTGAAGCAAAACGGGTTACAAAGGATGGGAAGGCCATTGATGTAAGTGTGACTGCTACAATGTTAACAGACGAATCTGGTAAAATTCTTGGAATTGCAACTACTGAACGCGATATAACTGAACACATTACCATTAAACAAAAGTATGAAAAATTATTAGCGGAACGCAAACAGAAAAAATGATGGTTTGATTGGCGTACTAAGAAAATAACAGGAGTTATTTATGGAAGAAGATAAAAAACAGATTGAAAAAAGAGCAAAGTTGAGAGACGAGGCAGAGAAAACCCTTGTTGAAGCTCTAAAAAATCTTGATGCTCCTGAAATTAAAACCAGGGATATAAAAGAACTTATCCACGAACTGCAGGTTTATTCCATTGAGCTTGAACTGCAGAACGAAGAACTTAAGGACGCTAATTACCAGCTTGAGGTATCCAGAAATAGATTTTCTGATTTATTTGATTATGCGCCTGTTGGCTATCTGATTATTGATACCGATGGACTGATAACTAATGCAAATCTTACTTTTTGCAATTTGCTTGGTTTGCCTAAAGAAAAAGTTTTAGGAAAAAAATTATACTCTTTTACAAATAACGAATACAAGGACGATCTTTTTAAATATCTAAGGAGATTTTTTTCTACCGAATCTACAGAAAGTCTGGAAATAGTATTAAACGGTGGTGGTAATACCAATATTTATGTGTTACTCGAAATTACAACCTCTGAGGAGATAGTTAGTACCAACGATGAATGCCGGATTGCTGTAAGTGATATTTCTGATCTTAAGAAACTTGAATATGAAAAGCATCTTTTGCAAAATAAATTTCAGGTTATTACCGAGCTTACTTCCGATTATACCTATGAATATAAGATTGACCAAAATAATAAATTAGAATTTGAATGGGTTTCAGGCGCATTTGAAAAAATTACTGGATTTACCTTTGCTGAAATTGAAAAACTTGGCGGATGGATAAAACTTGTTCATCCGGAAGATTTACATATTGCTAAACTCCGCAAAGAAAAATTAAAAAGCGGAAGTGAAGATGAATGCGAGTACAGAATTATCTGCAAAGATAATTCTGTAAAATGGTTAAGAGATTTTGGAAAACCGATAATTGAAAATGGAAAAATTAATTTAATAATAGGCGGTGCTAAAGATATAACCAAAGAAAAAGAAAGCGAGCTGCAGCTAAAATTAAATCATAACGCTACACTCAATCTTGTTGAGGATCTTGCTAAAGAAAACGAAGAACGCAGGATTGCTGAAGAATCATTAAGAAAAAGTGAAGAACGATTTAAACAGGTTACTGATAGCTCGGGCGTATGGATCTGGGAAGTTGATGCAAATGGGGTGTACACTTATGTAAGTCCTATGGAACAATCAATTTTGGGATATTCACCTGAAGAAATGATTGGGAAAAAATATTTTTATGATTCCTTTTCACCAGAAGTAAAAGATGAATTAAAAAACGCTGCACTAGATGTATTTTCTAAAAAGGAAAGTTTTAAGGATTTCAATAATCCGAATATTCATAAGGATGGTCATTTAGTCTATCTGGAAACAAGTGCCATACCTATGCTTGATGATAATGGTAATCTAATTGGTTACCGTGGTGCTGATAAAGATATTACAGAACGCAAATTGGCTGAGCAAGCACTGCAAAAACTAGTGAAGAACGGTATCGTTTAATAACAAATGTAGCTTCTGATTATGTGTTTTCATCTGATGTAGATAAAGAAGGTACGCTTAAACTTAATTGGGTTGCCGGAGCTTTTGAAGAAATAACCGGTTATACTTTTGAGGAATATAATTCCAACGGCGGCTGGCTTGCTTCTTTATATCCTGATGATGTAAAGATTGATGAGCAGGATATGGATACACTTAAAAAAAATGAAAATGTTAATACGGAATTGAGAACCATATCTAAAAATGGCAACATTATCTGGGTAAAGGTTTATGCGCAGCCTGTCTGGGATTACTCAAAAGAAAAACTGATAGGTATTTATGGTGCTGTGCAGGATATAACTAAACGCAAACTTGCGGAAGAAGCATTGAGGATGAATGAACGCAATTTGCAAACACTAATTGAGAATACAGATGGTTATGTTTTTGCAGCTGATACATATTATCGATTAATTGTTTCAAACAACAGATATCGAAAAGAAATTCGAGAAATAGTAGGGCATCAAGTAAATAATGGGGACGTGATTATTGAAGAATCCTGGGAAAAATCAGAAATTCATCGCCAGCGCAAGGCAAGATATGATCGTGTGTTAAAAGGTGAAAAATATTACACTGAACAAAAATCAATATCAAAAACCGGTGAAGTTGTATGGCGAGAATATTATTACAGTCCGATAAAAGATGATAAAGATAATATTTTAGGATTTACTGCTTTTGCGCGGGATATAAATGAGCGCAAACTTGCAGAAGAACAATTAAAAGAAAAGATGAATGAGCTTCAAAAATTTAATACGCTTATGGTTGGTAGAGAATTAAAAATGGTTGAACTTAAAAAAGAGATTAACGATTTATTTGTTAAAACCGGCAAACAGCCTAAGTACGATGTAGATTTTGAGAATTAAAATTTATAACGATGAACGAAACGATTTATTTAGTTATTCTATAAAGAATAGCACATAAAAGGAAAAATATGATTGATTTAAATTCTGGCGGCAAAATATTTATTGGTTTAACCAATCTTACAAAAAAAGATTTGGCAGAATTAATTTATAAGAGAATTTATGATGATGATCCTGCATTATTTGATAAGTATGGAGAAGAAGGAAAAAAGAATATTATGAACGATATACTTTTTCATCTTTCATATCTTTCAGAAGCTTATAATGCAAAAGAACCAAAACTGTTTGTAGATTATGTAATCTGGTGCAAGATGTATTTTAACAGCATTAAACTTCCTCTAAAATGGATTGTAAGAGGATTTGAGATAATGCGTGATGTACTAAAAGAAAAACTAATGCAAACTACTGAAAATAATCCTGTTGATGTATTAAACCTTATTCTTGCCCAGTTTGATAAATATCCGGTAGAATCAAATTCATTTTTAGTCGAGAATTCAAAATTAGGCGTGCTATCACAGCAATATTTAAACGCGCTGCTTAGAAAAGACAGACATCTTGCAGCAAAGCTAATAAAAGATGCTCTCACAACCGGAGTTTCTATAAAAGACATTTATCTGCACGTTTTTCAAAATTCTCAATATGAAGTAGGAAGACTCTGGCAATCAAATAAAATAAATGTAGCAATGGAACATTACTGCACTGCATCCACACAATCAATAATGTCTCAGCTTTATGAATACATTTTCAGCAGTGAAAAAATAGGAAAGAAATTAATTGCTACCAGTGTTTCCGGAGAACTTCACGAATTAGGTATAAGGATGGTATCAGATTTTTTTGAACTTGAAGGATGGGATACTTATTATCTGGGTGCAAACACTCCGCATAACAGCGTAATTGATATGATTAAAGCTACCGGGGCGGATTTGCTTGCAATATCTGCAACCATACCAATTCATATTTCAAAAGTTCAGAAATTAATTAATGATGTAAGAAATAATATTCCTTCTGATTCAATTAAAATAATGGTTGGCGGCAAACCGTTTAATGATAATCCTGAGTTGTGGCAAAAAGTAAACGCTGACGTATTTGCACATACTGCAGAAGAAGCTGTAAAAAAAGCAAATTTATTGGTTAATTCTAATTAGGATTTTTTAATGATTAAAGGTTTAATATTTGTTTGTGATAAAGAATTTAATGTTGAAGATATTCCCTTCAACACTTTTAAGGATGATTCTGATTCTTTTATCTCTAAATAATTCAGCGATCTGGTTATTTCCGATGAGAAGATAAAGACTAAAAGTTTTTTAGAAAAATTAACTGCTGATGGAGCGGTTTTTAACTGGACTATTAATTTTCAATTTAAAGAAACAATTGTTCCGCTGATTTTCTCAGGATCAAAATTTGATGATAGATATTTTATTTTTGGATTAGAAACCAATGAAGATATTCCTTTTCTCTATCAGGAATTAATGAGGATTAATAACGAACAGACTAATTATATACGAAGCATTGTAAAAGCAAAATTTATTAATCCTTCAATTACAATACAAGAAGGAGAAACATACGATGAACTTTCCAAGCTTAACAATGAACTTGTAAATCTGCAAAGGGAGCTTTCCAAGAAAAACATGGAGCTTGCTAAATTAAACCGATTAAAAAACCAGTTTCTCGGTATGGCGGCACACGATTTAAGAAATCCATTAGCTGCAATACTCTCACAGAGTGAATATTTAATTGAAGAATTAAAAAATAAAATTCCGGATGAAGAAACTGATTTTTTGAAATCAATTTAAAAATCATCTTTTTTTATGCTCTCATTGGTAGAGGATCTGCTGGACGTTTCTAAAATCGAATCCGGTAATCTGAATCTCAAAAAAAAGAGCATTGATATAATTCCTTTTATTCAGGAAATAATAAAATTGAACAACATACTAGCTAAGAAAAAAAATATTCAGATTAATCTTAAAAGTGAAATCAGTTCCTTGATGGTATTAATTGATTTTCAGAAAATAACGCAGGTAATTAATAATCTGCTTACAAACGCAGTTAAGTTTTCGCATCCGAATTCTGAAATAACACTAAGCGTTAATTTAGAAAATGAATTTGTGATAATTTCGATTAAAGATTCAGGTACCGGTATTTTAGGTACAGACTTACAGGAAATATTTGCTCCTTTTAATAAAGCAGCATCCAAGGGTACAGCTGGCGAAAAAAGTACAGGTCTAGGTTTATCCATCTGTAAAAAAATTGTTGAAGGACATAACGGAACATTTGGGTTGAAAGTGAAATAAATAAAGGTTCCACTTTTTCTTTTTCACTTCCGATTGCAGGGTAAAATGATGATGAAGTAAAAATGATAGTTTACTTTAGAGTTTTAATAATAATTCATATAAAAATAGATTATTAATTAACTTAAGTTGATAATAAAATGAATCAAGAAAAAATTTTAATTATTGATGATGATGAAGAAATTTTAAAGCATTTATTCAAAAGTGCTGAGCAAAGCAGGCTATCAAGTATCAATTGCAACAACTGGTCTGGAAGGATTTAAAAAGCTTATTAATGAGCCGCCAAACCTAATTTTACTTGATATGATGTTGCCCGATATGAACGGATTAGAGATATTAAAAAAAATAAAAAGCAATCCTGAATTTAGCCGACATTTATATAATATTTAATAACGGGTTCTGTATACAGCTGCTGAAATTACAAATTAAAAGGATTGGAAGCCGGTGCTGACGGTTATTTTAAAGCCATTCCAGAACAAAGAATTAGTTGCACGTGTAGATGCTGCATTTAGACATATAAATACCTTATTCAAACTAAAGACAAAGAGAAACTGAATTAAACAATTAAATAAAAAAATTGAAGAACAGAATGAAGAACTAAAAAATATTAATAGTTATTTAAAGAATAGTCATACTGCATCTTTAAATCTTCTTTCAGATTTGAAAACTGAAATTGAAGAACGCAAACAAGCTCAAAAGGCTTTTGTTGAATCAGAAAAACGATTTAGGGAATTAATTTCTACTGTTCAACTTACTTGCCGTTACTTTAGATCTTGATGGAAATATTACATTCTGCAATGATTATTTACTTGAATTAACCGGCTGGAAATATGAAGAGGTTATCGGAAAAAATTGGTTCAAAAAATTCCTACCGGAAGAAGTAATTGATGAAGTTATTGAAGTTTTTAATAATTCGATTCATTCTAAAGATTTTCCGCTGTTTTACGAAAATGAAATTATAACACGAAATGGTGAAAGAAGAATTATTGAATGGAATAACACTGTTCTACGCGATTCAGACGGAAAAATAATTGGCAGTGCAAGTATTGGAAGCTGATATTACTGCAGAGATTTGCAAGCACAGAAACAAATTAAAAAGATTAGTGCCCATTATCGGGCGTTGATTGAAAAATCTTCCGACGGAGTAGTAATTATAGACAAGGATAGCAATTTTATCTACATAAGTTCAGCAGGAAAAAGAATGTTTGGGTACCATGATTCAGAGGATATCACAGGTAATCCCGTATCATTAACACATCCGGAGGATTTGCCTATTGTACTTACGGAACTTGATAAACTTATACAAAACCCGAACTACACTCCTACATTGCAATATAGATTTAAAAATAAAAATGGAGATTGGATTTGGATAGAAAGTACATTTACCAATTTGTTGCAAGATCCTAATGTTGAGGGTATAGTTATAAACTTCAGAGATATTACTGAAAGAAGAAAAGCTGAAATTGATTTGCAAAATAGTGAAAATAAACTAGCTACACTTCTACATACAATTCCGGATTTAGTATGGCTTAAAGATGTAAATGGTGTTTACTTAAGTTGTAATAATTCATTTGAAAAATTTTACGGAGCACCTGAATCTAAAATAATCGGAAAGACTGATTATGATTTTGTGGATCCAGAACAAGCTGACTTCTTTCGGGAAAAAGATAAAAATAGTTTAGCCGCCGATACACCAACAATGAATGAGGAGTGGTTAACATTTGCAGAAGATGGACACACTGCGCTTCATGAAACTATTAAAACTCCTATGTATGATGCGGAAGGAAAAATAGTAGGTGTGTTAGGAATTGCACGCGATATTACTGAACGTAAAGAAGCTGAAAACGAATTAAGAAAAAGTGAAGAAAAATTTAGAAATCTTGTAGAAAGTATAAACGAGGTATTTTATTCTACTGATAAGAATGGAATGCTTACTTATATAAGTCCTAATATTTTTTTACTTACCGGTTTTACCGCTGAAGAAGTATTGGGTAAAACATTTCTAAAATTTATTTCGCCCGATGATAGGAGAAATGTATTAAATTATTATTTGGAGCAAACTAAAAACAAAGTAATAAACACTAATTTTGAATTTAGGGTGAGATCAAAAGATGGAAAAATTATTTGGGCAGGTCAAATAACACATATTGTGTATGATAAAAATGGAAAAGTCTTAGAATACAGAAATGTTGCTAGAGATATTACTGAAAGAAAAGTTGTTGAAGAAGAACTAAGATTAAGTAGAGAAGAATTTAAAGCTTATTTTGACTCCAGTTCTGTTGGATTAAGTGTTACTGCACCTGATAAAACTTGGATTGAAGTAAATCAAAAACTTTGCGATATGATGGGATACCCGAAAGAGGAGCTTCTAAATGTTACCTGGGATGTTCTGACACATCAGGACGATATAGCAGAAAACATTAAACTATTTAACAAGGCGATTGAAAAGGAATTAGATACTTATTCTCTTGATAAAAGATTCATCAGGAAAGATGGAAAAATAATCTATGCAACTATTTCAACGACTGTTCAAAGAAATCTAGATGGATCAGTCAATCATTTGCTTACTTCTTATACAGATATTACAGAACGCAAACAAGCTGAAATATTATTAGCCGAAACAGAGGAACGTTATCGAAAACTATTTGAACAATCGCCTTATGGAGTTGTTATAATAGACCCTGAAATAATGCTGCCTTTTGATTTTAATGATTTAGCACATTTACAGCTTGGTTATACCAGAAGCGAATTTGCTAATAAAAAAATAAGCGATTATGAAATAATTGAAAATTTAGAAGAAACTAAATAACGTATTAATAGAATATTAACTGAGGGTAAAGATGATTTTTACACAAAGCATAGAACTAAGGATGGGGATATAAGAGATATTTATGTTAGCGTTCAGAGCATTAAAGTAGCTGGAAAAATCTTACTTTATACTATTTATCGGGATATTACAGAAAACAAACAAGCTGAAGAAAAAGTAAAATTAAGTGAACTTAAATTCAGATCTGTATGGGAAAATAGTACAGATGGAATGCGTATTACGAATGAGGACGGGTATTAGTAATACTTGTTAACAATGCATATTGCAAACTGGTAGATAAACCTTTAGACGAAGTTGAAATGAAACCTATGGCATCTGTTTATGAGGAAGAACAGATCTGATGATATATTAAATAAACATCGTGAAAGATTCATGTCAGTGCAAATATTCCAGAACATTTGGAAACCAGTGTTACACTTTGGAATGGAAAAAAAATATTTCTGGAACTTTCCAATAAATTTCTGGAAATTCAAGATCAGCCAAAATTATTATTAACAGTGTTTAGAGATATTACAGAACGAAAAATTGCTGAATCAAATTTATTAGAAAGTGAAAATAAACTTAGAGCTCTTACTGCAAGATTAGAGAAGGTAAAAGAAGAAGAAAGAATAAATCTTTCCAGAGAACTACATGACCATCTAGGACAGAATCTTACAGGTTTAAAAATGGAGATAGCTTATTTTGCAAAAAAAATTAAAAAAGAAAGATTTTCAAATCCTGACGATCTTTTAGAAAAATCAAATTCAATGCTAGATCTTATTGATGAAATGATAAATAATGTAAGAAAGATTTCTGCAGAATTAAGACCTAATGTTCTGGATTACCTTGGATTGATTCCTGCTATCGAATGGCAGATGGAGGAAATTCAAAAATTAACAGAAATTAATTGCGAGTTGAAATTAAATGTAGTTAAAATTGATTTGGGTATTCAGATAAATTCTTCCATTTTTAGAATAGTTCAGGAAGCATTTACAAATATAATACGGCATGCGCAGGCAACTAAAGTTTTAGTTAATATTAATGAAAATGATGATCATTTTGAACTGCAAATTTATGACAATGGAGTAGGAATTAAGGAAGCAGATATTTCTAATATTAAATCATTGGGTGTTATTGGAATGAGGGAAAGAACTTTACAGTTTAACGGAAAACTGACATTGGAAAATACACTTAAAGGCGGCACTTTGTTAACATTAATTATTCCAAAAACGGTAAACTAAATGATTAAAATCTTAATAGCAGACGATCATCCTATTGTTAGAAGGGGGCTTAAACAGATTGTACAGGATGAAAAAGATATGAAAACTGTTTTTGAAGCTGCCAATAGTGATGAAGTGCTTAAAACTTTAATTGAACAAAATGTAGATGTTCTGCTTCTTGATATAACTATGCCCGGCAAGAGCGGTCTTGATTTACTTGTTGATTTAAAAAATCAATATCCACATTTACCCATATTAGTTCTAAGTGCTTTACCTGAAGAATCATATGCAAAAAGGGTTATCAAAATGGGTGCATTGGGTTATATTCATAAAGAAAGCGCTCCGGATCTTCTTGTTCCAGCCATCAGAAGAGTAATTAAAGGTAAAACGTATGTTAGCAGTAAGCTCGCAGAAATTCTAGTCTCTGATTTATCTGGAAAAGACCCTGAAAACTTACATGATTTACTTTCTGAACGCGAATTTGAGGTCCTTGTTTTAATTGGTAAAGCAAAAACAAATAACGAAATTGCCGAAACATTACATCTTGGTGTAACAACTATAAGTACATACCGTGCCCGGATTCTTGAAAAAATGAAATTGAAAAACAACTCTGAGCTAATTCAGTATTGTGTAAAACACGATTTGATAGATTAATTTCAATGTCAAGATGACCCTAAAGATGTTATCTTTCTATTTTGTGCTTAATAACTAAAGATGACATCTTCAAACAATTAAGATGACATCTTTTCCTAAAGATGTTATCTTTCTATTTTAGTGCTTAATAACTAGAGATGACATCTTCAAACAATTAAGATGACATCTTTTCCTAAAGATGTTATCTTTCTATTTTAGTGCTTAATAACTAGAGATGACATCTTCAAACAATTAAGATGACATCTTTTCCTAAAGATGTTATCTTTTTATTTTAGTGCTTAATAACAAGAGATGACATCTTCAAAGCAAAGATGTCATCTCTAAATAATACAAATAATATGAGTAAAACAGACTATTACATACCTCTATACAAGGACAATGTTTACCATATTTACAATCGTGGGAATGGTAAAGAAAAAATATTTTATAAAAATGAAAACTATTTATATTTCTTAAATCAATATGAAAAATACATTTCAGAATTTGCAGATACATTTGCATTCTGTTTATTACCAAATCATTTTCATATGCTAATAAGAATAAAATGCGATGATCCAGAGACGATAGCAGAAGCTTTTAGAAAATTTTTCATTTCATATTCTATGTCAGTAAATAAACAAGAACAAAGGAAGGGAAGTTTATTTCAGCGGGGGTTTAAAAGAAAAATGATCGAAGATTCTAGATATTTTTATTCTGCAATTTACTACATTCACTCAAATCCAGTACATCACAAAATTGTAAAAGATTTAACCAATTATAAATTTAGTTCTTTCCATCTATTGTCTGTTGAAAAAGAGACCAGACTTTGCAGAGATGAAGTGATTAATTGGTTTGGAAGTAAAGAAATATTTATAAATTATCACAGAGAATTTAAGAGAAATACTATTGATGATAATTTTATGATTGAAGACGATTTATAGAATATAAAGATGACATCTTCAAACAATTAAGATGACATCTTTTCCTAAAGATGTTATCTTTCTATTTTAGTGCTTAATAACTAGAGATGACATCTTCAAACAATTAAGATGACATCTTTTTCACAGGCGGACTAAAGATGTTATCTTTCTATTTTAGTGCTTAATAACTAGAGATGACATCTTCAAACAATTAAGATGACATCTTTTCCTAAAGATGTTATCTTTCTATTTTAGTGCTTAATAACTAGAGATGACATCTTCAAACAATTAAGATGACATCTTTTCCTAAAGATGTTATCTTTCTATTTTAGTGCTTAATAACTAGAGATGACATCTTCAAACAATTAAGATGACATCTTTTCCTAAAGATGTTATCTTTTTATTTTAGCGCTTAATAACGAGAGATGACATCTTCAAACAATTAAGATGACATCTTTTGGCCTAAAGATGTTATCTTTCTATTTTAGTGCTTAATAACTAGAGAGATAGACATCTTCAAACAATTAAGATGACATCTTTTCCTAAAGATGTTATCTTTCTATTTTAGTGCTTAATAACTAGAGATGACATCTTCAAACAATTAAGATGTTATCTTTTTATTTTAGTGCTTGATAACTAAAGATGACATCTTCAAAGCAAAGATGTCATCTTTTATCATTAAAACGAGAGATGACATTTTCAAACAATTAAGATGACATCTTTTCCTAAAGATGTTATCTTTTTATTTTACTGCTTAATAACTAGAGATGACATCTTCAAAGCAAAGATGTCATCTCCTTAATTCCTTAATTCCTTAATTGTAGTACAAAAAACTACATAACCCACATTGAATTACTACTAATAAACGGCAACTCAAACTATTATTTATTTACCTTTAATTTATAAACTTTCCGCAGAATAGTAATACAAATACAAAGGACTAAAATGAAAGTAATGATTGTTGATGATTCAACCGTGATTAATCAAGGATTATACAAATTACTAAGTGATATTGAAGGCCTTGAAATTGTATCAGTTGTTGAAGATGGGCTGGAGGCAATGAGTGAATTTAAAAATAAAAACCCTGATATAGTAGTCCTTGATTTAATGATTCCTAAAATGAGCGGTCTTGATGTACTTAGAAACATAAGACAAATAAATGATAAAACAATTATTATAGTCCTTACAAATTATAACCAATCATATTTTCGGGATCTTACCTCATCCTTAGGCGCCGATTACTTCCTGGACAAATCTGCTGAATTTGAAAAAGTCTATGCAATCTGTTCAAATCTAATAAAACCAGATCCAGAAAATGATACTGATTACCTATTATTAAATGATAGAAAAAGGTCAGCCAATGTCTAATCTAAAACTAAATTCAATGTTTGAGAAATATCAGATGATATTTGATAGTTCTCCATTTGGAATCTGTATAACGGAAATTGACGGAAGCGTAAAAATGAATAATACATTCTGTGAAATGCTTGGTTATACAGAAGAAGAATTATTATATGCCGGATGGAAGGATATAACTTACAAGGAAGATATTGCAAAACATCATGAGCTATTTGATATTTATTCAACTTCTGCAAGTGGCAACAAAAAAATTGAGAAAAGATTTGTAAAAAAAGATAGCACAATAATCTGGACTGAAGTGGTTTCTAGGTTAAAAGTTAATGATAAAGGACAACCTCAGTTTCTTCTAAGTATGGTCAGGGATATATCAGAATTAAAAAATGTTAAAGAAGAATCAAAACTAAATGAAATAAAATTTCAACAGATGTTTGATAAAAATCCTAATCCAATGTACATCTTTGAACCTGACTCTCTGAAATTTTTAATGGTTAACGAAGCTGCAATTGATAAATATGGTTATTCTGAAGATGAGTTTTTGAAAATGACTCTTAAAGATATCAGACCACCAGAGGATCTGGAAATACTCAATAATAATCTAAAATCAAACGATGCTGCATTAAACTCAAGTGAAAATATTCGTCACAGAAAAAAAGACGGCTCAATAATATTAGTAAAATTAAGTGCTCAATCTATAAACTATGATGGAGGCATAGCTCGAGTAATCACTGTAATAGATGTAACACACAAAGTAGCCGATAAGAAAAAATTAGTCGCTGAAATAGCAAAGCATAAAAGTGTAATTGAAAGCACATCCGATGCCATTTTCTCTTTAGATCTAAATTATTGCTATACAAGTTTTAATTCTGCGCACGCTACGGTTATGAAGAATTTATACAATGCCGATATTGAAATTGGTAAAAGTATTTTTCTTTATCAGACTGTTGATGAAGATATGCTAAAATCAAAAGAGAATATTGATATGGCGTTAAATGGGGAACAAATCATTGATGTATCAATATCAGGTAAAAGTTCTTTGATGCAACGGTATTTTGAAGTTGTGCATAATCCTATTTATGATGAAAATGGTGAAGTAACCGGAGTTTCGGTATTTGTAAGGGATATTACTGAAATAAGGGAAGCAGCTTTGCAGTTGTCCAAGCGGGAGAAAGAATTCAAATTACTTTTTACTGAGGATTTGACTGGTGATGTAATAGCTACAATTGACGGAAAAATAATTTTATGTAATCCTAAATTTTTGCAAATATTTGGGTTTAATAGTGAAGAAGAAGCTCATAACACCTCAGCAGACTTATTATATAAAAATCCATCTGATAGAAATAAATTAATCCAAAGAATTAAAGAAGAAAAAAAACTAGAAAACCTTGAGTTGGAAATGGTCCGAAGGGATGGTAAAGAAATTATAGTTCTGGAAAATATAGTTGGACAGTTCAACAATGAAGGTGAAATAGAAAAATTAATTAGTTATGTTATTGATATAACAGAACAAAAAATAGCTTTTAATAAAGTTAAGCAGCTTTCAAAAGCAGTTGAACAGAGTCCGGTAACGATAGTTATAACTGACACTGATGGAAATATACAATATATAAATCCAAAAGGAATTGAATTAACCGGATATAAGATTGAAGAATTATTGAATAAAAATCCTAAAATACTTAGCTCTGGTGAGAAATCTAAAGAAGAATATACAGAGCTTTGGAATACTATAAAATCTGGGAATGAATGGCGAGGGGAATTTCATAATAAAAAGAAAAGTGGTGAATTGTACTGGGAGCTTGCATCAATTTCTCCAATTGTGAATGAAAAAGGTGAGATAACAAACTATCTTGCAGTAAAAGAAGATATAACTGAAAGAAAAAAATATTTAGAAGAATTAGTTGCAGCCAAAGAAAAAGCAGAAGAAATAAATAGAATTAAATCTGTTTTCTTCTCCAATATGAGTCACGAACTTAGAACACCATTAGTTGGAATATTAGGTTTTGCAGATATACTTGCAGAGAGTCTGGATGATGAATCTGAAAAGAACATGGCAGTATCAATACTACAAGGGGGTAAAAGATTATTAAACACTTTAACATCTCTCTTAAGTCTATCTGAACTTGAAACTTTAAAACAAGATATTGAACTAAAATCTATAGATGTTAATCCCATTTGCAGAGATCTTCTAAAATCATTTAAAACTAGTACCTTAAAATCAAATATCGAATGTAAGGTTGAATTTGAATCTGAAAAGTTGGAATTAAATGTGAACAGTCGTTTACTTCGTGAAGCTCTCTCTCAGGTTGTTAAAAACGCATTTACTTATACCGACTCCGGTTCAATTTTAATAAAGACATACAAAAAGGAAGAAACAGATTCTCAAAATACTACCGGAGTAATTGAAGTTATAGATACCGGAATTGGAATTGAAAAAGATAAACTTGATATAATATTTGAAGAATTCCGGCAAGCCAGTGAAGGCTTAGGAAGAAGTTATGAGGGAACAGGTCTTGGGTTAACAATTTCTAAAAAGTATTTAGAACTTATGAATGCTAAAATATCTGTGGAAAGTGTGGCAGGTAATGGAAGTAAATTTATTTTAACCTTCCCGTTAGATTCACAGAAGAAATCAACAACTAGTCATTCAAAAGACTCATCAAAAATTAGTGAAGTAAAATCTGAACAACATCGATTAACGTCCACTAATTTTCAGGGCAAAAAAGTATTAGTTGTTGAAGATGATGAAATAAACAAAGTATTTATAAGAAAGTGTCTTAATAATCTTTTTGAAATTGAAAGTGCAAAAACTGGTGAGCAGGCAATAAAATTAGCAAGCGAAAATAAATTTGATATCATTCTAATGGACATAAATCTTGGTAAAGATATGGATGGCATTACTGCAACTCAGATAATTAGAAAGATTCGTGGTTATGAAAATACTCCAATTGTGGCGATGACAGCTTATGCCGCTGAGGAAGATAAAGCAGAATTTTTATCACGCGGATGCTCCCACTTTTTACCTAAACCATTTTTAATGAATGAATTAGTTGGATTTGTAAAAGGTATCTTATCAGAAAAATTACAACTATTGGAAGCTGATAAAATATTACTTAATTAAAGATATTTCTTAATTATCCGATTATTAATGGGGGCAATTTTTTAGTAAATATCCCAAATAGAGGAAAAGATGTACATTGCTGATTATAATGATTTTGTGCATGAAGAAGTTGGAGGGATTTGCATTGAAACTGTTAATATTGACCGGGCAACATCAAAAGAAACTGAAGTTTTTAGAGAAAAAATTAACACTGATCTCAGAAAAGGTTATAAAAAATTTATTATCGATTTAAGCAGATGTGATTTTATAGATTCATCTTTTATGGGAGCATTGGTAGTATGTACAAAAAAATCACTCAATGAAAAAGCAATATTTGTTATAGTAATTCGAGAGGGAGGTTATCTCTCATCACTTTTCAGAACCACACGATTAGAAAGAGTTTTAACAATATTTGAGTCAAGACGTGCTGCTCTAAACTATTTCAATTATCACGATCAGTTATGATAACAATTTAGGATTATAATGAATTCGAATACTCAAGTCTTTACGTATTTTGATACACCGTACCGTTCAACAATTACGGAGATAGATAAACAAAAAGCTATAGTAAATAAATTTACTATAGTTGAAAACTTTTTTGAAGCACTACCAAATGCGGCAGTCTTACTTGATTCTAACAGGCAAATTGTAACATTTAACAAAATAGCACAAAGTATATTAACACCTGATGAGAACAACAGGATCGAGGGTAGAAGAGTAGGTGAAGCTGTAAATTGTATTCATGCGTTCGATATGCCTGCAGGATGCGGAACTTCAAAATTCTGTGAAGAATGCGGCGCTGGTAAATGCAATAAATACACTCGGGAAAATCTAAAAAGCTGTAGTAGTGAATGCAGAATAACAACAAAATATGATGATCAAGAAAGTGCTCTTGATTTACGTGTAAGTACTTCAATTATCCAACTTGATGAGCAAAATTTTACATTTTTTGTAATTGAAGATATTAAGGATGAGAAACGAAGAAAAGTATTAGAGAGAATATTCTTTCATGATGTATTAAATACTGCAACGGCAGTATTGGGAATCTCAGAAATAATAAAAGATTCAGATTCAATTAATGAGATCAGTGAATTTAAATCCATGATGTTTGATTCATCAAATCAGCTTGTGAAAGAAATACAGAGTCAAAGAGATATTGTTAATGCAGAGGAAGGAACCCTATCAATTAATGTAGAGAATAAAAAAGTTAATGAAATCTTAAGTAATGCATTTAATATTTATAGAGATCACAAATTAAGTACCGGTAAACATTATTCCTGCACTTTTGATAAAAATGACTATTCGATAAAAACAGATGTAGTTTTGCTTGTAAGAAGTCTTGGCAATCTGATAAAAAATGCTTTAGAGGCTACAGATTTAAATGGGAATGTTAAAGTATTTTCAGAAAAAGAAGAGGGTTTTATTAAATTTTCGGTATTTAACGATAAAGTAATACCTGACAATATTCAGCTTCAGATATTTCAGCGTTCCTTTAGTACAAAATCAAAATCTGGAAGGGGGATTGGAACATACAGTGTTAAACTATTAGTAGAACAATACTTAAATGGTTGTGTAACTTTTAATTCAAATATAGATACCGGGACAATATTTACTATAAAACTTCCGATTGGATTATAAAGTAATTTCATTTCTACATCAAACTACTGCTTAAAAAATTATTTCAGTATCAGGTTGTAATAAAAATCGCGACCCAAATACTTTAATTTAAACTAGCCTTCAATTTTATATTATGCAATTAGTAAGCATAAAAAAAGGGTGTCTCGAAAGACACCCTTAATACTAATTAAGATAAGAATTATTTAGTTCTTGTAAACTCAATTCTTCTGTTCTTCTGTTTACCTTCTTTAGTCTTATTGTCAGCAATAGGTTTATCTTCGCCATAGCCTTTGGTTTCAATTCTACTAGCATCAATACCCTTGCTAACTAACCAAGCTTTAACTGATTCAGCTCTAGCTTCAGAAAGTTTCTGATTTGCTTTATTGCTACCGTCGCTATCAGTATGACCGCTTATTTCAACGGAAATATCTTGATAGGTAGTAAGTGTTTTTAAAGCTTTCATTAATTTATCTTCTGATTCCGGTCTGATTGTAGCTTTATTGACATCAAACATAATTCCTTCTAGAACAATAGGAACGCCAATTTTAACTACATCATCTTCAGCATTTAATGGATCTGTACCGCGTTTAACTTCAGTATAATCATCAACACTACCATCATCAGTATCTTTTACTAACGGATTGGTTTTGTATTTTAAAACTTCTTCCGAATCCGATAAACCGTCACCATCAGTATCAGCTTTTAGTGGATCAGTTTTGTATTTCATAACTTCGTCACCATCAGTTAAGCCATCTTTATCAGTATCAGCTTTTAATGGATCAGTTTTATATTTCATAACTTCATCATAGTCGCTTAAGCCATCTTTATCTGTATCTTTTACTAAAGGATCAGTTTTGTATTTCATAACCTCTTCGCCATCACCTAAGCCATCGCCATCAGTATCAACAATAAGAGGATTAGTTTTTGTACTCTTTACTTCCTCAGCATCACCTAAACCATCACCATCTGTGTCAGCATTTAATGGATCAGTTTTTAGTGTAAGATATTCTTCACCATCATTTAATCCGTCACCGTCTGTATCGGCATTCATAGGATCTGTACCGATTTTTTGTTCGTCACATTTTCCTAACCCATCCATATCTTTATCAGCTTTGCAGTTTTCACCCGTAAAAGTTAAACCTAAAGATGCGTTCAAATAAGCATCCCAAATATCGTCTGGACCGGATCTATATGAATCAAGATCATAAGTTGAAGATAAAGCTCCGCCAAGAGCAAAGTCTAATAATACTCTTTCGCCAAGTGCAAATTCAGCACCAATACCAGCAGGAACTATAGCTACCCAACCATCTTCTTCAGTTGGTTTTCCGCCAACGCCAGCCGGTTTAGTATCTACAGCAAAATTCATAACGCCGCCACCAACATAGAAATACGGATTCCAGCCTTTAAGATCAAAAGGTGCAACTTTAAATCTTAAATGAATTGGAATAATTGTGGTTTCGTAACTCTCTCCGACATCGGTTCCTTCAGCAAACATTGCTACTCCAGCATATTTACCGTAACCTGCATTAATTGATAATTCTAAACTTTTTGTTAGTTCAAAACCAAAAAATGCTTCACCTAACCAAGATGCTTTGAACCAGTCAAATGATGTATTATCATTACCACTAATTCCTAAATTCGCAAATTCGTTTTCTGGAAATATTATACTTCCTCTAACACCGAACTTTGTTCCCCAATCCTTAAACTGTGCATAGTTTTGTTGACTCATCGCAACTAAGCCTACGACTACAAACAAATAGACAAGTTTTTTCATTTTTTCCTCATTTGTTATTGAATTATTGTACTAATTAAAGACCGCTAATATTTAGGATTTCCCTTAATTCCTTAGATATGTTGATAAAATATAGAATATTTATTAATAAAGACAAAATGCACGCTTTAAAATTTACTATACTAAGTATTCTGTATCACTTGGTATTTCCGGCTTTACTAATAATACATCCTCCTTAAGTAAGGAGACTTGTCCGGCAGGCATGCCCTTGCGCTTAGAAACATATTTTTTAAAAGTATAAGAAACAGGAACTAATCCTGCAGTTTTAGCTTTACTGTGATATGCTGCAAGTGATGCAGCTTTTTTAAGTATGTTCTTGGGAACTGCTTCTTTTGTGTTGTCAACTCGAAGAACAACGTGCGAACCAGAAACCGATCTGGCATGGAACCAAAAATCATTTTGTTTTGCAAATTTAGTGGTAAGCAAATCATTGTTTAGAGAGTCTTTACCTACATAAACATGATATTTATTATCAAGAATGTAGTGCTTGAATTTACCTGCTAAATCATCATTAAAAATTATTTTATTTTCGTCCTTAATTTTCAAATCTTTCATAATTCTATTCATATCCTCTATAGTCAAATTATTTTCTAATCGTTTTTCATACTCTTTAAGTTTATCAAACTCTTTAATGGTGCTTAAATATAAAGCAGATGATTTTTCAAATGCAATCTTACTATCTCTTGCTTTCTCAAAATATCTATCAGCATTTTTCTTTATTGATAATTTATTGTCCAATTTTACAATTAATTTACAACCAGAATTATAAATATCATCGATTTCGATTTCAGATAAGCCAGCTTGAATATTATTTAGGTTTATTAATAAAAGATTTGCAATTTTTGAATACTCTTTATCTTGTGGCCCTCTCTCAACAACTGTAATTAAATTATTTAATCTTGATGTGCATTTCTTTAATTCTCGTTCCAAAAATAAATTAATTTTTTTTACTTTTTCTTTTTTTTCTTCGTACTGATATCTTTTTATTAAGAATTGATTAAATGCAGTTGTTATATTTTCAAACAGTTCTTTTTCAAACATTGAAAATATATATAAAGAATTAAATGCAATTTGTACTTCACCGGTTTTTTCATCCGAATAAACAGCGGGGTTTTCAATAGAAATATCTTGTAATACATTGAAAAGTAATTCTGAATCTTTTTTCTGGTTTGTTCTTCTGGCCTTTACTTCATTTTCAATTTCGCGACCAATGAACTGGTATTGTTTTCTGATATTTTCAATTGATTTACTTTCTACTATTTCCAGACTTGGTATATTAAATTGATTTTGAAAAAAAGTACTATCAAATTCAAGTTTAAATTTATTAAGATTTTCTTCAGTTTCATCTTTAAAGGAAATTAAGCTGGCTGAATTAAAGAAAAGATTTGTGTATTTACCGCGAATTGCAAAATATATCTCTCCGTCGTTTGTTAAAATTTTTATAATTCTATCTTTTGATGCAATTTGTACATTAGTAATAGTTTTATCGATTAGACCGCTGAATAAATCAACAGTATTTTTTTTTGCTCTAGAGAATTTATTCTTAATATTAATAAAAGGATCAGAATGATTTACGGAGACCTCGATATAGAGCGGATCCGTGTCATCTAATTGAATAATCAAACGATCTTTTTCCTGTGAAAAAATACTGACGATTTTTTTATTTACAAGAATTGAGTTTAATTCAATCGTTAATCTGTTTAAATAAAAATAGCTTTTATACATATAATAAATCTTAAAACAATATCTAATGTAAATATATTAATAATAAATGTTAGGTAATCTTATAAGAATGAAGTTTGTTAAAAATTTTGGTTAATGATATATTTGAACCAATGAAAAAACTACTCGAATATCCATTAGTAAAAAAACTTCTTATTGCGCTAGTTGTGCTTATTTCAATCATACTTATTGCTGATTTTATATTATTACCACTTTATGTAAGTGGTTCAGAATTAAACGTACCCAGCGTTGTTGGTATGACTGAGGAAGAAGCTTTTAAAACCCTCGAAGATGCTGATTTTCAGCCATCAATTGCTGATACTTCATTTGGAGTTTCACTTCCACCCGGTAGGGTATTTTTACAAAAACCTGAATCCGGTAAACTTGTAAAAGAGGGAAGAACAATTTATTTGTTTATTAGCGGGGGAGAGCAAATTATTTCAGTTCCCTTACTAAAAGGAAAATCTGTTAGGGATGCGCGACTATCCTTAGAAAGAATAGGATTAAAACTTGGTTCTATCGAGGAATTAGCATCAACTCAGCCAAAAGACATGGTCTTTGATCAGCAATTTGCTGAAGGAACAAGACTTAGAAAAGGACAGAGTGTTGGTATTTCGGTTAGTATAGGCAAAGGTGAGGGTGAAATCATAGTACCGGATTTAATCGGTAAATCATTGACTGAAGCTACAAGAATTATTTCTGATAGTAGTTTAACGGTTGGAAAAGTTAACTATCAATTTTCCAGTACTTTATTACCTAATACTGTTCTTGATCAATATCCTGCCCCAGGTAATAAATTAAATACCGGCGATTCTATAGATCTTTTCATTACTAAAGAAGGCAACATTCAGGAACGAGCAGAATTTCCGGAGGAGAATTAGATGAAATTGTTGGCCCCATCCATATTATCCGCTGATCTTTCTAATCTTGCTCAGCAGATTAGATTAGTTGAAATGAGCGGAGCTGATTGGATACATTGTGATATTATGGATGGACACTTTGTTCCAAATATTACTTTTGGTCCTGTAATCGTTGCAGCTGCAAAAAAATGCACCAAGCTTCCGCTTGATGTTCATTTGATGATTAAAAATCCAGATAATTACCTGGAAGATTTCCGCAATGCAGGTGCAGATTTAATTTCAGTTCATTTTGAAGAGGTTGTTCACCTTAACCGAACTATTAATCGCATAAAAGAATTGGGAGCAAGGGCTGGTGTTGTGATAAACCCTTCAACTCCGGTTGCATCCTTGAAAGATATTGCTGAATATATTGATCTACTTTTAATTATGACTGTAAATCCTGGTTTTGGCGGACAAAATTTTATATCAAACTCAGAACGCAGGATTAAAGAAGCAGTTGAGTTAAGAAAATATTTTAATGCTGATTTCTTAATCGAAGTTGATGGTGGAATAAATAAACATACAATTCAGAATATATCTAAAGCTGGCTGCGATGTTTTTGTGGCAGGTTCGTCCATCTTTCATTCAAACAACATCTCGGCTGCAACAGCAGAGTTAAAGAATTTAATATCCTCATGATGAGAAGTAATTATATTTAATTAGAAGCGGCTTAAAACCGCTTTTTTTATTTAACTTAATTTTAAAATGATTGAATGATTTATACCCCATACAGATTTAGGAATAAAGAATTAAATTTTAATTCACCCAAAATAATGGGTGTAGTTAATGTAACACCTGATTCATTTTCTGATGGGGGAAAATATTTTTCTCTGAACAAGGCTGTTGATCATGCATTACAGTTGATTGAAGATGGCGCTGATATAATTGATATTGGGGGCGAATCTACTCGCCCTGGTTCAGATCCTGTGTCCGTTAGTGAAGAATTGAAGCGAACGATTCCGGTAATCAAAAATATTATGGGTTCTAGAAAAGATGCTATCATTTCTATAGATACAACAAAAAGTGAGGTAGCTAAGCAAGCATTGGATTCAGGCGCACAAATTATTAATGATATTAGCGGTTTAACATTTGATGAAAAGATGTTGGGTACTGCAAAAGAGTTTAATGCTTCTGTTGTAATTATGCACATAAAAGGTAAACCTAAATCAATGCAAGAAAATCCTGAGTATTTAGATGTTGTTAAAGAGGTTTATGATTTCTTGCTAGTGCAGAGTATAAAATCAAAACAAGACGGAATTGAGAATATTATAGTAGATCCTGGTATTGGTTTTGGAAAAAGCGTTGAAGATAATTTTACTCTTTTAAAAAACCTAGAATACTTTCAATCACTTGGGTATCCGATTATGATTGGTTTATCAAAAAAATCCTTTATTGGAAAAACATTAAACGTAGACTTTGATCAAAGAGAAATTGGAACTGTCATTTTAGAGACTGTTTCTATTTTAAAATCAGCTAGAATAATTCGTACTCATAATGTAAAATATTGTAATCAAATAGTTAAATTAGTTAAACACATTATCTAATATTAAATGATTGATCTTTTTAAAATAGGTTTTCTTACAATAACGCTTTCAGACGTAATTGATATTGCGATAGTCTCGTTTATTTTTTACAAATTGTATACAACTCTTCGCGGTACAGTTGCTGCTCAAATAGTAATTGGTCTTCTTGTTATAATTATAGTATCGTTTATTTCACAATTATTAAATTTTAGGGCTGTAAGTAAATTACTTACTTTAATAACAGATATTTGGGTAATCGTTTTTGTTATATTATTCCAACCAGAAATTAGAAGACTACTAGTTTTATTGGCTCGAAACCGTTTCTTTAGAGTTTTTGCAAAAACCGAATCACATGAAGTATCTGATGTAATTGCAGATGCTGCATTTCAATTATCACAACATCAACACGGAGCTTTAATTGTATTGATTAAATCGTCCGGTATCAGAGGTTTTGCTGAAACTGGGGAACAATTAAATGCAAGATTAAGTGCTTCTCTTCTTACATCAATATTTTATCCGCGTTCACCACTACACGATGGAGCCGTTATTGTTAACAAAAATTTTATTGAAGCAGCACGATGTACACTGCCTCTATCACAATCAACCGAAATTAAGGGTGATACTTTAGGAATGAGACACCGAGCCGGACTTGGAATTTCCGAGCAAGCAGATGTAATTAGTGTTATTGTATCTGAAGAAACTGGTAGTATTTCCGTTGCAGAAAATGGTGAACTTGTAAAAGGATTGTCAAAAGATGCACTGAGAAGCAGGCTCAACAGGGGATTAAGAACTCCTGAGAAAAAGGGATGGAAAGGTTTTATTGAACAACTTAAATCAAATAGCTAAAGTTTGTGCAGTTATCCCATTTTATAATGAAAAAGATTTTTTATCGGAAGTAGTTTGTGAAACTATAGAGTTTGTTGATGAGATCATTGCTGTAAATGATGGTTCTACAGATGGATCGGAGAAAAACCTTAATAATAATCTAGCAGTCAAACTCGTCTCATTAGATAAAAATTATGGTAAAGGATACGCTCTACAAAAAGGTTTTGATGAATGCATAAAGCAAAATCTGGATGTTATTATAACTCTCGATGCTGATAAGCAGCATAATCCTGCATATATACCGGCTTTTATTTCTCTTCTTAAGGACTTTGACATTGTGATCGGGAACAGACTTAATAACACTAAGGGAATGCCTATTCAGAGAATTCTCAGTAATAAAATTACTTCTATGTTTCTTACATTAAAAACTGGTCAAAAGATTTTAGACAGCCAGTGTGGTTTTCGTGCATACAAATCTGATGTTTTAAAAAAAATTAGAACTTTTTCAATGGGATATGAGGCAGAAAGTGAAATCATAATTTATGCTGGACGCGCCGGGTTCAGAATTGGATTTGTTAGTATTCCAGCGATATATGGAAGTGAAAAAAGTAAAATGAATCCATTCAAAGCAATACTTGGTTTTATTAAAATTCTATTCGTTTAAGTTTTATATTGAACTTTAATTGAAAAAAAAGGATCATGCAAAATAGTATTTATGGAAAATTATTTTAAATTGGAGTCAATAGAGGTTAGACTAAAGGATAATTTTTAAAAACATAATCTAAATAGAGGAGAGAAAACCATGAAACTCAGATATTTTGGTCACTCAGCATTTCAGATTACCAGCAATAATGGTGTAAAGATATTAATCGATCCTTTTCTGGATGATAATCCCATCAGTACCGTAAAATCAAAAGATGTTGATGCAGATTTTATTATTCTTACCCACGGACACGGTGATCATGTTGGCGATGGTTTAAAAATTGGAAAAAGATGCTCTTCGCTATTTATTTGTGTTAATGAACTAGCGGATTGGGTTAAATCCAAAGGACTTAACGCACATAATATGCATATTGGAGGAGCACATATATTTGATTTTGGAAAAGTAAAATTTACTATTGCACATCATGGCTCACTTTCACCGGATAATCAATATACTGGTGAGGCCGCAGGAGTTTTGATAACAATTGATGAGAAGACTGTTTATCACACCGGTGATACTGGATTATTTTATGATATGAAACTTATTGGTGAAATGAACCCAATCGATTATATGCTGCTCCCGATTGGAGATAATTATACTATGGGGATAACTGATGCTGTTAAAGCTGTTGAGCTTTCTAATCCAAAAGTAGCGATTCCAATGCATTATAATACTTTTCCTATAATAAATTCTGATCCAAACAAGTTTAAAAAACTTGTTGAAAATAATGGCACAAAATGCATAGTATTAAATTTTGGTGAAGAGATAGAATTATGATTTTAACTGTTTATATATAACTTTCATTCGATTATCTTTGATTTCAATTTTTTTAACAATTCTAATTAGATGGCAAAAATAATTTCTATAGCAAATCAGAAAGGTGGTGTTGGTAAAACAACCACAACCATCAATTTATCTTCATTGCTGGCTGCTGCCGAAAAGCGTACATTATTAGTGGATATTGATCCGCAAGCAAATTCTTCATCAGGATTAAGTGTAACAAATCATAACCCATCTGTGTACGAAGTATTAGTTGGAACAAAAAACATTAATGAAGTTATTATAAATACTTTTATGCCATTTTTAGATATGCTTCCGTCTAACATAAATCTTGTTGGAGCAGAGATTGAAATGGTAGATATGGATAACCGCGAAACACTTTTACAAAAGGCACTAGTGGAAGTAAATGATAAATATGATTATATCCTCATCGATTGTCCTCCTTCTTTAGGTTTGCTTACACTCAATTCCTTAACAGCGTCAAATTCTGTTTTAATTCCCGTTCAGTGTGAATACTTTGCATTGGAAGGATTAGGACAATTATTAAATACTATCAACATAGTAAAAAAGCATTTTAATAAGGATTTAGCTATTGAGGGCGTACTTCTTACAATGTTTGATACCAGATTAAGATTATCACACCAGGTAGCGGAAGAAGTTAGAAAATATTTTGGTGATAAAGTTTATAATACAGTAATTAACAGAAATGTAAGAATTTCTGAAGCACCAAGTTACGGTAAACCAATAATTCTCTATGATGCAATTTCGAGTGGTGCACAAAATTATATGGCATTAGCCTCTGAATTGTTGGAAAAAAATTCTGATCTAATAAAAAATTAATGATATGAGTAAAATGAAATCGAGTTTAGGAAGAGGATTGGATGCCTTAATCAATCAAAATAGATTTACTGAGACAGATGAACAGAAAAATCCGGATTATTCAAATGTAAAGTTTGATGACGGTAAACACGTAGATGTTCTTGCTAAAATTGCTGTTGATTTTATATCTCCAAATCCTTTTCAACCACGATTGAATTTTGATCCGCTTGCGCTTGAAGAGTTAAAAAAATCTATTATTGCAAATGGTTTAATTCAGCCGATAACGGTTAGAAGAGTAGCTGGAAATCAATATCAATTAGTATCAGGTGAACGTCGTTTGCGAGCCTATACCGATATTGGATACAAAGAAATTCCTGCTTACATCATTAAAGTAGATTCTGATGAAATAATGCTTGCTCTGGCATTGATTGAGAATATTCAGAGAGAGACTTTAAATCCAATTGAAATTAGCAGAGCTTATAAAAGATTAATGGATGAATGCCATTTAACACAGGAGCAAATCGCTGAAAAAGTTGGTAAAGATAGGACTACAATTGCAAACTCCATCAGGTTACTAAAACTACCTGAAAAAATTCAACAATGTTTAGTTGATGAAAGCATTTCTGCCGGACATGCTAGGGCATTAATTAATCTTCCAAGTGAAGAATTTCAACTATATGCACTAGATAGAATTTTAACAGATAATTTATCTGTTAGAAAGGTAGAATATCTTACAAAAAAACTTATTAGTGAAGGTATTCCAAGTAAAAAATCTTTTACAATCAAAACCAAACAACCTGTTAATTCGAATTTAAATGATGTAGAAGATAAGCTTAGGAAAATATTTGGAACAAAAGTTAAATGTAAGCAAGATAAAAATGGCAGTGGCGAGATTATCATAGAATTTTTCTCCAACGATGAATTAGAAAGATTGTTTGAACTTTTTGAAATCATTAATAGCAAATACAATTAGTACCATTTCACTTTTTATCCTGTTGAATATTGGTTTAATTGCACAGCAGGATACAACTTCGATACCAGATTCAACCGCAGACAGTTCCAATTCTTTTATTATGCAAAAATCACCTTGGGGCGCAGTAGGGAGAAGTGCAATCTTTCCGGGATGGGGACAGAT
This sequence comes from uncultured Ignavibacteriales bacterium, assembly GCA_963706055.1. Classification (GTDB taxonomy): domain Bacteria; phylum Bacteroidota; class Ignavibacteria; order Ignavibacteriales; family Ignavibacteriaceae; genus IGN3. The sequence goes on along the minus strand of CAVPND010000012.1, from coordinate 636,126 downwards.
TTATAATGAATCATATTGGAAAGTTCCTGTAATTTGGGGTGTGATGGGTTGGTTTGTTTACGCCTGGATTGATAATAATAACAAATATTTAGATTATAAAAATCTGTACACTCAATATGGTGATAATTCCATTATTAATTATAAAAAGGCTCGTGATTTTTACCTGGATCAAAGAGATGAATTTGCCATTTATATCGCATTAACTTACTTCCTTAATCTTGTTGATGCTTATGTTGATGCACATCTATTTGATTTTAGTGTTGGTGAAAATTATATGACAAAATCTAAAATGCTAAATATTAGAGTAAACTTTTAAGTAGATTTTCATATGCTATTTGATCATACAAAATGTAAAAAATGTAACCATGTAAATCCTGCCTATAAAAATATTTGCAGCCAGTGTAAGTCCTATTTAAGAGAGAGAGTTGTTAATCTTGATTTATGGAAAACAGTTCAATTGATAATTGAAGATCCATTAAACGCATTTAAGCAAATCATTTTTTCTGAACACAAAAACTTCATATTATTCATCACTTTTTTTATTTCTGTAAAGAACTTAATTCTTGCAAGATTCTTTTCGGTACCGGAATTGGGTATCAATGGGGCAACAACATCATTTGTAATGAGCCTATTTCTTATCCTTATAATATCGAGTTCATTACTAATATTATATGCTTATTCACTGAAAATATTTTTTAAAACATATAATTCCCAAAATATTGAGCTGAGATTAAAAGATATTTATGCAATAAACGTTTACTCATTTATACCATACTTGTTTGGGCTGATATTTATTTTTCCTGTTGAATTAATTGTCTTAGGTAGTGATATATTTTCAAATAATCCATATTCCTATCAGATTAAACCGCTGATCACTTACATTCTTATTGGATTTGAATTGATAACAATTTTATGGTCTTTCTTTTTGATGCAAAAAAGTATTTTACAAATTACTTCAAATAGTTATAATTCCATTCGTATACCTTTCATATTCTTCATTATATGGCACTCTGTAATTTATCTTTCCTCAAAAATAATTTTTACCGTTTAATAGAATTTATTATTGCTTTTAATTTTTTATCTTATTGTGTTATTTCATAATAAATAATCGGTATTATAATGAACATCAAGACAGATGTGTTAATTATTGGAAGCGGTATCGCTGGTTTATTTGCTGCGTTAAAAATATCAGATTATGCCAATGTTATTCTTGTTACAAAAAAAAATAAGGCTGAATCAAACACTAACTATGCTCAAGGCGGGATTGCTTCTGTAATAGATCCAAATGATTCCTTTGAAAGACATGTTGAAGATACTTTGATAGCTGGTGCCGGATTATGTGATAAAGAAGCTGTTAAGTCTATGGTAATTGAAGGCCCTGAAAGAATAAAAGATTTGATAGAGATTGGCACAAGATTTACAAAAAAAGGAAACCAGTATGATCTCGCAAAAGAGGGGGGACATTCAATGTCAAGAATTCTTCATGCTAAAGATTTGACAGGAAAAGAAATTGAGCGAGCGTTAATCCAATCAGTTGAGGAAAAAGATAACATAAAAGTTTATGAAAATGCAATCGCTATAGATTTGCTCACAGAGCATAATAGTCCTGGTAAAAATAATTCACTCCTGGAAAACAGGAATTGTTGGGGAGCATATATCTTGGATTCTTCAAATAGCAAAGTTTTAAAGATTACTGCTAATGCAACTGTGCTGGCCACAGGAGGTCTCGGTCAAGTATATCTTCATACAACTAACCCTCTAATAGCTACCGGAGATGGATTTGCAATGGCTTATAGAGCTGGAGTGGAAATTGGGAACATGGAATTTATTCAATTTCATCCAACTTCCTTTTATACAAATAAGAACACATCGGAATCGGAAGGTCATTCGTTTTTGATCTCGGAAGCGGTTAGGGGATTTGGAGGGTTGCTCCGAACTAAGGATGGAGAATTATTTATGGAGAATTATGATACGAGAAAAGAATTGGCTCCAAGAGATATTGTTGCAAGAGCTATTGATAGCGAATTAAAAAAACGCGGCGATAATTATGTTTATTTAGATTTAACTCATCTTAATCCTAAAGAAATAATTGATCATTTTCCAAATATTTATGATAGATGTTTGGAAGAGGGAATTGATATAACCGGACAATATATCCCGGTGGTTCCAGCAGCTCACTATGCATGTGGTGGAATTGTAGTTGATTTAAATGGAAACACATCACTAAATGGTCTATATTCCTGCGGTGAAGTTACCATGACAGGGGTTCATGGCGCAAACAGACTGGCAAGTAACTCACTTCTTGAGGCTCTTGTATATTCTAATAGATGTGCTATTTCTATTAAAGATTTTCTAAATAAATCAAAAATAGTAATACCGGAATTACTTGATTGGGATGATTCGGGAACATTATCTTCTGATGAGAAAGTTCTAATTACTCACAGTGTAAATGAAGTGAAACAGACAATGTGGGATTATGTAGGAATAGTTCGTTCTGATTTAAGATTAGAACGCGCGGCAACAAGAATTCACAATATATATAAAGAAACAGAAGATTTATATAAAAAAACTACCGTATTTCAAGAAATATTGGAGCTTCGAAATTTGGTAGCGTGCTCCCATTTAATTATTAAATCAGCTAAATTAAGGAAAGAAAGCAGAGGCTTACACTATACTATTGATTATCCCAATCTTTCCGTTAATCCGATAATAAAAAATACAATTCTAATAAATAAAAATAGCTAATATTAACTATAAATTATCACTCTATTTATATACTTAATAGTATCTTATAAAATATAATTATAGCATATAATATGTTTAAATATTTGCCCTACTCCTTGATCAACTGGAATGATGAATTTATAATGTTCAATATGCATTATCCAAAATATTTTAAGCTATGCTCCAGACATTAGATTTTTGTTCTATAAATTATTGCAATAATAATTATTAAGCTAGCTTTTCGAAATAATCATTAATCAACTTTTTTATTTATTTTTCGTCATAACATTATGAGTAAATCATGAATAATTTTTCTACGACATCTAAAATATTTGCTGTGCTATCTCTAATCACCGGTTCAATTTGGGTAGGCTCATATTTATCCAGACTATTTTTAATCTATCAATTATTTGAGGGACCTGATTTAATATTGAAAAGTTATGTTAATTCCGATAATATAAATGGAATTTTGATCTCAATATTACCTTCAATTGTAGTTCATTTCATTTCGTTTATAATAATGTTATTAACAACATTTATGTTTTATATTACTAATAAAATAAAGTTACGTTTCAATGGGTGGTTGTTTATAATTTTCATTGCTGTACTGATTACACTACCATTTGAGACTTATTTGATGACAATAGATTATAAAACAATTATTATGATAAATAGCGGTTCTTTCAATTCAACTGTTCTAATAGATTTATTACGAGACCGAGTTCAGGATTTAAGCAGTTTCTCTATTGTAGCAATTTTAACATATATTTCGTTTTATTATTTTATTGTTTTTCAACCACTTATAAAAAAAGATTGATCATTTTTTAGAATGAAATTAAAAGAAAAAGAATTTGAAGAAATAATTCAAGATTTAAGATCTGTTGCAAGTCAACTTGGTGCAACCGTTAGATTTGAAAAAGGCGATTTTAAAGGGGGATATTGCTTGCTAAAAGAAAGCAAGGTTATTGTTATAAATAAGAATGCAAACCTCCAGAGAAAAGCAGTCATCCTATCAGTTGCCTTAAAGGAGCTTGGTGTTGATGAAATTTATCTCAACCCAAAAATTAGGGAGCTTATTGAGGAAATGGGAGATATTAAATGAAAATTCTTGTAGTAAATGGTCCGAATCTTAATTTGCTATCAAAAAGAGATCAAACAAGATATTCTTATATGAATATTGAGGAAATAGATGTATTGCTTAAAAATGAGTTCCCGCAAATTGAGTTTGTTTCATTTCAGTCCAACCTTGAAGGTGAACTAGTAAATATAATTCAATCCGCTGATAAGCATTATGATGGATTGATTATTAATCCTGGTGCTTATTCACATACTTCTATAGCAATTATGGATGCTCTTGAAATATGTAACATCCCGAAAGTGGAAGTTCATCTATCTCACCTTGCTAATAGAGAAGAATACAGACAAATCCTATTAACTGCTAAAAATACAGATGGTTATGTCTCTGGATTCAAAGAGAATGGATATCTAGCCGCAGCCTACCTCATAACAAAACTCATTAAATAGGAGTTAATTGATAAAATAAATAGATTAAATCAATTTAGATACTACAGATGATAAGCGATCTTATATTAAAGGTTAGTAAGATTCGTTAATAATAAAATTAAATAAGCCTATAAAGTTGATATTAATAAGTGGATTAGTTATTTTTTATTAAACAATTTTAAGAAGCCTATGAAGGATTTGTCAATAAAAAAACTTTACTATTCTATAAGTGAAGTAAGTAAAATTACAAACATAGAGCAATATGTGCTCAGATATTGGGAAACTGAGTTTGAACAGTTAAAACCTCAAAAAAATAGGGCAGGAAACAGGATATACACAAATAAAGATATCCAACTTATCCTTCATATTAAAACATTATTAAGAGAACGTAAGTACACAATAGAAGGTGCAAAAAAGATAATGGAAAATTATGCACCGGATAAAGTATTGCAATCAACCGAGAGTGAAATTGAGAATCAGGGCAGCAAGCCTGAAGTTCAGCAAGTGAGCAGAAATGATAAAACCACTTTACAAAAAGATCTGGAAGATGTTAAAAGTTTATTAGAATTATTGGTATCTAAGTTATAATATTCGGAACGTGGCGCAGTCCGGTAGCGTACTTGAATGGGGTTCAAGGGGTCGCGGGTTCAAATCCCGCCGTTCCGACAGAATTTTGATGATCGCTGTTTTCAGCAAACGAACTTAATTAGTCACGCTACTACGATCGAGAAAAATCTTTTTCCGATCTAATTACAATTGTTTCAGTTCAAATACTTTTTTCATCATTCTTTTTAACATTTCGTCTACTTTTCATTCAAAAATATTGACTGAATTAAATCTTTTATTTGATTTTAATTAATTAATTGTTCTATTCTTTAATAAAGTTCGTTATAAGTAGATATCTACAAACCAGCGCACCTTTTTCACCCCAAATTAGAGAACAAAACGAGTTATGTTAAGATAATTAAGCGTTATTTTTACAGAATAGCTCAACAATTATTATAAATAGTCGATAATTATATATAGAAAATAGGAATAACTATGAAAAAATTGATTTTAATTTTTATAATATATTTTGCTCTTTTAGGATTTAATGGATGCTCAACAATCATGCATTCTACAACTCAGGAGGTAGAACTGATTTCAAGTCCACCTAATGCAAGTATTACAGTTGACGGTTCTAAATTTGGATTATCTCCACAAAAAATTAACATTGAGCGTGGTACAAATCATATTATAACATTTGAGCTGGAAGGATACCAAATATACGAGACGCAAATAACGAGAAAAATATCATTTTGGTTTTGGGGAAATGTTCTTAATGGTTTTATTCCAGGTATGACGATAGATATGTTTACCGGTGCGATGTATAATTTATTACCAGAAAAATTGGAAGTTGAGTTGAGTCCAGCATTATCTGAAACGCCCAAGAAAAAAAGATAATTATTTTATCAGAATTCATTAATATGGAAAATATAACTTGGTCTGATAGCTACGAAACAGGGCATCCAATTGTTGATGGCCAACATAGAAATTTATTTGTCTTAATAAACAATCTTAATGAGAATATTAAAACGAATGTCAGTAAAAATGTATTGATTGATATAATGGATAAATTGTCTAACTATGTGGAAATACATTTTAAGACTGAAGAAGATTTAATGACTTTCACTAATTATCCAGATTATAAAAGCCATAAACAAGAGCACGAGAATTTAAGAGTTCAGGCACAAAAATTAATTGAGTTGTTTAAACTTGAGAAAGTGGATTTAACAGCAACTATAGCTCAGTTTCTATCAGATTGGTTACAACATCATATAAACGATATTGATGTAAAGATGATTACCTGGGTAAAATCAAATGAAGTTATTGATAAAACCTGTTAAAAATATTTTTAATCATCTAGAACAGATATAAGAAAATTATAATATAATTATAGATTTAATTTCTTATCTAAAAGTATCTATCTTACAATTATGAAAATATATAGTAATTCAGTCAAAATAATATTATTAATCAAATACTGATTAAATGAAAATATCAACGCTCATAACAATTCTTTACTTATTTATTTCAAATAAAATTGTATTCACCCAAGAGACTATTACACTAAAAACCATCGAACTACAAAAAAAAGTTGAGTTGTCATCTGGTAATGATAGGGTGAAAGCATATCAAGACTTACTTGATTATGTTGTTAAAAATCAGCCGTTGAAAGTTTTTGAAATAGGTGCTGATGCAATGGTATTGGCGAAAACACTAAATAATAATCCAGCAGAAATTAATATAATTTTAACAATTGGACTGGCTCGTGCAAAATTACATGAACCACTTGCTGCTCTAAAATATTATAATGACGCATACGCTTTAGCAATTAAAAACAAAGACAGTAGCTCACTATGTAAAGTTCTAATCAGAATGGGGGCAGCTCAGATTACAAAGGGCGAGATAGATCATTCTATCGAAAATTTTATTCAAGCCGAAAGAATTGCTAATAATCTGGGTAATAAGCATTTAATTATAGATGCTACAAATTATTTAGGCATCTCATATTATCTGTTAGATAATTTTAACGAAGCAATAAGCTTTTCGGAGCGAGCAATTAAGCTTAGTACTGAAATTAATTATGTTGAAGGTATCGCTTTAGGTTATGAACATATTGCAATAGTTAAGATAAAACAAGAAAAATATAAAGAAGCTCTTCTACTAAACGCAAAAGCACTTAGTTTAAGACAAGAGATAGATGATCTGCAGTCGGTTTCTGCATTATATTATAATTATTCTGTTATATATAGTAGATTAGGCGACTTTGATAAGGCAATTGAATACACAAAAAAATCAATAGAGCTGAGAAAAAGCTACAGAAATATTAACGGAGTTGGTTCTAATTATATGACTCTGGGAAATATTTACCTAAGATCGAACAAAACAGATTCTGCATTAGTATATTTAAAAAAAGCTTATGATATAAAAATAGGAACAGGTGATAATCGAGCAATAACAAGCATTGTGAAGAGTCTAGCAGAGGTGTATGAGAAAAAGAATGACTTTAAAAATGCCCATAAGTATCTTAGAGAATATAAAACATATAGCGATTCATTATTTGGAGAAGACTCCAGAAGGATATCTTCAAAAATTCTTGCCCAAAGAGAACTCGTTAGAAAAGAAGATGAAATAAAACATCTGCAAGCTATTAATTCTTATCAATCCAAGATCCAGAATTTTCTATTAATAATAATCACACTTAGCATACTTTTAGCGATTGCATTTATAGTGCTTTACGTGATTAATCGTAAAGCGAAAAATAATTTATTTTTAAAAAACCAAGAACTAACAAATTTAAATAGTGACAAGGAAAAATTCTTTAGAATCATTACACACGATCTTCGAAGCCCTTTTCATCCATTAATTGGCTACACAGATATGATAATAAATAATGTTGATTCATTGAGCCTTGATGAAATAAAGAATTACACAATTGATATTAATAAGTCAGCAAAACAAATTTATAATTTAATGGACAACCTTTTACACTGGCTCAGTTTAAATACAAATAAAATGGATTATAAACCTGTTAAATTTGATTTAAATGAAGAATTAAATAATACTTTAAAATTATTACTGAATAATTTTAAAAGTAAAGGATTAGTTCTTGAAAATAAAATATCTGATGAAACATTTGTTTTTGCTGATAGAAGAATGGTTGGCATCATACTAAGAAACATCATCTCAAACGCCATTAAGTTTTCCAAAAAGGGAGGAAATATTTCTCTGTCATCCTTCAAAACAAATAAATTAATCAAAATATCTATAAAGGATGGTGGTGTTGGTATTCCAGCTAATCAGCTGTCTGCACTATTTACAACAGGAATGAAATCCACTAAAGGAACAAATAATGAAAGCGGGACGGGACTTGGCTTGCTGCTTTGTAAAGAAATGCTGGAGAGAAATGGTGGTTCGATTTCAATAGAAAGTGAATTTGAAGTGGGCACAATCGTTTCATTTGAACTTCCTGCTTCTCAGTAACTTGTTTACTATTTAATCTTCTAACTTATTCTATATATTTTCTACCTTGCCTACCAAAATACATCTATTTAATTTTGTAGTAGAAAAATATCTATCTATTGATTTAGGATATCTAATTATATTAAGGATCAGGAAAAACAAATATCGGATATGACTCAGGAAGAGTTAAAATATCTTGCACAAAATTATTTGCAACCTTATAAAATGATTTATTTGATTGTTGAGGATAAAACAACACACATGGAAAATCTAAAAATACTTGGGTTCAGCTATTCAATACTTTTGGATAAGGATAGAAATAAGTTTAACTATTAATTATAAAAATATAAGTTTCGTATTCTCAAAATTATTTAGGATAATAAAATGGCTTTACTGCATAGATTAAAAAGAACTCCGATTGGTTTAATTCTATTTACAATTTTATTATTTACTCAGAGTTACTTTACACAGGATCAAGATGTAGCAAAAATATCAGTAAAAGATAAATCTGTAAAGGTTAAACAAGGCGAACTGGTTTCTGTTAATCTATTAATATCGGTTAACTCTGGCTGGCATATGAATTCAAGCAGACCGAATGACGAATTTTTAATTCCGAGTGTCATTACGGCAAAATCTAATATTGCTAAATTGGTAAATGTTAAATATCCAGAAGCAAAAGAAATAAAATTATCTTTTTCAGATGAACTGGTTTCTGTTTATGAGGGAAATGAAACTGCAATACTGACATTCAAAGCAAACAAAGATGCCTCAGTCGGAAAAAGTAAGACTATTATAACTCTTGAATATCAAGCCTGTAACGATAATTCGTGCTTACCACCTAATGAAACTAAAGCTGAATTTGAAATTGAAGTATTAGAAAACAATTTTATATCTAATGAGGACTCTTCTAAATCTCTTGCGAATTTAGTGGAAACAACTGATACAACTAGCAGCTTTGATCAGCTTGTTAATAACACAAAAAATGAACCATCAACAAATGATAATAGTGATAGCGGTTCAATAGCATCAACCTTGGAAAACAGTGGTATATTTTTAAGTTTAATTTTTGTTTTTCTTGCGGGCTTGGCATTAAATCTTACACCCTGTGTTTATCCGCTTATCCCAATTACAATAGGATATTTTGGCGGACAGGCAGAAGGTAAGACGAGCCGTTTAGTAATGTTAGGGTTGTTGTATATGCTGGGTATGGCATTAACGTATTCTGTTGTAGGTGTTGTAACTTCATTAAGCGGCGCTATATTTGGTACTCTTCTTCAAAATCCGGTTGTAATTATAATTATTGTAGTACTATTTATTGCTTTGGCTCTAAGTCAATTTGGTGTTTACGAATTTAAATTGCCAGATTCTTTAGTAGCTAAAGCTGGCGGTGCAAAAGGAGGCGGCTTTGGAGCTTTCTTTATGGGTTTAACGATGGGAATAGTCGCCGCTCCTTGTATTGGTCCTTTTGTACTCGGTTTAGTAACATATGTTGCCTCTAAAGGCGATCCATTGTATGGATTTTTAATGTTCTTTGTCCTGGCGCTGGGATTAGGATTTCCATATTTGTTGCTTGCTATCTTTTCCGGTAAGATAAAAAGTCTGCCTCGCGCAGGATTATGGATGGAAGGTGTAAAACATATTTTTGGATTTTTATTAATCGGAATGGCCATTTACTTTTTAGACCCGATTTTACCCAAAGATATTCAAGGTTACTTACTTCCATTTTTTGGTATCATCGCTGCAATCATTTTATTATTTGTTGATAAAACCGCAAACAACGCAAAAGGCTTTAGGATATTTAAAACAATATTTTCTATAATTGTATTATCCGTTGCCATTTACTCCATTATTCCAAGTTCAAATCTAGAGCCTGATTGGAAAAAATTCAGTGTTGAAAATTACGAGACTTCCTTAATAAATAATGAAAGGATGGTTGTAGATTTTTACGCTGATTGGTGTATTCCTTGTAAAGAATTAGATGCTTTAACATTTTCTGACCAAAGAGTGTTAGAAGAATTTTCTAAATTTACTGTCTATAAAGTTGATATGACAAAAAATGATGACACCAATGAGCAGTTAAGAAAAAGATTTAATGTAATAGGAATGCCAACTGTATTGATTATCGATTCTAATGGGAAAGAAATTAAGAGATTAACCGGATTTATAAATGCAGATGAGTTTTTATCTTTAATAGCAGATGTCAATTAGTATTGATATTATTGATGAGTATAAAAATGGAGTTTCGGCTCCATTTTTTTTGCTTGATCCAATCACAGCTATCTTTTATAGAATGCTTCTAATAAAATATTTCTAATAATAAATAAATAAAGCTTTAATTTTTATTAGATTTACCTTAATAATTTCAGCCAATTTATTTATAAAATGAATAAAAAATCAGTAATAAAAATATTAATCGTTTTTCTAATTGCGCTATTATTATTGATCTTTAATTTCATCCCATCATCTTTCGATAATTCAATTACAACATTATTTAGTAAAGTACATGGTGAGAAACAACCCGATAGTTCAATAGTAATTATTCATATTAATTCAGAGGATATTGAGCAATTAGGACCATGGCCACTCAAGCGAAGTTATTATGCTCTATTGATAAATAATTTAGCAAAGTACAGAGTCAAAAAAATAGGTTTAGAAGTTTTTTTAAGTTCAAAATTTGCCTCACAGGCTATTTATGATAATGTTCTTCAAAAAGAAATATTAAAATCCAATAAAGTTGTACTTAGTTCACTAGCAGGTAGTTTAAATGAAGTAAATAATAATTTTACCACTGATTCACTTAGCTTTCCTAGTCCCAAGCTTATAGATGAAACAATTACTACTGGACATATAAATTTTATTCGAAATAATGGAATCGAAATTCCATTATCCATCTCTACTAAAATTGAAAACGAGAAATCATTCAGTTTAAGTCTATCGGATTCACAAAATAATTATCATGAAAAGATTAAGGTTAATTTTATTTCTTCATGGGAAAAATTTAAAAGATATTCCCTTATTCAGTTTTTCCAGCTTGCACAATCACGCAATGAAGAACTTCTAAAATTAGAGAATAAAATAGTTCTAATAGGTATCAGTGATCCACAGTTATCTTTAGCATTAGAAACTAATTTTGATGAAAAATTACCCGGTGTTGCATTACATGCATTTGCATTAGATAATCTATTAAATAGCAGGTATGTTAATAATGATTACTATTTTTTATCCATAGTATTTTTACTATTTATTGTTTTAATAATAATATTATTGCAAAAAGCTTATTCAAACCTTTCGGTTTATTATGTTGCTATTGTATCAATATTTTTATTAACCGCTTTTTTTCTTCACTCATATTTTAATATTGTTTTAGCGTATTCTTACATATTAATACCAATTCTTGCTATAATATTTATTGACTATTACTATTACCTTATCGAAAAGAAAAGCGAACTTGAATTATACTTTGATGAATCTGTTTTACTTAAAAAGTTATTAATGGAAAAAGAAAAGGACCTCAATCAACTTCAAACAAAATTGAGTTACACCAATGATCAAAAAGCTGAGGATTTATTAAATAAAATTGAATTGTTAAAAGTTGAAATTGAAAAATTAAAAGAAAATGAAAAGGATCAGAAACCAACCGATCTAAGAGATTTTACAGATGAGGAGAATTTTTACGGTTTGATCTTCAAATCCGCAGTGATGAGAAATATTGTGAGTCTTATTTCAAAATCAGCACCAACAGATGCAGCAATATTAATTACTGGTGAAAGTGGAACTGGTAAAGAGTTAGTTGCAAGAGCTATTCACTCATTAAGTAAAAGAAAAGAAAAAATTTTTATAGCCGTTAACTGTGCTGCACTTACTGAATCACTTCTGGAAAGTGAATTATTTGGGCATGTTAAAGGTGCATTTACCGGTGCAATATCAGACAAAACAGGAAAGTTTGAAGCAGCTAATAAAGGGACGATATTCTTGGATGAAATAGGTGAAACATCTGAGAACTTTCAGGTAAAACTTTTGCGAGTTCTTCAATCAGGTGAGTATGACAAAGTTGGCTCTATTAACACGGCAATTACTGATGTACGTGTTATATCTGCCACTAATAAAGATATTAAACAGTTAATAAAAGAAAAAAAGTTTAGAGAAGATTTATTTTACAGAATTAATGTAATTAATATAGATTTGCCTCCCTTACGTGAACGTAAAGAAGATATTGAAGCAATCGTCAGATATTTTTGCGAAACCGGGGAGAATAAAAAATATAAATTATCTATAGCAGTGTTAGATGTATTAAATAATTATAATTGGCCTGGAAACGTTAGGGAACTTGAATCAGTCATAAGAAGAGCAACAGTATTTTGTGATGCAGATAATCGAACACTAATTCAACTTAATGATTTGCCTGATGAAATCGTGAAGGACATTAAAATAAATATTGAAGATATTATCATTCAGTCGTTGAGGAATAAGCAGTTTTCTCATTCGTCTATTGTGGAGACCGCTAAAGAACTTGGTAATGTTAACAGAACTTTAGTTGCAGAAAATTTCAGAGGTTTATCTTTTAAATTATTAGTTGAAAATAATTTTGATGAAAGAAAGACAATAATGGCCATATCTCTGAATGAGAACGAAGATATTTTATTAAGAGTGAAATCTAAGATTGAAATGTGGATTGCAAATATTAATAAAGATATTGAACCTTATAAAAAATTATCATTTGAGGAAATTAAGTTAAAGCTTAATTCAAAGTACAAGAACCTTCCCCAAAAGTACCATAAATACCTTGATGAGGTAATAAAAAATAATATTGACAAACTATTAAATTAATATTTTATAAGCTTTTTACTTACTTGCTCAATTCGTCCATTCACATGATTCTTTTGATTTAAGCTAACATCCAATTGCTTTATTTCATTGTACTCGTCAAGTGATTCTTCATAAAGATGAAGTTCAAATAATAGATCTGCAAAATATATTCTTGAGTTGATATCTTTTTTTGTATCAGGATATTTGCGATAAACTTCTTTAGATGTTATTACCGCAGATTCTTTCATACCATTTTCCGCGAGTTGTTTTGCCCCATTCAATCGCTTTAATCCAAATTCATTGCTTGTTAATGTGATTTGCGTGTCCTTTGTAATTTTATTCCCATATACAGCTGTGTTATCAGATTTATCAATACCCTTATTTTTGGGAGTATCCATTATGTTTTCCATGGCTAAAGCCAGAATAAGCTCATCCAGACTTATCTTTTTAATGCTTGAAAGGGTAATGGCCGACGATTCATTTAAAGTAAACGATATAACATCATATCTTATTTTTACGGATGAACTTTTGTCCGTTGCCACAACTGTATTTTCATTTAAACTCATTTTAGGCTTTAAGGACTGCCATGTATTACTACTCGAGGAAAGAAATTTAACGTTTCCAATAATATTTTCTACCTCATATTTTTGACCAATAATGGTAGACGTTGATATTAAAAAAATTAAAAAATAAATTTTCATTTTATATACCTGTTCAATTAATAAACATCAATTATTTCAACTTCGGATTTAATTAACCCAAAATTATTTATTGCTTCAGATTGAAATTTATCTGACGATATTGCCCAAGCGCTTTCAAAATCTGAAAGGGAAGTAGTTTCAATAGGAATCCAGACCTCATCTTCACCTGATTCATTTTTTCTAATGATATATTTTGTATCATTTTCAGTAATCAAGAAAGCTTGTTGAGGCTTAAGTTTTGTATTAAACAAAATACTAACATGTCTATTGGTAGCTTCATTCTTATAATCAACTAAAGCAGTTTCAATTCCAATACTTTCTAATAGAGAACTGTAACAAACACTCAGATCATCACAGTCTCCACCCTTCAAGTCAAGTGTTTGCTTAGGATATTGAACATATTCAGATGAAGCTCTAGGATCGGAAGTATAACTAAGGTTCTGAATAAATGAATTAAAGATGATTCTAGCTTTATTAAAGTCAGATAGTATAAATGGTAGAGAGTCCATCTCCGATTTATATTTTGCTAAAATATTTTTTGCATAGCTAACAGAAAAATCCAAATCACGCTTAATAAAATATTTTAGATTATGAACATCTCCATCCCAGGCATTGATACCATTTACTAGCAGTGGTTTTTGATACTCATCATCATAATCATCATTAACAGTAGATAAATAAAAATCTGCATAAACTATATCTGGATTAACACCCATATAGTTTTCTGGAATTGATAAATAGTAATTTATTTCACTAGTATCATTTTGCATAATTGAAACGATCGGCGATTGAAACTTTTCAGTACTTACTCCTGAAATAGTCATTATAGGTTTAACTTCTATTCTTTCATTAGTAAGATTTAATACTTTGGCTGTTGCAATTGGGGTATCCAGGTATTTATCTCTTAAAGCCGGATAAATATTTTGATTTATTTTAATATCTAATATTTTTACACGCTGCTCAACAAGTGTGCTTAATTTGAAATTAGTTGTCAATAAAAGTTTATCATAACTGTATTGATTGTTTATAATATTTGAAATACCATTTTCTTTAAAATGGGAATAACTGCCAGTAGTATTTCTCTCTTTTAAATATTTTATATATGTTAAAGAAATATCAAAATATTTTGAGATAAATATTGCTGAAGGCGTAATTACTGCAATAAACGGTTCTTGCTTATTATCATGATAAGCTGAAACTGCAAAACCAATCTTATTACTGTTAAAAGGAAACAGATAAGACATTCCACTGATAAAAGAACTATTGCTTTCGAAATTGAAACTTAAATTAAAATCATTCAGTGGTGAGTAATTTATTCCAGTAAAAAAAGATTTATCAGTTTTAATTTCGAATACATTATTATTCTGATTTTGTACCTTGTTTTTAATTAAAAATAAATTATTTGATCCAATATTAAAAATTAGATTTTCAGTCGGTCTCCAAACCATACCAAGATCAATTTTCCAAAAATCAGAATTATCTACATCAGTTTCTTTAATTAAATAGAGTGTATCCGAAAATATTGCAGTAATTATTTCTTCATTAAATTCTTGAGAAAAGAATCTAGCATTAAATCCAATACTAATTTCTTTATTAAGTTTATATGAATATCCTAATCCAAAAAGTTCTTTATATAAATATTTGGATTCAAGGTTAATTTGTTCGTTGGAAGTATCATTGTTTGCGGTACCTGATTTGAAAATAAATTCTTTCTGATATCCGGGAGTATATCTTAATGATATAAAGTGGGAGCCAAATGTTTTACCTGCTGATACCTGATATAAATTACTTGAAAGTAATTCTCCGAACTCCCCTCCATAGGTAAATGAAAAACCCCAGTCCTTAATGATTGAATAATTTGAGGGATTGAATTCAAAAGAATTCATCGAGGTAAATGACTCATTTGAAATTCCAGTTATCCCATTTAACCCAAACGATGATTGTCCATATATTGGGGAAAATGAATACATAAGTATGAATGTTAGATAAAAAACTCTCAAGGAAAATCTACTATAATTGTGTGAATACTCTGAGATACCACATAAAGATCTGAGTTTTGTAAAGGAGTTAGTTTTTCAAACTTTCTAATAAAGGTAAATGATATCTTATTAAATCTATCCCTGGGAATATTTCTTAAAATAGAGTGTGGTATAATTAAGTGGCCATCGTCCTTAGTTTTTATTCGAAAAAAAGGAACAACTTGTTGATTTAAATTTCTGACGCCGCCAAGAATTATCGAATAATTATTTACGTTTTCACCTACCCATGTTAGTTCAGCATTAATTTTATTTTGGTTATTCAAATACACAAGCTTTACATTACCCGTAATTTCCTTCGGAGTTATTATATCAAAGTTTGATGATTGACCGATAAATGGATTGAATGAAAATGTTATTGATGAGTTATATTGAAATGTGAATGGATCATTAAATGCTCTTCCATTCAATCTGAATAATTCATACTTTTTTCCCAATATGGTATCAATCAAAACTCCGTTTTCCAAATAACGAATACGATAGTTTGAAAGTCTTGCTGTAACATCATTAAATTTAATTACTCCTGGGATAATAGTATTATATCCTAGTACAATACCTTTAGGTGATTTAAAAGGTTTTGTTTTATCAAACAACATTGTAAGGGCATAAGAAATATGATCAGTATTCCCATTTCGTGTAAGTTTTATGCCGCTAACTGAGATTATGCTTTCGTAATTACGAATATCATCCGTAACTCCGCTTGTGTCAAATCCATTTGAATAGAACTCATTATTAAAATCTTTGGCAATGATCTCAACATCCAGGATTTCTGAATCATTAGAATCATTTACAAGTTCTGTTGGATTAGGTTTATCGCACCCAGAAAAGATTAAGGCAACAATAGCCAATAAGTATATTAAATATTTTTTCATCTCATTCAATTTATAATGTCATTTTACATTGTTAATTTTAAATTTTACAGCATAAATTACAATAAAATAATCAAACCCAATCTTTTTAGAAATTGGGTTTGATAAATAATTATATTAAATATTTATGGACGAACAAAGTAGGGAACACCCCATGATTCCATCTCAACTGGTGTTGAGTCATCATAAACTACCTGCTTCGGCATTCCATTAATAATGGCATGATAAAATCCTGGAAATTGGTGTGTTGTAAAAGTTTGTTCATAAACTTTTTCATAAATATTGCCGTTTTGATTTGAAGAGATTAATTCAAATTTTTTCTTGGTCCTGTATTTTCCAAATTTATCTGCACCAAATGTAAGTGTAACAAAATCAGTATCAGAATAAGCACTGTTTAACTCAACTCTTAACATAACATCATTATTTCGTCCTATCACAGGGATGTTATGCCATCTCCACCAGTATCCCCAATTTCTCACCAAGTAATAATCATTCGGAGAGTTAATTACTAAAGTATCGCCATTTGGTAGGAATGCAGTTAATTTAGTTATATCCATATTTGGACTCTGCGTTCCACCTTCAGGTAAAGAGATAGCAGCAATTTTCCAGTTTCTTCTAGGAAAATCTGTGTTTGCAATTTTTATAAATACTACATTTCTTGATACAACTGAGGTAAATGGTTTTGTTACCAAGGTATCAGGATTCGTCGCATTTGGATCATATGAACCTTTGATATATAAAACACCTTCAAATGTTTTTGTTACCAAGCCGTAAGCAGTATCACCATCAAAAGTAACTGAAACTGTTCTGTTAACCAATCTCATTTTATGGCCAACTCTAAATGGATAGATTTCAGTATTAACCTTTCCTAGTATTCCCATATCACCATCTTCATTATAATTTGGTTCAAAAGATATTAGTAAGGAATCTTCATCAACCAGTTTTTCAAGAGCTTGCTGGTTTGTTGTAATATCCTCAGATGTTTGAACCGTCATATCGTCCTGACAACCGACGAAAAAAGACATTAGCACCAGAAGTAGCATTGGAAGAAAATTTTTCTTCACGAATTCAGTTGTTTTCATTTTTGATCTCCTATTTTATTGTGAATATTGTTGCGAAACTTTTAGGATAAGGATACAAAGAATTGTGCCACAAGATAAATAATGTATTTTCTTTAATTTTAAGGTAATACACTACATTATTTAACTAAATAATTGCATGGAAATACTGCTAATTTGCATGGATTTCAGTTCTTCAGGCAGGTTCAATCAAAAATATTTTATTTCTGAATTGAGTAAATAGAAATATTTGTTAGGATAAATTGTTACGCAAAATTTCTAATTCTTCCCATCGATCGTATAGTATTTTTACCTTCTGCTTGGCAGTTTCTAAGTTTTGATTTAACTCATTTGTATTGGCGGCATGTTTTTCAAAAAAATCCGGAGAACTAAATATCTTTTCAATCGATTCAACTTCATTTTCCGCTTGCATTATTTTAGCTTCAATCTGATCGAGTTCCAGAGCATCTTTGTAACTTAGTTTTTTTTGCTTGCTTTTAGATCTGGAATCTTCAGTAATTTTTATTGTTTTTGATTCTTTAAAATCTTGAACACGTTTTTTCTTCTTTTCGATATAAAAATCATAACCCCCCTCGCTGTAATAAATTTCTTCATTTCCTTCAAGAGCTAGTATTCCATCGCAAATACGATTAAGAAAATATCTATCGTGACTAACAACGACCACACATCCTTCAAACGCTAGCAAAGCCTCTTCAAGAATTCTTAGAGTGGGAAGATCAAGATCATTTGTAGGTTCATCAAGCATTAGAAAATTTCCGCCGTTGCATAAAATCTTTGCCAAAGTTAATCGGCTTTTTTCTCCACCGGATAACCTTCCAACAAGAGTATTAATCCGATCATCTGTAAAAAGGAATCTTCTTAGATAAGTCC
The DNA here is from genome assembly GCA_963706055.1 of uncultured Ignavibacteriales bacterium. Lineage (GTDB taxonomy): Bacteria > Bacteroidota > Ignavibacteria > Ignavibacteriales > Ignavibacteriaceae > IGN3. The sequence continues at coordinate 617,533 of CAVPND010000012.1, read as the reverse complement.
AGATACTTAATTGTTGTTTCCCAAATCTTACGGTTTCACTTCCATCACCAATAGCTTTAATTACAGTGTCATCATCATTTAATAATAATCTAGCCTGATCCACATAATTAAATAGAGTTGTTTCGCCAATTTCTATTTTACCCATCGTTGGTGGAATTTGACCAAGAATCATTTTTAGCAATGTAGTTTTACCAACTCCGTTCTGACCAACAACTCCAATTTTTCTTCCGGGCTCAAAAATAAAATTAAAATTTTGAAATAATAGTTTATTGCCAAGTTTTATTCCAACATCTTTAAATTCTAACACTTTTTTACCAAGTCTATCGGCAGGAGGAATAATTAAATCAACATCTAGCTCAACTTCATAATCGGTTTGTGATGCAACATCGTGAAAATTATCCAACCGACTTTTCGCTTTAGTTCTTCGTGCTTTTGGACCGCGTCTAACCCATTCTAGTTCACGACGCAAAAACATCTGGCGCTTTCGCTCTTCAACTTCTTTTAATGCTTGTCGTTCAGCTTTGTTTATTAAATATTCTGTGTAGTTGCCTTGATGAGAAAAAAAAGTTCCTGAGGCAAGTTCAACAATCCGGTTTGCAATTCTATCAAGAAAATAACGATCGTGAGTAACGAAAATACAAGTGCCATTATAATTTGATAAAAAATCTTCAAGCCATTCAATTGATTTTGTATCAAGATGGTTTGTAGGCTCATCAAGAATTAGTAAATCAGGTTTTGAGATTAAAGCTCTGCAAAGTGCAACACGTCTTTTTTCCCCACCGGAAAGTGTAGAAATATCTCGATCCGGATTTGGAGCATCTAAAGAATCGATAAGAATGTTAATCCGTTTTTCTAAATTCCAGGAATCAAGCTGCAATATTTTTTCCTCAAGTTGATGTTTATTTGCAGCATCAAAAGGTGTTTCTTCATAATGTTTTATAAGATTAAGCTCTAATAAAGCACCATCAAGAATATTATCGAAAACATTTATTGTGTCATCTAAAGTAAATTCTTGTGAAAGAAATCCGATAACTAAATCTTTTTTCTTTGCGACTTCACCGGAATCCGGCTGCATAAGAGCTGAAATAATTTTAAGAAATGTTGATTTGCCTGCACCGTTCCTTCCGACTAATCCGATTCGATCGCCTTCATGAACACTTAATGAAGCTTTATCAAGTATAACTTGTTCACCAAAATGAACTTCAAGTTCCAAAGCGGATAGAATTACAGGATTAACATTATTTGCCATATTATAAAAATTTAAAACTATTTATTATAGTAGTAAATATACATCAATGAACTTAATATTTTTGATTTATGGATTTTGGAGACAGGTTACAAAGATTTAGAAGATAATGTGTAATTTTCAATTAAAGATTTAATAATAACTACAGGATTGTATTGTGAAAACAAAATTATTTATTCTAACTATAATTTTAATTGCTAGTGCATATCCTCAGATCACAAATCAGGAACATATTATATCTGATGGAATTATTTACAATAAAATAAAAAACACTGTTGATACACTTTCAATCGATATTTTAAAAATAGATTTTTCAAAAAAGAATTTTAGTTTAAGAATAGTTAAAGCAAATAATCTGTTGAACGACAAAGAAACTACAAGCAAGATGGTAAAAGTATTATCTGATTCTGGTTACAATGTTGTTGCAGCTATTAATGCAGATTTTTTTGAAGCAGATGGTGAAATAATTAACAATATGATTTCAGAGGGCGAATTTGTAAAAGCTGTAAAGTTCACAGACTCACCGTTTAATAATTTCGTTAATACACAGTTTGCTGTTACGGATAAAAACAAATTTATTATGGAGCAATTTGTTTTTAATGGTCAGTTAATGTTACCAAATGGAATTTCTGAACCTATAAATAGAATAAACTCAAAAGCAGATAGTAATTCAATTTCACTGTACAATTTATATCAAGGTGAATATACTCCAAGTTATTTTACGAATTGGGATATTCGTGAAACCGGATTAAATATTCATTTATATAAATTCTGATACCTTGTATTGTGTAGTTTCAGATACTTTTAATCAGTGGCGGTAATTATAAAATAGATTCTGATTTTGTTTTATCCGCAAACAATAAATATGCTCATTATCTTGAACGCGAAATTATGTTTGGCGATACACTAAAAATTATTTTAGGTTTTAATCCAAGCTTCAATAATGTCAATTCATTGGTTGGTGGATGGCCCAGACTAGTAAAAGATGGAATTAATTTAGTTAAATCTGATAGCACGATTGAAGGAGTATTTAATCGTTTTTCAAAAGTAGAACATCCGAGAACCGGGATAGGAATAGCAAAAGATAGTTCAACAGTAGTCCTTATAACCGTTGATGGAAGACAAGAAACAAGCAGGGGAATGTCGTTAGATGATTTTGCAGACTTAATGATTGAACACGGAGTTTATCAAGGATTGAATCTTGATGGTGGCGGATCCACAACAATGATTATTAAAAATAAAATAGTAAATAGTCCATCCGATAAAACAGGGGAAAGAAAAGTGGGAAATTGTATTATGGTTATAATAAATTAGGATATAGTATTATCAACGTTTCATAATCCCATTTCCAGAAACATTTGTTCTAATTTTGTAAAGAGAATTTGTTTCAACTTCTGTGAGAAACAATGTTTTGTAATCCTGATCACCAAATTCCAGGTTGGTTGGTTTAGTTCCAGGTGTTTCTACTTTCTGCAGTAATTCACCTTCTGGCGAAAAAATATAAATTGCTTTGCCGCCAAAATGAGCAACATAAAGATTTCCTTTAATATCAAACTCAATTCCGTCTGGATCGCCGCCAGGTAGTTCAACAAAATCTTCTTTTTCAATAAGTTTATTTTCAACTGGTTATTTTATACCGCACTATTTTTTGCTTAGCTGACTCACAAACATAAAGTTTTCCATCAATTGGCGAAATATTTATACCATTTGGAAAAGCCAGACTATCATCAAGTAAAACCACTTCCTTTGTTTTAATATCCATAAAAAATATTCTGCCATCCAATGTATTTTTATCATAGCTCTTTGGATCAGTAAAAAACAAATTTCCGGCTACATCTATTGTAATATCATTTGGACGATTAAATTTTTCACCATTGTAACCACTAGCGAAAACTTCTATCTGTGAATCTCTATTTATTCTTAATATTTGTCCTTTGCCATATTCACAAACATATAAATTCCCATCCACACTGTAAGCCAAGCCATTTGTTTTTTCTATTAATAACGAATCCGTTGATCTTGAAACAAATGTATCTAAAATTCCTTCTGAATATTTTCCGATCCATCCGCCGTAACAATTAGAAAAATAGATAGAAGATTTTCCATCATAAGCTGGTCCTTCTGGAAAATTTAATCCTTCTGCAACTTTTATCCATTTTTCATTAACATCAATTAATTGTGCAGAAAGATCGATATTATTAATAGAGAATAAAATAAAAAACAGAAGCAGTGTTTGATAATTTCGGTTCATAATAAATCTAATAATATTTTTTTTATTATTTCTAAATGCTATTCTTAATTTATAAATTTTATATACAACTTTATTATTACTTAAAATAAAAATAAAACCATGAATAATATTTACATCAAAGTCATTGTTTTTATCATATTGATAGTCACAGGCTCTTCTGCTCAATCTTTACAAATGTATTCTAATATTGGTGATCTCAAATTACAGTCTGGAGATACTCTTTATAATTGTAAGCTCGGCTATCGGACTTTTGGATCAGTTAATGCTGATTCATCTAACATTATAATTTACCCAAGCTGGTTTGGTGGTACTTCGGAAGGTATTGCCAGCCTTATAGAAAAAAAATCATTTGTGGATTCATCAAAATATTTTATAATAGCTATTGATGCTCTCGGGAATGGTATTTCCTCCTCTCCATCCAATAATCAAAAAAATGATTCGATATTTAGAAACCTTACAATTCGTGATATGGTAAATTCTCAATATAAGCTTTTACACGATGTGCTTGGAATAAAACATGTTTTTGGTGCAATTGGCGGGTCGATGGGCAGTATGCAAGTACTCGAATGGTCGGTTGCATATCCTGATTATATTAACAAAGTTGTTGCATATGTAGCTTCACCTAAAATTACTACATATGATTTGTTGTGGATGAATACGCAGCTAAATATGATTGAAACATTGATAAAGTATGATGTTTCTGAAAAGGAAATAAAAAAGATCTCTGATATGATTACGGAAATGATTGCTAGAACTCCGGACTATATTATTCAGAATAAAGATATAAATGATTTTCCAAATTATTTGGCATCTTTTGATAAGGAACCAAGTAAAGTTTTTACAATAAAAAATTACATAGCACAACTAAAAGCAATGATGAAACACGATATTTCAAATAATTTTAACAAATCTATGAATACCGCTGTCAAATCTATAAAGGCTAAACTGTTTATAATTGTAAGTGAAACAGATATGGTTATAAATCCTTCCGAAGCGAATAAACTAGCAGATTTATTAAACGCTAAGAAATTGATTCTTCAAAATAACTGCGGGCATCTTGCTGTAGGATGTGAAATTGAAAGATGCAGAGAAGAAATAGATTTATTTCTAAGTGAATAAATTGATTCTCTGAAACCGGCTGTAAATTAACTTAAAAATTCGGGTACTTGCCTGTAATTTTATTTACCCAACGATGAATTTTATGGATTGATTTTACCGGCTCTGCAAACATTAAAATGCATTCATCAGAAACATAATTCATTTTATTTTTTTCACAGAACTCTATCGCGTTTTTAGATTGAGAACCCTGCTGCATCCAAATATTATCTATTCCTAAATCTTTTGCCTGCTGAATAATAATTTCAGTTTCCCCGGGAGGAATAATAGTAATTATACCATCAATTTGCTGCTCAATCTTAAATAGTGATTCATACAGTTTTATGCTATTTGAAAATCCCCCTTTTCTATTTACTGCAAAAACCGTATAACCGTTATGCTTTAAATGATTATACACTGCTACTCCAAATCCTTTAGTAGATCTGGAAACTCCGATAACTGCAATGTTTTTTAATTTTAGAAATGCTTGGATCGATTCACTTTTCATTATATTTTTCCTCTAAAATACACATGTAAAATTACATTTTTTTATTTTAATTTTTATTGATATGTAAACAATTAAACAAAAATATTTTGAGACAAATTTCATAAAATATTTGCAAATACTTAACTTTGATTTCAATTTATTATTAACAAAATCGCTATATAAATATGAATTACGAAGAAGATAAACCGATATCGTACTGTGGAATATTTGGAATTTATGGTTCAGAGACAGCTTCAGCGCAGGCTTATTACGGATTACATGCACTTCAACATAGAGGACAGGAGGCAAGCGGGATTGTTACTAGATCTTTTAATGGAGATAACCGAGCACATTTTAACATAATTAAGGGTGAAGGACTAGTTTCTGAAGTTTTTGCAGATCACGATTTACTTACATCTGTTTTATTTGGTAATTCTGCAATAGGACATAATCGCTATTCGACAACCGGCGCTGCAAAATCAAGAAAAAATATCCAACCTTTTATGGTTAATTACCGGTTGGGAAATCTTGCAATAGGACATAACGGAAATCTAACTAATGCTAAAGAGCTTAGAAACGAACTTGTAAATGAAGGAGCAATTTTTCAGACTACAAGCGACACGGAAGTTATTTTACATTTAATTGCCCGAAGTAAGTTGGATAATCAGATTGATCAGATACTCGAAGCACTTAGAAAAATAAAAGGCGCATATTGTGTGGTTATTTTAACGGATGATAAACTAATTGCTGCCCGCGATCCACTTGGATTTAGACCTTTGTCAATTGGTAAATTAGACGATGCCTATTTGATTGCATCGGAAACTTGTGCATTTGATATTCAACATGCTGAATTTTTCCGTGAAGTTGAACCAGGAGAATTAATAGTAATTGATGATGAATCGGTTAAAACAAAAGAAATAAAATCATTTAGTATTAATGAAGTTCCCGAACAAAAAAAGCACTGTGTATTCGAGTATATTTATTTTTCAAGACCCGATAGTTTTATTTTTGGACATAACGTTGATAAAATGCGTCGCAGATTAGGGAAAGAACTTGCTCGCAAACATCCGGTTACTGATCCAGATGGCGAAAGAGTATATGTTATAAGTGTTCCCGATAGCTCAAATACTACAGCTTTGGGTTACGCTAGTCAGTTAGAGAAAGAGGGGATTGATACACGTTTAGAAATTGGTTTGATAAGAAGTCACTACATAGGCAGAACATTTATTCAACCAGGTCAATCAAATAGAGAAACCGGCGTAAGAATTAAATTCAATATCGTAAAAGGTGTACTTGAAGGAAGAACAATTGTAGTTGTAGATGATTCAATCGTTCGTGGTACAACTTCAAAACAGTTGGTTCATCTTTTACGTGAAGCGAATCCAAAGGCAATTCATTTAAGAATTTCTTCCCCACCAATTATGCATCCTTGTTTTTATGGAATGGATTTTCCGAGTAAACAGGAATTGATCGCTGCCCGATTAAATGGCGATATTAAGGAGATAAAAAATTATCTTGAAGTTGATAGTGTAGAATACTTAACTATCGATGAAATGTTGGATGCAGTTTCTGAAGCTGGTAAAGAGAACTATTGTACGGCTTGTTTTTCAGGGAAATATCCAACAGACATTGACACTAACTTCAAGAAGGAGATGTATGAAGTTTAATCCGGTTTTATTTCTTACTTCATTTATTTTTTTAGCCATCCCAACACTAGCACAAACCACATACTTTATTAAGTATAAAAGTAACGTGCCTATAAATGTTGTTGAATCAAATGTTTCTCAAAAGGTTTTATCAAACAATCTTGGTGATGCTCCGTTAGCGCTGCCAACCTACGATGTAAATTATCTTGCAAAAGGATTGGGCAGGGGAGATGAAGTGTTAGGAAGGATAGTTAAAGTGCAATTTTCAGAAAATGTTGATGAAGCAAATATCAATTCTATTCTTGCAAATGATCCTGATATTGAATACGTACAAAGATCAAATACATATCAATTAGATTTTGTGCCGAACGATAGTCTTTTATCTCAACAATGGGCATTAGAAAAAATTAAAGCTTTTGATGCTTGGAATATAACACAAGGTGCAGATACGGTTCTACTTGCTATTATTGATACCGGAATAGAATATTTTCATCCAGATTTAAAAAATAAAATTTATAAAAATTCAGGTGAAATAGGGTTAGACAATCTCGGAAGGGATAAAAGTAATAATGGGCTTGATGATGATAGCAACGGGTTTATTGATGATTACATGGGGTGGGATTTTGTGGATAGGGTTGGTTTTCCATTTGATTCAACCGGAGGTGATTATTTAGGTTGGGACAACAATCCATTTGACGAACACGGTCATGGTACTTTGGTTTCAGGAACCTCAATTGCTCAGACTAATAATATTTCCGGAATTTCTGGAGTTGCTCCAAATATTAAAGTATTAAATTTGCGTTCATTTGATCCGGGAGGTTATGGAGAAGAGGACGATGCAGCGGCTTCGATACTATATGCTGTAAAAATGGGCGCAAAAGTAATTAATATGAGCTGGGGTGATTATTCTTTTTCATACGTTTTAAGAGATGTTATTCGTTATGCATATTCACAAAATGTTGTATTAGTTGCTTCTTCTGGAAATAATGGTAGTAATCAGCCTCATTATCCATCTGGATATTCTGAAGTTATTAGTGTCGGTAATTCTACCGAACAAGATTTTGTAGCAGGATCATCAAATTGGGGTTCAACCTTAGATTTAGTTGCTCCGGGTTCTAGTGTTCTATCTACTGCATTAAATTCGGGATATTCTAATTATAGTGGAACATCTGCTTCTGCACCTTTTGTTTCAGCGGCAGCATGTTTAGTGCTTTCAAAACAGAATTTTAGTAATGAGGAAATAAAACAAATTCTCAAATCAACTTCAGATGATATTGGAGAAGCTGGATGGGATTTAAGGAGTGGTGCTGGAAGATTAAATTTATTCAAAGCACTATCAATTACAGCACCTGCAATCATAAAGTTTTATGGTCCTACTCAAGATTTTGCAACATCTGAAACCAATTTAAAAATCGTTGCGTCAGTTCTCTCACCGTATTTTATCAGTTACAATTTAGAGGTAGGCATCGGATTCAATCCCTCAAGTTGGAATAAGCTTGTCGAAAATGGATTAAATCAATTTTCAGAGCAGGAAATCTATAATCTAAATACAACTAGCTATTTAGATTCTGTTTATACATTAAGATTGATCGTAAATCAAACTAATGGCAGAACCCTAGAGGAACGTGTCAACTTTCATGTAGACAGAACTCCACCGATCACTGAATTAGTATCACTTATTCCTGCATTTTATGGTAATGTATCTGTTCCTCTCGCATCAATTTATACTGATGAACCAAGTGTTGTGAGAATGTATTATAAGATTCAAGGTCAGTTAAACTTTAATTTTATAACATTGGACGGATTTTCAACAAATAATCAATTCGTAAAACAGATTCATTATGGATTCATCCCAAAGGATCTAATAGTTGCAAATACTAATTATGAAATCTATTTCGAAGCTGAAAATCTTGTAGGATTAAAATCAATAATAAAGGATGGAAATAATAATTTTATTGTCTCCACAATTTTTAACTCAGAATTATCACCAGAAAATATTCTTCCTTTTTCATTACCAGCTGGTGAGATTTATGAAAACCCAATGAATATTAGCTCAAATCAACTTGTTGATATTTCACTTAGGCAAGGTAAGGATTCTCATATTTATAGATTTGATAATGATACTTTTTTATTAATTGATTCGTTGAGTGACAAGTTTGTAAAAGACTTTGGCGACTTTAACAATAATGGACTAACTGATTTGCTAACTTATTTTACTTATGACGGATTTATTGAAGAACAAATTTCTCAAAACTCCCCAAAGTTTAATCAGAAATTTTCAGTTGTTTCTCAAAATGGTGAGGTAAGATGTTGGCCAATAATGGCGGAAGACGTTAATTCTGATGGAATCGTTGAAGTTTTTTCATTGAGAGATTTGAATAGAATTGAAGTTTGGAATGTTCAACAAGATTTGAGTCTAAAAATAATTGATACTCTAATTAACTTTACACCTTCAGGTTTTGGTGGAAATCTTATTAATACTCCAGGCGGGGTGGTTTCAGATATAGATGGGGATGGTATAAAAGAATATTGGACAGTTGATCAGGACGGGGATATTTTTAGTTATGCAATTGGATTAAATGATTTTACAAAACAATATTCATTTCGCACAGGTTTTTTAGGTAATGCTGCGTATTTAACCTCGGGAGATTATGACGGCGATGGAAAATCTGAATTGGCTGTAATGCTGCATTCTGTTGATGCATTAGATATTTCTCCTTTTTACAGATTAATTATATTCAATATCAACTCAGATACAACTACCAAAATACTTTTTGATCAAGCGTTTGTTGATGCTTCTACAGAATTTAATGGAGCATTCAGGAAAACGTCTAATAGTATCAGGTTTGCAGATATCAATAATGATGGGAAAGATGAATTAGTAGTTTTTGAATTTCCGTACGCATATATATTTAAGAACGATGATAGTAAAAATACTGTGATTTCTTATAAAGAAAATATTAATTCGAATTCTGTTTTTATAGCAGATTTAAATCAGAATGGGGTACTTGAAGTTGGGTTTCCGTACTCGAATAAGATTGAATTTTCAGAATTTTCTATTTCAAATTATGTTAGCACACCCGTTAACATTTCAGGCTATAGTATAAGTTCATCAACAGTCCAGCTAAATTGGGATTCAAGCTCACCTAAGTTTTATATCTACAAGGGACTGGAGAAAAACAATTTGGAATTAATTGATTCAACTTCTGCACCAACTTACTATGATTCAAATGTGATTCTTGATTCAACTTATTATTATTATGTTAAAGCATTTGATTCATCAAATCCGGAACCACTTTCTGGAATGAGTAATATTGTTGAAGTTTTTGCTCACACTCCGGCTAAACCTACAAATGCCGTTAGCAATAGCAAAAGCAGCGTTATTGTTACTTTCTCTGAAAAGATGAATAATACAATAGAAAATCTTCAAGCATTTAATATCTTTGGCGTTGGTTACCCGAATTCTGTTACAGCTAACGACCAATATTCTTATCTCTTATCATATACATCAAACTTACCTGCAGGGAATCAAAAAATTATTATTCAAGATATAAAGGATTTTTATAATTCGCCGATTACAACGGACTCACTAACTTTTTTGGTATCTCCAAGACAAGAAGTAGAAACATTTTACATCACATCTTTTGAAATAATTAATGCCTATAAAATTAAATTAGTTTTTAATCTTGATGTTGACGTAACTGCAGCAATTAATGTAAACAACTACACATTTGAACCTGCAAATAAAGTTTCAACTGCAACTATTGACCAAAATGATTCTAAAATAGTTTATTTAGATTTGACAAATCAAAAACCGATTGGCTCGATAGGGAAGGAGTATGTTTTAAGAATTAATAATATTGTTTCAAATACATCAAGCGGAAATATTCCAATAAATACAGGCGCTGGCAGCTATATAGTACTCACAGCGTTTGCAAAAGATCTTTCTGATGTGTACGTCTATCCAAATCCAACAAAAGAAGGAAATGATAAAGTTACATTTGCAAATTTACCGCAGCGCGCCAAAATAACTATCTGGACAGTTGATGGAACCATGATAAATGAAATTGAGGAAACTGATGGAAACGGTGGTGTTGATTTTAATTTAATTGATTTTAGTGGTAATAGAATTGCAACTGGAATCTATATTTACCGTATCGTTCAATTAGATGCTGCAAATAATGAAGGTGAAGAAAAACTGGGTAAGTTTGCTATCGTAAGATGAAATACTCCTATAAAGAAATATTTACAATCTCGAATGGAATTAGTTTTTTAAGATTTTTACTAGTTATCCCATTATGGTTTTTATTAGATGACTTCAATGAACAATCTGTTCGATTTATAACGTTTGTTTTATGTGTATTTGTTGCTGCTACTGATATGCTGGATGGTTATCTTGCTCGAAAACTTAATCAAGTAACAGAAGTTGGTAAAATCATTGATCCGTTAGCAGATAAAGCTGCAATGGCTGTTGTTGTTGTTAAGCTATATTTGATAAATGAAATTTCTGCATTCTTTTTTTTTACAATAATTTCACGTGATCTAATCATTTTCATAGGCGGTTTATTTGTTTCAAATATTCTTGGTAGAGTTCTTCCATCAAATAAACTTGGTAAGATTACCGTATTATTTATTGGTTCAGTTGTATTATTGATTTTATTAGGTGTTGATCGTACAAATTATTTTTATTTATTTTTTTACTATTCAGCAATAGTTTTGATGTTCATTTCATTAATTGCTTACATTTATAGAGCAAAAGAATTTATAAAGAAAAAGAAAAATGAGTCTGTTTAAGAATTTTAACCTAAATAAATTAAAAGACGGTCTAACTAAAACTCGTGAAAAACTAGTTAATTCAATTTCAGAGGTAGTAACTGGAAAAGCGGTAATAGATGATATGACCCTTGACCGAATTGAAGAAATATTACTTGGTGCTGATATCGGTTTTGATACGACTGAAAAAATAATTGAATCAGTAAAGCGAAATGTCAAATCCGAAAAAGATCGAAGTGGCGAAATGATAATTGAAGTTGTAAAAAAAGAGTTAACAAATGTTTTATCATCTTCAAAATTAACCGGAAATGATTTTTCAACTATAAAACCTTTTGTGATTCTAATTGTTGGAGTAAATGGCGTAGGGAAGACAACTACAATCGGAAAATTAGCAAACAATTATAAAAAAATTGGAAAAAAAGTGATTGTTGGGGCAGCAGATACTTTTCGTGCAGCAGCAAACGAGCAATTGGATATTTGGGCTAAACGAGCTGATGTTGATATAATTCAAAGTACAAAAGGTACTGACCCATCTGCTGTCGTTTTTGAAACGATTAAAAAATCTATAGATAGCAATTATGATGTTGTTTTAATTGATACAGCAGGCAGATTACATAATAAATCACATCTTATGAGTGAATTAGATAAAATTAGACGCGTAATCAAAAAACTGCTTCCCGATGCTCCGCACGAAACTTTGTTAATTGTTGATGGAAACACAGGACAAAATGCTGTCATTCAAGCTGAAGAATTTTCTAAAGTTACTAACTTATCAGGACTGATTATAACAAAATTGGATGGCACTGCTAAAGGTGGTGTGGTTGTTCAAATAGTTGTTAAACAAAATGTACCTATTAAATTTATTGGAGTTGGAGAAGGAATCGATGATCTTCAAGAATTTGATTCTACTGCCTTTGTTGAGGCAATATTTGGCTAGGTGTAAACAATGTTGATGAAAAAACCACGTCATAGAGTTTTTGATTATCCCTCAAGATTTTATAAACCCGAGGAAGATCAAACAGAAAAAAGAAAAAAACGATTGGGTTTCGGCAATTACAGAAAATTCACACATAAAAAAAAGAATCCTATAATCTGGATAGTATTTATAATTGCAGTAATTTTCATAATTCTTAAACTGAGTAGTAGAAGTTAAAAAGGAAAGAAGTTAGTTTACATAATATACATTATCGGACATTTATAAATTTTAATTCACTTTACCATCCAGATGTTTTAGCTATCTTTTCTTCAGTTCCAAACAATATCAAAATATCGTCAGCTTCAATTTTATAATTGTGGACTGGCATTATTATTTTTGAATCCTTATCGGTCTCATTAAAAAGTTCTTTCGATTTTTTGATCATTAAAACTTCTAATCCATAAGTATTTCTTAATTTTAACTGCGCTAACGTCTTTCCTACAAATAGATTACTTGGCTTACATTCAACAATTGCATAACCATCTGCAATTCTAGAAATCTTAGTTTCTCTTAGTGTATTTATCTCTCTTGTTAATCCATCAGCCAGATCGCTTTTAAGACTTTCTTTATTATAGCTAGATAGAATATCATGTCTGGAAATGATCCCAATTATCTTCTTACCTTTTTCTTCTGAAACAACGGGAACTTCATCCAAATCTGATCTTGTTAACACTTTAAGAACGTAGTCTAAATCATGTTTTTCATTAATTGTTATTACTTTATTTGAAGCAATATCACTTGCAATTAATGATTCCTTTAAAGACTCGAATTCAGTTATTAACGGTCTTATTTGTGTCTCAGAAATTGCACCGGTCAAATTTCCATCATCATCAGTTGTATAGATAATGTGATGTTCAGATTCAATCAGCTTTGCAACTACAATCTCTAAAGATGCATTCTGGTGCACAAAAACTGGATTAGTTTGCATTACATCTTCAACGTTAATAGATTTTAATATGTTTGATTCTTTTCCATTATTTAATCTAAAACCTTCTTTTTCGAGTTTTTTAATATGATAAGCGCCTTTATTTACAATCTGCACGATGGTTGAACTAACAATTACTGAAAGCATTAGTGGCAAGATAAATGAATACTCACGTGTCATTTCAAATAACATTAATATTGCGGTAAGTGGAATTGAATTAATACCAGCAAGACTTGCTCCCATTCCAACCAGAATATACGTCGTTGGATCAGTGGGAATTCCGAAAAAGCTAGTGACTCCGAGGGAAAACAAATATCCAGCACAAGCACCCATAAATAATGAAGGAGCAAATGTTCCTCCAAATCCTCCAGAATTAAGTGTTAATGGCACAAGTATGAATTTTAATACCAATAATATTAGAACGATTTGCCATGAATTGGAATTGTTGAGAATATTATTTATCCCAGAGTATCCGATTCCAAAAATATCTTTATAGAAATATCCGCTAACACCAACTAATAAACCAACTGATACCATAATTACCCAATGTGGCAATTTTGTGAAAAATGATTTCTTAAAAAGAATGGCTGTCAGATTATCATACTTCAAAAACATTACGGATAAGATTCCGCAAAATATTCCTAATAAAATAAACAGATAGAAATATTGATAACTACCAATATTTGGAATCATAAAGACAAAAACGGATTCGTTTCCTAGAAATATTCTTGAAATCGCACTTGCTGTAACCGAAGCAAGAATAAGAGCAGAAAATGTAGGAGTTTGAAAATCATTAAGTAATATAATTTCTAGCGCAAAAAAAACACCTCCCAAAGGAGTATTAAAGATAGCTGCTATAGCGGCACCAGCACCCGCAGCGGTAAAAATCCTTCTTCTCTGATCAGATACATTTAAGATTGTAGCTAATTTGCTAGCTACTCCGCCACCGATCTGGGCTGCTGGTCCTTCAGGTCCAACGGTTCCACCTGAACCAATTGAAATAACGGGCGCAAAAAAATGAAAAAGAGTTGTTCGAAATGGAATGTATCCGCCTGTAAATGCAACGGATTTAATTATTTCAACTACTCCCCTTTTTTTAGAAATCTCTGGTGCTGTCTTAATCATGAGATATTGAATAAACATACCGATAGCCGGCAACAGTATGACCGCAGCAGCACCTAAAAAGTAAAGCCCTTCTTTTGTTCTTTCAAAAAATATTCGATTAAAGAAGTCAATTGATAAATGAAAAAAAACGGCAGACAGTCCAGCTGCTAATCCGATAAGTATCGCATAAAAACTAAAAAATGTGTATTCCGGAAATGCTATTTTATCTAAATAGTTTTTGATCTTTTCAACGAAAGGAATAATATTTTTAGCTCTCTTTAGCAATAAATCTGATTCTATTATTAATCAATATTTGTAAAAACCTTCACCGGATTTACGTCCAAGCTTATTAGCGGCGACCATTTTTTTAAGTAAGGGACATGGACGATATTTAGGATCATTAAATCCTTCATAAAGTACATTCATAATTGCAAGACAAACATCCAATCCAATAAAATCAGCAAGTGTCAATGGTCCCATTGGATGCGCCATCCCAAGTTTCATAACAGAATCAATTGCTTCTTTAGATGCTACTCCTTCCATCAAAGAAAAGATAGCCTCATTTATCATAGGCATTAAAATTCGGTTTGAAATAAAACCAGGATAATCAAATACCTCAACAGGTTCTTTATCTAATTTTTTAGTAAGCTGTTTAATGATTTCGTATGTTTCATCAGATGTTGAATACCCCCTTATTATCTCAACTAATTTCATTACCGGAACCGGATTCATAAAATGCATTCCAATAAATTTATCTGCTCTACAAACAGCAGAAAGCTCTGTAATCGAAATTGATGAAGTGTTTGAAGCAAAAATACAATCTACATTTAATAAATCCTGTAAGCTCTTGAATATAGATAACTTAGCCTCCTTATTCTCATAAATTGCTTCGATAACTAAATTTGTATCCTTTGGAATATTTTCAATTCCAATTGTCTTGTTGATTTTAGTAAGAATTATCTTTTTATCATCTTCGGAAACTAATTGTTTTTTTATTTGTCGATCAAGATTACCTGAAATTGACTTTATAGCTCGTTCGTATAGTTCATCAGTCATTTCCGTAAGAAAAACATCATAGCCTTTCATTGCAAAAACATGCGCAATTCCATTACCCATAGTTCCACCACCAATTACAGCAATTTTTTTAATATCCATAAATATCTCTCCTGTTATTTATAATTTTTTACAATTAATGCTGATGCTTCTCCTCCACCGATGCAGAGTGAGGCAAGACCATATTCTAAATCACGCTTCTTCATTTCGTGAATTAGTGTAACTAAAATTCTAGCTCCGCTGGCCCCAATTGGATGACCGAGAGCAACTGCGCCTCCATTTACATTTACCTTCTCTGAGGTTAGTCCAAGCAATTTATTAACGGCCAATGAAACAACTGCAAATGCTTCATTAATCTCAAATAAGTTAATTTTTTCTATAGTCATTCCAGCTTTCTTTAACACTTTATTGATAGCATCAGCCGGAGCTGTGGTAAATTCAATTGGAGCTTTTGCTGCCGAACTTTGAGCCACAATTTCTACTAAAGGTTTTAATCCAAGTGATTTTGCTTTTTCCTCACTCATAATTAATAATGCAGCAGCACCATCATTTATACTCGAGGCATTAGCAGCCGTAATAACACCATTTTTATCAAATACAGGTCTAAGGGTCGGAATTTTATCAAATTTAACTTTTGAAGGTTCTTCATCTTTATCAACAATGATTTCAGCTGATTTAGAAGCAATATTTACCGGATAAATTTCATCTTTAAATCTTCCTGAATCATTTGCTTGAATAGCCCTTTTGTATGATTCAATAGCAAAATTATCTAATTCTTCTCGAGTAAATGAAAAATCTTTAGCACAAGATTCTGCACAGCTACCCATATGCATATTGTTATAAGCATCCCACAGTCCATCTAGAACAATTGAATCTTTAACTTCACCATGTCCTAACCTATAGCCATTACGAGCATTCTGTAAGAGATAGGGTGCGTTGGACATACTTTCCTGACCGCCAGCAATGATTATCTCAGAATCCCCTAAAGTTATTGCTTGTTGAGCAAGCATAACAGCTTTAAGTCCACTTCCGCACATCTTATTTATCGTCATACATTCTGTTTTGTTCGGAAGTCCTGAGTATATAGCTGATTGTCTTGCAGGAGCCTGACCTTGTCCGGCCATCAAAACATTGCCCATAATTACTTCATCAATTAAATTAAGATCAATCTTTGAATCCTCTAAAATTGCTTTTATAGCAAAACTGCCAAGTTGTCCTGAACTAAACGATGCTAGTGCACCATTAAAAGACCCAATTGCTGTTCTTTTTGCAGAAACGATTACTACTTTTTTCATAACGACCTTTAGTAAATTTGATTTAAAATTTAAACAAAAATAAAGAAATAATAGTAAAGATTCAGAAGGAAGTTTTGTTAATTGGAGGCTGTGAGATTTGACAATTGAAAAATAATATTGCTTACAGCGATGTTAAGATTTATATTATTTCTAAAACCAGATGAAATTCGATCAAGACTGTTTGTAACTTCGCTAACATCTACATCAGGAAACTTAGTATTAAATTTTTCGAGAGTTTCAATTTGTTCTGAGAAAAACAAGTTATCTTTATTTTCTAATCTATATTTCTGAAAATCATTTAACCAGATTATTAACATCGTAATAATTAATTTAAGTCTAGTGGTATCTGATTCGTTAAGCACTTCTTCGAATTCAAGTAATGCTGATTGATATTTTTTTCCAAATGAGTAACGTAATATCTTTATTGTTTTATCTAGTAAATCTTCAAAATCATTCTCTAATAATGAGATTGCTGATTGAGTTGAACCACTTGAAAAAGGTACCACAGCTTTAGCTATTGAAGATTCTATTTGAAACTTGTCCGTTAATACATTATATAAATCATTATTAGTAATTGGTTGAAAATGCACCCTCCAGCATCTGGACCTTATTGTCTCTCTGAGCTTTTCCGGAGATGATGTGCATAAAATAAAAATCACACCGTCAGGAGGTTCTTCAAGATTTTTTAAAAGTGCATTTTGTGCTTCTTCATTCATTAAATGTGCTTGAGAAACAAGTATTACTCGAAAATGAACATCCTCATAGTTGTATGAAAGAAATTTCTTAATATCTCTTATACTACTTATTTTTATAAAGTTTGCGCGAGGAATTTGAATCATATAAAAATGATTTTCTGATTTTTTCTTAAACTCTAAATTTATTTGTTCAATATCATCTTCAGTTAATTTTTCATAAGGATGATTTTGTTCTGTTTCATTCTTACCTCTTGGTAAAGGTAAAATATATTTTAGATATGGTTCAGAGAGGTTATCAATGCTAGTGATTATCTTACTACTAGTGTCATCAGATATGATTGAATGATTTAGCGCCTTTGTAAAACTTAATGCTGCATTTTCTTTTCCGACACCTTCTGGTCCAGTAAATAAAAGGGCATGAGGAATATTTCCACTTTCGATGATGCTAGATAAAATACCAATTACTTTATCATTTCCGATTATTTCATCTAGAAAATTGTTCATAAAAAAAGGCGCTCAAGGCGCCAGAAATCATTCATCCTCGTCATTATAGAAAAAGTCCTCGTCGGAAGGATAATCAGGCCAAATATCTTCAATAGTTTCGTATGGTTCATCAGAATCTTCAAGTTCTTTAAGGTTTTCCATAACTTCATAAGGAGCTCCGATACGCTCCGCATATTCTATTAATTCTTCTTTAGTAGCCGGCCAAGGAGCATCATCAAGGTAAGCAGCAAGTTCCACAGTCCAAATCATTTATAGTAATTCCTCCGAAAATAATTTATTTGCTAGGATTAGATTCAAAATAATTATATTCATCAAAAAAGAACTCTGATGGATCTAAATTTTGACCGTTATGTAATACTTCATAGTGTAAATGAGGTCCAGAGGATAAACCGGAGTTACCAGATTTGGCAATCTGTTGATTTCGTTTTACAATCGTTCCTTCTTTTACATTCACAGACGACAGGTGTGCATAAATTGTTTGATAGCCAAATCCATGATCTATTTCAACAGTCAGTCCATACCCGCCCTTATACCCAACATAAGATACTTTACCTTTACCTGTCGCTTTAACAGGTGTTCCAACATTATTTATTATGTCAATACCGGTATGCATTTTATTGATATGCAGTATAGGATGCATTCGCATTCCAAAACTTTCGCTGCTAAAATTTCCTTCAGTTGGAACAATTGCAGGAATTGATTCAAAAAGATTTTTGTTAGATTTTAACTTTGCTGTGATTTCCTCTAACTGTTCTTTTTCAAATCTAAATTTTCTTAAAACAACATCAGCAACATCTATCGCATCTGATATATCTGAACCTAACTGAGAATAAAGCTTAGATATTGGGGTTGCACCTCCAACGCCTAATTTTTTCTGTTCAATTGATATTGGAGTTAGATTTACCGCTAAACGCAATTCGTTACTAATTGAGGTTATAGAATTAAGATCAGCTTCAAGACTGACATATTGATTTGTTAAATCAAGATATTTACTCTTTAAAACTTCATTTTCTTTTTTCAAAGATTGAAGATATTCATCTTTATTTGATAGATTTGAGACAAAATAGAAAAGTCCTGATAAAATTGAGCTAAACAGTAATACCGAAATGATAAAAACTGCTATAGCTTTTTCCTTGAAATACTTTATTTCAAGGAAGTTAAGGCTTTTTTCAGAGAAATAGTAAAACTTCTTCATAATTAGTGGGGCAACTTAAAGATTTTGGTCTGTTTTGTCAATATCTAAATTGTACTAAAATCACTCAAAATCGTGTTCAAAATAATCAACTCCCCTATCATCCAGATTTGTTTTGCTTTTTATCCTATCATTAAGTCTTTCCTGGAATATTTTAGCTGCATCATGCCCATAATGCTTTAATAAATAGTTCAAACTTATAACTTCTGAGATAACAGTAATATTTTTACCGGGTATAATTGGAAGTTTGATATAAGGTATTTCAACATCCATTATTGTAATAAACTTATCATCTAATCCGGTTCTAGTATATTCTGTACTTTCATCCCAGGATTCAAGTTCAACCACAATTTCAAGTCTTTTTTGAAATCTAATAGCTCTGATTCCAAACATACTTTGAATATCGATAATTCCTAACCCTCTAATTTCCATAAACTTTTGTCCAAGCTCGGAACCAGAACCCATCAAAATGCCTTCGCCCTTTTTTGTAAGAATAATTACGTCATCGGCAACTAATCTATGACCGCGCTCTATCAAATCTAACGCAACCTCACTTTTTCCTATACCGGATTTACCGCCAAACAGAATTCCGACCCCATAAACATCCACAAATGCTCCATGCAAAGTAATTCTAGGAGAAAATTGATCATCTAAAAAATCACTAAGCAAGTAAATTAATTTTGTTGTGGAATAACTGGAAGTGAATATAGGAACTCTATTTTGATTTGCTTTATTAATCAACATTTCAAATGGACTGTTATTATCAGTAAGAATAATACACGGAATATTAAATCTAAAAATCCTATCTAACGATTCAGCTTTCTTTTCTTCACTAAGCTGTTCTAAATACCTCATTTCAGTATTTCCAAAAACCTGAACACGGGTGTATGAGAATAAATCAACAAAACCAGCCAGAGCTAGCCCTGGCCGATGAAGATTCTGGTCAATAATTTTTTTATCAAAATCGTTTTGCTCAGTTTTTAATAAAAGCTTACAAATCTTTTTTGCATGCTTGTAAAGAAGGCCGACATTTATGTGTTCTTTCCGGCTGACAGTGTTCTCATCGATCTTGATCATCTTGTTTTTGAAACTCGTTTAGATTTTATTGTTTTTAATTGTCTTCTTAATTTTTCTGCGACAGATGATACTGCTGTTTTGTACTCTTCAGATTGATCCGCTGCATTAAGAGTCTGACCAGGAATACTTAAAACGACCTCAACTTTTTTTATACTATTGGTGCTGTTTTGATAACTTAAAATTACATCTGCACTTATTATTTCATCGTTAAATTTTTCCAGTGAAGATAGTTCATCTTTAATAAACTCCTTTAATGTATCGTGAGCTTTAAATTTTCGAGCAGTTATCTGGATATTCATTTTATCCTCCGTTGTTTAAGATTTAGGATGTGATTTTTTATATGTAGATTTTAGTCTTTCTATACTAACGTGAGTATAGATTTGTGTCGTTGATAAGTTTTCGTGCCCCAGTATCTCCTTTACTGCCCTTAAATCAGCACCATTATCAAGCATATGAGTAGCAGCACTATGCCGTAGAATATGAGGACTTTTCTTTTTTATATCGGAAACTTTGTTCAAGTATTTGTTTATCATTCTATGAACTAATCTTGGATAAAGTTTATCATTTTTTTTTGTGCGAATCAAGTAATCTTTAGAAGAATTTATAGGATTAATTAATAAATAATTTTTTAGAATTCCCAAAGATTTCTCCCCTATCGGAACTATACGTGTTTTACTCCCTTTTCCTAATACCCGTAATTGAGCTTTACTAATATCAATGCTCTCATACTTCAAATCGCAAAGTTCACTTACACGTAATGCACAACCGTAGAGTAATTCAAATAAAACTTTTATTAGTTCAGGGTTTTTATCACTTTCTTCTGCAAGTTCATAAATTTGTAGAATAAGATTAGTGGAAACAACTTCCGGCAGTTTTCTTTTTGATTTTGGATTTGCAATAAATGAAAGCGGATTTTCATTAATAAAATCATTTTGAAATGCATACTTAAAGGTACTCCGTATTGCAGCAAGCTTTCTTGAAATTGTTTTTTTATCTAAATCTTTTTCATTTAAAGCCATTAAGTAAGATTTAATAAAACGTTCCGTTATTTTTGAGATATCAGTTTTACCTTCAGACGTACAATACTGGTTAAACTCTCCTAAATCAGTTCTATAAGATTTAATAGTATTCGTGGAATAACGTCTAATGTTGCTTATTTCATCAATATATTTAGTAATTAACTGGTCAATCTTCATTTAATATATCTCAGAAGTATTTTAATAGAACTATGTTTATATAACCTTATATATATAATGGCTGGTTGATTATATTTTATTTTGTAAGCACTCAAAATTATTTTATGCTAACAATGTTTAATTTTGACTACAATAAACCAATTTTAAACTTAGAAAGCAATTTATTTTCTAATCGTTTCATAACTTTTTTATCAGAGATTGATTGATCGTCGTAACCTAAAAGATGAAGTATGCCGTGAATCACCAATCGATTTAACTCATTAGATAAGGTAACTTTAAATATTTTAGAATTAGCTAAGGCATCATCAAGAGAAATAAATATTTCACCATCAATATTTTTAACCATTTCAGAATAATTAAATGTAATAATATCTGTTGTATAATCGTGCTTTAGAAACGTTCTATTTATTACTAAAATAGATTGTGAAGAAATAAAACTTATTTCAAGGTTCGATATCTTAAAAGTGAGTTCAGTCGATAACGATTTTATCAATTTGTGAACCATCATCTTCTTCAATTTGCTGGTAGCAGAATACACTCTTAAATTATTCAAAACAAAACTCTTATGTATTATTCATTTTGTTTAAGGATTCAATCGTAATCTCAGTGTATTTTTTATATCGCATTGCTGATTTTTCAAAATCATCTATTTCATCTTTAGTAAGATCGCGTACAATTCTGGCAGGAACACCGGCAACTAATTTGCCAGATGGTACAAAGAAATTTGGCTTTACAACTGATCCAGCAGCAACCATTGAGTTTGTCTCAACTACTGCACCATCCAGAATTATCGAGCCAATACCTATCAAACATAAATCTTGCAACGTGCATCCATGTAATTTAACAGAATGTCCTATAGTTACTTTGTTTCCAATGTTTAGAGGATATCTGCCATTTGTTACGTGAAGCATCGAACAATCTTGAATGTTTGTCATTTCTCCAATCTTTACATAATGAACATCACCACGAACTACAGAATTGTACCAGACACTTGAGTTTTTACCAATCTTAACGTCCCCAACAATTTTTACCCCCGAAGCAAGAAAAACAGATTCGTGCAGATCTGGAAATAAATCTTGATAAGGAAAAAGTTTTATTTCATTTTGAAGATAATTTAATCTTGATATTTTGGAGGCATCCATCCTTTTTTCTTCCATTCTTTTAATTCAAGAGTAATGCTTCCTATCAGCACCTGCATTTTAGCAATAATCGGCACTGCATGTTGATCATTAGAAAACCAACCCTCAAAGTATCCAGTTAAACCGAATATACCTCTAAATTCTGTTTCACCATCCAATCTCACACAAGAGATATCATAATCCACTGCATCAATATTCATATCTTCAACTTCTTTATAAAAGTTAATGTATGTCTTCTCATATTTCTCATTAATAAAAACAGGTACATTCACTTTTTTTTGTTGTCCAGTCCTCATCCTTGCAAAATAAAATAATGAAAGCCCATCCTGATAATCGCGTTCATAATTAATGGTCGAGTCAGTCCAGATATCATTTGTCCTTTCTCTTCCTTTAACTATTCTGATATTATTTTTATCCTTGTTGAAAAAATATTTTGTATAGGTTGTATCGTCAGAAAGAATTGAGCCCTTGAAGTAATGAGAGATCTGCTTTGAGTCAAACTTTGTCTCATAAATCTGATGTAAGTTAACGAATGGGATACCCTCATAAGAATTAATGTATGCTATTGCACTGTAAAGAGTATCGTTTCCGGTAACTTGTTCTTTTTGAAGTATTAGTTTTATTTCGCCAATTTCAAATGCTAGATATCTAACAACGTATGTTATCTCTTCACCCACATCAATCTTTTTAGAATTAGATTGCAACACATTATCATTCTTTGAAAAATCGAATCCAAATAGAAACAATAAAAATGTACTTAAAAAAATAATCAATAAATACTTAATCATTTTAATTTAGCTAATTCTTTTGCTTCTTTAAATAGTGTAAGCGCCTTATTCAGTTGGTTGTCCTGAGTTAGAAGAACGGAATACCAGCCTTCATTCTTCCAGAAATTTCTAGCTATTTGTGCTTTCAATCTGGATGAAATATAGTCTTTATCTTTTAAATAATCTTCTTCAATAAAAGCAACGTCCTTATTTTTAGAAAAATCAATAAAACTTTTTAATATATCTTCAGTTATAATAAAATTATTTCTAAACGATATTAAATCTTCTTTATATTTATTTTTTATAAACGCAGAATTCTTATCTAAATAAGAAAGTACAAAGGTGTAGAATAAATTATTTCTTAAAAGATTTTGAGTATAAGAAGTTACCATTTCTGATTTAATAATATAATCCGGAGTTATGCCGCCTCCACCAAAAACAATTCTTCCCTTTCCCGTTTTATATTCTGGTCTGATAGTATCTTGTTCAGCGGTATGGTTTATATTATCGCCTTCTTCTTCAGTAGTATCTCTTTCCGAATAATAATCTAATTTACTTTTTTTGTTTTTATAATCACGCTGGATCAATCTACCGCTTGGAGTAAAATATTGAGAGATAGTTAAACGCAATGCTGAATTATCGGGTAACTCAAACTGACGCTGAACAAGCCCTTTACCGAAAGATGTCTCACCAACAATCAATCCACGATCCCAATCTTGAACAGCACCAGAAACTATTTCGCTAGCAGATGCACTTCCACGATTGATTAAAATGATCAAGGGAATTTCTTCAAACTGTGAAGATTGAGATGCATAATAAACTTCATTAAATTCTTTTCGTCTGCCTTCTGTATATACAATTTTCTTTTTGCCACTGATAAACAGATCACTGATTTTTACGGCTTGATTTAAATAACCTCCAGGATTACTGCGCAAATCAACAACAAGCTGTTCCAATCCATTATTTTTTAAGTCTTCTAGTGCTTCAACTAGCTCATCGTAAGTAGTTTCAGAAAATCTAGAGACACTTACGTATCCAGTATTATTATCCATCATAAAATGTGTATCAACAGAATACAATGGAATTTTATCTCTAACGATATTGTAATCAATTAGCTTAGTAACGCCAACCCTGTTAATGGATACTTTAACTTCTGAGCCAGCCTTGCCCCTTAGTTTTTTTCGTACATCATCATTTGTTATTCCTATTACTTCCTGGCCATCAATTTTAACAATTCTATCACCGGAAAGAATTCCTAGCGCTTCGCTTGGTCCACCTGATATTGCTGAGACCACTGTGAGAGTATCATTAACAATCTGGAATTCAATTCCTATGCCTTCAAAATCACCACGAAATGATTCTTCAACCTGTGTAAACTGTGCAGGAGGAATATAGACGGAATGGGGATCCAATTCATTAAGCATCCCATTTATCGCTGATTCAACTAACTTCTGAGTATCAACTTCTTCTACATAATATTTTTCTGTAAAGGTTAATACGTCATTAAATTTTCTAATACTTTCTCTGAGATTATCCTCAGAAAATGCTTTTTCTAAAAACACTCCGAGTACAATTCCTATAACCGCCGTAAATAACAGATAAGGAAATTTTACAGATTTAAATGACATTCGTTTGCTCCAATAACTTCAAATATTTTATACTTATTTATGAAATGCTCAACTATTAAATAAGTCAATAAATAATTCCAGAATTAACTTTTAACTTCCGGTTTCATCTGTGGAAAAAATACTACATCACGGATTGAAGATTGATTGGTGAGCAACATTACTAACCGATCTATCCCAATTCCTAATCCCGCTGTTGGCGGCATTCCAAATTCTAAAGCTCTAATAAAGTCCTCATCAATTTGATGCGCTTCATCATCTCCCTCTTCCTTCATTTTAACTTGATCTTCAAATCTATTGCGCTGATCAATTGGATCGTTCAATTCAGAAAAAGCGTTACAAATCTCTCTTCCAAAAACGTAGCCTTCAAATCTTTCAACTACACCCTCTTTTGTACGATGTTTTTTTGCTAAAGGTGATAACTCGAGCGGATAATCGACTACAAAAGTAGGCTGGATTAGCTCCGGTTCTACTGTTGCGCTGAATAATTCATCAATATATTTTGCGCGGGAATGAATAGTAATAACATCAATTCCAACTTTTTTAGAAGCAGCTTTTAAATCATCCATACTACAACCTAATACATTCAATCCTGTTTTCTCCTCGATGGCTTCAATCATCGATAATCTCTTCCAAGGAGCTTTAAATTTAATTTCCGTTCCTTCCACTTTGAATGTAAGCGTGTTGAAAACAGTATTACAAACGTGTTCGATCATTTTTTCTACATATTCCATCATCCAATTATAATCTTTATAAGGAACGTAAAGTTCCATCATCGTAAATTCAGGATTATGCGAACGATCCATTCCTTCATTTCTAAAATCTTTAGAAATTTCATAAACTCCATTAAATCCACCGATAATTAATCTTTTAAGATAAAGTTCATCCGCTATTCTTAAATACAATTGTGTATCCAGCGCATTGTGATGAGTTACAAACGGACGTGCCGTCGCTCCGCCATAAAGTGGCTGCAAAATTGGAGTTTCAACTTCAAGATATCCGCTTATATCAAGAAAATTTCTTAAAGCAGAAATTATTTTACTTCTTTTTATAAAAACTTCTTTTATTCCAGGATTAACAATTAAATCAACATATCGTCTTCTGTATCTTAGTTCCTTATCTGCAAATTGATCGAATATTACTTTTTCACCTTGCTCGTTAACTATTTCTTTAGCTATTGGAAGCGGTTGAATTGATTTTGATAATAATTTTAATTCCCTCGTGTGAACTGAAATCTCACCTGTTTTTGTTATAAATACAAAGCCTTCAACACCAATTATATCTCCAATATCCATTAGCTTAAATGCATCATAAGATTCTGCGATTTCATCTTTTTTAAGATATACTTGTATTCTGCCTGAATGATCTTGAATATGTGCAAATGATGCTTTACCCATTCTTCTGATTGCCATTATTCTACCGGCAATCCGTACATTCATTTCTGTACCTTCAATAAATGAATCCTTAATTATTTTTGAATCAGAGTTAACATCAAAAGAGTATGCAAATGTTTCAAACCCCTTTGCAGTTAATTCTTCTAGCTCTTCGTATCTTCTTTTAATTAATTCGTTAACAGTAGGTTGAGCACTATTTTCCAATGTTATTTTCTCCTAAAATTTGTTAGTCGTAAACAGATAAGGTCTTGAATATTATCTGCAAGTTTTACAGGTACACTAAAATTATTTGCAATCATCGAGAATGCAATTGGTTCATTATCGCCTGTAACGGCAAAACCGGACAAGCTGCGCACATTACCAATATAACCGGTTTTTGCCCGCACTTTATTTTCTGCAGAAGTATTTTTCATTCTTTTACCTAAGGTACCATCAATCCCTGCAATCGGTAAAGAATTATAGAAATCGTAATAAACTTTTTTATTTGAGTACATATATTTTAATAACTCAACAACTTGTTTTGGTGTAACCATATTTAAATGTGATAAACCACTTCCGTCAAGCATGACAATATTTTCAGGATTGAGTCCTATTTCAGCAAATATTTCTTTTGCAGAGTTCACTCCATTTACAATAGAGCCAAATCCATTCTTTTCCAGTCCTATAGTTTTTAATAATTGTTCAGCAAAAAAATTCTGGCTTCCTTTGTTAATCACTTTTATTATTTCACTTAGTTTTTCTGAATGGTTAACAAATAATAATTCAAGATCTTCATAATTAATAACTCTTTCATAATCATCAATATCCATTGCATATCCGTTAACTCGGATTCCTCTTTTTTCTAATCGGTTCTTAAAAACAATCATCGCAAATTGGGTAGGATTTAAAACAGTTGAATATGTAACGATATCATTAGCATCTTTTCTAAATTTACCAGAAACCGTAATTACATTTGTTCCTCGTTCTCTATTCACTTCAATACTAGTTTTTTCATTACCCGATACAGCTGTTACATTATTTAATATTACAATGCTTCTTAAGCTAGGGTTTGAAGTTACTATTACAGAATCATATTTTGAATCATAATGGATTGTAATATCAACGCAGTTATCATTAAAAGAAATTGCACTAGATTGAGCGGAATACCAGTCGGTTTCATAATCCCAGGACCAGCCATTGCCCAAACCTATATCATCAAATAAATTATCATCACCAACAATGTTTCCTTTAATATTCGTTACTCCTAAATCCAGCAATGAATCTATCCAGGTATCATAAATAAAGTATATATCGTTATTATAAAATCTACCTGATATTGTTGGATCACCTCTGCCCTGAATGATTAAATCACCATAAATTGTTGAGCCAGATTGATAACCATTCACAAAAATATTTGTTGAAAATCTATAATCACTACCTAACAATAATAATCCTGCAGCACTAGTAAATAATTTTAGATTTGATGCAGGAACAAAAAATTTGTCTTCATTCCGTTTGTAAAAATATTCCCCGTTCTCAAGTGATTGAATAACGACTCCCCAATTAGCATTTCTAAAACTGTTATCATTAAATATATCATCAATTTGTTGGCTTAATTCAGCTACCGTTGAATATGAAAATACCGGTAAAGAATCTTGTTTAATTTTTGTTGTATCCTGTGCGTTTGAATTAATGGTTAAAATCAACAAAGCAACAAGATTTAATATTATACTATTTTGATAACTTTTTAATTTCATCTTGTGTTAACTTTCTATAGGATCCAATTGGAATATCAGGTAACGATTCCTGCAAAACTGCTTCTATGTAATTTTTCTACTGTATAATTAATTGTTGTAAACATTTTTTTTACAAAATGATTTCTGCCTTCAGTGCATTGCACAACTATATTTTTTCTGTCTTTTTTCTTACCGTACTTGATAGCAATAAATTTTCCGCGTGTTCCTTCGATAAAAACACCTTTTAATAGAGCTGTTTCGTGCTCAGGTGCGAGTTCTTTATCAAGTTTAACTTCATACTCACGAATTATATTGTTTTTAGGATGGATTAATTTCTGAGTAAACTCACCGTCATTAGTTAAAATTAAAACACCCGTTGTATTGTAATCTAATCTGCCAACAGGAAATATTTTTTGTTTGGATTTGATTAGATCAGTAACAGTCATCCGTTTCTTTTCATCATCAGTAGTAGTAACTACACCTTTGGGTTTATTAAGTAGATAATAAACATGTTCAGCTGGTTTTATTTTTTCACCATCAACAGTTACTTCATCATTTTCAGCATTAATATTAAATGCAAGTTTATCAATTACTTTATTGTTTACGGTCACTCTTCCCTGTAAAATTAATTCTTCGGCTTTCCGTCGGGAAGTTAAACCGCTATCTGCAATAAATTTATTAAGTCTCGTCATTATTTTCTTCTGAGCTTTCTAATTCCTTTTCAAGAGTTTCTTCAACTAAGTTCATCATTATTTTATTTTTTTGTTCTATAAAATCTTCATCTTTCATAATCTCTTCAATCTCACGAGGTTTTGGAAGATCACTTAAATTAAATAATCCAAAATACTTCAAGAATTCTGTAGTTGTTCCATAAAGTAATGGTCTACCAATTGTTTCTGCCCGGCCTGTTATTGTAATTAGATTTTTTTCCAAAAGTGTGTTAAGAATATAATCTGAATTTACACCGCGAATTTGTTCTAGTTCGGGTTTTGTAACAGGCTGTTTGTATGCAATGATTGCAAGAGTTTCCAACGCAGCCTGACTTAATCTTCTTTTAGATTTTTCAGAAGATAAAAAACCAACATACTTTGCGTTTATCTCTGTTGTTGCAAAAATAAATCCATTAGCTATTTTTTTTATTTTGAATGAATTTTCATTTGATTCATATTTATTATTCAGTTCATCTACGGCGGTATGAATGTCCGAAGAATTAATATCAATTTCTTCTCCATCAATTCCTTTTATAGCACGAATAATTTCATTTTCAGAAATTGGTTCATCAGATGAAAATATCAGTGCTTCGATTACAGATGTATAAGTTTTATCCATTTGATATACCATAAATTACAAAATCATTAAAATCTGATGATTCTTTAATTCCGATTTTTTCCATTTTAGTTAATTCTAATAATGCAACAAAAGTTATTACTATTCTAATTTTTTCCTTCATCCCATGAACTAAGCTCAGAAAATGTATTTCACCTTTTTCAAAAACACGATTTAAAATATATTGTATTTGTTCATCGATGGATACATTTATCTTTTTAATTTCGTGTACAACTTGAGGTTTAATTCCTTCAATTGCTTTTTTAAATGCTTTAGCGAGATCGTAAACGGAAATATTTTTTAAGAGTATTTCAAATTCAGGTGGTGCTTCCATTGCATCTTCAGAGAAATCTCCTCTAAAACTTACCTTCCTTTGGCTTGATTCAAAAAAAGTAAGATCTTCAGCAACTTCTTTATATTTTTTATATTCCAATAATGCTTTAATCAAATCGGCACGCGGATCTATTTCTTCACCACGCTCATCAACTTCACGTGGTAAAAGCATTCTTACTTTTATGTGCATCAATGTAGAGGCCATTAAAATAAAATCACCGGCTACTTCAAGATCCATCAACTTTATAAGATTTACATACTCTAAAAATTCACCAGTAATTCTTGAAATTGGAATATCATAAATATTCAGCTCATCCCTCTTTATAAAAAAGAGTAGTAAATCAAGCGGTCCTTCAAACTGATCTAATTTTATTTTATACATTAGCCTAACTTCATATTTAGATGCACTTCATTCATAGTTTCTTCTGCAACTTTTCGTCCCTTCAATTCACCATCGTGCAAAATATTTTTAACTTCATCAATTCGGTTTTCATAATATTTTCTTTTTTCAATAATTGGTTCAAGAAAACTAGAAATCTTTGCGGCACATTTCATTTTACAATCAAAACAACCAATTGCGCCATTTCTGCAATCTGATTCAATCTCATTTATATTTTCTACATTAAATTTTTTATGATAAGAAAACACAGTACAAACATCCGGATTTCCCGGTGTTTCTTTTTTTATTTTGTTGGGATCAATTGCCGCTTTTTTCATTCTTTGCTTTACTGTTTCAACATCATCAGAAAGAAGAATAGTATTACCTAAAGATTTACTCATCTTTGCATTTCCATCCAAACCGGCTAAACGGGAAAATTTTGTTAGCAAAGGTTCGGGTTCAGGAAATACTTCACCGTACTGGTTATTAAATCTTCTTGCTATCTCTCTTGATATCTCAATATGCGGAACTTGATCTTCACCAACTGGAACAGCATTGCCTTTGTAAAGTAAAATATCCGCAGTTTGCAAAACTGGATATCCTAAATGACCATAAATAACATTCTCAATATTCAAATCTCTAATCTGATCTTTAACCGTTGGATTACGCTCTAATCTATTCGTTGTAATAAGCATACTAAAAATTAAATGCAGTTCAGTATGCTGTTTTATTTGTGATTGTCTAAACATTGGACTCTTACTTGGATCTAAACCACAAGCTAACCAATCAATTAACATATCTATCGAATTTTGATAAATTTCATTTGTATCTAAACTTGTTGTTAAAACATGATAATCAGCAATAAGATGAAAGTTTTGATATTCATCTTGAAGCTTAACCCAGTTTTCTAAAGCACCAACATAATGACCGAGATGTAATTTACCTGTCGGTCGCATTCCACTAAGAATTCGTTTTTTAGTCATTTAATAAAAATATTGTGAATAATTTACCACGAAAGATAATAATAAAGCGTGTAATTTTCAGGAAAGATACAGATAAGGTTTCCAACGCTCATCAAGCCTACCAACAACATTTTTTATAAACAAAATATGGCTTGGTTTAAAAGGTCTAAATAGCATTTTCATATTCGCTTCGTCAGGAGTTCTGTCGCCTTTGCGATTATTACAATGCGTACAGGCAGTAATAAGATTTTCCCAAGTTTCATCACCACCGCGAGCTCGGGGAAAAACATGATCCACAGTTAAAGCAATATCAGCTCTTCCGCAGTAGGCGCATTTGTAAGCATCTCTTCTAAGAATGTTTTTTCTTGTTAGTACAACTTTTTTGTAAGGCAGTTTTATGAATTTGCTAATACGTATAACACTTGGCCAAGGATAATTTTTATTAACGGAATGTAAAGACTTTCTTTCATCATTTAAAATAGTTTCCGCTTTACCCAGATAAATAAGAACAACAGCTTTGCGGATATTGCAGACAGATAGTGGCTCGTAGCTTTGATTTAAAACGAGAACTTTAGAATTGAGTTTTCCATTTGTGGGAATCGACCGTTCGAAGACATACACCTCAATTAGTTTGCTTTTTTGAATTTTGTATTAAATAATATCTGATTACAATTCTTAAGATAAAAATTAAACCTACTACTATTAATATTGGATAATAGTATGATCTTGGAATAATGTCATAACTTCCTCTCACCATATCTATTAAAAGTAATCCGGCCAATATAAATGCAATTGCAATTGTGCTGTAATTAAATATTTTGTACCAGGATTTTTCCATAATAAGCTTATTTTATGGGCATTAAACTACTAATTAGATTTTTGATTTTCAATTATAAAATACCTTAAATAATTAATTTTTGTTAAACACTATAGCTACACAAGTCACATAATTATCGGAGTGGCTAAGTGATATCTTTATATCTTTATCATCAGAAAAAAACTCTTTAAGCTTACCAAAAAATTTAACTACCGGTAAACCATTTGGCTCATTAGTAATTTCCATACTTTTCCAGGTCGCAGCTTTTTCCCATCCTGTAGCAAGTGCTTTATAAATGGCTTCTTTAGCTGCAAATCTTGCTGCAAGATGCTGATACTTATTATGCTTTGCAAGACAGTAATCTAACTCGGTCTGTGTATAGATTTTATTTAAAAAAGAATCCCCAAAGCGATCTATGCTGCTTTTAATTCTCTCAATTTCTATTATGTCTATTCCAATACCGATTACCATCATTATACCTTATTAAAATCCGACTGCAGCACCATAACCTCGTGGATCAGTAGCGCCAAAAAATATTTGATTTTCAACATCTACTACAATTCCTTCACATCTGCCAAGAGTTCTCTTTTCGCCAAAAATATGTCGCTTATTTTTTAGGGCTTGAATCACATCCAAACTTAAACCAAATCTTTCATAATATAGAATATCCGGAAGCCATTGATGATGAATACGAGGCATATCAATAGCTTGTTGAATGTCCATTCCAAAATTCAAAACATTAAGAATAACCTGAAGTACAACAGTAGAAATTGTTGAGCCACCGGGCGATCCAACTACCATAAATGGTTTATCATCTTTTAATACGATGGTTGGAGACATTGAACTTAACATTCTTTTATTTGGTTCTATTTTATTGGCTTCACTGCCAATTAATCCAAACTGATTCGGCTCACCAGGTTTTGAACTGAAATCATCCATTTCGTTATTTAATAAAAATCCAGCACCCTCAACAACAATTTTAGAACCGAACGATGAATTAATAGTTGTAGTTGTACTAACTGCGTTACCGAATTTATCAACTATAGAGTAATGAGTAGTCTCTTCACTTTCTGAAAATGATTTCTCATCACCCGGTAGTATTTCAGAAGAAGGAATAGCATAATCTTTTACTCTGCTATAAATTTCTTGCGCATATTTTTTAGATAAAAGCCAATTAATTGGAACATTATAAAAATCAGGATCACCAATGTGTTTAGATCGATCAGCAAATGAAAACTTCATTACTTCAATCATCTTATGAAGATATTCACTGCTCCCCCATTCATCTTTTTCAAATGTATAGTTTTCTAAAATATTTAACATTTGTAAGAGAGTAACGCCGCCGCCACTTGGTGGACCCATGGTAATAACTTTATAACCTTTGTACTCAGTATTAATTGGGTTTCGTTCGATAGGCTTATAATTGTTTAAATCTTCAAGTGTTAAATATCCACCAAGTTCTTTAATTTGATTTACAATCAAGTCAGCAGTTTTACCCGAATAAAATCCTGATGAACCTTTTTCTTTGATTCTCTCTAAAGTATTAGCTAAATCTTTTTGGATGAATAAATCGCCCTCAACAAAAGCATTTCCATTTTTAGAAAATATTTTTTTGGATGATGGGTATTGATTAAAGTATTCTAGTTCATATTCAAAAGATTTTGCAAGTCTATATTCTAATTCAAATCCAGTCTTTGCTAGGTCAATTGCCGGTTGTATAACTTCAGTTAAAGATAATGTTCCATACTTTTCAAGCGCATATAATAAACCAGCAACACTCCCAGGCACTCCTGCCGAAGTAACACCAAACTGACTTCTTTCAGGTAAGAAATTTCCTGATGAATCTTGAAAAATAAATTCCGTGGCCGAAGATGGGGCTTTTTCCCGATAGTCTATTGTAGTGTTTTTTCCATCATTTAAATGTATCACCATAAATCCACCGCCACCAATATTACCAGCGGATGGATAGGTTACTGCAAGTGCAAATCCTACAGCAACTGCAGCGTCAATTGCATTGCCGCCCTTTAGTAAAATTTGAATCCCAACTTTAGAGGCTAATTCACTGGCCGAAACAACCATTCCATTTTTTCCACGAACTGGATCTTTTGATTCAGCAGATAAATTTGATGGAAGAAGAATAGTTATGAATAATATTAATATAATTTTAGAAAATGTTTGCATCTACATTTATACCATCATTTTTAAGCTGTTCTATAAGTATGGAAGTAAGATCATTAACTTGCTGAAGAGTTTTTTTAAGATCGTTGATTAAATTTTCATCATATAAAAGTTTACCAACATTATTTTGTTGGTTCCTCGTTTCTTTTGTAAGATTATTCAGATCAGTAAGTAATGTATCACTTTTTTGAAAAACATTTTTCAGATCAATAAATATCTGATCAATGTTTTCTTTGTTACTTGATAATAGTTTATTACTCGTTTCGGTTAACTCTACTGCATTTTTTGTCAACGATTTAATATCATTTCTGTTTTCGGAAAGCATTGCGTTTAATTTTTCAGTAAGAAGACTTAGATTTGATAATGATGTTTTAACATCCGAATTTATTTTTTCATCAGTAACATATTTGTTTAATGAATGAAGCGAAATTTTAACTTCTTTTAGGATCGTAACTAAATCATCTTGAACAGATCCAAACAAAGACATAACAGAAGGAATATCGGCATAAAATATTCCGTTGCTTATTTTGTTTTTATTAAAGGAGGTTGATGAAGTTCCGGGAAATACTTCAATTTTTTTACCTCCCATTAAATCCAACATAGATATAGCAAAAGATGCATCTTCTTTAAGATGTATATCATCTGCAATCGAAAGCTCAACGATAACGCTATTAGGATCAACAATCATTTCTTTTACATAACCCTTTCGCAATCCATTAACAGTAACCTGATCACCAATTTCAAGTCCGGAAACATTACTGAATTTAACTTTTATCAATTGTTCATTTGACTGCAGTGAAAAGTTTTTTGCCCATCCTAAAATCCAAATAAAAACTAAAATTCCAACAAGAACTGTAAGTCCTACCCTTATTTCAGTTTTTCTTTCGTCTTTCATAAATTTCTTCCAGCTTAATATTTAGCTATGATTATTATCTTATTAAAATACTATTTTTCTTTATTAGTCTTTAATATTTCCAGTAATACTTTTTTAATTCTTTTATTTTGTACTTCACTAACAACAAACTTAATTCCGTGATCAATAAAAGTATAGTTGTCTTTAGGAATACTACCCGCTTTATGAAGGATATATCCACCAAGCGTATCATAATCATCATCGTCCACTAAAATATTTATACCGAATGTTTCATTTATTTCATCAAGTTTTACTTTACCTAGTGCAACATATTTTTTATCATCTATTTTAATAAGATGATTCTCTTCTTTATCAAACTCATCCCAAATGTCACCAACAACTTCTTCAATGATATCTTCCAAAGTAATTAATCCGGCAGTTCCGCCGTATTCATCTACAACAATAGCAAGATGTACTTTCTTCTCCTGAAATTCTTTTAAAAGATCATTAATCAATTTAGTTTCTGGTATAAACAAAGGTTTTTTAATTAATAATTGTAGTGAAAAATGTTTTACTAACTCGGGTGATTTGATATAAGTAAGTAAATCCTTCGCAAAGATAATTCCGATAATTTCATCAATACTTTCTTTAAAAACTGGAATTCTACTATGTCCGGTATTTGTTATTGTTTTGATTATTTTTTCATAATTATCATTAATTGATACGGCCTTAATATCAACTCTAGGTGTCATAACCTCACTAACACTCAAACTAGTAAAAGCAACTAAACTGCTTATTAAAGAATGCTCCTCGTCCACAATGGTCCCTTGCTCTTTGCCGATATTTGCCAGATCGATGAGTTCAGACTTTGTTAAAGCAGATTTACCCTTATTAAAATTTAGTTTTGATGAAGATATTCTAATTATTTCAGTTAGTGTTTCAGCAAATGGATGAATTAGAATACTAAAATAATTAAGTGGAATGGCAATTAGTTTTGCGAATGCTAAAGAGTTTTTTGAGGCAACCACCTTTGGAAATAGTTCACCAAACAATAAAATCAAAATTGTTAATATGATAATTTGAATAAATAATACTATGTCGATAGAAATACTATAATACACTGAAAAATCAACTGCCAATGACACTGCTACAATTGAGACAGCAACATTAACAAGTGTGTTTCCAACAAGAATGGTAACTAACAATCTGCGCGGAAAATTTATTAGATTATTCAGGTAACGATATATGAATCCTGTCTTGTCCAAACCAGATTCAAGATGTTTTCTATCCAATGAAAACAATGCTACTTCTGAGCCAGAAAAAAAAGCTGAGCCCAGAAGTAGTATAAAAATCAAAACAATTTTTAAGGTCCAATCAAAATCCAAATACTAGCAAATCCTATCTTTGGTGCAATTAAAATGGAAGATCATCATTAGAATCAACTGGTGGTATCTCATTTACTTCACCAGTATCTGATGAATTATTCTCGGAATAACTACTGCTATCTCCAGAACTATCCAAGGGAATTATTTTTTCTGAAATAACATCTGTAGAGTAACGTTTAATTCCTTCTTTATCAGTATAATCTCTTTTTGTTAATCTTCCTTCAACATAAACTTTACGACCTTTCTTTAAATTCTCTTTCATATAATCTGACATATTGAATACGGTAACATTATGCCAGGTAGTTTCATTTACCCAATTTCCATCTTTTCCTTTATAACCATTTGTAGTAGCCATAGAAAAATTTGAAATTGAAACATTGCCAGTTGTAAATCGGGTTTCAACATCACGACCCAAATTACCAATGAGCATAATTTTATTTAAGGAAAAAGCCATAACAGCCTCCATATTAATTAGTTGATTAAATAGTTAAATGTTTTGTAAAGATGTAATCTTTTGCAAATGTAATTTAGGCTTTGTTTCTTTTAAATTCCAGAGGTCCAATAGTCTTAAGTTTTTATAAGTAAAGAAGTTATGTAAATATTACCGCCGAGTTTAGTAACATTATTGTCATTTTCATCTCTTTTCTGAGTAATGCTACTTAACTAATAATTCTTGTTATAATCAAAACTTTGCTGATGATGTTTTTCTCAATATCATACATAATAAAAATTTACACTTATTTAATAAGACAAGAAAATGTATGAATTGTTGGCTTGAAACTTGGTACACTTAAGAGAAATTAATTATTAAACTGGCTTATTTTAATGAATACTGGACAAACAATGTTAGCGATGGGTGCTATGATGTTGCTATCTTTTTTAGTACTTAGATTTAATAGCATACATCTTACATCGGCACAAGCGTCATATAATTCAAAGTTTGGAATCGTGGCTACCTCATTAGCAAATTCTCTAATTGAAGAAGCAAAAGATAAAGCTTTTGATGCGGTGGCCTTAGATACTACAAAAACCATTAATTCTGCAGCTGATTTCTCAACCACACTCGGTAAAGAAGGCGGCGAAGTGTATCCAAACTTTAATGATTTTGATGATTATAATAATCTTTTATATGTAGATTCCTTATCATTAAAAAATCCTCAGACTGGTGCAGGAACTAAATTCGAAATTAGATCAAAGGTCGTCTATGTATCCGAGACCAATCCCGATGTTACCTCTAGTATTAAAACTTATCATAAAAAAATGAGTGTCTCAGTGTTTAGCACAGCTATGATGGATACAGTTAAATTGGAAACCGTCTTTAGTTTCTGGACATTATTAGAATAAAGAATTAAAAGGAATTATTAATGGGTTATACAACGATTTTAGATATAGTAGGAGCAACAATTATCGGTGGAATTTTGTTGCTGAATCTGCTGAAACTCAACGAAAATGTTTATCAAGTTGATAATGCAACCGGGCACGATGTAAATCTACAAGTTGAGGTTGTAAACCTGGCAAATATTGTAGATGGTGATTTTAACAAAATAGGTTATTGCGCAAATCCTATGAATATGAATGATGATCCGAAAGTAATATTTGCTGATACATCTTCCATTAAAATTGTTTTTGATGTGGATATAGATGGTGATTATGATACGGTTTATTACTATGTAAGCAGTGTGAATGCATTAAGCGGCACACCAAATCCAAGAGATAGAATGTTGTATAGAAAAGTTAATAATGATATTCCATTTATAGTAAGTAATAATATTACTGAATTTAAGTTTGAATACCTTGATGCATTATATACTGTTCTTTCAGCTCCACTAGCATCACCTGGATTGGCAACTTATATTAAAATTTCCTTCAGAGTAGAGGATCCTTTTGCATATGATGAAAAATACACTGAAGCATTCTGGCGTAGATTAACAGTTACATCAAAAAATTTAAAAAGAAACTAGAGGTATATTATGGGAGGCAAAGTCTCAATTATTTTGGTACTTTCTTTCAGTACTTTATTTGCATTATTCGGAAGAAATATCCTTAACAGCAGTGTTACAATAACAGAAAATTTTTCTGATTATTATAGTGTAACTCGCGCTCAAAGTATAGCTATTAGTGGTGCAAACATGGCCATTAATAAACTATATCTAAATAAAAACTGGATGGCCGGATTACCTAATCTCTCTTTTGCTGGTGGAGTAGTTGACGTTGATATAGATACAGTTGGATGGGATAGCAGAAGAATTACTTCCGTTGGGCAATATAACGGCGTCACTAAAAAGGTTGAGATATTATTAGAACCTGAAAATTTTGCATTGTTTGGAAATTTCTATAACGTATTTGGTAGTGTATGGGCGGCAACAGGTGATACATTTCAGGGAAGATTTCA
Organism: uncultured Ignavibacteriales bacterium; assembly: GCA_963706055.1. Lineage (GTDB taxonomy): Bacteria > Bacteroidota > Ignavibacteria > Ignavibacteriales > Ignavibacteriaceae > IGN3. The sequence goes on along the minus strand of CAVPND010000012.1, from coordinate 578,753 downwards.
CGCTAATGACTGGGTAAATTGTTACTACAAACCTGTTTTCTTAGGTCCAGTTACTACTTCAAAAGGTATCAAGCTCTATAATAGTAGCTCACATCCGGAATTTCATGGAGGAACTAAAATAACGGATCCTGTGCCGATTGAATTTGATACATCTATAATTAGAACAGCCGCATATGATAACGGTAGAATTTTTAGAGATTCAACAGTACTGGAAAAGTTACTACTGTAGATTTAAACTTTTTAGCCGATGGAAATGTAAAATATAGACTTAAACTTGGAACTGGTGCATATACTGGTTATAGCACTGTCCCTCTAACAACTTTAGCACCGAATGGAGTAATTTATGTCGAGAGAGGTAACATTAATGTTCAAGGCACTTTAAATGGTAGAGCCACTATTGTTGCGTCTCAAAAAGGCACCTCTACTGCAGGTCAGATTTTTATAACTAACACTATTAAGTACAGTAAAGATCCGCTCACTGATCAATCGTGTGTTGACATGCTTGGTATGGTTGCAGAAAACAAAGTAACTGTTACTAAGGATATTACACGAGGTGATATAACAATCCATAGCTCAATATTTTCACAAAAAGATGGTCTAGTTATTCAGGATTACGCTTCATACCCTGCGGCATACAAAATGAATTTAGTTGGAGGAATTATTGGACAGAACGTACAAGCTACTGCTAAATACAATGCGTCTGGTAATCCTACTAATGGATACAGTTATGTACATAAATATGATACCAGATTTACAAAGGTTAGACCACCATTTTTCCCTAGCACAAAGTTTTATAGAGTTGTTAGCTGGTACGAAGAATAAAGATTAGTGATAAATTAATTGTTAAAGGCTGCTAAGAATTAGCGGCCTTTTTTATTATTTATTTACCGTCACAATCCAGGCATCCACAAATTCTTGTAACTTCCATAGATTATTTCGCACTTCTTCTGCTTCAGTTCTTGATTTGAAAAAAGGAATAACTTGAACTAAATGAAGTTTTATACTCTCACTATATATAACACTGTACTTGTAATTTGTTTTACTCCGGCTTAGCTCAGCATATGATTTAGCTTTTTCCTCAGTGGTAAATGCTCCAATTTGTACAACGTAATATGTTTCATTAATACTTGGATACTCCCCTGTTTTTGGAGCTTCAATGGTTTTTTCCACTGGCACTTCATCAAAAATATAAATCTGCTTTTCATTCTCAGCACTTTGCTGCGAAGTTGTACATCCATAAATAATTAGATAAATAGAAAGGATTAGAAGAGTTCGGATCGAATCAATTTTCATATAACTACCTTAATTATATATTAAAACAATAAAAAAGGGATGGCTATCCATCCCTTTAAAACTACCATAATAGGCTATTAAAACAATAAATGATCAAATGCATCATTTGGAATTATTGGATAGCCATTTTTAAAGCTAATCTTTCCCGTAAAGTAAATGCTGCCTGGTATAGTTGAGACATCCACTAAAGGAATATTTGCTCCAAATTTTGAATTAATTACTTTTATAAATTCGTTAGCAACAATTCCGTGTGCTTGACTGGAAGGATGCACTCCATCTAAACTAAATAAACCGCCTGAGATGTAACTAGTTCTAAATTTAATTCCATTTACTACTGTGCCATCTGCAAAATCAGCAGCTCTGAACTGATTAAATTTTGTGTTTATATCCACCAGGCCAAATCCAAAGTTTTGTGCTAAGCCTGCTATTGTAGAGTTGTATGCAGTAACAGCGTTTCCAGCGGTAGTGATTTCATTAGGGTCCAAAACGAAAGCATCAGGAAATGGATTTTGAGGATGAAATCCAAACAATTGAGTTGTATCAACCCCAAGTGGAATAGGCAAATTATTATCTCTATAAAATTTACCAGTAGGCTGTCCTAACAATGGTGCATAAGATTGACCTCTTAATGTTATTAGAGTTGTTGATGTAACTAATGCTGTTGAATCTGCAAAGCCGATCTTATATGGTAGTTGTCCAAGATTAGTACCACCTTCGTGACTTCCATAAATCAATCCAGTTGCCGGTAATCCACTGCCCAATTGAAGTGCTCTTATTTGCGCCCAGTTAATTGCAGGATTAGTAGCAACTAATGGTCCAACAGTAGTAAAAAATGGTATAGCAGTAACACTCGGGATATTGGCAACCACCACTTTCGCTCCAGTCTGCGATGCGAATTGTGATAATCCTTGAGATATTCCACCAAAAATCTGACCGAACTGAGCTGAGGGAGTAGGTGCTGACGGAGAAGTTCCACCACTTGTAGCATAACCTAGAACATCATTATTCCCTATCCATAGGGTAATAAATGTTGGTGCTAAGGATAATGCTTGTTCTAGTTGGGTTCCTTTATTTAAAACGCTATTCCTTAGAATAACATCGAAGTAAGGATTTGGTGAATTCGCAAATAACGCCGAGGCGCAATTTGTAGAGTTGGTTGCAAATAAAACATCGTATGCTAAAGCACCTGGAACACCAAGATTATTATATGGTGCCGGATAGTTTGAATTTAACAAACTACCTTTAGAAGGATTTGTATAAATAGTTGGAGCTAAATTTACTAATTCCATTCTGCCTCCAAGACCAGGATCTGATACTAAAGGCATTTGATAATTAACTCCAGCTTGTTTTGCGATTAAGTTACCATAGCTATAAATCTGGCCACTTTGGTAAATAGTGCCACTCTGATAACCAGCCGTAATACTGTTTCCAATCGAAACGAACCTTGCAAAATTTGCATTGCCGCTTACACCATTTTGAATTGGAGATTCTAATTCATTGTAATCATTACATCCAATTAAAACAAGTGAAGCTAATACGATGCTACTTAAATATTTTATAATCAAATTCATATTATCTTTTCCTCCTTACAAATTATATATAAAACTCAGTGAAAAAATATTGGCTATTGAATTGTAAGTACCGTTAAATCTTGAATTTCCAGGTGGAATAATTTGATTTGAATTGGTTATAGTCAATTCTTTAGCTCTTATGAATAAGTAAGATCCAACAATATTTAAGTTTTCAAAAATGTGAGCATCGATACCGAAACTAAAACCCAGTCTGTCAGAATCGGCAAGTGAGGGATTTAAATTTTCAGGGTCTACAGGTATTTTATCAAAATAAATACCACCCATAAATGTAACCTGATCATTAAATTTATATGCTCCTCCAAGTCTTAAAATGTAAGAATCATTGTATAACCTAGGGCTGGCAATATCTGTATATAAAGGATTTTCAAAATCAACTGCAAGAGTATCATAGCTTGACCAACCAACAAATTGGTATTCAGCGCTTATTTTTACCCTACTTGAAACGTCAACTGCCAATCCCACTGCAAAATTTTGAGGTGTGGTTAATTCTGCAGTAATATTACCTGAAGGTACCTGACCTGTAAATAGACTGGGTGCAGTTGTAGTAGCAGTTCCAGAAAATTCATATTTCATTTCGCTCATGTATGATGCACCAAGAGATAAATAATTGGTTGGTTTGAACATCAATCCTGCATTGAATCCAAAAGAAGAATTATCATTTCCTTCAAGTTCGACAAAAGCATCTGGTTCAAATAGACTTGAGATTGGGCTTCTTCTAGTAATCTTTACTTCAGCAATACCGTATTGTAACCCAGCACTAAGAGATAAGGATTCAAAAAGTTTATAACTAACTACAGGGGATAAAAGATAAATTCTTAATCCGGTCTCTATCGCAAGATATTTACCTGGCCAATCTTTGTCCCAAGTTGTCCCTAAACCAAATGGTTGGGTAAAACCAAACCCAGCTGACAATTTTTCATTAAAAGAATGTGAAATAAAAAAATGTGTAGGAAAGAACACCCTATTTTCCGCTCTATGTCTTTCTATAGATGGAAGAACACCTCTAAATGAGGTCTGAGGCGCTATTAGATGTGTACTAAACATAATATTAGTACCCGTCAGCTGTGTCAGTCCAGCCGCGTTCCAGTAAACAGCGGATGGATCATTTGCCACAGCAGTGAATGCACCGCCCATAGCAACTGCCTTAGCACCTCTGATATTAAGCTGAAAACCTCCCGCAAAAATATTTGTACTTATCAGCATTGAAAGTACGAAGAATAGTAACAGTCGAGATTTCAATTCTCTCCTCCTGATGATTGTTGTTAATAAACAGTTTAGCGAAAATTAGCAATTTTTTACAAATAACAAATTATTTAATGCTAAACAAAGAAATATATTTTTCAACTGGTTTTCCCTCAATAACAAAAATTTCTGCAATTGTACCATCTATATTAGATTTAATCTCATTTTCCATCTTCATTGCTTCCAGAATCATCACAGTATCGCCTTTTGTAATTTTATCTCCAACATTTTTTAGAATTTTTAAAACTAAACCTGGCATGGGTGATTTAACAGATTTTACATTTGTCTCATCCTTTTGTGAAGCTGAAAGTAATTGAAATGCTTTTTCCTGTAGCACTGTTCTAATATTTACATCAAAATTATTATTGTTAATTTGGAGCGATAGTTCATCATTGGAGTTTTTCCAGAAAGCTGCTTCATAAACCTTATTATCAATTTTTAATACAAACTTAGAATGATTCAATTCAATTAGCCTGTACTCAACTCTTTTATCATCTACTTCAGCAAAATTTTCATCAATTATTTTTACTTCTCTTAAATTATCGTTTATTCTCACTATGAAATCATTCATAATTTTGCTCCCACCATTTATTAGAATTTGTTGCAGTATTATTTTTAGTAGAAGTTTTTTGTTTTGATTTAATAAGAGCAGCAAAAACACTCACAGCAATTTCATTTTCTGTGTCTGGATTATCATTATTTTTCTCCAATGAATCAGAATTATTTAGATTATCAATAAAATTAATATCATAATTTCCAGTTTTGAATTCAGAAGTGTTTAAAATATGATTTAAGAATTTTGTATTTGTTATTATGCCTGCAATCTGAAATTCATTTAGCGCCCTATTCATTCTTGTAATAGATTTACTTCGATCATTATCCCAACAAATAAGCTTTGCAATCATTGGATCATAATGGATAGATATTTCCGAATCAGTTACAAATCCGGAATCAACCCTAATCCCTATTCCATTAGGTTCTTTATAATGAAATATTTTTCCAGTAGATGGCAGAAAATTATTTTCCGGATCCTCAGCATAAATTCTACATTCCAGAGCAAATCCATTTATTTTAATATCATCCTGTTCAAATGATATTTTATTACCGGCTGCGATGGATATTTGCTCTTTTACAAGATCAGTTCCGGATATTAATTCAGTGACAGGATGCTCAACCTGAATTCTGGTATTCATTTCTAAGAAATAAAACTCTTTATTTGAATCCATTAAAAACTCAATTGTTCCTGCGTTATAATACCCACAAGCTTTTGCTGCTTGAATAGCGGCATTAGTAATTTTATCACGTGTGGATTGATCAACAAAAGCTGATGGTGCTTCTTCAATAATTTTTTGATGTCTTCGTTGAATAGAACATTCACGCTCAAAAACGTGTCTGTAGTTTCCATGTTTATCAGCAATAACTTGAACTTCGATATGTTTAGGATTTTCAATAAATTTTTCAATGTAAACTTCATCATTTGCAAAAGATTTAAGCGCTTCTCTTTTTGTAGATTCAAAAGCAGATTTAAATTCTTCCTTGTTAGAAACTTTTCTCATACCTTTTCCACCGCCGCCAGCAGATGCTTTTAACAAAATTGGATAACCAATTTTCTCAGAAAACTTTATGCCCTCTTCCACCTTATTAACAGCATCTAAAGTACCTGGAACAACAGGAACATGATTTTTACTCATTAGTGTACGAGCTGCGGTTTTGCTACCCATCATCTTTACAGATTTTGAAGAAGGGCCGATAAACGTGATCCCGCTTTTTTCAACAGCTTCAATAAATGATGCATTTTCAGAAAAAAAGCCATATCCAGGATGAATAGCATCGGCTCCGATTGATTTAGCAAGATCTATAATTTTATTTTTGTTTAAATATGATTCAGAAGCTGTGGCTGGGCCAATATAGTAGGATTCATCAGCAATTCTGGTGTGCAGTGAGGTGAAGTCAGCATCAGAATAGATTGCTGCGGATTTAATTCCTAGTTCTTTGCATGATTTTATTATTCTAACAGCAATCTCTCCCCTGTTGGCGATAAGAATTTTCTTGAACAAATAAACTCCTATTTTAATTCTGCAATTGTAATACCATCTCCGCCAAACTCAATAGCGGCAAAATAATAATTCTTTATATTTTCATGTTGTTTTAAAATATCCCAAACTGTTTTTTTAAGAACGCCAGTTCCCTTTCCATGTAATATTTCCACTCGTTCTAAAGAAGCTTGATATGCTTCATCTAAAAACCTAATAATTGTAAACTCAGCAGATTCTGGTTTTTCACCTCTAATATCTAATCTGTAATTTACATCAGAAATCTTATAAGATGAAAAATTATTTTCGGTTATATTTTTTTTCTCTTTAGCCTTAAAAAGATCCGAAAGCTTCACTTGCATCTTGATTGCACCGGATACAATTGTTGCTTTCCCTTTTACTTGATTCAACTCAATAATTTTTCCTGTTGTTGTAGAATTATTTATCCCAACAAAATCACCAATCATAAAATCTATTTTATCACTTATTTTTTCTACATTTTCTTTAAACAGATCTTTGTTCTCAAGTTTTATTTCTTGCACAATACTCTTTGATTCCTTAATCACCTCTTTGCTAGCGCCTGATTCTTTAATATTCTTAATCACTTTTTCGATTTTCTTATTTACATTTTCAAGGTAAATCTCACCTTCAGCTTTTACTTTTTTAAGGATTTCTTTTTTCTCTTTTTCAATTTTTTCATAACTCTTTTTATAGAGCTCTGATAAACCATACAAGCGACTATTTTCAATTTCTAGCTCGTTAAGTTTTTTATTAAGCTTATTTGATTTTTCTTCAAGTTCAGATAGGAATTTCTCAAGATTGTGTTTATCGGAATCAATGTTTTGCTTCGCTTTATCCAAAACATCATCACTTAAACCTGTTCTCTTTGCAATTTCAAAAGCATAACTTGAACCCGGAACACCAAGATTAAACTTATAAGTAGGTGAAAGATTGGAATGATCAAATTCCATTGCACCATTTTGCATTCCAGCAATATTATATGCAAATACTTTTAAACTGCCATGATGTGTTGAGGCAAAAACTGTTGATCCTTTTTCAAGCAATGTGGATAGAATAGCTGCAGCAAGTGCAGAACCTTCTGCAGGATCCGTACCTGTTCCAATTTCATCAAGAAGAATTAGTGAATTAGCCCCCGCATTTTCTATAATACTTTTTAAATTATTTAAATGTGAACTGAAGGTGGATAAATCATCTTCAATAGATTGCTGATCACCAATATCGAGCAGGATATTTTCAAAAATATAGAAATTAGAATTTGAGTTGGCTGGAACATGAATACCAGATTGCAGCATAAGATTTAGAATACCAATAGTTTTTAGAACAACAGTTTTCCCCCCAGCATTTGGACCAGTTATTATTACAACTTTATCATTGTTGAGTTCAAAAGTTAGTGGAACAGTTTGCTGCCTGCCCAACTTTTTTATCAGTATTGGATGACGTGCCTCTGATAAAAACATCGGTCTTGAACTATCGATATTTGGAAAGGAACCAATAATTTCAATGGAGTATTTTGCACGAGCAAAAATTGAATCGATATAAGCCAAAGTGTTTAGAGACGTTTTTAGTAGATAACTTGAGAGTCCTATCATTTTGGTAAGTTCTCTTAATATTCTTTCAATCTCTCTACGTTCAGCAAAAGAAAGGGAGATTATTTCATTATTTAGATCAAGTGTTTCTTCTGGTTCTATATATACAGTTTGTCCTGTAGCTGATTCTGAATGTATAAATCCTCGTATGTGTCTTTTATGCTCAGCTTTTATTGGAATTACCATTCGCCCATCACGAAGTGTAAGGTAATCTTCTCGAACAATTTCTTCTTCTTTTAAAGTTTTAATAATCCTATTAACAGATTTAACAAGTTCGGTCCTTCTTGAGTTAATGTCTTTTCTAATCTGTGATAAAGTAGAACTGGCATTCTCTTTAACTTCACCCTGTTCATTAATTACTTTTTCTATTTGATGTTCAAATAATTTATCAGAGAATAAATCAGAAATTCTATCTTTAAGTTTTGATTCATCTTTTAATTCTGTTTTCAAGAATTGAGTTAGTAATCTAGAGGATTTTGCCAGTTTAAGAATTTCTAACACTCTGGTGCTGGATAAAATCGAGCCCTCTATCCTGCTTTCTGATAATGTACTATTGAGATCAGATAAATAATCTATTGGAGGATAACCGGATTTATTTAGAACTTCTTTTGCCTCTTCAACTAGCTCACCTTCATTACTGATCAACTCTACATCAGCAGTCGGATAAAGATTTAAAATTAAGTTTTTACCATTTTCAGTTGATGAATATTTTGAGATATGATTCAGAATTTTTTCAAACTCTAGTTTTTCAATAACTATCTCATCTATCATTTTAAGGAGTCTTTTTGATTGATATAATCTTTAATTACATCCTCAGTGCTAGGAGTGTAGTCCTTTAGAAAATCAATTGATGTTGGAATTGCACCATATGCATATTTGTATAGAAGCGAGGATTTTTGAGTTTGCTTATCCGGAAAATCAAAAATATTAAATAGGAGAAATAAAGCACTAATAAAAAAAAGCAGTTGTATTATTCCAAAAAAACCACCGATCAACTGGTTAATTAAATTATTCACTTTGTCAAACGGGTGAATTACTCGTTTAAGAATAGTAGTGATAATCATTATTGCTATAAATATTACAAGAGCTGCCATTATCTCAGCAAGATAAAATTCAATTCCAAAAACGGATTCAATAGTTTTTCCAAGCTGTGATGAAAATAAAATTGCGAGAGTAACTGCCGCAATAAAACCGATTATACCTACTAGTTTTCTTACAAAACCATCTTTAAAGCCAAGTATAAACCCAATAGCCAGAGAAACAATTATTACTATATCTATAAAATTCAATACTAAACCAGGTAAGTTTCTACAATTGATTTTACGAGTTTACCGTCTGCTTTGCCTTTTAATTCTTTCATCACTAGTGGCATAAGCATTGGAAAATCTGCTTTACTTTTAGCACCTATTTCATGGGCTAATCTTATAACCTCATGCCTAACTTCTACTTCATCCATTTGCTTGGGAAGATAATCCATTAGAATTTTAAGCTCAGCTTCTTCAGTGTCTGCTAGCTCGTTTCTTCCCGCATTACGGAATTGCTCAATAGAATCTTTCCGCTTTTTTGCAGCGGTGGTTAACATTTTTAATTCTTCATCAGAAGTGAGTTCTTTTGCGGCGCCGCTTTTTTCAAATTCTAAAATTAACGCACGAATAGATCGTACAACACTAAGTCTTATTTTGTCACCAGACTTCATTGCATTTTTTAAGTCTTGATTTATTTTATCTTTTAGATTCATTTTGTCCTCGATAAATTGAAAAAGGCAGGCGAATAAAATTCAAACCTGCCTTAGTAAAATAGATACAATTTTTAAATTATACTTTTATCATTGCCGAATAATTTATTCTTAAGCAAGAAGCTTTTCTCAATTCCTGTTGAATATCGGTTACAAATCCCATATCTGTTGATTGATCTACTCTGAGCGATACTATTATATTTGGAAGAGCAACAGCTTTATCATACATTATTCGTTCAACTTCATCAACCCTTACGATTGAATCGTTTATTTGCACTCTTTTATCTTTACCAACCCAAATGTATGAAACGAGCCTTTTATTCTCAATTTTTTCAATAGCTTTAGCTTCGGGTAATTTAAAACTAACTAACACTTCCGTTTCTCTCATCGTGGTAGTAACCATAAAAAACAACAAAAGCATAAAAATAATATCTGGCATTGAAGAAGTTGGTATTTCAGTTTTTGAATTAGCTCTTCTTTTTTCAAAATGCATTTTTTAATTCCTCTGTTATTTTTTAACTAATTCAGGTTCAGCAATAGAAATAATAATAGGTACAACGTCTTTTACATCAGATTGTTGTTCCTCATTCAAATCGCCATATTTTTTTCCATACTTGCCATTTGAATACTCATCACGAACTTCAAAATATGCAAGCTTTATTTGATCTAAAGCGGCTATGTATACATTATAAACCGTTTTTCTATCGGTTTTTAATGAAACAATCATTTTCTTGTTCTTTGGTAAATCATTCTTGCTGGCAATTCTACCCTTTAATAGATCTTTAATCTGAAATACAGGCACTACATTTCCATCAATTAAGACATCACCATTTTCATTTACAAGAACAGAGGCCATTCTTTCTGGTGGAATTTTAACTTCGATCTGATCTTCAACTAGTTCAGGCAAAGTTAATCCAAGACCTGTGTCAACATCAATTACAGTTGCAACAAGAAAGAATAGTAGAAGCAAGAATGCAATATCCGCCATAGACGCCGTAGGAATAGTTGCTTCAGGTATTTTTTTCTTTTTTATCATTTTTGATTCTCAGTATTTAATAATTAACTGAAACTTATTTTTTAACTTTCATTTCATATAGCGCATCAATTAATTCAATTGAGCTTTGTTCCATATCCCCAACTAGTCTGTCAATTCTTGAAACAAAGTAGTTATAAAAAACTTGAAGAATCATAGCTACTACAAGACCAAACAATGTTGTTAAAAGAGCAACAGAAATACCTTCAGCAACAACTGCTGGAGAAATTTGAGCAGCTTCTTTAATAGCATCAAATGCCTCAATCATACCTTGTACAGTTCCTGTAAACCCAAGCATCGGTGCAATAGTGATAAATGTAGATATCCAGATTAATCCTCTTTCAAGGAATCCCATTTCAATACCGCCATAAGCAACAATTGCTTTTTCAGCAGCTTCAAGACCTTCATCGTATCTTAAAAGTCCAGCATAAAATACCGAAGCAACCGGCCCACTGGTATTTTCGCAAACTTTTTTAGCGGCATCAACACCACCGGATGTTAAAGCTTTTTTAACATCAACAATGAATTTTTTTGTATTGGTTCTAGCTTTTGTTAAAGTCCACAATCTTTCAAATGAAAAAGCTAAACCAATAATAAGAGATGCAAGAATTGGGTGCATAAATCCACCACCCGCAGTGTATTTTTCAGTAAGCCAGTTCAAAACTCCGCCATCATTAGTAGCTTGAGCTAAGACATTAAATATCGATGCGATAGTTGTTGTGAAGTCCATATAAGATAACCTCCTGGTAAATTAGATTTTAGTTCAAAATTTGTAAATGATCAAATAATTTTCTTAAAAACGTTTAACTACAATAAGTATTTCAAAAAACAAAGTCAACAAAATAGTTTAGTCTTATTATTTGGAAATCTCAGTTATTTTTATTTATTAAATCTCTGTTTAAGCTCCACTACGTTGCCCGATATAAAATTATAATTTGTAAATAGTAAATGAGCAAGTTCCCCTATCTCATCTGGTTTTATCCATGAAGAGTAATTTGCATTTTTCATCCATTCACGATTTGATTTAGTATCTATAATATAAGGAGAGATAGCGTTTACTGATAAATTGATTTGATTGCCTTCTGATGATAATGTTTTTACAAGGTAATTTAGTGCAGATTTAGCTGCTCCGTAAGCAAATTTTAATTCTTCAGGATGATTACCTGTGTAAGCAGAAGTAAAACAAATCGATCCACCATAACTTTTTTTAACAATAGTGGAAAAATGTTTCGCAATCAAAAAGTTAGCTTTCAAGTTCATATTTATCATTCTATCAAAGTCTAATTCTTCAGTTTCCCAAACAGTTGTTCCACCATAATAACCACCGATTGTGGAATATAAAAATATTTGAGTTTTTTCATTCGTTTTTACATCAAACAATGCTGCAATAACATTTTTTTCTATGCTGAGATCTTTTATTACAAATTGTTTTACTCTTTGATCATTAAATGACTCATCAAATTTAAAATCAAACAAATAAAACTCATCATAAGATTTTGAAAGCAGTGTTTTGGTGACACCTTTGCCTAATTGACCATTTGAACCAAAGATTATTAATTTCTTATCCATTTTTATCTTTTCTGAATTAAAAATTTTGCTGAAACCGGAAAGTGATCGCTATAACCGCCTAAATATCTTGAACCTCCATAAGTTGGAAAAGGTGCTCCCTTAAATTTTCCAGATCTTGTAACCATCAATTCCGGTTTAAAAACTTCAAAAGAGTTACATAAATATTTTAAATTATCTTCCAATAATAGATCTTTTGAAATCATTATTTGATCAAGCATATTAAAATTATCCTGGTATTTATAACTTCCCATACCATCAAACCAGGCTTTATACGAAAGATTAAATAAATCGGTTCCTGAATCTTCTGGCAAATTTTCATGGTCTAAGGAATCGCAAAAAAACGGTTTAGCTTTAAGACTTTCAGTAATGGATACATTAGTTGGCTCATCATTAAAATCACCAACTATAATAATCTTGCTTTTGTTTTTCACAGATAATATTGATTCAACCTCGGTTCTAAGTGTTTTAGCAGCACTTATTCTTCTTGGTTCTGATTCAATTTCTCCACCTCTTCTTGAAGGCCAATGATTTACAAAAAAGTAAATCGTATCAATTTTTTCAAATAAAAATATTCCTTCTAAAATTAAACGAGTTTCATATCCGCCGCCCATATCAACAGATAAACCCTTAATATCTAATAATTTAAATCTTTTTGAGTTGTAGATAATTCCATTATCAATTCCTCTTCCGTCTGGTGATTCCAGATAAGCCACTTTGTAAAATTTATCTGAAAGATACTTAGTGGTCATTGAATCAAGAAGAAATTGATGCTCGACTTCACAAACGCCTAACAAATCCGGTCCATTGTCATTATTCATAGAACGAATAATTCTGGATAAGTTATACATCTTTTTATCGAGTCGCTCTTCGTTCCATTCCTTAGATCCTGTGGGCAAAAATTCCTCATCTTCAGTTTTTGGATCATCATTTGTATCAAATAGGTTTTCAAGATTCCAGTGAGCCACAAATAAAGTATCATTTTTCTGTTGTGCGCAGGCAATAGCAGAAATAGAGATAAGTAAAAAAAGTAAATAGATGTTTTTCATAATTATCGTTGAAAATATGAGTAATGATTAGATTTCAATTCTGGTTACAACTCCGTGAAGTTTATTGTATGGGAAATCAAAATAACTAACCCAATTTGGAGCAATTTTTTTGAGGACGATAAAAAACTTAAAGAAAAACTTATCAGTTTTAATCTCCTCTGCACCGTAAAATATTGCTTTTTCTTCAAACTTCCACTCCTTAAATAATGCAGGTAAATTTGGAACTTCCATATAACCGTATGAAATTTCCAAAATAAATAAACCAGGGCTAACCTCTTCATATCTATCTAGACTAACTCCATACGGTACATCAGTATTTTCAACAGAGACTAAAATATTTTTCTCATACATAATTCCAGTTCTAAACATACAATGTAATATGTAAGGCGAGACAATATTTATGTTTTTCGTAAAAAACATTGCTTCACCTTTTATATAATTCCCGGTCTCATAAATCTGCTTAAAACTTTCAACAAATACGTCTAAGGTCACGGACCTTAAAAATTTTCTTAATCTATTCATTCCTGTAAGCCACAAACCCATTATAGCCAAAACGAATAAAGCAATAATAATTGACCAATATCCACCATAAGGAATTTTATGTGTTACTGCGACAAGATAAAATGCTGTAATAATCAATACAAATATGGCTATAGACATTTTTAGATAATCTTTTCTGTTCCATAAAATTGAGACAATAAAAATTGAACTAATAAACATAGTAGCCGTTACAGCTAAACCGTAGGCTGCAGCTAAATTTGCTGATTCCTTAAATATCAATATCATTAGAAGAACTGCTAACAACAAAAGCCAATTAACGGAAGGAATATAGATTTGGGATCGCATCTCTGTTGATGTGTATTTTATTTTCATCAATGGAAAGATTCCGATATTTATTCCCTGAAAGATTAATGACATTACAGCACTTATCATTGCTTGTGAAGCTATTATCGTTGCAAATAATGTTAAAATTAGAAATGGTATATAAAATACTTCCGAGAAGGTACTTACTAATTTAAACAACACTTGATTGGTATCATTGTGCTCAAGAATATATGCGCCTTGCCCAAAATAATTTATTATCAATGCAAAGAAAACAAACGACCAGGCCTGACGAATCGGTTTACCACCTAAATGTCCCATATCAGCGTAAAGCGCTTCTCCACCGGTTGCACAGAGAATTACTTCACTTAAGACAAAAAATCCAGGTAAACCATTGTGAATAAAAAATTCAACTGCATATACAGGATTAAATGCCAATAATATTCCAGGCATATGAATCAGATAAAAGAATCCAGAAAGAAATAAACAAATAAACCACAAAAGCATTATTGGTCCGAATGACAGTGCAACTTTAGAGGTTCCTTTAAATTGAATTGCAAATAACAAAACGGTAATAACTGATGTAACCAGAATTATGGTACTCAAACCCGTTGATTCAAAACCCGGAATAAGTTTTAATCCTTCAACTGCAGAAAGTATACTGATAGCAGGTGTTATCACACCATCGCCTAATAATAATGAAACACCGATATATCCAAGAAAAGAAATAAATCCAACTTTTCTTCCTTTTTTTAATGTTGTGATTAGAATTTCTTTAAGCACAATAATGCCGCCCTCACCTTTTGTACTCATACTCATAGCAAGCCAGGCATATTGAATTGTTACAAGTGTTATAAGTGTCCAAAATATTAAGGAAAGAACACCATAAATATTCTCAGGTGATGGAATTGTTAATGTAAATATTATAGATAGAGTGTAGATAGGACTTGTACCAATGTCTCCAAAAACAATCCCCATTGCTTTAACAATATCCTTAACAGGACTTGGTTTTGTATTTTCCATTTATAAACTATTTACATTAGCTGAAATTGTAAATAGTCTTTTATACCTTTCAAGATTATCATAAGTAAAAATATAGTTTTGCAAAGTTCAATCACAATTATTTTTACGGATATAATAAATTTCTTTTTTACAATTATTTCGATATTGAAAAACTAATCTTTATTTTCTGACAATAATTTTAATCTCAATTAAATCCCAATATGAAAAACAAAAAATTTGTTATAATCGATGCGATGGCACTGGCTTATCGTGCATACTTTGCTTTTATTAATAGACCACTAACAAACAGCAAAGGTGAATCAACATCTGCAGTTTACGGATTCTTAAATCAGCTTATCAAAGTTTTTGAAGATCACAAACCAGATTATATGGCTGTTGCATTCGATTCCAAGGAAAAAACTTTTAGACACGAAAAATATAAGGCATATAAATCTTCTCGAGATGCAATGCCGGATGATATGATTCCTCAATTGCAAAGAATAAAAGATATTGTACTTGCATTAAATATTCCTCTATATATTTTACCACGTTACGAAGCTGATGATATTGTTGGAACTGCAGTTAAAAAAGCAGAAGAAAAAGGCTTGCTCTCTTTTGCGATAACGCCAGATAAGGATTACTTCCAACTAATTACAGATAAGGTAAAAGTTGTTAGACCTGGAAAAATGTCAGATGAAGCGATTTTATATGATAAACAAAAAGTCATTGATGAACTTGGATTCGAACCAAAGTATATGATTGATTATCTCGCTTTGATCGGCGACAGCAGCGATGATATTCCAGGTGTAAAAGGTATTGGGCCGAAAGGCGCAGTTCCACTAATTCAAAAATATGGAACAATTGAAAATATTTATAAACACATTGATGAAATTGATAAAGCCGGAATTAAAAAGAAATTAGAAGACAGCAAAGAAAACGCATTTCTATCAAAAGATCTTGCTACAATTTATTGTGAAGTTCCTATCGATTTTGATTTTGAACATGCAAAATTTTCGAATCCTGATTTTGATAAATTAAAAGAAATTCTATTTGAGTTAGAGTTTAAAACTATTTACACAAAACTGTTAAAGTTTTATCAAACTGATCCTAAAAGTGAACCTGATGACAAATCCGACCCCGTACAAATAATTGAATCAGATGAAGCAATAAAATCTTATGATAACAAAAAAGTTAAGTATCATCTCATCACATCCGAAAAGGATGCGAAAGAATTAGCTGAAAAACTTAGTAAATCTAAATTATTTGTATTTGATACTGAGACAGATGGATTAAATACTTTTGATCTAAGAGTTGCCGGAGTTGCATTTTGCGTCAAACCGGATGAAGCATATTTTTTAGCAATTAACCCATTTGAAGAAGGTGGACTTTTTGATAACACTTTCAATAATCGTTTACCTATTTCTGTTTTTGTAAAACTGTTCAAGAAGATTTTCGAAAATGAAGAAATTAAAAAAGTCTGTCAAAATGGAAAATATGATATTGCAGTGTTAAGAAGTATTGGTATCAGCGTAAAAGGTTTCCACTTTGATACAATGCTTGCAAGCTATGTTCTTGATGCTGATCAGAAGCACGGAATGGATGACCTTTCGGAAAAATATCTTAATTACAAACCAATACCACTTACAGATTTAATTGGCCAGAAAAAAGATCCCACAAAGATATTTGAAACTGATCTAAATGCCCTTTCTGATTATTCCGCAGAAGATGCAGATATTACTTTTAAACTTTTTAATATCTTAGATGAAGAATTAAAAAAACAGGCCATTGAAAAAATTGCATATGATATCGAATTTCCTCTAGTACCGGTTCTGGAAGATATGGAGAATGAAGGAATTAAAATCGATACAGCTGCGTTAAACCAGTTTAGTAAAGACCTTCAGATTTTATTAGATAATTACACAAGTGAAATATTTAAAGTTGCGGAAAGTGAATTTAATATTAATTCACCAAAGCAGCTTCAGGAAATCTTATTTACAAAGCTGAATCTTGCAACCGGTAGAAAAACAAAAACTGGATTTTCAACCGATGCCCGAGCTTTAGAGAATTTGCGCGGTGAACATGAAATCGTAGATATGATTTTAAATTACAGACAGGCTTCAAAATTAAAATCAACATATGCTGATGCACTTCCGAATATCATTAATAAAAAAACCAAGCGCGTACATACAAGTTTTAATCAAACTGTTGCTTCAACTGGTAGACTTTCAAGTGTTGATCCAAATTTGCAAAACATTCCTATCCGAACTGAAATGGGAAAAGAAATTCGTAGAGCATTTGTTCCGCGCGATAAATATCATAAAATCTTAAGTGCAGATTACAGTCAAATTGAACTTAGAATTATGGCTTCAATCTGTGGTGATGAAGCACTGATAAAAGCTTTTAGCGAAGGTGAAGATATTCATAGGAGTACAGCTGCTTTAGTATTTAATGTTAATCCCAAAGATGTTACACCTGATATGCGGCGTAAAGCAAAAGAAGTAAACTTTGGAATTCTTTACGGTATTGGACCATTCGGTTTAAAGACAAGACTAGGAGTTACACAATCTCACGCTAAAGAAATTATTGAGACATATTTTAAAACTTTTAAGCGTGTTAGAGAATTTATGGATAGCTCAGTAAGGTTTGCGCAGGAAAAAGGTTACGCTGAAACTTTATCAGGCAGAAGACGATATTTAAAAAATATAAATAGCAATAACAGAGTGGTTAGACAATTTGAAGAACGTGTTGCCATTAATATGCCTATACAAGGTACTGCCGCAGATATGATAAAGTTAGCTATGATTAATATTTACAGAGAATTATCTAAGAAAAAAACTAAAACAAAAATGATTTTACAGGTTCATGATGAATTGGTTTTTGATGCACATAAAGATGAGATTGATAAGTTGACACCGATAATTAAAAAGTTGATGGAGACTGCTCTACCATTAAAAGTTCCGGTTGTTGCAGAAATTGGAACTGGCAATAATTGGCTGGATGCACATTAACAAATGATTAAGTTGTTGAAATTATGAAATGAAAATAATTCCTACTGAAATAAAAAAAATTCTTTGCATTAAACCTCGGGGAATTGGAGATATAGTATTATCAACAATAATTCTTGATAATCTTCACAGCCATTTTCAAAATGTGCAGATTGATTATTTAACTGAACATTTTGCAAAATATTCAGTTGCAAATAATCCCTTGGTTAATAAAGTTTTAACCATGCATAAAACTGAGTTTGTGGCCAAGGTAGCATGGAGGATTAGAAAAGAAAAGTATGATTTGATAATTGATCTTTGGTCCAATCCGAGAAGCGCACAAATTACTTTTTTATCAGGTGTTAAGTATAGATTAGGATACGGTTATCGCGGCAGAAAATACGCTTATAATTTATTAGGAACATCTGAAAAGGGTGAGCATCATTCTGCTGAACATAACTTAGAATTATTAAAACCACTCGGTGTAAAAATAATTTCTAAAAAAATACATTATAATGTTGGAGCCATAGAAAAGTTTTTTGCGGATGATTTTTTTTCTGAAAATAATTTAAATGATAATAATGTTTTTGGAATTATTCCTTCGGGAGGATGGGATTCTAAACGCTGCAATAAAGAAAAATGGGTTGAGATTTGTAAATCAGTTGTGCAGGAGTTTAAATGCATTTTATTAGTTTTATGGGGGCCAGGTGATGAAGTTGACGCCGAGTTTATTAATTCAAATTTGGGTGATAATTGTTTTCTTGCTCCAAAATCTTCTCTGCCACAAATGGCTGCTTTAATTTCTAAATGCAAGTTAGTATTGGCAAATGATTCAGGTCCAATGCACATTGCAGCGGCACTTGGTATCCCGACTTTAGGAATTTTTGGACCAACAAATCCAAAAGCCCACGGTCCTTATTCACCAAGTTCTGATTATGTAATTAAAGATGATCTGGATTGTATAATTTGTAATAAACTAATTTGCCCTTTACAGCACGAATGTATGCGAGAATTGCCTGTTGAATTGGTTTTAAAAAAGGTTGTAAGTATAACACAAAAGATTTCATCAGAAGACTTCAATACTTAAATGGTGAAAAATATTGAGATTAAACCTTTTACCGTCATAACACTAATTTTTAATATCTAACA
This sequence comes from uncultured Ignavibacteriales bacterium, assembly GCA_963706055.1. Lineage (GTDB taxonomy): Bacteria > Bacteroidota > Ignavibacteria > Ignavibacteriales > Ignavibacteriaceae > IGN3. The sequence continues at coordinate 559,646 of CAVPND010000012.1, read as the reverse complement.
AAAATGACTCAAGATTATCTGCATAATTTGATATTAAGTATTTATTTATTACATCAGATTTTAATTTCTTAGAAAAACTACTCATTAGTTTACTATCAGCCGACAACTTTACAATAGCATCTCTTAAACCTTGCGGATTTTCTATTTCAAAAAGAAATCCGTTTTTACCATCTTCAATAATCTCATCATTGCCTGGAATATTGGAAACAATCACTGGTAAACCAGCGGCACCAGCTTCAAGCAATGCAAGTGAAAAACCTTCTGATCGTGAAGGTAGAAGGAATATGTCCATTGCTTTATAGTATTCCCAGATATTTTCGACATAACCAGGCATAATTAATTTGTTTTTATCTATCCCAAATTCAGCAGCATAGTTCAATACATCAATTTGCATTTTTTCTGGAATTCCAATAATAAAAAGTATGAATTTATCATCAAGTTCAGAAAATGCTTTGAATAATACATCAAAACCTTTTCTTTCCTTATGAAACCAAGTTGATAATCCAAGAACAATTTTATTAGATAATCGATTTTTTTCTCTTACATTTTTGCCGTTAATCACTTCTAGATTTTCCGGAACTTCTATACAATTATTTATTACTTTTACTTTCCTTTCTCTTATACCCGAGTCAATCAAACTTTTACCAACGCCTTTTCCGCACGCTATCTGATAATCATAAAATCTATTGTAAATAAATGCTCCTATAAATGGAGTACTTTTAGTGATATTCTGGCGTGAAGCGATATTTATAAAACGGTTTTTAAATTTTCGTTTTAAGCGAATACCTGCTTTTCTGTCAAGGGAATGATAAGCAATAAAATATTCTGAAGGATTATGTTGAAAAACTTCTACGATTTCCTTAAATAATATTTCTTTTTCTTTTGATGTATCGAAAGAAATAGTATGAATTTGCTTTTCAAGAGCACGTTTCTCTGTAAGTGAGTCTTTAGAAACAAATAAGATAAGATCATGACCTCTCAGCATAAGTTGTTCAGAACTTAAGATTGCCATTTTTGCACTTCCAGCGTAACCATCTCCAAAACTGCATTGTACTATTTTCATTTTTTTCAATTTCAAATCCTGTAACGAATATTTTTATTTTATTATATTTGAATTAAAATTTATTAAAACAGAAATAATTAAGCTAATTTTGAATAGTTTAATTTGTTACTCAATACACTAATACAGAAAGACATGTCAAAAATAATTCCAACTTGTAAAAACTTTACGGGCTATAAACCTTGCTATCCTGACCACAATTGTTGGATTGATGGGTGCAAAGACAATAAACCAATCGGAAAAAAAATACTAATTATTAATTTTGATGCAATGGGTGATGTGCTTATGACTACAGCACAACTACCGGCGATCAAGAAGAAATTTCCTGAATCAACTATCTATTGGATAACGCTAAAGATTGCTGCCCCTCTTCTTCAACAAAATGAATTTATTGATAGATTATTTATTTACGATGCGGAATCAATTTCAATATTAAATCAAATTCAATTTGATATTGTAATGAATGTTGATAAATCGCAGCGCTCGTGTGCATTATTAAATTCTGTAAATGCTAAATCAAAATTAGGTTTTGGTTTAGATAAAAATGGTGTGATAGTACCCGTGAATGAAGGCGCACACTATAATTACAATCTTGGAATGGATGATAATCTTAAATTTAAAGTGAATCAGCGAACCGGACAGGATTATCTTGCTGAAACTTTTGAACTTGAATATATTCGTAATGACTACACCTTTAATTTCACCACAGATGAATTACGGTTTATTGAAGATTACAAAAAGCAAGTTCGATTACGCGATACTGATAAAATAATCGGATTTAATACCGGATGCTCAGAACTATACCCTAATAAAAAGATGTCTGTAGGACAGCATATTTTTCTTATAAATAAATTATTGTCTAAAAGAAAATATAAAATAATTCTTCTAGGCGGTCCAGAAGATACCGACCGGAATAAAGAAATTGCTGATTACTTTAGGGGACGAGTTATTAATACTCCAACAAATGAAGGAGTTAGAAAAGGCGCTTGTTATGAAGCCATTCCGCAAGTTGTAATTACCGGTGATTCATTTGGAATGCATCTAGCAATCGCTCTTAAAAAATATGTAATTGCTTGGTTTGGATTAAGCTGCTGGACAGAGATTGATCTCTACGACCGCGGTGTAAAAATTTACCAGGAAGATTTATTCTGTTCACCTTGCTGGAAGAAAAAATGTCCTTATGATCTTGAGTGTATTAAAAATCTTGACTTGAACAGGATCATTATTGAAACTGAGAAATTCTTTGAAAGTTTTGATAAAATCAAAATTCAAGAAAGAGAAAACCCATTTGAGAAAGCAAAAAAATTAAAACGCCCGCTAATTCTAGATGGTGCGATGGGCAGCATTCTTCAAGAAAAAAAAATCACTTCTAATAAACGCATTTGGAGTGCGACAGCTAACGATGATTCAAAAAATGAAGTTATAACTCTACATAAAGATTACATTAGAGCTGGTGCCGATATTATTACGACTAATACTTTTAGAACAAATCCGTATTCGCTTATTGCCACTGGAGTTACAGATATAACTGGAAGTGTTGCTAAGGCTGTAGATTTAGCAAAACGAGCCAGGGGAAAAACTACTGTTTTAATAGCAGGTTCAAATCCACCGGCGGAAGACTGCTATCAAGTTGAAAGAACTATTTCACAAAAAGATTTGGAATGGAATCATAAAGTACACATTGATGCTTTGATGGAAAGTGGATGTGATTTTATAATGAATGAAACTCAAAGTCATTTTGACGAGATTAAATTTATTTCAAAATATTGTGGTGAGAATCATATTCCTTTTGTAATGAATTTTTTCTTTGTAGATAAACCGAAACTGCTTTCGGGTGAAAATCTTACTGATGCAATTGAATATGTTTTAAAATATCATCCACTTGCAATTGGATTTAATTGCATTACATTTGAAGCATTTGAGAATGCTGTTAAACGAATAAAACCTGAACTAACTTGGGGATTATATCTAAACTGTGGTGATGGCAAATTTACAGATACTAAAATTGAATGTGCTATTACACCGATTGAGTACGCAAAGATCGTAAAACCATATCTTATACAAAATCCATCATTCATTGGATCATGCTGTGGTTCTTCTCCGGAGCACACAAAAAAACTTAGAAACTTGATTGATGGATAAAATTGTTGTTAAATCTCCTGCAAAAATTAATATTGGATTAAATATTATTAATAAAAGAGATGATGGATTTCATAATCTTGAAACAATTTTTTATCCTTTAAATCTTTATGATGAAATCAGTTATACTAGATCTTCAATTTTTTCGTTTGACAGTAATGATGAAGATCTAAACAAAGATATAACAAACCTTATTGTAAAAACAAAAGAAGCATTAGAGAAACTTTTAGAAAAAAAACTAGGAGTAGAAATTTTTCTAAAAAAAAATATTCCAATTGGTGCCGGTCTTGGCGGTGGAAGTTCAAATGCGGCATCTACATTATTAGCACTCATTAAGCTTTTTAATTTAGATATTTCTAATAACCTGATTTTAGATTTAGCATTGAATCTTGGTTCTGATGTACCATATTTCCTAAATCCTGTTCCATCATTTGCAGAATCTCGAGGTGAAATTCTTATACCAATAAATATTAAAATAGATCATCATTTACTAATTGTTAATCCTGGAATTCACATTTCAACAAAATGGGCTTTCGGGCTAATTAAACCAAATCATCCTCAAGAAAGCTTAAAAAAATTAATTAATACAAGTGAATTAAGAATGAAAGATTTAGTGAATTTCACCAGAAATGATTTTGAAGAAATTGTTTTTAATCATTTCCCAGAAATAAAACAGATTAAAGAAACAATGTTACACTTAGGTGCAAATCATTCAATGATGACCGGAACAGGCTCAACAGTCTGGGCAATGTTTGATAATGCAGAAACCGCATATCAAACAGAGCAATATTTTAAGTGCAAAAATTATTTTACTTTTTTACAGAAACCTATTTAACAGCAGCTTCCATAAATTCTACTGTTCCTTTTGTGGCATTTAGGTTAATCTTTAATCCAAATGGAATCGTTACAAAATCTTTAATATGACCGTGCGGGAAAGTATAAATTGAAGGTATTTTCAAAGTTGCAACATAATCAGATATAACTTCTCCAAGTGTTAAAGTTTTTTTGTTTAGATCGTGTTCATAACAATCAACAAATCTTCCTAAAATTATTCCTTTAACTTTTTTAAAAGTACCAGAAAGTCTTAATTGATTTAATAATCGATCAACCCGGTAAGGTAATTCTCCGATATCTTCTATCATTAAAATTTTTCCTGTAAGATTTGGAAAATAATTTGTGCCGAGCAAAGCAGCAAAAACTGCTAAGTTGCCACCAATTAATCTTCCTGAGGCAATTCCCTTTTGTAAATTTGGCAGTTTTTGTTCTTCAGGAAATTTAAGCTTACCTAATTTTTTATTTGATGTTATCGTTGCCCAAAAATATTCTTCAGTATAAGTACTGATCTCATCATAAAAATCAACTGCAAGCATTGGTCCGGCAAACGTCATCAAATCTGCTTTTTCAAAAAATGCCATTTGTAAAGATGTTATCTCACTGTATCCAACAAATATTTTAGGATTATTTTTTACAAGACGATAATCTATTCTATCTAATAATCTGAATCCACCATAGCCACCTCGTAATGTAAAAATAGCTTTTACATTTTTATCTTTAAACATTGAATGAATGTCTTCAACTCTCTCTGCATCGGTTCCAGCTAAATAACCGTGATTTTTCCCAACATTAGCTCCAACTTTAACGCGATAACCTAATCCCTCAAGATACTTTACACCTCGCTCAACTCTGCTAAATTCGTCAGGAGATGATGCAGGTGAGATAATTCCAATTAAATCTTTTTTATTAAGTTTTTTAGGTTTTTGAAGAGGCATAAGTAATCCTTTTGTTTAGTCTTTTGTTACTTGTAATTTACTGAAACATTGAAATTTGCACAACCACACCTAAATAGTGCAAAATTGCTTAATTGATATATTTTCTAATTTTATTCGCTTTGTGATGATACATCTCTAAAAACAATACGAGAAACTATTTAGTTTTTGCATTTTTGAGATAGAGATTAATTCTTTTTAATAACCTTTTCGGGTAAAATGCATCAATTCTTTCATTTAGTCTTCTTAAAATCACAATAAAGATTAAAAATTTGCATGGATATGATAATAATCACGATTTTTTAAGGTGTTTTAATTTATTTTTTTTGCAAATTTATACTGTAATAATTTTCTATTTGAGATTATTTATTTAACTAAATCCGCAATTCTTTAATGAATAGACCTAAAATACTATTTATTGGTGGTTCAATAAATCAAACCACTATAATGCATAAGATATCTAAAGAACTACCCGAATGTGAAGCTTATTTTACTCCCTATTTTGCTAGTGGACCTTTATGGGTGATGACAAAGCTTAAAATGCTTGAGTTTACAATCATGGGCGGTCAGTTCAAGCAAAAAACCCTGGAATACATAAAAGAAAATAATTTAAAACTAGATTTTGAAGGTAAGAATGATAATTATGATTTGGTTTTTACTTCTCAAGATTTAATAGTGCCAAGGAGTATTAAAAAATTTAAAACTATTCTAGTTCAAGAAGGAATGACTGATCCGCCTGATTGGCGTTACCATGTAACACGTATTTTAGGACTTGGGCGATGGTGTGCAAGCACATCTATGACGGGTTTATCCCACATGTATGATTACTTTTGTGTTGCATCTGAAGGATTTCGAGAACAATTCATTGAAAGGGGTGTTAATCCCAATAAAATTCGGGTTACAGGTATACCAAATTTTGATGAGTTTGATAAGTTAAAAGATCTAGAATTTGAGCATAGTAATTTTGTACTTATAGCAACTTCCGATGTAAGAGAGACAACAAAATATGAAAACAGAAAAAAGTTTTTATTAGATGCTAAAAAAATTGCCGGAGATAGACAGATCATTGTAAAGCTGCATCCAAATGAGATTGTTGAAAAGCGAACTGCTGAAGTACATAAATATCTTCCCGAAGCATTAGTTTATCATGGAGTTAATATTGATCCAATGATAGCTAATTGCGAAACACTAATTACAAGATTTTCAAGTACAATATTTCCGGCTCTTGCCTTGGGAAAAAATGTTTATTGTAATATTGATTTAGGAGAAATAAAAAGATTATTTCCAATTCAGAATAAAGGAAATTCCGCAAAGGCAATAGCTGAAATTGCCAGAGAATTACTTGCCTCAACAAAACCAATAGTTAGATACAAAGAGAAAAATAAATATATGGAAGATTTGAAATTAGAAATTAAATATTTATTTAAGCGTAAACTAGCACGTGCAAAGTAAAAATTATTTTTTAAGTTGAACTCGCTTATTAACATAGTAACAGTACTGCAAGCAAGAACCGGTTCTAGCCGACTACCAAATAAAATATTCTTACCGTTATATGAAAAACCTTTGATATACCGATTGTACGAAAGAATTGCACAATCAAAGTTAAAAGGTACGATAGTTATAGCAACTACTACTGATAAAACTGATGATGAAGTTGAAAAGTTTTGTAAAGATTATCAAATAAGTTGTTATCGCGGTCACCCATTTGATCTTTTAGATCGGCACTATCAAGCTGCAAAATATTTAAATGCAGGGGCTGTCATTAAAATTCCATCAGATTGCCCTTTGATTGATGCTAATATTATCGATAAAGTTATAAAGTATTATTTAGACAATCTTGATAAGTTTGATTTTGTAAGTAATCTCCATCCGCCTTCTTATCCTGATGGTAATGATGTTGAGATCTTTAGCTTTAATGCTTTAGAAAAAACCTGGATAAATGCAAAAAGAGACTTTGAGCGTGAACACACAACACCTTACATGTGGGAGAATCCGGAGAAATTTAGGATTGGAAATATTGCTTGGGAAACAGGCCTGGATTACTCGATGTCACATCGTTTTACAATTGATTATGAAAAAGATTACAATTTCATAAAACAGGTTTATGATGAACTTTATCCATTAAATCCTAAATTTACACTTGAAGATATTTTGAATTTATTGTTAAGAAAACCCGGATTAAAAAAAATCAATGAAGAATATTGTGGAGTTAACTGGTACAGAAATCATCTGAATGAATTAAGAACTATTAAAGCGGATCAAACAAAAATTATCTAATAAGAGAAATTAAAATGCCGAATAAAGTTGAATCAAATAAGGATTATCCAGACATAAAGCAATCAGATAAGTATTATAAAATTGCTCTTGATTTAATTCCTTGCACAACTCAAACACTCGCAAAAGGACCTCAGCAAAATGTAAAAGGTGTTGCACCAAAATATTTGCAGCGAGGTAAAGGCAGCCATGTTTGGGATGTTGATGGAAATGAATTTATTGATTATCAAATGGCAATCGGTCCTCTTTCTTTGGGATATGCTTACGATAAAGTTGATAATGCAATTAAAGATCAGTTAAAAGATGGTATTACATTTTCTCTTATGCATCCGCTGGAGGTTGAAGTTGCAGAGCTGATACACAAAGTTGTTCCAAATGCAGAATCAATCCGCTTCAGTAAAACAGGTGCAGACGTTACTTCTGCCGCAGTAAGACTAGCACGCGCCTTTACAAAACGTAATAAAGTCTTGTGCTGTGGTTATCATGGATGGCACGATTGGTATATATCGGTTACTGATAGGAATAAAGGGATTCCAGAATCAATTCAGGATATGACATATACTTTTAATTATAATGATATTCAATCTGTGATTGATTCCATTGATGAAGATACAGCTTGTGTAATTCTTGAGCCGTATGTTTTTGAAGAACCGAAAGATAATTTTTTACAGAAGCTTCGTGATGTATGCACAAAAAATGGAACGCTTTTAATTTTTGATGAGATGTGGTCTGGATTTAGAATCGCAATTGGTGGTGCACAGGAATATTTTAAAGTAGATGCAGATCTTGCTTGCTTCTCAAAAGCTGTAGCTAACGGAATGCCGATATCTATTTTAACAGGAAGAAAAGATATAATGTCTTTGCTCGAACACGATGTATTTTTCTTTACAACTTTTGGCGGTGAGGCACTTTCACTTGCAGCAGTTAAAGCTACCTTAAATGAAATGGTTGAAAAAAATATTCCTGCACAATTAGCAAAGCAAGGAAACAAATTAAAAGTTGGTTACAATAAAATTGCCGAAGAACTTGGAATGCCTTACACAAAATGTACAGGATTTGATTGCCGCACAATAATTACATTTGATGCTTCTGCCGGCAATCCATTAGAAATGAAATCACTTGTGCAGCAGGAAATGATTAAACGCGGTATTCTATGGGGCGGATTTCATAATATGTCTTTTTCACATTCTGATTCCGATATTGAGTATACTTTAAAAACTTATAAAGAAGTTTTACCAATTCTTAAAAAAGCTGTTGAAGAAAATAAAGTTATAGAATATTTGCGCGGTGAGCCTGTTGGACCCGTTTTTCGAAAGGTTAGTAACTTTAATATTAAACCCAAAAAAAAATAATTCAACGTCATTTCGGCCAAATGGAGAAATCTTATTTATCGAATAAAAGATTTCTCAGTCGAAGACTCTTTCGAAATGACCACTATTAAAATAAGAAAACAGCATAGTTATGAACTCACTAGAATTATTCTCTCTAAGAAATAAAATTGCAATTGTAACCGGCGCGCTTGGATTGATTGGAAAAAATCATTGCATAGCATTAGCAGAGGCCGGAGCAAATGTTGTGGTTTGTGATTTAGATGAAATCCAATGTAAAGATTTTGCTTCTACCCTTCCAACAAAATCATTAGGAGTTGGGGTTGATATTACAAACAAATCATCGGTTGAGAATCTTAGAGATACCACTTTAAAAGAATTTGGCAAGATTGATATTCTTGTAAACAATGCGGCTATAAATGATATGTTTGAAAATCCACAAACAGCAGCTGAACAATCTATGTTTGAAAATTATCCCCTTGAGATGTGGCAAAAATCAATGGATGTAAATGTAACCGGAACTTTTCTCTGCTCCCAAGTTATCGGTACAGAAATGGCAAAGAACGGCAAAGGCAGTATAATTAATGTTGCATCAACTTATGGAATCGTTGGACCCGATCAGTCTATATACAAAAAACCAGATGGGTCGCAATCATTCTTTAAATCACCTGCTTATCCTGCAACAAAAGGCGCAATTGTAAATTTCACAAGATTTCTAGCGGCTTATTGGGGAGATAAAGGTGTTAGAGTAAATACACTTTCTCCCGGCGGAGTTGAAAATAATCAAGACGAATATTTTATTAATAATTATTCTAAGAAAACTCCTTTAGGCAGAATGGCATATCCAACGGATTATAAAGGTGCAATAATATTTTTATCAAGTGATGCTTCCGCTTATATGACGGGTGCAAATTTAATTATTGATGGAGGCTGGACAGCATGGTAATTGACACAAAATTGAGAGACAAGAATCTACACTTAAAAGAAAAGGCTGAAAAGATAAAGGTTATCTTAACAGATGTTGACGGCGTTTTAACTGATACAGGGATTTATTACGGACAAGAAGGCGAAGCTTTTAAAAGATTTTCTATCCGCGATGGAATGGGCGTTGAACGATTAAGAAAGTATGCGGGTGTTGAAACTATAATTATAACCGGAGAAAATTCCAACACAGTTAAAACACGAGCAGAAAAATTAAAGATTAAAGAGTTCTATCTCGGCGTAAATAAAAAAGAAGAAGTTTTAGAGATCATCAAAAAGAAAAATGGATTTGAAAAAGAAAATATTGCATACATTGGTGATGACTCAAACGATTTTGAGGTAATGAAACTTGTTGGATTTACTGCCACTCCCGCTGATGGAATGAATTTTATTAAGGATATATCTGATTACGTTTGCGAGACCAAAGCCGGTTATGGTGCTTACAGAGAATTTGCCGAATTGATATTAGCATTTAAGAATAAGTCTTAAAAAAATAATTTTGAAAGTAAAATATGAGCAAAAGAGAACTTAAAGTAGGAGCTCGTTTTATTGGTGACGGACATCCGGTTTTTATAATTGGAGAAATAGGGATAAACCATAACGGCAGTGTTGAGATTGCGAAAAATATAATCACCGGAGCACAACACGCCGGATGTGATGCCGTCAAATTTCAAAAACGTACTCCTGAAATTTGTACACCAAAAGATCAATGGAACATCGAACGGGATACTCCCTGGGGAAGAATGACTTATATAGATTACCGCCACAAGGTTGAATTTGGTGAGAATGAATATTCAGAGATTGATAAATATTGCAAAGAGATAGGAATGATTTGGTTTGCTTCCTGCTGGGATGAACCATCCGTTGATTTTATGGAACAATTCAATCCACCGCTTTACAAAACAGCTTCAGCCTCGTTAACAGATTTTAAGCTTCTTGAGAAACATAAAAGTCTTAACAAACCAATAATGATGTCAACCGGAATGTCAACCTTAGAACAGATTGATAAAGCTATATCTTTTATGGATAGTAATAATTTGATGGTTGCTCATGCTACCTCAGCTTATCCGTGCAAGAACGAAGAATTAAACTTAAAGATGATTCAAACACTCAAAAATAATTACTTGGATATTCCGATAGGTTATAGCGGGCACGAAGTTGGACTGGCACCAACATGGGCTGCTGTGGCACTTGGTGCTTCTTTTGTTGAAAGACATATAACATTGGATAGAGCTATGTGGGGCACAGATCAGGCAGCTTCTGTAGAAGTTGGCGGGATGGAAAGATTAGTTTCAAATATTCGTGATATTGAAAAATCACTGGGAGATGGAATTAAAAAAGTTTATGAGAGTGAATTAGGACAAATAAAAAAATTACGACGAGTTAAGTAAATATTTTGTCAACCTGAACTTGTTTCAGGATCTAAAACAAATGAATGGAAAGATGCTGAAACAAGTTCAGCATGACATACAATGATAGCAAATATTATTTCAGACATATATAGTGGAATAAGCAATTACATAAACGGATTATCGTCGGCAGAAGTAATTTCAAGTTCATTAATAATTATATCGGCAATATTTTTTGTGATTTTGGAAAGATTATTTCCATATACAAAAGGACAGAGAATATTACGCGAAGGTTTTTTTGATGATTTTGCGATGTATACAATTGCACAAAATTATGTTTTAAGTATTATTATTTTTGGCGGAATAATTTATTTTATAGACAACTCTACGGGGATTTCTCGTTTACAATTATTTACAGATGTTCCAATATGGGCACAACTAATTTTCTTTGTAGTAACCCACGATTTATATATTTATTGGATGCATCGCTGGATGCACAAAAATAAATGGTTATGGAGAATACACGAAGCACACCACTCACCAAAGGAAGTTGATTGGCTCTCCGGTTCACGTTCACATCCTTTAGAGATATTACTTAATCAAACAATAGAATTTGCGCCAATTATTTTACTCGGCGCACCTGTTGAAGTTATAGCTTACAAAGGTTTGATAAGTGCAGTTTGGGGAATGTATATTCACTGTAACGTTGATATTCAATCAGGCTGGCTGCAAAAAATTATAAATGGACCAGAAATGCATCGCTGGCATCATTCAACAGGAAAAGGACGAAACAGAAACTTTGCTACTAAATTTGCATTTTGGGACTGGATATTTGGAACAGCCTATCTGCCAGAAATAAAAGTCAATGAGTACGGATTAAAAACCTTCTTCCCTTCTCATTACATCAAGCAAACACTTTTTGCTTTTAGGAGTTTTAAGAAATCTAAAAGTAGTGTTGACTAATTTTTAATCATAAAGTTTATTCATTTTTTATTAGCAGTGTATTTTATTACTTCCACTTTTTCGATTGTAACTAAACCTCCAATGTTTGCCTTTTCAAAAATATCATTTACAGTAGGAATAAATTTTTCAATTTTAATAAGCTCATCTACAATTTCAATCACAAGCGGAAGATCGTCTGACATTACTAATATTTTTGAAGTATGAATTTTACTATTCGCGCCAAAACTCATAATTCCTTTTATTACTGTTGCACCAGCTAATCCGGCTTCTCTTGCCTTCAAAACAATTTCTTCATAAACAGGCTTACCCTTTAATCTATCACTTTCCCCGATAAATATTCTAAGCAGTTTCGCTTCAGTGTTAGTTTGCATAAATCAGCCTATAAGTTTTGAAATTAAGTAAGCTAAATAAATGCCCAGCAGACATAAACCTACATTAAGAAAAACATTATAAATGGCAAGACCAAATTCAGAATCACGAAATAGATTTAATGTCTCATAAGAGAAAGTAGAAAATGTTGTAAACCCACCACAAAATCCAACAGTAAGAAATAATCTAAATTCACTTCCAATTAATTCTTTTTCGTTCAGATAAAACATTATAAGACCAAGAAGAAATGATCCCAGAATGTTTACAACTAAAGTACCGTATGGAAATATTACAGAAATGTTTTTTTGAATGTATGTAGAAATACCGTAGCGAAGGGCGCCGCCAATTGCAGCGCCAGCTGAAACAAAAATATAATTCAACATAGTTTATTTTTTTTGCCGAAAGATAAAGCTAATAGGACAGTGAGCAAAATTATTTTAAAAGATTCATCTTACCAGATTTAATTTTTTCACCAACTTTTATGTTATAAAAATAAACTCCGCTTGCAACATTTTGATTATTTTGATTCTTCCCTTCCCACTTAACAACATAATTACCTGCAGAAAGCTGCTCATTTACTAATGTAGCAACTAAGCTTCCTTGAATATCATAAATTTTTAGATATGTATGCTTATTTGTTAAATCAGTTGGAATTGTAAACACAATTAATGTACTTGGATTAAATGGATTAGGATAATTTGAAATTATAATATCAGATTGCGGAATAATATTATTGTTCAAAGTATTTTCAGCAGAAGTAATTAATGATGGACCATTACCCCTTGAATTTCCAAGAGAATCTGCTAAATAAATGTTTACCCAATTGGGTCTTAATGCAGATTGAAGATATTGATTATCCCATTCTTCATCAGTTAATCGCAAAAAATCTTCTGTAATATATTCATAATAACTCATCACAGGCCCAACATAAGCTGTAAGAATACTATCATCTGCATTTGCAGCAAACACTCCAAGATTTATTGAGCCAGTACCGGCATGTACGACATAGCCAGGCATACCTCCACTGCAATCAAAAGGCGCAGTATGTATATCAGCAACAAGATGATCGCTTTCCATCAATCCACCATAACCAATTCCATTTGGAGTGCTATTACTAAATGCATCATCGTAATATAATTTAACGTACCAGCCATCCAGAGAATTTCCGCTATTCATTGTCTGATAAATTAGTTTTTGAAGAAAATTTCTTTCTTGCTGAGTCAATTGAATATTGTTAAGCTCTTTATTTGAGATATTCATAAGTGTATCAGCAGATTTGTATAAATGAGTAAAGTAATTAACTAATCCTTGCTGATAGCCAGGCTGAGGAAAATTTATTGTTTGTAATTTAGTTGAAGCAATCTGTGCAAAGTTCTTTAAACCATTATAAAATTCAGGAAACGGTTCAACGTAACCGTATGGATATGAGCAAACAGTTCCGCCAGAATAAGATTGTTTTGCATAAAGCAGATTATCGTGACGCAACTCAGTCCACGATGATAATTGCGTATTCATCATTTTCTGCCAAAATGCTGCTGTTTGCATAAACTCAGGAAGATTAGATCGATCTTCTATCGGATTCAATTCTCTAATCGAATTAAGCCAGATATTATAAAGTGATGAATTCCAAAAACTTCCATCAAAAGTATCTACCAAATATCTTAGTGCAGCTAGATTGGTTGAATAATGCCAGGCTTCGAGTTCAGGTTGTAATAATTGCAGTGAGGCATCATTACCGAGTGAGAACAAAATGTCCTGTGTAGAAGGAATCAGACGACAAGGTTTGTAATTGTTATATTTAATTTTATCATAGACTACGGTTGCCGTTACATAAGAATCTATAACAAAACGCTGCCCGAACAACATAAATGCAGAGGCAGGAATTATGCTATCCGGATTCATCGGATTGCTCCATAACATCTGTGATAATATCAACTGATTAGCAAATGGTTGATCTGCCAATGTATCCTGTAATTCCACTACTTTATTGCTATCAAGTAAAGCAGATAAATTGGTTAAATTAATTGCGTTCTTAAGATATTCCAGATTATCAATTGTTACGTTATCCTGTTCACCAACAAAAAATGTTAGTATATCTTCAATTTCTTCATAGGCCAAAGTTGAATTGCTTATCTGAAATAATTCGTCAATTAAAAATGCATCTATGATTTGTCGTTGAACATCCTGAAAAGTTTGCCCCTCGCAAGGATAAGCTGCCTGAGCATTTGGTATTGAAAGATACAATTCAGTTCTGCCAAGCCAGATCATAGCTTGAAAGTATTTACCTAATTCCGGATCATCAGTATAATGACCACGAATTTTAAATTGGCTCCAGTCTATCCATTTGCAGTTTGATGAAAAAAGAGAAATTGTATCGGCTTCTTCAGATTCAATTTCACTCATTATAAAGGATATTAAGGATTGATTTGAAGCATAATATGGATTTACATTTAGGCCCAGAAGCTTAAGAGGAACTGTAATATAAACATCAACATCTTTAAGCATCGTTTGCATTTCCGGATATACTGAGTAGTTTGAGGCAAGAACAGAATGCTGATTATGCATCGTTTGCAGCATTGTTTTTAATCTATCAATCGTAATTCCCAATTCCACATGTTTTAAAATTCGATCATATGAAATGTGTAATGGATGAAGAATTGCATCCGTAGAAATATAAACTGGTAAATCTCTGTGAAATATTTCCATAAAGGCTTCACCAAAAGAAATTTTCTTAAGTCTTTCACTAACAAAAAATCCATTTTGATCGAGTAAATAAAGTTCGTGTGGTGTTAAGGAATATTTAGATATAATGCTGTCAAGATATCGTGTTGTAGTATTATTTAGATTTAGATCTCCAACAAAATTTCCTGCAGGATACATCTGCAATATGTCAGTATTACTCATATTCTGGTGTGTTTGCAGGAATTGCTTGTATGCGTTTATGTTAAAGTTGGATTGACTAAATGCTGCAGCAGCAAAAAGAAGAATAGTGGCAATTGATAAAATTGATATCTTTTTCATTTTACTCACCATTTTTTGCGTAAACGTAAGTAATTAAAAGAATAATATCAATTGCCAGGTAACAAATAAAAAATCCCGATAAGAAAAATACTTACCGGGATTATTTCTAGTGACCCCAAGGGGATTTGAACCCCTGTTACAGCCGTGAAAGGGCTATGTCCTAACCACTAGACGATGGGGCCAGTAAAAAAAGAACTTCTGATAAAATGTAGTTTTAAATGTTTGGGTGAGCGATGGGGATTGAACCCACGACCCCCAGGGCCACAACCTGGTGCTCTAACCAACTGAGCTACGCTCACCATTTAAAGAACAAATTCGTTTAGTACGCCCGAGTGGACTCGAACCACTAACCCTCAGCTTAGAAGGCTGATGCTCTATCCGATTGAGCTACGGGCGCTCAAAATCCACAAATACTTTATAATGAACCAATCAGAATTATTGTCGGGGCGGCAGGATTCGAACCTGCGACCTCCTGCTCCCAAAGCAGGCGCGATAACCGGACTACGCTACGCCCCGATATTTGCCAAAATTCTTAAAAAACGAGGTGAAAATATATACGTTTGCTGTCTAAAAAACAATTTTTTGGTACTAATAGAATCTTTAAATTGCTAACAATAAAAATCAATCGTTTTGAAATGAATTTCGCCTTTTTTGTATCAAGAAGATATATCCTTTCTAATAAAGACTCCAGATTACTTAATCTGATTTCTGTTATCAGTATTGCAGGTATTTCGTTAGGTGTTGCTACTCTAATTATTGCTCTGAGTGTTTTAAATGGATTTGAAAAAACGCTTACTCAAAAGATTACGGATTTTGACTCACATATTAAAATTTTATCTTATAAAGAGTCATTACCAAACGCTTATGAATATATTGACAGATTAAAAGTAAAGCATGAGAATGAAATAGATTACATCTCCCCCTCTATTTCCAAGCTTGCGATTATCAGCGCAAAAAACAGAAAAGAAGGTATTAACATAAAAGGCGTATCAGAATCAAATGAGATTAAAAAGTTAAAATCAAATTTAGTTGATGGCAGTTTAGATTTTGAAAAGGAAAATTCTATTGTCATAGGTAAAACTTTAGCAACAAAATTATTTCTTAAGATTGGAGATAAAGTAACATTATTTGCTTTGAAGAATGACAAAGTTCCTTCTTTAACAGAATTGCCAAACATTCAAAACTTTTTTGTTGTAGGAATTTTTGAAAGTGGAATGGCGGAATACGATAATATGATTGGATATACAGGAATTGCAGCAGCACAGAATTTATTTTCAATGCCTGGTGAAATAAATGGAATTGATATTAAACTAAAATCAGTAAGTAAAATTGATAGTCTTGCTCATATAATCCGAAAGGAATTAAGATATCCATACTACGCCAGAACTATTTTCGAGATTTATAGAAATATTTTTTCTTGGATTGAACTTCAAAAAAAACCAATCCCAATTGTCCTTGGATTAATAATTATTGTTGCAGTTTTTAACATAATCAGCGCGTTGTTAATGCTTGTACTGGAAAAAACAAACTCAATAGGTATTTTAAAATCATTGGGTTCCAAAGGTGGAGCAATAATAAAGATTTTTCTGTACCAGGGAATTTATCTGGCATTTATTGGAATTGCATCTGGTAATTTACTAGCCTGGCTGTTAATGTCAATTCAATTAAAATTTAATCTAATTAAAGTACCTTCAAGTGTTTATTTTGTTACTAAAGTTCCTATTGAAATGAGTCCCGATGTTTTTCTTTTGATTTCATTAGTTACTTTTATTCTTTCACTTTTGTCTGCAATAATACCTAGTTATTTTGCTTCAAGAATTAATCCTGTTAAAGCTTTGAGGTTTGATTAATGAGTTACGAACGATTTATTGCAAAAAGATATCTGTTGTCAAAGCATAAAATTAATTTCATAACAATTATTTCATTTATTTCTATAACCGGAATAACAATTGGTGTTGCGGCTTTAATTGTTGTTCTATCCGTTTTTAATGGATTCGGAAGTTTAGTTACTTCTTTTTTGATGAACTTCGATCCGCACCTTAGGGTTGAATATAAAATTGATAGTAATGATGAAGATTACAATAATGTAGCAGCTGTTTTAAATGATACGCCTGATGTGAAATCCTTTGCTCCTTTTGTAAGCGGTAAAGTATTGGCATTTAATAGAGGCATAACACAAGTTATATCACTAAAAGGAATCGAGATTAAGAACTCTGATGAGCTTTATAATATTCAGGAAAACATTTTATTCGGAAGTGGTGAATTAAATGACCAAGATAGAACACCTGGGATACTAATTGGATTAAGATTGGCAGATCGCCTGCAGGTTCTTGTTGATGATACTATTACTGTTATCTCCCCCGCCGGAATTGAAAAACTTATTGCACAATTTGGAATGCCGAATACACAGCAATTTGTTGTTCGAGGAATTTTTAGTTCGCAAAATAATGAATACGACGAAAGTTTGGCTTTTACTTATTTAAGTGAAGCTCAATATTTATTGGGATTTAAAGAAAGTTATCAAGGATTTGAAATAAAACTTAATAACTCAGATAACTCATTTAAAGCTAAAGATTTTCTTGAATCAAGATTAGATAACAAAAAATTTGAGATAAACACATGGTACGATTTTCATAAAGAACTTTATTCTGTAATGCAGATCGAAAGATGGGTAGCTTACATACTGCTTTCGCTGATAATAGCTGTTGCAACATTTAATATACTTGGTTCCCTTTCAATGTCTGTAATCGAAAAGAAACGAGATATCGGGATTTTAAGATCAATGGGTGCTAAAGAAAATTCTATTTTAAAAATATTTATGTATGAAGGATTAATGATTGGCTTGATCGGAACAGGATTGGGAGTTTTACTCGGTTACTTTGTTTGCTTTCTTCAATTAACCTATAATATTTATCCGCTTGATCCAACACAATACAAAATTGATTCACTTCCATTGCAAATAAGATTAGCTGATTTTTTTGTTATTACGGGTGTTTCATTGTTCCTTTCGTTCATCGCATCACTTATTCCAGCCAAAAGAGCGGCTAAGGTTGACGCGCTACAAGCAATTAAATGGGAATAGATAATATGAAAATAATTTTATCATCTGAAAATATTTCTAAATCATACCAATCCACTAAAAAGAATAAGCTGCAAGTTTTAAAATCCATTTCATTTGAAATTGAAGAGAATAAAATCTCAGTTATTGTTGGAGCTTCAGGCGCAGGCAAATCTACGTTATTGCATTTGCTCGGTGGATTGGATAGACCAGATACTGGAAAAGTATATTATGAACAGAAAAATATTTTTGATTACAATAACGATAAGCTCGCAAAGTTTAGAAATGAAAATATGGGATTTGTTTTTCAGTTTCATCATCTATTGCCAGAATTTACCGCTCTGGAAAATGTTTCCATTCCACAGATGATTAAAGGTGTAAGTTTAAAATCTGCTTCCAAAAATTCTTTACGATTATTAGAAATAGTTGGTTTAAAAGATCGTTCTGATCATAAACCTGCTGAACTATCGGGCGGTGAACAGCAAAGAGTTGCTGTTGCACGCGCATTGGCTAATGATCCTAAAATCATTTTTGCTGATGAACCAACCGGGAATCTGGACTCCGCTAACAGTGAATCATTGCACAAATTACTTTTTGATTTGCGGGATAACTTTAATAAAACTTTTGTTATCGTAACCCATAATCCAGAACTTATGAAACTAGCGGACGTAATCTTTGAGATTAAAGATGGCATCATAAGTAAGAATAAGTGATTAAATAGAAAATAAATAGTTACTTTATTTTCTAATTTTTCCTGATTTATAAGCCCCATTGACAAGGTAAACTGTTTAAGCTTCTTATTTCTTAATTATTTAGTATAATCAGTTTCAACACTAAGTTTATAATTCCTGATCTTGTACTAATTATCCAATATCGAGTCGTTTACAAAATAATAGTTGTCTATTGACTATTATGATCACTGAAACTAAGTTGTTATTGAATAACTAATTAAAATATTTTTTAATAGTTAAAAACTAAATTTATTAATAAAATTTCATTAGGAGGCAGCATGAAATTGCTTTTTAGACTCTCTCTAGTTCTAGTTCTTTTTTTATCTTATAATACTTTCTCCCAGGAGATCGATCAGGATGCTATGATGAAAGAATGGCAAGCCTATATGACTCCCGGACCTGAGCATGAAATACTAACCAGTATGGTTGGCGAATGGGAAGGCGATATTACAATGTGGATGGATCCATCTCAGCCTCCGCAGACAATGAAAGGAACTACAACTTATGAATCAATGATGGACGGAAGATATATTGTTGGTCATTTCTCCGGTATGATGATGGGAATGCCGTTTAATGGAATGGATCTAACAGGATTTGATAATGCTTTAAAAGTATTTCAAAATGTCTGGATTGATAATATGGGTACGGGCATTTTGGTAACTGAAGGAAAATATGATAAAAGCACCAATTCAATAACTTACAACGGACAGATGGTTACACCAAACGGCGGTAAAGTAAATGTGAGAAATGAGATTAAAATAATCGATAAAGACCACTCAACTTTTGAAATGTTTGTTAATTATGGCGCCGGAGAAACTAAGTCTATGGAAATTAAATACTCTAGAAAAAAATAACCCAAAATAATTTAACTATTCTCCCTCTCCTTCATTCAATTTATTTATTTTGAAGGAGAGGGATATCTATGCAAATCATTGCTAAAAATAGCTGAGTTGACTATTTTTTGATAGGATCTAATACAAAATAAAATAATTGGAAACCACTTTTATGGATATACAGAAGGGTAATAGTTTATATAAACCAGAAGATATATTAAAACGATTACAAAGTGTTTCCAATCTTCCCCCTATCCCGAGAGTACTGCAGGAAATTACACAGCTATTTAATTCTCCAAACCTATCAGCTAGAAAAGTGGAAATGATGATCGAAAAGGATCCATCATTAACTCTAAAAGTTCTTTCTGTTGCTAATTCCCCTCTCTATGGGTTAAGAAGAAATGTTACCAGTATTAATACAGCGGTAATATTACTTGGCATGCAGGAGATTAAATCAATTGTTACTTCTATCCGGATGGCATCAACAATGAAGATGAAAGCTGATAAATATTTTAATCCTGACAAATTCTTAAATCATTCAATGCTGGTAGGATTGCTTGCGCAGAGAATGTCCAAAGACTTAGGATTCAACTTTGAAGGTGATGGATTTGTAGCCGGTATGCTGCATGATATGGGAATTCTTATCATTCACGAATATCTATCAAATGAATTTCTTCAAATTGTTGGTTACTCAGTACAAAATAAAACCTCTTTCTTAGAAGCTGAGTACAAAGTTTTAGGATTATCGCATCAGGAGATTAGTGAATTTCTTACCAATAAATGGTCACTGCCTTCAGTATTTTCAGATGCATTGCAATTTCACCATCAGCCGGCCAAATCTAAAGAAAATAATTTTCTTACTGCCATTTTGCATGTTGCTGATTATGCTACTTGTAGATTTCAAATGCCGGGTATTATTTGGGATGAAAATTACAGCTTTGATGAGACCACAATTGAGATTCTAAATTTTCTTTCTCCAGAAGGAGTAGAGGAGTTTATTGGAGCATATAAAAAAGACTATCTGGAAGCGGCTAAAGCCCAGGTAATATAGTAGTTACAGACTTAAGTTTATAAAAGCTATACTAAATACTCCACTCTAATTAAAGCGGAGTATTAATAAAGGGTAATTTGGTACTTATTCTTCCAGCTGCAGTTCTTCTAAACTTTTGCCTGAAAATAATTCACGAGGCGGCACTTTAAAATTATCATTAAACAAATAAACGATACCAACTATATAAGCAACAAACGCAACCACAATTACCCACTGAGCAAGATTTGTTTTTTGTATTTCCTGCCTGTCTTTAATTTCACAGACTTCACCCGGGCAGTACTGAGCTTTTTCTTTGTAGATCCAAGAATAAAATTTACAGCCGAGACAAATTCCGAAAGCTGATTCAAAGAATAAAAAGATGAGACATATCAAGCAGATAAGACCTGTAATAAAACTAAAAGTATTCATAACATTGATAAGCACAAACATTGTTAATCCAAGGCTAACACCGATAACCCAGGCAAATTTTTTCTGAACTGCACCTACATATTCCGGAACCTGGTTTCTTACGATGAATCTTCCTAAAATTAAAACGGGCGAATATCTCGGGTTAACCAGCACTCTAATCAACATATCTGCAAGAAATATCATTACTGCATACTTTAGAATTGTAAAACTACTCTGCATTATCGCCGAAAGTATTGCAATAAACATAAATACAAATAATAATCCTGCTCCGGCTCTTATTTCCCGCTCATTTAATACACGGATATTGTAACCTTTAACTTCTTCACCAAATTTGAAAATACTGCTCATTGCGGTCCTTATAAAATGTTTAAGATTAATTAACAAATAATTTTAATTTTACAGCCAAATTTAGATTGATAATGAATTTTAATCAATAAAAGCTAACGGTTATACGCTCAAAATAATTGTTTTTATTATGTATTTGTGATGAATGGTTAAAAAATAAGATGTACTATAGAAACCCATACCTCTTAAATTCCCCTCTCCAAAGAAGATAAGAGTTGAGTGTATTGATGTTAAAACTTAGCGCAATAAAAAGTTTTAGTCAATTAGTAAAAGGCAAACGACTGAGAAATCTGTTAAATTATTGCACAAAAGATTTCTCCCTTCGGTCGAAATGACATCCGAGGGTAGTTCTGCAACAGACTCTCTTAGGATCTGGGTTTGTAAAACTTAAACTTTATGTGATAAATAATCAAACAAAAGTCTTACACCAAAACCTGTCATATATTTTTTTGTATAACTTCTTGAAGAATTAAACATTGCAGGACCAGCGATATCCAAATGAGTCCACGGTATATTTTTATCAACAAAATTCTCTAAAAACTTAGCAGCGGTAATCGCACCGGCCCAGCGCGTGTGGCCAAGATTAGCAACATCTGCAACATCACTGGTTATCAACTCATTAAAATCATCCCACATAGGCAATCGCCAAACTCTGTCATAAGTATTCATTCCACTCTTATAAAGATTTTCAGCCATTAAATCATTCTTTGTAAACATGCCGGCAACAAATTCACCTAAAGCAACCACACAGGCTCCGGTAAGTGTAGCAAGATCAATAATCTGATCAGGTTTTAATTGTGATGCATAATGCAAAGCATCAGCTAATACAACTCTTCCTTCCGCATCCGTATCCTCAATCTCAACTGTCTTACCATTAGATATTTTAATTACATCTCCGGGTCTGATTGATTCGCCTGATACCATATTTTCGGCCGCAGGTATAATTCCATACAAATGAACAGGCAATTTATTTTTTGCAGCAGCAATCAAAGTTCCCACAACAACAGCGGCGCCGGACATATCAGCTTTCATTTCGCCCATGCCTTTTGAAGGTTTTATTGAAATACCACCTGTATCAAACGTAATTCCCTTTCCGACCAATACTATTGTTTTCGTTTTAGATTTTTTGTTTTTTTTATTTTTTAAAGAAGGTTTGTATTCTAAAACGATAAACCTTGGTTTGTTAACACTTCCCTGTCCAATTGCAATCAAACCACCCATTTTTCTTTTAGAGATTTCATTTTCACCGAATATAGTAGATTTGATTCCATATTCTTTAGCTTCAGCAGTAACTCTTTTTGCAAATAATTCAGGAGTTAAATTATTAGCAGGTTCATTTTGTAAGTCTCTGGTAAAATTAACAGAGGTAATTAATTTTTCAGCAACTGAAATTGAACCATTTAACTTCTTTTCGTTGTCAGCATATAAATAAACATCAAGAACTTTGTTTTTAGTTTTTTTAGACTTGTATTTATCAAATGAATAATTACCAAGCAATATTCCTTCAGCAAAGGTCTGATAATAATACTCTTCAGATTCAAAATATTTTTTTACCGAAGAAAATGCTGGAATAATGATATGAAGATTTTTTGTTGATTCGTTCTTAAGATTTATTATAAATTCTGCTAAATGATCTCTGAAATAATCAGAATCAAATTTATCATCCAATTTAACTTTAGAAAGAATAAGAGCATCCGGTTTACCCGATGGTTTAGTTACCCGGATTCTCCCGCCAACATCAGATAAAAAATTTTGTCTTTGAAGTTCTGAAAATTTAATGTTAAAAATTTTTTCTAAATGAGGTAAGCTCTTTGCAAGCTTTTTATCATCTATCAAATACTTAAGACATATGGAGAGCGGATCGTAAATGATTTTTGAACCGCCAGTTTTAAGATTTATTTTGTACATAAATGTTACTTTCAGTTTTTTAAATAAAACTCAGCTTTAGAAAGAATTACAGGAATAACATCCTGCAAATTATTTGTAAAAAATCTTGCACCAGCGGCATTTGTATGTCCGCCTCCGCCAAATTCATTTGCTAATTTATTTACTGGAATGCGACCCTTAGATCTAAAACTAACTTTAAATCCATTTTTTAATTCTATAAATAAAATTCCAATTACAACGTTTTCGATGGATAGATTATAATTAACAAAGTTTTCTGTATCGCTTTCAATCGCCCCAAGTTCTTCAAAATCCTTTTGAGTTATAGTCATATACCCCAATTTATTATCATACAAAAGTCTGATTGAATTTAATGCTCTCCCTAGTAATTTCACTTTGCTGAATTTGCTTTGATCATAAAGCTTATCATAAACTTGCTCGGGATTTACCCCATATTTTAATAACTCGGCAATAATGTTATGGACTTGGGATGTTGTTCTATCAAATCTAAATGAACCTGTATCAGTCATAATAGCAGCATATATAGGTTCTGCTATGTTAAGATCAAGACTTACAATTTTAGTTTGGTTGATAAAATCATAAATAATATGTCCTGTTGCAGAATATGCAATATCAATAAAAAGATAATCCACAAATTTTTCAGGATCCTGGTGATGATCAATGCAGATTTTGAGCTTACTCGATTTTCTAAAATAATCTGTCATGCTAACCGTTCTATCTGCACGATTAAAATCCAGCGCAACCAATACGTCAACTTCATTAAATATATTTTTATGGAACTCAACATCAAATTTTTGAATAATATTCTCTTTGTTGAAAAATTCCATATTATAAGGAGTTGAACTATGATTAATAATAGTGACCTTCTTACCAAGTTTTTTTAGGATGTGGTAAAAAGCTAATTCAGATCCAATCGCATCAGCGTCCGGATTAACATGAGTTGTTAATAGAAAAGACGAATTGTTTAAAATTATATTTTTTAGATTCTCAAAATCAATCATAAAACTTCATAAAAATAGAAATGGGCTTGAAGCTATTTCAAGCCCATAAAAACTAAAAAAAGTATTGGCTAAGTTTTCCTTTTATCAATTAACTTCCCAAGTGTTACCGCCAAAAAGAACTTTTTCTAAATCACCAATTCCTTTTTTCTTTTTAACTTCTTCAATCTGAGCAACTAAACCTTCATTGTAAGATGGTTTAATTACCTGTCTGAAAACACCAATAGGAGTTGGCATACCAGGTGTTTCTGTAAAAGTAGATAAGATCGCTGAGCGAACAGGACTTTCTTCGAATTCATCATGAATCCATAAATCATCCTTTGTATATTGACCACTTGTTAAATCTACGACTCGCGGAGTAAAACCATCAAGCTTAATTCCTTTGGTTCCGTCTTTACCAAATACCATAGGATTACCCTGTTCAAGTACTAAAACATTATCGTCTTTTGTATCTTTTTCAGTAAGAATTGAGAAAGCACCGTCATTAAATATATTACAGTTCTGATAAATCTCTAAAAATGCTGTTCCAGTATGTTTTCCAACCCGTTTAATCATTTCCTGAAGGTGTTTTGTATGTCGATCTATCGATCGTGCTACAAATGTAGCTTCAGAACCTGTTGCAAGCATTGTTGGATTAAATGGATAATCAACACTACCATATGGAGAAGTTTTAGTAACTTTCCCTTTTTCTGACGTAGGTGAATACTGACCTTTTGTTAATCCATAAATACGATTATTAAATAACAGAATTTTAATATCAATATTTTTTCTACAAGCGTGTATAAAATGATTACCACCAATACTTAATAAATCACCATCACCGGTTGCAACCCAAACAGAAAGTTTTGGATTTGCAAGTTTTACTCCGGTAGCTAAAATCGGAGCCCTGCCGTGGATGCCATGAAAACCATAAGTATCCATGTAATACGGAAAACGACTTGAACAACCTATACCAGAAATCCAAACAACATCTTCCTTAGGAACATCGATAATTTCCGGAAAAGTTCTTTGAACCTGTGCAAGGATTGAGTAATCACCACAACCCGGACACCATCTTACATCCTGATCTGTCGCAAAATCTTTTGCTGTTAATTTTGCAATTTTTTCTTCAACTTTATTTTCCATTTTTTCCTCCGAGTGTTTCTTTAATCTTTTCCAAAATATCTGATACTCTGAATGGTAATCCACGTACTACATTATATTGAATAACATCAATCAGATACTCACTTCTTATTAGTTTTGCCAATTGACCAAGATTGATTTCCGGAATCAGCACTTTATCAAATCTCTTAAGAACATCCGCTGTATTTTTAGGGAATGGATTTAAGTATTGAAAATGTGCCTGCGAAAGTTTCATACCCATAGATCTGGATTTTACAACTGCTTCTTTAATTGCACCGTAGGTTCCACCCCATCCTAGAACAAGCAGTTCACCCTGCTGATCGCCGTCTACTTCCAAATCAGGTATATCATTCTCAATCTTTTTAATTTTTTCAGCCCGGAGATTAATCATTTTATGATGATTATCCGGATCATAATTTACGCTTCCATAAATGTGTGCTTTTTCAAGTCCACCAATTCTATGTTCTAAATCTGGTGTTCCCGGTATAGCCCAAGGTCTTGCAAGAAATTCGTCTCTTAAATATGGATAAAATCCTTCTTTTTCAGTTCTGAATTTAACATCAATTTTAGGAAGAGAGTCAACACTTGGTATTCTCCAGGGTTCACTACCGTTTGCAATATAACCATCTGTTAATAGTATAACAGGCGTCATATATTTTACAGCGATTCTAGAAGCTTCAATTGCCATGTAAAAACAATCACGTGGAGTTTTTGCAGCAAGCACGGCAACAGGTGCTTCACCATTTCTGCCCTGCACAGCCTGTAATAAATCAGCCTGTTCTGTTTTTGTTGGTAATCCTGTACTTGGTCCGCCGCGCTGAACATTAATGATAACAAGCGGAAGTTCTGTCATAACTGCTAATCCGATTGCTTCTGTTTTTAAGGCTAATCCTGGACCGCTTGTAGTGGTAATTGCAAGATTACCGGCAAAAGCAGCACCAATTGCGGAGGTTACTCCGGCAATTTCATCTTCAGCTTGAAATGTTTTTACACCAAAATTTTTAAAGTTACTAATGTACTGTAAAATTTCAGTGGCAGGAGTAATTGGATATGAACCTAAAAATAAAGGCAATCCACTCTGTACAGAAGCAGCAAGAAATCCAAACGCAGTTGCTTCATTTCCAGAAACGTTTCTGTATGTACCTTTTGGTAATTTGGCTGAAACCACATCATATCTTGTAGTAAATGCTTCTGTTATTTCCCCAAAATTATAACCAGCATTTAACGCCTTAGTATTTGCATCTATAAACTGCGGAGTTTTTTTAAATTTATCCTGGATCCAGTCAAGAGTATTTTGAATTGGTTTGTTATAAAGCCAATACATTAATCCAAGAGCAAAAAAGTTCTTACATCTTGCAACTTCTTTTGGAGATAGTGATGTTCCCTCAAGAGCGTTTTCTGTAAGTTTGCTAATAGGAATACTGAATACACTATATCCTTCAAGAGATCCATCATCAAGTGGATTTGCCTGGTAATGAGCAAGTTTTAAATTCTTTTGATCAAAAGCATCGGAATTAACTATAATAATTCCATTCATTTTTATTTCACCAAGATTTTTCTTTAATGCAGCAGGATTCATTGCAACTAAAACATCTGGTTGATCGCCCGGAGTGTGAATATCTTCACTGCTAAAATGTAAGTTGAAATCCGCTAACGCCATATATTGTTCCGGCAGGTGCACGAATTTCAGCAGGATAATCTGGAAGAGTATTTAAATCATTACCGACAAAAGCGGTTGTATCACTGAACTGAGAACCAGTAAGCTGCATTCCATCACCCGAATCGCCTGCAAAGCGAACAGTAACTTCACTAAGCTTCTGCATTTCTTTTTCTTTAGCCATGTTTCTCTCTTTAAAATTAAAATATTTGCTATTTCAAAACTAATAAGACTGTTATGAATTTACAATTGATTTTTCAATACGATTAACGATTAATCTGATTTGTTTTACTTTCTCCATCCTTGCACAATTGGATATCTTCTGCCAAACCCAAATGCTTTGGATGAAACACGCAGAGCAGGAGCTGCTTGGTTTCTTTTGAACTCATTTAAATCAACCATTCTCAGTATTTTTTTTACCAATATTTCATCGCCAATTATATCTTTTATTTCGTTGTATTCTTTATTTTCTTCAAGATACATTCTCAATATCTTATCTAAAACTTCATAAGATGGTAATGTATCTTGATCTGATTGGTTCGGTTTAAGTTCTGCAGAGGGAGCTTTATCTATTATAGCCTGAGGAATTATCTCACCATTTCTATTAATATAATTAGCAATTTTATAAACGTCTGTTTTGTAAACATCGGCAATAACAGCTAAACCACCGCACATATCACCGTATAATGTACAGTATCCAACAGCCATTTCAGACTTGTTACCTGTAGTTAATAAAAGATGACCAAGATTATTCGAGTAAGTCATTAAATATAATCCACGCACTCTTGCCTGAAGATTTTCTTCCGTTAAGGATTTTATATCGTTATTTAAAACAGATTTTATCTGATTTAATGTTTCATCCACAACAGGTTGTATACTCACATTTTTAGATTGAATTTCAAGATGACTAATTAAAGCCTCTGAATCACTAACACTTCCGGGACTTGAATATTTAGAAGGAAGTAAAATCACTTGAACATTTTCTGGACCTAGTGCCGCAACTGCTATGCAGGTTACTAAAGCAGAGTCCATTCCGCCGCTTAATCCAATTAAAACTTTTTTAAATCCTAGTTTAGTGCAATATTCTTTCAAGCCAAATACAAGAGAATTATAAACTTCTTCTTCAAAAGTTCCTTCACAATTTTCTATTGGCTGATATTCTTTTAGAGTATCAAATAAAATAAAATCTTCTTCAAAGGCTTTACCAAGATTAACCAAATTTCCAGCTTTATCTAGACACATACTTGCACCATCAAAAATCAAGTCTGTTTGTGCACCAACACAACAAACATATGCAAGCGGAATTTTATCTTTTTTTGTAAGAACGGATAACATTTTTTTTCTATCTGCACGTTTGCCATAAGAATATGGGCTTGCGGAGATATTAATAAGAATAGTAGAATGTTGATTTATAAGATCTTTTACCGGATCTTTATGATATCTTCTTCTATACCAATAATCAGCATCATTCCAGATGTCTTCACAAATAGATATTCCAAGTGTTTCACCTTTAAAATCAAAAACTGAAACACTTTCTGCCGAATCAAAATATCTCATCTCATCAAAAACATCGTAATTAGGTATTAAAGTTTTATGCTGTATAAACTGAATTTTTCCATCGAAGCACAAAATTGCTGAGTTGTGAATATCTGTTCCAATATTATCATTGTCTTCAGTTATAGCCCCAAATATTAATCCAACATTACTGGTCTGGGCCGCAATTTCTTTTGATGCAGTATTTACAGCTTTTCTAAACTCAGATTTTTCAACTAAATCTAACGGTGGATATCCAACTAGCGAGAGTTCAGGAAAGATTGCAAGATCTGCATTTGCGTCTATCGCTTTTTTATATTCATCTAAGATTTTTTTTTTATTGTATTCAAGATTTCCAATAATTGGATCTATTTGGCAGAGTGCTATTATCATAAAACATTTTTTAATAAAGATTTTACAAAACTTTGTAACTAAAATACGCTAAGTTTTAATTAATCCAACAAATAATAATATTTTGTCGCCATTCACCGATTCCACTGGCCCGACAATAAACTGAAATCCCCCTATTTAACATTCATCTACCGCTGATACTATAAAAAAAGCCTTCTATGTATTTCATTATTATTATTGCAACAGAAATTACAGATAGAAAGGAGTTCTGAAATGTACAAGAAACTATATCGTTCGGTAACAGACAAAATGTTAGGTGGGGTTTGCGGAGGCTTGGCAGAATATTTTGCAATTGATCCAGTATTAGTAAGATTGATTTTTGTCTTAGCTGTTATTTTTGGCGGAAGTGGAATTTTAGCATATATTATTTTATGGATTATAATTCCGCAAAAACCATATATTATAACACCTTTTAATACAACAGAAACAAAACAGGATTCTGATCCCAGCTCAGAAGAAAAAAAAAGTGAAAACACTGTCCCAAATATGAACTTTACGAATATTAAAAAACCGGAAAGTAACAGATCGATTTATGCAGGTGCGTTTTTAATATTTTTGGGAGGTATCTTCCTTTTAGATAATTTTGTACCGCATTTTAATTTTGGTGATTTTTGGCCATTGGTTCTTATTGGATTAGGCTTTGCAATTATATTAAATTCTAGAAACAAAACTGTTAATGAGGTAAGACAATGAAAACATCAAATATTTTTTGGGGAGTATTTTTTATTTCAATAGGTGGATTAGTTCTACTAGGCAACTTAACACCTTTAAGTTTTACGTGGAATTCTGCCTGGAAATTTTGGCCAATGGTTTTAGTATTGATTGGAGTTTCAATATTGGTAAAAAATCAAGTTGGTAAAGGTATTGTTGCGGGATTAGCTGCACTGGTTTTAGCATTAACACTTTATGCTTCAGTAAGTGCAACAACTAATCTTATAGACGATGATTTTGAAATCCATTTTGGCGATGAAGCAGCTGTTTTTGATACTACATACTTTTCACAAGAGTATTCTGATTCAATTCTTACAGCAAAGCTACAATTTAGCGGTGGTGCAGGAGGATTTAAGATGTTGATGCCTACTGATAAATTAGTTGATTTTAAAACAGAAGGATTAAAAGAGAATTACAGATTAATCAGAAATGATTTTGGTTCACATTCTGATATTGATTTTGAAATGAGAAGTAACAAATTAAAACTTGGGAATAATAATTATAAAAATTTGGTTGAAATGTCTCTCAACGCTAATCCAGATTGGGAATTATTCTTTGATGTTGGAGCAGCTTCTCTCGATTTGGATCTGACACAATACAAAGTAAGTAAATTGGATATTGATATGGGTGCCGCGGCATTAAATGTTAAATTTGGAAGCTTATCAGACGTTACAAGATTAAAAATTGATGCCGGTGCTTCAGATATGGATATTTTAATACCTGATTCTGTAGGCTGTGAAATAAATTCTGATGATGCTTTATCAAGCAAAAACTACGAAGGATTTAAACGGGTAAATCATAATATTTATCGGACAGAAAATTTTGACAAATCAACCAAAAAAATATTTATAGAAATTGATTGCGGTGTTTCTTCAATTGATGTAAAAAAATATTAATATTTGAGTCCACTTAATAAGTGGACTCATTCACTCATTCAAATAATATCAACAGTTCATTCTTCTTTACTATTTTTCCTTCATCCACTACAGACAAAATAGTTCCATCAATCTGAGAGATTACATTGTTCTGCATTTTCATTGCTTCAAGTATAAGAAGTTTGTCCCCTTTTTTAATCTTTGCGCCAACTTTAACATATACTTTTTGGATTAATCCAGGGATAAACGCTTCTAATCTTTTATTATCTGCAGGTTTATATTTTTTTCTGTTAACAAATTTCTTGGTTAATTCAGTTTCATAAACTGAATCATCTATAACAACTGATTTTATTTTATTATTCATATTAAAATGGTGGTATTCCATGTTTTCTATATGGTCTTACTTCGGATTTATTAGTTGAAACTGAGATAGCATGAATTAAAAATTCTCTTGTCTCTGATGGATTTATTATAGAATCAACATGACCATTGGCAGCTGCAATATATGGATTAGCAAATTTCTCAGTGTATTCCTGAACCTTTAATTTTCTCATCTCATCAGGATTTTCAGCTTGTGCAATTTCTGCTTTAAAAATAATATTAGCCGCTCCCTCAGGACCCATCACAGCAATCTCTGCGGATGGCCAAGCAAAGACAAAATCAGCCCCTAAATGCCTTGAGCACATTGCGATATATCCGCCACCATATGCTTTACGTAAGATTACTGTAATTTTTGGCACTGTTGCTTCGCTATAAGCGTAAAGAATTTTTGCACCGTGGCGTATAACTCCTGCATGTTCCTGGTCGATTCCTGGTAAATAGCCTGGCAGATCAACTAATGTTATTAATGGAATATTGAATGCATCACAAAATCTGATAAATCTAGCAGCTTTATCAGAGGAATCAACATCTAAGACTCCTGCAAGAACCAGTGGTTGGTTACCAACAATACCAATTGTTTCTCCGTTTAACCTTGCAAAACCAATAACAATATTTGCAGCCCAATGTTCTTGAATTTCAAAAAAATCAGAATCATCGCAGATGGATTTTATCAGATCTCTGATATCGTATGGTTTTTTTGGATCAAGTGGAATAATTGTCTCAATATTGTATCGCGGTTTTGGGGGTTTTGAAGGTAACGGATCAGCCTTCTTTTTATTATTCCATGGAATAAATGTTACCAACCTTTTTATTTGTTCAAAGCATTCCATTTCACTTTCAGCAAAGAAGTGAGCATTACCCGTAATTTCTGTATGTACTCTGGCACCGCCTAAATCTTCCATAGATATCTCTTCCCCGAGTACGGTTTTAATAACTTCCGGACCGGTAATAAACATCTTTGAAATTTTATCAACAACGAACACAAAATCAGTTAATGCAGGAGAGTAAACTGCACCTCCGGCACAAGGACCGAGTATCACAGAAATTTGTGGAATAACACCAGAAGCTAGAGTATTTCTAAAGAATATTTCTCCATACCCTGCCAAAGAGTTAACCCCTTCCTGAATTCTGGCACCTCCGGAATCATTAATTCCAATTAAGGGAATTCCCATTTTGATTGAATGATCCATAATTTTTGTGATTTTTCTCGCGTGCATTAATCCTAATGATCCACCTGCAACGGTAAAATCCTGTGCAAAAATTCCAACTGGAAAACCCAGAATAGATCCCGTACCTGTTATAACTCCATCAGCAGGCAGTTTCTTTTTATCCATGTTAAAATCGGCACATTTATGCTCAACAAATAAATCATATTCATGAAAAGAATTATCATCTAATAATTTTTGTATTCTTTCCCTGGCAGGCAGTTTACCCATAGCAACCTGTTTTTCTATAGCTTTGGATCCCCCGCCTATTTGAATATTTTCTATTCGCTTAAATAAATCTATAAGTTTTTGTTTAAATGACATTTTATTTGTTTAATAATTAATGTAAAAAATAATGAATTAAAAAAAATATTTTGACAATCTAAAATACGGCTATTAATGATTACTATCTATCGAGATTTTTAGAAAAGACCATATAATATTTGGCTGGATGAAGATTAAAAAGTATTAATAATCTACATTTAGATGGGATGTTTGTCTATATTAATTATTTTGGCTTCCACAAGTGTTTACTTAGAAGTACGCATCCTTTATCATCAAACTCAACTCCCTCAGATCTCAAAAGTTCTTCCATCAAATTAGGATCACCAAAATGAATTTTACCTGTTAGAGCACCAAATCTATTGACAACACGATGTGCTGGAATGTCTGGACCGCATCCATTTAAAGCCCATCCAACAGTTCTTGCAGATGAACGAATACCACAAGCATCAGCAATATCACCATATGTAGAAACTTTTCCATACGGAATTTTTTTTGTGATTCTATAAACTTTATTAAAAAAGTCCTGATTGCTGGACTGAGTATTTTTTTTCTTTGGTTTGCTGATCTTTGTTTTTTTGTGAATATTCATTTGTTATTCAACACTGCTTAAAATAATTTCATAAGTAAAATCAGAATAATCTTTAACTATGGCAAATTTAAAAAGAAAACTTATTGTTTTTAGAATCTGGTTGAGAGAACTTTTTCGTTTTTGTCCTATCAGCAAATTAAAAGTAGATAAAGAAAATTTATTTTTAGTTTGCGGTCATCGAGGTTCACCTGTTAACGAACCGGAGAATACAATTCCATCTTTTGAAAGAGCTTTGCGCGAAGGTGTAAATTCTTTAGAAACGGATTTGTGTGTTACAAAAGATAAAGAAGTTATTCTTTGGCACGATTGGAATCCCTATGAATTAGTTGCATTAATCCGTGAAAACGGAATTGAGCCAGAGGTAGCTTACAAACCCTATTTTCCTGCACCATTTAGCGGCTTTAGAAATAAAACTTCGGAGCTAGGCTTAGAAGATTTTAGAAAACATTTTAACTACACAAAAAAAGGAGAATCAAATCCTGTAAATTCCCATATCCCAACCTTTAGAGAATTTTTAGATTGGATAAAAGATAAACCACAAATAAAATATGTTTTTCTTGATATAAAAGTTCCAAAAGATGAGAAGGAACTAATAATTGTAATTCTGGAACAGTTAGAAACATTTACAAAAGAATTAAATTTATCAACAAGTTTTATCATCGAAACGTTTTTTCCGGAAGTCCTTCAGGTTGCAAAAAATAAATATCCAAATTTGATTTACAGTTTAGATGTTGAAATTCCACCAGGTTTTGTTTTTCTGCCGAGGATTCACAGTACTATAAAAGTTGCAATGAAAAATCAAAATGATGTTGCGATTATAATGCGGCCGAGACAAATAACAATTGCAAATTGGATTACGTTCAGAAGAGTTATCTGGTATGATGTAAGAAAAAGATTAAGATTGAATAAAAGACAGAATACACCCAAAATAGATTTTCTAATTGGATGTACGATAAATGATAAACGTGAAATGGAGTGCTTGATTAAAAGCGGTATAAATGGAATGCAAACAGATTACCCTCGCAGATTAACAAATCTCGCAAAGCAATATAATTTGAAAAAAGAATAAAATTCTTTTTTATTCAGTTTTTTTTACAGTCAAAGATATTTCTTTTATTGGTTTATTTGATTCTGGCAAAAAGTTTTTATCTCGTTCAATATGAATAACATGTTGTAAACCAGAACTTTCGATACCCGTAGCAACCGCATTTGCAACCGCTCCAAGAAGTCCAAACATACCTAATGCTGCAGATCTGCCCTCATCATTTCTGTTACAAGGAACTACCATAACATTTTCATCGTTTTCAGTTTTATAATCAACATATATATTTCCCAAATAATTAGTTACACCAGGGACGACTTCAAAAGTAATCTCAGGGAAATCTGTACCAATATCTTCAACACCTTTTTTACCAATAAATTTAATTCCAGTTACTTTGTAGTTACCTTCTTTAATGCAATATGCAAAGGGTTCATTTGGAGGTAAAACTAATCTTGCAACGTCATTTGTTGCTAAATTTAACACTTCAATATCAAGTGTATGCTGAACTGCATAATACTCTGGTACGCTACCAAATATCAGCGTTCCCGTTGTATCTATTACACCATAAAGAGTATCAAATGGAAAAAATGTTGCCTCTTGATCACTAAATCCAACATTATCCGGATCAAATGTTACTCCATTAGATTCGATAGAAATTAATTCTCCTTTTAACAATTTTGGAGCTTTAGGCATTTTTAAAAAGATATTTGGTGGATCTGCTATTGAGGTAACTCCCTTATAATAATTTCCTTCAATCGTAGATTGACAATTATTATCGTCAACATATTTAGTCAGTTCTCTATGAGCACATCCAATATTAAAAACAGAAAACCCTAAGATTAAACAAAAAGCAAAAATTTTTGATTTCATATTCTCCACCTAATTAAACCAAATATTAAAATTAATTCTTGCGCCAAAATCATTTGGCAGCATTTTAGATCCTAAAAAAGCCAAGAAATAAGGACCAGCATCAAATGATACTGTGTTTGATAAATTGAAACCGATATATGGTTCAAACGTAGGACCGAAAAAGAAATAACTTTTTTCAAATCCTCCATAATCAATCTTTTCATTTCCAGAAGATAGTTTAAGCGAAACTCCAACGTATGGACGAGATTCACTTTCAGATAAATAATATTCTATAGATAATGGAAATGCAGCACTAATAAGAAACCCTTTAAAACCATCACTAATATTATTAATCTGATAAAAGAGCAGTCCGATTCCATAGCCATAGTAAAAGAAATTATTGTTGGATATTCTTCGATTGTAAGCTAATTGAAATCCAGATTCAATATTTTTGCCCACATTATACATAAAGCCAATTGATTGCGTGTCTATCCTTTTTTCAAATGTTTTATCAATTTTTACCTCATAAACTGTTGAAGAAATTTTACTAGAATCATTCAGAATTGAATAATATAATAAGGGTGAAGCAACAGCAGAAATATTATTAGGTTTTTGATTAAGATGGTTAGACTGGATAACAATTTTTCTTTCATCAATATTCTTACTTCGAACAAAAAAAGTATCTAAACAATCAGATAATGCCATATCAAAGATTTCTGATTCATCATTCTTAGAATTTTTAGGTAGTACTAATTTTGAGGCAACTCTGAATAAAATAGAAGAATCTTTATTGATAGGATTTGAAAATCGAAAAGAATATTTAAAGGAGTTTTCCGGTTCAAACCTTAGTTGATCAATAAACACATTTATAATTTTTGGATTTGATTTGAGGGAGTCATTCAACAAAGATTTGTTCAAATATTGTTGAATATAAAATGAAATTGGGATTTTGAAATTATATGTACCAACCCCTTCATAACTTTGAATAGTCTGAAAATCAAAATTTCTTTCATCTTTTACACTAAATGAAATATTTTCACCATTTTCAAAATACTTTTTCGGCGTCATATTTTCATTATCAATCAGCTGCCGGGTGGGAGAACAATTTTGAAAAAAACAACTTAGAACTAAAATCGATGAACACACAAGTCCCTTAACAATTGCCTTCATTTGCCAGATCCCCTGAATGTAAGGAAATATTATGAGCAAAAATAAATTCAAATTAAGAAATAAAGAAATTTAAATTGAAATTATTTTTTAATGATTTTCAACTTTCAATTCTGACTAAACTTTAATAAAAATGCTTTTATAAATCTATTTATATCTCCATCCATAACACCTTGAGTATCAGAAGTTTCTTCATCAGTTCTATGGTCTTTAACCATATTATAAGGATGAAAAACATAGCTTCGAATCTGACTTCCCCACTCTATTTTCATTTTACTTTTTTCAACTTCATCTAATGCGGCATTTTGTTTTTCCAATTCAAGCTGATAGAGTTTTGATTTTAATAACTTCATTGCGTTTACACGGTTTTGAGCTTGTGATCTTTCGCTCTGACAGGCTGCAACAATACCAGTCGGAATGTGAGTAAATCTAACAGCGGTTTCAACTTTGTTAACATTTTGTCCGCCTTTTCCACCTGACCTATAGGTATCCACTCTAAGATCTGCTGGATTTACTTCGATTTCAATTGTATCATCGACTTCAGGAATTACAAAAACAGAGGCAAAAGATGTATGCCTTCTTTTATTGGAATCGAATGGAGAAATTCTAACTAAACGATGAACCCCATTTTCTGCTTTCATATAACCATAAGCAAATTCACCCACAACTTCTACGGTAGCAGATTTAATTCCTGCACCATCGCCATCTAAAATATCTACTATTGTCATTTTGAAATCGTTTTGTTCGCCGTACCGTAAATACATTCTAAGCAGCATATCAGCCCAATCTTGCGATTCTGTTCCGCCTGCACCGGAATGAATTGTCAGAATGCAGTTTTTATTATCATCTTTACCGCTAAGCATGTTTTTAAATTCGGCTTCTTCAATTGCATTATCAAGTTCATCAAGTTCTTTGGCTACGTCATCAGAGAGAGATTCATCATTTTCCATCTGAGCAATCTGAATAAATTCGTCAACACTTTCAGATTTTTTATTTACACTTTTCCAGAGATCCACCCAGGATTGCAGTGTTTTTATTTCCTGCAAGATTTTCTGAGCACCCATTTGATCATTCCAAAAATCAGGGGCTTCAGTTTTTTTGTGTAATTCTTCTATTTTAAATTCTTTGCGGTCTACGTCAAAGATAACTCCGTAGATTATTGACACGAACCTTATATTTATTAAGAGTTTTTATTTCTTCGTCGAACATACTTGCTCCCTAATTTTATTCTATTTCAATTTCCATTCTTAAAAGTGCTGCCGCAAGAGTTTTGCCTTGCGCATCGTGTTTCAATGAAACAGTACCGCCTCCGCCCAGAGTATTGTGCAACAAAAAGTTTAATGCTCGCAGATTTGGCAGTTCAAATCGTTCGACTTTTCCTAAACAAATTCCCTGAAAGTGTTTTTTTACATTTTCAACAGTAAGATATTTTTTTATTATATCGTAGCCAGAATCATCATAAGCAATAATTCCAACATTAGCGGCATCGCCTTTATCACCACTTCTCCCGTGTGCAATTTCAATTAATTTGATTTTCATATTAACTCCAATATTTCAATTCTAGGCTTAACCAATCTTTTAGGGATTAATGCGGGCCAATAAGCAACAACTTCGCTCGGTTTTGGTCTCCCACCAGCAAATCCCGTTACGGCTGGGGGACCGGTCAATATCAACGGAGCAATCTCTTTTCCAAATCTTTCAACAGATTTGTAATCATGAGAGCGCACAGCAATTCTTAACATAATTTCGTTTATTTCGTCTTCATCTAATTCTTTGGCCAGAGGGCCGTGAGTGGAATTATAGCCTACAAACTCCGTTCTTATTTCATCAAACTGTAGTAATAAATTTGCTAATCTTTTTCTTAAAATTACATCTGCAGCTTTAGCTTTTGTAAGAGCTTGCGGCCAAGAATATGTAAGTGATGATACCGCACTAAATCCATCAGAATAAGAGCAGGAGACTTTGTAAAACTCAGTTTCAGGAAAACCTTTTACATCGTACATTTTCACTCGATCATTTCCTAAATCCTCAAGTTTTATTGAGGTGAAATCTGCAACACAATCCGGAGTTATATATGATTTGGGATCACCAATTTCATAAAGTAATTGCTCCGCAACAGTTTCATAAGACACTCTTCCACCGGTATTTTTATGCTTTGTTATAATAACTTCACCATTTGGAAACGCCTCAGCAATCGGAAAACCTATTTCCGCCATGTCTGGAATTGATTGCCAATCGCCTAAAAAATTTCCTCCACTGGATTGTGCTCCGCACTCTAAGATATGTCCTGCGACTGTACCAGCGGAGAGCAAATTATGATCATTCGGATTCCATCCAAACTCGTATATCATTGGAGCAAGTGTTAATCCTGTATCTGTAGTTCTACCTGTAATAATAATATCGGCATCCTGCTTAAGCGCTTCAACAATGGGAAAAGCACCAAAGTATACATTGGCACTTAAAATTTTATCCTTAACTATGGAAATCGGTTCATCAGTTTCCATGTTCTTTAATAATGCACCGTTCTTTATTAATTCTTCTATTTGGTCTTTTATATCATCACCAAGAACTACGCCTATTTTTAATTTCTTTATAGATAATTCTTTGGCAACTTTCATTATAGCTTTTGCGCATGCAATAGGGTTTACACCACCTCCATTTGTAATTACTTTTATATTCTTCGAAGTTATTATTGGAAGAATTTTATGCATTAAATCCGGAATATCTCTTGCATATCCAAGATCAGGATTTTTGTTCTTCTGCTTTTGCAAGATGGACATAGTTACTTCTGCAAGATAATCCATTACAAGATAATCTATATCTCCTTTAATAACTTGATGATAAGGAGCATCAATTAAGTCTCCCCAAAACCCTTGTCCGGATGCGATTCTAATTTTTTCTTTCATTAATCTCCTTTACGATTTTTTCTGCAAGTAAATCCAAATCAATAAATGATTTTATTCTATGCCATTCAATTCTTTTGTCTGCATTAAACCATGTCATCTGTCTTTTTGCAAATCTTCTTGTATTACGCTTAATCAGTTCTATTGCACGATCCAATGAAATTTCACTCTCTAAATATTGAATTATTTCTTTATATCCAACAGTATTTAATGAGTTTAGTTGTTTATCAAATCCGGATTTAAGAATCGAAGAAACCTCATCTACGAGTCCTAAATTAATCATTTCATCAACTCTATTCTCAATATTATGGTATAATATATCACGCTCCCATAACAATCCAACTTGTGAAAATTGAAAAATAGAAGATTGTTTTTGATCGTTATGATGCTCCCAAATCGGTTTACCTGTTAATCTAAAAACTTCTATTGCTCTGATAACTCTCTTCCAATTTTGTGGTAGCATTTTAGCAGCACTAATTTCATCAATCTTTTTTAATTCTTCATAAAGATAATCATTACCATAATTTTTACGTAACCTCAAAAGTTCTTCCCTTAACTCACTATCGGAATCAGCAGATTCACTAATTCCATCTATCAAAGCTTTTATATAAAGACCAGAGCCGCCAACAACAATGGGTATTTTATTCTTCTCATATATTTTTTTTAACTCTAACTCGGCATTGATTGCAAAAATGTTTGCATTATAATTTTCATCAGGATTTAACTTATTAATAAAATGATGTCGTATATTTTTTAATTGACTGTCCGTTGGCTTTGCTGTTCCAATATCCAGAAATTTATATACTTGTCTGCTGTCCGCTGATATTATTTCAGAATCTAATAGATTGGCTAATTTAAGGCTTAAATACGTTTTGCCCGTACAGGTTGCACCAACGATTACTATTACTTTTTCCAACCTTCTCTTCCAATTAAAGGAACAAATGAAAAAGCAGGTATTTCTTCAGAATCAAAATCTGAATCAGAATTCTTAGTAAGAAGATATAATTTTTGTGATTTACGATCCCCAACTGGAATTACCATTCTACCACCAACTGCCAGCTGTTCTTTAAGATTATTGGGGATTGTTGGGGAACCTGCCGTTACAACTATCCCATCAAATGGGGCAAATTCCTTCCATCCGATAGTACCATCACCATACTTGGCGTGTACTCTAATTCCTAATTTATCAAAAAGTTTTGTTGTCCGGTGATGAAGATCGAGGTTTCTCTCAATACTATAAACATCTGCTTTCATCTCAACTAAGATCGCTGCCTGGTACCCTGAGCCAGTACCAATTTCCAGAATCTTCATTCCCGGTTTTTTAATATTTAATAATTGAGTCATAAAAGCCACAGTGTAAGGCTGAGAAATTGTCTGGTCGTATCCTATTGGAAGTGCAACATCTTTATACGCCATATGATGTAATGTTTTTTCTATAAATCTTTCTCTAGGTACAATCCCAATCGCTTTTATTACGGCTAGATCACTAATTCCCTTTTTAGTGATCTCATCAACTAATTCTTCTCTTTGAACTTTAAACATTTGATT
Source organism: uncultured Ignavibacteriales bacterium (assembly GCA_963706055.1). Taxonomy (GTDB): domain Bacteria; phylum Bacteroidota; class Ignavibacteria; order Ignavibacteriales; family Ignavibacteriaceae; genus IGN3. The sequence continues at coordinate 518,789 of CAVPND010000012.1, read as the reverse complement.
TATTATTTTTTATTTTAGTAAACAAAGATAAAATAATTTGAAGAAGTATTTTAATATATTATAAAGGTTTATAATGTTAGATGTGATTGGCGGCGCGCTACTGATAATGGGGATGCGAATTTGTGATGTTTCTATCGGAACTATACGAACTATATTGGTTGTTCAGGGCAAAAAATATTTGGCCGGCTTGGCAGGAATGCTTGAGGTTTTAATTTGGGTTTTTGCAATGCGATTTATTTTTCAAAATTTGGATGAAATATTAAATTTATTTGGATATGCGCTTGGATTTGGACTTGGCAACATATTAGGCATCACAATTGAACAAAAAATTGGATTAGGATTTGCGCAACTGAATATAATCTCTAAAATTGCAACTGAAAAGATTATTGAAGCATTAAGAAAAGAGAAATTTGGAGTTACTGTATTACCCGCTTATGGTGCATCTGGCAACTTATCGATTGTTGTAGTAATTGTACCAAGAAAATATCAGAAAAAAATTATTAACCTTGTAGAATCTTTGGATGCAAATACATTTATTACAGTTCAACATTCATTACCTTATCGTGGGTTTATTCATGGGTCAAGAAAATAATTATTTATTGTTGTTGTTTTTAATAAAATTTGTTAATATGAAATAACAATTTTTATACTATTGAGCAATTTATAAACTATTTCGATCTATCTAATTAATTATTTCTCACAACTAATTTACGGAGTGTTTATGCGTAAACTAACTACTGCTCTCTTTATTCTCCTTTTCAGTGCTACATTTTTTGCACAAGACAATTCAAGAACTCAAATGACTGACACCGGAGCCCCAATTATTGTTGAAGGTGCTGTGGATGCAATCTTTATGGACGATATGAATGGTAATAACTCACTTGCTGGAATTCAAGCACGTGGATGGGTGTTTGTTGATGTTGATGGTGCTGGAACTACATCAGTTTTCCAAGGAAATTCAGGAGTTTTTCTGTCCTATGAAGGTCCTGATTCAGGTTATATTGGCCAAAATTACAATGGTGCTTCTGGCGGCGGACTTTTAATTGATCAATGGTTAATATCACCACCAGTAGCCGTTACAGCTGGTGATACTCTAAAATTCTGGCATCGTTCCCCAGATGCAAGCACATATCCCGATCCAGTACAAGTTTGGGTTTCAACAACAGGCGGTACAACACCTGCTTCATTTGATGTTCAATTGGCTGCTTTTAACGGGTCGATCACCGGATGGCAACAGTATGTTGGTAATTTTCCAACAACCGGTACAGTAAGATTTGCTGTTAGATATTATTCTACAAATGGTGGCCCTGGTGGCGCACAAACTGATTATCTTGGATTAGATTACTTCCAGGTTATGGCTGGTGCAGTTCCTCCAGTTTTCTTTGATAACTTTGATTCATACACTGCTGGTAACTTAGTTGCTTGTTCAAACCCAACAGCATGGACTACTTGGAGTAACGCTCCTTGTGGCGCTGAAGATGCTGAAGTTTCAAACGCGTTTGCTTATAGCGGAACCAATTCAGCTAAAATTATTTTTAACGACGATTTAGTTAAAGATTTTGGAACTGCATATACAACTGGTAAATATAAGATTAGTTTTAGAGCCTATATTCCTGCAGGAAAAGCTGGTTATTTTAATACATTAGCTACTTTTGCAGGTGCAAACAGTTCTTGGGGCTTAGATGTATATTTTAATACTACCGGAGTTTGTAGTGTTTTTGCTGGATCTGCAACTGCAATTACAAGCGCAACTTACCCAGCAGCTACATGGTTTTTAGTTGAGCATATAGTTGATTTAGATGCAAATCAATCCCAACTAATTATAAATGGTGTTTCAGTTCATACATGGCAGTGGACTCTTGGTTCAGTTGGTGGTGGTTGTCCTTTAACCTTAGATGCAACTGACCTATTTGGTGCTACTGCTAACGATGAAATGTATGTTGATAACTATGCATTGGAAAATATGAATGTTGTACCCGTAGAACTGACATCATTTACAGCAAATGTTAATAACGGCAGTGTAGTTTTAAATTGGACTACAGCAACTGAATTAAACAATCAAGGCTTTGAAGTTCAGAGAAAAGCCGCTGATGGTGAATTCGCAACAATCGGTTATGTACAAGGAAATGGAACAACTACTGAAAGAAAACAATACTCTTTTACAGATGCTAATGCACAAATTGGCAGCCTTTCTTACAGATTAAAACAAGTTGATTTTAATGGTGCATACGAATACAGCAACGAAATATTTGTTGATATCACTGCTCCATTAGAATTTTCAATGGGTCAGAATTATCCAAACCCATTCAATCCAACAACAACAATTAATTTTTCACTAGCTGAACCATCATTTGTTAAATTGGCTGTTTACAATTTATTAGGTGAAGAAGTAACAGTTCTTGTTAATGAAAATAAAGGAGTTGGCTCTTTCAATGTTACTTTAGATGCAGCTTCACTACCAAGTGGAATGTATTTATATAAAATTGAAACTGCTCAGTACTCAAGTGTTAAAAAAATGATGTTAATGAAGTAATTTCACTATGTCATAATGTTTATTTAAGAGCCGCACTTTGCGGCTCTTTTTATATCAAAATTATTGCATAAATGAGAGTACGATATTATATTTCGCAGGTCTTTTTTAGACAATGTTTTAAGTTTATTGAATGCGGGAATAGCTCAGTTGGTAGAGCGCAACCTTGCCAAGGTTGATGTCGCGGGTTCGAGTCCCGTTTCCCGCTCTAAATCCACTTAAAGTGGATTTTGTTTTTTTATTTGGCGCTGTACCCAAGTGGCTTAAGGGGAAGGTCTGCAAAACCTTTATTCGTCGGTTCGAATCCGACCGGCGCCTCAATTATTTCTTCTCAAATCAAATCCAAACTCATTATCATCCCATAATTATTGATGTATTTTTATGCAACAACCTCAATTTTTACTCTCCAATTGAGATAAATATTATTAGTTAAACGTATTTTTTCAATTATATCAACACTTTTTTTGGCATTACATTAGACCATAGATAAGTGCTTAAACTATTTCAAATTAATATTATGTTAAAATTTTATATACTTATAATTCTTTCATTAATTGCAACCACGAATATTTTTTCCCAACAAAAATCAGACACTTCAAAAGTTTTAGTTAAATTTAATGAACCCATGTCTCGTGAAGGAATATTTAACATCGAAAATTATTCAATCTACAATGAAGATGGTACACCAATTACCATATACAAAGTCGGTGTTGTTCCTGGTGATACTGCGGTTGTTCTTTTTACAGAAAAACATTTAGCACAATCCTCTTATAAAATTATTATTTATAACCTTCGTGATAAAGCTGGAAATATTATAAGTGAAGGCAATAAAATGGCTTTTTACTAAATTGTGATATACTTATCTAACAACTTCATAAATCCTACCAAAATAACTTTTTTTTCTTATTTTTAGTTCATAAAAGAAATATAATTTTATGCAATATTTATTAAGTGCTATAATAGGATATTTGTTCGGCTCAATTCCGACAGCATATATTCTTCTAAAAAAAACTAGTGGAATCGATGTTACAACGGCCGGTACAGGCAATGTTGGAGCAATGAATTCTTACGAAGTTACCAACTCCAAAACCATTGGAATAATGGTATTGGTTATTGATTTTCTAAAGGGAATGATTCCGGTATTTATTGTTTTGTATCTCCTGGATTCAACTTTTTTTATTGCCTCTTTATCTCTGCTTTTTGCAATTTTTAGTCATTGTTTTAATCCATGGCTGAATTTTAAAGGTGGAAGAGGTTTAGCAACAGCCGCTGGTGGATCGGCTGTAATTTTTCCTTTTCTACTTGTTGCATGGATTATATTTTGGATTTTGAGTTATCTAATTAAAAAAGACATTCACTTAGCAAATATTTTAGCTACTGTGTTATCCCTAATTTCGGTTTTATCTTTTTATAATGTTATAATTCCGTTTGCCTATCCTCAACCAGTTTTAGTGAACGAATTATTGCTTTTTACTTCCGCTGGATTATTTATAATTTTTATTAAACATATTGAACCATTAAAAGATATTCTTTCAAATAAAAACAAATAAACATATGATTACCAAAAGAACATTCATATCAACGATTGTTGTATTAACAATTTTGTTTTCAGCATCATTTTTTTATCTCAACTCAAAACTTCCAGATCAATTTTTTACTTCAACAAATTCTAAAAATTTTTCTCTCACATCATTAGAACAGGCAAAAAAGTTTAATGATGACATAACCAATTCAAGAGAAAACATTATAACAAATACAGTTCAAAAAGTTAGTCCGGCCATAGTTGGTATTAACGTTATAGAAATAAGAAAATATCGCGATCCCTTCAGTTCTTTTTTTGATGATCCTTTCTTTAGACAATTTTTTGGCAATAGAGGTAATTCTAGTCAAAAAGTTCAAGGACTTGGATCAGGATATATTATTTCACCTGATGGCTATATAGTTACAAACGACCACGTTGCGGGAAACGCTACAGAGATTACAATTACAATGACTGATGGTAGCCACCACGAAGCTAAAATTGTGGGATCAGATCCTGTCTCAGATATTTGTTTACTTAAAATTGATGGGAATAATCTTCCATACGTTGAACTGGGTAATTCTAAAGATATTATAATTGGTGAATGGGTGATTGCATTAGGAAATCCTTTTGGATTATTTGAACTTAATGACAAACCAACAGTTACAGTTGGTGTAATAAGCGCTACTGGGATGAATCTTGAACCTATAAATGAAAGATACTATTTAAATATGATCCAGACTGATGCTGCAATTAACGGTGGCAATAGCGGAGGTGCATTAGTAAATTCGATTGGACAGGTTATCGGTATGAACACACTAATTTATACTGCTGGCGGTGTTCAAGGAAACATAGGACTTGGTTTTGCAATTCCTATTGATAAAGTAAAAAAAATCATTACAGAACTAAAAGAAAATGGAAAGATTGACAGAGATTTTCAAATTGGAATGAGCATCCAATCAATAGATGCTGGTATAGTTAATTATTACAAATTAAATAGTAATAAAGGTGTTATAATCACTAAAGTTTTACCTAACACTCCAGCAGCTAATGCTGGTCTAAAAAGCGGTGATATCATTCTTGAGATAGATGGGTTTAAGATCAGTAATGAACAGACTATTTTTGGTGTTTTTCAAGAATTTCGAACTGGACAAGTTATAGAATTAAAAATAATTCGGGATAATTCTGAGTTAACGAAAAAAATGAAATTGGAGAGAAATAAATGATCGAAAGATATACGCTTCCTGAGATGGGAAAAATCTGGGAGGATAAATTCAAATTTGATACGTGGCTGCAAATTGAAATTCTTGCGTGCGAAGCGCGTTCTAATATGGGTGAAATACCAAAAGTAGATGTAGATATCATAAGGAAGAAAGCCGATTTTGACATTCAAAAAATATTAGAAATTGAAGAGACAACAAAACATGATGTTATTGCATTTCTAACTAATGTTGCAGAGTATGTTGGACCTGAATCGAGGCATATACACTATGGTATGACCTCCTCTGATATATTGGATACAACTTTGTCTTTTCAAATGAAAACTGCCGGCGAATTGCTTTTAAAAAGATTATTTGCTCTTAAAGAGGCGTTAAAAGCAAGAGCGATCGAACACAAAAATACAGTTTGTGTTGGTAGATCTCACGGGATACATGCAGAACCAACCACTATGGGTTTAAAGTTTGCGTTGTGGTTTGAAGAAACAAAAAGAAATATTAAAAGACTCCAAAGTGCAATAGAAATTATTAGTGTTGGTCAAATATCTGGAGCAGTTGGAACATTTGAGCATCTATCGCCAAAAGTTGAAGAATATGTCTGCGATAAAATGGGATTAAAACCTGCACCAGTATCTACTCAGGTTATTCAGAGGGATAGACACGCTGAATTTTTAACAACTTTAGCAATTATAGGTGCAACCTTAGAAAAAATTTCTGTTGAAATTCGCCATTTACAGCGAACTGAAGTGCTTGAAGCTGAAGAATATTTTTCAAAAGGACAAAAGGGTTCATCTGCAATGCCGCATAAACGTAATCCTATTATTAGTGAACGAATAACCGGACTAGCAAGAATTCTAAGAAGTAATTCAGTAGCGGCTTTAGAAAATGTGGCCCTGTGGCATGAAAGAGATATTTCTCATTCTTCTGTTGAGAGAATTATCGTTCCGGATAGCTGCATCGCGTTAGATTATATGCTTGATTTAATGGTAAAACTTGTGTCTAAACTTTTGATCTATCCAGAAAATATGATTAAAAATCTTAATCTCACTAGAGGATTGGTCTTTTCTCAAACTATTTTGTTGAAACTTGTTACAAAAGGAATTTCGCGCGAAGATGCATATCGAATAGTGCAGGATTCTGCAATGAGGGTTTGGCAGAATGAAAAATTAAATTTAAAAGATGAGTTATCTTCCTCGGATGAACTTCGTAAATTTATTTCAATAGATGAACTTGATGAGATTTTTGCAAACAAAAACATGTTAAATAATGTTGATTTTATTTTTAATCGTACAGTTTTAAGTGAGGATTAGTGTGAAGCGAATTACTTTTATTTTATTTGTGTCAATCTTTATTTCATTTGTATTATTCTCAGGTTGCGGAGGAAATGCAGATAATCTTAATGTTGGCAATCAAGCACCTGATTTTACATTGCAGGATGCTGATGGAAATAATTTTAGACTATCTGATTACAAAGAAAAAAATCCAGTAGTAATTTATTTTTATCCAAAAGCCAACACTGCGGGCTGCACAAAACAAGCATGCGGAATTCGTGATTCTTTCAGCAAATTTAAGGAAAACAAAATAATTGTTTTGGGAATAAGTGTAGATTCCAAAGAATCACTTAAAGCTTTTAAGCTGGATTATAATTTAAACTTCCCTCTTTTATCTGATGAAAATAAAATTGTTAGTAAATCATATGGTGTTTTAAACGCTATAGGATTAGATTCCAGAATCACATTTATTGTTGATAAAAAAGGGAACATCTCTAATATAATCAGAGATGTTAATGTTGAAACTCACGCAGATGATGTTTTTAATCTTGCCATCGAATTACTATAATTATTATTCTTCATCATCTTTTTTTGAGAACAGTTTATACAAACCATATCCGGCCATAGTTAAACCGAGTAAGCCACCGGTTGTTTTTAAAACCTTTGAGTTAGCAAATTTTTCAAGACTCATCCCGCTACCTACCTGCTTCATCTCTTCACTTGAATAAATTGAGTTCATAAATTCTACTCTATCCTTAATGGATTTAAAGGCTATGATTACTTCTGCAGAATCATTCAGAGGTTTAAATTGGATCGCACATTTATCAGAATCATTTTCATCGATATCTTCTAATGGTTCAAACTCCCATTTTCCTCTAAAAACGGAGTAATTTACCGTGCTCCTTGGTTCACGAGAATATAACGGGTCATTAAAAACAATAATTTTTTTTCCGTTTTGATCTACAACCTCGATTTCGTCTTTATGATCCATTTCATCTTCTATTTCTGCAAAGATGTCCTCTACAGAAGCGCTGAGTGGATCAGAGATTTTAGATTTTCTTCTTAATATTTCTTTCGATTTTGACATTTCCTTCTTTCAATTTGAATTAAAGTACATTTATAATTTAGGAAAAATATTTTCTATTTCTATTATAACAGCTTAATAATTGTCAGGGAACACATTTAACAAAAGTATAGTCTTATTACCTTGAAAATACTTTTCTATTTATATATTTACGTACGGAAAATCACCAAATTAAACTGTAAGAGCATTCACTAGAAAGATAAAAATGATTATGTCAAAAGTTAATAAGATTAAGAGCATTCTATTTATAAGTGTTGTTTTATTTTCAATTAGTTTTTTTTCAGGTAGTACTTTCATAGTTAGCCCGCATCAATCTCTGTCCGACACATTAATAGTACTAAAACCTGAAAATCATTATCAATTAGAAAACCAGTTAATCACTTCGATATTAACAAGATATCATTTTAAAGAGTTTGAAATTAATGATTCATTATCCAGTTTAATATTTACAAGATATTTAGATGTACTTGATCACGGTAAAAATTATTTTCTACAATCTGATATAGATTTATTTGCTGTCTATAAATATCAATTAGATGATAAATTGATTAAAGGCGATATTCAGTTTTATTATGATTTGTTTAATGTTTACTTAAAAAGATTAAACGAGCGGATGGCTTTTATTGATGGTCTTTTGGATAGCGAATTTGATTATTCTAGTGATGAAAATTATGAGTACAACAGAGACAAATCCAATTGGGCAGTTAATCAAACCGAACTAAATGAACTTTGGCGTAAGAGGTTAAAAAATGATGCATTAACTTATAAACTAAATGGTAAGGATTGGGCGTTTATACAGAAGACTCTGAAAAAGAGATACAAAAACTTTTCACAGTTCTTAAATCAATATAACTCAGAAGATGTATTTCAGTTAGCAATGAATTCCTTTACTCAATCGATTGATCCACACACCAATTATCTGTCACCCATTAATTCAGATAATTTTAAAATTGATATGAGTCTTTCCCTTGAAGGAATAGGTGCAAGATTACAAACTGAAGATGATTACACAAAAGTAGCTGAAATAATTCCCGGAGGTCCGGCTGATAGAAGTGGATTGCTAAAAGCTGATGATAAAATAATTGGCGTTGCTCAAGGCTCAGGTGGTGAATTTGAAGATATTATTGGATGGAGAATAACTGATGCAGTAAAATTAATTCGAGGTGCAAAGGGCACAATAGTAAGACTACAAATACTCAAAGCAGGAAGTGATTTAGATGCAAAACCGATTGAAATTGTTCTTACTCGAGATAAAATTCAATTAGAGGATCAAGCAGCTAAAGGAAGTGTATTAGAAATAATAAATGAAGACAAGCCATTCAGGATCGGTGTAATTGATATTCCAAAATTTTACAGTGATTTTGAAGGACAGCGTAACGGTGACGGTAGTTCAAAAAGTACAACTAAAGATGTCAGAAAAATATTAGATTCTTTAAGGACTGAAAATATAGATGGAGTGATTATTGATCTTCGTGAAGATGGAGGCGGTTCACTCCAAGAAGCCATTGAGCTAACAGGTTTATTTATTAAGGATGGTCCTGTAGTACAAGTGAAGAACTCGAATGAAAATATTGATATAGCAAAAGATCCTGACCCTTCAATAATTTATGATGGTCCGTTAGCTGTTTTAGTAAACAGATTTAGTGCATCAGCTTCGGAAATTTTTTCTGGAGCAATTCAAGATTACGGACGAGGATTGATACTTGGCGAACAAACTTTTGGAAAAGGTACAGTACAAAACCTAATTGATCTTAACAGGTTATCATCACAGAAAAATTTGAACTTGGGACAAGTAAAATTAACAATAGCTAAATATTATAGAATAAATGGCGGAAGTACACAAAACCTTGGTGTGGTGCCGGACATCGCATTTCCATCATTGGTTGATCCAAAAGATTTTGGTGAAAGTTCTGAACCAAACGCCTTGCCTTGGGATGAAATTAAGTCAGCTGATTTTACCAAATTTTCTGATTTATCAATGTTTATCCCGGAATTAAACTCAAAACATTTAAAGCGAATTTCTAATGATGCTGAATTTAAATATTTGTTAGAGGATATAAATATTTATAATGAGAATAAGAAAAAATCATTTATATCTTTAAATGAAGAAATTAGAAAGCAGGAAAAGAAAAAAGAAGAACAGAGAAAAACTGAAAGAGATGGTAAATCTATAGAGCAGAGTGAAACTGAATTGTTGGAGGATGAAGTACCTGCAGTAAAGAATGATAAAACTGATTACATTCTTGATGAGACCGCAAAAATTCTATCTGATTTTATTTTATTGAGTATAGGTTAGATGTAAGGTGTTAATCCGTTAACTGAATCTAACAATTTTATTTTTACAATTGGTAAAAGTGTTTCATTAAAAGGAAAATCTAAATCAGTATCAATAATATAAACCATTGGATCGTATAGATTCTGGGAATGTTTAATAAAGTTTTCCATTAATTTATTTGGGGAATAATTAACAAAATTAAATGGTATTGATCGAAGCAGTTCTAACTCCAAATATTCAACAGGTTCGTCTATAGACCAATTTATTGATAGTTCGTATAGGTAAATTTTATAAACATTGATTTTGTTATCGGGTACAAGTAAATATCCTTTGCCTCTATATTTATCTGTATTGCAACAAGGCTGAACTTTAATATTTTCATAAACAAATTGCTTAATTATTTCAGCTTCATCTAAAAGATCAATATTCTCATTTAATCCCCACTTTACAAAATCGATTAATCTATCCAATTGAAAACTGATTTGATGAGCCTTTTCCAATATTACCAACCGATCATCTATAAATGCGCCCTTAACTTCTTTTTCTAACCAGAATTTTGATTCAATATTTTCTGAAAGAATATCATTAAATCTATTCTGAAGCTGCCAGGCGTAATCTAATGCAGGGAAAAGTTTATTCTTTCTAATATCACCTTGCCACTTCCTGATTGTCTGAAGAAATGTGTATCTATTGGTTTCCCAGTCAGATCCACAGGAAGTTATTTTTGATATGTCTAAGTTCATATTCATAATTTTAATGGCAATTGGGCAAATGTAATGCCACTGTGATTCTCCCTTATCAAATAAAAATGAATTTTCATCTACCAATTTTGTCAGACATTATTTCTTAATATTATTTGAAATAACGTAAATAATGAGGCAGGAAATATATGCATGTAAATATTTCTGATTGAAAATGGGGATTTAAAAACAAAGGGAAGTAAAATTTTACAACCTTACTTCCCTTTTTTTACATCAGACTAATAATTTCACAAACTAGATTTCAAATTTTATTCCTTGTGCCAAGGGAAGTGCAGTGCCGTAATTGATCGTGTTAGTTTGTCTTCTCATATAAGTTTTCCACGAATCAGACCCAGATTCTCTTCCACCGCCGGTTTCTTTCTCACCGCCAAATGCACCGCCAATTTCTGCTCCAGATGTTCCAATATTTACATTAGCAATACCGCAATCAGAACCTTCAGCAGATAAGAACATTTCCGCTTCTCTCATATTGTTTGTAAAAATTGATGAAGATAATCCTTGAACTACTCCATTCTGTAATTCAATAGCATTTTTAACATCACCAGTGTATTTGATAAGATATAGGATTGGTGCAAAAGTTTCTTCCTGGACAATTTTATAATGATTCTCTGCTTCTACAATTGCTGGTACAACGTAAGATCCAGATTTATATTCATCACCTTCAAGAATATTTCCACCATAAATAATTTTACCGCCTTCTTCAATTACCAGTTTTAAAGCATTAGTAAAATCTTTTACTGCATTTTTATCAATTAGTGGTCCAACATGATTTTTTTCATCAAGAGGGTTACCAATTTTTAATCCGCTATATGCTTTTACTAATGAATCTTTAACTTTCGTATAGATTGAATCATGAACAATCAATCTTCTTGTTGATGTACATCGCTGCCCAGCCGTTCCTACGGCTCCAAAAACAACTGCTGGCATTGCCATTTTCAGATCAACATCAGGAGTCATTATAATGGCGTTGTTTCCGCCAAGCTCCAAAATCGCTCTGCCGAATCTCTTAGCGATAACTTCTCCGGCATGTCTTCCTACATGTGTTGAGCCGGTTACTGATATTAATGGAATTCTTTTATCATTTAAGATCTTTTCACCTATAGTAGATCCTTTGCCGACAATTAACGTAAAAATTCCTTCGGGTAAATTATTTTCTACTAAAACATCTTTTATAATATTCTGGCAAGCTATAGCGGATAAAGGAACTTTTGAAGATGGTTTCCAAACATTTACATCGCCGCAAACTGCTGCTAACATTGCATTCCATGCCCAAACTGCAACAGGAAAGTTGAATGCAGAAATTGTACAAACAATCCCTAATGGATGATATTGATCATACATTCTGTGGTTTGGTCTTTCGGAGTGCATTGTAAAACCGTACAGTTGTCTGGATTGCCCAACTGCAAAATCACAAATATCAATCATCTCCTGCACTTCGCCCATTCCCTCTTGCAAAGATTTTCCCATCTCAAAAGAAACTAATGAGCCAAGATCTTTTTTATGAGTTCGAAGCTTGTTTCCAATTTGTCTTACTATCTCTCCGCGTTTTGGAGCCGGAACTGTTCTCCAATATTTAAATGCCTCTTCAGATGTTTTTAATATTTTTTCAAGATCTGCTTCGGAAGCCTGATAAACTGAAGCAATAAATTCCCCGGTAGCTGGTGAATAAATTTTTAATTCACCACTATCAGTTGTTTCATTCCATTTGATACCTGTGGAAGAACCAAAATTCTTTTCTTTAATTCCTAAATTTTTTAAAAAATCCATAAAGTAACTCCTTTTTAATGTTATTTAATTTTATCTAAAATTGATTCTAAAGTTATATCGGTCATTTTATTTTCTATTTCAACTTGTATCTCCGAAAATAAATCAAGAAAAATATAGTTTATTTTTTCTGATGGACTATCAGCAGTCGAATTTTCCTGATTGACATTAAGATAGAATGCTTTTCTATCTTCAATGGCACAATATATTTCTTGTAAGTTTATTTTTTCTGGAAGTTTACTTAATGTGAAGCCACCCAGCATTCCGCTATCACTTTTAACTATACCTGCTTTTCCAAGTAAAGATAAAAGTCTTCTTAATTTAGAAGCGTTTATCCCAACTGCTTCAGCTATTTCTGAACTATTCTTTGGCTTTTGTTCAGATGCAAGAAAGCATAATGCTTTAACGGAAGTTGAAAGTTTTGTTGATGCAGACATAATTTTTATAATTGTTACAGTAAGTGTAACAATTATAATTAAAAAAAACAAATAAAAAAGCCGTCCCTATGGACGGCTTTTAAAGAATAATTCTTCTTCTACTTAATCAGCGTCATCTTCTTAACAGAATTGAAGTTCTTCAATCCATCAAGAGACTTTGCTTCGATAGTGTAAATGTAAACACCGGAAGCAAGACCGTTTGCATTCCAGTTAACATTATGATATCCAACTTCTTTAACCTGATCAAAAAGAATCGCAACTTGTTCGCCTAATAGATTGTAAATAGTTATTCTAACATTACTATCAAACGGCAATGCAAATTTAATTGTTGTTGATGGGTTAAATGGATTCGGATAATTCTGATACAGTGTGTATTCTTTAGGAGTAAAATCAACTTCAACAGAAATCGCTTTTGAATATGTACTTGTACCATCATAATCGATTTGTTTTAGTCTGTACTGTATTATTCCCTGGAATCCAGCGTAATTAAATTTATCTGAATATGAATAATCAGATTTTTCAGTCGTAGTTCCCCTGCCCTCAATGAATACAACTTTTTGCCATTCACCATCGAGCTTACGTTCGAGGTCAAATCCTCTATTGTTGAGCTCTGTAGCAGTGGACCAAACAACTGATATTTCTTTCTCTCCAACGCTTGCAGTAAATGAAGTTAATTCAACCGGAATTATAGTGGTTGTTGTTACAATATTACTATATGGTGAAACACCAAGTAAATTGTAAGCCTGAACTCTATAGGTATAAGTGGTATTAGGTGTTCTTCCTAAATCATTATAAGAATTAACGTTTACACCAACTGTATCAATCACAGCAAAAGGATTAACACTGAGTGAATCGCCGTCTTTTCTCTCTACATAGAATCCTAATTCATTTGTTGAATTGTCAGTCCAGTTTAATAAAACTGCAAAAGTATCTGCAACAGCAATTAGATTTGATGGTGAATTAATCAGGAGTAATCCGGCAAATTCATCTGCACCGATATCCGGATTTGAAAGATTACGAGCTTGTCCATCAATATCAGTTGTAACCATTGCAATCGGAGTTCCACCTGATTCGAGAAGAGTAAGTGTTCCGTCAGGAATATGGAAATCTAAAGGAGCTGTAAAAGTTGCCGCTACGTTTACTGAATTAGCATCCTGACCAGTCGAATCTTGCCAGGTTTGGAAAGATTGTCTGGCTACCCCAGAAAATCCAATGTTAGCACTTGCACCAGAAACATACAGATCATTATAGTTTGAGGTGAATGTTCCACCAGCACTATAAAGCGTATATGCAGTTGGAGCATCATTTTCATTTATAACGATATTATTTAATAAATTAACATTAGCCGTTCCACCCCAACGAATACCAGTTAATCTGGGTGCTGTTGGTTTATTAACATTATTTAAGACAATTGTATTATGATATACATTTGCAAGTGGAATGTTATCCTGGAAGGAAATCACATCAACACTTGCAGGAATACCTGTTCCAGTATGTTGGAAATCACCGCCAAGGAAGTTGTTGTAAATATTCATAACAACTCCAGATTGGCCAGTAAGCGTTCCAATTCCGTAAACACCACTTGTGGTATTTGTTGCACTGATCAAATGATACATTTTATTATCAAATATATTGATTGTACCATTGTAGGTATTAAACAATATACCCCAAACAACGTTGCCGATAACCGGTGCATAAGTTGGGTTGATAAGATTTCCACTTATTTCAGAAGTTGTACCAGCTGATCCGCCATAAAAGAAATATACGGATCTTAATACACCTCGTAGTTCATTATTCTTTATAAATACTTTTGAAGCGTATAAAGATGATCCGCTTGATCCGGTTATACTAACTGAATAAGCAGGAGCATATATATCATCACCAATTTTACAGTTTTCAATAATCAAACTGTCTGCGACACCTGTTGATTGACCATTTGCATAAATTCCTCTTGTAGAAGAATTCAGTATCGTAATTTTTTGGAAAATGATATTAGTATTTTTTATAACATTAAAATCAGTGTTACCAAATAATGTAATACCAATTCTACCATTAATACTATCATTCATAGCGATGGTCAGATCGCGTGTTGTTCCGCCAACAGAGTTTGATCCATCTATGGTAATATAACTTGCACCACTGTATGCAATACCGGAATACTGAGTAGCACCCGATGCAGTTGCACAACCAGTGATAGTAATTGATGGAGTTTTTGTCGGAGCTGGTTTGATAATCAGATTATTGGTCTCTGTCAAATCGCTTCTTGTTATAAGCAGATTTGCACCAACTTCATTTAAGATTATCATCAATTAAGAATCTAACTGCACTTGAAACACCAAAGTTGATTTAATGCTGTTATAGCATCGGCGAGTGTATTAAATCCTTGAGGATTTGACACCTTGAGGAATATAATAATCACCTGAAAGAATATCATGCTGGATTTACTCCAGTGAATTCATCAGCACCAATATCCGGTGTAGTATGCATTTCTTGTTTGACCGTCGATATCGGTTGTGATTCCTGCAATTGGAGTACCTGCTAGATTCTAATTCTAGTTACTGTTCCATTAGGAATATGCAAATTAGTAGAATCTGTAAAAGGTACACTCTCATTAAGTGAATTTGCATCGTGTAAAGAAGCTGTTTGCCAATCTAAAAGTGTTCCATAACCCGTTGCTGAAATTTGACCTACATTCTTAACTCCTGAACCGGTCGGAGCAACGAATAGATTATTATGGTTACTTAAGTTTAATTGACTAGCTGCGCTTTGTAAGAAAATACCAGCACTGCCAAAACCTACGGCAGCTGATAATCCTAAATTATTTACAATAATGTTATTTCTTAGATCGGCAACGGTTCCCGTGCCCAAACAAATACCAGTAGAAATTGCATTTGATTGATTTAGAGTGTTTCCGTTTAAGTAAATAGAATTATAATAAACATTTATTCCAGTTTGTGTTGAAAACAAATACATACCGTGTGTGTTATCTCCAAGAAGTGATGTATAATTCCAACCATCCCCAGATAAATCTGAGATCATATTATTCTTAATTGTGATATTAGCATTTGCCGTACCTGTCGATACTGCAAGTCCATATGCTCCATAACCACCAGTGCCAGTATATTTGATTGAATTGATAGTGTTTCTCTCAATTACTGTGTTTCTTGTACCAGTAGCTAACCACATTCCGCGATCATCTTCTGAAGAAGCACCATCGAAATTGGCGATGTGATTTAAAGAAACTGTAGCACTATCAAGACCCTGCAAATAAATCCCTGTAAACCTAATGGAATTAGCTCCAGAAGTATTTAGACTATTCTGTGTAAATAGTACACCACTTCCATTACCAGATGTAACAACTGCATTGCAAAAAGCACCTATATATGCTTTTTGAATACTGTTATTCTGTACAACAATATTTTTAAAGTAACCTGCAGTACCACCAACGTCTGTTAATAACTAAGGCTGAACTTGTGTTGATGCCATTAATTATATTAGAGTTCTTCACTGTTACATTTGTAATCGAAGTTGTTCCAGAGGATACAATTTGTAAGACCTGGGGTGTGGTTATGCTAATATTTTCGATTGTTAGATCACGTGTTGTTCCGCCTGAGTTGGAACCATCGATTGTTACAAAACTATTGCGAATTCTTAAGACTGGACCTGCTGCAGATGTTCCAGAAATTGTTGCTGTTACCCCAGTACTCGGTTTGATTGTAACTGTATTTACTGCTGTAGGCAAGCTAGAATTTTGGATATTAACCGTAATCGGATAAGTTTCGGACGGATAAGTTGCATCAACTAACAATAATGAAGTTGCACCGCTTACACCACGTAAATTTAGGTCTGCAACAGCAGCTGTTATCGTTGAATATACTCCTTCAATTCCTTCTGGAAAACTCATCTGTGGATTTTCTGATTTTTTAATGTACAGATCACCAAGGTATGGTTTTCCGTTTTCCATTGGTCTCCAGCTGACTTCTTCAATCTCAACTGACTTCATACTTGTGCCAGCTGTATATCCTGAAGTAGTTAATTCATTTCGTTCCGTTTGATTTGATAACTCATCCTCTACTGGAACTTCTACCATAACTTTTCTTATAGATTTTTCAAAAGTAACGTTTCTGCCAGTAAGTTGATTAAAGGCAAGTAATCCAACTGTATAATCTCCGCTCAAACCCGCAGCAGTAACTGTGTAACTGCTTGGAGTAGTTGGAGCCGTAGCTGCTGCTGGTGGATTTATTGTAAATCCGCCTGCTCCTGCAGATGGGAAAGCACCAACATTAGGTGTTCCTGCTAAATCCTGGGCCACAACATAATATGAAACCACATCACCAGCTGTTACGCCAGTACCAAAATCGTATGTATAGTCACTTCCAACAACAGAAGTTGGTGTAACTGCGGTATAAGCGCCAGCGTTAATGCTCCAATAAAGATTTGGCCAACCGGGTGTTGTTGTAGGAACACCACTTGCGTCTGTAACAGACACTACTAATGTTCTTGCAGAAGTAGAACCGGTATTCAACAGAGGTGTGTAAGAAATTATAGGAGCGGATAAATCTAATCCAATGCCTGCGAATTCATCTGCACCAACATCTGGTGTAGATATGTTCCTTGTGTTTCCGTCAAAGTCATCATTGATTGCAATTGGTATACTAACTGGAGTTCCGCCACTTTCTGTTTGAGTTGCAATACCAGTATTCATATGCAAATTGTATGGCACATTGCTAATGTCTACAAATGGGGGATTTTCGGTAAATGAAGACGCATCACGAGGAGTAACTAATGCCTTATAAGCTGCCAGAGAAGTATATGCGGTAGTTCCGTCATAAAGAATATTTGCAGCAAATAAATTATTATTATTTGATGCGGATGCATAGTTAGTTAATGAACTCGAACTTCTTCGGTAAGCAACCGTTAAACCTGTACCAACTGCAGTTGAGTTGTTAACTATTATGTTATTTCTCATGTCAAGTGCAGCACTTGTGGACGTTGTGCTTGTTGTGACGAAAACACCACTTGATCCAAAATTTAAACCACTCGAAGAAGCGTTTAAATATATTGTATTGTAATAAAGACCAATGTTCGAAGAAGCTGTTGTACTTATACTTCCTATACCTCTAACTGCATCCGTACTTGCACAAGTCGGAGCTTTTAAATCAGAAATAAAGTTATTGAAAATATAGGTATTTGTTGAGCCACTAATGTATATACCTGTTACTGTACCGGCAGTAGTACCTATAGAAGCAGAACTCAAATTATAAACTGAATTTTTGTAGATTGAAACATTACCCGAGCCACAACTAATACCCCAAACTGTTCCACCACCTGAAAAATTAAAAACAGAATTATTATAAATGTTTCCAGATGCGATTGTTCGGTGGATACCATACATAGTTCCCGACCCGCCAATAATATTGTTAATTGAATTATTGTAAATATTATGTGTGTGTGCGGAAGCAGTTGTTGAAAGAATACCATAAAATGTTGAAGTTCCAGCTAGAGATATGTTTGAAAAGGTATTATTAAATATGTTTTCTGTGCTGGTTGGGCTTCCGTTGTTATAATAACAATAAAACGTACCTGATGCACCTGTTCTATTAATTAATCCAGTATTTGAGTTATTTTGGACATTAGTGATACCAGGTGTTAATTGAGAACTGTTATTATAAATTAAATAAGTAGATCCTGTAGTAAATATAGTACTGGCAAGAAAAGTATTGTTATTTATATTAACAGTTATAGAAGCAGCTGCACTTGAATTATAGATATGTGCATAAGTTGAACTAGAAGTAGTTGAGTTTCCTATAGATATGCTATTATTATTTACTTCTAAATTTCCAGTTGCTGAATTACTAATTCCATGCAATTGAGAGGAAGTAGAAATAAGATTAATGTTGTTAAAATTTGCAATAATCGAACCAGTTACAGTTGTTGAATTAAAGATTCCATAACCAGTGGAAGTAAAATTTGCCCCCCCCCCTGCTGTATTATTAATATTGTTATAGCTTGCATTAACTCCATTTACATAAATGCAATATACCCCGTATGTTGTGGTTGCAGAACCACCACCAAAATTTTGGATGATGTTTCCTGCACCAGATTGCCCAATGATAACATTATTATCACTAAATCCAGTTGCAGATGAACCTCGCACATAAACACCAGCATGTACATTCTGAATAGTGTTTCCTGTTATAATAATGTCAGAGTTTATTCCGCTTGAAGCAGTAACTGTAACGCCCGTAGCAGAAGAAACTGATGTTGTACCATTTCCAATGTAGATACCCATGACAAATGCACTTATACCTTTTGTCATTGTTACCACTGCATTTTTAACAGTAACGAACTGACAGCCGTTTGTGCCGTCCGGTTTGTGTGTAAAATATCCGTATTCGATTCCCTGATCTGAAGCAGTCACATCAATACCATCAAATGTGATGTAGTCAGTACCGTCTAAACGAATGATAGCGTCACCAAGACCACCTAGTGTGGAAGTGGCATTAATACCTGCATCTGTTCGAGTAATTAATGGATTAGCGCCTACACCACTTTTCTGAAATACAATAGAATTACCGGCGATTCCGGTTGCTGTAATAGTGATGTCAGCAGTTGTTAGCTCAGTGTATCCTGCGGCTACATTAAATGTGACACCACCGGCGCCTACACCTTGTGTATTAAGATCAGTGACAGCCGCCGTAATAGTAGCGTAGTCACCAGGAATATTTTTTGTGCCTGTTAATTGCGCAAAAGAAGTTTGCGAAAACAAAAAAAGTAGAAACAAAAAAGTGAAAGAGAAAAGTTTAAGTAAATTCTTAATCATTATATTCTCCAAAAATAGATTAATTAGTTAATAAATAATTCAAATTGATAAAACCAGCTTTGCAGTTCATCTTTTAGAAAACGACTGCAAAGCTTAAGCCGGGAAGACAGTTAAAGTAATTTTTTTCATACTTCTCCCTTGAAAATAAATTGAATCGAATGGTTGATTTTTGTTGAGAATATATCTCTTGGAATAGCCGTATATGGAAATGAATCCCAAATGAAATAGAGCAAACATCAGAACCTTAAATTAACTTAAAAACAATGTTAATTATCTTTTCATCAAAACTGATTGTAAGTATCTATTTCTAGTTACAATAATGTTATCTTGGCGTCAGGATTAAAGTATCATGAAATACTATAACAAATAATAATACACCAGATCTAATAAGAATAAACTCTTTACATTAAAAATTTAATAACTTCACAATAAAGATTAGAAATTCTTGCAGATATATAGTCTTTTAACTTCAATAAGTCAAAAATTATTATATAAAAAAGACACATTTTTCTATTTTCTTTTACGCTTTGCTTATGAAAATATTCAACTTCTTTTTTATATTATATACTATATTTTAAAAAATATGAATAAAACTATTAAATATTTTTCCTCTACTCAAAGAAGCTATTTTGTTTCTAGCTTCGAAAACGTTTTCTAATTACTTCCGCTATCACTCTTTTTCCAAATCACACAAATAATTCACTCATTATCTATTAGGAGTAGAAAATGAATTCTTCAATTTTAGACGAAAAAAAAATGAAACAAGATTATAAACCAACGATTAAAGCCGATGAGGTAATTTCAGTTCTTTCTAAACAAATGCTCGCAGATGGATTTCAAATAATCCTGGACCTTGAAAAAAGCAAAGGTGTTACTATTGTTGACGAAGTAACTGGTGATGAATACATCGATTTTTTTACATTTTTCGCTTCTTCACCAATTGGTCTAAATCATCCATATCTAAACTCTGAAGAGATTAGAAATGTATTGGGTAAAGCAGCAGTTAACAAACCTTCCAACTCAGATATGTACACAACTTATATGGCTGAGTTTGTTGATACATTTGCAAAAGTAGCTAAACCTGATTATATGAAACACTTATTTTTTATCGCAGGTGGCGCACTTGCAGTTGAAAATGGTTTGAAGGTTGCATTTGATTGGAAAGTTAGAAAAAATTTTCTTAAAGGTTATAAAGAAGAAAAAGGTCATAAAGTTATTCACTTTAAAGAAGCCTTTCACGGTAGGAGTGGCTATACAATGTCACTTACTAACACTGATCCAACTAAAGTAAAATATTTTCCAAAATTTGATTGGCCAAGAATTACCAATCCTAAAATAAAATTTCCCCTTGAAGAAAATACAGATTTTGTTAGTAAACTAGAAGATAAAGCTTTAGCTGAAATAGACTTAGCGATTAAGAAAAATCTTGATGATATAGCTCTGATAATAGTGGAGCCAATACAGGCTGAAGGCGGCGATAATTTTTTCCGTAAAGAATTTTTTATTAAGCTTCGTGAAATTGCTGATCAAAATGAAATCCTACTAATGTTTGATGAAGTACAAACTGGATTTGGTTTAACCGGAAAATTTTGGGCTTACGAACATTATGTTAAGCCTGATATAATTGCCTTTGGTAAAAAGGCTCAGGTTTGTGGAATTATGGTTTCTGATAGAATTGATGATATTGATGATAACGTGTTTAAAGTATCCAGTCGTATTAATTCTACATGGGGAGCAAATTTTGTAGATATGGTGCGTTCTAAATTTATACTTGATGTTATAAAGAATGATAATCTTATTGAAAATTCAAGAAAAGTTGGTGAGCATCTTAAATATCAACTTGTTAAAATTCAGGAAGAATTTCCAAACATAATTAACAATGTGCGTGGATTGGGATTAATGTGTTCATTTGATTTACCAACCACCGATCTTAGAAATAAATTCAAAAATAATTGTTATGATGAAAAACTGATGATTTTAGGCTGCGGTGAAAAGTCAATTAGATTTAGACCACCGTTAAACATAAATGAAGAAGAGATTGATAAGGGCTTGACTATTATCAGAAAAGTCCTCAAATTAATGTCGTCCAATAACTAAAATATATATTAACTACTTGCACGGTGCGGCTCCTTAGTTGGAGCCGTAACTGTTTTAAACTATTTTTAAGTATGAAACTTTACATTGTTAGCACACCAATTGGTAATCTTAAAGATATTACACTCCGTGCGATAGAAACGCTTAAAGAAGTTGATTTTATTTTGTGCGAGGACACTCGAACATCCGGAAATCTTCTCAATCATTTTGAAATAAAAAAAGAACTTGTTTCACTAAATGCGTTTAATGAATCTAAAAAAATAGATATTAATTGTTAACAGAATCTTATCAAATCAAACTGCCGCTTTAATTTCAGATGCAGGAACACCGTTAATTTCTGATCCGGGAGTAAGACTTGTTTCATCTTGCATAAAAAATGGAATAGAGATCATTCCGGTTCCAGGAGCATCTGCATTGATTGCAGCGTTAAGTATGAGCGGCTTGCCAACAGATTCGTTTGTGTTTGAAGGTTTTATACCACAAAAAAAAGGACGACAAACAAAACTTAAAGAACTTTCAGAAGAAAAACGTACAATAGTTCTTTATGAATCAACTTATAGAATTGAAAAATTATTAAACGAATTAAATGACTATCTGCCAAATAGATTCATTGTTGTTTGCAGAGAAATTACCAAAAAGTTTGAAGAAACATGGCGGGGGTTTCCAAAAGATATTTTAGAATACTTCGATCAAAAAACTACAAAGGGTGAATTTGTTGTTGTTATTGCACCGAAAGATTGGAAAGTTTTAGAATAATCAAATTGAATTTAAATAAGTATAATCCTTAACCACTTTATCTAAAAATAACAAGGCATTCATCTCACTTTGTACACCCATTTTATTTGATATTCCATCCTTAGCTTTATCCAAAATTAATTGATATGAATAAACATCAGTATTTTTTCTGTGGTTAAGAACTTCATTTATTATTTGAATATCTTTATCTGTGAGCAAACTTACTTGGGGAAATTTTAATTCGTAACTTTGAGATAATTTTGGAATAAGAATCTCTTCAAGTTTTACTTCATTTTTTAATTTAATAACAGTAGTATTTCCTGCAAGATCACCAAGCCTCTGCCCTTTTCCATTAATCAGCATAGTAATTATTCCTACTGAACCATAAGTAAAAAAAACATCAAGCGGTTTTATCAACCATCGTAAAAAATAGCTACTAAGTCCGGGTTGAGATCCATCTAACTTAACAACTTTAGTTTTTAAGATTTTTTTACCGATTGATTGACCATTTAAAAACATCTCACAAAGAAAATCGTAAAAAAAGAAAGGCAGGTATAAAATTATAAATGCGGCTGTGGAATAATAAAAGGTAGAATTATAAAACACACTGTTTAAGTAGATTAACACAAACATCATTGCAAAAGCATAACCAAATAAAATTAACATATCAATAATCTGCGCTAAAACACGGTCTCCAATACTCGCAATGTTATATTGAATATCTACATTTTGTGTGGTTTCAATTCCAATATTTTCCATTAAATCATTCCCCGTGCTTTAAGTTCAAGATATTTATTGATTGTATTTACAGATAGCTGCTGTGGTGAAGTTAAAATTGATTGGATACCAAGCATCGCTAATTCTTTCTGAATAATTTTCTTTTCAAATGAAAATTTTTCTGCAATAGTTTTATTATAAATTTCTTCAAGGGATTCTGATCTTTTATTTAAAACATTATCAAGACCGGTATTCTTAAAGAAAATCACAATCAATAAATGAGATGAAGCCAAACTCTTAAAATATTTTAATTGCCTTTTAAGTGAATTTGCTGACTCAAAATTAGTATAAAATAAAAGCAAGCTGCGTTGTTTAATCCTGGATTTTATTACTGATGCAAGTTTTTCATAATCTGATTCCAGAAATTCTGTTTGCTGGCTATAAAGAAGCTCAACGATTTTTTTCATCTGCAAAGAATTTCTTTCGGCTGGTAAAACAGAAGTTACTTTATTGTTGAATGCAATTACACCAGCTTTGTCCTGTTTGAGCAAAGCGATATTTGAAATTACCAAAGAAGAATTGATTGCATAATCCGCAAGTGACATTTTATCAAAAGGCATTTTCATCGTTCTGCCAAGATCAATGATTGAATAAACCTGTTGCGATTTTTCGTCAACGTAATGATTAACCATTAGTTGTCTTTTACGTGCAGTTGCCTTCCAGTTTATCGTTCTGTAATCATCACCATTCACATATTCTTTGATCTGTTCAAACTCTAATGAATGACCAATTCGTCGTATTTTTTTTACTCCAACTTCAACTAACCTATCAGAGACAGCCATCAATTGATATTTTTTCATCTGGATATACGATG
Organism: uncultured Ignavibacteriales bacterium; assembly: GCA_963706055.1. GTDB lineage: Bacteria > Bacteroidota > Ignavibacteria > Ignavibacteriales > Ignavibacteriaceae > IGN3. The sequence goes on along the minus strand of CAVPND010000012.1, from coordinate 494,688 downwards.
GATAAACCGCTACAGTCCGATTTTGTTCAAATTTAAATCGGCGCGAAACAATATTAAAAAATACTGATACATAAATATTAATAGCCCCAAACTGATATTCACCCCTTTTTACAGGTCTAACATTATAAGAAAATATTTTTGTAGTAGTTTTATCAATGTCGGAATTAATTTCAAAATCCCTTATCTGAAAAACAAACGGCAGTTCATCAATAATTTTAATAACGATTTTTATAGCATAATTATTTGTTAAGACAATTTTGATTTCATTACCATCTCCATTTGAAAGTCTATCTGCCATTACTCTTTCCGCAAATAATCCTTTCTTATTGGAGAATAGAATTGTCGTTTCAATCAGAATAATCGTTACAAATGCGATCAGTAAAATCTTAGCAGCAAAAAATAAAATTGGAAAGAAATATCCAAAGAAAAATAACAGTACATAATAACTGCTGAATAATAGAAATTTTGAAGTAAGATAAAACTCCTTAACAACTCGCATTATCTTGGAACCTCAACACGATTTAGAATCTGCTGAATAATTTCGTCAGCAGTTTTACCTTCCATTTCTTTTTCCGGAGTTAATATTATTCTATGCTTCAATGAAGGGAAAGATATTTCTTTAACGTCATCAGGATTCACAAAATCTCTACCACGAATCGCAGCTAATGCTTTAGCGCCCGTCATAATAGCGATTGAAGCACGTGGAGAAGCGCCTAAATACAAATCACCATTGTTGCGCGTTTGATTAACAATATTAGCTATGTATGCTGCAATTTTTTCTTCAATATGAATCGAACTTATTTGTAACCGAAATGCAGCAAGCTGCTCTCTAGTAAATATTGGTTGAATCATACTCAAATCATTTTTTGATTTTCGATCATTATATTCAAGTAAGATTTTTATCTCTTCCTCTAATGTTGGATAACTCATTTCAATCTTAAATAGAAACCTGTCTAATTGTGCTTCCGGAAGTTTATATGTTCCTTCGTGCTCAATTGGATTTTGTGTTGCAAAAACCACGAATGGATTTTCCAATTTGTAAGTGTGTCCATCCATCGTTATCTGTCGTTCTTCCATAACTTCAAACAATGCTGCTTGAGTTTTTGCGGGCGAACGATTTATTTCATCAATCAAAATGATATTTGAAAATATTGGACCGCGTTTATATTCAAACTCGGAAGTCTTCATATTGTAAACCGATGTTCCAAGAATATCAGACGGCATTAAATCAGGTGTAAATTGGATTCTGGAAAATTCCGCAGAAATTGTTTTAGCAAGAATTTTTGCTAATAATGTTTTCGCAATTCCTGGAACACCTTCAATCAGCACGTGCCCATCAGCAAATATTGAAGCAAGCAGAAGCTCAATGGTTTTATCCTGCCCAACAATAATTTTTCTTATTTCAGTTTTAACTCTTTCAACTGATTCTTTTAACGATGACAAATCTGTTCTGTTACCAATATTATTTTCCATAAACACCTGTTTTAGTATAAAAGTTTTCTATTAAATTATTTAATTCGATTAGAGTTACTTGTTTTATTGATTTAGAAATTGAAATTAAATTTATAAGATCAAACATTTTCTTAATTTCTTTGCTATCAACAACACTTTTCTCAGATAGCTGAGTAACCAATTCATCATTCAACTGGATTGTTTTTACAGAATATTTTGTTCTAAGATAATCCAAAAAATAAGAGATTTTCTTTTCAGCAATATTTTTGTGATTTGATTGTTTGTAATAAAGATTACCAACCGTGTTTACAAATTCCATTGTAGTATTTGCCAATGGTTTTATGACTGGAATAATACGTTGATCTCTTCTTCCCTTAAATATCACAAAAAAGATTAATGTAATTAGCAAAGTAAAATAAGCCCATTTTAAGGATGGCTGACTTAATATATACCTGATCGGAGTACTTTGATACTTATTTGCATCTTTATAATACTCATCCCAAACCACATTTCTTAATTTTAGATATGACAAACTTTTAAAAATATAATCTCTATCTGTTTTTAATAAATTATAATTAGTAAATATATTTGGAATGCAATGCAGATATAAATTTCCCTTACCAAATCTTACTTTAATAAAATTAACATCATCATTATCGTTTGTACCCAGTACAACTGCTTTACTTGTATCAAACGAAGTAAAAAAGTGATTGTAATTTCCTTTTGTAAATCTGTAATCAGTATCCCGCATAAGATTTGGATTTGCAAAATTTACTTGTATTGAATCATATCCTCCAAAAAAGGAATAACTTGTGTATAGATTTAAAGTATCAGAAATAAATTTTCCAAATGAATTTGCTGCGATAAAAATATCATTACCGCTATTTAGTAATCTCTTTAAAACTTTTGCATCAAGATCATCCGGTTCAAAACTTCGGCTGATGATAATGATATTTGTGTTTTCAATCTTTCTTTCGCGAGTAATATTGTAGAACGGAAGATTTGTTGATTCTATTTTTTGACCAGGAAATAATTCGCTAAGTGATTCATACAAAAGATAAGAACCATATGGAATTTTATCATTCTTAGAATAGGTTGGATTCCAATCGGTTGGTTCTGGCGTAACAAGTTTTATTAAAATTAATATTATAAAAACAATTGTAACTGGCAGTATGAATTTTAGATTTTTCATTCTTACACAGTTTCCAAAGAGGAATTAAAATCTGAATATTGATTTTGTAATTGATTATATGAAGTTTGATCAATTTCAAATTCGCCGTACCATATATATTCAAAATCATAAGTAATATTTTTGAATTTTTCTTTGAGAGATATTTGTTTTATTTCATTAATAAACTCGTTATTTGTCTTGTCAGTTTTCCAATTGATAAGATTTTTGTCGGAAAGAATTTTTAGTGATCGTAAATAATTTAATCGTATTGCATATCTAAATTTTTTATTAGAAATAGCATCTTCAATCATGATTTCGTAATCTAAAGAATGAATATCTTCCAATGATTCTGAAATGTTAAGTTGGTCATTCTTCTTACTTGAGATCAACAAGCCTTTAAATTCTGATCTGTAAAATCCAAATATAATTGCAGCTACTGCAAGCGCAATTAAAATGTACATAAAAATATCCCACGCAGTATAATAGGAATCGTATTCAGTTAACTTAGCAAATTGCCTGTTGAGCCAATCCATCAATCTTTCCCAAAGTGTTTTAGAGTATTCTGGATCCTCAAAATATTTAAAGTCTTTATCCTTTAAATAAATTAAAATCTTTGCTGAATCAACAGAACGCACGGTTACATCTGAAGAATCGTAAAGGAGTGGCGTACGAGAAACTAGTTTGATATTTGAGTTATAAATACTTGAATCTGTAAGCTCAACTTGTTGAAATGAATTATGATTATACTCATCTTCTGCATTTGCGGGAGTTGCACCTTGAGCATGTGCTATGGGCACAAAAATGATACTACATATCAGCAGAATAATCGATATAAGTTTAAATCGATTCAATTTTATTCAATAATCCTTTTGCTTCTTTTTGTTCAACTAGACTGAAATAATGAAAAGCAATTCCAACAAAACTAATTGAATAAAACAAAAAGTTGAATGAAGCGATAATTGTTGTAACTATAAAAATAATTTCAGTTGAGCTATTCATTCCATTTCCATCGATAGAATTAAAAGCAACAAAAAACATTGCAATGTATTGAGGTATTTGAAATAAAAATCCCATAAACCCCTGAATCAAACCTAATACAATTAATAATCCAAAAGTAAACCACCATTTATTTTTTATAAGATAAAAACATCGGCTCATTGCATCAAAAAAACCTTTATCTTCATTTATTGAGACAATATAAATTATCATCAAAGCTACACTCACATAGATTCCTGGAATTATTAAAAGTACAAAAGCTAACATTGATACTATTGTATAGCCAATACTGAGTAAAAATATTTTTAGAATATTACCTTTTGCGGTAATCCATACATCATCCACCTCAATAATTGAATCATCTTCTCTACGATTATAAATTATAATGTATGAATAGATCGTATTAATCAGCATCATCACTGTTATAAATACACATAGCATATACAATCCAAATGTAAGCCCAAACTGGCTAAGCGAAGTTGAAGTTGGAACGAATGAAAACATTTCTTTCTGATAAAGTCCGCCAAAAATTCCTGCTAATAAAATAAACGGTCCGACTAAAAATATTAATGCTTTTGCTAACTGTTTAAAATTCTCTCTCAGAAATTCAAAAGTAGCGCTAAGAATTTGTCCAAAATCCCGGTACTGCTGGAACTCAATTTTCTTTGGATTCATAAACTTCTCTCCTGCTTAATTTTATTGGATAAATAATAACATACCAAATAATAAAAGATAATGATGAAAAAATAATTGTAAGATTTATAAACACAGGCATTTTAGTATATCGCGTTACAAACGATTCAAGAAATCCGGCAATAATAAAAAGAGGTATTAAACCAATAATAATTTTAACTCCGTCTTTTGCAGCAATTAAAAATGATTGTCTTCTTGAATAAGTTTTTGGAAATAAAATACTGTTACCTAAAATTAATCCTGCCGCCCCGCAATAATGATAGATGATATTTCAATCGTTCCGTGAATCCAAATTATTGATAATGATTCAAAAAATAAATTACGTTCAAAGAAAAAGTGATGAAATGTTCCGAGCATAATTCCGTTGTAAAGCAAAAGCATAATCGTTCCAACGGAAAGCAGTAAACCTGACATAAATGCATAGAATGAAACACGAATGTTATTAAACGTAATGCCCATAAACATATCAACACCATTCATCTTTTTATACACCGCGAGAGGATCACCCTGATCAATGTTCTCAAGGGTCATATTAACGTAACTGTCACCGAGAATCAATCGAACAAATCCTGTATCACCCGCAGATGAAACAACGCCAATTAAAACTGCAACAAAAAATACGATAAATGAAATTAATAATTCTTTTCTTCTGGCAAAAAAGATTTCCGGCAGTTCATACTTCCAAAATGAAAATATTCTACTGCGTTTTTCTTTTTTATTCTTGTAAACAGATTGATGAACTTTTGAAGTTAAACTGTTTAGATATTGTGTGGTTTTACTTTGCGGATAAAATGTTTTAGAATAGGAAAGATCATCTGTTAACTGTATGAATAACTCAGCCAATTTATCTGGATCTTTAAACGATGTTTTTTTAGAAAGGAATAATTCAACTTCCCGCCATCGTTCCGAGTTATTTTTTATGAATTGTACTTCTTTCAATATTGAATTTGTCTTTAATCTTCATTTGTATAATCAACAATTGATCGAACATCATAAGATTTTAATTTATCACGCCCCTTTAAAAATGAAAGTTCAACAATAAAAGAAACCTGTACAATCTCACCGCCAAGCTGCTCAATCAATTGACAAACTGCATTCATTGTGCCACCAGTAGCGAGTAAATCATCATGCACCAGAATTTTATCACCTGGCTGGATTGCATCTTTGTGCATTTCAAGCTTGTCTTCGCCGTATTCCAGTGAATATGCAATTGATACTTTTTCTGCGGGAAGCTTGCCAGGTTTGCGAACAGGAATAAATCCACAATTAAGTTTATGTGCAAGCAGCGATCCAAAAATAAATCCGCGTGATTCTATTCCAACTACTTTGGTTATCTTTTTTCCATCGATAAAATTTAAAAGCTGTTCCAACGTATAATTTAAGGTTTCAGGATTTTTTAAAAGAGTGGTGATATCGCGAAACATAATTCCTTCTTTCGGAAAATCCTTTATGTTTCTAATATGAAATTTTAAATCCATTATTTATCCTTGTTTAGAAATTTTTCAATTCCATTTTTAAAATCATTTGTTGATCTGCTAATTGTATTTAATCCAATACAATAATTTACAGCTTCTTTTGCGGAAAGATTTGAAATATTATTTATTATCTGCTTCGTAAGTTTTAAACTTTCCACAGAATTTTTATTAATATTTTTAGCCAGACTAATCGATTCATCCATAACATTTTCGGCTAAATAGTTTACAAAGCCTAGTTCATATGCTCGTTGTCCGGAAATATTATCACCTTCTAATAACAATTGTTTGGCCAAACCCTCACCAACTTTTTTAATTAAAAAGATTGAAACTATAGCTGGAATGAATCCAATTTTTACCTCGCTATAGCCAAATTTACTTTTTTCAGGATGTGCCACGATAAAATCACAAACAGATGCAAGCCCGCAACCGCCAGCAATTGCGGCACCATTAACTGCTGCAATAGTAGGTTTTGGATATTCATAAATCATTATAAATAATTCAGCTAGTGATTTTGAATCAGAGTAATTTTCTATAGTGGAATTTGTTGAAATGCTTTTTAAATATTCTAAATCAGCACCGGCACAAAATGAATTCCCTTCACCCGTGATGATTATTGATTTTACAACATCATTCTTGACAAATTCGATCAGAATGTCCTTTAAACTCTTTACTAAAACAGGATTTAATGCGTTTCGTTTTTCTGGTCGTGCAAGAAAAATTATTCCGATATTATTTTTTATTTCTGATTTTATCATCTGATGATTTAATAATAATTATTTCTTACAACTGATTAGTTCAAAACGCCTTCAAAGTTTTCTAGAGTTTCTTTTATATTTTTCAAGAACAATCCGCCTAACATTCCATCAACTAATCTGTGATCATGCGATAGTGTTAGAGCCATAATATGTCTTACTGCAAAAGTATCAGAACCATCAACTTCAATTACAACTGGTTTTTTCTGCACAGCACCAACTCCAAGTATCGCAACTTCTGGCTGATTAATTATTGGCGTTCCAAATATAGTACCGAAGACACCATAATTTGTGATTGTAAAAGTTCCGTTTGAAATATCATCAGGAGTTAATTTTTTTGTTCTTGCACGATTAGCTAAATCAGCAATTGCTTTTGCTAATCCAACTACATTTCTATCTCCGGCACCTTTAATATTTGGTACGATTAAACCGGTTGGTTCAATCGCAACAGCAATGCCAAGATTAATAAATTTCTTTTGCAGAATTGAATTGCCATCAATACTTGAATTTACAAGCGGATATTTTTTTAATGATTTGACAACAGCATCAGCTATAAAAGCCATGTAAGTTATTTTGGCATTTTCATTTTTCATTATCTCTTCTTTATTTGCTGAGATAAAATTATGAATGCGGGTCATATCAACTTCTATCAAACCAGTAACGTGAACTGATGTATCGCGGCTATGAACCATGTGATCCATAATTCTCATCCGGATATTATCCATTGGAATTTTTTCAACATCAGCAGCATTATAAACTGTTTGAGATGTTGATGGAACAAATGAAGGAGTTGTCTGTCTGACTTTTCTCTTTATTCTTGAACCTTAATACTGAGACCTTACCAGCTTTTCTTTTTTCGATATAATTAAGAATATCTTTCTTAGATACTCTTCCATCCAATCCCGTACCAATAATATTTTGCAGTTCATCAAAACTAACATTTTCCTTTTGCGCGATATTTAGAACTAGAGGAGAATAAAATGATGCACCTGCTCCCTTTTCTTTTGGTCTGATATCAATTTCTTTTGAAAAATTATCATGCATCGCAACTTCAGATTGTGTCTGAACTTGAACTTTCTCTTGAGTGTCCTTCTGAGAAACTTTAACATCGCCTCCAACTCCAAGTTTTGCTACGATTGTTCCAACTTCAACTGTTTCCTGTTCTCCAACAAGAATTTCTGTTAAAGTTCCGGCTTCTGGGGAAGGAATTTCAGTATCCACTTTATCTGTACTGATTTCAAAAATTGTTTCATCTTTTTTAACTGCATCACCAACTTTTTTATACCATTTAATAATGGTTCCTTCCATCACAGATTCACCCATTTTGGGCATAGCAATTTCTATTACATTTCCATTTGAAGGTATTGTTTCTGATTGTTGTTTGATGGGCTCAGAAATTTGCTCAACTTTTTCTTCAACTATTTTTTTGGGTTCCTCTTTTGCAATGGGAGTTTGTGTGGATTCTTTTCCACCTGTGTTTATTTTTGCCACAACAGTTCCAACTTCAACAGTATCACCTTCTTTAACTAATATTTCAGAAAGGACGCCAGCTTCAGCGGCAGGAATTTCAGTATCAACTTTATCAGTGCTGATCTCAAAAATAATTTCATCACGCTTAACAGCATCGCCAACTTTTTTATGCCATTTTATGATTGTGCCTTCATTAACACTCTCACCCATTTTCGGCATTATTATATCCATACAAAACTCCTATTCACAAATGTTTAATTCTAAATTTTCAAGATTCAATTTTTAATTATAGAGTCATAACGAGCAAAACGAGAAATCTGAACTCTAATACAGATTGATATAACTCTTATCATTTTATAAAATGACTTATTAATACTTAAGTAAATTTTTTATTCCTCTATAAATATCATCACGACTCGGCAGAACTGCATTTTCTAAAATTGGTGCGTAAGGGATATGTGCATCTTTTGCAGCAATTCTTTTTACTGGTGCATCAAGATGCTGAAAACAATTATCAGCAATACGTGCGACAATTTCAGCACCAAATCCACCAAACATTGTGTCTTCGTGAATAACAATTACTTTGTTAGTTTTTCTAACCGAGTTATAAATTGTTTCTTCATCTAAAGGGACAATTGTTCTAATGTCAATTACTTCAACAGAGAAATCTTCATCTTCCAATTTCTTTGCAGCAATCATTGAATCCGATAATGAAATTCCCCAGGAAACAACTGTGACATCTGTTCCTTCTTTTACAACCTTTGCTTTGCCAAAAGGTAATAAATAATTTTCATCGGGTTCCGGTGTGATTGCAAAACTTTGCCTGTATAATCCTTTATGCTCGCAAAATAAAACCGGATCTTTAATTCTGCATGCTGTTTTAAGTAATCCTTTTGCATCCGCTGCATTACTAGGATACGCGATAAAAATTCCTGGAATGTGTGAAAAGAATGCTTCAATATTTTGACTATGACACAAACCACCGTGAATGTATCCGCCAACAGCAACACGAGTAACAACAGGTGCAGACCATGAATTATTAGAGCGATACCGCATTGGTGCCATTTCATTTTTCATTTGCATAAATCCGGGAAAAATGTAATCGCCAAATTGAATTTCAACAACAGGCTTCATTCCAGTTAATGACATACCAACTGCTACTCCCATTATACTTGCTTCAGCTAAGGGCGAGTTGAAAACTCTTTTTTTAGTAAACCTGGTTGATAAACCTTTAGTTGCTGTAAAGACGCCGCCTTTTCCATCTTCAATATCTTCACCGAAGATGAACATCTCTGGATTTTTTTCCATCTCTTCGTGCAATGCGTGATTAATTGCATCAACCATTACAATTTTGTTTCCACTTGGTGTAGTTGATTCATAATTCAAAGATTCTTTAAAACCACTTTCATCAAAAACATATTTGATCGCATCTTCGGTTTTTGGATCAGCGGCCTGCAAAGCCTTATCAGCAGCCTGGCTTATTTCCTCATTAATATTAATCTTTAAATCATCATACTCTTTTTGATTTATATATCCCTTTGACATTAATACTAGAGCAAATTTTTCAATTGGACATTTTTTTAAATCTTCTTCAAGTTCTCTTTTGTCACGATATTTTTTTTGATCATCCGAAGATGAATGAGATTCTAATCGCACAACATCCGCTTCAATGAGAGCAGGCCCTTTACCGCTTTTAATGTATTCAATTGCCTCCTGAACTTTTTCATATGATTGAAAAAAGTCCGTGCCATCAATTCTTGCACGATGAAGATTATGGAATCCTTCCATCATTTCTGCAATGGAATTGTCTTTACCACCGGTTTGATTCGAAACGTGAACGGAGATTGCATACTTATTATTTTGAATTACAAAAAGTACAGGTAGTTTCTCACGACTGGCCCAATTTACAGCTTCATGAAATTCACCTTGCGAAGTAGTTCCTTCGCCGCTGCTTACGTAAGAAATATTTCTCTCTCCCCTTTTAACCGAAGCCATTGCCGTACCAACAGCTTGCAAAAATTGTGTTCCGGTTGGAGATGATTGTGAAGGCAGATTAAAATTTTTAGAACCCCAATGAACCGGTAATTGTCTTCCACCACTCGCCGGGTCATCTGCTTTTCCAAAAGTGCCGAGGAAAACTTCTTCCGGAGTAAGACCAGCTGTTAATACAGTTGCCAAATCACGGTAGTAAGGAAACAACCAATCTTTCTTTGGATCTAACGATAAACCAATTGCCAGTTGAACAGCTTCGTGACCAGCGCCCGCAATGTGAAAAAAAGTTTTTCCCTGACGGAGTAAGTTCATTGCCTTATTATCAACAGTTCGCGCTCGCAACATCGTTTTTAAAACTTGCAATAATTTGTCTTTTGTAAATTCTTGTTTACCAACTTTTACCGTTTCATTTTTTCTGTTAGTTGGTTTAATCGAACTTTTTTCTTTCGATTTTTTTTGTGTTGATGATGTTTTCTTTGCCATTAAAAAACCTTATTGTTTTAGGAAACTAAACTTAATATTTCATCTTTCGATTTAAATTCAATTTGATCATAATTAAAAATATTACTAAAGTGATGAATAATTTTTTCTTTTACTTCAGATGTTTTTGTTTCTCTTTTTAATTCTATGCTCAAAGAGGTAACAGCTTTATCGGAGATTCCGCATGGAATTATTCCATTAAACAATTTCAAATCAGTATTAACATTAAACGCAAATCCATGCATTGTTATCCAGCGACTTACTTTAATTCCAATCGCACAAATTTTTCTATCTTCGATCCAAACACCTGTGTATTTATCAACTCTACTTCCCATCAAACTGTAATCTCCACAGACTTGAAGAATGACCTCTTCAATTGCTCTTAAATATTTGTGTGTATCCTGCTGCCAATTGGTTAGACTGATTATTGGATAACCAACTATTTGTCCCGGCCCGTGATATGTAATATCTCCACCACGATCAATATCATAAACTGAAATTTTATTTTTACTTAAATATTTTTCATCACCAATTAAATTTTGTTTATCCGCAGTTTTACCAAGAGTATAAGTGTGCGGATGTTCGAGCATAAAAAAAATATCATCAATTTTATTTTCTACTCTAAGCTGATGAATTTTCTTTTGTAAATCCCATGCTTCTTTGTAATCAATTGTGTCTAAATCACAATAAATTACTTTTCTGTTTTCTTTATTCACTCTTTATATTTTACATTTGTATCAGTCATTTCGATGGAGCCTGCCTGTCGGCAGACAGGTCTTGGACTGAGAAATCTTATACGATCTAAAAACAAATTTCTCTCTTCGGTCGAAATAACATTTTATTTTTTCCATTTTTAATCAAATATGGATCGCCTCGCCATATGCATTAGCAGCGGCTTCCATAATTGATTCCGAAAGAGTTGGATGAGCGTGCACAGTCTTTATTATCGAATGTCCTGTTGCTTCCATTGCACGTGCAAGTGCAACCTCTGCAATTAGTTCCGTTGCTTCACTTCCAATAATATGACCGCCCAAAAGTTCCCCATACTTAGCATCAAATATTAATTTTACGAAGCCTTCACGCTCGCCGACAGCAAAAGCTTTTCCGCTTGCCATAAATGGAAACTTACCAATCTTAAGATCGTAACCGAGATCGCGTGCTTTTGCCTCAGTTAATCCAACACCTGCAACTTGGGGCTGGCAATATGTACACCCTGGAATATTTTCATAATCAATTTCAGGATTTTTAATTCCTTTTATTGATTCAACACAATGAATCCCTTCTGCGGATGCGACGTGCGCAAGCCATGGCGGACCGATAACATCTCCGATTGCGTATATGTTTTTTACATTTGTTTGATATGTTTTTTTATCAACCTTAATATGATTTTTGTATAGTTCGACTCCCAATTCTTCTAATCCAAATCCTTCAACATTTCCAGTTACACCGATTGCACTTAAAACTTTATCAGCGCTTAATTCTTTTTTCTGTCCGTTTTGATTTATGGTGACCAAAACTTTTTTGCCTTTTACTTCAGCTTTTTCGACCATTGTTTTAGTATAGATTTCAATTCCGCGTTTCTTAAAGGTCTTTTCAAGTGCCTGAGATACTTCAACATCTTCAACAGGTAAAATATTATCAAGCATTTCAATTACAGTTACCTTTGTACCCAAAACTGAATAGAAATACGCAAACTCAATTCCAATCGCTCCTGCGCCAATAATAATTAATTCCTTTGGCTGTTCGGGAAGATTCATTGCTTCTGTACTTGTTATTATATTTTTTCTATCGATGGGAATGTTTTGAAATGCTTTTGGGCGTGCACCTGTTGCAATAATGATATTGTCTGCAGTTAAGTTGTCTGTTTGTTTACCATCTTTATCTAAAATTGCAATTTTATTTTGACTGATTAGTTTACCAAAACCTCGAATCCTGTCAATCTTATTTTTCTTAACAAGCATTTCTACATTTTTTGTAATCCTATCAGAAATGTCGCGGCTCCTCTGAATTATCTCATTAAAATTAAAGGAAAGTTCTTTTGTGTAGATTCCAAATTCCTTACCATGATTCTTAACATTATCAAAAATCTCAGCATTTTTGAGAAGTGATTTTGTTGGAATACAGCCCCAATTCAAACAAATTCCGCCTAAATTATCCTTATCAATTACAACTGTTTTAAATCCTAATTGTGCTGCTCTTATGGCAGCGACATATCCACCCGGACCACCACCGAGAATAGCAATTTGATATTTGTTAGTCATAAAAAAATAATCCTGATTAGTTGCTTTTGGTGGGCAAATATATAGAGCATATCAAAAAAATGAAATGAATTAGCTCACTTTTATGACTTGTGAGTCATATTGAAGTAAATCTAATTATTTTATTCAAATAAGAGATGTTTTTGAACTTTTTTATCTCTTGAAATATTTTTATTCTATATTTGCATTCAAATTTTGCAATAAATAGTTGGATAAAAATGAACGATGTTATAAATCTTAGTGCACCTGACTTTTCTGATAAAATTATAAATGATAATTCGGCTGTTATAATTGACGTACGCACACCTCAAGAATTTAATGATGGACATATTCCAAATTCTCTGTTAATCGATATTTACAATCCAACTTTTTCTGAAAAAATTACAAAGTTGGATAAAGAAAAAAAGTATTACATTTATTGCAGAAGCGGAAACAGAAGTTATCATGCCGGAGTATTTATGCTAGAACAGGGTTTTACAAATATTCATCATCTTGAAGAAGGAATAATTTCCTGGACTGACAAACTTGAAAAGTAATTTTGAATCTTGTAAATAACATGATTTCTGAATCCGACAAAGATTTTTATGATAATCAAATATCTGTTCTTAAATTAACAGCACTTTGGGCTTTCAGCGAATCTGCATTTGGCGGTATACTTCATGCCCTCACAATTCCCTTTCGCGGACTATTTATAAATGCTGCTGCGGTTCTATTTATTTCTTTGATTGCATTGGTTTCAAAAAACAGCAAGGAAATTATTAAATCAACAATAATTGTGATTTTAATAAAAGCATTGGTAAGTCCTCATTCCCCTTTAACTGCTTATTTTGCAGTTAGTTTACAAGGTTTGCTCGGATACTTGTTATTTTTTTCAAAAAGATTTTATCGTACATCTGCACTGCTACTTGGAATTTTAACATTGTTTTTTTCAGGGATACAAAAAATTGTAGTGCTTACAATATTATTTGGAAATACTTTGTGGAAGTCGATTAACATTTTTATAAATCAAGTATTAGAAGAATATTTAAGCTTAGGTATCAATTCCGATTTACATTACGGATATTTATTGATAGGGACTTATGTATCGATACACATATTAGCAGGAATATTTATAGGGATTTATGCTGGAAGACTTTCAAGAAAAATAAAATACTATTCAGAGCAGATTCCAAAAGATATTTTGGATGAATCAGAAAATAATATTCCCCACAAAGACAAAAAAAGAAAAAAGAAAAGCTGGCTTTTACGCCCAACTGGAATCGTTATTCTCGGTATTTTAATAACCGTTCTAATCTACACATACCTCTTCCCTGCTAAGACTGATATTGTTGCCATAGATGTTATGATAATGATTATTAGGTCTATCCTGCTAACATTAATCTGGTATATTCTTCTTGCGCCGATAGTAAAAAATATATTTAATAAATATTTATCAAGCAAAAAATCTACCTATGCAAAAGAGATTGATGAGATTATTACTCTATTCCCTCAATTTAGAAAAGTTGTATCTTATTGCTGGAAAAATTCAAAGAATAAAAAAGGATTAAAAAGAATTCATTATTTTTTATCAACATCATTTTATTATTTAATATTAATTAAATAGGAGTTATTATGCCACAATTACCAAAACGATTTGAAAAGTTTCAAAATGATTACCCTGCAGTTGCAGAAACTTATGAACAACTTGGGAAAGCGGTACACTCTTCCGGTCCGCTTGAAGATAAGACTAGATCTTTAATAAAACTTGCTATTTCAACTGGAGCAGGATTAGAAGGTGCTGTGCATTCCCACACACGAAAAGCAATTGAACTTGGAATTACAAAAGAAGAAATAAGACAGACGGTTTTATTAGCTTTACCAACAATTGGATTACCACCCACTATGGCCGCTATGAGCTGGGTTGATGATGTATTGGATAAATAATTGATATGAAATTATAATTTTCAATAAGTACCAATTAATAATTTGGCAAAAAACCTGGCACTGAAAGTACCGGGAAGTGTAAAATAAATTAGTGATATACTATTTTATTAGTATTTGTTTAATTACAATGTCTCAAGTAAAGGATATTCAAAGCTTTCGATTGCATCTTGAGCACTGTGGTACAAATTAAATACACTGTAAAGGCCAGTCAATTTTATTAATGCAAGCGCACTAGGTGTTGGTTTTACATATTTAATTTCCCCGCCAGCCTCAGCAATTTTCTTAAGTACTATTACTAATGCGCCCAGAAAGGTTGAGTCAATGTATTCAGATTCACTCAAATCAATAATCATTTTCAAATTTTTCTTATTTATATCAGCAAGTATTATATCCCTGAATATACTGTGCTTCTTTGAATGTAGCCCTCGGAAAGTTTATTTTATGAATTACTATTTCACCTCTTACTTCTCGACTAAAATCATCAGTTCCCCCGACTCTGTCATCATAGACCGTCGGTATGTAGTGCACTATTTATCTCCTCCGAATTTATTTATCGAATATTTTTTCGGATGATGAACAACTATTAAGCCATACATGTTCTAGTTGGGTTTTTAAAATTGTTATTGTTTTTAAAAAAAATGTATCATTATTTAATTATTCATTTTTGTTAATTTCAAATATTATTCAAATGGCTAATATTATTCATTGTTAAATAAACATATATAAAAAGAAACCCTGCAACCGAAGCTGCAGGGTCTTGAGTTAACAAAAAGCTTGGGGGAGGACTTTCTGCTAACCACAATTCAAACTTAGTAAAAATTCATCAAACTATCACTGCCAAATTCTATTATTTTAATTTTAAGCAGATAATTTATTTAGGTATAAAATAAATTTGAATTTGGGAGCCTTTCTAACGTAGATATTTAATTTGCGCATTCTTTATTCTGAAAATAAATGAACGTGAAACTCAAACTTGATATCTATTTTCTAATAACTAATCTTTTTCCTTAGCAAATAGAGCCTTATAAATTGATTCATCTAGAATACCGGGCATACTCATATGATCCATAAAAGCGGCCATTCCTGCATCCCAAAAATACATATCCATTCGAAGCATTTGTCTAGGTGTGTGAACAACAATTTGATCATCTTTTATCATTAAAAGCACTTCAATAGGATATGCTGTTAAATGGTCTAGTCCGGGACAGCTATTTTCTTTTGTCTCATCCCCTACTATATAAAAAGAAACGCCTTCTGTTCTGTTTCTACTGAGTCCAAAAAGAATTGCTTTTTTATCGGGTGAATAAACTTCGCCGACAACTTTCCATTTTAAATCTTCTTTTGGATCAGCTGTCCATCTGTAATCTTTGTCTTCCTGGTTTGGAGTAAAGTTTTTAATATTTGAATAAAGTTTCTGTTTTAGTTTTTCTAATCCATCAACACTCACATCATTTTTCTGGGAATATATTTCTGGGAACTGATCTTCATCTTCAAAAAATGTCATATCGCCTACCATCATAAACATATCTTTAGAAGCCTCGCGCAAATCATCTGTAGTGCGTTTAGGTTCTCTTGCTTCTTTTACATTTGTACCAATCTTTAGAGAATGAAGCGCATCCACAATTTTATTTTTATACGGCAGTGTATTCTTTACAACTTTATTGTACTGATCATCTTTTAAATCATTAAAAATAATTCTATTAATAGTTTCAGGATCAGCAATTATAACTTGAATTCCCTCATTGGTTTCATGTATTCCAACCCTAAGCATTGAAGCGACTAGATATTTATTTCCAAATGAAGTAAGCATTTTAACATATTCATCATTTGTAAAAACTAGTAGTTTTCCTTTATATCCACATAGATTTTTTTTATCCTTTTTAACTCGATCTGGTGTTGTAATTTCTCTCTCAGCTAATACTTTAAATCCTGCAGTTAAAATTGATTGCTTTACTTGATCATAAACAGTGTTATAATCACCTTTAATGTTTTTAACCGTTAGCATGTACATACCGTGATCAGCAGCAAAAGAAAAAGATAGTAAACCTGAAATAATCAGAAGTGCAAATAATTTTTTCATAGACTCTCCCTTGTTTATTATTTAATAAAAAGGGCATCAAATTGATGCCCTTCTCTGCCCTGTAAAAATTTAATTAGAAACTGCTGAATGCATATCCAACTTCAACCTGCCATTGTTTCATTCCGATTTCAATGGATTGTTGATTTGGAGCATCCAATGGATTTGGACCTTTAAGTGAATTTTCAAATGCATACATAAATGCTAAAGTAATTTCATTCTTATTGTTCAATTGCTTCGTAACTCCGAAAGTTAAATGATTTTGAATTACGGCAGGAGCAAGTATGTTAAACATTATATTTTCTTCAGTTACAGGATTTTGATTAAATGAATATCCAGCCATTAAATCCCATCCGCAGAATCCAGAATACATGACACCATATTTAATCGCAATAATATCTTTCCAACCAAAGCCAGCGCCCTCTTCAGCACCAAGCGGTGCCATCATTAAGTTTGGAAGCATTGGATTAGCAATTGATTTAACCTGACTGTAAAGTATCTGTTTTACATCAAACATAAATTTCCAATCGCCAGGTGTTATTGCAAAACCAGCCTGCCAATTTGCAGGAACATCAAAATCACCTGCTTGTGCAAATAAGCCTGCGTAACGTTCAAATTCACTCATATAGATTTTAGATTGATAAGATATACCGAATCTTAGATTCTCTAACCATTGTCCCTGGTATCCAACTTTAAATCCAAAACCAAGCGCTGTTGAATGAGCATTACCTGTTAGATTTGCAGGGTCACCTGAAAATCCCATCGCACCGAACATACCCAATCCTTTTGCAGCAAACCTTTGCCATCCAACTATACCTGCAACACCAAGAGAGTGTTTTTCATTAAGCTTATAAGCAAAAGAAAGGTTACCAAACATTTGTTCAATGTTTACACCAGTTCCGGGCGAAGAAGATTCACCAAAAGTCATTGTTGGATAATCAGTGTTCATACCGCCATTTCCATAAAGTGATAAGGCAATCGAGAACTTTTCTGTAAGATTCATATTAGCACCCAGAGTTGGGAATATAAATCCTTTTTGATCACTTGTAACTTTGCCTGGCATTAAACCGAAAGTTCCTGGAAACATACTTGGATTGCCACTAACTTCGTAATATCTGTCCGGACTAAAATAAGAGGCGTTAATTTCAAATCCATTGTTGAGATTTGAAATGGACGCAGGATTTGTAATTGCACCAAGTGAACTTAATGATACGGCAACACCTGAACCAGCAAGTGCTGAATATTTAATGCCATAACCATGACGATAGTAACCGTCTGTTGCAAATGTTGTCTGGATTGTAAATCCAATCATTACTAAAATAACAATTAATACTTTTTTCATCTCTCACCCTTCTAATTAATTTAAGTATGATTTTTTAATTATAGTTCTTATTAAACTGAGTTATAACAAACTAACACCCTTCTCTTTTTTTCTTTTTTCCTTTAGGCACTACTACATTTGTATTGTTTAGATTGACTGTTGGAAGTTTGATCTGTTGCTTGGATTCTGCAGCTGTAGAATCTGTTTGAGCCTGCCCGCCAAAATATTTTGCAACTTCTTTCATTTTCTCAAATTGCATTTGAGCTTCTTTACTTCCGTTTACAGGTGCTTTTGGAAAAAGAACTTTTTCTTTCCACGCATCCAAACCGCCATCGAGTATGTAAACGCCTTTGTAACCTTTTGTTTTTAATATAAACCATGCTTGAGATGCAGTGATATCATCATCAGAGAATAAAACTATTTTTTGATTTCTTAATAATTCTGATGAAGATATTTGAGGTAATGGAATACATCGTGCATTTGGAATGGTATACTCGCTGTATTTTTCTTCGCTGCGTAAATCAACAAGTTCAAAATCTGATTTAGCTTTAATTATCCAATCAGCTAGATCTGTTACCGAAACTTTATCAGAATTTCCAACCGTTGATAGAGCAATATCTTTTTCATTTACTTTAATTGAGGTGCCGCCGTATGGATTCCCTGCAATTAAAGCAAACACGCCTAATAAAACAGCTAATAAAACTAATTTTTTATTTGTTGATAAATTTGAGAAAAACTTTTTCATAAATTTTTCTCCGGATTTCTATGTGCAAATTTCTTCTCACTCCACTCTGCGGCTGCAAAAGCTCCAATTGCCATCACGACAACAAGGAATACGACAAAACCATATGACAATCCAAAAAATGAAGGTAGAGTCTGGGGACCCATATTTGTTGAATTAAAAAAGTCTTCAAGCATCGGGAACATTTCACCAAAAACAAATATTCCAAATGCTACTCCAAGCACATAAACCAGTCCATCTAATTTACCTGTTGAAAAAGCCACCATAGAAGTACCCGGACAATATCCGCCAATAACGAATCCAACACCAAGAATTAATCCACCAAGAACTTGTGGTAGTATGTAGGTGTTGCTTATATAGATAAGTGATAAATCAACATATCCTATAACAGATAGATAAAATATCCCAAGCATTGCAGTTACAATTGCTGTAAACATTACTTTTAGAACACGCATATTTCCTAAATAAAATTGTGCAGCAAGTATTCGTGCGCTTCCAAAACCACCTCGCTCTAGCATAAATCCAAAACCAATTCCAATTACAAAAGCAATTATCAAGCTTACGTCAAATCCAAACATATTAAATTTATAAAGTGGTGCGTTCATAACCATTGTCTCCTTATAAAATAAGCGGCTGCATATCCGCCGGCAAAAACCATCATCATAAATGCCCAGCTTCCTAGATTAAGTAATGCACCTCCAGATAATGCTTGACCACTTGTGCACCCACGTGCGAGCTTTGCTCCAATTCCCATCAAACCACCGCCAACAAATGCGTAAATCAACCTGGTTCGATTTGAAACTTGAGGTCCTCTGTCAACAGCCTTTTTCACCCGATGTGCAAGAGAACCGGAAATAAAACCACCAACAATTACTCCAAGCACTTCAAATACAAGCCAATCTTTAAATGGACTTGTTTTTCCATCACCTAAATATTCAGAATAAAAATGATTATTTGCCGCGTGTGATGGTACAACTGTATTTACAGTTACAGCAACTGCTGTGGAAACCGCACCTGAAGCTCCTAAACCTCTTCCCATAATTACAAAAGCTGCAAGCAGCACAAGTCCAAGCCCGATACCAACCAGGTATGGATTTGAATAAGGTTTTGCTTTTATTTCAAGATGAACATGACTTTCATCCTTTTCAAAAGCTTGTGTTATAGTTTTTGATATAGATGTCATTTAATAAATCTCCCTTAATTAAAATGTACGTTAAACCAATGGCTGTATTGACCAGCAGAAACAATTACAAATCTTAAAATCAATCCACCGAGAATTACCAGGATGGGAGCAACTGCCGTGTGTCGTATTTTATGATTTACAGCTAAAAGCTGAATGAAAAGTGGAACTATTATTCCAATTCCAATTACAAAAACCCAAAATACAGGTGCATATGCTCCATTTAATAAAAGGTGTGCTGCTTCAATATGCGGTTTTGCTGATGAAAGCAATCCAAGAAAAATCATTACAAAAACAAATAATTCAATAATTAAAAATCCGTTATCGGCTTTTGCAAGTAATTCGCTCTCATATTTATTCTTTGCAAATAAATGCACAAATGCTGCTGCAGCTGATAATCCAGAAACTAAAAATAACACCCAAAGCAAGGATGTATTCCATAAAGGGCGTGAACCCATTGTACTTAATAAAACTCCTGTGTATGCACCTAGCATCATTCCAAGAATCATATTTGTTATGCCAATGTTCTTAACCAGAAATGGATGCTCATTTACTTTTTTCGAATATTCAGCGAGTTTTGGAATTTTAGCAGTCATCCATTTTGTAGGACGAATTAGAATGTTAGCAATCAACGCGGGGTAAACTAATATTAGTATCCAAGCACCCCAGGACATTGGGGAACTGAATTGAAATGTTGTATAAAGTCTCCAGACATAAAGCTTGTGTGATAAATCCAAAAACAATGCGAACATTCCGAGACTTAATAACACAATACTAACAATTGGTATGAAAAAGCAGGAGCAATTACTTTCTTTATGTCTTCCACTAAATATAAAGTAACCCGCTATAATCATCATTCCAGCAACCATTCCTCCAAGAAAAAGGTAAACTGGGATTTGCCATTCCCACATTGCCATTACAGGATCAACGTGAGGATTGTTTCTGGTTGTTGTTAATTCAACAATTTCGGTAATCATCTTAAAATCCTTAAACTAAATAATAAATATTTGGCTGTGTTCCTGCTTCTGGAAGATTAACATGCCATTTTCGCGATTGAATCAGTCTACTTACTTCGCTGTTGGGGTCATCTAAATCACCGAAGTACATACAATAAGTTGGGCACACCTCAACACAGGCAGGATTCTCACCTTTTTCAACTCTGTGAATACAAAATGTACATTTATCTGCATATCCATCAGGATGAGCAAATCTTGCATCGTATGGACAAGCCTCAATACAAGCTTTGCAACCGATACAAACATCGTGCGTAACAAGTACAACACCGCCGACATCGTGTATATGACTTGCACCAGTTGGGCAACAACTAACACAAGGAGTCTCAGAACAATGATTACATCTCTCTGTTCTTATTTCCATTTGGATATCAGGAAATTTTCCCTTTGATTCAGTGACAATCCAATCTCTATTGTAACCTTCCGGAATATTATTTTCTGTCTTGCACGCGATAACGCAATCCTGACATCCAACACATTTACGAGTATCTATTACCATTCCGTATCTTGCCATTTTAAACCTCCATCTCAAAAGTTACAAAGTTTACGTTCATTCCAGTTCCACCCATCAAAGGATCAGTGTTATACTTTGTAACTAGTTCTGCATCGCTTGCACCCTTTTTATAAGTGCTTCTTAGTTGTCTGGACTTTTGACCGAATCCGTGAACCATATAAACGCAATCCTGTCTTATTCTTTCTGTTGCTTTAACTTTTATTGGATCGGCAATAACTCCGTCCTGATTTTTTAATTTAATTCTATCCCCGTTTTTCAACCCATATCTCCGGGCAACATCGGCATTAACCCACAACTCATTTTCGTGCATCATATCTGCCAGCAAAGGATTTGATTGAGTCTTGCTGAATGTATGTACTGGCGCTCGTCCGTATAGAAGTCTAAAAAATCCTGCTGGTGGTTCCGGATGTTTTGTGTATTTCGGAACTGGATCAAAACCCGCGGCAGCTAATTGTGTCGAGTAAAACTCAATTTTGCCAGATGGTGTCCAGAATGTTGAATCAGCACCGTCTTCAAAATAAATTGGTTTCTCAGAACCTTTTATTATTCCTTCACGTTTTAGTTCTTCAAGTGAATGACCAGCTAATTTTAATCTTGTATCTAAATACTCATCAATATTCTTCCATGGGAAGTATGCTCCCAAACCCAGTTTTTCACCAAGTTTTTTTGCCATCCACCAATTTGGTTTCTGATCATTTGGTTCTTCTACCACCGGTTGTCTTATTCCAACAAAACTTTCTCTAAATGGTGAAGCATTTAAATCGTCATATCTTTCCAAATAGACTGATTCAGGAAGAACAACATCAGCCCAGCCGGCTATTTCACTTGGTATTACATCAACTACGACCATTAAGTCTAAATTCTGTATAGCTTTAATAGTTTCATCTCTATTTGGTAATGCTTGTAATAAATTAGTTGCATAAATAAACCATCCTTTAATTGGATATGGATTTCCGGTGATTGTGGCTTCCCTAATTCCAGTAGATATCTGTTCACCTGTCGCGAATGGATATTTTTTATCTGGATTATCAAGTGGTTCTTTCTTTAATTCTGGATAAGGAGCATATGGATATTTGGGAATTGAATAAGAGTGAGGAACATAAAATCCGCCTTTTCTTCCCCAACTTCCTAATAATGCATTTAGCAATGCAATCGCTCTGCTTCTTTGTGAATCATCACCATACCAGGTTGCATGTCTACCAGGATGTATGAGAGTCGCAGGTTTATATCGAGCCATTTCTCTAGCTGTTTCTCGGATAACATCCGGTTCAATTCCTGTTTCAATGTAGGCCCATTCTGGAGAATACTGAGATACTTCAGCAACGAATTGCTCAAACCCAAATCCATATTTTGTAATGTAGTCAACATCATAAAGTTTTTCATTCACTATCACAGACATCCACGCAAGCAGTAATGCAATATCAGTTCCTGGTTTAATAGGTAAATAGTATTTTGCTTTTCCAGCGGCAACAGAAAATCTTGGATCAACAACAATTATAGAAGCATTTTTTTCGATAGCGCGTGAGAATTCCTGAACCTGAGTGTTGTGCATATTTTCACCCAGATGAGAACCAATAAGAACAATACATTTAGCGTTTTCAATATCCGTACGTTCAGGGGAACCTACTACATCACCGAATGTTAATTCGAATCCAACTTCTCTAGGTCCTCTACACTGAGCAAAACTCGGAGCAGTTTCATTAGGTGAACCATAAGCATGTAGTAAATGTTTGAAAAATGTTCCGCCTATACCATGAGAAAAAAGTGCCATTGATTCGGGACCATAATCAATTTTTAGTTTTTTCATCTTATCCGCAATATGGTCTAGCGCTTCATTCCAGGTTACTTCAACCCATTTTTCTTCTCCGCGTTCACTCTTTCTGATTAGAGGAGATTTAAGCCTCTCTTTATCGTAATGTGAACCAACACCGCCGGTCCCTCTAGGGCACAATCTTCCATTACTTAAAGGATCTTTTGGATTTCCTTCAACTTTCCAAAGTTCACCATCTTTTACGTAAGCTAATAATCCGCACTTCCAAAAACATAAATCGCAATAGCTTGGTATTATCTCCAATCCTTTTTTCTTGGTATAGTTCTCTGCAGCACTTACTAAAGTTTTAGCTGATCCAGCAATTACTGCAGCAGTTGCAATTGTTGCTCCTGATATCTTCAAAAATTTTCTTCTTGATAATGAATTCATTATAAACTCTTTAATTTATTTTTTATGAAATTCTTAATGCTGCCGCACTCACCATAATCCTGATATACTGTGCAGTTTCTGCATTCTATAGCTGCACAAATGGTATCTTCCCCTTTAACAGCCCAGCAAGGCCCACTGTGTCTTAAATATGCGCTGCATCGGCTTCTATCTTCTTTACTGCAATTGATTACTTCCCAGCAGGGCATCATCGAGTAGATTGTTTTAATACCATTAATACTAATTTTAGATTCATTGATAGCAGAGCGAATGCAATTTATTCTTTCAATATCGGATTTTGAATAAAGACGATGGCTTGTTGATTTTTTATATGGAAGAATTAGGTCTTCTTTTTCATACATTCTGAGTGTATGAACTGAGATGTTCAACATCTTTGCAGCAATTCTTATTGGATATTTTGGTTCTTCGTTTGGGACTTCGTTCAGCATAAACAGTACTGTTTCTAAAAGTTGATATTTATAAATACCAACTTTATTGCCAACTAAATTCTTTGATTTTTGTCAATATTCTAAAGAATTAAAAATATTTTTTATCAGACTTTAGAAATGAGAAGTTTTGTTTCTAAATAATTAGAATTATTATTATGAAATTAATTGTGAATCTGATGGAATCATTATTCGGACTAATAATTTAGTGCTAACAATTATTTGGAGGGCAATGTGCATTTATTATTTATTCTCAGGAGAACCTTTTCAAAGTTATAAAGACTTTGATTCATAACCTCAGAATTTTCTTCATGACAAGTTAAGCAAGCCCCAACCAGTAAAATTATTTTTTGTTCTTTAACAGTAAAGGGTCTTGTGTTTATTCTAGTTGTTGAAGTTTCATTTCTAGTTTTTAAAAATCCAATCCAGGCATCTTTAGGCAGATCATCCTCTGGATGATTTGAATATTCAGGTGCAAAACTCCATTTTCCTTTATCCGAATAATTTAATTTCCCTTTCCCATACCCCAGGGCAAGTGGGTTAATATGACAGGATTTACAGCTTCTTCCTTTTTTATTAATTGTATGAGAAAAAGTCGGAGCAAATAATCTTTTAAATATTTTTTTTCGTGGATTTTTGAATTTATCAATCGTCATAATCATTCCTGGAATAAAAGTATCAATAACTTCACGACCATTCTTTTCTTTTCTAACACCAAGAACGGGATAATCTATATAAAAATCACTTGGTATTTCATTCCAGCTACCAACTATATCTTTATTATCAAGTAAATCAAATCCTTCGAGATTTGGATCGTACTCTGTATGACATCCAACGCAGTGGGAAACCCACTCTGTATGGCAGCTATTGCAGGATAATCTACTATGGGCTTTTCCTTCAGTACATATTTTTGCAGGTAGATTTAAAGATAATTTTTTGTTTTTTGATTTTGTGATTAGATATTTCTTACTGGCAGAATTTATATAAGCATTAACTAAAGGTATTTTTGATTTTTCCGTTAATAAAAATTTTTCCTTTTCAATTTTTGCATTTCTTAAATCAACAATTTTTTTTGATTCAAAATCAAGTTCGTCGTAACTAATAGATCGTTTTTCCTTCGAATGACAGTCGATGCACTGCACTCTTGTTTGCGCTTCCATATGCTGATAAGAATTCCCATCTCCCATCAGTTCAATCGAAACATGACAATCAATACATTCCATTCCAGCTTGGTGATGGACATCATCACTAGTTTTTTGAAAAATCCTGCCGTCCATTAATAGTCTAAAATTATTTTTACCTTTAACTTCGCCTTCAGTGAAAAGGGTTTCATACCATCCTTCATAATTTGTAGATATTCTTCCTGAGCGGCTATGACAACCAAAACAATGATTATTTGAAATATTTAGACTCAACTGAGGGTGAATTTTGGGAAATTGATATTCAGTAAATTCACTTTTTTGTGAATTTTTCATTTTTAATTTTGAATCTTGATATTTATTCAGCTGCTCAATTGCTTCATTGCTGTAATTCAAGTGACAAGCATTGCAGCCTCCTCCGCGAGATAACTCGCTGATAACTCCCCAATCTGTCTTCTCATTTCCTAAATGACAGGATGCACAAAGATTTCTGTTATGATTATCAGCGTTAGATTGTGTTAATTCTTTTACATTAAAATAACCTTCAGGTTTTTCAATCTCTTCAAATGCATAACGATTTACAGATATTACCCCGCTCATTGTATTCATTATCGAGGTTTCGATACGCTCGGGAATTCCGGGATGACAATTTGCTACGCCGCA
Source organism: uncultured Ignavibacteriales bacterium (assembly GCA_963706055.1). GTDB lineage: Bacteria > Bacteroidota > Ignavibacteria > Ignavibacteriales > Ignavibacteriaceae > IGN3. The sequence goes on along the minus strand of CAVPND010000012.1, from coordinate 468,734 downwards.
TGTTCTCTTAGCATCAGAAACATTCCCTGGGATTAAAATGAGATTTTGATGCGCGAGACTTTTATTTGTTGTATTTGGATTTCCTAAATGACATCCGTTGCACCCCACAATATCAGGCGAATGTGATGGTTCAAAACCAAACATATCTTCGTGACAATCCACACAGCCATTAAATGATCTGTGAATAAAATATTTTTCACTGAAATAATTTGCTGATAAATAAACAACAATAAAAAGAAGTATAGTTAAAACAGTATTTCTATAAATCGGTTTCATTATACTTTGTAAATACTTTTTAATGTAATTATAATCTTCAGGTGAATTCATATTAAAAAATATATTTTCATTGTAAAATGGAAAACTACCAACATCAACGATTTCTGTTGGAATACTGTTAAGTAATTCAAAAACACTTCCTTTGATATTTTTATCAGTTTCAGAAAGAGTAAATATTTTTTCGATTTCAGTAACAACCGATTTTGAATAAACCCCGCAAAGCTGTTGAACCATACCATTAGCTTTGGGCAGAAGTATTTCTTTATCCGAATTATAATTTGTAATAAAATCAATCATCTGTGCAGAAATCAAGGGCGTATCACAAGAGATTATAAAATTTCTATCTGTATTTGATAATTTTAATGAAGCATGAATTCCAGCAAGCGGACCTTTGTTAGCAAACACATCAGATACAATTGGAAGATTTAGAAAGGCAAATTCATTTGTGTTATTTGCGCTGATTATTACATTACTAAATAATAATTTTAATTTAGCAACTATTATTTCAATAATGGTTTGTCCGCCAATTTTTAAGAGCGCTTTATTACTATGCATTCTAGTGCTTTTACCGCCGCAAAGAATTATTCCAGTTATTTCATTAATCATATCTTTAAAATAAAAAAGGCTGATTGAAAAATCAGCCTCAAAGAAAACAAAATATTTTTATTCTACTGGTCTTCCGGATGTAGATAGATTTTTACTTCTTTCGATGGATTGAAGCGCAAGATATCTATCGCCAAATCTTTTAAGATTATCTAATTCGGTATCATATTGATCATAATGTCTTTCTTCATCAGCAACTAATCCTTCAAAGATTTGTTTAGTCGCAGAATCAGCATTTGCTGATGACTCATTTGCCCACACGTTATAATCGCGTGCACTTTCCTGCTCCATATTTGAAGCGACTTCTAACATTTTTGCAACATCTTTTATCTGTTGAACAGTTCCACCAACTTTCATTTCCACATCACCTTTAAGAAATAGAATTCTTTCAGCAAGTTTTTCTACATGTATCATTTCATCAATTGCAGTTCGTTTAAATAATCCGGCAAGCAGATCATAACCCTGATCATCACATATAAAATGGAAGTACATATATTGATGTACAGCTAGTAATTCATCAGCAATAGCCTTATTTAGTAATTCAATACTTTTCTGGTGCATAATATTTTTCCTTATTTTTTCTTTAAAAATAAGAAATAATTGAGTTAGATTCTTATAAAAGTTATCCTTTCAAAATAAATAGTGAGTGATTAATTAAATAAGAACACCAAACAGTAAGCTAGAAGCGATGTGAATAATTTAGGCTTGATAACACTTCATCAAAATTACTTCCCTTATAATTATTTCCTTTAAACTTTAAATAGGATATCGAAATTGAAATGTTATCCATAATAGATAATTGATATCCGGACCCAATAGTTAATCTAATTGCAGAATTTTCTTCACTAAAAGCTGCACTTATGTTTGCTGTACTATTTAATCTATTTGTAAATCCATTGTGTTGAAAGATTAAAGCATAATTTTGAGTTGTGGTTTTTGTCGTGTCAAAGATGCTTGAATTTATTAACCCTGCTGAAATATTTGCACTAAAATTTTCGGACAACCCTATTCCAGAACCAATATTTAAAGAATGAATCGCAGTTTTATTATTATTCAATAGATATGATTTGTTGTTGGTTGACTGGTAGGAGTAATTAAAATTTATATTCCGAAATATACCTTGCGGATCTATTATAAAAGTTTGAGTAGTACCCAAAACTAGACTGCTAAAATCAGTTTTAATATATTGTGAATCTGCATCGTTACTCATATTTAAAATATTGAGTGACAATGAACCGCTCCAGTTTTGTGTTATCATTGCTGCAGCACCAAGACTAATAATATCTCTACCTGTAGTGAAAAGTTTTTGTTTAATTAAATTATCAGACTGATGAATATATCCAATTGTTACACCAACAGATGATATTCTAATTGAATTCATCGCAGAAAATTCTTGAATGTCATTTAATGTGTAACTTGCTCCAAGTGAATTATATCCCGGACCAATTCTTTTATATCCTATTTTAGAATTAATATTTTGAAAATTAAGATTTAAAGAAGTGTTGAAAGCAAAATCATAGTTCGATCCAACTCTTATTCGATAAATTTTAGAGAGGAAAGCTGGAACATCACTTGAATCTACATTAAGTTCTTGTGACCTTACATCTCTAGTAAAAACGCTTCCACCTCCATCAAATTCAAAGCTAACTTTATTTTCAAGAAAAGTGATTTTGCCTTTGGATCCGAGTATAAGGTTTTCCTGAGGTGTAACAGCGTTATTATTAATTACATTATTATAATTTGAAGCTATTTGTGATGTAACTCCACTTCCAATTGTAAATGTAAAATCACTTACATCTGATATAGAAGAATCAGCAGATGAACTAACTTTAATTATACATTGAAATGCTGCTGGTCCTGTTACAGTATAATTATAGAATCCAACATTTGGCTGTGCATCCGAAATTAATTCAAAACTATTACCACCATCTCTGGATAATTCAATTTTTATTCCGCCCGTTATCCCAAAAGAATTCCATTTAATTGATTGTAGTGATCCGATTTCCAAAATATCATTTCCATTCGGAGAAATTACAGTAATACTTTTTTCATTTTGATCAAGTGATCCGATTTCATCTTTTGCACGTAAAAAAATTAGATCAACATAAGTTGACTCTTCACTACCATACCCTAATTTAGCCGCAAACAAAAATCTTTTAAAAGATCCATCTTGGGCTCCTCCTGAAACCGATCTTTGTGTAAAACCTGAGGAGGTTGAAAATCTAAAATTTCCTGGAGTTAAGTTTAAACCTAATCCCCTAATATTTATTCCGCTTAATGTAAATTGTGAATAATCCTCAGTAAAATCACCGAGATGTAAATTTCCCCAATCCCAAGTCGGATTTATACCAAACTGATTTATATTTTGTCTTGCAGAACTACCTTCGCTCGATATTAAAAATTCAAAAGGAATGTTTATTAGATTAAATAAACTTATTGTGGGTCTAATAAATATTCTTCCAGTTGATTTTGGCCGCCTGCCTTGTTGGCCTTTAATGGAATACAACTCACCATATACTCCCACATCGCCAGTTATTTTAATATTTTTTTGTATAAAGGTAGTAGTATCCTCTTGTTGAGTAATATTTTCTTGAGAAAATAGATATCCGTTTACAATTATTATACTAAAAAGAACACTCAATGAATTTTTCATTATAAGTAATCTCTGTAATAGTTTTTATTTTCTTATACCAATTTCTTCGCTTTGATCACTAACAATATTATCACTGCTCACTGTATTTAGATAATAAAAGTATAACTGCCCACTTTTTACATTTTTATCTATATACTCGAATGTCTTATCGGCAGGAATAGTAGAAATCATTTTTGGCTCTTCACCCCGCTGATATCTATGAATTACAAACTCCTTTACCTTTGCATTAGTGGAATACTGCCAAAATAGTTTTATACCTTCATCAACACTCATTGCGTAAATTCCAATTGGAGCTAATACAGGTTCTCTTAAAATACTTACATCAATGCTATTACTGAACGGACTTACATTACCAAAAATATCAAGAGCTTTTACAGCATATTGAAATTTACCATACTGTTTGTTTAGATGATCTGTAAAATTATTTTGTTTAGGTGAAAGTATAGAATCAATTACAGGTTTAAACTCAGTCGATTTATTATCATTTTCGGGGATTAGCCTACGAAAAATCTGATAGCCAGATATTGAAGGATCTTCGGCAAACATATTTTCCCAATAGAGATTAACTCCTGATTCATCATAATAACCTTTTACATCATGAGGTGCACGTAATACAAAATTTGTCTTAGAAATAACACTAATCGTATCTGAAAAATCACTTAATAATCCGCTGGTATTTTCTGATCTTATAGAATAGTAGTAATATTTATTTTGATTTGAAGCAACGGTAGTATCAACAAATTGAACAACCGAATCTGTTGAGAAAACCGATGTTATTTCCTTTAAAGACATTGTTTCATCAACATTTCTATAAATATGGTAGGCTTTAATAAATGTATCAGGTCTTTCCCAAATTAATTTAACTCCTTTTTCAATTTCAGCTGATAAAAGATTAAATGGGGCAATCGGAAAATTTTTACTTTTGTAAAGACCAAATACTTTTGCTGATTTATATGGTATTTCTCCGAATTGGTCGTTTAACTGCAGATAATAATAATAAACTTTCATTGGATCAGCCGTTCTATCAATATAAGAAGTATCAGTATTTTGCACCTCTGCAATCTCAACAAAGTTAGAATCATAATATTCACTTCTTAATATTTTTGTGCTGATAATTATATTTGATTGATCCATTTGCCACTTTAGAATTAGTGCTCCTAATGAATCAAGCTGATTTACCGACATATTATATGGAGGTATTATTGAACCATAATTAAACGCAGCAACAGAAACAGTATCACTCGACCTGCCATAATTTTGATAGTAATCAATTGGAATTATGTAATATTGATATACATCGTTCGGTCGGACTAAAGAATCTATACAAATAATTAAATCTTTACCCTCCTTAGATAAAAAATATTTTGAAGGAAATATTTCGTTGAAATCCTGGTCAAAATTCACGCTCCTGAATACTTTAAATCTTGCAAATCTTGCATCGATATTTTCCCACTTAATTTGTACTGCATTATCTGATGATTCTTTACTAGAATAAATAATTCTTCCTTCTGTTATTTTTGGAGGAAACGAAACTAAATTGGTTACAAAGGTTTCTTTTTCGTTACCATTACTTTCTATTTTTGAAATCTTGTATAGATAATTAGTTTTCGGACTAACATCTTTATCAAGGTAACACAAACCCAAGGCTATCCTCACAACTAAAGGATTTCCATAATATTTAAGCGAATCGATTCGCATAAACCTTTGTGATTTTTCCCAAATAATATTTAACGGAAGCTCATTTGCAGGAATTGAGTCAAGTAAAAGTAAATTAGTTTTGTAAATACGATCCAAGAATTCGTTAAAGTTATTCGGAGCCGATATATCCATCAGTGCTGTCCAGGATTTTTCACCTACAAGCTGTCTTTCAATTTTGTAACCAATTATTCCATTGGAAGGGTTCTCAGGCGAAACTATCTCAACACCCAAATTAATATAAATACCATTTGGTCCACCAAAAGCCATAATATCATTCTGCTGTTGAGCAAAACCGAGCTGCATAGTTGAAATAATAAATAAAAATATTATTTCTGATTTTATAATTTGTTTTTTCATATAAATCACTTCTTAAAAAAGTTTATATATTTTCCATCACTTCCTATATGTCCTGTAATTCCAAACATTCTACTACCTGACCAGGAATCTTCTTCGCATAATTTCCCTTCACAATCACTATCACAAACTCCCCATCCCACTTTAGCTTGACCTTTTAAAGTAATATCACCTGTAAGCTCAGCAGACCAACTTCCATTGGTAGAAAATTGTCCTTCAGAGCCTATATCCAATCCAGCACTAAAACTAAGCTTAGAACATTCTACTACGAACCATTGACTTACACTAAAGCCAGCTTCAATAAAATTATCCATTCCGGCTCCAACCGTTAGATTATTATTATTGAATTGTAGACTTGTTCTCATATCAGCACCAGCATTTACCCATAATTTGGCACTCACTACAACAAGATCAATATCTATATTAGGTAGTCCTATGATAGATTGAATAGGAATACTTGTCATTCCTTCAAAATAAAATCCACTAAGAGTTGTTGGGAAAGTCATAGGCAATGAACCTTTATGATGATACACATAGGAAAATTCTTTAAACTTATTTTTCATCTCATCTGTTATAGAGTGATGTCCTAGAAGTAATGCTGCTGAGCCTTTACTGTCCGGATTTTTGACATGTAGTTCCCCACCCTGGAAAAAGTACCAGCCCTCATCATCAACTATAGCATCTAACTGACTTTTTATAGTAGCATATCCTAAATCTTTTTCAACTGCCAGATTTCCTCTAAACCTTTGATTTTCTGGTTCATAGACAAGCGATATTCCTCCAAACGGAGTTGAAATACCTTTAACACCAAGTTCCTGATTTGATGCAGTAATATCACCGGAAACATTAAATGTTAGTTGGCTTTTATTATCATTTATACCTGCAGGAACTTTTAGATTACCAGTAAACCATAAATCCTGCCAGCTATTATTTACTACTTTCATATTTCCATAAACTTTATCCAGATAGGTTTTTGGTCCTCCAATTTCTAACTGCTGCCATTTATTAGATTTAGTATTTGGAGTGTTCGGAGTTTCTAACCAAATTGAAGTGGAATCCTGTGTATGATACAACCAGGCATAAAAAGAAAATTTATCTTCTTCCGATAAAACCCCTCTTACGCGTAATCCATTTTGATCAAGTGTTTCTGGATGAATATTTGCATCTGTTCCAAAAGCTAGATTAATTCCATTTGTTGGAATATTAATTGGAACTGGAATAAGTTTAAATTTTATCTGATTATTTTCTTTATAATATTTAACTAAAGCACCTATTTGTCCTATTTTAGGAATGTCAAAACTCAGACTGCTCATCTCAATAGAATTTGTGCCAGCAATAAGCTGATCGAGAGATAGTTTACCTACTTTGTATATGTCAACAGTTGTACTCTTAGGTGAAAAGTTTTTAGTTCCATCACTATAAAGTGAAAATGAATTTATGTAGATGGAATCACCTGCATTCATTCCCGGTAGCCCGCCAAAGCTCGCGGCATGTGTGCTATTACCTTGTGAGACTGTTAAATACCACTTTGTATTCCCCTGACTTTCATAACCAAAACCGGTTACGCCTGTCACTTTTAGTGGTGCGACTCCACCTAAAGTCATTGAATTAAAATTAAGTGTAAGATAACTCAGTTTATCGGGTTCGATATTTAATTCAGTTAATGGCAGATCTACAAGATTAGTTTTTAATTTTCCTTCCGTTGAAGAAAGTACACCATTTAAAGACCACTTATTAATTTCAAGCGACCAGCTGCCTAAAGCAAGATTAATTTTTGAAGTTTTATTAATCAGCGGTTTAATTGCATTTGTAGTGATACTAACATCACCAATATTTAGATTTATATCAGCAGGCGTTATGCCTTCTAACTGTGTGTGTAAAGTTGTGTTTAATATTAATGAATCTTTATATAAATACGAATTTGTAGCAGAGGCATCCGAATTAAAGTTAAAAAGTTTATATCCAACTTTGGAAGCAGATGAATTAACAACTAAAAATTTATTTGTACTATATGGAACGGTTTTATCCGCTGTGATAACAGAAATTTTTTGATCGTTTGAATTTGGAACACGAAGATAAAATCCTGCCTCACTAAACTTCAGATTTTGTTCAGGAATACTAAATGATCCTTCTGATACTTTTACTTTACCCTTTATCACTCCTTTACCTGTTTGCCCACTAATAAGCTCTATTCCTATTTTATTATCATTCATACTACCTGAATATTTATCGAATACTTTAAGATCTAAAGAATTTGCATCAGTTTGAAGGGGAAGAGTCTTTGGTTTGGAAACCGGAACAGTAACTCCAAATATTACTGAGGTTAAGATTGGATCCGGAACAATAGCTATTTCAGTAAATTCTAACATTGGCTCTGTAGAATCAAATAAATTATTACCCAATGAATCAAGGTCAACAAACTTACCTGTTATCTTTACTTCATTATTTTCTTCAATCAAATTATCAACTTCAATCGGAAATCCCAGCAAGTGAGTAATATCCATTTCAGAATATACTTTTAGATTAAAATTGATATTATTTAGTTCAGATGTATTTGCTAATAACCAGTTTGTTTCATCACCAATAAGATTAGATGATTTTTTTGATGCAGTCAGTTTGAATAGAAGATTTTTAGGAACATTATGTAAAACATAATAACCATTATTATCTGTAAATGCTTCGGGTTTAGTACTATTAGCTGAACCTTTTATTTGTACACGTGCGTTTACCACTGGTTGACTTTGTGTACCAACATAAACATACCCGGTAACTTTTGCAGCGGGCTTTAATAATATTGTATAGTTTTTCCAATCCTTTGAATTATAATTTGTAAATGCAAACGGCTTGATTTCAAAGTCTTTATCAGCTGGCCCGGTGACAGTAATTTTATATTGGTTAACAACATTAGCAAACGAGAACTCCACAAAGCCATACTGATCAGTTAATTTTTCTTCAATCAATACTCCGCCCTGTGTTTCCAGTTTAACTTTTGAACCTGGAAGCTTGGCAGTTATATAAAAAAACTCTCCCTGGGCTTTAGATTGATCTCCTACAAATACTTTAATTCTATGTAATGCTTTCTTTATCACTATTGTTCCCATATCATAGGAATTTCCACTGATAAAAACATTTATTGTATCTTTTAGATATGTATTATCAAAAGGCACCGGATCTATAATAACTTTATTATAACCTTTTGGTGCTTTTAATTCAAAAGATGCTGGCACTCTTTTAAATCCAGGCATAACAATTATCATCGGGGGGATTGCATTAACTGTTTCACCACCAACAAGGGTTACCTTTGCTGAAATTCCACTTCCATTTTCGTTTACTATTTTTCCAATTACTTTAGATTCCGGTTCCAATAATATCTCTTTAGACCAGGATTCACCTGGTTTAAGTACAATACCACTTTTTACAGCTACAGAAGTGTCTCTAAATCCATATTTAGTGATTTTAATTGCTCTTACTGGTCCGGTTGTATTACCATTTGCATCAAAAACATTTTTTAAATTATCAAATCTGAATTCACCATTCGGATTAGTTGGTTGAGGGTTTAATGATTGCGTTGTCTCTTTTTGCCACCAGAATACCGCCCAATTCAACAACTTAACCTGTGCATCTGCGATAGGTTGATTACTTCCAAAGCCAGTTGTTTTATCATTTCTTTTAACTTTGCCTTTAATAAATGGGTTGATTGGGATTGCTACAACGTTTTTGGTTAAACTTGGGTAAGTGTATTGGAAATTATAAATCGCATGATCATTTTGATTTTTAAATTGATATTTAATTGGAATCAAACTCCGATAAGTAAGTGTTGTTTGATTTGAATCAGCAATGGTATAAATAAAATATTCATCATTTTGAGAGTAAACACTTTTAACCAATCGATCAAAATATGCATTGCCGTCAGCATCTGTTAAAGCTTTTCCGATAACTCGATAACCTGATTGATAACATCCGGGGAAAGGAGATTCATTTTCGATCTCACTTACAGGTAACCCTTCATTTTCAGGAACCTCACTGGGTCTATTTTTTCTTAATATGTAAACAAGCATATCCGGGATTTTAACGTTTGAAGACAAAAATTGATTATTCCAATATGTACCAGGTGATTTTACATTAACAGTTAGTTGATAACTTCTAACTTTTGAAGTAATTGCTAAAAGATTTTTTGATTCCCCTGGTTGAACAATTATATCAGTTTCTGGACTTGTGTAGTATGGGCTTTGAACAATCAATCTTATCACTCTATATAATTTGCCTTTATATGAAAAACCAAATTCTTGTCCCGCACGATCTTCCAAAGTAAAGTTTTCATTTATAACACCCATAGGTTTTGAATTCCAAAATGAAAAATTGAAATTACCGCCATCGTCCGTTTTCCCAATAGCAACCGTTTTATTATAGTCACTATGATAGCTGGGATTTAATGAGGAGATGGGTACTTCTATTTCACCTTGAGGTGATAAATAACCATTATAATTACCTCCCCAACTGGTATAGGAGTTGTATTTCAAAAAATACTTTACAACAAATTTTACATTAATATTTTTGAGCTCCCATTTAGGACTATTATTCTCAGCAAATTTGTACATCAGCTTACCAATCACATTACAATTTGTTGCAAATCCCGGTTGATATGGATTAAATAAAATTTTTCTAATTTCACTTTTTGCAACAATCACTCCGCTGTATGAATTTCTAACTGAAACCTGCCAGTAGTAGGCTTTAGCTTCTTCCATTGGAATATCATAATCAGGAGTATAAACAGGCACTTCAAGAGTAGAACTATTAACATTAGATAATTGCGAGCCATCAAGATTGTATTCTTGAAAAACTATGTTTGATTGATCTTCAAATAAATCCTCTTCTATTATTCCCTGTGGATTATAATAAAACATTGGAAGTTTAATTACTCTCAAATCATAAAATTTACCAACGGCACCGGTATAGGACCATTGGAATTGAGGTCTTTTTATGTTAACGACACTATTTTCATTAGGTAAATGAAGAGCTAAAGGAAATACTGTAAATGTTCTTATCTCACTTTTCTGAAGAGTATCATAAGTTTGTGTATTTAAAGCAATTACTTGCCACGCATAGGTTTCCCCTGGAACAATAGGAAGCATTTGTGTTGGTTGATATGATTTTACTAATACGTTTTGATTTAAAAGCGGATAATTTTTTATAGCAGTTTCTAGACTCTGATTTGGTAGAACTTTAACCACTCTTATACTAAACTTTGTTGAATAACCCGAAGTGGAATAATCCCAGGTAAACTTGGGTGTCTTTGTTTTTACAATAGAATTATTTTCAGGAGCGTTTAAGATTAAAGGAGATAATGTGATGGGAATTAATTGCGCTTTTTTTGTAAATATAAAAATCTCACTCTTACCCTGGTTTTGAGTTGCTGGTAATCCATACTGATCCAAAGCCTGAACTTGCCAGACATATTTTTTGCCTTCAACTAATGGTAATGCTTCTATAGGATATGTTAAGGCAGTGATAGTTAATTGATTATTTTCATAATGAGGAATATTTGCACTTATTGCCTGTGCAGCTGTTTGACCGGATAAAACCTCAACAAGCCTTATAGTATACTTTATTTGGTATGCCGGTGGAACAATTACCGGCGTCCATTGAAAAATCGGATAGTTAATATTGTTTTCAAGCAACTCATTGTTAACCGGCGTAATTAATTGGGGGGCTGATGGGTATAAAATTGTAAAATTAGAACAAATATTATTTAATAATATTGTTCCCTCTATGCTTTCAATTATTAAACAGGCACTATAATATCCTTCTAGCAGCCTACCAGCAAATTTAATTTTATTTTCATAATCTTTATCGCTAAAGCTAGCATCTGATAAACTTATTAATTTTGTATTATTAATTATCTGCACTGGGGATGATGAAAGTTCAATAGGGTTTGTAATACTTCTAAATACTTCTCCTCTACCCTGCATTGATACAATAGCCCGAATCCTTATTGGAAAGCCTCGTCCTTCACCCTTAAACAATGTTAAAGACCCTAAGGCAGCGGGATTATTCTCCCAGTCGCTAACATAGGGAGATGGATAAGGATTTAAAGTTAATGTGCCATTTAAATTTTGTGAAAAGAGATTTGTAATGAATAGAAGAGAAGCGATACTTAAGAAGTAAATGAATCTTATCATAAATGCTCCAAAAGTTTATGAAGAATCATTTCTATAATAGAGAAATTTATAAGTAAAATAAAAATAAATATTATTTCATATTTGGCAATTATATTTAATTAACACGTTTTACATTATTATAATATTATTACTGAATACAAACGGAAGTATTATTTTATAAAATTATAAAATTGTTTTAAAGAATCTGGATTGGCTAGTGCATCTCTGTTATCAACTTTTTCACCATTAAGAATTCGGGTTACAGCCAGTTCAACTTTTTTACCACTTATCGTATGGGGTACTTCGTTTACTTGATAAATTAAGGCAGGTACATGTCTTGGAGTAGATTTATTTCTTATTGAAGATTTTATCAATTCAATTAACTGCTCACTTAGCATTATATTATTTTTTAAAACAACAAATAAAATTATTCTTACATCATTATTCCAATTTTGTCCAACAACCAAACTATCAGAAATTTCCTCAATGGATTCAACAATACGATAAATTTCTGCAGTACCAATTCTAACTCCACCGGGATTTAAAGTTGCATCAGAACGGCCATAAACGATTACTCCATGGCGTTTTGTAATCTTAATAAAATCCCCATGTTGCCATACATTCGGATACTTTTCGAAGTATGCTTTTATATATTTCTTATTCTCTGGATCATTCCAAAAATAAATTGGACTTGATGGAAATGGTTTAGTACAAACTAGTTCCCCTTTTTCTTCAATAATCGAATTAACATTTTCATCCCATGCTTCCACCTTCATTCCTAACCCTCTGCATTGTATTTCTTCTTTATAAACAGGAAGAATCGGACATCCAAGCATAAAACAGGAGATAATATCTGTGCCACCGGATATCGAAGAAAGCTGAACATCGCCTTTTACTTTTTTATAAACCCAGTTAAAATTCTCTTCACTTAATGGTGATCCGGTTGAAAGAATTGTTCTCAATGAACTCATATCAAATTTATCTTTTGGAATAAAACCTGACTTTTCAATACTTGATAAATATTTAGGACTGGTTCCAAAGATTGTTATTTTTTCTTCCTCGATTCTTTTCCAGAGGTTTTCATTATTTGGATGAACCGGGCTACCATCAATAAGCACAGTACTTGCTCCCATCATTAAAGAACTTACTAACCAGTTCCACATCATCCATCCGCATGTGGTATAGTAAGCAATACTATCTTCTCTTTTGAGATCGGTATGCAGATGTAATTCCTTGAAGTGCTGAAGTAATGTGCCACCAGCTCCGTGAACAATACATTTTGGTTTTCCCGTAGTTCCTGAGGAATACATTATATAAACTGGATGATCGAATGGCAATTGTTCAAAGGTAATTGAGTTTGAAGTATTATTTAGTAACTCATTAAAATATAATTGATTATCTAATTTGTTGATTAGAGGAATTTCATTTTTATATAAATCTAAATCATCAAATTGTTTTATTAAAACTACTTTTTGGATTGAAGGAATTTTAGATTTAATCTGTTTAATTCTTTCTTTACATTCAATTAATCTTCCATTATAATGATAAGACTCAATTGCAAATAAAACTTTAGGCTCAATTTGTCCAAATCGATCACAAACTCCCTCGATACCAAAATCTGGTGAAGTGGAGCTCCATATTGCTCCTAAACTTGTTGTTGCCAACATTGCAATAACAGTTTCAGGAACATTTGTTACAAAACCGGCAACCCTGTCACCTTTTTGTACACCTAGACTCTTTAATCCTTCTGCACATTTTGCAACCAAAAAATAAAGTTGTCTGTAAGTTATTTTAGTAGTTGTATGTTTTTCGCGAATTGAAATAAGAGCAATATTTTCATCTCTAAATCTTAAAAGGTTTTCAGCAAAATTTAATTTAGAATCTTTAAACCAAATTGCACCAGGCATTATCTTTTTATCAAGTACGGATGAGTAAGATTGTGAATGAATTATCTCAGAATATTCCCAGATTGATTTCCAGAATTCCTCTATTTCTGTAATAGACCAATTGTATAAATCGTGATAGTTTGAAAAATTTTTATTAAATCTTGTTTTAAGAAATGAAAAGTACTTTTGGAAATTGCTATTCTTTAACCTCTCCTTTGATGGAATCCATAAAGCAGTTTTATCTTCATCCATCATTTGCTTCCAGCATAAAGAGCGATCTTCCAAGCTGATTCTGTGTGATTAGATTCAAGAGCAACCTTTGCAGTTTCTTCGAGTAAAGTTTTTTTATCAGCTATATCTAAGGTTGATTCTTTTAATATGAAGTATAACATGGAAGTAAAATTTTTATCACTTTTATATTTATCATATACTAATTTTGACTGCTCGAATTCAGTAATATTACTTAAGCTAACTTCTTTGATATAGTCATTTACAGCATCCATCGAAGGTATAGATTCTATATTCGCAAATTTACCAAGATTGTTTGCTGAATAAACTTTGGAGCCTCTCATAAAATCTGGAATTTGATCATACCCAATACCTTTTTTTGCAATAGGTTTTTCAACTTCAAAAATGTTATCACCTGAGGCACGGCAATAAAAATTACCAGACATTCGCGCTACAAGATCAATCTTATCCGGATGAATTAATCCATTTTCAAAAATATCTTCATTTACGTGGAATTTAATTACCTCACAAATAGCGATATTAGCTGATGCACCTGCTGAGCCATAACTCATCATATCAAGTAAATTACATTCCATTTGGAATGGAGATTCTTTAACTCGCTTAGCCTTAACTAAATCAGAATCGATTGGTGTTAGTCCGCTTTTTATAAATTCATCTATCCCCTTTTCATATTCCGTAGATGCAAGACTGACTTGTTCAACCATATCAAAAGTTACCGCCTGAACAACACATTCTTTCGTTTCAATTATATTTAGGTAAGTGTCTTTTAGAGAAGCATCTTTTCCTCTTCTTGATGGTGAAAAAGCGATAATAGGTGGATTTGCACCGAAGACGTTGAAAAAAGAAAACGGTGAAAGATTACTGATACCATCTTTAGAGATCGTGGAAACCAAAGCTATAGGACGGGGTCCTACACCGCCTTGCAATAATCTTTGAATCTCTGGTATTGATAAATCTTTAGGTAATAAATGTTTCATAATCCCAACATTTTATTTCAGTATAACTATTCCATTCCAACGATTAGCAGGACGATTTGAATATGTAATAATTAATTATTTTTCTTTTTAGCAAGAATAGATCGACTTGATTTAGATTTTTTAATTTTATTTTTTAGTATACCCAATCCCGTAATTTCAAGTTCGATTTCGTCACCATCTTTTAACCAAACAGGTTTATGAGTTTCTCCTTTTTCATTTGCTTCAATGGCCCAAGTACCATTTAATTCTAGATAACATCCTGAGCCCACAGTACCGGAACCAATTACATCACCCGGATATAATGTTACGCCATAACTTGCTCGTTCAATAATTTCAGCAAAGGTCCAATCCATTTGGTTTACATTTCCGCTTGAAATTTGATTGCCATTATGAGTGGCCTTCATTTCCAAATTGTATTTGTTTCCAAATTTGGTTTTAACTTTATACGGTTCTAATTCATCCGGCGTAACCAACCATGGACCAATAGTAGTAGCGAAATCTTTTCCTTTTGCAGGTCCAAGGCTAAGTTTCATTTCTTCCATTTGTAAAACGCGTGCGGATAAATCATTCATTATCATGTATCCGGCTATATATTCATCAGCTTTGTTTGCAGCAATATTTTTTCCTTTTTTACCAATCACAATTGCACATTCAAGTTCAAAGTCACATCCCTTTAAATGATCATCTTCAACTTTAACATTTCCCGGTCCTGTAACAGCATTATGATTACCAAAATAGAAAACCGGAAACTGATCAAATTCTGGAATCATTTCAACTCCTCTGTTTCTGCGTGCGGTTGAAACGTGCTGCCTAAAAGCATAACCATCACGCAATGAAGTTGGGTTCGGAACAGGAGCCAAAATATTTAAACTGCTAAATTTTAATCCTGATTTTATTTTACTTTTTTTTATTGCAGCATAAACTTTATTTGCAAGCTTCATACTTGCTGACTCACCATCAAGAAATTTTTTCATTGTAGACGGCAATTTAATTTTTAAAGATGCAGCAGACTTTTGTAAATCATATACTTTATCCAAGTATAATATTCCGACACGTTCCTCTTTTTTAATGCTATATGATACAAACTTCATTTTTAATTCCTTAATCTAGTTCTTGTTCTTCTTTTGTAACCAGGATTGACTATAATCATTCACCATAGTATCTCTGACATTTTTAGTGACATATAAGGGAGTAAAAGCATCAATCATAACCGCATATTCATCCGTCTGCTTCTTGCCGATTGAGGCTTCAGTCTTACCTGGTTGAGGTCCGTGAGGTATACCCATTGGATGAAGAGTAATGGAACCCACCTGAACTCCTGATCTGCTCATAAAATCACCGTGGACATAATATAAAACTTCATCACTATCTACATTTGAATGATAATAAGGTGCCGGTATCGCATTAGGATGAAAATCGTACAAACGTGGAACAAAATTACAAATAACAAAATGCTGGGTAACAAATACTAAATGTATAGGTGGAGGTAAATGAATTTTACCAACTTTAGGGGCGTACTCTTTTATATTAAATGCGTAGGGATAAAGAAATCCATCCCACCCAACAACATCAAAAGGATGATGTGGTAGTTTATACTCAAACATTCTATTACGGACTTTTAATCTTAATCTAAAATCTCCATGCTTGTCAATTGGCTTAGTATATTCAGGAACTCGGAAATCTCGTTCATAATAAGGCGCTTCTTCAGTTAGTTGTCCGTATTCATTTCTGAAATGTTTAGGAATATCAAACGGAGTATCAGATTCTATAATAAATAATTTATTCTTCTTATAATCATCAAACTTAATTTGATACGTGGTTCCTTTCGGGATAATCAAATAGTCCCATTCAGTAAAGTTTATTTTTCCATATTCAGTAAGTAAAACGCCTTTGCCGTGATGAATAAATAACATTTCATGCATCTGACTGTTACGGTAAAAATATTTAGTATCCTCAGAAAGATGTGCTGTTGAAATAACACAATGTTCATTCTTCAAAAATTCGTTTCGTGCCGTAAAAATATTTCCTCGGGATTTCTTATGATCCGTTATAAAGTGATAATATTCTAAAGGTGCATCTTTCCAGTCATTTCCAGATGAATCGATTTGAACTTCATCAATCTTTTCAACCTCGGTAGGCATATACAAATGATATTTATTTGAATAAATACCTGAAAAACCCTTTGTACTAAAAAGTTCCTCGCGATATAAAGATTTTCCATCCTCCTTATAAAAAGTCGTATGACGCTTAGGCGGAACTTTTCCTACTTTAACGTAAAATGGCATTATAAACTCCTTTTTTCTTAATCATATTAATCTTTGTCAAGATTTCCTCGTAACTGCCTGATCCCGTTCGATTGATTCAAATAATGCTTGAAAATTTCCTTGTCCAAAACCTTCCGCACCATCGCATCTTTGAATTATTTCGTAAAAGAAAGTAGGTCTGTCACCAATCGGTTTTGTAAATAACTGCAACAAATAACCTTTACCTTCCAGGTCGCAAAGAATTCCTAATTTCTGCAACTCATCAATGTTCTCTTTAACGGCCCATCCTTTTTCTTTTAACATTTTGTAATAAGTATCTGGTGGAGTACTTAAAAATTCAACTCCGTTTGCCCGCATAGCTTTAATTGTTGAGATAATATCCTTTGTTGTAATTGCTACATGCTGAATACCCGAACCAAAATATTCATCAATATATTCTTCTATCTGCGATTTTTTAACTCCATCAAACGGTTCGTTAATTGGATTTTTAATCGGTGCGCCTTCACGTGAGCGTACAACTTTTGATAACAAAGCAGAGTACTTAGTTGAAATATCACCTTCACCAAATTCTATGAAAGTCTCAAAGTTTAAACTTTTATTCAAATAATTTGCCCAAAGATTCATTTCATTTGTTCTAACATTTCCTACAATGTGATCAATACTTTCCAATCCTGTGTTCTCATATTTGATATTAATATTTTGCACAGGCTTTCCGTATCCCGGTTTAAACAATCCTTTATAGTTATCACGATTAATAAACACAATTTCTGCATCATCATAAAGTTTTATTGCTGCTTCTTCTATAAACCCAAATTCATCTTCATTTTTTTTTGGAAAACTAACAGGTATTCCGCCATTTTTTAGAGATGTTTCAAAAGATTTTTTAACATCACTTACCCTTACAGACCATCGTTTTACGCCATCACCGTGTCGCTCAACAAAAGAAGCAACATCATAAGTTGAAGGTTTTACAGCGGAAGTAAGAGCAATTCTAATATTATCTTTTTCCATAAAATATGAAACTCTATCTCTTTGCCCAGTTTCAGGTCCGAGATATGCTTTAACTTGTAATCCCATCGCTTTTGCGTGCCAGTATGCCCACATTTTTGCTGAGCCAACATAAAACTCAACAAAATCATATCCAATCAATCCTAAATTGTTTGACATTTAAAAAACTCCGATTAGTTAGTGAGGGTAAATAATTATATTCAAGTTAAAACATTTAGATGTTATATAAAAGCAAATTTTAATTGCAAATTTTAAAGATTATCCAGAAGCATAAAATCAATCTTTTTGGGCTCAATTTTTTCAGCTAAATATTTATGATCAAAAATGCAGATTTTAAGTAACGGACAAACAACACAATTTGGTTTTGTAGGTTTACAAATTTCTCTTCCTAATCTTATTAAATTTGTGTGAAATGAGTGAGCTAGTCCATCAGGAATTTTATTTAGAATTTCATAAAACGTTTTTTCTGGATTGTTTGTACTTACCAACCCAATTCTATTTAGAGTTCTATGTACATGAGTATCTACAGGACAAATGTTTCTTCCCAAAGAGAAAAGCAGCACGCAACTAGCCGTTTTAACGCCAACGCCATTATAAGAGGTTAGCGTGGATAATATTTCTTCATCGTTTTTAGTTTTGATATGATCCAGGGAAATTTTATCTCCCTTTCTTTTTAATGATTTAAGAATGCCGTAAATAGCTTTTGATTTTTGTTTTCCAAGACCCGCAACTCTTATATATCTTTCAATTTTAGAAGGGGTCAAATCTGATAGTTCATCCCAAGTTTTAAAATTATTTTTAAGATTTTTATATGCTTTATAGGAATTATTATCGTTAGTATTTTGAGATAATATTGTCCCTATTATTGCATCCAGTGGTGATGGAGGATTTTTAGATCGTTTTGGAATTCCAAAATGCTGAATAAGCAGGCTATTTATTTTTTTTATTTTCTTTTTCATTATAAAAACTTTTTTGCAAAGATATTCATTTAATTCATTATTTTTATTCTAAACATTATAAGGATAATTAATGCCAACTCTTATGGTTAGTATTTCAGGTATTAGAGGATTAGTCGGTGATGGACTTGATCCGGAAGTGATTGTTAAATATGTAAAGGCATATGCTGATTTTATAGGATCCGGAAAAGTTGTCGTCGGACGTGATGCACGAATCACTGGTGAAATGGTAAATCAAATTGTAACAGGAACATTACTTGCTAAAGGATTAGATGTTATTGATATTGGAATCTGCCCTACCCCAACGGTTCAGTTCACAGTAAAAACACTTAAAGCGCAGGGCGGTATTGCAATCTCAGCAAGTCATAACCCAAATGAGTGGAATGCATTAAAGCTTCTAAATAGTACCGGCCAATTTATGTCCCCTCAAGAGCATCAACAAATGAAAAAATACCTCGACATTCAAAGTAATTTTGTTGCTTGGACAAATATTGGAAAAAGAACAATTTATTCTGAGGGTACCAATAATCATATTGAAGCCGTTTTAAAACTACCAGTTATAAATTTAGAAAAAATCAAATCTAAAAAGTTTAAAGTATTGGCAGATTGTGTTAATGGCGCCGGCGCATATTGTATTCCAGATTTACTAAAAAAACTTGGTTGTGAAGTTGTTGAAATGAATTGCGAAAAGACTGGAATTTTTCCGCGATTACCGGAACCTCTTCCAGAAAATCTTACTGAAACTATGAAATCCGTAATTAAAAATAAAGCAGATTTTGCTGTAGTTGTGGACCCGGATGTTGACAGATTGGTACTAATCACTGATAAAGGCGAACCATTTAGCGAAGAAAATACAATTACATTAGCAACTGATTTCGTTCTTAGTAAAACAAAAGGAAGTGTTGTTGTTAATCTTTCTACTAGTAGATCAGTTGAAGATATTGCGATTAAAAATAATTGTGAAGTGTTTCGTTCTGCCGTTGGTGAAGCAAATGTGGTTCAAAAAATGAAAGATGTAAATGCAGTTATCGGAGGCGAAGGAAGCGGCGGAGTTATTTATCCGGCGTTGCATTATGGACGCGATGCATTAGTAGGTATTGTTTTTACCCTTCAATATTTAGCGGATTCCGGGAAAAAACTATCCGAAATAAAAGAAGATTTACCGCAATATTTTATTTCAAAGAAAAAAATTGATTTGAAAAATGTTTCGCCTGATTCTGTATTAGATAAACTAATTACTAAATATCTAAATGAAAAAATAAATACAGAAGATGGGTTAAGAATAGATTTTAATGATCATTGGGTTCATTTTAGAAAATCAAACACAGAACCAATTGTTAGGATAATAACCGAATCTAAGTCAATTGACTTTTCTGAGACGTTATCAAATAAATATTTTGAAGAGATAAGCGAATTAATGAAGTCTTGATCGCTTTTGGATATAACTGAATAGTGCTTTATCAAATGGTACACAAGTATCTAACAAATTGTAATCATAATTTGAATTCAAACACTCCCGCTTGATTTTATTTGTGAATTCATTCATTGCCTGTTGATATGCCTTTTGAATCTGGTAGGGTTGAGTAGTTAATTCTTCATCAGATTCCAAATCTTTAAAGATAGCATCTTTGCCAAAACCAAACGTTCTCTCCATAGGATCAAGTATCTGAAAAATTATCACTTCATTTTTTTGGTGTGCGAAATGTTTAATGGCGTTTAAAGTTTTATCAACATCATCAAAGAAATCCGAAATAATTATAACCAGCCCACGCCGCTTTATTTTTTCAGCTATTTTGTTTAACGCATCAGAGGTGTTTGTTTTTGAAGAAGCCTTTAAATCAAATAATTCTTTAAGAACCTGCTGCAAATAACTGTTTGATGATTTGGGAGGTAAATGCTTTTTTATTTCATCAGAATATATCGTTAAACTTATTGCATCCTGCTGTTTAATCATCAAGTACGAAAGAGCAGCAACCAAAGTTGCTGCATAATCTAGTTTTGAGATATTATCGTTAGAAGAATAACCCATTGATTTACTGCTATCCAGAATTATATAGCTTCTTAAGTTTGTTTCCTCTTCATATTGTTTGATATAATACTTTTCAGTTTTTCCAAAGACACGCCAATCTACACTACGCAAATTATCTCCCTGCATATAAGGACGATGTTGAGAAAACTCAACACTAAATCCATGATATGGACTCTTGTGTAATCCAACCATGAATCCCTCAACAACTAATCGAGCCCTTAAATCAAGACTTCCAATTCGAGAAATAATTTTTGGATCTAAATAGTTTTTGTATTCAGAAAAATCTTTACTCACTTTTTAGCAGTTTCTGATCTTTTTAAAATTTCTTCAGGTGATAAACCCATATTATCAAGCTCCATCTTAGCTGAACTTGCAAGTGGATGAGAATTATATTTTTCTAAAAATAATTTTAATCTAGTTGTTGCTTCATCATATTTATTCAAATCATTTGCAAGAATAAACCCTGATAAAAATAATGATTTGGGAGCATCCGGACTGTCTGGATCTTTTTCGTAACTTAAATAAAAATAATTTTGTGCTTTATCAAATGATTCCATTGGTTTGATATCCTTTATCATTTGATTTTGATAAATAGATGCAAGCTGCTGCAGTGCTTTAGGTGCTAATTCACTTTCGGGATATTCTTCCAGTAATTTTTCCAAAGAAGTCACCGCTTCAGAAACTTTATTTTCCTTTAAAAGTTTTCCTGACTGATCTAAATATTCCTGGTCTGAAGTTTTAGAGCACGAGATTATTATAAAAATTAGCAGTAGTAAACCGATATACTTTTTCATTTCATTTCCGGATTGTGTTAATAAATGTAAGTAAAGTTATTAAAATGAGTGTGAACTATCAATTGAGATATGTAGGACTTAAAAAAAAAGCCCCGCATATTTCAGCGGGGCTATAATTTTAACTAAAAATGATCAGTTTATTTAGTTAAGATCATCTTTCTTACTGAACTGAATTTCTGACCATCAATACCATCAGCATCTATTCTGTAGAAATATACACCACTGTTTAATGAACTAGCATCAAAGGAAATTTCTTGTGTTCCTGCTGCTAATTGTCCATTTATCAATGTAGCTACTTCCTGTCCTAATACGTCAAATATCTTTAGGCTTACTTTGCTGTCTACAGCTAAGCTAAAGTTTATTTTTGTACTTGGATTGAATGGATTTGGATAGTTTTGACTTAATGCAAATTCTTTTATTCCTAATACTTCAACTTCAATTACACTTGAATATTCAAATGCTCCATTAAAGTCGATTTGTTTTAATCTATAGGAATAACTTCCTGCATTTACATTCTGATCAACATATGAATAGTTCTGAGTTTCTGAAGTTGTTCCGTGTCCGGCTACAAATCCAACAACCTGATATTCACTGCCGTTGCTTCTTTCAATCTGGAAGCCGCTGTTATTTAATTCTGTTGCAGTTGACCAATTTAGATTAACATTTCTGTTATCTGTTGTTGCTGCAAATGATGCTAATTCCACCGGAACAACACCGCTAGCAATAACTTTAAAGTTATCAACTACCCACCACCAATCCCATCCGGGTTGTACAGATCGTAGTCTAATTTTAAATACTTGCAACGCAACAGCACTGCTAATATTCAAAACTTCGTGAGTATTTCTAACATCTGTTACATCAAAAGTTTTAACAGGAGTCCAGGTTGCTCCATTATCAACGCTAACTTCTATATATCCAAAGTCGTCAGCATCAATTGCTTGCCAATCATTATCCCATTCAAGATTTACAGTTTGGTAAAGACTTGCATCTAAGCTAGCCGTTACTTCTGCAGCACCGTCAAGCCCGTTTGTTGTTGAACCGCAAACATCTGTATCAAATGCTAATACATTTCCCGTTCCAGGTAATGTATATCCAGCTCTTCTTGGACCAACTGTTATAAGACATGTATATGTTGGATTGTGTGTAATTGTCCATAAACCTGCGCCTGCTTCAAAATCATCAGAGAATAAAACGTTTAGGCTCGGATCTTGAATTGTAGTAAATGACCACGTTTCAACAGGAATACCGCTACAAGTATCATTCTTGCACACTACTCGCCATTCATAAGTGGTAGCATATTGTAATGTAGGAATAGCCAATGATGTAATTGGCGCACCACTGTAAACAGATACAACATTTCCAACCGGACCGAAGAATACTTCTACTTGTGTAGTATTTGCACCGTTTGTCCAAGTTGCGTTTGCTGGAGGTGAAAGAGGATCAACACCAGTTGTACCACTTGCAGGACTTGGATTTGTTGCAGGGCCAACTGGGCAAGGTAAACCGCCGCTTGGAGTTAATTCATAACCAAACAATCTATCTGCACCAGGATTTCCTTGTAACATACCGCCTAAGGTATAAAAACCAGGAATTAAATCTTTAGCTATAAAAAGTCCGCCTGCTATACCAGGAGCAATATCAGCAGCAACATCATGCTGAACACCAGTGTAAACTCCTGTAGTATAATCCATTTGTTGTATATATTGAGGTGTGCCTGCTCCAGCACCCTGACCCCATACCCATAAAAATGGACCACCGGGAGACCATTTATCGTAAGCCATACCATAAACACCAGTAACAGCATTTGTTATTGTTCTTAATAAAGTACCTGTCATGCTAAATTCATAAAAATTCAAATTAGGTGCTGTCCAGTTTCCACCAATTATTGATCCCGCACCTGCATTTCCATCAGGATTATAAGTTATGAATCTGAAACCATTTGGCGCACCAACAACAGGAATTGTTCCAACAACAGTTCTAGTAGCAGGATCAACTATTTGTACAGTAGTTGATGATGTTGAATGATAAAGGAAAGTACCATCAAAACACATCCCTCTTGTTCCTGTAAAAGGTAAAGTGTATTGTTGGTCTAATGTACCATCAGAATTCCATTGATGGATTATTCCAGTTGCCCATCTGCTTGTCCAAAATTTTCCGATTGTTGGAATATAAACTGCTCCAGCATTACCAGCAGCACCTGTAACCGCAACAGCATCATAGTTAAATTGTATATCCCAGGTTGCTTCAGTTGTTGGATAATTAGGTTTTACTTCTTGAGGAAGTAAATTTGGGTTAACATCAAAAGAACGAAGCGATTGAGAAAAAGCTGAGCCACCAATAAACAGAACAAAAAGAAGGGATAAGGTAAAGACTCTTTTTAACATAGAACCTCCGATAGATTTGTTTGAAATAGTATTAGTTAGAACTGAATTCAATTTACGTTAGATTTTAATTAAAATTCTAATTTTACGCAAGTTTTTTAAATAAATTTTCTAATAAAATTTTAAAATAATATTATGCCAAAATATAAAGTGTAATTAAAACTACAGATTATTTTATTTTTTCGTTCTTCTTAATTGATTCTTCTGACAATCTTTTCTTGAACTCTAAAATCTTGTTTTGAAGATCAGACTCACCTGTTCCAATTATTTGCGCAGCAAGTATTCCAGCATTTTTAGCTCCATTTATAGCTACAGTGGCAACAGGTACACCAGAAGGCATTTGTACAATTGATAATAATGAATCCAAACCTTCGAGTGATTTAGATTTTATAGGAACACCAATAACCGGTAATGGAGTGTAAGCTGCGGTTACACCAGGCAGATGAGCTGCAGCCCCAGCACCGGCAATAAATACCTTCATTCCTCTTTCATGCGCTTTACTTGCATATTCAGCGAGTAAATGTGGACTACGATGAGCAGATATAATTTTCATTTCACTTGTTATACCAAATTGATTTAAAATATCAGATGCTTCTTTCATTATTGTAAGATCCGAATCACTGCCCATAATAATTCCAACTTTAACTTGATTTGACATTATATGCCTTTCTTCATTTTATATTAAAAAATTATTTCCAATCCACTATTTGAATTTCAAGACCATCAGATTGCAACAATACAGCTCCCATTAGATCTGTTTGGTACACTTTTGAATTTAATTCTGTTAATGAACTTATAACCTCACTAGATGGATGATTAAACTTATTTTTTATTCCTGCACTAATTAAGGATATATCTGGTGTAACCAAATTTAAAAAAGTTTTAGATGATCCTGTTGAACTTCCGTGATGTCCTACTTTTAAAACATCCGAATCAAGCATCTTTTGAAATTTCGAAGCAAGAAAATATTCTGCCGGATGTTCGCAATCGCCTACAAAAAGAAAAGAAGTATTACCAAAAACAATTTTTAAAACCCCGCTTTTATCATTACTTGAAAATTTCTGATAATAGTTACTTTTAGGATCATTTAAAAAATACATTTTTGTATTTCCAACTTCAAAAGAATGTTTATCGTAAATACCGGTTTGTATTTTTTTTGATTTAAGAAATTTTTCAAACCTTAAAGATTTATCACTTGAATCAGGCAATGGTCTGAATATTTTATTAATTCTATCATGATAAATTAATGAGATAAAACCGCCGTAATGATCAAGATCAAGATGAGAAACAAAACCATAATCAATCTTACCAATTCCTAAATAGTCTAATAAAGGAATGATTACACGTTCACCATTATCTATAAATGGATTAGCTTCACCTGCATCAACCAAAGCTGTCTTACCGTTTGGAAATTTAATCAGAAAGCTATCCCCCTGCCCAACATCTATCATTAAAACATTCAATTTATTCTTATCCAAAAGCTCTTTGTTATCAAATGAAGAATACATAGTCATCGAAATGATTAACATGATTGGCAATGCAATTTTTAGAAAGATATTATTTGATTTTTGTATAACGAACAGGATCAACGCTAGTCCCAAATAAAATATTATTGAATCATAAATAGAATAATTTCTTATCCACAAAAAAGAAAACTCCAGACTTCCTGTATATTTAATAAAATCTATCATCATCCCAGAGAACAAATCATTTGCTGATGCAAAAAATATTGCGATACTATATGAAAATAATCCGATAAATAGTGTAATAAATCCAACTGCGATGATCACGCCTATAGCTGGAATTACAAATAAATTAGTGAACAAGGCAATAACTGAAAGTTTACTAAAATATGCCAGAGTAAAAGGTAGCGTACCTATTTGTGCACTTAGTGATACGCCGATAAATAAAAATACAGATTCTAGCCACTTCTTTTTTAAGTGTAATCTGAATATCATTTTTTGGAAGTATGGATAGAGAATTCCTATTGCTAACACTGCGGAAAAAGATAATTGAAATCCCGGATTATATATTTCATTTGGATTTAATAATAGTATCACAAAAGCAGCTATTGATATTGAATTAATGATGTTGGTACTTCGATTGAAAAGAAAAGCTATGATAATTACAACCGCCATTAATGTTGCTCTAAACACTGATGGAGGAACACCGGTTAAAAACATAAATCCAAGTAATCCTAATATGGTTAATAAAGCTCTGGTATAAATTCCAAATCTTCCAAAAATAAATATGAAAATTACCAGCACATATCCAACATGCAGACCAGAAACTGCAAGTATATGAACAACACCGGAATTAATAAATTCATTCTTCGTTTCATAATCAATCTCGCTTCTATCTGCTAATATTAAACCACGCAACAACCCAGCAGTTCTTTGATCCTGCAGATCATGAATTATTCTATCAATACTTTTTCTAATTGAAAAGAGTGATGATTTGAAAGTATTTTCTTCCTTTGCAAGAATACTAATGCTATCTGAAGCATAACTTAAAAATAATCCTGTTATGCCATTTTGTTTGAGATATTTATCATAATCAAATTCACCAGGATTTCTTCTTTCTCTTCCTTTTTGATATGCACCTGTTATATAAATTTTATTGCCAGAATTAATGCTATTGTATATATTTTTTCTTTGTTCATCTTCGCCCCTGAATTTGCAAATCAGAATATCCTCAGTAATAATAGTATTGTTATTCAGGATTATAGAATCTGTCTTAACAGTAAAAACAATTTCAAATGATCTCTGCAATTCAACTTCAATAACCCTGGCGTAGAGTTGGGCATTTTTCTCTTTTTGATATTCAACTAATGGCGATACTATTTCAATTCGTTTTTCATCTGAAATGAAAAAACCAAAAATAAATATTATGACCGCCAACATTGTTGACTGAATAATTTTTTTGAATCTATTTTTAATGTTCTTAGATAAGATTAAAATCAGAAGTGAGGATGATAATATAATGGCAAGATTAAAATAATTGATCTCTAATTGGAATATTTTTACAGCAAGGATTCCAATTATAAATATTAAAGTAATTTTTATAAATGGATAATTTTTCAAGTGCAATATTTAATTATTGATGGTTTAATATCGGATAAATCTTTTATGTCAGAAGATAATTGACTTGCATATTTTCCGGCAGTTATTGTTAATGCAGGATTTAATGTATGAGATTTTAATGAAAGATCTTCAAAATTACCATGGTCTGAACATATGACCAATGTTACTTTTTTTCTATTGAGTTCAGATAATATAGTTAATAAAAAACTGTCGAGATTATTGTAGATCGTTTCAAACTCATCGGAAATTCTTCCATGTCCTAAATGATCAGTAAGGAAAAATTCATACATGGTAAAATCATTTAATTCTGCAATCCTTAACAAGCGTCTAGCTGCAGTTTCTGGCTTGATGACTTTAAGACTATAATTTAATTTTCGGTTCCACCTTTCATTTGTTATCTCTGCCGTTAATGCTTTTCCCTTTCTCAGGTCGGTTACAGAATTTAATTTAATATCGCTTAAACGGCAGCTTAAAGATGTAGTACTTAGCCTTGTTTTACCGGATTTTAAATAGTCAAAAAATATTTTGGGATATGCATTAGCAAAATATGATGATCCGCCAAGATCCTTAAACGTTTTAAATATGTTTTTTTCTTTAATGATTGGAATAGTAGTGGAAAATGGAAAGGGCCCAAAATGTTTGCCCACAAATTCGGGTGCATTAATTCCGCAAAATATAGATACCTGCCCTGTTCCGCTTTGGGGTAATCCATCAACCCCAAATCTTGCATCAGTCGGGAAAAGGAAGACATCATTTTTTTCAATAGACATATTTGATTTATGAGGAATTTCACCAAATATTTTATCAAAAGTTTTAAAGCCATACTTAAAGAATGGATTGAACTCAGGATCTTTTTCGCCTATCCCAACTCCATCAATAAATATCATTAAAACCGGATTCAATTTTTGTCCGGATTTTTTGATTCAATTAAAATAGTAACAGGTCCTTCATTAATTATTTTTACCTGCATCATTGCACCAAAGATACCGGTTTTAATTTTTTCATCACCGAGATTTTTT
This sequence comes from uncultured Ignavibacteriales bacterium, assembly GCA_963706055.1. Taxonomy (GTDB): domain Bacteria; phylum Bacteroidota; class Ignavibacteria; order Ignavibacteriales; family Ignavibacteriaceae; genus IGN3. The sequence continues at coordinate 440,346 of CAVPND010000012.1, read as the reverse complement.
TTCATTCGATCAATAAATTTTTGATAAATAGGGATTGCAAAAACTGGTTTTGCAGCATCTGTAAAACTTGGTCTATTTCCTTTTTGGGAATCACCGTAAAGAGTAAACTGAGAAATAATTAAAACCTCACCATCTACATCGGCAACGGATAAGTTCATCTTTTCATTATCATCTTCAAATATTCGTAAGCTCCCGCACTTATCTGCAACAAATATTAGATCGTTATCAGTGTCATCATATTTAATTCCAAGGAGGATTACAATTCCTTTTCCAATTTCTGCTTTATAATTTTCTTCTGTAATATAAACACCACCTTCGGAAACTCTTTGAACAAGTGCTCTCATTTAAGTTCTCCGCAAATTATTCTTTCTATTCCAGAATAATCTTTTGTGATTTTAATATTTATAAATCCTCCATCATTCATCAATTTTGAGATAGAGTTGTGCATATCTTTACCCATTTCAAAATATAACTTGCCATTATTATTTAAAAGATTTTTAGAAACAGAAATGATCTTTTTATAAAATGTCATGCCATCCGAGTAATCTGTTAAAGCAATTTTGGGTTCATAAATTTTTAATTCTGGGTCAAGTTCATCAAAATCACATTTAGAAACATATGGAGGATTAGAGACTATCAAATCAAATTTTCCTATTAAATCTAAATGATCATTTAAAATATCAAATAATTTAAAATCGATTTTATCTTGTAAAACATTTAATTCTGCGTTTTGCTTAGCAGTGTTTATCGCATCATCGCTTATATCAATCCCAATAACTTTAGAGTTTTGAAGATTTTTAGCAATTGCAATAGAAATATTTCCACTGCCAACTCCAATATCAAGTATTCTTAAGTTAGAATTTTTGTCCGAATCATTTATTATCTGTTCAACAAGCAATTCAGTTTCAGGTCGTGGAATTAGTACATTCTCATTTACAATTAATTTCAAACCGTAGAATTCTACATTTCCTACAATATATTGTAAAGGAATTCTTAAACCTCTTTTCCTAATAAATTCCCTATAATTTTGTAATTCATGTTCAGCAAGAGGTTTATCAAAGGCAAGATAAAGTTCTAATCTTTTACATTTAAGAATCTCGGCTAATAATATTTCAGCATTAGCTCTTGCAGAATCCACACCTTTTTTTTGAAGATACTCTGTGGAAAGCTTGATTGATTCTAATACTGTAATCATAAATAAAATTATACTGAAAGGTGTTTAAACAGAAAATGATAAAACTTAAATATTTCCTTATCTATTTTAATTTATCTTTAAGAGTGTAAATATTATCAATTTCACTTGGATCAAAACCTCTTAATACTCCTGCGTAATAAGAAATCCAATCGCCTAAATAAATTAAATCAAGCAGACGAACTTTAAATAATTCTTCATTACTATTCAGACTTAAGGTGTCAACTCCACTCTTTGAAAATATATCTTTAAGTATTTCAAATCTTTTTTGTATTTGCTGATGATAAGTCTCGTCAAGAATGTTTATAATTTTTGAATGAAATAATTTTTCCTGATATGATTCCCAGCCAATAATTTCGTTATGATTCATTTCAGGTATTTCATTATGAAATGCGTGAAGTTTAGAATTCTCGTTTAACTGACATTTAAATCTGTATCCAATGGAATTGGTAGAATCAGAAACAGAATAGATTACTGGAATAAATCCGATTAAAGATTCTGCAAAGTTATATGCAAAGTTACCATCCTGTGAATATTCAATCCCCTTTTGTTTCCAGAGATTAATTATTTTTTCAACGATTGTTGTTTGATCCTCAATAATTTTTAAAACTTGAAATACCTTTAAAAGTGAGAAAAAACTTAAACCAAGCGAGTAACGCGGTTGAAAGCCTGTTTGTACTTTTATACAGGAAATATTTTTTTCTTTTGCAAGTGCTTCAACTTGTCCACCTGTTGTTATGCAAACAATTTTGCAACCCAGCTCGATCGCTTGTTTTAATGATGAAATTGTTTCCTCAGTATTTCCAGAATATGATGAGGCAATAAATAATGAACTCTTACTTGCAAACTTTGGCAAATTATAGTTTCTGTTAACAACGATTGGGAAAGGTACTTCATTTGCTAAAAAATTTTTAATAAGGTCGGCACTGATTGCGGAGCCGCCGAGTCCGCTTATAATAATATTTGATATTTCACTTGATTCAATTCCATCAATCCTAAAATTATTACTCCAGGCAAACTGGATTTGTTGGTAAGATTGTACTAAAACATCAAATTGATTCTGTGGATCGTACTTTTTAACGTAATCTATAATTTTCATAATTAAATAATATTCCTTGTTCTTGTAATGCTATTATCATCAAAAAACTTTTTAACTTTTTTCTGAATCTCAATTTCAGTTTTACACTGCAGGCATTCTTCAGCCAGGGCTTTTGCTTTTTTAAATTCAAAATCACGAATAATTCTTTTAGCATATAGAATTGTTGTAGGACTCATGCTTAAAGAATCTAATCCTAAACCTACAAGCAATGGAATAGCCAGCGTGTCTGCCGCCATTTCACCGCAAATACTGATAGGGATTTTGCTATTCTTAGCTGCTTCAACTATATGGTAAATTGTTCTTACAACAACGGGACTGAATTCCTGATATAAATTAGTAACCAAATCGTTTCCACGATCAACAGCCATCAAATATTGAATCAAATCATTTGTGCCGATGCTTATAAAATCAATTTCTTCCGCATATTCTTTAGCCATAACAGCCGCAGAAGGAACTTCAATCATTATTCCAATTTTAATATGATTATCAAATTTAATTTTATCTTTTTTTAATTCTGCTTTACATTCCTGAATAATTTTAAGTGATCGCCAAACTTCATCCAGAGTTGAAATCATAGGAATCATAAATCTAATATTTTTAGTTTCGCTGGCTTTTAAGACTGCTCTTATTTGTGTTCTAAATATTGATTCATTTTCTAAAAGGAATCTTATTCCCCTTAAACCGAGAAACGGGTTGGGCTCTTTATAATCATTAAACCGAAATTTATCACCGCCGATATCAAAAGCTCTAATTGTTACAAATTTAGGATAAATTCTTGAGGCTAGTTTTGAATAGATATTTGTCTGTTCTTCTTCATCAGGGAAAGTACCTAACTCATTTAAAATCTGTTCAGATCTATAAAGACCAATGCCATTGGCGTTACTGGTAATTACCATATCGATCTCACCGGTAACATCAACGTTTGCTTCCAACTTAATTTCTTTTCCATCCAGGGTAACAGCAGGTTGATCTTTTAATTCTTCAAGACCTTTTTGAAGTTCAAACAATTTCTTTTGTTTTGATTTGAAAAAATTTATTTGTTCTTCTGTCGGTGTTGTAATTATATAGCCGTGAAACCCATCAACAATAATTGTATCACCATCTTTAATTAATTGCGAAGCATTGTGTGTTCCAACTACTGCCGGAATATTTAAAGATCTTGATATAATTGCTGCGTGCGAAGTTAATCCCCCATGATCAGTAACAAATGCTAATGATTCTCTTCGTGAAAATAATAATGTATCAGCGGGAGTTAATGATTCACTAACTACTATTAAGTTCTTATCAATTTTGGATTGCCACCTTTTCTTTTGGAGATTGCGGATAATCCTATGCTTTATGTCTTCAATATCGTGTGCACGCTCTTTCATATAAGATTCGTGCGAGATTATCATCAACTCCTGGTACTTAGAAATCTCATCAGAAACTATAAATTCAGGTTGAATTTTTTCATTACGAATTCTTGTTTCAATATTTTCTATTAAGATCGGATCATCCAGAATCATAACCTGAGCTTCAAATATTGCTGCTCTAACCTCATCCATTTTTTCACGGGCTATTCCAAATATTTTATTCAGCTCTTTTTTAGATTGCTTTAAAGCTTCATGAAAATTTGTAATGGATTCTTCAATATCCGTTATAGGAGCTTTGCTGATTTCAAGTTTTTCTTTTGTAAATAAATAAACCTGACCGATAACAATTCCAGGGGCAGCCGCAATTCCTGTAATTTTGTTATCAGATTTTTTATAAATGTCTTTAAATGATTTCATAATTCATCAAATCCTCTTTCAAAGTAAGCAGATATTTCATCGCAAGCCAGCTGCTCATCCGTACCATCAAATGTAAGTTTCAATTCCGAGCCCATTTCAGCTGCAAGTGTCATAACTCCGATTATACTTTTTCCATTAATACTCATTCCATCTCTATAAATAAAAAATTCACTCTTATATTTTGCTGCTAATTTTACTATTGTTGCTGCGGGACGAGTATGAAGGCCTGCCTTATTAACTATCTTGACAATTTTTTCAATCATTATTTATTTCTTTTAATTAGTGAATCAGCCAGCCAGTGAAATATTTCTACTTCACTTCTGTTTGATAACTTATTTATTGACCGCAATGCTTTACTTGAATAGTTTCGAATTGCACTCTTGGCATCATCAATAACACCAAGTTTTTGATAAATATTTTTATAATACTCTATTTGATTTTCTTTGATTCCTTTGTTTTCTATAACTTTTACTAAGTCTGATTTGTCTTTACCTTTTGCTTTCTCAAACGCTTTAATAAAAAGAAATGTTTTTTTGCCCTCCATTAAATCACCCCCGATTCTTTTACCAAACTCAACTTTATCTGCCATTATGTCTAATAAATCATCTTGTATTTGAAAAGCAATTCCTAGGTATTTACCATAATCAGAAAGAGCTTTAATATCCTCTATATTTCCATCTGCTAGATATGCACCAAGCTCACAACACATTCTTGCAAGTGCTGCAGTTTTTTTATCGATCATTTTGATGTATTCAGGAAGAGAAACATTTTTACGTGTTTCAAATTCGGTATCTAAACTCTGCCCTTCACACACTTCAACTAATCCCTTTGTAAATGAATCCAATGCCTGCTTAGCATTTACCTTACAATCCTTTAATAAAAATTCATAAGCAACCGCAGCAAGAATATCTCCGGTTAAAATGGCTGTGTTTAAATTATATTTTTTGTGTAAAGTTAAATTTCCTCTTCGTAGATCAGCATTGTCCATAATGTCATCATGAACTAGAGTAAAATTATGGAGCATCTCAACAGAAAGCGCTGCATTGTAAAATTTTTTATGATCACCACCAACCGCTTTTGCAGAAAGTAAAACAAGTAAAGGTCTTAATCTTTTGCCGCTGCTTTCTAAAATATAAGAAGCAGGATCATATAGTGATTGAGGATTTCTGTTTTTTAAAGATAATTTAAGTTTTTGATCTATTATTTTACGTTCTTTTTCATAAAAGGAAACGTAATTCTTTACATTATTCAAATTCAAAACAAAAGTTCCTTTTTTATTAATTTATCTTTTTTAAGTTCAGAAAGATTCTGTGAGCCGGTTAAAAACATAACCTTTTTTAAATGCTCAAACCAATCTACAATTAATTTCTTTACAGCTTCTTCACCATCATACTTCATCAAAGTCTGTAAAATAATTCGTGCGGAAGCAACTAAATCAGAACCTAATGCTAAAGCTATCGCAACATCGTTTGCAGTATTGATGCCACCGGACCCAATTAATGTAAATTTATATTTCTTTTTTAGCGGATATATTTCATTAATACAGTAGGATGTTGGCAATCCCCAATCCCAAAAATCAGTTACAGTTGATTTATTTCTCAGTAATTCTACACCTGCCCAGCTGGTTCCGCCGCTTCCTGCCACATCAATACCTTTAACCCCAATATTTAGAAGTTTTTTTGCGGAATCTTTATTAATCCCAGAGCCCACTTCTTTTATTATTATTGGCACTTCAGATTTTCGAACTAACTTTTCAATCTGTTTAAGTAATCCAACAAAATATGGCTCGCCTTCTTTCTGCAAAAGTTCCTGCAGCGGATTCAAATGCACTATAAATGCATCAGCTTCCAACATGCTAATCAATGATAAAATGTCATTTAAATTTTTTGATTGTACTAATTGTGCAGCTCCAATATTTCCAAATACAGGTACACTTTTGGCAGTGGCGCGAATAACTTTATAACTATTATGATGATTACTGTCTTCCAACGCCTGCCTTTGGCTTCCAACTCCAATTGGTAAACTTAGATCCTCTGCAATAAAGGCAAGTCGTTCGTTAATTTTTTCTGATTCATCAGTTCCTCCTGTCATACAAGAAATCAGGAAAGGAAACTCAATTACTTTTGAGAATAATTTAGTTTTAAATGATATTTTAGAAATATCAACTTCAGTTAATGCATTATGAATAAACTCATATTTATCAAATCCGTTTGTTTTAGATTTAAAAGAAACTTTATCAGTCAAGCAAAGTTTAATATGCTCTTTTTTTCTATTAGAAGTTTCTGTATTGGATTTTGACATTTCTGAGTTGATTATTTATTTGTTTGCAAAATATGGAAAATAAAATAAATATTCTTGGGTAATCACATCTGAGTGCTAAAGGAAACAAACTCATTATTATCTAAAAACAATCTATTTACAACTAACTCTCCGCGAACGGCGTTTGTTAAAATTATTTTATCTCCTTCGATTAAATCTGTCAGGTTTAATCTTCGTTCGCGGATCATTGCATTATTTTGTAACATACGCTTCCGATAAATGCCTGGTAATAAACCAGCCGTTATAGGAGGAGTTGATATTACATCATTTTTTACGACAAAAATATTTGAAATTGCTCCTTCAGATAATTCATTCATTTCATTCATATACAACACATCATAAAAGCCGAATGATTGATACTTTTTGAGTTCACGGTTGTACAATGCCCGTTTTGTCGTTTTGAAATACTGAAATCTATTTTTTGAATTTATTTTATTCTTAGAGATAATAACATCAATATTTTTTGTTATTACCTGTAAAGCTGTTAATGAATGAGAAAGGTTTCCAAATTTATTTAAAGCGATTCTTAAACGATAATTATTGCCATCAACATCTTTAATTACTCTGCTTAATTCTTTCATAATTTTTTTTCTATCAAATAAAAAAAGAAAAAAGTCTGCTGATTGCTCCAATCTATTCAAATGTTCATTCAATAAAGGTATACTAGCCCCGGTCACAATCATAGTTTCAAATATCTCAAAAGGTTTTTCAGGATTTGTTAAAAATTTTCCTTTAAGTTTAGTCTCTTCATACTCATCACTACCAATACTGTCCCATACTATTCCACTTCCAAGTCCGATTTCCCCTTCACCCGATTTTTTATCAATTGATAAAGTTCTAATTGGAACGTTAAATGTAATTTTCTTTTTCCTTAACAATCCAATACCGCCGGTGTAAATTCCGCGCTGCTCTTTCTCAAGTTCATTTATGATTTCCATCGTTCGAATTTTTGGTGCACCAGTGATGGATCCGCAAGGGTAAAGATTTTTTAAAACTCCAGAAAGTTTTACACTTTTCCTCTTATTTGCTTCTACAGTACTAACCATCTGATATACTGATTCATATTTTTCAACATCAAATATATTTTTAACTTTTACTGAGCCGTATTCACTAATCTTTCCCAGATCATTTCTAATCAGATCAACAATCATCACATTTTCTGCTCTATTCTTTACGCTATGTTGTAATTCATACCGTGCGAGTGAATCAGCGGAATTTTCTATCCCTCTTCTTGATGTACCTTTCATTGGTTTAGAGACAATGATGCCTCTTTTAATCTCAAAAAACATCTCGGGAGAAAGTGAAATTATAATTTTACCATTGTTATTTATTACCGCTATATATTGAGCAGATTGATTGAAAACAAGGTTACTGAATAAACCAGTGTATGAGCCTTCAAAATAAAATTTACCTTTTATTGTATAATTAACCTGATAAGTATCTCCCTCTTTAATGTAGGTTTTTATTTTGCCGATTGAATTCTTGAATTCATTTTCCGATGTGTTTAGTTTGAATTTATTAATCTTGTACGATTCAGACTCATTCAAGTCTATTGAGGCTGATCGAATACTTTCCACATTTTTTGCATCATAAAAAAAGAATTGAATCAGGTTTTCATTCCTGGGTAAATATTTGTTTAATGTTTTTTCAAATAGATATCCTGCTTCATAATTCATCAAAGAATATCCAACAAAACCTTTTTCTATCAATCTATCTACTTCTAATAAACTTTCATCAAGATTTTTTAAATTTTTAATTCTAACAACTTTTTTTGGTTTAAAAAAAAGATAAGACTTACTTTTACCATAAATTGGTGGAGTGTAAAAAAAAGCAGAGTTTGGCGTGCTGATTACCTTATTTATTATATCTTTAATTTTCATTTGTTGAAATCATTAAATGAATATTTTCATTACCTAAATTAAAAACCATTTACTATTTTTAGCCACCTTGCTAATTTAATAATACTCAGAATACTTATGAATAAACCGCGTCTTTCCTTCTGGCAAATCTGGAATATGAGTTTTGGATTTTTAGGCATTCAATTCGGATTCGCACTTCAAAATGCAAATGTAAGCAGAATCTTTGAAACGCTTGGAGCCAGTATTGATGCAATTCCAATTCTCTGGATTGCGGCACCCGTAACTGGATTAATTGTTCAACCAATTATTGGACATTGGAGTGATAAAACCTGGAACAGATTAGGTAGACGAAGACCATTCTTTTTAATCGGTGCATTACTCGCTTCGGCTGCAATTATTTTTATGCCTAACTCTCCAACTCTTTGGGTCGCGGCTGGAATGTTGTGGATAATGGATGCATCAATCAATATTTCTATGGAACCGTTCAGAGCTTTTGTCGGCGATATGCTTCCACCAGAGCAGCGCACAGTTGGATTTTCAATGCAAAGTTTTTTCATCGGGATTGGAGCAATCGTTGCATCTGCCTTGCCGTATATGATGACAAACTGGTTTGGAATTGCTAACACTGCTGCCGCTGGTGAAATTCCTGATTCTGTAAAATTCTCATTCTACATCGGCGGTGCAGTTTTTCTTCTTGCAGTACTTTATACAGTTTTTTCAACTAAAGAATATTCACCGGAAGAATTAAAAAAGTTTTCTGATAATAAGAAATTATCTCAATCAAAAACTATTGAGTCGAAATTAATTCCAGCTAACTCATTTAATAAAAATGGGTTTATCTGGATTGCTATAGGTGTAATAGGTTCTGCAATTCTACACTTTGTTCTTAACCAAAATGATTATGGACTTTATGTTTTGTTTGTTGGTTCAATAATTTTTGGATTATTACAATTAGCCGCCGGATTTTTTACAAATCAAAATAAAACATCAGGCGGATTGGTTGCGATTTTAAATGATCTTTACAAAATGCCAAAAACAATGAAACAGCTTGCAGTTGTTCAATTCTTTTCGTGGTTTGCTTTATTTGCAATGTGGATTTACACAACTCCTGCTGTAACTCATCATATTTATGGTGCAACTGATCCATCATCCGAATTATACAATCAAGGAGCGGATTGGGTTGGAGTTTTGATGGCTGTTTACAATGGTTTTGCCGCTGTTATGGCTTTTTTCATTATGTGGGTTGCAAAACTTACTAATCGTAAAACTGTACATATGATTTCTCTTATAATTGGCGGAATTTCTTTTGCATCATTTTATGTAATTAAAGATCCAAATTTACTTTTAGTTTCTGAACTTGGAATTGGATTAGCCTGGGCTTCTATACTTGCAATGCCTTATGCAATTTTAGCCGGATCACTTCCTGCAGAAAAAATGGGAGTTTATATGGGCATCTTTAATTTCTTTATTGTCATTCCCCAAATAACAGCAGCAGCAATCCTTGGTTTCTTTGTTAAAAATGTTGTCGGCGGCGAAGCAATTTACGCATTATTGCTTGGTGGTGTCTCAATGATCTTTGCCGGAATCTTTACAATGTTTGTTGATGATGTTGATTGATAATCAATATTCTTTGTAGAGACAGTCCGCCACGGCGGATTGCCCTGTCCGTGTTTTGATTTTTAGAAGTAGGGTTGAGGCTTGCCTCAACCAGTTGTTTTCTTTGTTTGTCTTATTATTTATTTACGGGAAGGGCGAGCCCTTCCCCTACATTATAAAAAATGAAGAAAGAAGAAAATAAATATCCGGTTAGGAAACGAACACGATTAAAAGAATATGATTATTCCAATAATGCCTATTATTTTATAACAATTTGTGTAAATGATAAAAGTGAAGTTTTTGGTAGAGTTGAGAACAATAAAGTTATATTAAATACGTATGGTAGTGTTATCGAAAAACATCTATTAGATCTTTCTGATATATTTAAAACTGTTGAAATCGATTACTATGTCATTATGCCAAATCATCTTCATTGTATATTGATTTTGGACAATGCTAATATTGAAAGAAATAGTGTCTCGGAAATTATGGGAGCATTTAAATCCATAACAACCATAGCTTTACATAAGATTGGATTTAAGAATTTTAAATGGCAAAGAAGTTTTTATGATAGGATAATTCGTAATGAAAAAGAATTATTCAACATCAGACAATATATTGAGAAAAATCCTTTGAGATGGGAACTTGAAAAAGATAATCCTAAAAATCTACATTTGTAGGGACAGTCCGCCACGGCGGATTGCCCTGTCCGTGTTCTGATTTTTTATAGGGTTGAGGCTTGCCTCAACCGGTTATTTTTTTTTGTTTTCTTATTATTTTTTTGCGGAAGGGCAAGCCCTTCCCCTACTTTATAAAATATTAATTTGACAGGAACCTAAAGCAAATAGATACACTTCAATATCAAATTGTTAATAAGTTTGCAGGAATCTTAACAGTGTTTGTTGATGATGTGGATTGATCTCTATTCTATTTCTGAAAAAATATTTTAATTATTTTGAACTTATTTATAGATAATCAGGTTTAATGTAGAAAAAGGAGATGCTATGAAAAAGTTATCAATTTATTTTGTTTTTGTTGTTGTTTTTAGTCTAAGTCTTGGTTTTACAAATAATATAGATCACAAGGATTCGAAGAGTAAATCTGCTTGCCCTTATTTGCAGAGTCAGAATAATTTAGAGTGTCCTTTTTTGAAAGGTGATATTACAAGTAAATCCTCCAACGATCAGAAAGAAGATAAATCTGTATCTGAATGCCCGTACTTAAATAAAAAGATGGAAGGTAAAACTGGATGCCCTTTTATTGATGGCCAATCGAACGAAAAAAGTAACAATAAAATGATTAAAGATAATTGGAAAGAAATCAGATCCTGATTGTTGTCAAGTGTTATTATCCCAATCTTAATTTAAATTTTTATTCTAATGCCGGATTGGGATTTTTTTTAGATTTTAAGAAGAATAATTGCAATTATTCCCACTACCAGAGCAGCTAATCCGTAGTTATTTACTTTCTCCTTCCAAATTAAATAAGCCGAAATGGCCGTAAACAAAATCACTCCAATATTCTGAATTGGGAAAACAACAATTGCCGGCAATTCACCTAATGCAGCTAAAAGAAAATGTATTGCAAGAACATTCGGCAAACCAAGTATTAATCCAATTTTATAAGTGCTTTTATCGAAATTAATTTTACTAATCAAAATTTTTGTTAACGTATAAAGAAAAGCAAAAAAGAAAATAAGAAAAACGAATGTTCCCTTTTCAACTTTGGGAAAGTTTCGTTCAAATATTTTCATTGAAAAATCAACCATTCCAATTCCAATCAACAGAATGAGCAGATAAAAATATTTTGATTTTGAATCGGAAATATTACCGTGATTTTTTAGTGACAAATAGAAAAAGTAAAATGTAATTAGTGCTAATCCAAATCCGATCAGCATATATGAATTTGGTTTTTCTTCAAAAAAAATAATAGAAAATAAAACAGGAATTACAACAGATAACCTTGCACTTACAGTTGCCAATGCAGTACCAGCCAGACTTATTCCTTTTGAATAAATCACAAAAGTCTCTGCAAACAATACACCCAAACCAATGGCAAATAATGCTGCATATACTGAAAAATGGAAACCATCATTAAAAAAAATGAATACCAGAGCTAGTAACGAAGCAGTTAAATAGTTGGCGTTAATTAATAAAATTATATTTGAATTTTTTACATTTCCATGTTTAAGGATTAATGCTAAACTACTTGAACAAATAATTGCAAGAACTAAGAAAATCATTATTTATTTTTCTTTCGTAGGGAATGGACTCCTGTCCATTCCAGGTGAGTTGGTATTTACTTTAATTTCTTAATTAATATTTTTTTATTCTAAACGGATCGGTCAGGAGACCGATCCCTACATTTAATTTTTGTAGCACCAGTCTTTGGCAGAGAGACCAATACTTAGAGTTAAATATTTAATGGCCAGCCTTTGGTTTGGAAATTTCTTCTGCAGTTGATCTTGGTTCCTTTACAAAGAACCAGAAGAAAACTGAAAAAGTTATGAACACACCGCAAAGGATATAAAGTAATTGAAAGTTTTGAGTTTCTGAAATAATATTTGCAACACCCTGGCTCATCATTTGTGGAAGTACAACTGCAAGATTAAATATCCCCATAAACAATCCCATTTTATTTTGATTAACTCTTTCAGTTACGATTGAGAACACGATCGAAATAACAGCAGACCATCCAATGCCGGTTAAAAACATTCCAAGATAAAAGTTTCCTTCGTACCTGCCGAAAAAAGCAATATAAAAATAACCAATAGCACTAAATGCTAATGCAATTGTATAAGTCCTAACTCTTCCGATATGTTTAGCAATGAGAGATAGTACCACTGGAAACACTGCTCCAACTGCGTTAAGAATTAAAAATCCAAGTGAAACAATATTGCCAGTTGTGGTATCCTTTGTTTGCATTACACCGGTCAAAAACTCAGCAAATTTATTAGCAAACACATTTGTTAAATCAAGATTTGGGATGATTTGTTTATCAATAAAAAATCCTGACATTACAAACATACTCTGGAATGCAATCCACGTAAAAGTATGAGCAAGCATTATTTTTTGAAATTCATTTTTATCGGATTCTTGTTTTCGACCCTGCATAATTATCCAGGTACCGATAACCATTGTATAAACTAGACTTAAAATCAATATTGGATTATGGATAGAACGCAGTTCAACTTGGTAGAAATGAAAAATTAAACTGAATACGCCAAAAACTAAAAACCCATACAGTGGAAAAATTGATTTGAATATATCCAGCACTGTATGAGAATCTTTATTTGCTTCATCAAGTCCAGCTAACTCCTTTGGTTCTTCAATCAGCAAAATCGGGAATACCGAACAAACAAAAACAAAAACTGCTGCAATCAATAAAAGAGTTTCATTACCATAAACCATAGAAAGAAAATAAGCTAACACTCCAAATGTTCCGGAAATAACCTGCATCCAAACGTAGCCCGAAGTACGCTGCTTCCCTTCAGGTGTTAAATCTGCAATTATAGATCTTGCGGGATTGAATGTTACGTTTACTGATAAATCCAGTAACAACGCAATCACTGAAGCGATAAAAATGATACTTGTTATTCCAGTTGCTTCAGATATCACACCGATTTGAGGCAGAGCCAAAAACATAAGTGCACCAACAATTCCGCCAATCATAATAAATGGTCTTCGTCTTCCTTTTAAAAACCAAACATTATCGCTTATCATTCCAACAATTACTTGTCCAAATATTCCTGCAAGCGGACCGGCAAGCCAAACAAACGCAACTTCGTGAATGTTTAATCCATATTTTTTACTTAATATCCAGCTTAATGCAGCAATTTGAGTTGATAGTGCAAATCCAACTGCAGTTGCTGGTAATGCAAGCATTGCGTAAAAAGTTTTAGTAAGTTTTTTCTGAATTTCTAACATAAAATTTGCCTTTAAATTCTGTGGAACAATTTCTACAAATTGTCATTTCGACCATAGGGAGAAATCTGTGCGTTGCAAATAAACAGATTTCTCAGTCGAAGACTCCTTCGAAATGACACATTAGAGCTACTTAAAATACATTTAGTTGTGATGTTATTTTCTCATCAAAAATATTTCAGCTGATTTCTTTTTAATATTTAATTTCTTGTTGATGGTAATGTCAAACTCGTCATTTGATTTTAGATTCTTGATTTTATTTGTTGATCCTAAAGTTTCCTTATAATTATTCAAATCAATTTCAGAATCTACATCACTTCCATTAACAATAATCATTGTCGACTCATCTTTAATTTCTCTTAAATAAACATATACATTATTGAAAGGATAAAAATGCGTGAGACTTCCTTCTGATAAGGATTTATAATTTTTTCTTAGTTCAAAGAGTTCTTGTGTAAAATTAAAAATGTCATTTTGATAATCCGATCTATTGCATTCATCAAAAGCATTCTGTGTATCATTTTCAAATCCACCTGGAAATGGAGAGCGAATAGTACCATGACTTTTCTCCCCCACCATTCCGATTTCAGAACCATACAATATTTTTGGAATGCCGCGGGTTGTTAAAAGAATGGTAAGTGCAATCTTATATTTTTCAATATCACGATTTGCAACAAACAACCCACGTGTTATGTCATGATTATCAAAAAAAGTAAGAAGATTCGTTGGATCATGATAAAGAAAATCCTGCGCAAGAATATTAAATATTCCTTCCAATCCATTTTTACCACTCAGGTAGTTGCGGAACGCATCAGATAAGGCAAAATCCGTAACACAAGGCAGATAAGTATCTAAATGAACACCAAATTTATTTTTTTGCTGATATGCTGCAAGAAAAGCAGGTTCACCTGTCCATATCTCTCCAACAATATTAAAATTTGGATATTCATCAAGAATAGCTTTATTCCATTTTGCCATTCCATATTGGTTGCAATATGGATATGTATCTTCACGAATACCATCTATTCCCGAATATTCAATCCACCAGATAGTGCTTTGGATTAAATACTTGTTTAGAAATGGATTAGCCTGATTAAGATCAACCATATAATTTGTAAACCAGCCATCCCAGGTGAGATCAACGGATTCACCGGGGCTATACGGATCAGGAAAAGTCATTTTGTTGTGATTGTTTGGTAAATGATTTTCCACAGTTCCGTTTATCCAACTGGCAAAAGGAAGATCTCTCATCCACCAGTGATTGATTCCGATATGATTTGAAACGTGATCCATAATAATTTTCAAACCCTTATCGTGCGCTTTATCTATCAATTCTTTATAAAGTTCATTGCTTCCAAATCGTGGATCGATCTTGTATAAATCTGTAGCAGCATAACCGTGATAACTCATCCACATATTATTTTCTAACATTGGAGTTATCCAAACAGAAGTAACACCAAGATCTTTTAAATAATCTAATTTTGAAATGATGCCTTCAATATCACCACCTTTTCTTCCATCCAAATCATTGGAAGTAAATTTGTCTAAGCTATCGCCAATATTATTGTTTGCAGAATTTCCGTCACAAAATCTATCAGCCATAATCAAATACATTACATCAGAATTATTAAATCCTTTAAATCTATTTTTAGAATCTTCACGAGAAAGAATTGGATATTTTATAACAGTGTCTTTATTCCCTTTTGAAAAACCCATTTCAAAATTGTAATTTGATTTTATTTCTGTTGAAATAGCTAAATCAATAAATAGATAATTTGGGCTTTCCGCTTTATAAACTTTGGTTATTTCAATTGGACCATGTTGAGGATAAATTTCAACATCATTAAGATTTTTTCCATAAACTAAAATCTGAACTGTATCATGTTTCATCCCTACCCACCAGTTTGGTGGTTCAATTCTATCAATTGAAAAATCTTGCGCTGAAATTTTACAAATTAAAATAATAGCGATTAGAAAATGTGGAAATTTCACTACACTCCATAAAAATTATTGATGCAAAAATAGATAATAAATACTAATTAAATAACACCGATTTCATTTCCATTAATCAGCAGATTTTAATCTCAACAATATTTATTTGGATTTTCTTTGATTGTTCTTATATAATAAATTAAATTATGATTGGTATTAGCAAATATTTTTCTGATTAACTAAAAAGGCGGCATTTTAATTACATCTTTTACATTTTCAAGGGAGAACAAGATGAAAAAAATCTTTTACTACTTTCCTTCAACTATTTTTTATCCATATTTCTTATTGGTGTGATAAAACAGATTCAACGATGACCCAAATTCATTGGCGGTGATACAAAAACCGACAATTAGCAAGTGGGAGATGAATTTGGATTGGGAGTTAAAATTGGAATAATTCATACGTTAACATTAATGGAATCAATTAACGTTACAAGCAACAACAATGGGTTGTTACTTTAAAAGTTAAAGCAAATGTTTCGTCAGGTTCCAAAATTAAAATCACTTGTTGATAGAATTCCAATTGATATTTATGATCCACAAGGAAATATTGATGTTGATGTTCAATTAAAAGTAACTTCTGAAGGGGTACAAGACTTTTTTAATAAAGATGGAAAACCCCATACAATGATTAAATACAGCGCAAAACCTGGTGATAAATATGAGTTAAAAAAATCAGATGGAAAAACGATTACTAGAACTGTTACCGCAAAATCTGATGTTGATGATTTTCCTTACGGTTTTTTTGATATAAAGACAACTACCATAGAGCAAGATTCCAGAATCCCCGGTATCAACAAATTTGTTTATCGTGCTAATCATAAATTTGGTATTGTTTATGTTGAAGCATATCTGGAAGACGGTAGCAAAATAAGTTCTTACGTTTACTCTCCAGCTTATTAATGCCGTGAAATAAATGATTGAAAAATTTCTTTTACCCCGCAAATATCGATTTGTGGGGTATCTTTTTCTTTTGATTGGATTTGTTTCTGGTTTCGTCAGATTTTATTTGGGGATTAAACCAGACTACCTAACGCTGCCTGTTTTTGCAATCTATTCTGAATTTATCGAAACAAAAACATTTCAATTTATCACCAACAATATATCTGAAGAGATAACAGCTTTGTTTTGCATTACTGGGTTATTTCTTATCGCTTTCTCTAAAAATAAATATGAATATGAAAGTACCCAATTAATAAGATTGAGAGCTCTGGTATATTCGATTTATTTTAATACAATCTTATTAATATTATCTACAATGTTTGTTTATGGATTTGGCTTTATTACAGTACTGATTGTTAATATCGTTTCTCAACTTGCATTATTTGTGTTGATTTTTAATCTCCTACTGATCAAAGATAAAAGTTTACAAAAAACAGTTGGATCTTGATAAGTAATATTATGAATGCTGAATCAAATTGGATCGTTGAAAATACCAAATGGCTGTATCAAACTTTATGGACGAATTCCCTTTTCTACATTGATTATTGGTCAATAGTTCATCTATTAAGCGGAGGATTATTATTTGTTTTAATTTGTTCTTTTAACATAAAGCGGTGTTGGTTAATATTGATTTCAACACTAATTGGTTATGAAGTATTGGAAATTCTAATAAAATATTTTGCTTTTAATATTTTCTTGCCAGAAACATTTACTGATCAGATTACTGATTTATTTATTGGGACAATTGGAGCAGTTACACAATTCAGTATTTTAAAATATGTTTTTAAATATTCCAATAAAAAAAATATTATTTCCGTTTTATCTCTAACAAGTTCTTTCACAATCAGCGTTTGTATATCATTTTTATATGCAGGCTACAATTCTTCTTATTCAGACTTTGATAATAGACTAATTTATAATTTTGTATTGTTCTTTTTAGCAACGTTTATTCTAATTTCGACTGCACTTTTGTACAATATGTTATTCAAAAAAAAACACTTCAATTTTGTTTATATAGTATTAATAGTAATAATTTCATCATCATTGTTATTCTTACTCTCAAATCACACAAGCATAGGATTAATTAGTTTTAATTTGTTGTTAAATTATTCTGTTGAAAGTCAGAAGGGTACCCTTATTCTTCAATCTATTTTATCAGCAATAGTATTACCCGTTATTGCTATTGCACTTTCTAAGAAATTAGATCTGCATTTTAATAAAGCAGTAAAAAATATTTTTTCTAAGAATACGCCAGATGAAATTTCTTTATAAGAAATATTTATTTTATTTACTTCAATTCTAATTCTAATTTCAATTACTACTTTCATATTAGTCTTCCAGGCAATACTTAACTATGATGAACAAATAACCGAACACTATACAAAAGATGTTATTGTAATAAATGATTTGTTTGTAAGTATGTACCTCATCAAATCGGATTCAGGTTACATCGCAATTGATACCGGATTTTTTAATTCCTACATTGAGAAAGGATTAGAATATAATCACATCTCAAAAGCTGATATAAAATATATTTTACTTACACATTCAGATGCTGACCATGTGAATGGAATAAAGCTCTTTAATAATGCTAAAATCTTTTTTCCATTTGAAGAGAATAAAATGCTTGATCATAAAAAGCAGAGATTTACATTTTTACCTTTTTATTCTAATGGATTATATGTTAAAAAGTATTCACTAGTAAAAGATGGGGAAGAATTAAATTTAATGGGTAAAAAGATTGCTTGTATTTCCCTCCCGGGTCATACTGATGGTGCAATGGGATACCTTGTAGACAACAATTACTTATTTACTGGAGATGCCTTTCGTATTAAGAACGGTAAATTAGATGTGCCCTTTAAAAAACAATTTGTAATGGATTTGAATAGGATGAAACGATCTCTGAAGAAGGTTGCTGGGTTGGATTCTGTTAAATATATATTCTCATCTCATTCTGGTTTTACTGCAAATTTTAAGTTCGCCGTTTCGGACATAAAATAAACTCCGAACCTGACTGCTCATTTTCTTGCATTTTATCTCAATAAAGTTGATTTTTGTTTTCCAATTTGAACAATATGAAACAGCAAGAAGACGAAAAAAATATCGCGGTAAATAGAAAAGCAAGACACGAATTTGCAATTATACAGACATTTGAAACAGGTATTGTTTTAGTTGGAACTGAGGTAAAAGCATTACGCGAAGGTAAAGCAAATCTTGTTGATAGTTATGCTTTGATTCAAAAAAATGAAGTTTGGCTACTGAGTCTGCATATTAGCGAGTACAAACAGGGTAATATTAACAATCACGTTCCAACCCGGGATAGAAAATTATTGATGAATCGCTCTGAAATTAAAAAACTAATTGGTAAAACCAAGGAAAAAGGACTAACATTAGTTCCTTTAAGATTATACTTTAAAAATGGCCGGGTAAAAGTTGAAATTGCTCTTGCAAAGGGCAAAAAGGTTTACGACAAACGTGCTGACATCGCAAAAAGAGATTTTCAAAGAGATCAAGAACGCAGAATTAAATATTAAAGAATGAAAGATTAAAAAGATTTATGAGTGCTGTTAAATTCCCATCATTAAATGAACAAATGGATATTATCAAACGCGGTGTTGTTGAGATAATTCCTGAAGACGAACTTGTTAAGAAAATTGAAAAATCAATTAAGACATCTAATCCTTTAAACATTAAACTAGGTTGCGATCCTAGCAGACCTGATTTGCATATCGGCCATTCTGTTGTAATTCGTAAACTTGCACAATTTCAGGAACTCGGTCATCAAGCTATTTTAATAATTGGTGATTTTACGGGTATGATTGGTGATCCATCTGGAAGAAATGCAACCCGCCCTGCCCTAACGCTTGAAGCAACAAGAATTAATGGAAACAGTTATTTTGAACAAGCTTCAAAAATCTTGCATAAAGAAAAGACTAAAATTGTATATAACTCCGAGTGGCTTGGTAAAATGTCATTTGAAGATGTTATTAAACTTGCTTCAAAATATACTGTTGCAAGAATGATAGAACGTGATGATTTTACAAAACGGTTCAAATCCGGTGAACCGATAAGTGTGCACGAATTTTTATATCCACTTGCCCAGGCAATGGATTCTGTAGCAATTGAAAGTGATGTTGAGCTTGGTGGAACTGATCAAAAATTTAATTTACTGGTTGGCAGAGACATTCAGCGTGAATACGGAATTGAGCCTCAAGTTATTTTAACTATGCCGTTGCTCGTTGGCACTGATGGAGTTGAAAAGATGAGCAAATCCTATGATAATTATATCGGGATTTCGGATGAACCATCGCAAATCTTTGGAAGAACACTATCGATACCAGATAATCTTATTTACCAATATTTTGAACTCGCTACAAATGTATCAAACCAGAAGCTTGCAGAAATTAAATCTCAATTAGCTGATAAAACTGCAAATCCAAGAGATGTAAAGCGTGAACTTGCCCGCACTTTAGTTACTATGTATCATAACCAACAAGCGGCAGAAATAGCTCAGCAGGAATTTGACAATATATTTATCAACAAAGGTTTACCGGATGAGATTGAGGAATTTAGTGTTGGTGATAACAAAGAAATCAATATATTAGATTTAATAATTTTAGTAAATTTTGCACCATCAAAAGGTGAAGCGCGACGCTTAGTTTTACAGGGCGGCGTGTCTATTGATGGAAATAAAATAAGTGACGTTCAAAGTAGTGTTTCTGTTATTGCAGGAATGATTCTTAAAGTTGGCAAACGTAAATTCATAAAACTCACATAACTTAGATTAGAAAGGGACAGACATTGTATCTACCAACAAAATTATTTTTTACCAAAGGTGTTGGAAGGCACAAAGAGTATTTAAGCTCTTTTGAACTTGCATTAAGAAATGCACGAATCGAAATCTGCAACCTTGTTACAGTAAGCAGTATTTTTCCAATCGGTTGTAAACGTGTTTCAATAGATGAGGGTGTAAAATTAATTACCCCTGGTCAAATAACACATTGTGTAATGGCACGTAATTCAACTAACGAACCAAATAGACTAATTGCTGCATCAATTGGTGTGGCTTTACCAGCTGATACAAGCGCTTATGGATATTTATCCGAACATCATCCATACGGCCAGCCTGAAAAAGTTTGCGGGGAATATGCAGAAGATTTAGCCGCTACAATGCTGGCAACAACTTTAGGTGTGGAATTTGATCCTGAAAAGGATTGGAGTGAACGAGAGGATATATATAAAATGTCCGGTAAAATTGTTCGATCTTTTAATGTTACTCAATCAGCCGAAGGTGATAAAAACGGTTTGTGGACAACTGTAATCGCAGTTGGCGTATTTCTTCCATAATTAGAAAGTTTTATTGTTAACTGAACATACTTTTCTGTTTATATTTTCTGCAATTATTGCGTTAATGCTTTTTATAGATTTATATGTTACAGACCATAGACGCGGAATAATTACTTTAAAAGCAAGCCTTATTTGGAGCGGTGTGTGGATAGCCACCGCTCTGCTATTCAACCTCTTCCTTTATCTTTACTTAGAAGATGGTCATCAAAAAGCACTTGAATTCCTAACTGGTTACATTATAGAAAAATCATTATCCGTTGATAATCTATTTGTCTTTTTAATGATTTTTAATGTAATGGATATTAAACCTGAAAATCAACCACATATACTTAAGTGGGGAATTTTAAGTGCTATTGTTTTTCGAATAGTTTTCATTTTTGCGGGCGTTGCTCTAATTAATTTATTTCATCCAATTATTTATGTATTTGCTGTAATTTTGCTTTTGGCTGCCTATAAAATGGCATTTGGCGGCGAACAAAAAATTGATGTTGAAAATAATTGGATGATCAGAATTGCGAGAAAATATTTTAAGCTAAACACTTCTTATATTGGCAAGAAATTTTTTATCAAGATTGATAAAAAAGTATACATCACTACGACATTTTTGACATTGCTTTTAATAGAATCTTCCGATATTGTTTTTGCCGTTGATTCCATACCCGCGATAATCGCAATAACAAATGATACTTTTATTATTATCTCTTCTAATATATTCGCGATACTTGGATTGCGTGCTTTATATTTTGCATTAGCGGGATTGGTGGATTTATTTGTGTACTTAAAATACGGTGTTGCTATTATTCTATTTTATGTGGGAATCAAAATGCTGCTATCAGATTTCTATAAAATACCAACTGAATTTTCGCTGTCAATTATCTTAATATTTTTAGGTGGCTCAATTTTATTATCTCTTGTGAAACGTAAAAGATTTTCTAAGTAACCCAATCAAATGAATAAGAATTGCGCCAAATAATCCTAAAATCATTGGCTCAATTTCACTTATAATTCCTGTCGTCAAATTTCTAAGTTCCAACCAAATAGCACTGCAGCTGATTGCAAGAAATATTTCAGTAACGATTAATCTTGATGAGATTCTAAGCTTAGGATAATATGCACTAATAACTGGTAATATTATTCCTGGAATAAATAGTGAACCTATCGTATACCATATTTCCACCACAGAAGGAATTGAATAACCAATTAAAATGGAAATGATTCCAGAAAGAATAATTCCAACTAAAGTGTAACTTTTCACTTTCTCTTCTTTTGGATTTTTGATGACTTTAAAGATGAAATCTCTTCCAATTGTTGTGGCACTTAAAAATAAAAAACTATTTAAAGTTGAAATAATGGTAGCAAACATCGCCGCATAAAAAATACCTTTTAATCCAGGGGATAAAACTTTTTCTGCAAGCAGAGGAAATGCATTAACCGGTTGATCAAGATTTGGGATTAAAGCTCTTGCGAATAAACCAGTTGATGTAGTAAGAAAATCGAAGAATGCAAAAAATATTATGGAAATTAATATTCCATTTCTGGCAACATTTCCTGTTTTTGCCGCATAAGCTCTTTGATGAAAACCAGGATCTGCAAAAGTCCATAATGCAATTAAAAACCACACTATTAAAAATGTGGGAGAAGCGCCTCCTGTAACTTTAAGATGTGTAGGCGGAAGATTTTGCTGTAAGAAATCGATGCCTCCGAATGAAATCATGCATACAACAAAAATCAATATAAATCCGATAAACATTACAAAAAATTGAAATGCATCTACATAAATGCTCGATCGAAATCCGCCTTTTATCAGATAAGATCCTGAAAGTACAAGTGCGATTGAAAGAGATAATAAAATATTTGTATCAAAAACTAATGAAATTAGATTGGCAGCCATTAAAAGATAAGGCGCTGGAGAAACCAGAATGAAAACTACTAAAGCCGAAATCAGTCCAACATTTTTTCCGTATGCTTCTGTTAATTTTTCCGGAATTGTAAATAATGATGCTGCACGGATTTTTTTTGCAAAGAATATCGCAAAAAGAAAAGCAAAAAAGTAATACGGAAAACCTTGAGTGAACCAACTAACCAATCCATAGCGATATGTAAACTCTCCTACCCCGATTATTCCACCATACCAAGTAGAAACGCTGATTAATACAAATAATAATAATCCAACTTTTCTACTTGAAAGTAAGTAATCTTCTGGATTAGATTTTGTTTTTTTTGATGAAATAAATCCGACTAAAAGGAGTACTGTAAAAAATAAAAGTATTATGAATATATCAAGCGGACTAAAAGAGATCATGCTTTTTCAGAAAGTTAAAATCACGAATAATAAAAACTATTCCACCTTTTACACTTAATTTAATCTCATTTCGAGTTGCAACATTTGAAGTACTTTCTTTTATTCCAAAAGGCAGCGAAGCGTTAATTAATTTATATTTCAAACCTACTGAAGTAATTTTAGTTTTCTTGTTAAAAGCATAAAGTGAAATAGTCTCTCCAACTTTACTTTTAATATAAATAGAGTTATCCACCGATATTAAAAATGATTTTTCTGAAACTAGATAAATTTTTATTTGATTAAAATATTTAATCAATATTCCAAGATTACAAATTGTATGATCTAATCTATCGCCGGTTACACCTAATAATACTACTTCATCAATGTTTTTTGCAATTGCAAATTTTAAACTTTTTTCTACATCAGTATCTGTTTGTCTACTGTATTTAATAATCTTTGATTTTTTATTAAAATACTTAAGAGTACTCGCTGAAATAGAATCTAAATCACCAATAATATAATTCGGAGTAACACCAATTTTTTTTGCTGAATTTGCACCGCCGTCTGCACAAATTATAGTCGTATATCCTTTATTTATAAAATAATTTACAACTGACTTAGTGGGTGATTTTCCATTAGCAATTATGATACATTTATTCATTTAATCTGCTCACAGTCCAAGTTTAATCCCTGCAATAAAATTTCTTTCAGCTGCAGGAAAATACTCTTTGCCAATCGCGTAGGCTGAATATAAATTGTCAAAAATGTTATTTAGTTGTATAAATACTCGTGAATTTGTTAAACTATTAAAAATGTTTATTTCATAACTTGCAAAGAGATCTACAGTAAAATAAGCTTCGTTTACGTTATCTTTATAATCAATAAATCCAGGAAAATCAATTAAAGATTGAGCTAACTTCTCCCCAAAATTATCAGAATAAAATTTTCCGACATATTTTGAATTGAGTTTTACCAGCAAGTTATTACGATTGTACTGAATGCCAAAATTAAAAAGAAAATTAGGGAACCCGCTAATATTGTTATTCGAAATATTGATTGACTCAGTTTCGTTTATAAAATAGAATCCATTAGTAATGATATTTTTGCTGTAACTTGCATTACCAAATATTTCAATTCCATTTAATATTTTTAGCACTGAGTTTATTTCAATACCATAATGTTTCGTTTGATCAACATTACCTGTAATTGGTTGCCCAAAACGATCAACCTTTCCATTTTTTACAATTTCATTTTCAAAAAGCATATAGTACAAATTAAAATTAATAAAAAATAAATCATTACTATAAGATGTTCCAACTTCTAAATCGTTCATAGTTTCAGGCTTTACCAACGGAGAATTAAAATTGTAAGTTCCATCATCTTTTAATTCAAACTGTGGAGTTTCACCAGCGCTAGATTCAGCAGCATCATAATAATTTTTAAGTCGAGGTTCACGAGTCACTCTTGCAAAAGATAAAAATACATTTAGTTGATTATTAATTTTATAATTAATTCCAAAGCGGGGATTTATGAATAAATTATCAACAGAAAAATTATTTTCTAAATATTTTTCATTATATAATTCATACTTATGATAAGCTAACTGGAGTTCTCCTAGCAAATTAATTTCTTTAGTAATATCATAAGATTCGTGAATAAAACCGCTGATAATATTTTTTGCTCCTTTATAAAAGTAGTATTGATATTCTTTTGAAACTCCCGGTGGTAGATTTTCAGCATAGTTGATATTTCCCCAGTGTTCCGAACGATGTATTCTAAACTCCCCGCCGAAAATTAAATTTCCGTTAGTATGTTCATAACTAATTTTAGGAATCCATCCGAACTGTTTATTATTAACTTCTGCCCTTATTAAGGCATTTGTTGGAATTAACGTGCTGTCATAACCATTAATTTTTAAACGAAAATAATCATCATAAAAGACCGACCAGGAACCATCGTAATCAAAAAAACCTGAACCAAGTACTAAAAACAAAGCAGAGTTTATTTTTATTTTTTTATTTACTTGATATTCGTTTAATAATTCGAAATGAGGTTGAGAAAAATTTTCAATCTCCGTAGATTTTCTATCAATTGTATAATCGTAGCTCTCCCCATTAGCCTCCCAATAGGAATAATTTTCTTTTCTGAGTGTTTTATCTTTAATTGCAAACTTTGCAATTCCTGTGTAAGCAAGTCCATCAGAAATAGGCCCACCATAATAATTAAATTGAGTTGTAAGATCATCATCAAACCTAACAGCAGATAGATGAAAAGAATTTAATTTTGACCATGATGATTTTCTGTAGCCTGAGCTCTGAATTTGGGAAAGTTTAGCATAGATTGAATACTTATTATTTATGAGCCCGCTTGCAAAAGATGCACTATATTTTTTAGTATTAAAAGATCCGTAAGATGCTGAAAGATTTATTTGTGGTTTCTCGGAAAATGGTGAAGTAATAATATTTATTGAACCCCCAACCGCCGGATATCCAATGACTCCAGAACCAGCACCACGTTGCACTTGAATCAATTCTGTGCTGGCGAGTAAATCTGGAAAGTCCAACCAATAAACATTGTGATCTTCAGGATCATTTTGTGGAATACCATTTATTGAAACTGAAATCCTTCTTTGATCAAATCCACGGATGCTTAAATAATTGTAACCAATTCCGTTTCCATTTTCAGAATAAAACGTAGTAGATGGAAGCTGTGATAAATAATTGGGAATGTCTTGAACTACATAGTCTTTCTGTATTTCTTCCTTACTAATTTTCTCAAAAGCTATTGGAGTAATTCCCTGTTTGCCAACACTAGCTTCAATAAGAATAGTTTGAGATGGAAGAATTATTTTTTGAAGTTCAACGGAAAGTGATTTAATTTTAATTTCTGATATTATTTTTTCAAAATTTTTATACCCAACATAGCTAATGACTAATGTATCAGTATTCTTAAAATTGCCTTTAACAATAAATTGTCCTTTTTCATCCGTTACAGTACCAAAATTACTTCCTTTTATAAAAACGTTTGCATATTGTAATAAGACCTTTGAATCAGAATCTTTTACGATCCCATTAAAGCTGATTGATTGCGGAAAATATTGAATGGATAAAAACAAAAATAGAATGAATAATTTTTTCATAGTATTGCTCCAAAAAAAATAGCCGCTGGAGAAACGGCTATTGAAAAAATTATTCTTAGCCCGTTTTCCTACGCTGGAATTACCCAGATCAGGTTTTAGGGTATTATCTCAGATATCCCACAGACAGCGGGATAACACCCCTAACGGCTCGTTAGTGTATAAATTTTAGTTTTAGTTAAGTCTTAATTTTTGTCCGGATTTAATTTTATTAGAAGTTAAATTATTTATTGATTTTAATTTAGCCACTGTAGTATTATTTTTTTCTGCGATAGAATAAAGAGAATCGCCGCTTCTAACCGTATAACTCTCCTGATTTGTTTTAACGTTCTTAGTTGTTTTTGAAGTTACATTTGAAATATCATTTACGTTTGCATCAGAATAGATTTTTAAAGTTTTACCGGCTACAATTTTATTTCCAGAAATATTATTCCAGTTTTGAATATCAGAAATTTTTACTCCATACTTTTCTGCAATACCACCGATTGAATCCCCTGCTTTAATTTTGTAATAATTTACATTAGCTGAATTCTTAGTTGTATTATCACCATAAGAGGATGTGTTTGAGCTGTTATAAATTTTTAAAGTCTTGCCAGCAAGAATTTTATTACCGGAAATATTATTCCATTTTCTAACCTGCTGTGTTGTAACTCCAAATTTTTCTGCTATCTCACTTAAATTATCGCCTCTTTTAACCTTGTATCTATAAATATTATTTTTTGATACAGTATTTTTTGTTTCATTTACGGCAAAGTTAGTTGAGGTTCCATCAGGATAAATTCGCAGATTTCTTCCGGACATAATTTTATTTCCGGAAATGTTGTTCCAATCTCTAAGTTGGCTGACACTGACACCGTATTTTGCGGCAATCAATCCAAGATTTTCTCCGCGTCTGATTTTATGATAAACAATTCCGGTATTATTACTGGTCTTAGAAGATTTTGTAGTAACAACATTATATTTGGATTCAATTTCAGTTGTTTTGTTTAATGACGTATAATACTCTTGCATATCTTCAGGAACGTAAATATTAAGAGTTTGTCCAACTTTAATGGTAGTTGTATATGGAATATTATTCCAGTTTCTTATATCACTTACTCTCGTATTAAAAAGATCAGCTATTCCTAGCAGACTATCATCATTTTTCACTTTGTATGTTACTGCAACGGTTCCATCGGGTATTATTGATGTTGATGATTCTTCGATTAAGGTTTCTTCATCATTAATAGCTACTTCTTCACCAACAGTTTCTTCAATTAATTCATTATTTGAAATCTCACTATTATTAGACACAACAATATTTTCACTATTAAGATTTGCATAAGGTGAGATATAATCATCATTTCCATTTTGATTGTTCTGATCTTGGGCAATTTGCGTGTCGGTATTATCAGAAAAATCATTAATATTTAGATTTGTAAGTACCGGAATCTTTAACTGAACACCTGAGTATAGTTTTGATTTAGTAGAAATATTATTTGCATCTGCCAAATCATTCTTAGAGATTCCATATCGTTTAGCAATTTTAGTAACAGTCTCACCTTTTTTAACTGTATGAACTAAAAAAGTTCGTTTTGCGGATTCAGGAATATTCTTAACATTTGATGCAAATATTTCTAATGAGCCTCTAGGAATTTTTAGAGGATAACCACCAGAATAATTTGAAGGAGTTGATAGCTGAGTTAATTCGGGATTCATTTCCTGCAGTGTATTTAAATCAGTATTGGCACAGGTTGAAAGAAATTGTAAATCAATAGAACCTTCAACTGTGTAAGTATCATACTCGTAAGGTTTGTGTAAATTAATATTAGTAAATCCATACTTTTCAGGTTCCATTGCAATGATACTAACCGCAATGTAAATAGGAACATAATTTCTGGTTTCCTTTGGTAGATGCGGTCGAACTGACCAGAATGAATTATCTTTCGCTTTTCTAAGAGCACGCGTCACTCTGCCTTCACCACAATTGTAAGCAGCCAAAGCTAAATACCAATCACCTAAACTTGTGTAAAGATCTTTTAAGTGTTTTGCGGCAGCATAAGTGGATTTAACTGGATCTCTTCTTTCATCATAATAAAAACTTGATTCTAAACCGTACATTTTGCCAGTGGATTTAATAAACTGCCAAAGACCAACAGCGCTTGCCCAAGATCTAGCAGTAGGATTTAAACCACTTTCCATCATACTTAAATAAACCAATTGTTGAGGAACGCCAACTTCTTGAAATACTTTGGTCATCATTGGAAAATATTTACCAGAACGCTCCAACCATCTTCTCATAGCCCCGCTACCTTTGCCAGTAAAGTAAGTCATCCATTGTTCAACGTGCGAATTTATTTCTAAGGGAATATCGGCAGGAATAATAACTCGGTTTGTTTCATCAACAACCGAAGTAGTAAATTCAATTTCTGGTACAGATTCTTTCATCCATTCTTCATAAGCTGCAAATGACATACCTTCAGGCAATTCATCCAAACCATCTACAAAATTTTTATAATCATCAATTATTGATGTTTCCAATTCTACATATGATGCATTCTCATCAATACCAGGATAATAACTTAGATTGTTAACTATCCTTAAAGCTGATTCATAATTTTCTACTGTTTCTTTAGTACTATTTAATTCTTGTTTCCGTAATGCTAAAACGTAGTACTGTCTTGCCTCTTCAAGCATTTCAGAAACAATCCCAATTCTATTTGTATTTTCGATTACCTCAGTTTGATTTTGATTTGTTATTTCGGGTGAGCTTGCACAGGATGAAATAAGTAAGGATACAAAAACAAATATTGGGATCAGAATAAATTTCTTCATTAGTACTCCAGAATAATTTTTGGCTTATGCAATATAAATCTTCATTTTGGCTTTATCAAGTAAATTTTTAGCTCAATAGGGTTAACACTAAATTTTACATACAGTTAAATATTATAAAGGTATATTATTGTGTTTTTTTCGAGGGTTCAAATCTACCTTATCTTTTAATAATTCAAATGCATTAATCAATACTCTTTTTGTGGTTTTTGGTTCTATAACATCATCCAAAAAACCTCTTTCAGCAGCGATGTATGGATTTGCAAACTTTTCAATATACTCTTTCAATTTGCGTTCCAATTCGAGCTCAGGATTTTTAGAAGATTCAATTTCTTTTTTAAAGATAATTTCTACTGCTCCTTTTGGTCCCATTACAGCAATTTCTGCTGATGGCCAGGCATAATTAAAATCACCGCGAATATGTTTTGAGTTCATCACATCATAGGCTCCGCCATAAGCTTTTCTCGTGATTAGAGTAACTTTTGGTACTGTTGCTTCGCTAAATGCAAATAATAACTTTGCACCGTGCCTTATTATTCCATTCCATTCTTGCTCAGTTCCTGGTAAAAATCCAGGAACATCAACTAAAACTAATAAAGGGATGTTAAAAGCATCACAGAAGCGAACGAACCTCGCACTTTTTACCGATGCATTAATGTCCAAAACTCCCGCCAAAACTTGCGGCTGATTGGCGACAATTCCGACGCTCATTCCACCAAGTCTTGCAAATCCACAAATTATATTTTCAGCATAGTATTTATGTACTTCAAAAAAATCTTCGTCATCAACAAGATTAAAAATTACCTCTTTCATATCGTAAGGCTTGTTAGGATTATCTGGAATGATAGAACAAAGCTTTTCGTTTTCTTTAAGTTGGGAAAAATCAAATTCCATTGCTTCAGGTTTTTCTTTAAAGTTTAATGGAAGAAAACTCAAAAGTTTTTTTACATTTAATAATGTTTCAATTTCATTATCAAAAGCAAAATGTGCCACACCACTTTTTTGTGAATGTGTATCCGCACCACCTAGATCTTCAAATGTAACATCTTCGTGTGTAACAGTTTTAACAACGTTTGGTCCTGTTACAAACATATGGCTGGTTTTTCGAGTCATAAAAACAAAATCAGTAATTGCAGGTGAATAAACAGCACCACCCGCACATGGCCCAAGTATTACAGATATTTGTGGTACTACTCCAGATGCTAGAGTATTTAATAAAAATATATCCGCATATCCGCCAAGACTGTTAACTCCCTCTTGAATTCTTGCACCACCTGAATCATTTAAACCGATCATCGGTATTCCGGCCTTCATTGCAAGTTTCATAATCTTAACAATTTTTTCTGCATTTGTTTCAGATAGTGAACCACCAAACACTGTAAAATCTTGAGAGAATAATGCAATTGGGCGACCATCAATTTTCGCAAATCCGGTAATAACTCCGTCACCGGGAAAATTTTGTTTATCTAATCCAAAATCCGTTGCCCGATGTTTAACAAACATTCCTACTTCTTCAAAACTGCCTTCATCAACCAATAATTCTATTCGTTCACGTGCGGAAAGTTTTCCTTTATCGTGTTGGCTTTTAATTCTTTTCTCACCGCCGCCTAATTTTGCTGCTTCTTTTTTTTGTGATAGTTCATCCAATTTATTTTTCATGTAATTCCTGCTGGATAATTTGTTCTATTGTAAAAATGGATTGAATTGTTTTTCTCTCCCAATCGTACTTTTGTCACCGTGGCCGGGATAAATTATTGTTTCGTCCGGCAGAGTTAAAAGTTTTTCATTAATACTTTTGATTAAAGTCTCATAATTTCCACCCCATAAATCAGTTCTGCCTATACTATCAAAAAATAATACATCTCCGGTGATACAAGTTTTTATATCTGGGATGAATATGCAATATTCGCCTGGTGTATGACCCGGTGTAAATAGAAACTTTAATGCCGTTTCCCCAAGTTTTAAATCTTCGTTTTCATCAAGATATTTTTCCGGTAAGATTGAAATTGAAAAATCTATTCCAACCATATCAGCTTGCATTTTTGAATTTTCAATTAATGGAATATCTAATTCCGGAGCATAATAGATTGGATTAAATTTCAGTTTTACATATTCACAACCCAATATGTGATCGATATGACAATGTGTGTTGATGAGGTATTTTACGGATAAATTATTTTCTGCAACAAAACTTTCTAATTCATTCTCCTCTTGTTGATCGCTGCAACCAGGATCAACAATTGCGCACTCTTTTGTTTTATCATCCCAGAGAACAAACGTGTTTTCTGAAAATAAATTAAACGTAAATTTTTGAATTTGAATCAATATTAACTCTTAAAATTCTTTTTAATTCTGCTAAATAATTTTTTATTGTAGTTAGAGTAATTGTCTTTCAGCTCTTCCATCGAATCACCACCAAACTTTTGTAAAAAGAATTTAGCGATGGACCAGGCAAGCATA
The DNA here is from genome assembly GCA_963706055.1 of uncultured Ignavibacteriales bacterium. Taxonomy (GTDB): domain Bacteria; phylum Bacteroidota; class Ignavibacteria; order Ignavibacteriales; family Ignavibacteriaceae; genus IGN3. The sequence goes on along the minus strand of CAVPND010000012.1, from coordinate 408,621 downwards.
GATTCGGCAATAACAGCACAAGCGGGAACAGCAACGAAATCACTTCGTTCACGTCTTGCATCAACTTTTTTCATTGTTGATAAATCTACACTCTCTATTGGAGACATTAATGTAGCAATTGGTTTCATTGCTGCGCGAACAATTATGGGTAATCCGGTAGAAACACCGCCTTCAATACCGCCAGCACGATTTGTCTTTCTGCTGATAATATCTTTTTTTAGCACAATTTCATCGTGAGATTTTGATCCGAATTTTTCTGCCAATAAAAAGCCCTCACCTAATTCAACGGCTTTAACTGCGTTTATGGACATAATTGATTGTGCAATTTCTGCATCAAGTTTTGTATCATAATTCATAAAACTGCCAAGCCCAACTGGAACACCAGTTGCAATTGTAATAAAAGTTCCGCCGAGTGTATCTCCATTTTTTTTGGCGAGTTTTATTTTCCGAATAATTTTTTCTTCCTGAGATAATTCCAAAACTCTAACTAAGCTTTTATCAGCATTTTCAGATATTGAGTTTGCAGTGAAGTTTTTTGAAATGGAATTACTAAAAAGTTTTTCAGTAAAGTTTTCAGTTGGATAAATTCCACCAATACTTTCAACAAAACTTCCAATTGAAATTCCAAATTCTTCAAGAAATTTTCTTGCAATCGAACCGGCAGCAACACGCGCTGCTGTTTCTCTTGCTGACGATCGTTCAATTGAATTTCTAATATCATTAAAATTATATTTGGAAACACCAACCAAATCTGCGTGACCCGGACGTGGAATTGTTATCTTTTGTACTTTTTGATTTATCGGATCTACAGACATTAGCGATTGCCAATTTTCCCAATCACTGTTTTTAATCAACATAGAAATTGGTGAGCCAAGTGTTCTACCAAATCGAACACCTGATAAAATCTCTGCTTTATCAGTTTCAATCTTCATTCGCAGACCGCGACCGTAACCAAATTGTCTGCGTTTTAAATTGCTGATTGATATAACTTTCAGAAATTTTTAAGTTTGATGGAAATCCATCCACAATAGTTGTGAGTGCTTTACCGTGCGATTCACCAGCGGTAAGAAATCTTATCATTTACTTTCCTAAGCTTTTGGCAAATATAAAAAAAAACGTCCCGAAATTATCGAGACGTTTAAATAAATTATCAGAGCAATTCTGATTATTCAGGAATTTCTAAACCAACAAACCTTGAGTTGCCATCTTTATCTTGAACTTTTAATAAGACAGCTTTGCCTTTTTTACCATCAATTATCTTCTCAAAGCTATTAACATCATTAACCTTTTTCTTATCGGCTTCAACAATTACTAATCCAGCGCCTAAACGCTGATCAGCAGCTTTTCCAAAATCTTCAACCTTAGATATTAGTATTCCAGAATTAGTATTAAAGCTTTCCTTATCTTTTTCAGATAGATTTTTTACTGTTAGTCCGATACTTTCAAAACTAATTGTATTGGACTTTGACTCGCTTTTAGAACTGCCTTCATCTTTCATAGTAACAGGTTTTGTTTTAGAATCTTCATCACGAGCTTTTAAAGTGATTTTTCTATCGATTTCTTTCCCATCTCTGAATATTTTTAATGCTATTGTAGTTCCAGCTGATTTTGAGGCTACATAACTCTGCAATTCATTTGGTTTATTTACTTCTCTGCCATCAATAGAGAGAATTATATCGCCAGATTTCAAATCAGTCTCAGAAGCTGCACCGCCTTCAACTATACCTTGAATAATTATTCCACGTGGTTTATCTAATCCAACAGATTTTGCAAGTGCGTCATTTACTTCTCCTATATTTACGCCTATGTAACCGCGATTAACCTTTCCGTATGCAATAATTTCTTTTGCAACCGTTTTGGCAAGGTTAATGGGAATTGCAAAACCATATCCGATGTATGTTCCAGTTCCTTGTGTTGCAATTGCAGAATTTATTCCAACAACAGCACCGGAAAGATCAACCATTGCACCGCCGCTGTTACCTGGATTAATAACTGCATCAGTTTGAATAAAATTTTCAACTCCATAACTATCACGGATTAATCCAAGTTGCCCTCTACCAATCGCACTTACAATTCCGGCAGTAACAGTTGAAGAAAGTGAAAGTGGATTTCCTATAGCCATAACCCATTGACCAACTTTTAGATTATCAGAATCACCGAGATAAGCGCTGGTAAGATTGTTTGCATCAATTTTAATAACAGCTAAGTCGGTTAAAGGATCAGTGCCAACCACTTTGGCATCAAATGTTCTTCTATCAGATAATCCAACAGAAACTTTTGTGGCTTTTTCAACTACGTGATTGTTTGTCAAAATATATCCATCATCGGATATTATAATTCCGCTACCGGAACCCTGCTGTTCTTTTGGAATTCTATCATCAAATGGGAAAAAGAAAAAGTCTTTATGCGGATTTTCTCTCTCAGCAACTACACTAATCTGAACGATCGCCGGTGTTACCTTTTCTGCAACTTCAATAAATGCTTTAGAAAATGATGTTGCATCTGCATCCAAATTAACAGGCGGATTTGTTGCACCAAGGTTTATATCTGCCCAACCTGGTCTAACCAATCCAAATCCGGAAACGAGTAACGCACCAAATAAAACACCAACAGCAACAAGAGCAACAGCTCCTAATATGCCTTTAACTTTCATCTTATTTTACTCCGATATTTTTTTGTTTATAATTAGATTCACTTTTTGATCATTGGTATCGCTAAAATCGATAAATCCTCTACTTATAAATTTGAAATGATTGAATCCCCTTAAAATCACTGATATGAAATTTAAGGTAACGCTCTAATAATAAATTAAATTTGTCCATCAAGTCAACACTAAATTTTTCTGTTTTCCTATTAGATTTTAGACAAAAGATAAGATTAAAAAGTTCCGCTGGCACATTTTCTAAACCTGAATGTGATTCAAAACAATCGGAACAAACAAAACCCGTCTCAAAATTAAATCCTAAATTTTGCTTTGCCACCAGTTGATTGCTGCAAATTGCACATTTATCAATAGATAATTCATAACCGAGCTCAGATAAGAAGAATAATAAAAATCTACCGTACAAAAATGCCGGAGCTTCATTTTTATCATCAATCATATTAAGAATTTTAATTAATCCCTTAAATAATTTTGTATTCGCTTCGTGATCTGCAGTTAGATTTTTGATTAATTCAATAATTGCAAACCCATATTTTGTAGCATCAAGATCTTCTTTAATATTTACAAAATGCGAAACAAGATTTGCATCCGAAAGCAGTTGAACATCTCTTGAGTTTTTGTTGTAGATGATTATTTGTAAATGATTAAGCGGATCAATAATCTTACCGATTTTTGATTTTGGACCTCTGCCGCCTTTTACAATTGCAGAAATTTTTCCATCTGATTCAGTATAAAGTGAAACTATGCTGCTTGTGTCGCCGTAATTAATTTTTGAAAGGACGACTGCTTCAGTTTTAACTATATCGCTCATCTTATAAAATTGTAAGGGAAGAAATAAATATCTTCTTCTGTTATTATCCCTTTTATTAAGTGTGCTGGAGTTACATCGAACGCGGGAGAAAAAGTATTTATATTTGGATCAGTAATTTGATTTCCATTTATAGATAAAATTTCTTCACTGTTTCTGTATTCAATTTCAATATCAGCACCAGTAGGAATTTTTCTATCTATTGTTGTTGAAGGAGCAGCAATATAAAATGGAATATTATGATAATTGCAAAGTACAGCAAGATTATAAGTTCCGATTTTGTTAGCGCTATCACCGTTAAGCGCAATTCTATCAGCGCCTGTAATTACAAGATCAACTTTATTTTGCTGCATCAAAACAGCAGCCATAGAATCTGTTTGAACTGTAAATGGGATACCATTTTTTTCAAGTTCGTAAGTCGTTAATCGTAAACCTTGTAACAAAGGTCTTGTTTCATCTGCATAAACGTGATTTACATAACCCTCATCAAATGCTTTTTTAATAACTGCAAACGCAGTTCCAAATCCAGCACTTGCAAGTGCCCCGGTGTTACAATGTGTAAGAACGTTAGATTTTTTTGTAAATATATTAAAGCCAAACTCAGCCATTTTTTTCGAACAATGTTCTTCAAAGCTATAAATGGCTTTAGCCTCATCAAGCAATGTTTGATAAGTTTTGGAATGATCGGTTATTGATTCAAAAACTTTTTTCATTCTATCCAAAGCATAAAAAAGATTAACCGCAGTTGGTCTTGTTGATGCTAATCTTTTATAAACTTTGTTAAAATGTTCAGAATGATTTGATGAAATGTTTTTAAATGAAAGGGCTAAAGCAAATGCCGCAGAAATTCCGATCAACGGAGCGCCGCGTAATTCCAACCTCTCGATTGCAACAGCAATACGTTCGTAATCATCAGTATCAACATAAACTTCTTTTAATGGAAGTTTTGTTTGATCTAAAAAAGAGAGATGATCTACTTCAAATTTTATTGAGTAATAATTATTCTTATCCATACTTTACAATAATTAACCATATCAGGAAAAATTATTAAAGTCATTTCGAAGGCGTGAAACGACTGAGAAATCTAACAAATAATCGAGTAAAAGATTTCTCACCCGACAAGTCGGGTTCGAAATGACATTTTTTTTTATACCTTAATTATTCTTGTTCATCAAATCTTGAAAGCATCATAAACTCGCGATAGCGGTCCTGAATTTGTAAATATGATAAATCTTCTAATCCGCGTGTGCTAAATTTTTCAACACAGAAAGAAGCCATTGTGCTTCCGTAAATTACAGCGCGTTTTAAACTGTCTGGAGAAAGATCCCGAGTTTTGTACAAGTAACCGGTAAATCCGCCGGCAAAAGAATCTCCCGCGCCAGTTGGATCAAAAATTGTTTCCATTGGATATGCAGGGGCAGAGAAAACTATATCTTCAACAAACAAAAGTGCGCCGTGCTCACCTTTTTTTATAATAAGAATTTTGGGTCCAAGTTCTCTAATTTTTCTTGCAGCGCGAATTAAATTTGGTTCATGTGCTAATAATCTTGCTTCGCTGTCATTTATAATAAGGACATCAACACGTGGAAGTAGTTGAAGAAGCTCAGCTTTTTTACCTTCGATCCAAAAGTTCATTGTATCGCAAACAATAAACTGCGGATCTTCCATTTGATCCAATACTTTTGCCTGAAGTACAGGATCGATGTTTCCTAGGCAAACGTATTTTGATTTTTTAAAATTATCAGGAATAACAGGATTAAAATCCTGAAAAACATTTAACTCGGTTAAAAGTGTATCTCGTACATTCAAATCGTAATGATACTTGCCAGCCCATTTAAATGTTTTGCCGCCTTCAACAATCTGCAATCCTTCAATATCAACATCGTGATCTTCCATAATTTTAATGTACTCTTTCGGAAAATCACTGCCAACCACGCCAACTAATTCTACCGGACCGCCAAAATAACTTGCGGAAAGTGAAATGTATGTTGCTGATCCGCCTAAGGCATCTACAACTTTATCAAATGGTGTTGCAACTGTGTCTAAACCGAGTGAACCTACGACTAGTAAACCCAAAATGTACTCCTGAATTAAATGTGATTAAATGACATCAGAAAAATAGAAAAATACACGCAGAATGCACAACTTTTTATAATGCAAAATGTTTAATTCTCATTGTTCAACTGATTATCCAGAAAGTCACGGACCATTCTGTGACTTTACTAACTATTTGTAACGGTGCGACCTGATAACCTTTAAATATTATTTTTGATTTAAGAAAAGTCCCCCTTAGCAAAGAGCCTGTCCCGAACTTGATTCGGGAGGGATGCGGCAAAGCCGAGGGGGATTCCTTCTTTACGAAGGTTAAAACAAATCCCTCTGTCACTTCGTGACATCTCCCTTTACTAAAGGGAGACTTTATTATTTTTTACTTCGTTCAGATACTCCGTTTACTAAAGGGAGAACTTTCGCTGAATTACTTACCAGCATCATTTTCTTCATATCTGTAAAAACGGGAATGTTGCCTTCTCCGATTACTTCGATTCGGTAAAGATAGATTCCGCTTACTATATCTCCATAACCTGTTTCAAATTCTATCTTGCCTTCTGCACTTTGGCGTTCTGTTGCTGTTGGATGGAATAACACTTCATAATATCCTGCACTCTGATATTTGTTTACAAGTACTTTTACCTGTTCTCCAAGTAGATTGTAAACCATTACTTTTACATATCCCGGTGCTTTTAATCTGTATGGAATTGTTGTACTTGGATTAAATGGATTTGGGTAATTCTGTAAAAGATTGTAATGCTCTACAACTATTGGAGGTGCTTCCGGTATTCCGGTTATGTTTATGTGTGCTTCTTCACTTGCTGGTGATTGATTATATGCACTGTCTATTGCTGTTATCTTGTAATAGTAATTGCCTGATATAAATTTCTGCGGAGGATCATCATAAAAGGTTGTGTCTGGTATTACTGCAATTATTTTTGTTGTGTCATAGATAAAGTCCGGAACAGTATCACGGTAAACCCTGTAACGGAAAATATCTGCTTCTGTGTTCTTATTCCATTTTAGATGAACAAGGCCAGAATCCATACTTGCAGTTAAGTTGCGTGGTGGTTTTGGTGCAAGATCTTGATAAGTATAACTTTCGCCCAAAGGACCGCCGAACAAACCGATATCACTTCTGCTTCCATCAACATCGAGAATTGATGGATCACCTTTATCTATTGCAGGAGAGTATTTCTGAAGATGAAAATCATAACCTGCCTGTCCGGTAGGCAGGTTTCCATTTGCAGTTGGGATAATGTCGTTGATGAACATTGGATCTGAATAAAAATTGCCAGTTCCGTTATTAATATTACCTCCTGTTTGTTTTGATAAATCCCAGTACAAATTATATTCTGGTGTTACACTTAAACCATAACAATATACTCCTCTATAACCATGAGCCATTATGTTATTTTTCAGTATAGTTTTTTCACCTGAGTTTATTACTATTGATCCATTCTGAACAGTGGTTAATGGTGCTGTATATAATGAGGTATTATTCATAATATAAGCCGTATCTTCGCCAACTTGCCCTACTTTTATATTTGCAGATTTATACCCTGCAACTAAGTTGTTTATAACAGTCATTCCACTTGTATAATCCGAGCTTATTCCTCTTAATGTTTGGTCATATTCTCTACTTTCCTCAAAAATTATATTGTTGCTTATATTAGGATTACCACCAAAAGATAAGTTAATTGCTGAAAAAATACCACCATTCTTTGTTATAATAACGCTATTTGAAAATGACGAATGACTTGTATCAGCAGGATCTTCTATAATTAAAGCTGTTTTTATATTTTCAATAATAAACAAACTAAAATCAACCGAAGAAAAATTAACTGAAATACCGTCAAAGGAATTGGAAATTCTACAATATTTGCCTTTAACATTTGAGCGTCGAGTCGAAATACCTGCCCGATTTGAACTAATGCTTGGACCTATTATATTAAAATTTTGCACATATGAATTATTATCTAAAAAATATACAGTTGCAAAATCTGGCAATAGTCCTGTTCCATCAATAACTGTACTATCCATGCTACTCCCAATTAAACTAATTGCAGTGTTTATTACAAGGGTTTCTTTATAAACGCCATTAGCAACGTAAATTGTATCACCATCAACACAAATGTTAATGCACTTTTGTATGCTGTCTGCTGCGGTTTGCCAGCTTGTGTAGGGCGGTGTGCTGGTGCCGGTTTTACTCACGTAGCGCACTGTTCCAATTAACAATGAAGAATTAAAAATTAAGAATGAAAGACAGAGGAAAAGAAAATATTTTGGTTTCATTTGGTTTAATCCCAAAAGACATTTTTGTTTATTGAAACTTAAAAAGAAAAACAGCAAGAAGCGAATAAGAATTTTGTAGGGAATGGACTCCCGTCCATTCCGATTGTTTTATTTTTGTAACGATCTATAAATATATCCATTATTCTTTAATACATTCTTTCGGATCGGTCGGGAGACCGTTCCCTACATTTCGATTTCAATAAAATTTAGGAATGAATTTCTGTTGAGAAAATAATCAACAATTACATCAACAGATTTTCTTTGTCCATCCCACGCAAGTAGTTTTTTAGCATCATCTGGATTTACCCATTTGTATTCTGTGTGTTCTTTGCTGAGTTTTATTTCACATTCATTATTCACTCTTGCTGCAAAAACCGGTAGAATGCAAATGTAATCTTTATCCGGTGAGTAAAAAGAGTTTACAGTAGGTGCAACCCAAAATTTTTCTGGGAGTTAAACCTGTTTCTTCCTTTATTTCCCGCAAAGCTGCATTGTAGGCAGTTTCATTTTCTTTAATCTTACCCGAAACCATTTGCCACAAGATTTGGATAATATTGTTCCGGCGACCGTTTGAGAAGAAGAAATTCTAATTCTCCATTTTTCTCACGGAAAATATGTGCTTCGATTAAGTTTGAGATTATATTCATTAAAGTGATTTTCGTTAATTATTTATAATCATTTTATTAAAAATTTTTTATTCGTCATTTCGATCCCAATCTTAATCGGGAGAGAAATCTTTCCAAAAAGTTTAAACAGATTTCTCAGTCTGGCAATGCCTTCCTTCAAAATGACTAATAGTGTTTTGCCGCAATAGGTAAAATTATATTTTCTTTTAATTGTAAATTAAAAATACGCTCTTGCTTCTGCGCGTGCGGTGTGCACAATTTTATTTGTTCCTTGCACTCTTCCATCATAACTAATTGTTGTTTGCAGAAATGATGAAAGTTTGTAATCAAAATTTAAGCGCCAGTAATAATTTTTGCCAATCTGGTTTCCGTTTGTAAGTTCGTATGGAATAAAATTTTCTGTTGTGTTTGCATTTAGTTCGTTGCGTTCAATTTCTATTCTTAATCTGCCAGTTCCTAAAAAAGATAAATTAAATCTTATTAACTGTGAGTTTAAATCAATAATAGTTGGAATTACCGGATGTGTATCTTCACTTCTGCCGGCTTTAATTCTAAATCCAACCTCAATGTTTTTATCAGGGCGATATGAAAATTCCGATATAATATTGTTAGAATTTATCTGCCGAATTCTATTTGAACCAAGCGGTGCATTTACGTTATCAATTTGGTTTACTAAATCTGTTTGATTAGAAATTTCCTTAACCATCTTAAATTTAATTCTTAGGCTTCGTTCACGATTGTAATAACGTTCGTAACCGGAACTAAACTCATTAAGCGCAGTGCGTTGTGTAAATCTAAATCTAAAAGAAAGCTCCTGATCATTTTCAAATAGGAAAAAATCCTGAGAAATATAATTTGATCCGCGAATCGTTGTGCTTTCATTCTGGAATGTTGAAAGTTTTAGCAAATAAATATTTCCGAACGCAGTTTCTCTACTGTTTTCTTCAATCCGCCAATATGTTTCTGAAGAAATGGGACTAACAATTTTTCCAACTAATGTTTTAACATCAACCAACTCAGAAAAATTAATTTTCCATCGTGTACTAGTTTTCAAATCTATAACAGGAAAAAGTTCATCAGTTGGCAGAGTAACTTGAATGAAATCTCCATCAAACAAAGTTGGTTCAAATTCGTTTTCATCTGCAATGCCATTGTTGTTAAGATCGCCGAGATAAATATAGTTGCCTGTGCCCTGCTCTACACGAACAAAAACTTTTTGAAGCTTTGCTGATTTTTGAGTTGATACTTCATAATATAAATCACCATTTAATAATCGCTGCCATAATGCAAATTTTGTTCGCGAACGAATTAAAATTGTTTCATTATCCAAAAAACCTTTTGCTTTAAAATCATCTTTATAAGTTTTATTACGGAAAGTTAAAACCAAATTTGTATTTACTTCACGCAATCCACTATAGTTCATTTCTACGGAATATGTTTTTGATTTTGATTCCTGCAACATCACACCATTAAGAGGCAAATAATCATCACGCAAGGAATATTTAGTTAACACCCTAAAACCAGCAGTTTCAATCAGTTCTAAGTATGGAGAATATTCAAAATATTTTAAGCTGCTGTTTAGTAATGAATCTTTTTGTGCCTGATTATCCTGCTTATCCTCAGCAAGAAATTCCATTCCGGGTTTTAATTGCCAGAACGTGTAGAACGCATTTCCTCTATGTCTTAACCAATTACTTTTTATACTAATATTATTAGATTTAACGTAATCTAAATTGTAATCGATATTAAAAGTTCTAGAATCAGAAAATCTGATGGTATTGTTATATCGATCTGAAGAAAAAACATCTCCCTTTCGTAAAAATCCTGCGGAAGAATTAATTGTTAATTCTTGAACCGGCTGAAGCGTGACTCCAATCTCACGAAGAGTTTCATCCTGTGGTGTGGTTTGATTTGCAGAATTATAGTTTCTGCTAAATTCTACATCATCAAATCTGTCTAAAGAAGTAAATTTGCCCTGTATAAATCTGTCACGAAAAGTTAAACCTGCTTTTCCAAAATCAAGATCACCGATTAAGATTTGTGATGGCGCAATTTTTAAAGAAATATTTCTGGCATATCCATAGTTGTCACCATCATCCAACTCGGATAAACGGTTTTTATCCCACAAACTTCCGGCGTACTCTAAACTTAGCGTAACATTTTCAAAAGGGTTTACATCGACGACTATATTGCCCATTTGTTTTAACTGCGGAAGCGGTAGAAATAATACTGGCAAGTAACTGCCGTTACCAATTCCAACAAAATTATAATATCCAAGACTTTGCCTTATATAATCTCCATTACCATCTCCCACAAAACTAAAACTTACAGTATAAAGTGAAAGTGAATCACCCGGCTTGTAAACATAAATTGAATAAGGTTCTGCATTAAAAACTGTATCAACTTTTGTATAAATCCCTCTAGTAATTCCGAGTGAATCCGGCTCAGCTAATTTTACACCAGATTTTACAGCTTTATTTCTATCATCACCTGCAAGCGATAAAGTATTTTTATCTTCTTCACTTAATGAAATATCAATTGGTGCATCCTGATCGTCGCCTTCTCGCATATACTGAACTTTAATTTTAAGTTTATCGTTAAAAAATTTTGTGGAAGTTCCCGCGCCAAAAAAACTACGAGAAAATTTTCTGTCGGTATATTCAAAATCCACGCTAATTCTGCTTGCAGAAGTAATTAAGCGATTCGGAGTAAAAGTTATTGTAGCGTTTGAGTATTCAATTGTGTAATCATTATTTTCACCGCGTTTAACTTCTATACCATCTAAAAATACTTTTTCAGTTCCTGCGATGATGATGATATCACGTTCATTGTTTAATCCGCTCAATCGATACGGACCTTGCACGCCATCTGAGCCGTTAAAACTATTAGAATTAAATTTACCTCTGGAATTTGCGATGGCTACATATCCATTTGCATCCTCAAAATTAACCTCACCCATCAATCCCTGCAGCTTACGATCTATAACTCCAAATTCTCCAAATCGCTGTTTAATTTGATAATCACCAAAAGTTCCAACAACATTTGTGTGTTTGACCTGAATAAAAACTTTATCAAGTTCTTCAAGTCGTTCGGTATTTCCTTCTGGTTGGATTGGAGTGTTTTCATCAGTAAGTGCTGCTACAATCTCGATATCATCTGAAATCCTGCCTGAAAGCTGCAAACGTAAACCGCTCGAAAGTGAAAAATCTTTTGTAGTTCCAACAGTAAACCCACGAACAATGGTACCGCTTTTTTGCATATCAGCACCAAAAATTGCATCAGGAGAAAATCCACCCGTTGAAGTTAACACACTAACTGTATCTCCAAATTTTTCATCATACTTAACAACTAAACTTCTTTTCTGATATTCTTTTTTAAGAGATAGTTTATATGATCTGTAAGTAACAATCAGTGTGTCGAAGATTGAATATGGAAGTGAATCCGAAAGAGTAAAAAATGATTTCGAATATATAAAAGAATAATCACTAGAATTTAATTTTTTAGATTTTAGAAATATCATTTCAGTACCGGGAATGATATTTACAGATGAGATTGGATAAAAATTTTGAAAATTAATTGCAATCGTATCTGATACAACTACCGAATTATAATCATTCTGTGCATCGGCATTGCTTAGCCATATACAAGAAATTATTGATATGATATAAAGATATTTAATTGATTTCAAAAAGAAGTAGATTTTTTTTTGAAAACTAAGTTAAGGTAAATGTATTATCAAGACTATACTAATTATTTACCCACTATCAGCCTTGTCCCACGTTTATTGGTAATGTAATACCAGATCCACTCAATCATAACTCTAAAACGATTCCTAAAACTAATCAGATACAGAACATGTATTAAAGACCATAATAGCCATGCAGGCAAACCAGAAAAACTAAATCCCTTTATCTCTGCTACCGCTTTTGCTTTACCGATAGTTGCCATGCTTCCTTTATCAGTATATTTAAATTTTTTCCTTTCATCACCAATAATTCTTCTGGAAATAATCTTTCCAACGTACTTTCCTTGCTGAATTGCAACCGGTGCAATACCAGGAAGTTGGTTACCTTTATGATCAAACATCAAAGAAGCATCACCTATAATAAAAATGTTTTCAAAACCGGGTATTGAACAGTCATCATTTACAATTGCTCTCCCATTATTATCAGTTGGTATTTCCAAATTTCGGATTAATGGGGAAACAGCATTTCCAGCAGCCCATATAACATTTTTTGTTTCAATAAAACTTCCATCAGATAAATAAACATTATCTTCGGTAATATTTTCAACTTTGGAATTAAGCTTTACACGAACACCCATTTTTATTAGATCTTTTAGGGCTTTATCAGAAAGTGTTTTAGAAAATGAATTTAATATTCTAGGAAATGATTCAATTAAAATAACATTTGTATCATAGGCTTTAAAGTTTTTATAATCTTTAATAATGGTTTTTTTTGCTATTTCAGAAATTGCTCCGGCTAATTCTACACCCGTTGGTCCTCCTCCAACTACAACAAAATTAAGATATGATCTTCTTAAATTAATATCAGGTTCTTTTTCCGCCATTTCAAGCGAATTAATAATCTTTTCTCTGATTGTTAAGGCATCTGTTAAAGTTTTTAATCCCGGTGCATTTTTTTCCCAATCACTATGAGAAAAATATGAATGACGAGATCCGGTCGCGACAACTAAGGAATCAAAATGATGTTTAGAGTTCTGTAATGAAACTGTGCTATCATTTTTATTAATCGAAATCACTTCATCCATTATGACTTGAATATTTTCTTGTTTTGAAAAAATAGAACGAATGGGAACGGCTATATCAGCCGGAGATAAAGCTGCAGTTGCTACTTGGTAAAGCAATGGTTGAAATAAATGGTGATTTGTTTTATCTATTAATAATATTCTGAAAGCATCATCTTTAATGGCTTTAGCAGCTGTTAAACCTCCAAATCCAGCCCCTATAATAATAACTGTTCTTAATCTATCATTCATAATTATTAAGTAAAAAAATTAAATTGAACTAGATATTAATAACGATACTAACAAAAGGCAATTATTCGTAAAATTGTACTAAATAGTTTAGAATAATATTCTTGGATTGTTTAATTTTGTGTTGATAGATTTTCTATTTAGTTTTATTAACGATTACAAGTAAAATTTTACAGAATTGATAAAGGGTATATGCAAAGTTCAAAAATTGATTTTCTTGGTAAGTATAATGAATTAATTCAAACTGCCATTCGTTCATCAGTTGATTTTCCGAGCAGGTTATGTGATTTTATCGTAAAAGAGTTCGAACTAGAAGCTGCTGTTCTGTTTAAGGTAACTAATAACCTTAATTTAGAAGTAATTGGAAAATCAGCAACTGCTAAAAAATCAATCAGCGGCGAAGTTCAAATAACCTGTCCGAACTGTAAGAATCTAATTGAAAATGATCAAGTTTGTAATTTTGTAATCCAATCTAACTGCTCCTTTAACATTACCGATCTTATCATAAGCGAAGGGTGCGTTTTAATTAAAGTTGCAGAAGAACAATCAGCTTTACTTAAGATTGCAAAAAAAACTAATTTTACAAAAAATGAAACTGATAACATTGAGCTTATCAGTGAATGCTCGAAGAATCTTTTGAAACTTTGGATCGGTAGTAAAGGCAATTTAAATAATTCTTTAAGTACAATAATCTCCAATATCGCTCAGGAATTAAGAACACCTACCAATAGCATAATGGGATTTGCATCTCTTTTAAATGAAGAAAACCTATCGCCCTCTCAAACTGAATATGTTGGAACTTTGAAAGATAATGCTTTTGAATTGCTTTCTGTGATAAACGATTTAATTGATCTAAGTAAACTTGAAAGTGGAATTACTAAAGTAAACTATACAGCTGTAAATTTTAAAGACTATTTAAATGAAGTTATTTCATTATTCAGTTCAAAGATAGAAAAGTCCAGAATTGAATTTGTAACAGATATTGATGCAGGCATTCCGGATAGCATAAAGGTTGATACTCAAAAATTAAGATATATCCTTCTTAATATCTTAACTAATTCTGTAAGACTGACTGAAAAAGGGAAAATTTCTTTAACCGTATCAGCTCCCAATAATAAAAAACTTGTTTTCAGGATTTCTGATACTAGCCCGGGATTGAATGTAAAGAAGAGTACAGAGTTCTTTCAACCTTTTTCCTTGAATGAACTTCACAATTCTAAATTTGGGAACTTAACCGGTCTGGGTTTATCTCTCACAAAAAAATATATAGAATATCTTAATGGGGATATAAGCATATCAACTGGAATCGGAAAAGGAATAACTTATACCTTCTCTGTATCGGGTGAAATTCTTAACTCCATTGAAGGACAATTAGCAGAACTTCCTAAACCTGTAGGAACAAAAAATAAAGTTCTAGTTGTTGAGGATGATTATGCAACCTCAAAATTATTAAGTAATTATTTGTCAAAATGGGGTTATGAACCAACAATAGTAAACTCAGCACAACAGGCAATGAAAATTGTTGAAACACAGCAATTTTTATCCGTAATAATGGATATTATTCTGCCTGATGCTAATGGATTTGAGTTACTAAAGCAATTCAGAGAAAATCCGCTTACAAAGCACATGCCCGTTATAGTTTGCTCTGTTGAGGCTGAACAACAAAAAGCTTTTATGATGGGTGCGGTAGAATATTTTGTCAAACCAATCAACTACAAATTTTTAGTTGAAGTTTTAACAAGTTATAAACTTAAAAAAGATTCAAATATACTTATCGTTGATGATGACGTTCCTACACTCAATCTGATAAAAGAGGCAGTTGAACAAGCTGGTTTTAATGCAATCGCTGAACATCAATCCGCAAAAGTAATTAGTATGATTGAGAATCTTGATCTTGACCTTGCAATAATAGATCTTGATATGCCAGTTGTAAACGGTTTTGATTTAATAAAGATGATCAAATCAAACAAAAATTTTTCTAAGCTACCAATTATTATTTACACCGGGAAGGAATCCTACCAGAACGATCTTAAGAAAATTGATGGGTTGTTTTCAGATTTATTACATAAAAGTAGTACGAATATAGAGGATCTTGCAGAGACTGTTAACTCAATGATTAATCGATATGATGAGCCTTCAACTCCGGAAGAAGTTAAAGAGGTAAAGGATTCGGTTAAGATATTGTTAGTAGAAGATTATAAGCATTCTCAAATAATTGTAACCAGACTATTAAAGAAGAATAATTTTGAATCTATAGTTGTTGTTGAAAACGGATTGCAGGCATATGAACAGGTACAAGAACAAAAATATGATCTTATTTTAATGGATATGCAAATGCCTGTTATGAATGGTTTTGAAGCCACTCAAAAGATTCGTGAACTTGATAATTATAAAGAAACTCCAATAATTGCTCTTACAGCGTTTGCAATGAAAGGCGATCGTGAAAAATGTTTGGAAGCAGGCGCTACTGATTATATTCCAAAACCGATTGACAGCCAGGAGTTTATCGAAAAAGTTAAATACTATACTGAGAATAAAGTGATTAAAAAATAGTGTTTACTTTCATCCGCTCTTCCCTATTCCAAAATACGAGTCCGGATTTGTATTTTTATTTATTCAATTTTAGGATTTCCCAAAATGATTAATGAAACTCCTCGAGTTCGATTTGCTCCTAGTCCAACAGGCTATTTACATGTCGGTGGATTGCGAACCGCGCTTTACAATTATTTATTTGCAAAAAAAAATAATGGCACTTTTGTTTTACGAATTGAAGATACAGATCGTAATCGTTTTGTTGAAGGTGCAGTTGAAAATCTGATTAGTGCTCTGAAATGGGCTGGATTAGAATTTGATGAGGGACCTGAAATCGGCGGAGATTTTGGACCATATATGCAATCAAAGAGATTAGATATTTATAAGAAGTATGCTGATGAATTAATCGAAAAAGGTAGAGCCTATTACTGTTTTTGTACTCCAGAAAGATTACAAACATTGCGTGCAGAACAAGAAAGACAAAAACTACCGCAGGCAAAGTATGATAAACATTGTTTGAATTTATCTAAAGATGAAGTTGATAAAAATCTAGCAGCTGGAATTCCAAAAGTTGTACGATTAAATGTGATCCCGAATCAAACAATTAAGTTTGATGATATCGTCCGGGAACATGTTGAGTTTGAAAGTAATAATGTTGATGATCAGGTTTTAATAAAAAGTGATGGATATCCAACATATCATCTTGCAAACGTTGTTGATGATCATTTAATGAAAATCACACACGTTATTCGTGGTGAAGAGTGGCTTATCATCAACACCAAAACACGTTCTGCTTTATGATTCATTTGAATGGGAACGCCCAATTTTTGCGCATCTTCCGTTACTGCTAAATCCTGATCGTTCTAAACTTAGCAAAAGACAAGGTGATGTTGCAGTCGAAGATTATCGAGACAAAGGATTTTTAAAAGAAGCACTCATAAATTTTGTTGCCTTACTTGGATGGAACGCCGGTGATGATAAAGAGTTTTATTATATGGATGAACTTATTTCCAGTTTTAGTCTGGAAAGAGTTAATAAAGCCGGCGCTGTTTTTGATCTTCAAAAATTAAACTGGTTAAATGCAGAACACTTAAGAAAAAAATCTAATGAAGAATTATTATCACTTATGAAGGATGAAATTCAAAACTCAAAATTCAAAACTCAAAATTATTCTGATACATTTTTAAATTTAATAATTGAAGCAATGAAGGAACGCGTTTCTTTTGTAAAAGAGTTTATTGAAACTTGTACTTATTTCTACGAACCTCCGACTGATTACGAACAAAAATCAATTGAAAAAAATTGGAAACCTGAAACTCCTGCACATTTAAATAGATTAAGAGATGAATTTACTTCGTTTAATAATCCATCTAAAGAAGATTTTGAACATGCACTTGCAAAAGTTTCAGAAGAATTAAATGTTGGCAAAGGGAAATTAATTCATCCATTGAGATTGGCAGTTTCAGGACAAAGCACAGGCCCCGGAATGTTTGATTTGCTTTTTATTCTTGGTAAAGATGAAGTTGTAAAAAGAATTAAAACTGCAATTGAAAAAATATCAGTCTAAAACCTTAGCCTAAATAAACTAATATTTTTAAAGTAATAAATGAGATTGATATTCCAATTGTAAAGCTTAACAATGTACCAATTAACACATACTCAACCATAACTTTATCTTTTTCATTTTTAATCTCAGCATATCTTAATATTGATTTGGCAGTTATTAAAAATCCTACAACCGCCGGCAACTCTGCAAGAAATAAAACAAGAATGATAATTCTTTCTAAATAACCAATAATTCTTCCTGTTTTTATTTCATCTTTATTATTATTCTCACTTTTAAATATTTTAAGCTGAAAAGGTTTGATTATATAGCTAATAATAATGCTACTAAACTTTGTTATAACTATTACGGCTATTACAATCATCAACACTTTTATGTACGTATTTCCAAAAGCATTAAACCAAAACAGGTTACTCGTTTCTTGAAATAGTTCATTCTGTATATAAAAAGATAATAGCAGTATAACTAAATAATGTGCAGTTTGATCACTGGAGAAAATTAATAATGAATCTTTTTTAATAGCTCTTTTTAGTAAATCAATTATAGTATGCGTAAATAAGATTGCTAACGGAATTACATAGTTACTCCAATCCCCTACTAATAAATAGCTTAGTATTGTAACAAGTATAATGTGTTTACTAAAAACAAAAATACTTTGCTTACGTTTTACATCTTCATCAGTCTGAAAAATAAAATCAGCAAGAAAATGTGCTGTTAATAGTGGGATAAAAATTTGTACTAAGATACTATCCATTTTAAATCATCCAGAAATTCTTTTCAAAAAGTGATATAAGCTTAAGAGCTTAATTATGATATATATAAGCTTAAAAGCTTATATCGTCTATTTTAAGTTATTAGATGTTTAATCTGCATAAACAACCTTAAAGTGTTGTTTTATAGTTATACAACCTTATAAGGTTGTATTTAGCTTTTACAACTTTATAAGGTTGTAAAAGCCATTATTTAGTTTTAACATTGTTTGAAACACTAAGCAAAATATTCTGAAAAAGTATAATGTTTTGGTCAATAATAGTCCAGCCAGAAGCATCAATTTGTTGTGAAACGGCCGATTGAGTTATACGAAGTTTAGATGCAATTGATTTCTGATCCATATTTTGAAGGGCAAGCAAAACTATTTTACACTGATTGCTTGTCCATTTTGAAGAAATAAAATCTGCATTCTGAATAATCAAATCTACAACATCTGAATTTGGAATAACATCAGAAACAAATCTGATTTTTCTTTTGCCTTTTTTATCTAGTGCCTTGCCGGAAATCTTGTAAGCATTTCCAACACCAAAAGATGACTCAATATAATCGACAGTACCAATTGATATAGCCATTCTTGCATCAATAGAACTAAGTTGCATTTTAGCTTTTAGGTATGCACGATAAAACAGAGCAATACTCAAAGCCAATTCCGGTTTTTTGATAAGCAACTGCCAGCTATCACCACGGAATAACTCCGGTTCATACTTTAAAGCATCGGGAAATATCTTAGAGAGATCTTTAGAGGAACTTCTCATAACTTTTACTAAAAGTTTATGATTTTCCAAAGACAATTTTGATGATTTAACGATATCGCCGGTTATAACTGAATACAACTTTTTAGTTTTTTCTTTAGCCATAATGATCTATTTAAAAAAATGTTTTTACTTTCTTCCACTTGTTTTAGCCCATGTATCTTTTAAAGTAACAGTACGATTAAAAATAAGTTTATCTTTTGTCGTCTGTTTATTGTCAACACAAAAATAACCTTGTCTTTCAAACTGAAAACGATCACCTGGTTTAGCCGATTTTACATAAGGCTCTAGTTTGGCGTTTTCCAAAACTACCAAAGAATTTGGATTTATGAGATCCTTATAGTCTTTATCTTTTTCACTTGCAGGATCTTCAACCGTTAAAAGTCTATCGTACAATCTAACTTCACAATCCACTGCATGATTTACAGAAACCCAATGAATTGTCCCTTTAACTTTCTTAGTACTAGTACCGCTGCCGCTTTTTGTATCAACATCATAGCTGCAATTAAGTTGAATCACTTTACCATTTTCATCTTTAATTACATCATCACATTTGATTATGTATGCATAGCGTAATCTTACCTCGCCACCGGGAATTAAACGATGAAACCCTTTTACCGGCTCTTCCATAAAATCACTTCGTTCGATATAAAGTTCTTTTGTGAAAGGAACTTTGCGATGCCCCATTTCTGCATCTTCAGGATTATTAACCGCTTCAAGTTCTTCTTCACTACTATAATTTGTTAAAACAATTTTTAACGGATCTAGAACAGCCATAACTCTTTGTGCTTTTTTATTTAGATCTTCACGAATGGCAAATTCAAGTAATGCAATCTCAGTCATAGCATCACGTTTAGCAACCCCGATAATTTCTGAAAAATTCTGGATTGCCTCAGGTGTATAACCTCGTCTTCTAAAAGCAGAAATAGTCGGCATTCTCGGATCATCCCAGCCATCAACAAATTTTTGCTCTACAAGTTCAAGTAATTTTCTTTTGCTCATAACTGTATATGTAAGATTTAATCTTGCAAATTCAATTTGCTGTGGATGATAAATCTCGAGTTCATTTAAAAACCAATCGTACAATGGTCTATGTACTTCAAACTCTAGTGTGCAGATAGAATGTGTGATAGTTTCAATCGAGTCTTCAAGTCCGTGCGCCCAATCGTATGTTGGATATATACACCATTTACTTCCTGTACGATGATGTTCTGAATGAATAATTCTATACATAACAGGATCACGCAATAAGCATATTTGGAGATGACATATCAATTTTTGCACGAAGAACTTTTTCACCGTTTTTAAATTCACCTTTTTTCATTCGATCAAATAAATCAAGATTTTCTTCAACCGAACGATTTCTATTTGGACTTTCTTTTCCGGCTTCGTTAATTGTTCCGCGTAAACCGCGCATGGTTTCAGAATCAGTATCATCTACATAGGCTTTACCTTTTTTAATCAGCTTAACAGCCAATTCGTACATCTGCTCAAAATAATCTGAAGCAAAAAATACTCTATCTTCAAAATCACCTCCAAGCCATCTAACATCTTCGATAATCGAATCAACATATTCCTGTTCTTCTTTCACCGGATTAGTATCATCAAAACGTAAATTAAACTTTCCTTTGTAATCCCGCGCAATTCCATAATTAAGACAAATTGATTTTGCATGCCCGATATGCAGATAACCGTTTGGTTCGGGTGGAAAACGAGTATGCACTCTTCCATTCCATTTATTGGTTTTTAAATCTTCATCAATTATTTCATAGATAAAGTTTTTGGATTTTTCTTTTAAAGAATCGTTAGGGTTTGATTTAGTATTTTCCATAATTCCAATATTTGTTATTGGATACAAAAATAATGAAAGCTGGGTTAAAGCGTAAGTGTGCGGTTAGAATAATATTTACGGATGATGAAAAAAAAGATAAAGGACGAGTGGTATGAAAGGATTAAACTCGCCCAGAAACTTTGTAAATTTTTAACATCTGTAAAAAATACTCTATTTTATTTCTATCAATGAGATTTGGAATTCTTTTGAAATTGGAATACACTTTTGTAATTCCAGTTAATCTTCCAAACTCATTTACCATTTTTTGGATGACTTTACCATCATCATCGATGTCGTAATGTCCATCCTGCCCGATGTACGTTTTGCTCATAAATTTTATGTTTAATAATTAATCAAAAATAATGTTATCTGGTTTTTCGATCACTTCTATGTAAGAAATTTCAGGTATATGATTTTCTTCTAAAAGATCTTCGATCTCTTCTTCAGAATAATCATCAACATTATTCCAATTGCTAACCAACAAATAAACATCTGTAACTTTCTGATGTTTTTTGTTTTTTGCTCTGTAAATATTTTTCATGATAACTCCTTTTAGTTTATTTGAAGTAAAACAATCTTTGTGCCATAATTTACATCTACAGTATTATCGGAAAATTGTCTCAAATATTTAATATCACAAAAGAGAAATCTTTTTATGAACCACAAATTGATTGGTTAGTATCATTAAGTTTTTTATCTTTTGCCCTGAAATTTTGATTATTTGCCGAAATGGCGGAATTGGTAGACGCGCTGGACTCAAAATCCAGTGGGGCTTACACCTCGTGCCGGTTCGAGTCCGGCTTTCGGTACTATTGCCTCCTTTACCGGAGGCTTTTTAGTAAATAATTGTACTTTTGGTTAGTATTCAGCAACTCGTAAAATAATATTACAATAATTGAATATAAATTTTTACAAAATACTTATTATAATTCTCGTTTCGATAATTCTCTCTCTCGTTTATAATCACTTCCATCCAAATGGATTAAATTTAATTCGACTTGAAAAAAATCTGAACTGGGCAGATGACTCACTCGCTATTATTAGTGATAGTTCGCTGGCTGTGGATTCAGTACAATCTCAAAAAAATAAGTCTATTGATTCTGTTGTGATTGATGTAAAAACCGAAATCACTGAAGCAATCGAATCCTATAAAGAACCAAAAGCAATCAAATTAGATTTTGCTTATAAATTATTTAAACAAAAAGTTCAATTTATTGATTCACGTTCACCTGAAGAATTTGCTGAAGGACATATAAAGGGTGCAATCAATATCCCATTTTATGGTTCTGAAAATTATTTAAATGTTATAAACAGATTAAATAAAAATGAAATGATTGTTACTTATTGCAGTTCCGCTGAATGCGATATAAGCACTCTATCAGGTGATGAACTTTTTAAGATGGGTTTCAAAAAAGTTTATGTATTTGTTGGCGGTTATGATGAATGGACAAAATATAATTATCCAACAAGCATTAAAAAGTAAATGAAAAATTTATTTTCCAATAAATATCTGCTTTTAGTTTTAAGATTTACAATCAGTTTTATTTTTATTTATGCAGGTATAGAAAAAATAGCAAATCCTGAAACTTTTGCTATTTCAATATCAAATTATCGCTTATTCCCAATTTCAATAATAAATTTCTTTGCAATCACTCTTCCATGGATTGAATTAGTTAGCGGAATACTTTTGCTTTTTGGGATTGCTGTAAAAGAAAACAGCTCAATCATTTTTTCTTTTCTCTTAGTCTTTACCATCGCAATAATTATTAGTTTATTTCGGGGATTAAGTATTGATTGTGGTTGTTTTGGGAAAGGAACTCAAATTGGATTGATGAAACTTGGTGAGAATACTTTAATGATTATTGGATCCTTTTTATTAATTGTATTTGGATCAGATTTCTTAAAACTAAAATCTTAATTATTTCTTTAGTTTCATTTATTGATAACATCCATTGTGTCCCTCAAAACTCCAAGCGATCGCTGACTTAACAAATCAATTTTTACTAATCCCAAATCCTCAATTGAATACATATCCGGCTGGGTTATAATCAAACCTAAACCTTTGTTTTTAGCATATTCTAATGCACAGTAATCTGTAATCTTGTTTGGAGTAATCACAATTCCGCTTGGATGAATACTTAAATGTCTAGGAAAGTTTGCAATTTTTGATGCAAATTCTGTAACCGTTTTCCAAGGTTCTTTATCAAACCCTATGTTGCGAGATTCAGGAAATAGTTGAGATATTTTTGTAAGATTAGCAGCATTTGTCCATGGAATTTTTTTACTAAACTTAGAAATTTCACGATCAGAAATTCCATAAGCTTTTGCAACTTCTCTAAACGCTGATCGTGCACGGAATGTAATAATTGTTGATATCATTGCAACTTTTTCATAACCGTATTTATCAAATACGTATTTTACAATTTCATCCCGCTCCTTCCATGAAAAATCTAAATCAACATCCGGTGGACTGCTGCGTGCTTTATTTAAAAATCTTTCGAAGTATAGATTTAATTTTATCGGATCAACTTGTGTTAATTCTAAACAATACGCCACTAAACTATTTGCTGCCGAACCTCTGCCAATAGTCAACATTCCCCTTTTTTTAGCTTCCTGAACTATGTCCCAAACAATTAAAAAATAATCCACAAAATTTAATTCATTTATTACGCTAAGCTCATATTCTAATCGAGTTTTAATTTTGTTATCAATTATCTTGTATCGTTTTTGTAATCCTTTGAAAGATATACTATTAAGGTATTCTACTTTATTCTGATTCCCAATTGGATATTGCGGATATTTATATTTCCCAAATTCTAAATTGACATCGCACTCTTCAGCAATTTTGTTGGCGTTTGCAATTGCCTCAGGAATCTTTCCAAAAAGTTTCTTCAATTCTGATTGAGACTTAAAATAATACTCTTCATCTACCAATTCTTTTTCAGTAACTGAATTGATAGTTTTATTTAAACAAATTGCGGTAACAAGTTTGTGTAAATTAAAATCTGCTTTGTTTAAAAAATAAATTGGATTTGATGCAACTATGGGGATTTTATTTTGATTTGAATACTCATAAAGCTTTAATGCATTTTTTTTGTTTGATGTTGTAGGAATGATTTCCGAATAAAAGGAGTTTTGTTTATTTATTATTCCAAGAAATTCAATTTTAGGTGTTATAAAAATCAAATTTTTCCAAATAGATTTTAGAATTGCGTTTAAGGAAAAATCATCATTTAATTTTCTCTGTGTAATAATTTTACACAGATCAGAATAGCCATTATTATTTTTTGCTAAAATTATTACATATGAATTTTTGTCATTCGGTTCATCAATTTGTACTCCATATATAGGCTTTATTTCAGACTCAATAGCTTGCTTAGCAAATTGAATTAACCCGTACATTGCATTTAAATCCGTAACAGCGATTGATGAAATATTATTTTTTTTGCACAGTTTAATTAGTTCATCAATTTTAATTGTTCCAGTTAAAAGCGAGTAATTTGTATGTACGTGAAGTGGAATCATTTGCTAAAATTTTTCAAGTAAATTATAAAAAGAAGTTTTGAGTGTGAAGTGGAAAATATAATTGAGATTTAAAGTCTATTTTAAATGTTTGAATGCTTTGTCAGCAATATCTTTCCTAAAGTAAATTCCATCAAAATGGATTTTATTTATAGCATTATAAGCAATATCTTTTGCGGATTTTAAGTCGTAATTATCAAGAACAGAAGTAACACCCAAAACTCTGCCACCATTAGTCAAGATTTTATCATTGGCTTTTTTAGTACCCGCGTGATAAACGACTATATTCTTATCACAGTTTTCTAATCCTGTAATCTCAAATCCTTTTCTGTAATTGTCCGGATAACCTGCTGAAGCGGCGACGATACAAACAGAACTTCCACCTGAATAATAAACAGAATTTGAATCCAGATTTCCACAAGCAGCAGAATAAAGCAACTCCAAAAAGTCACCGTCCAAAAGTGGAAGTACAACTTGTGTTTCAGGATCACCAAATCGGCAATTAAATTCTATTACTTTTGGGCCAGCTTTTGTTACTATCAAACCTGCATATAAACAGCCGATAAATTTATTTCCCGATTTGCTCATTTGATCAAGCGTCGGTTTGATTATCATATTTTCGATTTCTAAAAGCAATTCAGGTGTTATAATTGGGGCAGGAGCATAAGCGCCCATTCCGCCTGTATTTTTTCCTGTGTCGCCATCTCCAATTCTTTTGTGATCTTGTGCTGCCGGAAGACAAACAAATTTTTCACCATCCGTAATTGCGAAAATAGAAGCTTCTTCGCCCTCCAAAAATTCTTCAATAATTAGCTTGCTCCCAGAAAGACCAAAGACCTTTTGTTCAAATATTTCACTCACAGCATTTTGAGCTTCTTCCTCATTACCGCAGATGAAAACGCCCTTACCTGCGGCTAAACCATCTGCTTTAATTACAGTTGGATAACTTATTTGTTTTAAATACGTTAAAGCATTTGTTATTTGAGAGGAATCAAACTCAAAATATTTAGCAGTTGGTACATTAGCTGCTTTCATAATATGTTTTGCAAATGCTTTACTAGATTCAATTTGTGCTGCTTTACTTGAAGGACCAAATACATAAAATCCAGCTCTCCGTAATGTATCGGAAAGCCCATCAACTAATGGCTGTTCAGGTCCAATTACAATCAAATCGATTTTATTATCTATACAAAAATTAATCACTAAGACAGGATTTGAGGTATCAATATCCAAATTAATAGCAAAACTCTCTGTTCCTGGATTCCCGGGAGCACAGTATAACTGAGTTAATTTTTTACTTCTATGAATATTTAATGCTAATGCATGTTCCCTTCCACCAGATCCAATTAATAAAACATGCATTATACTTCTGCTCGTAATTTTAATTGAAACTGTTTGGTAAGCAGCTCAGTTAAATTATCTCTTCTGAACTTTTCTAACACTTCATCAGAAGGTATTGGTAATGAATTACTCTTATAATGATTATAAACTTTAAGTAGTGTGTTTTTTATGTCATCAATATTATCAGGGCTGCAAACAAATCCTGCACCGGATTCTTCAACTGCCATTTTTGCTGCCCCATCCGGGACACAAGCAAGAACGGGTTTTTTTGCTCCAATATATTCGTATAATTTTCCGGGTAGTATTGCATCAATATTTCTTCTTCTTCCCACCATAAACCATAATACATCTGCTGATTTTAATTTTGCTATTGCTTCATCGTGATTAACATAACCGTGATCTTTAACAAACGATTGTAATTCAAGTTTTTTGATAAGTTTTTGATTTTCTTTCCTTAGAAATCCCACAAAATGTAACTCAATATTTGAGGCTATATCAGGTCGTTCAATAGTAAGTTGTTTAAAAGCCTTTAAAAAATATGAGGGTGTATTGTAGACCATAAATATACCCGAATACAAAAGAACCATTTTATTTTGAGGTTTTGGCTGGGCAGGAATTTTATCAAAATCTTCTTTATCATAACCATGCGAAATGATTACAACATCTTCAAATGTTAAGAAAGGATAATTATTTAATATTTTTTCTTTTATTTTTCTATTAGTTACAATAATTCTGTCGGCCGCTTTTAATGCATGATATTCTTTTTTCTTATGAAGTAACCTATGAAAGGGTGTTAAATAAAAAGCAAAATAACTTTTATACCAAAGATCACGATAGTCAGCAAACAAAGGGATATCATGTTTCTTTTTTATTTTAGAGATTATATCAAATGCAGAAAATGGAGGACAGGTTATAAAAAGAGCATCATATTTTTCATTGCTAAGAATTTCATCAATTTTTTTATAAGCACCCTTTGACCAGGAAATTTTATTATCGGGAATAAAAAAACTCTGACTAAGTTTATCAAATATATTTCTGAAAAACTCGCTTGGCATCTTCATAGTTCCGAGTTTTGATAAAAGAGAATTAGGTTCTCTACTTCCTGAAACTCTTATAACTTTAATTTCAGTATTAATTAATTCATTCTCCAAAAAATTGTCGTGAGCAAAATATGCAACATTTCCGCTTGTTATAACTGTTGGCTGCCAGTTATAATTCTTCATGTACTTAACAAACTTTAAAGTTCTCTGTACTCCACTTAAACCCATAGGAGGAAAATAATATGCAACAACTAACACTTTAAACATTATTTATTAATACCTATTTATTACTTTGATAATTTGGTGCTTCTTGAGTAAGTATTACATCGTGCGGGTGACTTTCTTTAAGAGCAGCAAGCGTTATTTGCATAAACTTACCTTTTGCTTTCAGGGATTTTATAGTTGAATTTCCAGTATAACCCATTGATGCTTTTAGCCCTCCAATCAATTGATATACTGTATCTTCAAGAGGTCCTTTGTAAGGAACTCTACCTTCTATGCCTTCAGGAACAAGTTTTTTGATATCATCCTCTGTATCTTGAAAATATCTATCTTTACTTCCCTTTTTCATTGCACTAAGAGATCCCATACCCCGGTATAATTTGAAGCTTCTACCTTCATATAATATTTTTTCTCCCGGACTTTCATCTACACCGGCAAATAGGCCACCAATCATTATTGAATCCGCACCAGCCGCAATAGCTTTTGGTACATCACCAGTTTGTTTAATTCCGCCATCAGCAATAATTGGTATTCCAAATTTTTTACTTGCTCTGTATGTTTGAGCAATGGCTGTGATTTGAGGAACTCCTACCCCCGCAATAATTCGGGTTGTGCAAATTGAACCTGGTCCAATACCAACTTTTATAGCATCAACCTTACAACTTATAAGATCAAGTGCTGCCTCATAAGTTGCTATATTACCAACAATTAGCTGAATGTATTTAAATTTTTTACGAATCTCTTTAACGGTCTTTAAAACACCTGCTGAATGACCATGTGCAGTATCGATTACAATTGCATCAGCACCAGCATCAGTTAGGGCTTTTACTCTATCAATTGTATCATAAGAAACACCAACTCCTGCTCCAACTCGCAATCTACCATGTTCATCTTTACATGCAAATGGATGCTTTTTCTTTTTGAGTATGTCTTTAAATGTAATTAATCCTTTTAAGGTTCCAGATTTATCCACGACAGGTAGTTTTTCTATCTTATATTTCTGCAAAATAATTTCAGCCTTTTCCAGCGTTGTACCCAGCGGGGCAGTGATTAAATTTTCTGTTGTCATTAAATCAGAGACTTTAAGTTTTTTATTTGGTTCAAATCTTAAATCCCTATTAGTTAAAATACCTACCAATTTATTATTTCCGTCCACTATTGGAATTCCAGATATACGATACTTTTTCATTATTTCTAGTGCTTCGGCGATTGTTTTATTAGGCATTAAAGTAATTGGATTCCTTATCATTCCACTTTCTGATCTTTTAACCTGATCCACTTCATTGCATTGTTCTTCAATCGGCATATTTTTGTGAATAATTCCGATACCACCTTCTCGGGCTATTGCAATAGCCATTGCTGATTCTGTGACTGTATCCATAGCAGCTGAAACGATAGGAATATTAAGTTTTATCTCTGGTGTTAAATGTGTAGAAATATCAACTTCACGTGGCAGTACTGATGATTTTGCAGGTATGAGCAAAACATCATCAAAAGTTAATCCTATATTGAATAATTTTTTATCTAACATTCTTCATCCTAATTTTCTATTTATTATTTTATAGATTATTCAAAAGCAGCAAAACCAGTTATATCTTCTCCAATAATAAGAGTGTGCATCTCGTGTGTGCCTTCATACGTAATAACCGATTCCAAGTTTGCGGCATGACGCATCACAGGATATTCATCCAGGATACCGTTTGCTCCCAATATCTGGCGAGACATTCTAGCAATATCTAAAGCAATCTCACAATTGTTTCTTTTTGCCATAGATACTTGATTGAACTTCAACTCACCACTATCTTTTAATCTTCCTAATTGCAGATTTAATAATTGAGATTTAGTAATCTCCGTAATCATATATACTAACTTATCTTGGGTCATTTGATATGCAGCTATAGGTTTGCTAAATTGCTTGCGGGACTTAGCGTAGTTCAATGCCGTATCATAACAAGCCATCATTGATCCCACAACGCCCCAGGCAATTCCATATCTCGCCTGATTTAAACACATCAATGCATTTTTTAACCCTTCAGTTTTCGGGAGCAAGTTTTCTTCAGGAAGAAAAACATTATCAAAAACAAGTTCTGAAGTAACTGATGCCCTTAATGAATGTTTTCCTTTCAATTCTGGAGCGGTAAATCCTTTCATTCCCTTATCAACTAAAAAGCCTTTAACAACACCATCAAGCTTGGCCCAAACAACGGCAACATCTGCAATAGTACCATTAGTAATCCACATTTTGGCACCGTTTAGTAAGTACCCTCCATCTACTTTTTCAGCTTTTGTGACCATCCCGCCAGGATTTGAACCGTAATCAGGTTCTGTTAAACCAAAACAGCCAATCTTTTCACCCTTTGCCAGGGCAGCAAGCCACTTGTCTTTTTGAGTTTCACTCCCAAAGGTAAAGATAGGATACATAACTAGAGCACTTTGTACTGAGGCAAAACTTCTAATTCCGCTATCCCCTCTTTCAAGTTCCTGCATTATCAATCCATAGGCTACATTGTTTAACTCCGCACAGCCATATTTTGCAGGAAGGGTTGGACCAAACAGTCCCAATTCTGCCATTTTAGGAATCATTTGTTCAGGAAATCTGGACTCTCTATTATACTCTTCAATGATTGGAATAACTTCATCGCTCACAAATTCTCTAACTGTATCCCGAATCATCAACTCATCGGCTGAAAGTAAAGAATCAATATTAAAATAGTCTACACCAATGAACTTATTCATAGTATCTTTCTAAAATTTGGATATTGAAAATTATCAAAAGGTACTCAGAGAAACAATTCTATTTTATTAATTTATACTTTAATCATTTTACAAAAATTAGACTTGATAAACTGCCAAAATGATATAATCTTTAACAGTGTCAAAATTAAGTTATAAAATAAAAAGATTTGGGATCTATTTAACTTTAATCAGTTATCTGATTATTGTTACTCTCAATGCTTTCCACCATCACAATGTTGATTTGGGTAAAGCTGACTCAATTTCAAATGCAATTGATGTAGCGAATCTCTCACATTCATATAATTCTAATGCTGAAGCTTTTTGCCCTATCCAAACTGCATATAACTCACTACAAAACACAATAATATCAAATGAAAATTCCTACCAAAACTATAAACTGAAATACAGATATTATTCATTTTCAAAAAGTTTTTGTAAAACCTTTAAAATCAAATATACATCATTATTCCCTTAGAGCTCCACCTACTTTATTCTTCTCTTAGTTTATTCTATTAACATTTATTTTTAATTCAAAGGAGAAGAAAATGACTTCATTCATTTTAAAATATTCTTATATCTTTTTAGCTTTATTACTTCTAGTTATCTCAACAACAAGCTGTAGCGATGAGACCGATCCGATAATCCCGCCTTCTGAACATTTTGAACCTGAAGGTTGGGTAGTAAGAGATGCGACCACAAAACCAATTCTTGTTGTATGGCAAGGTGTAATCCAAACTACATGGAATTCCATTTCTGTTCCGGATACACTTTATGCACCACTTAATGCGCTATCTGATCACTTTACGGTAAAGTTTTTGGATATCAACAAAAATATTATAAATCCTCCAACCGATGCCGATCATCAGTTTGGCTGGCTTATAACTGATCCTTCAAAGCTTACTATTATTCAAGATAGTCCAACAGATTGGGCTTTCCATCTAAAAGGTTTAATCATAGGAACTACTACACTTGAGTTACAAGTATTGCATGTTGGGCACGTTGATGTAAAAACTCCAAAGATCCCTGTCATTATTCGAGAAGACACAACAGCTTACGGTGAACCAGTCGGATTAAGATTAAGTTATGAAGATAGATGGAACTGTACTGGCTACGGCAACTGATTTGACATCATCAGGCTCATTGGATGTTGCGAAAGATTCACTAACCGATCATATTGAAATTGAGTTTTATGATGACCAGAACAGGTACTACCAACCTGAATATCCTTTACACACCTTAGATTTTACAGTTGCTAATTCATCAATTGTACAAATTTTACCTGAAGCAGGCGAACCCTGGGTAATTAGAGTAAAAGGTTTAGCGACAGGATCAACAACTGTAACATTTAGACTAATGGTAGCGGGTGTGGCAGAGTTTGTTTCGTTTCCAATTAATGTAAATGTACAGTAAATGTTTAGATTAAATTTAATTGATCATCACCTTTTATGGGTGATGATCATTCTTGTATTTTCTTTTAATACGGCTTTAAATTCACAATCAAGAGTGTTGGGAACATTAGAAGGCATTGTATTGGATGGCTATTTAGATCAGCCATTAGAAAATGCGGTTGTTAAAATAATTGAGCTCAATAAATTTGATGTAACAGATAAAAATGGAATTTTTGAATTCAAATCAATTCCATTTGGTGATTATAATATTGAAATATCCTATGTTGGTTATAAGACTACTAAGACAGCAATAAATATTAATAGTGAAATAAATACTGGTTTATTAGTTCATTTATTCACTCTCCCGTTTGAAACTTCAACTGTGGTTGTTACTGGTTTGCATACAAATACAAAGTTTGATGATATGAACGAGTTCATAAATGTTCTTAAAGGAAAAGAGCTTCAACGTGAACTTGGTTTAACCCTGGCATCAACGCTAAAGAATGAAACAGGTTTAGCAATCAGAAGTATGGGTCCCGCACCAGCAAGACCGGTTATTCGTGGATTGGGCAGTGATAGAATTGCAATTACGGAGGATGGGATACAAACAACAGATTTATCAGCTACTTCACCAGATCACGCTGTCTCGGTTGAACCATTTACCATTGATAGAGTTGAAGTTATTCGTGGACCAAAAGTTTTATTAAAAAACCCAACCACTATGGGTGGAGTAGTAAATATCATCAGAGATGAAATCCCGAAAGAAATTCCAGGATCGTTTTCAGGAAATGCGGGGTTCTATGGAGAATCAGTAAACTCTGGTTATCTTGGTGGTATGGTCGCCCAATTGCCAATAGGAAAATTTGTTTTGCGAGGTGAAGCAACTAAAAGACGTGCAGATGATCTTAGAACACCTTTAGGCACTCTTGCAAATTCAGATATTGCAACTGATAATTTTAGTGCTGGTCTTAGCTATATTGATGGCTGGGGTTATACAGGAGTTAGTATTAGAGAATTTAAATCTAATTATGGGGTTCCGGGCGGTTTTGTTGGTGCTCATCCAAATGGCGTTGATATTAGTATGCTTAAACGCCAGATAAACGGAAAAATTAACTATCAAATTAATTCTGAATCATTTGAAAACTTAGAGTTCCAATTATCGCGTGATTATTATAAACATACGGAATATGAAAGGGCTGATATAATTGGCGCTCAGTTTGTCATTTACAATCTTCGGGGAAGTTTAGATATTTCAAATAGAAAGCTAGGATTTTTAGATTTTGGAACAACTGGAGTATCATTTGAGGCAAGAGATTTTAATATTGGCGGATATGTATTTACACCACCGACAAAATCTTTAAAGCTCTCTGGATATTCTTTTCAAACTTTTGAGTTGACTGACTTTAGTTTTGAAACTGGATTTCGAATCTCGTATGATGAATTTCATCCTGATGATTCAAACCCAAGTACTGATAATGAAGTAATAATCGATCGAAAATTTTTTAGCTATTCCCTATCTCTCTCAGCACTTTATTCACTAAACAAAACTATTTCACTGGGGATAAATATTAGTAAAACTTCGAGAGTCCCAACTATTGAGGAACTATATTCAGAAGGCCCTCATCTAGCAGCATATTCTTATGAAATAGGAAACCAAACCCTTGATAGTGAAAATGGAATTGGAGCAGAGTTATTTTCTTATCTAAAAACTGACGATACGTTTTTAATGTTAACTCTATTCAGGAATGACTTTTCATACTTCATTACTCCAAGAAATACTGGAAATATTAATAGCCAAACCCTGCTTCCCATTTATCAAACCGAAGGTGTTAAAGCAATATTTTATGGATTGGAAAGTTATTTTGAAATCAAGTTATTGGAACATTTTACAATCTCAAATTCATTTAGTTATACTTATGGAAATTTCAAGAAAACCGATGAGCCCCTGCCGCAAATTCCACCATTAAAAAATATTATTCAGTTAAAATATCTCAGCGGAAACTTTACAACCGGGATTAGTTCTGAAATTGCGGGTGCTCAGAATCGGGTAGATTTATTTGAAACTCCAACTGTAGGATATGCTGTTTTTAATGCTTTTATTCAGTTCTCATTCGAAATAGGATCGATGATCCAGAACATATCGTTAAATGGAGAAAACTTACTAAACAAAGAATACAGAAATCATTTATCTCGTGTAAAGGTGATAATGCCTGAAGCAGGAATAAATCTCAAATTAAGCTATAGATTATATTTTTAATATTAGCTGTAAAATATTATCTTTGCCCTGCTAATTTTTCAGCTTTGGAGAGGTGGGTGAGTGGCTGAAACCAACGGTTTGCTAAACCGTCGTAGGGGTTAAACTCTACCGCGAGTTCGAATCTCGCCCTCTCCGCAAAAGCTTCCTGATTTAGGAAGCTTTTTTTATTTAATGGTATTAGAGGTTAATACTCTCGAGTAAGACCATGATCTTTCAATTCATATCGATCGGAACTCATAAAATATTGTATAAGTATTGGTTTGATGACCCGCTTTATTTTGCCCTTAAAGAATCCAGATAAATTCTTAATTTGTTTCATCCATTCTCCTCCTGTTGATCTAGTTTAAGAATATAGTGTCCATCACGCCCATTGACTTGGGTGGGTACTCGTTGAAAATAATTTTAAATAAAATTACTAAAATCTTTGTGCAAGGATAAAAAATGTTTTATCTTATAGCGAAACAACTTTCTATATTTTCATAAATCAAGGAGAATTGTTATGCCTAAACAAGTTGCACCATTTCATTCCAAGACCGGTGAAGTTTATCACATTTACAGTGTTTGCTCTTCTGGTAAGTTTATCGTAAAAGGTAGAAAAGTTCAGGGCAAGGGAAATAAAAAACTTTGCAAAGCCTGTGTTGATATAAGGGCTGGAAAAAGAGATCGTTAGTTATAGTTATTCTTAAACGATCTAAATTCTGAATTTTAATTTATTTTTAGTGAACTCCCCTACCTATATGGTCGAGGAGTTTTTTTTTGCTGCCAAATTAACTTCACTCATTCATTATTTTATATTTCAATTAAATCTGGAAAAATTCTTACTCACTCTTTGAAATAGAATCTTAAATCAAAGTAGATTTTGGATTTTCAAGCATTTTGCGCATAACACATTAATTAGTATTTTTGCACAGCGGCTAACGTTTAAGGATTCACCCCAGTCCTTGCGTTAGAGCTGAGCCCTGATGCCTCGGTATCAGGGTTTTTTTTTAATTTTTATTTAAGATAATTAACAGAGTGAACGGCTTTTGATGGTGTTTATAAGGATTTGATTATTTCTTTTATTAGTTTTCTTCCCAGTTATTTTATTAATCCGATAATAATTGAACTCAAAAATTTATAAAATCATATTGCCCAAAGTCTGATGAAATCAACGTTCAAACATATAAGAGAATTCGCATTTATATTCATGATATTTGCATTATTGATTTTTATCGGTTGCAATAAAACACCTGATAATAAACCAGGCTTAAATGATACTTTTGCCTTCAATCAATCTGAGTATGAATTAGTTCTTAAAAATTCTTTCTCATTTTCTGATACCACTTATCCAATCTTTCAATCACTTAAAGACAATTTAGACACTATAAGATCTTTTTATTCAATCAATAATTTTAAACCATTATTTATAAAAAGTTATGAATCAAATAGTACCGTTGATTCACTTCTAACCATTTTCGGTAATGCAATTGAACACGGACTAGATCCTGAAAGTTATTTTCACACCAAAATCAAGAATGAGTTTTTAGAAGCAATAAATCCTAAAACTTTCAATAAGAAAAGATATTTTCATCTTGCAAATGCAGAGATGCTTGCGGCCAACGCAATCATAAAATATTCTTTAAATATGCGACATGGCGTTGTAAATCCAAGAAAGATTTTCGCTGATTCCTATTTTTTGCCGGTAACTGATTCCCTTAACAAAAAGTTATTTGAGCCATTCGAGCAAGATGATATAATCCAATACTTACAAAAGATACAACCTAGAAGCAAAAAGTATAAAAAATTACAAGCTGCTTTAAAAAGATTTAATAACTTAAAAGATATTCAATGGAAGTTAATTCCTATTACTGGTAACAAAATCGAACCCGGTAATTTTTATCCTTCAATCGATTTAGTTCTGGATAAACTAACCATACTTGATTTTTTGGATACAAGTAAAGTAAAGTTAAAAGATGTTACACTATATGATTCTTTATTAGTAGAACCTATTAAAAATTTTCAAAGAGCAAACGGATTAAATGATGATGGAGTTATAGGGAAATCAACAATCGAAAGATTAAACATTACACCTTCTGAATATATTGATAAAATAAAACTGACCTTAGAAAGATTTAGATGGTTAGATT
The DNA here is from genome assembly GCA_963706055.1 of uncultured Ignavibacteriales bacterium. GTDB lineage: Bacteria > Bacteroidota > Ignavibacteria > Ignavibacteriales > Ignavibacteriaceae > IGN3. The sequence continues at coordinate 373,104 of CAVPND010000012.1, read as the reverse complement.
ATTCAGATACTTCAAGATATATCTTGGTTAACATCCCGGATTTTAGATTATATGCTGTAGAAAAGGACAATGAAATATTTAACATTATTATTTGTGTTGGTAGAAAAGGTGAATGGGAAACACCCAATCTTTATGGTCAAATTTCCTATATGGTATTAAATCCCACTTGGTCTGTACCTCAGAGTATAATTCAGGAAGAAATTGTTAGCGGATTGAGACGTGATTCACTATATCTTAAAAAAAGAAATTTTAAAGTTTTCAAATCTGGTGAACGAGTAAGTCTTGATGATTTGAAAGTGCACGAGCTTGTAAATTCAAAGCGTTACACAATGGTGCAGGATCCGGGTGCCGGAAATGCTTTAGGCAAAATAAAATTTATGTTTAAAAATCCTTTTGGAGTATACTTGCACGATACTCCAACTAGAGCGCCATTTAAATACACAAACAGAGCTGTTAGTCATGGTTGTATGCGGGTTGAAAAACCTATACAGTTTGCAGAATATCTTTTAAATAACAATTCGAAATGGCTGACAGATTATATTAAAATAGAAATCGGTCAAAAGGTTGATAATCAAACGATCGTTGATGAGTTTAACAGCAAGCGAAGTGAGTTAAGAAAAAATAACAGTTATGGCGTAACAACAGAAGTTAGATTTGATAAAGTCATTCCCTTGTTTGTGGATTACTACACTGTATGGGTTGATGAAAATGGTATTTTTAACTTAAGGGATGATGTTTACGGCAGAGATAAAATTTTAAGAAAATACTTTTTAGAATAATTTCTACAGCTGAAATTAGTATTAAATTTTATTTAGGATAATTTATTTTTACTTTTATTATATAAAATTCGCTTAAATTTATAAAGAATGTTAAAAACAAAATTATTAAATAAAGTTGTATACACCATACTTGCAGCACTAATAATATACAACTCATTCGGTTATCTGCTGCTCTACTTTCCAGTCCGGACTATTATTAAAGAAGTAGTTCAAAATTCAATTGAAGAAAAGAAAATAGATCAAGAGAATTTGCAGATTCTTGCATTCAGCTTAGCGGATTTAAATAATGATAAATTAGATTTTGAATGGGAAAAACCGGACAAGGAATTTAGATTTAATGGCGATATGTATGATGTTGAAGATAAAAAAGTAACAAGTGATTCTGTTTATTACATCTGCTATTATGATCATAAAGAAAATATTTTAGAATCGGTATTCGAACTACATCTAATCAGCCAAAATAAAGATAAAACTAATCACTCTTTACAGCGGATTATTATGGCTGCAATGTTTGCTGAAGAATTCAGAATCAGCTATTCAAAATTTTATGACGAGGATATAATCAATATCCCGCTGCTTAAAAAAGAAGCAGCATTACTTAACCCTGTTAAAAATATTCCTACTCCCCCTCCGCGGATGAACTCTTAATTACAGATTTATTTAGACTCAGCTCAAAGAAAAAACATTAAATAAATTCTCAGAGCTTTACACAAAATAATCAAAGGTTAAGTATATGAATCTTATTAAGATAATTATACTGTTTACTTTCCTTTTGACATTATTTGCAAATATTTCAAATGCACAAAAGAAAGATTCAGTAATATATCTGATTCCGATTGATCAGATTGACTCTATAAAATATGAAACAGATGAAGTAATAGTAACGGGAACAAGAACAAATCAAAAAATTATTGATATCCCTTATTCGGTTGTAAGAATAAGCCCGACTCAGTTTAAATATGATAGAAAAGTATCTATCAGCGATGTTTTAAATGCTGTGCCGGGAGTATTTATGCAATCTCGTTACGGTAATCACGATGTGAGAATTTCCATACGCGGATTTGGAAGCAGATCTAATTCGGGTATACGCGGAGTAAGAATTTTACTTGATGGTATTCCTGAGTCTGAACCTGACGGGCAAACACGTATTGAAGCCATTGATTTCAATTCGATTGGCAGTATAGAAATAGTTAAAGGAAATTCATCTTCACTTTATACTAACGCACCAGGCGGAGTAGTTAATTTTATCAATGATATTAATTTTAGTAAATCTTTCATAACTCAGTTTAATGATCTTGGCTCTAATGGATTAAGAAGAAATGGATTTAAATCCGGTGTCCGAACAGAAAATTACGGTTTTCTAAATACCTATACATATCATAATTACAAGGGCTATCGTCCTCATAGCGAAGACTACTGGCATATACTAAATACTGTTGTGGAAACTACTCCGGGTGATAATTCTAATCTTCAATTTCTTGGATATCTCGCAACAGGTTTGATTAGGCTGCCAGGATCATTAACCAAAGCAGAATTTGATGCTGATCCTTACCAGGCTGCACAAAGAGAAGTTGATTGGGATTTCCGAAGGGTATCAAAAAAAGGCAGAGTTGCCGTTAGATTTACAACAAAGTTTGGAGAAAAACTTAATAATGAAATTGAAGTAACCGGATACGGAACGATAAAGTATTTTGAACGTGCCGCACGTAATTCATTAAGAATATTCGATCGTTATGGATTAGGCGGAAGCATTAAATATGTTAATAAATCAACTATCTTTGATAGAGATAACAACTTTACAATTGGTGGTGATTTATTTTATCAGACTGGACCAGTATCTGAGTTTAACAGCATTGGTGGCGCAAAAGGTGATCAGTTGTTAAACTATATTGATGAAACAATTGGCAACACTGGTGTTTACATCCTAAATAATTTTGAATTGTATAATAAACAGCTTTACTTTTTAATGAGTGGAAGATACGACAATGTTTTTTTTGGTCAGATCAACCGCTTGCTTGGTGTGCAGAATGACAATAAAAGATTTGAAGATTTTACACCTAAATTTGCACTTAATTACAAAGTAACTCCTTCAATTGCTTTTTATACATCATTTGGATTTAGTTTTGATTCACCTGCAGGAAATGAGCTTGATAATTATCCAACAAGTACAAATCCCGGCTCATTAATGAATCCTGATTTAAAACCTCAGCAATCAACTAATTTTGAGCTTGGTGTAAAAGGTAATTTACTGAATAGTGCAAGTGATTTTTTCAGTACCACCCTTTTTGAGTTTACATTCTTTAAAACACAAGTAAAAGATGAGATTGTACCTTTTGAAGTTTATGGCAACGCATACTTTAGAAATTCCGCAAAAACAAATAGAAATGGAATCGAAGCCGGTATTACGACTGAAGTTTATGATGGATTAAAGGCGATAGTATCTTATACTTATTCTGATTTTTCCTATGATGAATATTCAGCGATCGCAATTGCGGTTGATTCCGTTGGTTCAATAATAACTTCATCAGAAGATTACAACGGTAATATTGTACCAAGCGTACCTAAGCATAATTTATTTTTAGCTTTGGAATACAAAAGACAAATAACACCATACCTAAATGGATTTGTAAAAGGTGCATTTCAAAGTTTAAGTGGTATGTATGTTAATGATGCAAACTCATTTGAAACCGAAGGATATCAAATTCTAAATTCAACCTTAGGATTAGAAATGTTTTTGGGTAATTTTAATGTACTGCTATCCGGTGGAGTAAATAATATTTTAGATAAAACGTATGTTGGTTTTATTAATATTAACTCATCAAGTGGCAGGTTTTATGAAGCTGGCGAACCACAAACTTTTTTTGCATCATTAAAATTAGGTTATCAGTTTTAAGTTTAATAAAAGGAAATCATGATCAAAAATATTCTCTTAATATATTTCAGTCTTCTAATTATTAACACCGTCTCCTTTGCACAAGGAGGCGGTCTAATTATTGGCGAAAATTACAGAATCTACCCTAGCAGTACATCTCAATCAGAAGTATTTATAACAAAGCATCCTGCAAGCAACAACATACTATTTTCATCTGCTAACACACTGCAATTTGCCCCAACATTTTTTGTAAGTGAAGGTGTTTATACTACCACAAACGGTGGACAAAGCTGGTTTGGAAGCGATACTTGCAACGGTGCAAATATTTTTTTCCACGGTGGTGATCCTTCAATAACAATAGATAAGAATGGAAATTTTATATTATCAAGAAAAGGATCAACTTCTTTTCCAGGGGCATTTTCGCATTACTCAAGTGATCAGGGATTAAATTGGTCCGCACAAAAGTCAATAACAACAGATGATCTTGAAAGAGTCTCCATCATTTCTGATTCCGATCCAAACAGCAGCTACTATGGAAGAACATATGCAATCTGGGCCAAACTAACGCCGCCATACCCTATTAGATATAACTATACAGATAATATAGCAGGTAGTTGGAACACCGTTACTCAAATTAACAATCCTGCAGTACGCGGCGCTGGAGGTGAAATTGATCTTGGTCCTGATAATCAAGTTTATGTTTGCTGGGCAGGTGTTTCAAGTTCTTCACCGTTCACAGAAATTTTGGTTGGTTTTGCCTCGTCCACTAATGGAGGAGCTAATTGGAATGTTAATGAAAATATTTTTCCAATGAATGGTATTGTCGGAATATTAACAGCTAAGCAGAGTATAAGAGTTAATGGCCTTCCAAGAATGGCTGTTGATCTTTCAAACACTTCAACTCGGGGAACTATATACATAGTAACTTCTCAAAAAAATCTTTTACCTGCAGGCAGTGATCCGGATATTATTTTAAGAAAATCAACCAACGGCGGGCAAACATGGTCTTCTGGAATCAGAGTTAATCAGGATGCACTTAACAATGGCAAATCACAATTCTTTACAGGTATAACTGTTGATGATTTTGGCGGCGTAAACGTAATTTTTTACGATGATAGAAACACAACAAATGATTCCTCAGGAATTTTTCTTGCAAGATCAACAGATGCGGGTAATAGCTGGAATGAATATCAAATTAGTGATCATAACTTTAGACCAACTGCAATTGGCGGACTTGGACAGGGTTATATGGGTGATAATATCGATATTACTTCAATTGGTAATAAACTTTTTCCTGTTTGGATGGATAATTCAACAGGGCTATATCAAATTTGGTCTGTTCCTATTGAGATTTTATCTGTGGGTGTAGATGAAGAGAATGATACTTTTTTGCCTGTGGAGTTTGAACTAAAACAAAATTATCCGAATCCATTTAATCCGACTACTAATATTGAATTTAATTTGCCGCAAAATTCAGACGTTACATTAAAAATTTACGATCTAACAGGTAGAGAAATTATTGTACTGATTGATGAGCCTAAAAACGCAGGGAATCATAAAATAAGATTTGACGCTGCAAGTTATAAGCTTTCCAGCGGTGTTTATTTTTATACTTTAACTGCAAATGGATTTACACAAACAAAACCAATGATGCTGCTTAAGTAATTTTATTTAAGCAGAATCATCTTCTTAGTTTCAACATAATCCCCTGCTCTTAACTGATAGAAATATATGCCGCTTGCTAAGACGCATCGCGATGCGTCTCTACTGATGGAAATTCAATATTATAACTTCCCGCATTTCTATATTCATTAACAAGAATTGCTACTTCATTTCCAAGAATATCATATACTTTTAGTGTCACAAATCCCCCTGCTCCGCTTTCCCCCTTTAATAAAGGGGGACTAAGGGGGATTCCATATTTTATTTTTGTACTTGGATTAAACGGGTTTGGGTAGTTTTGGGAAAGAGAAAATTTGGTTGGAGCAATTTCAACTTCAACAATTTCTGAGTATTCAAACGTTCCATTAAAATCTATTTGCTTTAATCTGTACTGATATTTTCCTGCTGAAAGATTTTCATCAACAAACGAATATGATTGTGGTTCTGTCGTTGTTCCCTTTCCATTTACATAACCAATATTCTTCCATTCTTCTCGTCTTTCGTCTTGCGTTTTTTGTCTCTCGATTTGGAAGCCCTGGTTATTTCTTTCTGTTGCAGTTTGCCAGTTGAGTGTTACATTGTTACCAACTAATGTTGAAGTGAAATTTGTAAGTTCAACCGGAATTACAATTCCATTTTCATTAAAAACAACTAAACCTGCACTTTCAGTTGCAATCCAGAGATTTCCAAACTTATCAAATGCAAGGTCTCTAATACTATAAGTCTGAGGTAATTGAGAATTTGTTGAATTAAATGATGTCCAGTTTGTACCATCGAATTTTATTAGTTCTGCATTATCAATGAACGATTCAGTTCCAACCCATAGATTTCCATCATTATCAAATTCAATTGCGGTAGCAATAAAATTAAAACCAGAATAATTTGTTCCATCAAATTTTACTAAATAACCCCAACCTGCTAATCCTGTTGCAAACCAAATATTATTTAAAGAGTCACTTTTAACATCAGTACAATAAAGACCAACCGGTCCATTTTGTGGTGGAAAATATTGTAACGAATCATTTTCAAATAAGTATAATCCCTCCCCATCGCCAATCCAAATTGATTGATTATTTAATAATAACTGACGATAACCGTTTGCCAACTGTAACGAAAGATGTGTTAACCAAATGCTATCATCTCTAAATTCCATTAAATAATGAGTTGACGAAATTGGAAAATCTATATTTTTAAGAAACCACACATTATTTAGACTATCAAAAAGAATTGAAGAAATACTATGACCCGGAAATGTTGAATCCGGGAGGCCATATACATGCCAATTAGTATCATCAAACTTTGTCAAGAGATTTCCATACCCGCCCCAGAAATTAAGCTCATTATCTACATTTATTGTGCTAAAAGAATTAGTGGGAATATTTGAATTGCTTGTATTATATAGTGTCCAGGAAGAACTATCTATTTTAAGAATTCCAGTTTCATAAAATGAAACCCATTTTCTGTTTAACTGATCAACAACAATATCATGTACGGTATTAGAAGGCACATTGGAATTTGTAGTATCATAGATTATCCACTGAGGATTATTTTGTGAATAACATATAACGTTAAGCGCAACGACTACGAGCAGTACTATCTTTTTCATAATAGCCCCTTAATAAAAAATTATAAATAATCTCACCACAAACGAACAAAATAAATTGGTTAAAATCAAATAATCTTTTGCAATTTATTATTTTATTTTTTTTAGAAATGATTCAAATAACCTTGCCTTTCTTACATAGTGCAAATAATTTAGAAGAGTTAATTTTAATAAGTATTATTCACACAATTAGAGGTTCTAAATGAGTCTCAGTCTTATCGCAAAATCTATTAAAGCCTCGCCCACTTTAAAGCTAAATGAAAAATTTGCAATCTTAAAAGAAAAAGGTGATCCTGTAATTCATCTTGGCGGCGGCGAACCAAAAACCAAAGTGCCAATGGATGCAATACTTGCAACTGTTGCACACGTAAACACCGGCGAAGTACGTTATGCACCTGCAGACGGTATTCCTGCTCTTAAACAGGCTATCATAAGGTACACTGACGAGTTTTATGAAAGAAAAGTAAGACCTGAAAACGTTATTGCATCTGGCGGAGCCAAGCAGGCAATTATGGTTGCATTACAGGCAATATTAAATCCGCAGGAAGAAGTTCTGTTCCCTGCTCCGTATTGGGTAAGCTATCCTGATATGGCAAGAATGATCGGTGCAATTCCTGTTGCAGCACTTACCTGAAGACGGAACTTTTTATCCGAACATAAAAGATATTACAGACAGAGTTGGTTCTTACACAAAAGCAGTTATCATTAATAGTCCGAACAATCCTACAGGAGCTTTTTACAGCGAGGATTTTATTGCAGAAGTTGTTGAGTTCTGCGAGAAGAAAGATATCTGGTTAATAATGGATGATATTTATCATCGCCTATTGTTTGATGGAAAGAAACCGATTAACTGTTTTAAGTATGCAAAAAAGAAAGATGAAAATTCTAAGCTCATTGTTATCAACGGAGTTTCTAAACAGTACGCTATGACAGGATTTAGAATCGGCTGGGCTGTTGGAAATAAAAAAGTAATTGAAGCAATGAGCAACATTCAGGGACATCAGACTTCAGGTCCATCTGTGCTGTTACAAAAAGCTGCTGTTGCTGCAATAAACGGGATTCAATCCGGTGTGGAAAGTTTGCGTGCAACTTTAGAAAATAACAGAAACGTTATGGTTGATTTGTTAAGATCATTTGAAGGTGTTAAAGTTTCTAAACCTGATGGAACATTTTATTGTCTTGCGGATTTTTCTGCTTATATGAAAGACTCAAACAAACTTTCGGAATTTTTAATAGATAAAGTTCAAGTGCTTAACTGTTCCGGGTAAAGAGTTTGGTTTGGATGGTCATTTAAGATTAAGTTATTGCGGAACAATAAAAGATGTTCAGGATGGAATTGAGAGAATGAAATGGGCTCTCGATCCAAACTCACCAAATGAACTTTACATTGGCGACAGAAAATTAGTGAGGGATTGGTCATGAAATATTTAGAATTTAATACTCCCGCAACAAAGCAGGCAATGGAACTTGCCTCTGATTTCAGATTAAAAAATCAAGGTTTAACTGATCTTGATCGCGTATTCTGGAATTTACCTGATGAAGCCTTATACGAAGAAGCTATTTTTAGAAATGAAGCAAAACTTTCTAAACAAGGTCCGCTGATTGTAAATACAGGCAAACATACTGCACGAGCTGCAGCGGATAAATTTATTGTTCAGGAACAAAGTACAAATGATAAAATCTGGTGGGGTGCTTATAATCGTCCGTTCAGTTCAGAAAAATTTAATCAGTTAATGGGCAGAGTTCAGGCTTATTGTCAGGGTGAAGAATTATTTGTTCAAGATTGTTACGTTGGTGCTGATCCCGACTACAAAATGCCTATCAGAATAATAACCGAAAAAGCTTGGCATAGTTTGTTTGCAAGAAATATGTTCATTACAACAGAAGATAGAGATGAACTTAAAAAGTTTGTACCTGATTTTACAGTTATTTGTTTACCAGGTTTTAAAATTGATACCTCGATTGACGGAACAAGAAGTGAAACGGGAATAATTTTAAACTTTGCACAACGTACTGCAATAATTGCAAACTCGCTTTACGGCGGAGAAATTAAAAAATCTGTTTTCACACTCCTCAATTTCTTACTGACATTCGAAGATGTACTCCCAATGCACTGTTCAGCGAATGTTGGTGACAAAGGTGATGTTGCATTGTTCTTTGGATTAAGTGGTACAGGTAAAACCACACTTTCTGCTGATCCAAAAAGAAATCTTATTGGCGATGATGAACACGGTTGGAGTAATGAAGGCGTTTTTAATTTTGAAGGCGGATGTTATGCAAAAGTTATTCGTCTTTCTGCAGAAGCTGAACCGGAGATTTATGAAACTACAAGAAGATTCGGAACGATATTAGAAAATGTTGTTTACGATCCTGTTAGCAGATACATTGATCTGGATGATGATCAAATTACCGAAAACACAAGATGTTCATATCCGTTGAGCTTTATACCAAATGTTGTTCAAGATGGATATGTAAGAACACATCCTAAAAATATTATCTTCTTAACTTGCGATGCTTCAGGTGTAATGCCTCCAATTGCAAAATTAAATCCTGAACAAGCTCAATATCATTTCATAAGTGGCTATACTTCCAAAATTGCAGGAACCGAAATAGGGCTTGGAATAGAACCGCAGATAACTTTCTCAGCTTGTTTTGGTGCTCCATTTATGGTTCGTCATCCGTTATGAATATGCTGCGATGTTGAAAGAAAGAATGCTAAAACATAAAGCAAATGTTTGGCTTGTAAATACAGGCTGGGTTGGCGGAAGATTTGGAGTTGGAAAACGAATTAGCATTCGACATACAAGAAATCTTTTAAATGCTGCACTGGAAGGCAAGCTGGATAAGGTAAAATATCGAAAAGATAAATTGTTTGGATTTGAAGTTCCGCTAACCTGCCCTGAAGTTCCGGAGGATGTACTTGAACCATCAAACTCGTGGGGCAACAAAGATGAATACTGGAAAAAGTATGATGCACTTGCAGCTCGCTTTGTTGAGAATTTTAAATTATTTGAGAAAAATACATCTGATGCAGTAAAAGCAGCAGGTCCAAAAAGATTAGGAAAGTAATTGTGTTACAATAAGGCGGGTATTACCCGCCTTTGTTATCTATTTTGATCAAAGTTCACAGTTGACTAATGATTTTCATTTTATTAGGTTAAAATCACATAATAAATTTTATTTATTACATTCTGTCCAACTAACTAATACTTCAACATAATTATAGGAGTGGTGTATGAAACGATTTCTCCTTTCCTCAGTACTAGTTCTTTCCTTCGTCGTATTTTTAACAGCAGAAATTTTCTCACAGTGGGTGCCACAAACAAGTGGTATAACTACACGATTAAGAAATATTCGTGCTGTTGATGATAATATTGTCTGGGCATGCGGCAATAGCGGTGTGGTATTAAAAACTACCGATGGCGGAACTACATGGGTAAATATGACCCCGACAAACGCTGGTGCAACGAATTATACAGTTGATGCGTTTGATGCAACAACAGCCTGGGTTACAGGCACAATTGGTGGTTCAGCAGACGTTAGCATCTGGAAAACCACTGATGGCGGAACTACCTGGGTTTCTCAGTATAATAATCCAACAGGATTCGGCGATGCGCTCAGAATGTTAAATGCTAACGAAGGTGTTTATTACGGTGATCCTGATCCTTATCCATCTACTAATTGGGAAATTCTTACTACGACAAATGGAGGAACAAACTGGACAAGAGTTCCACTTGCCAATTTTCCCCCGGCAGATAGTGTAAATGGAGAATATGGAGCAGCATGTTCTATGGATATTTTTGGAAATAATGTTTGGTTTTCTGCATATTCCGGTGTAGCAGGTACACAACCAAGAATCTATAAATCGACAAATAAAGGAATGAACTGGACCGTTTCTTCTTTCCCACAAAATCAAGGTTCTTCAGGATCAAATTATGTTGCATTTGCAGATGCAAATAATGGTATAGTCGTTTGTTTGGATGGTACAGTTGCAAGTACAACTGATGGTGGTGCAACTTGGACCACATCTTTTGTAACCGGTGTAGCATTTAGATTTGCTACCAACGTACCTGGTTATGGAAATACTTATGTTACTGTTGGTAGTTCTGGCGTAAGTCATTTTACTAGTGATAATGGAGCTACATGGAATACATTGGTTACCGGTACAACAAATACCCTATACCATGTAGATGCGACATCAAATTACTGCTGGGCTGTTGGAAACTCAGGCACAATATTAAGGCTCGATGGTACTGTACTTCCAGTTGAATTAACTTCTTTTACTGCTACTTCCCAAAATCAACAAGTTACACTAAATTGGGCAACTGCAACAGAAATAAACAACAATGGTTTTGAAATTCAAAGAAGTTCTGCTAATTCTGAATTTGTAACTGTTGGATTTGTTAAAGGTGCAGGAACAATTACAACACAACAAGAATACTCATACACTGATAAAAATCTACAAAATGGAATATATTCATACAGACTCAAACAAATCGATTTCAATGGCGCGTATGAATATTCTAAATCAATTGAAGTTGAAGTTAGGAGTTTAGATAATTATTCACTCGAACAAAATTATCCAAATCCATTTAACCCATCAACTAAGATTGGTTATGTTTTGAGTGCAAAAACAAATGTAAAAATTGTTGTAATGAATGCAATTGGTGAACAGGTTGCTATTCTAGTTGATCAAACCCAGGAACAGGGTTATCATCAACTAGATTTTAACGCATCAAATCTACCAAGTGGTATTTATTTCTACTCACTACAAACAGAAAATTATTCTGAAACAAAGAAGATGCTATTAATGAAATAAAACTGGAAAGTTTAAGAACAACTTACAATAAAAACCGCAGCTAATAACTGCGGTTTTTTATTGCTCGATTAAATTTTTATATTATAATACTAGGTCGGTTCATTTAAACTATTTCAATAAAATTAGAAGGAATAATAATATGAGTATGATGAAAGAATTCAAAGAATTCGCAATGAAAGGTAACGTTGTTGATATGGCTGTTGGTATAATTATCGGCGGTGCATTCGGCAAAATTATCTCTTCTTTTGTTAGCGACGTTTTAATGCCACCAATTGGTTTATTACTTGGTGGTATGGATTTTTCAAAATTAGCATTTACATTAAAACCTGGTTCTGAGGGTGTAGAACCTGTTTTACTAAAATATGGTGTATTCATTAACACTTCAATTGATTTCATAATAATTGCTTTTGCAATATTTATGGCTATAAAAGCTATGAACTCTTTGAAAAAGAAAGAGGAAGCTGCACCGGCAGCTCCACCGACACCAACAAAACAAGAAGTCCTGCTTGGTGAAATTAGAGATTTATTAAAAAAATAAATTAAAATATTTTATTTAAGCCATCTAATAAAAGATGGCTTTTAAATTTATTTCATTAGATTTTCTTTAAAGAATTTAATCGTAAGGTCTTTTGCTTCATTCGTTGCACCTTCATCAAACTTTGTGTTACTTGGATTTGCAAAGGCGTGATCGGCATTAAAACTTTTTATGGTAACTTTTTTCCCTGCAGATTTAATATTTTTTTCCAAATTTCCGTACACTTCAGGATTCACCCAACCATCTTTTTCAGCAAAGATTCCTAGTACGGGAGCGTTTAACTCTTTAAATGTGGCAGGGGTATTTTCAATAATTCCATAATACATTACACACGCTTTACCCTGTTTACCTAGCATGATACTAGTCTGCAACGACCAGCCTCCTCCAAAACACCACCCGATAGTTCCTATCTGTGCCTCCCTACCAGCAAAATGCATAGCACCTTTAATTATATTGAACGCCCGCTCGTCTTTGACAGATTGCATGAAAGCAGCCGCATCTTCCCTATTATCAGCAATTTTACCATCATATAAATCAATTGCCAAAATATTAACCTCACCCAGTTTTTGCTTAAGCTCGTCTGATTCCTTTTTAACGTAATCATTTAATCCCCACCACTCATGAAAAACAAAAATAAATTTATTTGTTGGTTTATCAGATTTAATAAAATAACCTTTTGCTGATTTGCCATCATCTGTTTCAAATTTAATCATCTCACCATTTGCATCCTTCAAGGTAAATGATACTGGAATCTGATGTATATCTCTAAATTCTTTCTGATCAGAAAAAGATGAAAATGAAACTGATTTTTCTGTGGAACAGCAGGATTTATCTTGCGCCACCGTGCTGAACTGGAAACTTAAAACAAATAACGTCATAAAAAGTACTTTTATCATACTTACTCCTCTAATATTTTAATGAATCAATATCTAAAACCTCTAAATAAGATAGTAAGTTCCATCATTAAAATCATTGTAAAAAAAATATTTTAGGTTTAGATTGAATAAGTTTAATTACAAACTTTTAACAATTATGCTAAAATATATTATTTCACTCTTTTTAGGATTTGTGCTAATTATTTCTTGTGCCAGCAAGGATGAAAAACTACAGAACTACAAGGACTATATCCAAAAAATCTCAAACGAGATAAAAATAGAAGATGGGTTTAAGACAATCAAAATAATTGGGGAAAGAAGATCTGTTTTCAATTCATATTTTTTGAATGATGAATTAGTTTTTATTGTCGAAGATGTAAATATTGGAAATCGTGGTTCATCGGCAAATCAATATTATTATAAAAACAATCAATTAATTAATTTCAATCAAAGAACAATATTAGTGAAGGATGATTCGCTACAGATTAATACCAAAACAATGATAACTCTTAAATTATTTTTAGATGGTGGCACAGTATTAGAATCTGAATATTGGATTGGCGGTGTTAAGAAGGAAATCCTTGAAAGTGAGGTTGAAAAAGTAATTAGTCATTCTGATTTATTAAAAGATCTGGCAATTAAAAATAGACCAAAAAAGTAAAATTATTTCATCTTTAAGATCAAGAATAGTTTTTATTTTCAAATCAGCACAGTATATTTGTTCAAATCTGATTTACTACATTCCCTCAACTTATTAAAACAGGAGTTATAATTTGGTAGCCGATAGAGTTAAAGAGATTGGTGCATCACCAACGATGATGGTTGCAGCCGAAGCAAAGAAATTAAAATCAGAAGGTGTTGATGTTATTGATTTAAGTATGGGAGAGCCTGATTTTCACACTCCGAACAGTATCAAAACTGCTGGAATAAATGCTATCGAAGAAAATCGAACACGTTATACACTCAATCAAGGAACAAATGAGTTACGAACAGCAATTTCTGCAAAGTTAAAGAGAGATAATAATCTTGTCTACAGCCTTAATGAAATTATTGTATCAAACGGTGCAAAGCAAAGTGTTTATAACAGTGTACTTGCGACTATAAATCCAGGTGATGAAGTAATAATTCCCGCACCATATTGGGTTTCTTATCCGGCAATGGTGTCGCTTGCAGGTGGTAAAAATGTAGTAATTCAGACGGATGAGAATACAGGATTCAAAATAACTCCTGAACAATTACTTTCGGTAATAACACCTAAAACCAAGATGCTGATTCTTTGCAATCCATCAAATCCTACTGGCTCCGCCTACACCAAAGCTGAGCTTGAAGCTTTAGCTAAAATTGTCTTGGATAATAATTTTTATGTTCTGTCTGATGAGATTTATGAGAAATTAGTTTATGATAATTTTCAATTCGTGAGTTTTGCATCTCTAAATCCGGAAATTAAAAAGAAAACAATACTAGTAAACGGCATTTCTAAAACTTACGCTATGACAGGCTGGAGAATCGGTTACACAGCAGCTCCGGAGAATATTGTTAGTGCAATTAATAAAATACAGAGCCATACAACCTCTCATGCATCTTCAATATCTCAACACGCAGCTATAGAAGCAGTTGCGGGGCCACAATATGTTATTAGTGAAATGCTTCAAGAGTTTAGAAATAGGCGTGAATACTTTTATAGTGAATTAACATCGATAAACGGGATAACATGTTACAAGCCTGAAGGTGCATTTTATCTCTTTCCAAATATTTCTCATTACTTGAATAAAAAATCAAATGTGCTTAAAGTAGAAAATTCTTTTGATTTTGCAATGCATTTGCTTTACGAGGCTCATATAGCAACTGTTCCGGGCAGTGCGTTTGGAAGTGAAGGTTATTTAAGAATGTCCTATGCAACTTCGATGGATCATTTACACGAAGCAATTTTTAGACTTAAGAAAGCCCTAACTAAAATTCAATAAACTATTTTGTAACATAAAGTAAAAGAGATTTATAAACTTTCTCTATGGGAAATTCGTTACCTGTCCAGAGAGTAAAAGATTTTGCAGCCTGCTGCACAAGCATATTAAGACCATTTATAGTTATTGCATTTTTAGAATCAGCTAATTGCAAATATTTTGTTTTAACAGGGTTATAAACAAGATCAAACACTATCTGATCCTTGACAAAAACATCGGCAATACTCAAAACACTGTCATCACTTGCCGGATACATACCAACAGGCGTAGAGTTTACTACTAATGAACAGCTCTGAAGAATAGAAATTAAATCCGGCTGTTGTAATTCTTTGGAAACAATTCCATCAAATTTCATTTTTGATTTAAAATGCTGCTTAAGTGTTTCTGCGTGTTGTTCAGTTCGATTAATCAAGAATATTTTTTTCGGCTTAAAATTTCTGATCAATGTATATATCACAGCCCGAGCAGAGCCACCGGCCCCAATAATACATATCTCACTGCCAGAAATACTTTCTTTATAAGGTAGTAGTGATTCTATTATACCGTTTACATCAGTGTTATAGCCTATAAGTTTACCGTCTTCATTAACAACGGTATTAACCGATCCAATTACCGCGGCTTCTTCTGATAATTTATTAAGGTAATCTACAACTTTTACTTTGTGAGGAACTGTAACATTAAACCCCTTAAGTCCTAATGCAACCGATCCGTAAACCGCATTTTTTAAAGCACTTGAATGAACTTCAAAAGGGAGATAAATCAGTTTTGTTCCTGTTAATTCTGCAGCAACGTTAAAAATAAATGGAGAAAAACTTTGCTTGATTGGAAAACCAATCAGTCCAATTAAATCGGTGTTTGAATAAAATGAATTTTGCATAAAATAAAATAATAAAATATTTCTTAACTAAAATTCGCCGATAAGTCTTTTAAATAGTTTTGATGATTTTATTTCAGGATAATCTTTTTCAAATTCAATCCTGATAGTTGGATCATATTTAAAGGCCGATTTAAGACATTCAATTGCCTCTTGAGTCCTGCTTAATACAAAATTTGCTTTAGCTTTCCCATAAAAAGAAGCAGCATCTTCAGGGTTGATTCGGATACACTCATCAAAAGCTTTAAGTGCGTCTAACCATTCACCGATTTCAAAATAAGTTTCAGCCAGATTAAACCAAACTTCGGAATTATCGGGTTCTATTCTTGCGGCTGCAGCATAACTAATTATACTATCCTGAATCTGCCCTAAAGAATATTCAAGATCAGCCTTTGCATACCAAGCTTCAGCACTATCTTGGGAAAGTGAAATGGCTTTATTAAAATCCTTAAGAGCTAATTGGTATTTACCCATTGAATCATAACAGAAGCCGCGAGATAAATACGCATCGTAATATTCATCATTAAGTTTTAAAGATTCTGTATAATATTTAATTGCAGCCGGCAGATCATCAAGTTCTTCATATATATTTGCTATATTATAAACAGCTGTTTCATCATGCTTATCTATTTCAAAAGATTTTTTAAAACAGGTAATCGCTTCTTGTAAACGACCGAGATCTGCAAGTGCATTACCTTTATTAAACCAAGCACTTGAAAAATTTTCCCTAATTGATATTGCAAGTTCGTAACTGTTTATTCCCTGCTCAAGTTTTTCCATTTTAACTAAAACTATTCCACGATTATACCATCCGTTAGGGTTATACGGATCAAGCTCCAAAAATTTATCGTAGGATTCTAAAGCTTTATCAAGCTGGTCAGAGTTTTCATAACAAAAACCGAGTTCATAATAAACTTCCGAATATTCAGGATCGCGGGCAGCAACTTTTTGAAAATATTCAATAGCTTTTGCGAGTTGTGCTCTTCTTTGAAACAGTAATCCAAGACTAAATAATGCATCATCATTATCCGGATCAAGTGTTAAAACTTTTTCAAGTGATTCCTGTGAACTATCAAATAATCCCAGATTCTCTTCAGTTGCGGATTTATCGATTAAGGTTTCAACATCATTTGGATTTAATGATAAAGATTTTTCATACGCCGCTAATGCATCGTTAAACTCAAATAATCCATTCAGAACTATACCCTTTTTGAGCCAGTACTCTGAATTGTATGGAAATATTTCTAAAAATTTATCCAATAAAAATAAAGCGTCTTGATATCTATCAATATCCATGCAGACTTGTATAAGTTCTTCTATTCGTTCAACAGAATCAAAAACATAACCGCTCTCAAGAATTTTTTTGCAAGAAGCAAGTTCTTCTTCTATATTTTCCTGGGGCAGATCGAATTCCTCTTCACTAGAAAACTCGGAATCGAAAAAGGACATTAGGTTCTCCTAACTCAAAATTATTCGTGGGAAAATCTATAACTAATAAAAAAGAAAATCAAGGTGAGTATAATTTGTTAATTTATTATTTTATTACAATAAAATGTCACACCTCGACAAGCTCAGTGTGACACAATTCTATTTTAATTTATTTTTAAAACAGCCGTGACTTTTTCAGCCGCTTCCTGTAGACTTTTTGCAACCTCAAAATGCAAATCTGATTGATCTAATAAATCGGCAGCTTCTTTTGCATTTGTTCCTTCTAACCTTACAACAATCGGAATTTTAACGCCAATTTCTTTTGAGGCATCGATAACACCTTGAGCAACTCTATCACATCTTACTATGCCGCCAAAAATATTTATTAAAATTGCTTTAACGTTTGGATCAGATAAAATAATTTTAAATCCGTTTGCAACAGTTTCTTTATTTGCACCACCGCCAACATCTAAAAAATTAGCTGGTTCACCACCTGCAAGTTTTATAATATCCATAGTTCCCATTGCTAGTCCTGCACCGTTAACCATACAGCCGACGTTACCATCAAGCTTTATGTAGTTAAGATTATATTTTGATGCTTCGATTTCCAATGGATCTTCTTCATCCAGATCACGGTATTCTAAAATATCAGGATGACGATAAAGAGCATTATCATCAAAATTCATTTTTGCATCTAACGCAACCACTCGATCATCATTCGTGATAACTAATGGATTTATTTCTAACATGGATGCATCTGTTGATTCATAAGCTTTGTAAAGTGCTTTTATAAAAGGGATAAAACTCTTGAATGCATTACCTTCCAGTCCGAGTGCAAAAGCTAATTTACGTGCCTGATAAGCCTGTAATCCAACGCCCGGTTCAATCCACTCTTTAATTATTTTTTCCGGAGTTTCTTCAGCAACTTTTTCTATCTCAACTCCACCCTCAGTTGAAACCATAATTACATTTTTAGAAACTGCGCGGTCTAATAAAATTCCGAGATAAAGTTCTGTTTTGTAATCCAATCCTTCTGTGATGAAAAGCGTTTTAACTACTTTTCCTTCAGCACCGGATTGATGAGTAACTAAAACATTTCCAAGAATTTTTTCAGCATATTCAGCAGCTTTTTCCGGTGAAGTAGTAAACTTAACTCCGCCTTCAAGAACAACTAAATCTCTGTTCATCACATCATAAACAGTTCCTTTGCCTCTGCCGCCTGCGTGTATTTGTGATTTAACCACAAACTGATTTATACCACGCTGCTGCAGCTGAGCAATAGCATCATCAAACTCCAGCATACTTTTAATTGCAATTCCATCCTGAACCGGAACACCAAATTTCTTTAATGTTTCTTTTGCTTGATACTCGTGAATTTTCATTTATTTTCCTTGAATTATTTTTACTAAACTCTTTTACCGTCATTTCGAAGGAGTCCACGACTGAGAAATCTTTTTCTCCTTTAAGAATAGATTTCTCTCCCGATTAAAATCGGGATCGAAATGACTAAAATTTTTTTATTTTTTTTCTTCACTCATAAACGGATAACGCCAATCCTTCGGAGGATCGAAAGTTTCCTTAATTGTTCTTGCAGTCATCCATCTCATTATGTTCATAGCACTTCCCGCTTTATCATTTGTGCCGGATGCTCTTCCTCCGCCAAACGGTTGCTGACCAACAACTGCTCCTGTTGGTTTATCATTTATATAAAAATTACCCGCAGCGTTTCTAAGTCTGTTTGCCAACATAACAATTGCGTTTCTATCCTGCGCAAAAATTGCACCTGTTAAAGCATACGGTGAAGTTTCATCACACAAAGTTAGTGTTTCTTCCAATTTGTTATCATCATAAACATAAATTGTCATAACAGGACCAAATATTTCTTCTTCCATTGATTTGAATTTAGGATTTGTCGTTACAATCGTTGTCGGTTCAATAAAATACCCTTTTGAATCATCAAAATTGCCGCCTGTTATTATTTCTGCATCTTTAGATTCTTTTGCGTGCTTAATATATTCAGTTATTGTTTTAAATGCACCTTTATCAATTACTGCACCCATAAAATTTGTGAAATCTTCAATATCTCCCATTTTTATTTTGCCGACTTCGGCAACATATTTTTCCTTAAACTCTTTCCATAAAGATTTTGGAATATACATTCTTGATGCAGCAGAACATTTTTGTCCCTGGTATTCAAAAGCGCCGCGCAAAGCCGCAACAACAAGTGCATCAACATCTGCAGAGTTATGAACAAAAATAAAATCCTTACCACCTGTTTCGCCAACGATGCGTGGATAGTATTTCATATTTTTTAAATTATCTGAAATGGTTTTCCACATATTCTGAAAAACTTCTGTTGATCCTGTAAAATGTACACC
Source organism: uncultured Ignavibacteriales bacterium (assembly GCA_963706055.1). GTDB lineage: Bacteria > Bacteroidota > Ignavibacteria > Ignavibacteriales > Ignavibacteriaceae > IGN3. The sequence goes on along the minus strand of CAVPND010000012.1, from coordinate 353,318 downwards.
TGCAAGATTTGGATTTGTAAAAGCTGGTGTTCCAACCTGTCCACCTGATCCCGGAACAAAATTAATAACGCCTTTTGGTAAACCGGCTTCTTCAAATAACTTCATTAACCAATAGGCAGAATAAACAGCACTTGATGCTGGTTTCCATAAACTTACGTTTCCAACAATCGCAGGTGCAGTTGGAAGATTACCGGCAATTGATGTAAAGTTGAAAGGAGTTACGGAAAAAATAAATCCTTCTAAAGGACGATACTCAACTCGGTTCCACATACCAGCACCGGAATATGGCTGATCTTGCATAAGCTGAGCCATGTAGTAACTGTTGAAGCGGTAGAAATCAACAAGCTCAGCAGCAGAATCAATTTCAGCTTGATAAACAGTTTTTGATTGGCCAAGCATTGTAGCGGCATTTATAGTTGCTCGCCAGGGCCCGGCTAATAAATCTGCTATTTTCAAGAAAACTGATGCTCTATGTTCCCAAGGCATTTCTGACCATTCTTTGCGTGCTTGAAGTGCGGCTTCAACAGCCATATCAACTTCTTTCTTACCGGCTTTATGATAAATACCAAGCACGTGGCTATGGTTATGCGGTATCACCATTTTTTCGGTGTTACCGGTTTTTACTTCTTCACCGCCAATAATAAGCGGAACTTCTATTTGTTTTGATTTTAATTCTGCTAATTTTTTCTTTAATTCTTCTCTTTCCGGGCTACCCGGTTTATAGGCTTTTACTGATTCGTTTATTGGCTGGGGAACTTTGAAATATGCGTTTGACATGTTACATCCTAAAAGTTAAAAATTGTAGTTGAAAAATTAAGGTTTTTGGGCGGGATAATCAATTAATCAGTTTAAACAACTTAAACAAAGGAACTATTTGATTTTTGATTAAATAGCTATGATTTTATTTATATATGATAGCACCAGATAGCATTTATTTTGCCAAATATTACAGACAATTCTTGCTGATACCTACTTGAGCATAAGCTCCGTCTGTATGAGTATTAGCCTAAGCAATTTGAGTATGAGCAACTTCAAGGCTAATATTAGCCAGAGATGTTTGAGTATGATCTAAATTTTGAGGTTTTCGCTAGTTCTTATATAGTCCCCCTTTAATAAAGGGGGTGGCATTCCAAAGGAATGACGGGGGATTCAATTTACTGAGTACTCAAATCTTATTTTTAGTACAAACAAATCCCTCTGCCGCTATCGCGACATCTCCCTTTACTAAAGGGAGACTTTTATAAAGTTCATTGCGTTCGGGTACTCCCTTTTCCAAAGTGGAACTTATTTTGAATCAAGTTCTTTTATTCGCTGTGCTAACTTTTCATTAAAATCTTTTTCAACTATCTGAAAATTATTCTGAACAGTTTGGTCATCAAAGCGCAGAACTTTTAATCCAAAAGAATTTAAGACATCATCTCTATGCGTATCGTATTCCACTTTATCTTTATGACTCACTCCATCAATTTCAATTACGAGTTTAAGTTTTGCACAATAGAAATCTACTATATAGTGACCTATTACTTTTTGCCTGTAAAATTGAAACCCGGTTTGCTTTTTTCTTAATAACTCACACCAAAATTTAATCTCACCTTCGGTGGAGTTATTGCGCATTTCTCTTGCCCGTTCTTTAAGTTTGGGGTTATATGGCAGTTCTCTAAAATTTGTTACTAATCCATTGTTTTTTGGCATAGTCAAAATTAATATTAATTCCCCCTTTAATAAAGGGGGTGGCATTCCAAAGGAATGACGGGGGATTCCATCTTTAATGCAGTACAAACAAATCCTTCCCCTTCACTTCGTTCAGGTACTCCCTTTAGCAAAGGGAGACTTAAGAGAATTATTTTAGCAGTATCATCTTCTTTGTTTTGATAAACTCACCAGCTTTTATTTGATAATAATATATGCCGCTTGCTAATCAGAACCATTAAACTCTACTATATTACTTCCCGAAGGTTTTTCTTCATTTACCAAAGTTGCAATTTCTCTTCCAAGAATATCAAAAACTTTTAAGGTAACATTTCCTGTTTTTGGTAGTTGGTAATTAATTGTTGTATTTGGGTTAAATGGGTTTGGGTAGTTTTGGGATAGCTGAAAATTTATATCTTTAATTCCAATTTCATCATTTAAACCTGTTATAACTTCACCTAAATTACCACTCTTACTTACTTGCTGAATAAATACTCCTAGTGGTTCAGGAAAATCAGCAGCAAAAGCATCAATGAAACCACCATTTCTATCTGGTATGATTGATCTTGACTCATGAGTTGTTAGAGAATAAACTATATCGTTCGAATTCCACAATTCTTCCACATTCCTGTCATATTTCTGTGCAAAATATTTTGATTCATTCGATATACCTTCCTTCCATACAATAATAAAATTTGTTGAGTCACTTAAAATTATTTTTCCCCCAACAACATTATAATTAGTATCTTTTATTGAGTAAACACTATCACAGAATAGAAGTGACCCATTTTTATCTATAATCTGCAAATAGCTATTAAAATTTGAAGGATTATCCGTTCTTCTTTTCTGCCATAAAATAACCAAAGAAGAATCACTTAAAATTTTATAATCTTGTACTGCCAATAAATGATCTAAATTAGCATCTATTACTATCCCGCTATCACCCCAAACTAATTCTCCTTCACTAGTAATTTTATTTGCTAATATTTTTTGACCCATTTTTCTTACCAGGGCACCACCTCCATTTTCGTCTGGTATAATATCCCAGAACCATTCATTTTCCTTAGTCCATCTTACACTCATATCTGAGTTAATACTTTCTAAGATACTAGCATAATTTTGATTAAAGTACCCTAGAAATATTCCATCAGGTTTTCTTCTGCTTATATAAAATTCAGGGAAAAAATATCCATAACCTGTGTATATATACTTTCCTTGGTCGCCCCATAACTTTATACCTTGATTTGATATTTTCTGAACTCTTAAAACAATAGAATCCTGCGAACTGATAGAATATGGATAAATATTTTCCCATGTTATATATATTCCATTGTACTCATCTTCTACAACTCTGTATAATCCGTATGTAAGTGCTGTATCCTCTGTTACAGTAATACCACGTTCTCCCCAATACAAGAATCCTGTTGTATCAACCTTATTTGTTCTAAGGTAAGTATGAAAAATCGGCTGCCAAAATATGGAATCCCATCCAACCTCGATACAATCCAAAAAAGTTACTATCACTTTTCCTGCCTCGGACTTTATTAATTTAATTTCAGATTGTTTTTCTCCATTACCATTTATGCGTAATGGTTGGCTCCATCTTACAAAACCATATTTATCAACCCATTGAAGATAAGCTTCTGGATAATAGAGGTCAGCAGTGGTCCAACAAACAAACGCACCGCCCATTCCATCTTCGCAGGCTGTAACCAGAATACCAAAAGCCGAGATTTGAAGATTTTGATTTGGGTCGTTACTCCATTGAGAAAAGGTATTTGAATAGAAAGAAAAAAGTACAACTAAACCTAAAACTAATTTTTTCATCAGAGAACCCCTTAATGAAATTTTTGTTACGTTTAAATTAACTACAATATTTTAGAGATGCGAGGTTTTTTTAAGGTAAAAGATTACAGGAAAAAGATGAAAGATTTCTCTCTTCGATCGAAATGACAAAATAGTGGATCGATCTGGAAATCGATCCCTACATTAAACGCATTTTCCTTTTTGCTCTTAAACTTTTTGATGTTATTTTATCGTTAGATAAATATTGCTGTCACGGAATCATACGTAACAGCAAGCTTAGATTAAGCTTACTTAAACTAATAGTGGATTCCGGGGAAGAAATCCTACACTTAAAAGGAGAGAAGTAAAAATATGGCTCAGTTAAATTACTTAACCACGGTTCCCCGTTTATATCAACATCTTACTGAAGAGTACAGCAAAGAAACAAATAATTTTGTAATAAAGCATAAAGTTGCTAACAAATATGTTGGTATTAGTTACGATCAGTTAAAGGAGGAAACAGATAGCTTTGCTTTTGGCTTAGCGTCACTCGGAATAAAAAAAGATGATAAAATTGCAATAATTGCAGAAAATCGGCCAGAATGGGTATATAGTGATTTTGCAATTTTAAGTTTAGGTGCTATTGATGTTCCGCTTTATCCATCGCTTACCTCGGAATCAGTTGAATTTATTTTAAATAATTCTGAATCTAAAGCCATTATCGTCTCAACAAAATTTCAGTTGAATAAAGTAATGAAGATTAGAGATAAATGTAAATCTTTAAAGTTTATAATTTTACTTAATGAAAAAGATATTGATGAGAGTAAAAAAGATATTTATGCTTTTAGCAAGGTTCAGGAATTAGGAAAATCATTTAAGAAAGAGCATTCAAATTTATTAAAGGACAATCTTTCCTTAATAAAACCAAACGATGTTTGTACTATCATTTATACTTCCGGAACAACAGGTGAACCAAAAGGTGTTGTGTTAACTCATCATAACATTTTATCAAATGTTCAGGCTGCATTAGATTGTTTTCCTATCGGTAATACCGATGTGTTCTTATCCTTCTTACCTTTATGTCATATCTTTGAACGAATGGCTGGATATTACACAGCTTTTGCTGCAAAGTGCACCGTTTGTTATGCTGAAAGTATCGAAACAGTTGCACAAAATCTTATCGATATCAAACCAACTATAATGACCAGCGTTCCTCGTTTGTTTGAAAGAATTCATTCCAAGATAATTAAAAATGTTGATAGTCAGCCTTTAAAGAAGCAGAAAATATTTTATTGGGCTATGGATGTTGGTGTTAGATTTAATGAAGCAAAAAAGAGAGGCGACATTCCGCTTGGACTTTCATTAAAACACAAATTGGCCGATAAACTAGTTTATAGTAAGCTTAGGGAAAAGACAGGTGGAAATTTAAGATTTTTCATCTCTGGAGGTGCGGCACTTCCGTTGTATTTAGGAAAGTTTTTTGAAGCAATAGGTATTATAATTGTTGAAGGTTATGGCTTAACTGAATCTTCACCCGTAATTTGCGCAAACAGGGTTGATGATTATAAATTCGGCTCTGTAGGAAAACCTTTTCCCGGTGTTGAAATTAAGATTGCATCCGATGGTGAGATACTTGCAAAAGGACCAAATATTATGCAGGGATATTTTAAAAACAAAAAGGAAACAGATGCAACAATTAAAGATGGATGGCTTTACACCGGTGATATAGGCGTATTTGATGCAGATGGATTTTTGATGATCACTGATAGAAAAAAACACCTATTTAAAACCTCTGCTGGAAAATATATCGCACCTAATCCCATTGAAAGTATGTTTCTTGCCAGCAAATATATTGATCAGTTTGTGTTAATCGGCGATAGAAGAATGTTTTTAACTGCGCTTATTGTCCCGGATTTTGAGGCTGTTAAAGAATACGCTGATGCACATAAAATTCCTTATGATAAGGTTGAAGATTTGATTAGGGATGAAGAAATTTATAAAATGCTTGATAAGGAAATGGATCAATTTCAGAAAAAACTTGCAAATTACGAGCGTGTAAGAAAGTATGTTCTTTTAGACAGACCATTTACAATTGAGTCCGGTGAAATTACACCAAGCTTAAAAATAAAACGTAAGTATGTTGAAGAGAGATATCAAGATTTAATTGAACAGATGTACCAAAGTTTGGATAGGTCCGTACCGATTAATTAATGCAGTCATCACGAGTCCCGGTAACGGGACAAAGTGATGTGTTTTACACATCAGTTGCTTCGTCGAGAATTCCGAGACAATAGTTCAAACTTTTAATCCATCAATCAATTGTTGATGGATTTTTTTATTGCTGGCTAATATCTGCGGTGTAAAAATATTAATCTCATTTCCGGAAAAATCAGTTACTATTCCACCGGCCTCCTCCACAATTAATTTTCCAGCGCACATATCCCAGGGTTGTAGTGATACTTCCCAAAAACCATCGAACACTCCACTAGCAACATAACAAAAATCTATTGCTGCTGAACCTAATCTACGAACTGCTCTTGCCTGCTTTGTTAAAGATTCAAACCTTTCAAAAGCTTTGTCGGGATTATCTGCTACATTATATGGAAATCCTGTAACTAAGACGCCTAATCCTAGTTTATCATTATCACTTACAGCAATTTTTTTATCATTTGCAAAACTACCACTTCCCTTTTCTGCTGAATAAAAAGTATTTTGCATAACATCATAAACAACTCCAGCTACAATCTCATTTTTCTTCATCACTCCAATTGAAACAGAAAAAATTGGTAAACCATGTGCAAAGTTTGTTGTTCCATCTATTGGATCTATTACCCAAAGATATTCTGAGTCTTTTTTATGTTCGCCTGATTCTTCAGTGAGAATATTGTGTGTTGGATATTTATTAGATACAAAATCCATAATCGCTTTTTCGGATTTCTTATCTATTTCCGTCACAAGATTTTTTTCATTCGTTTTATATTCGATCTTAAAATTTTTGCCAAATCCATCACGAATAATTGCTCCAGCGATACCGGCAATTTCTAATATATCTTTAATCATAATGCTTTCAATTTTAATGGCAAATATAAAAACTCTGAATCACACAAATAAATAGTGCCTTTTCTGTTCCTTGATAGCACCTTTGTATTTGGGTATATTTGCTCACAAAATTGAGTGAAAATAAGGAGAGAAATTGAGCGATAAGCCAGATATTATAAAAATCAATAAAGAAAATAATCTTGTTGATGAGATTCCATCAATATTACCAATACTTCCGTTAAGAGATATAGTAATTTTTCCATATATGATTTTTCCTGTTCTTGTGGGGCGTGAACAATCTATAAATGCTGCAAATTTTGCCTTGGAAAACACAAAATACATTTTTCTATCAACACAAAAAAAATCAAGCATAGAAGATCCGAAACCCACAGATTTTTATCTTGAAGGCACAGTTGCGAAAATTGTACAAATACTAAAATTACCGAACGGTTTGTTAAAGATTTTAGTTGATGGTTTATTGCAAGCAAAAATTGTTTCTTTTACTGATAGGAAAGAGTTTTTCGAAGGTAAAATTGAAGTTATAATTCCTGAAACACATACCGATCATGAAATGAATGCGCTTGTCAGACAGATGTCTCAGTTGTTTAAGGATTATGTTAAAATTAGTCGCAATGTTCCGAATGAAACAATTGCTGCATTTGATAATATAGAAGAACCGGATAGAAAAGTATTTTACGCTGCTGCAAATATTAATCAATCTATTGAAATTAAACAGAATATACTTTCAAAATATATTTTGAAAGAACAATATTATGAGGTTATAAAAGTTCTAAACTCAGAGATTGATATCCTAAAAATTGAAAAAGAAATAGACAACAAGGTTCAGGAAAATATTGCTAAAACTCAGCGTAAGTTTATCATACAGGAACAGATAAAAATATTACAAGACGAACTTGGTGATGATGAAGAATCTACATCTGAATTTGCTAAGATTCGGGATCAGATTGTTAAAGCTAAGATGCCAAAGGAAGTTGAAGCAAAAGCACTTGAAGAATTTAATAAGTTGAAGAAAACTCCAAGCATGTCGCCGGAATCAACAGTTATAAGAAATTATCTTGATTGGATGGTTGACGTTCCATGGTATAAAAGAACTAAAGATAACTTAAGTATTAAGCATGTTCAAAAGATTTTGGATGAAGATCATTTTGGATTAGAGAAACCAAAAGAAAGAATTATTGAACATATAGCTGTACTTAATCTTGTTAAAAACATGAAAGGACAGATTTTATGTTTTGTTGGCCCTCCCGGGGTTGGTAAAACATCTTTGGGTAAGTCTATTGCACGGGCACTAGGAAGAAAATTTATAAGAATAAGTCTTGGTGGTGTTCGCGATGAAGCTGAAATTCGTGGACATAGAAAAACATACATCGGATCAATGCCCGGCAAAATTATTCATTCAATGAAAAAAGCGGGTACTATAAATCCTGTTATTTTATTAGATGAGATTGACAAAATGAGTATGGATTTTCGTGGAGATCCCTCATCAGCAATGCTTGAAGTTTTAGATCCTGAACAAAACAATACTTTTAACGATCATTATCTTGAAGTTGACTATGATTTAAGTCAGGTTATGTTTATTACAACTGCAAACATTAGATATAATATTCCTTTGCCGCTCCAAGATAGGATGGAAATTATCGAATTACCAGGTTATCTTGAATATGATAAACTTGAGATTGCAAAAAGACATATACTACCAAAACAGCTTATTGCACATGGGATTGAAAATAAAAATGTTTCTTTTTCAGATGACGCAATAAAAAAAATTATTTCAGAATACACAAGAGAAGCCGGCGTTAGAAATCTGGAAAGAGAATTGGCCACAGTTTGTCGTAAAGTAGCAAGGGATATTGTAGTTAAAGAATCTTCAAATGGAAAAAAAACTAAATCTATTAAACAATTAATTGATGAAATAAGAATTGAAGATTATTTAAAAACTCCTCGCTTTAGATCACATAGACATAGTAAATTGAATAAGGTTGGAAGTGTGACAGGTTTGGCCTGGACAAGTGTTGGCGGAGAAATACTTACTGTTGATGTTACAATAATGAATGGTGGTGGTAAATTAACTCTCACCGGACAACTAGGCAATATTATGAAAGAATCTGCTCACGCCGGCCTAAGTTATCTAAGATCAAAAGCAAAACAGTTGGGATTAAATCCTGATTTCTTTAAAGGAAAAGAAATTCACATTCATCTTCCCGAAGGTGCAATTCCAAAGGATGGACCATCAGCCGGAATAACTATGGCGATGGCAATGCTATCGGCTGTCAGCGGAATGCCAGCTTCAAATAATATTGCTATGACTGGTGAAATAACTTTAACTGGCTCCATTTTGCCGATCGGTGGTTTGAATGAAAAGTTACTTGCGGCTAAACGCAATGAGATAAAAACAATTCTTATTCCAAAGGATAATGAAATTGATTTAAGAGAAATGCCAGAAAAAGTAAAGGAAGGATTAAAAATAATTCCGATTGCCAAATTGGAAGAAGCAATTCCTTATGTTTTTCCTGATATGAAAAAAATTAAATCCGCAGCAAAACAAAAAACGATTAAAACTAAGAAAAAGAGTTAATGTCAGAAACATTAGTTATTAATAACTCTGCTTCTTTGGATGAGCAATATCAGCTATTAGTTAAGCAGATTAAAAGTCTATTGAATAAAGAAGATAATCTTATCACAAATCTTTCTAATTTTACTGCAGCTTTAAAACAAACTTTTTCTAAAATCAGTTGGGTGGGATTTTATCTTTTTGATGGATCAAAACTTTATCTAGGACCGTTTCAGGGAAAAGTTGCTTGTACCGAAATAAAAATTGGAAGCGGAGTTTGTGGAACATCGGCAAAAAAAAGAGAAACGATTATTGTAGAAAATGTAGATGAATTTCCTGGACACATCGCGTGCGATGTTGAATCAAAATCAGAAATAGTTGTCCCCATAGTTAAAGATGGAAATTTGTTTGGTGTTTTAGATTTGGATAGCACTGAGTTTGGTTCATTCAATAGTATTGATAAAAAATATCTTGAAGAATTAGTAACTTTTTTAAGTAAAGAAATCATATAAAAAAATGGCTTATCAAGTAACAGCAAGAAAATGGCGCCCCAAAAAATTTGATGATGTTGTGGGACAGGAACATATTACATCGACTCTAAAAAATGCAATTAAGACTAGTAGAATTGCACATGCATATATTTTTACCGGACCTCGCGGAGTTGGTAAAACAACAACCGCAAGAATTCTTGCGAAGGCCTTAAATTGTGAAAATCCAATTGATTTTGAACCTTGCAACGAATGTGAAATGTGCAGAACAATTAATAATTCCCAAACGATGGATATTATTGAAATTGATGGTGCATCAAATCGTGGTATTGATGAAATACGAACTTTAAGAGAATCTGTAAAGTATGCACCAACACGCGGAAAATATAAAATTTACATTATAGATGAAGTTCACATGCTTACGAAGGAATCGTTTAACGCATTCCTTAAAACTTTGGAAGAACCGCCTGCTCATACAATTTTTGTTTTTGCCACAACTGATATCCATAAGGTTCCGCTTACAATTATTTCACGATGCCAGCGATTTGATTTCAGAAGAATTCAACTTGAAACAATTAAAAACACATTAAGCAATATTGCAAAAGAAGAAAAAATAAAAATTGATGATAAGACGCTAACATTGATTTCAAAAAAAGCTGATGGCGCACTGCGTGATGCACAAAGTTTGTTTGATCAGGTAGTTTCTTTTTGCGGTGCTAAAATTGATTCCGAAACAGTTGCTAAAATGTTAAACTTGATTGATGATGATTTGTTCTTTACGATTTCTGATGCAATACTTGAGAAAGATTTTAATATCGTCTTTCAAACAACCGAAAAAATTTATCAGAATGGCTGGGATTTTATTGATTTTAATGATGGTTTGTTGGAACACTTTCGAAATATTCTTTCAGTTATATTAACAGAAAGAACAGAACTTATTGAAACCGCAGAAGTTTATAGAACTAAATATGCAAATTATATCCAGACTTTTTCTAAAGGTGATTTACTAAGGATTTTAAATTACCTAAGTAAACTTCAGCAAGAACTTAGATATTCAAATAATCAAAAACTTAAAATAGAAATTGCCTTAACGAATCTAGTTGGATTAGAAAAATCTGCAACACTCTCAGAAATAATTTCCGGATTGGAATCAGGAAGTATTGAACTAAAATCTTCTGACGAAAATTCAATCGCAAAAGAAAAAAGATCTTCTACCTATTCTGCAAAACAATTAGCACCAGAAAAAAAAAGAGAAATAAAAGCTGAATCAACTGTAAAAACAGAATCTTTTGTTCCGCCCATCAAAGAAACACTTTCAGGAATCCAGACTGACTTAAATTTTGAATTAATCACACAAAAGTGGCAGAGTTTTGTGGATGATGTATGTAAAGAAAAATCATTTTTTCTTACTCCTCTTTTTAATAATGTAAGACCAATTAATTTTGATGGAATAAATATTCAATTGGAATCATCCGATGCTACTACAGAATCTTCACTGCTTCTCCATCAGGAATATATAGATAAAAAATCCCGTGATTTTTTTGGTAAAAAAATTAGCATTAGATTCGGGAGAAATGAAACTCCCAAAGTTAAATCCAAATCAAATAAAGAGATGAAACCAGCAAAAAATACCAAAACCTCTGAAATCTTTGATCCTTACGAAAAAATTATCATAGAAGACCTTGGCGGACGTGAAATAAACTAGGATTATCCGCTATTTTACTATCTTTTGAACTTCTCTAAACGTTTGAAAATTAAATAGTTATACATATTTTTGTATCCTATGTCAAAAAATCTAATCATTGCCATAGACGGACCTGCAGGCTCCGGGAAAAGTACAACAGCAAAACTTGTGGCTAAAAGATTAAATTATCTTTATATAGACACAGGTGCTATGTACCGAGCAGTTACGTTATTCGTTTTGCGAAAAAATCTGATGGGAAAAACGGATGAAATAATCCAGCTTGCAAACAGTTTAAATTTGGTTCTAAGTTTTATTGATGGTGAAACCAGCATTACTGTAAATGGAGAAGATGTTTCAAAACAGATTCGATCTTTTGAAGTGAACAGTAACGTGAGTGAAATAAGCTGTATTGATGGTGTGAGGAAAATTCTTGTTAAGAAACAGCAGGAAATGGGAAAAAATGGCGGTGTTGTTATGGAAGGCAGAGATATAACAACTGTAGTTTATCCTGATGCCGAAGTAAAAATTTTTCTTACCGCAGGTATAGATGAACGAGCTGAAAGACGCGCTAAAGAGTTTTTAGAAAAAGGGAATGATGTTCCGATTGATAAAGTTAAAGAAAATTTACAAAACAGAGATTTTATTGATTCAAACCGCGAAGCAAGCCCTTTAACTAAAACTCCTGATTCAATAGAAGTTGATACTTCAAACACCACAATTCCAGAACAAGTAGAATTGATTTTGAAACAAGTAAAAATTATTGCTGATAAAAAAGGTATTAGAATTTAAGCCGGCTAAACTAATGTTAAACTAAATAGTCTGTTTGCCTGAGCTATCCGGCTGAGACTCAGAAAAACAGAAAATTATTTTTAGGAGGATGAATGTCCCAAGAAAAAGAAACGACTCTAAAAACTGTGACTCCCGATGAGTATGAAAAAGCCAAAAATAAATTTAACGATGAAGAATACTCTCAAGAAGAGTTTATGGCGCTTGCCAAACTCTACTTAGATTCATTTAGAGATGTTAAAGAAGGCGAGATGATCAAGGGGAAAGTTGTTAGAATCATGGGCGATAATGTTATCGTAGATGTTGGTTTTAAATCTGAAGGTACAATTCCACGTAACGAATTTTTTGAAGGCGTTGATTTAAAAGTCGGTCAAGAGATTGAAGTAGTGCTAGAAAGTGTTGAAGATCAAGAAGGAAATCTTGTTCTTAGCAAACAACGCGCAGACTTCTTGCGAATCTGGGAAAAAGTTCTTAGAGCGCACGATACCGGTGAAATTATCGAAGGTAAAATTGTTAAAAGAATTAAAGGCGGAATGGTTGTTGATCTTTTAGGAATGGAAGCGTTCTTGCCAGGTTCACAAATTGATATTCGTCCGATCAGAGACTTTGATGCGTTCGTTGGTCAAACGATGGATTTCAAAGTTGTAAAAGTTAACGTTCCAACAGAGAATGTTGTTGTATCACATAAAGTACTTGTTGAAGAAGAAATTTCTGATCAAAGAAATGCAATACTTACGGGTCTTGAAAAAGGTCAAATACTTGAAGGTATTGTTAAAGCAATAACAGACTTTGGTGTGTTTGTTGATCTTGGCGGTGTTGATGGACTTATCCACATAACTGATCTTAGCTGGGGAAGAATCAACCATCCAAATGAAGTTGTAAAACTTGATGAAACTATAAAAGTAGTTGTTACGGATTTTGACGAAGAAAAAAGAAGAATTTCACTTTCTCTTAAAAAACTTCTTCCACATCCATGGGAACAAATTTCTGAAAAATATAATCTTGGTGATAAAGTTTCAGGTAGAGTTGTTTCTCTTACTGATTATGGCGCTTTTATTGAAATCGAAAAAGGAATTGAAGGTTTAATCCACAATTCTGAAATGAGCTGGACTCAGCATATTAAACATCCTTCGCAAATAGTTGCAATGGGACAAATAGTTGAAGCAATCATTTTGAGTCTTGATAAAGATGAAAAGAAGATTTCTCTCGGTATAAAACAACTAGAACCAGATCCTTGGGAAACATTGATGGCTAAATATCCTGTTGGATCCAAACACTCAGGTGTTGCTCGTAATCTTACAAACTTTGGAGTATTCGTTGAACTTGAACCAGGTGTTGATGGATTAGTTCATATCTCAGATCTATCATGGACAAAGAAAATCCGACATCCCGGGGAAGTTGTAAAGAAAAACGAAAGAATAGATGTTTTAGTTCTTGGTGTTGATGTTGATCAGAGAAAAATATCACTTGGCCATAAACAAATTATGGATAACCCTTGGGATACTTTTGAACAGGATTACTCAGTTGGAAAACTAACCACTGGTAAGGTTGTAAGAATAATTGAAAAAGGAATTATTGCTGAACTTCCTTCACACGTTGATGGTTTTGTACCAACAACGCAACTTTCTACATCAAAGATTAAAAATATAGCTAATCACTTCCCTATCGATGCAACAATACCTTTAAAGGTTATTGAGTTTGATAAGGAAAGCAAGAAAATAGTTTTAAGTGCAATCGCAGCACTTAAAGAAAAATCTGATGAAGAAATTGAACAGTACATCAATAACTTTAAGTTGGAACGTGTTACTGTGCAGAACATTCAAAGTGCAGAAATGGGAACGATAGATTCATCTGAATTCCCAATCTTTGAAGTTTCTGAACCAGAGGTATCGAAAAAAGAAGAGACTGAATAAATTCTCTTAAATATTCTATATTAGAGCGGGAAAACATCCCGCTCTTTTTATATCAAATAGAAATTAAATGAATCAAACAGTAGCGTTACATACATTAGGATGTAAACTTAATTTTTCAGAAACATCTACAATTGGGAATCATTTTTTACAGAATGGTTTTTCTATTGTGGATATGAAAGAAAAGGCTGATGTTTATGTTTTTAACACTTGCAGTGTTACAGAAAATGCTGAAAAAGAATGCAGACAGCTTGTAAGAAGAGTATTAAGAACAAATCCTAATGCTTATGTGATCGTTACAGGATGTTACGCACAATTAAGAGCAGATGAAATTGCAGCAATTGATGGTGTTGATGCGGTACTTGGAAGCAATGAAAAGTTTGAAATATTTTCACTCCTAAAGGATTTTAGTAAAAAAGATTTATCCTGTATCTATGTTTCCCAAAAAGAGGAACTTAATAAATTTGGATTAGCAAGTTCTACAGATGCTGATAGTCGGACTCGAGCTTATTTTAAGATCCAGGATGGCTGCGATTATAAATGTACTTTTTGCACAATTCCGCTTGCTCGTGGCAAAAGCAGAAGCATGAATCCAGACCTTGTTATAAAGGAATTTATAAATCTTGTTCAGAAAGGATATAAAGAAATTATTCTAACTGGTGTGAATGTTGGTGATTACGGAAATTCTTTTGATATAAACTTATTTGAGCTGCTTAAAAAGCTTATTAAAGTTGATGGTGATTTTAGAATAAGAATAAGTTCTATCGAACCAAATTTGCTTACTGAAGATATAATAAATCTTACAGCTAATTCCGATAAACTTTGCAATCATTTTCACATTCCATTACAAAGCGGCAGCGATACTATTTTGCGATCAATGCAAAGAAGGTATACTGCTGATGATTATAAAAAAGTAATTCTTAGAGTTAAAGAAGTGATTCCTGATACCGGAATTGGTGTTGATGTAATTGTTGGGTATCCGGGCGAGACAGAAAAAGAATTTATGGAAACATATAATTTTTTGCTTGATCTTCCAATTTCTTACTTACACGTTTTTACTTATTCCGAAAGACCTGATACAAAGGCATTAGCAATCTCTCATTCAGTAGATCCATCTGAACGAAAAAAAAGAAATAAAATGCTAAGAATTTTAAGTGATAAAAAGAAAAACTATTTTTACAATCAGATGATTGGTAAAAACCTTGATGTGCTTTTTGAGTCACAAGATCAAACCGGGGCAATTAAAGGATTTTCCTCTAATTATACAAGAGTTAATAATAAGCATTATAAAGATTTAGAAAATCATATTTGCAATGTTTCTATCATTGGAATTGAGAATGGTGAATGCTTCGGTAAAGTAAAAGAGATAAAAAATTCCGTTGCATTAGAAATATCCTAATCATATTATTCAAATAAAAAAAATGAAAAATATCCTTATTCTTTTTATAGTGCTCTCCACTCAAATATTTTCTCAAACTGATGATCCCTCATTTTATTCCTTCAAACAACAAGCTATTACTGGAATTTCTCAATCTCCAGAATTAAATAATAATCTGGTTTTAGATGACGTAAAGAAAAAAAAGAATACCGGCTTAGCGATTATTTATTCTTTACTATTACCCGGTATGGGCGAGTTGTATGCTGAAGCTTATGATAGCGGTATTTATTTTACCGTAGCTGATGGTGTTCTTTGGGGAACTTACATTGGAATAAACACTTATGCTAATTGGCAAAAAGACAGATATGTTGCTTATGCGCAATCTAATGGAGGAATTTCAACTAATAATAAAGATGATCTTTATTATGCCACGATCGGTGAATACCAGAATATAGATGAATATAATGACACAAAAGCATTCGAGCGTAATTTTAATGAGATGTACAACTCAAATACCTATTTCTGGAAATGGAATACTAATGAAGAACGTAAGAGTTACAGAAATATGTGGGTTTCTTCAGAGCAATCTTTTAATAATTTAAGATTTGTTGTTGGTGCATTAATTTTGAATAGAGTTGTAAGTGCAATTAACGCGGTAAGATTAGTTTCAAAATACAACAATAAGCTTAATCAGGAAGTTGGATGGAATGTTTCATTAGGCGTTCAAAATTATCCCGATAATTCTTCTTCCTATAATTTAAATTTTATAACATCATTTTAATATATAATAGGCTGTCTCTAAAGAGATGGCCTTTTATATTATCTAATCAAAACCATTTTTTTTACTATTGCTCTGTTTCCAATAGTTAACTTATAAAAATAGATCCCACTCGAAAACATTTCTGAATTGAATTCTATTTCATAATCACCAGCAGACTTATCCTCATTAACAAGGGTAACAACTTCATTTCCTATAACATCATAAACTTTAAGGACTACATTAAAAGATCCATCTTCAGTCGAATTGATCTCTGGAATAGAATAACGAATTTTTGTTGCAGGATTAAATGGATTTGGAAAATTTTGTTCCAATGAAAATTTAATTGGTGAAATAATTTCAACAGTGATAATGTTTGAATATTCAAACGTGCCATCAAAATCAATCTGTTTTAATCGATATTGATAACTGCCGCTGATTAAATCTACATCAGGATAAGAATACGATCTAGTTTCTGTTGTTGTACCATTTCCATTTAAAAATCCGATTGTTTCCCAAATAATATTTCTCTCTTCATTCGAAATGAACGCTCGTTCGATACTAAATCCCATATTATTTGTTTCCGTTGAGGTGATCCACTTTAGTAAAACAGAATTATTATTCACTATTGACGTAAATGAAATTAACTCTACAGGAACAACATTCTCAAGGATGACAATCGGAAACTTTGGACCAAAATTCCATCGATCAAGAAAATCCGGAATATGATCATAAACTATACTCAGACCGCACGAGTATATTGTATCAATAACAATTGAATCCGAAGCAGTGTAGGCAAATTCCCAATAAACTGTATCCTGAGGTGTAGGAAATACTAATGGAAATGCTTGAGTTAGTTCGTTTGGTGAACGATAATCCCAAACAGATAAAGTATCAACAAGCGACATTATTCCATATCTGCCGGCCACATTATATCCGCCTGCCTCTGCAGGACCATTGGCCAGATACATCCTATAAACACCTGTTTGTCCAGCTAATAAAGTGTCTGGTCCTTCAATCCAAACTGATACAGAAGTATCCTGCTCGATTGTATGACAAACACAACCACTCCCATTAAGCTGAGTACCGCCTAATAAATCGTATTCAAACAATCCGGAGTATGCCAGAGATATGAATGAAATAAAAATGATAAATAGGATTGTATAGTTCTTCATCTTATAAATTTATTATCGGATTTTCTTTTGGTAAGATATAAAAATAAGTGGTTATTCAAAATAAGGATTGCGGGAAGATGAAACTTCCCGCAAAAATAATTATTGGAGCAGTATCATTTTTTTAGTTTGTATAAAACTGCCTGATTTTAATTCATAAAAATAAACACCACTTGATATCTTTTCTGCATTAAATTCTACTGCATATTCACCCGCTGACTTATTCTCATTAACAAGTGTAGCAATTTCATTTCCAAGGACATCATAAACTTTTAGAGAAACGTTAAGATTTTTCCCTTCCGCCGAAATTACAGATGGGATACTGTAATTAATTGTTGTAACTGGATTAAATGGGTTTGGGTAGTTTTGTGATAAAGTAAAATTTTTTGGGATCTCAATTTCAACTTCTATTGTATTAGAATATGTATATGAACCGTCAAAATCAATTTGCTTTAATCTGTATTGATAATTGCCGCTATTTTAAATTATGATCAGTAAAAGAATAAGATTTAGTTTCTGTGGTTGTTCCATTTCCATTTACAAATCCTACACTTTTCCAATCGGTAAATTCAAAATCCCCTTCTTTTAGGTAAGGGGTTGGGTTTTTTCTTTCAATCTCAAATCCCATATTATTTGTCTCAGTTGCAGTATTCCAGTTCAGTAAAACATTATTTTTTTCCAATGATGAGCTGAATGAAACGAGTTCAACAGGGATAATGCTTGAAACAAGCTGAACATTTAATACATTTAGTGAATTGTAAGAATTAACTAATACATTATTTATCGTTTGGGTATAATAATTAGGTGCTTCAAATTTTAATGAATATGTTCCGGGTGAAAGCATTCGTAAATAAAACCCAGTTGAATCTGAATACACCTGAGAATTATCGGCATCATGATTTAACACAGTAATTTTTGCTTTAATCGAATTTCCTAAAGTATCAGATATAATACCATTAATGCCTCTTAGAACTGATTCCATATAGTTTAGTAAAGATCTTCTGTTGTAATACCAATGTGCGGGAAGCTGTGATGCAGGAATTAATTTTGTGTCGGAAATTTCAATTGTCACTTCCCTGCCCCAACGAAAATAATTTGTGTAATCCTGTCTGCCATGATTAATTACATACCAATCCCCACCGTTTGTAATTCCATCATCATATCCATTCATATAGTTTGCTGGTGCATTCGCCTGACAAGTATCAGCGTAAAGATGTGAAATGTATTGATACCATGCTTCATCCGGATGATGACGATTATCCGGCGGAGTATTTGTCCATGTGTCCCAAGGATAATTTACTACTTCAGTGCCACCGTGGAAGTTTGCAACAAGCGCAAAGTTATTTGCCTCAGCAATTGTCCTGAATCTTGTTGTTTCAATTTGCTGACTTGAATGAACACCAAAAATCGGATCAGGAAAATTTCTGTTAAGATCATAATTATTGTAATTATAACGTGTTGCACCGCTAACTGTATTGTTTCCGCTTCTGTATGTTCCATCAGGGTTTGCAAGAGGATTGATCCATATCTCGGTATTATTAACAAGATCTGTAATTCTTGCATTAGATCCATAAGTAGTTAATAATGAATCAATTAATCGTAACATTAAAACATAACCAGTTATTTCATCACCATGCATAGAAGATGTGTACATAAACTGCGGTTCAGTTTCACGTTGATTTACGTTATCAGAAATTACAGCGAATAATATTTTTCTTCCCTGCACAGTATTTCCTGCATCAACTATTCTGCAAATGTTTGGATAGGATGTTTGAAACGAGTACATCATTGTAAGATATGCATCATAAGTTGGATAAACATCCCATGCAGTGATTTCTTCGATATTAGATGACATTTCAGGTTCAATTAATTTTGATGGCCGAGTTAGTACTGTGTATGGATAATTTAAACTTTCAAACTGACGGAATTCATTTTCGTTAGCGTATGCATAAACAGTATTTCCTTCTAAATTATCAATAGAAATTATGTTTGTAAGAAGTCTTACCTCTGCACGATCCGAAATATTGAATTTAAAATAAACTTCGTGATTATCTTTAAAATACTGGTGATCTAGTAATTGAGAAAAAGTTATTGAAGAAATAAGTAGAACTAATAAAAAAGAAAAGATTTTTTTCATAGACGCCCCTACGTAGATGTGATTTTAATTGACATAAGTTATAATAATTTTTATACAAAATTAAGAAGAAATGTGGTAAAACACTCGAATTAGAAAAATTACTATTTGCTATTTATCAATTTAATAAACAATGGTTATTAAAATAATAATTTCATTATTCTGAGCTACAAAAAAAACCTGCATGGGTCAATGTAAAGCCGAATTATTTTTTAATAATTGGGCATAATAATTGGATAAGTTTATATTTTTCAAACTGTGATTTTAATGTCATTTTTTATCAATAATACTTTTTAACAATTCCCGGAGTAAATGATGGCGGTTTCATCTCCTTCTACAACAAATGTAACATCCACAAGCGGCGGCAATAATAATTATACACCGGCTTTAGTGGTTTTAACTTCCCTGTTTTTTATGTGGGGCTTTATTACCTGCTTAAATGATATTCTTATACCACATTTAAAAGCAATATTTGAATTGAATTACACTCAAGTGATGCTTGTGCAATTTACTTTTTTTACTGCTTACGCAATAGTATCACTTCCATCAGGAATTCTGGTTGAAAAGATTGGTTATAAAGCAGGAATTATACTTGGTTTGCTTACAGCCGCTGTAGGCACGGCATTATTTTATCCTGCAGCAGGTTACCGCTCTTACGAGATATTTTTATTAGCCCTATTTGTGCTTGCATCCGGAATAACACTTTTACAGGTTGCGGCAAATCCATACGTAGCAATATTAGGCAAACCGGAAACAGCATCAAGCAGGTTAAATCTTATCTCAGGCATTTAATTCCCTTGGAACAACTATAGCACCAATTTTCGGTTCAATATTAATTCTTTCGTTAGCTGTTAAAGGTGCAGATGAGTTAGCCAAAATGAGTATGACAGATGTAGAAGCTTACAAACTTATCGAAGCAAGTTCAGTACAAACTCCTTATCTAATTTTAACAGGAATGCTTGTAGCAATTGCAATAATTTTTGCTCTCTTCAAACTTCCCAAAATTGAGGCCGCAACACAATCATCAAGTAATGGTGATGCAGTTAGTTCGGATAATAATCAAAAAAGTGCATGGGAATATAAACATCTTGTTTTAGGCGCAGTTGCAATTTTTGTGTACGTTGGTGGTGAAGTTTCAATCGGTAGTTTTTTAGTTAACTACTTTAAAGAGCTGGTTAATATGCCTGAAGCTGAAGCAGGAACTTATGTAGCTCTTTACTGGGGCGGAGCAATGATCGGAAGATTTTTTGGTTCAATCACACTTTCCGGTATGAAGGATACTAAAAAGAAAAATATTTATGCCGCACTTGTTTTTGTTCTTGCTTTGGTGCTTGCACTTTATGTTACAAAAGAATATCAAAACTTTGCAACACTATCACTTTCCGGTCTAGGAAAAACATTAACATTTCTTGCGTTAGTTGCAGTTAACTTTATTGCATTTAATCTTGGTAAACAAAAACCCGGCAGAACATTAGCAATACTTGCAATAAGCGCTGCTTCATTAGTTAGTTATTTCCATGTTAACAAACGGACAGTTTGCAATGTGGAGTATTTTGGCGGTTGGTTTATTTAACTCAATTATGTTCCCAACAATTTTTACACTTAGCTATTGATGGATTAGGAAAACATACAGGACAAGGTTCTGGAATTCTTTGTACAGCTATTGTTGGCGGAGCCATAATTCCATTAGGCCAAGGATTTTTAGCAGATAATATTGGAATTCATCATGCATTTATACTTCCTGTACTTTGCTATGCTTATATAGCTTATTATGGAGTAAAAGGACATATTCCAACTTTTAAATCAGCAAAGGCATAAGTAAAATGAGAACCGAAGTTACTCTGGGTATTGATGTTGGCGGTACAAATACGGCTTTTGGTTTTGTTGATGTAAATGGTAAATGTATTGTTGAATCATCAATCTCTACGGATGCGCAAAACAGTGCCGCAGATCTTTTTTCAAGACTACATCCTGAAATTGAAAAATTATATAAATCTGTTTCAGATGGTTATATTCTAAAAGGAATAGGAGTTGGTGCGCCAAACGCAAATTACTATCGTGGTACGGTTGAGAATCCGCCAAACCTAAAATGGGGCGTTGTAAATGTTGTTGAAATTTTAAGACAATACTATGATGTTCCAGTAGCAATAACAAATGATGCAAATGCCTCTGCAATTGGTGAAATGCTTTTTGGCGCTGCTAAAGGAATGAAAGATTTTATTGTAATAACACTTGGTACCGGTTTAGGCAGCGGAGTTGTGGTGGATGGAAAATTGGTTTACGGTTCAGATGGTTTTGCCGGAGAAATTGGCCATACTGTTTATGATCCCAATGGCAGACAATGTGGATGCGGCAGAAAGGGATGTTTAGAAACTTATGCTTCAGCTACCGGTATTAAACGAACTGTTATGGAATTACTTGCAAACTCAAATGAAAATAGTGCATTAAGAAATATTAGTTATAAAGATTTAGATTCTAAAATGATTTACACTTCTGCTCTTGCCGGAGATAAAATTGCAAAGGACGCATTTGATTATACTGGAAAAGTTCTCGGTTTAAAGCTTGCTGATGCTGTTGCGGTTACAAGTCCCGAAGCCATAATATTATTTGGTGGATTAGCGCTTGCCGGTAATATGATTATCGATCCAACAAAAAAATCAATGGAAGAAAATCTATTTCATGTATTTAGGAACAAAGTTAAAATCCTGCCCTCGGGATTGCCTGAAGGAAACAGCGCTGTACTTGGTTCGGCAGCATTAATTTGGAATGAAATTATAAAACTTGAGGAAGTTATAACTTAAGTATTTTTAATATTGCTGATAAACTTTATAAATATTTTGCCCCTTAAACTTTCATTCTACCGAATAATTAAGGGGCTTTTTTCAGATAGGTATTTAGATGATAAGTATTCTTAACAAATTATTTTTTTTTATTTTATTTGTTTCAATCCTTTTAATGTTCAGCTGCAAGGAAAATGTTAGCAATCCTGATGATTCTAACCAAAATATTTCAGAGCGTGTTGAAAAATTGCTTTCACAAATGACACTCGATGAAAAAATTGGCCAGATGACACAAGCTGAGCGAAATGCTCTCCAGAATATTTCTGATATAAAAAATTATAATCTCGGTTCTCTGCTTAGTGGCGGTGGTTCAGCACCGTCCAATAATTCTTCTCAAGGCTGGGCTGATATGTATGATTATTATCAAAGCTTTGCGCTTCAAACAAGACTCAAGATCCCGCTTATTTATGGCATAGATGCTGTTCATGGGCATAACAACGTTTTTGGTGCCACAATCTTTCCTCATAACATCGGATTAGGCTGTACAAGAAACCCACAGCTAATTGAGCAAGCCGCACGTGTTACAGCGGAAGAAGTATCCGGAACTGGAATAGACTGGACATTTGCTCCGTGTATTGCAACAGTAAGAGATGAACGCTGGGGAAGGACTTATGAAGGATTTGGGGAAACACCTGAATTATCATTTACAATGGCAGATGCAATGGTTCGAGGGTATCAAGGAACAAATTTATCAGACTATGGAAACATATTGGCTTGCGCAAAACATTTTCTAGGCGATGGTGGAACACTTGAAGGAGACGATCAGGGTAATGTAATCGCGGATGAGCAAACGATTAGACAATTACATTTACCAGGATTTATATCTGCGATTAATGCCGGAGTGAAATCCATAATGATTTCTTACAGCAGTATAAACGGACAAAAAATGCATGGTAGTAAATACTGGATTACAGATGTCTTAAAAGATGAATTAGGTTTTAAGGGTTTTGTAATTTCTGATTGGCAAGGAATTGATCAGCTCCCAGGTGATTATAAGAGCGATATTGAAACTTCTGTGAACGCTGGTATTGATATGGTTATGGTTCCAAATAATTTCAAAGATTTTATTCAATATTTAAAGGAACTTGTTAGCGAAAATAAAGTTTCAGTTGATAGAATTAATGATGCAGTCAGAAGAATTCTTACTGTTAAATTTGAGCTTGGACTTTTTGAAAAACCTTATACTGATAGAAGTTTAACTCCTACAGTCGGATCATTCACACATAGAGAAGTAGCAAGACAGTGCGTTAGGGAATCATTAGTTCTGCTAAAAAATCAAGCTAATTTTTTACCTTTACCAAAAGTAACTAGCCGTATTCTCGTTGCAGGTAAAAGTGCACATGATCTGGGCAATCAATGTGGTGGATGGACAATCTCATGGCAAGGTGGAAGCGGTAACATTACTTCTGGTACTACTATTTATCAGGCTATTAAAAATACTGTTGCAGCGACCACGCAGGTAGATTTTTCTTTTGATGGGAGTATCGCACAATCCGGAGATATAGGAGTTCTTGCTATAGGTGAAACTCCATACGCAGAAGGTAATGGCGACAGACAAGATTTATCATTAGATCAGCAAGATTTAGCAGTGATAAATAATTTTAAAAATGCCGGAATACCTTACGTAATTATTTTAATCTCCGGTCGCCCAATGATATTAGGAAACGCAATAGATGATTGTAATGCTTTTATTGCTGCCTGGTTGCCCGGAACTGAAGGACAAGGAATTGCAGATGTTCTTTTTGGTGATTTTAATTTTACAGGAAAGCTATCTCATTCCTGGCCAAGATCAATGAATCAAATTCCGATGAATTTTGGTGATTCTAATTACAATCCCCTTTTCCCATATGGATATGGTCTAAGTTATTAAATAATACTTATTTTATTTTTAGAAGAGGATTAAATGAAAAAATATTTTGTACTGTTGTTTTCCGTTTTAGTATTTGCTTTGAGCGGATTTGTACAAACCCCACAAAAAGAATCAACAGATGAAATTATTGAAAACAGAGTTGATTCAGTTCTTTCCTTGATGACTCTTGATGAAAAAATCGGACAGTTGAACCAACTATCTTACGGTATTGGATGGGGACCGACCGTTAAAGTAAATGTACCTGATGAATACAAAATATTAATTAAAGAAGGAAAAATAGGTTCGTTTCTAAATGCAATTGGAGCTGAGTTTACTTACGAATTACAAAAAATTGCAGTAGAAGAATCCAGATTAAAAATTCCTTTACTGTTCGGGTTAGATGTTATACATGGTTTTAAAACAACATTCCCGGTTCCATTAGGTGAAGCAGCAACCTGGCAGCCAGAAATAGTTGAAATGTCTGCACATTATCAGGCAGTTGAATCAGCTTCAGCAGGAATTCATTGGACATTTTCACCAATGGTTGATATTGCCCGTGATCCGCGCTGGGGAAGAATTATGGAAGGCAGCGGTGAAGATCCATATCTTGGTTCTTTAATGGCAGCTGCAAGTGTTCGCGGATATCAAGGTAATTTTTCTAACTTAAATATCTATAGCCTGTGTAAAGCATTACGCCGGTTATGGTGGTGCTGAAGGCGGAAGAGATTATAATACAGTTGATTTTTCTGAACGAACTTTACGTGATATTTATTTGCCGCCTTACAAAGCAGGTATTGATGCCGGAGCCTTAACACTGATGGCATCTTTTAATGAAATCGGAGGCATCCCAGCTTCTGGAAGTAAACAATTGTTAACTGATATTTTACGCAACGAATGGGGATTTAAAGGATTTGTTGTTAGTGATTGGAATTCAATTGGAGAATTAATCGATCACGGATTTGCTTCTGATTTAAAACACGCAGGAGAAATTTCAATGAATGCCGGTCTTGATATGGATATGGAATCAAGAGCATATATCACTCATTTAAATAAACTTGTTGATGAAGATAAAGTTGATGAGGATTTAATTGATGAATCGGTTAAAAGAATTTTAAGAATTAAATTTATGCTTAGGTTTGTTTGATGATCCGTTTAAATATTGCAGTAAAGAACGCGAAGAACAAAACATAATGACGGATGAAATAAAAATTGCATCAATGGAAGTTGCAAAAAGATCTTTTGTTTTATTAAAAAATGAGAATAATATTCTTCCGCTAAAAAAGGATTACAAAAAAATTGCCGTTATAGGACCACTAGGTAATTCATCAAATGATCCTATTGGTGAATGGAGCGCTATGGGTGATTCAAATGATGTAGTTACAGTATTACAAGGTTTTAAAAATTATGTTGATAAAAAAACTGAATTGCTATATTCAGAAGGCTGTAAGATTGATGACAATAGTACCTCTGGATTTAAGGATGCAGTGAAGATCGCAAAAAAATCCGATATAATAATTTTGTGCATAGGTGAAAGCAGGAATATGAGTGGCGAAGCTCACAGCCGTTCCACTCTTGATCTCCCAGGTGTTCAGGAAGATCTTGCAAGAGAATTATTAAAAACCGGAAAACCTATTGTTGCTGTTTTAATGAATGGAAGACCATTGTCTGTTAACTGGCTTAATGAAAATGCAACTGCCATTTTAGAAACCTGGTTTGCGGGTACAATGGCAGGAGATGCAATTGCAAAAGTGCTTTTTGGAGATTACAATCCAAGCGGTAAACTGCCTGTTACTTTTCCCAGGACTGTGGGACAGGTTCCGGTTTATTATAATCAAAAAAATACAGGTCGCCCCGGGAATCCAAAAGAGCGCTACACATCAAAATATATTGATCTTCCTCTAACTCCCCTTTACCCTTTTGGATACGGATTGAGTTATACAACATTCGCTTATTTAGACTTTACACTAAGCAGAAATAAAATTACTGAAGAAGATTCTATTATCGTCTCTGTTAAGATTAAAAATACAGGAAAGTTTGATGGAGAAGAAGTTGTACAAATGTATGTACAGGATTTGGTAGGCAGTGTTACACGTCCTGTTAAAGAATTAAAAGGATTCAAAAAAATAATGCTTAAACGCGGCGAGGAAAAATCCATTAACTTTACGATAAAAGAAAATGACTTAAGGTTTACAACCGCAGATATGAGTTATAAATCAGAGCCAGGATTATTCAAAGTATTTATAGGTACTAATTCTGTTGATGTTAATGAATTACAATTCGAATTAGTAGATTAATTTTTTTTTATAAATATAAATTAGGAAAAGGATTACAATGAAGGGAATATTGAAAACGCTTCTACTAATTATTACAATTATGTCTATGTCATTCGCGGGCTGCAGTAAAGATGAGGAAATCACAACACCCAAAGATACTATCCCGGAAATACCGGGCTATACATTAGTTTGGAATGATGAATTTGAAAATCCAAATATCGATTTAACAAAATGGGAATATGAAGTAAATGGTGATGGTGGTGGTAATAATGAGCTTCAATATTATACTGATTTTGCAGAAAATTCTTTTACCGAAAATGGTTCATTAATTATTCAAGCTTTAAAGAAAAATTATAATAATAAAGAATACACATCAGCGAGAATACGAACTTTAAACAAAGGTGATTGGAAATATGGTCGTTTTGATATCCGCGCAAAATTACCTTATGGACAAGGCATTTGGCCTGCAATCTGGATGCTTCCTTCAGATTGGGAATATGGCGGCTGGCCTGCCAGCGGTGAAATTGATATAATGGAATTACTTGGTCACGAGCCATACAAAGTATATGGTACAATTCACTATGGATCATCTTCAAATCATCAATTTAGTGGTGCAAGTTATCAATTGCCTGCCAGCACTTTTTCAGCGGAGTATCACCTATTTACAATTGAGTGGGATTCAATCGGGATTCGTTGGTTTGTTGATGGAAATAAATATCATACTGAAATTCATGGTCAACCATTTGATAAAAGATTCCATTTGCTATTAAATGTTGCTGTTGGCGGAAACTGGCCCGGCAGTCCAAATGCATCAACTAGTTTTCCACAGAAAATGTATGTGGATTATGTTAGAGTTTATAAGAAAAATTAATCCTTTATTTGATTCTATATTCACTTAGTTGAATGTTTACTATATAATTTAAGGGCATCAATATGCAATCAATTTTAACAATATTTTTATCACTTTTTTTGCTAACCTCATTATTTTCGCAACAAGAAAGACAAACTTCACATAACTTTCAAAAAGAAATAAGGATAACTTTATCGGCAAATTATCTTTTATATTTGCCTAAAGACTATTTAGAAAATGAAAACAAATATCCTTTGGTTTTGTTTTTACATGGTTCGGGAGAACGTGGTACAAGTCTCGATAAAGTAAAAGTTCATGGTTTACCACGATTAGTTAATGAAGGAAAAGAATTCCCATTTATCATTGTATCTCCCCAATGTCCAGAAGATATGTTTTGGAATGCAGATGTACTTTCAGGACTGATAGATGAAATTGAAGCACATTATAGAGTTGATAAAAACAGAATTTACTTAACTGGTTTGAGTATGGGTGGCAATGGAACCTGGTCTCTCGCACTCGCACAACCAAATCGTTTTGCAGCAATTGCACCTGTTTGCGGTTGGAGTGTTCCTTCTGTTGCCTGCACAATAAAGGATATGCCTATCTGGGTTTTTCATGGCGCAAAAGATAATGTTGTTCCAATAAGTGCTTCAGAAGTTATGGTCGAAAAATTAAAATCGTGTGGTTCTAATGTTAAATTTACAGTTTATCCGGAAGCCAATCACGACTCATGGACAGAGACTTACAACAATGAAGAATTGTACAAATGGTTTCTTGAGCAATCATTGGATAAGAGCCAGAAATGAAAAATTATTACAATTTTTTAAAAAGATTGATGAATAAAAAATTAGAACATAGATAAAAAAATAATTGTATTTGAAAAACAATGCCCACATTGCGCTGCACGCGGAGCATATAGTTTTAAATTCTCGAATGATCAAAAGCAAACAATAGAAAAACCAAATGAAAACAAAAACTAATATTTTTACCTCTTTGATTATTACTCTGTTATTAGTCTCAACTACCTTTCCTCAGCAATCAGATTTTGTAACTGTGAATGGTAAAGAATTTATTGATCGGGATGGAAAACCAATTTTATTACGCGGTATTAATCTTGGCAACTGGTTAAATCCCGAAGGATATATGTTCCGGTTTGAAAATGTGAATTCATTCAGACTTATTGATAATACAATTAAAGAGTTGATCGGAGCCGATGAAGCAAGAAACTTCTGGAGATCTTTCCGTGATAATTACATTACCAAAGAAGATATTGCATTTATTAAATCAACAGGATTAAACCATATACGGGTTCCATTCAATTTTAAATTTTTTCTTGTGGAAGATCATCCAGAAATCTGGCTTGAAGAGGGCTTTAATAGACTTGACAACGTAATCAAATGGTGTAAAGAAGAAAATTTATACGTTGTGTTAGATTTACATGCTGCACCTGGCGGACAAACCGGCGACAATATCGATGACAGTTGGAGTTATCCGTTCCTCTTTGAAGATGAACAGGCACAGAAAACTACGATCGCACTATGGAAAAAAATTGCAGATAAATATAAAGACGAGAGTATTGTAATTGGTTATGATCTGCTGAATGAACCTATCCCTCATTACAGGGATAACAAAGAAGAATTGAATCAGCTGCTTGAACCACTCTATAAAAGAATTACATCGGCCATCAGAGAAGTAGATAACAATCATATTATATTTATTGGCGGCGCACAATGGAATACTAACTTTAGTATGTTTGGGGCGCCATTTGACGAGAAGTTAGCTTATACTTTTCACAAATACTGGATGCCTACCGTTCAGGGTGAGATTCAGGCTTATATAGATTTTTCAAACAAACATAATGTACCGATGTGGCTTGGTGAAAGTGGTGAAAATGAAGATGAGTGGATCAATTCATTCAGGATATTATTGGAAAATAATAATTTTGGATGGTGTTTCTGGCCATACAAAAAGATGGATTCAAACCGTGGGATGGTTCAGTTCCCAAAAACAAAAGAGTGGGAAGAAATTATAAAGTATGCTGAGACAACAAAGAAAAATTTTGAAGACATCAGAAATGCTAAACCTGATAAAGAAATTATTCTAAAGGCATTATCAGATTTGCTTGAAAATATAAAATTTAAAAATTGTACAATAAATAAAGGCTATTTAAAAGCACTTGGATACAGTAATTAAAATCTTAAGATCGCATTATTATATGAAAATAATTTTTATTGCTTTGTTCTTTATTTTATTATGGGATTGTTCATACGTCTTTGCCCAAGATTCAAATGAAGTGGTAGCTGAGGTCGGTACAGAAAAAATCACTTCCAGAGATTTTAAAATACGTTTTGAGCTTTCCCCTTTCCTTCCAACAGATAAAAGCATTGATCCTGACTCAATAAAATTTGATTTTTTATATTCCCTGATCGCAGAAAAACTATGGGCTAAAGAAGCCGATTTACTGGGAATGACAAATACTGAAAACTTTGATTTTTATTTTAAACCCTTGGAAGCAATGTTCGTAAGAGATGCCCTATTCAAAATTGAAGTTGAAGATAAAGTTCTCTTATCAGCTGAAGATATTAATAATGGCATAATTAAATCCCAGGCAAAACTCAGCACACAGATTGTAACAACAAATGATTCTGTTAGTATTTATAATTATTACAGACATATAAATCTAAATAAAAATTTTGATTCACTCCTGTTAATTAATCCAGAACTTACGGGCAAAATATTTGATATTACCTTAGGAACACTGAAAGATGAAGAAATAGAAGACTCAATTTATTCATTGCCTCTAAATGGTTTTACATCCCCTATTAAAAGTGAAGTTGGCTGGGTGATTATGATAATTAGGGATAAAATATTCACACCAATTGATCTAGGTAATCAGCAATCAATAGATAATATGAAAAAAATAATTCGTAACAGACGGATTGAGAAAAGATATAAAGAGTATTTGAACATACTTCTAGGCAGTACAACAATAGATATAAATCCAGAATCGTTTAAAATACTTTATAAACAAATCTGGGATATCCTTAAAACAAAATCTGCGCAAAGTGATAATCAAAATTATTATGAAATTTCAGAAACTGATTTTAATAGCATAAAAATATTACTTACTAATGTTGATATTGAGAAAGAGCTTTTTAGCATATCAGATGAGAAATTTACAATTGAAAATTTTCTAAGCAGTTTAGCCTTCAAAGGATTTCATGTAAATCATCCTCGATTCAGTTAGTGTTCTTCAAAAGCTGAATAAAAATGTTAAACAATTTATAGAAGAACAATTAATATCTGAAGAAGGTTACAAACGTGGATTACAGCTTACTCCTCAGGTTCGTAATGATTTAAGTATGTGGAAAGAAAATTATTCTGCACAAATTTTTTACAATCGAACGCTTGATTCTATAAATGTAACGGATAGCGATACCTACAATTATTATTTAGATGAACTAGTAAATACTTCAAATATCATACTCTTAAATGTCAGAATGGTTACTCTTCAAAACCTTGATGAAGTTTCAAAAATATTTGAATCCTTAAAGCAGGGCCTTGAATTTAAGGATATTGTTAAAACTTATGGAAGTACCGATTCATTGGTTAATAACGATGGTGAAACTGGATTAAAACCTAGTATTTTGTTAGGCTATATCGGTAATGTTGCCTTAGACTTAGATTTGAATGAAGTATATGGACCAATAAAAAGAAATAATGCTTATAGCATTCTTCAGGTAATTGAAAGACAGAACAGTAGTGATTCATTAAAATTATCTTTTGATTTAATTAAAAATCAATTAAGAAATGAATTAAAATTCAAAATATTAAATGAAAAATTAATAGAGATAACTTCTAAGCTAGCCGAAAAATATAATGTAAAAATATTTAATGAAGCAATTAATAAAATTCAATCATCAAATATACCATTCTTTGTGCATCGATTGATGGGTTTTGGCGGACGGATTGCTGGTGTGCCTTTAACTACTCCTTTTTCAGGATGGATTAATAATGAAGTTAAACAGAAACTACTACCATAATTTTAGTTAATTACTTTAGCAGCACCATTTTTCTTGTTTTAACAAATTTATCTGTTTTTAATTGATAAAAATAAACCCCCGATGCAGCAGGATTGCTTATTGAATCCTGATTAAATTCAACTTCATAATTCCCTGCCGGCTTTTCTTCATCAACTAATGTTATAACCTCATTCCCAAGTACATCAAAAACCTTAAGTAACACTCTACTTCCTTCGATTCCGTTCAAAGATAGATTGGGAATCGTATATCTTATTATTGTCCTTGGATTAAACGGGTTTGGAAAATTTTGTTCAAGATTAAAATTTGTTGGTATTTCATTCTGTCCCATTTCCTGAATTGAAGTTAAACCCTCGCCGTTAAAGTATCCGGAAACAAAAACTAATGGAGCATTCCAATTAATTGCAATTTCGTTAGAAGCGTAGCTTCCAACATCATCGATATAACAAAGAGCAGGTGGTGTAGAAGCATTGAAATGCGACTGCAAAACTGGGTCATCTAAATACTGATCTGGCCCACCGGCTAATAGTCCTGGAACAGGATCTAAAATTCCATCTGCGGATGAAGGACGATGGTGTGGATGCATTACTGAATTTACTCCAACCCCTGTAAGAAAACACAAATTATGAGCATTAGTTCCAAGTATATAATTAATTTGAGTTAGGGCTATTTCATAATAAATGTTGTTGTTTGTCTGTTCATAAGCATAGATAAGCATTATAGCTTTATTTAGTACATCAGAATTACATCCCCAATTATACTCTCCTGGATTAATAGTTACACCAAATCCATTTGAACTTGACCTTCCTAAAAGAGTATTTGCATACGATATCAAACTATTCTTAATAATATTTTTGAGTGTTTGTGAAGCACTAGTTTGCGAACTGTTAAGATAAGTAAGCAAAGCAAGATTCTTTACTTTATTCCACGACATACCGCTAGAAATCATTCCGCCTGATGAGTAGTTGTTTATAAAATAATTATTATACTCAGTTGAGCCTGTTGTTTCAAATAATTCTGCGGCTGCCCATAATCGTTCATCAGAATCATCAGGATCCCCATATTCGCCTGTAACAGTTCCAGTAGGATTCTTAAATCCGCCAACAGGTACAATGGTTGGATTAGAAATTAAATAATTCCATGCAGAGGTTGCGGCATCTAAGCATTGATTGGAGAAAGAGGAATCAATTGAATGGTAAATTCTTGCGGCTTTAGACATAATAGCAGCAAAATTGCCTGTAGCGGCACTTGATATAACATAAATATATCTAATCCCTGAATTATCATTTTGCGGCATTATAAATGGTTCAAATTGTTCTTTTGTAATTTTAAAATATACTCCACCATTGGGATTTTGCATCTTACGCAGCCAACCAAGTTCATATTTAACCTCATCTAAAATGTCCGGTATACCATTTCCACTTTCTGGAATATTCAAATTATCATAATTAAATCTATCAGGAAAACTCTCGTAAGCCATTAACATTGTTCCAACTGTTATTCCGGAATTAACAACATATTTACCATAATCACCGGCATCATGCCAACCACCTGTTGCTAATCTAAATCCAGATTGATTAGTGGTTGAATGATAAAAGCCATCACCAGGATGACAGGCTGTGTGCTGATAAACACCGGCATTAGATTGTAATAGTGCAGTTCCACAACGCTGAAAATAAAAACCTTTTAATGATTTCTTATAGACATCTTCATAAACATTTGGAGAAATAATAAAACTGTAAGATGTGTCCCCGTTAGTTAAATGAATAGAATAATTTCCATTAGTTTGAAACGGTGAAAAATCCCCTGCATAAAGGGTTAAATTTGTGGCAGGGTCATTTGCAATAGAAAAGTAAAGTTCATCCTTGTGAACGATCGAACCTGTTGAATTGTCTATCAAATAAAAACTATCAGAAAGAGTTGAAGTATAAAAGAATTTGGGCAGTTCAGGTAAATAACCAGCCTGATTTACAAAAATTTGTGCTATGCTTATTTGACATAGGAGTAAAATACTAATACTTAAATAGAAAACTGTACTCATACTTTTTCTCATTTTACTCACCAATAATAATTAACAAACTCTATGTCTAAATTTAAAACTATTTTTATTGAGTCTGTAATCATTTTAATAATTAATATAGAATTTATTTATTTAAAACAAACAAAGGCTCAGTTACCTGAGCCCTTGTTAATCTAACTAACTACTAACTAACTAATCATATAACTATACTATTTCATTAAAATCATTTTGCGCACTTGAACAAAATTATTTGTTTCAAGTTTATAGAAATAAATACCTGATGCATTATTAGATGCATTCCATTTTACACTGTAATTACCGGCAGATTTTACTCCATCAGCAATAACATCAACTTGATTACCCAAAGCATCGTAAATAATAACTTTTACATTTGTTTGTTCAGGTAAACTGAAATTAATTACTGTAGTTGGATTAAACGGATTAGGATAATTCTGTGATAATGAATATGAATTGATTACGCCAGTAGGTTCCTGATCCACAGACACAAATCCTAATGCATTTTGAGTTTGTGTTAGTACATCAAATGCAAACTTAGAATTATGCATTCCATTACTTCCATCATAAGCAATAAGTTGATAATTCCAGTATGCTTTCTTAAATAATACTGAATCTGCACTTGCTCTTATACCAGTCCAGGATATAGAATCAACTCCTACAGGAGGTAAAAGCATTCTGATATTCATTAATGCGCCTTGTACTTCTGAAGGAATACTTTCAATTGTTCCATCTTTATCATAATCACTGGAAGCCATAAAATCATCAAAAGAAGATTTTTGACCGTGGCAATTTACACATCCACCTGTATGCTCATAACCTGTATCAGGATTCTTTAATCTGAAAGTATGCGCACCAACTTTATTAAGATTTGTTACGGATGTATCGGGTAACAAAGTCATATGACAAGTAACGCATGCATCTGTTAGAACCATTTGATGTGCATTTGTTAAATAAGGACCTGAAAATTCAACAGCATTTTTGCCTAATAAATTATCAGTCTGAACAGAATGATGAGGTCCCCAGGTTGATGATATATTTGTTGATTGATAAGATACATTGTCTCTTCTAGCTTTATGGCAATCCATACAAAGTTTGCCTAATCCACCGCTTGTATAAGCAAAGCCGTTTCCAAGAGTATCTGAAGACGATGGTGAATTTCTTAAATTATATTCATTTGCACTACCGTGAGGATCATGACAGGTTTGACAAGTAATTGCAACGTGCATCGAACGTGTCATTCCTGTAGTATTAGTTGTTGTTCCATTTGTAAAATTAATATAACCTTTTGCATCATGGCAACGAATACAGTTGTTCAAACTATTATTTTGAGAAGTTGAACCTTGAGCGAAGGAGTTTGACCAAATAGCTTCTGAATGTAAAGAAGTTTCATACTGAACACCCTGAGATTCACCGTGACATTGACTACAGACACCTGCTTCATAAGTTGCCATCGTTTTAAATTGAGCTCCGCTCTGAGCAGATGGGTGATTGCTTCCTGCACCATGACAGTTTTCACAACCGATTGTTGCAAATTTAACAGCTCCGGGATATGCACTTTTAAATGCTGCCCATTTACCTGGTGCCGGTGGACCAACCCAAACCCAACCTAATGTAGCTGCTACGTCATCAAAACCATTGTTTGCTGCT
Source organism: uncultured Ignavibacteriales bacterium (assembly GCA_963706055.1). Lineage (GTDB taxonomy): Bacteria > Bacteroidota > Ignavibacteria > Ignavibacteriales > Ignavibacteriaceae > IGN3. The sequence goes on along the minus strand of CAVPND010000012.1, from coordinate 318,387 downwards.
ACTAAATTGTAATCAGTTCCTGTTGAATGACATTTTAAACAACTTGTATCGAAAAACGACCAATTATCCATAGCGTTCTTTAATGTATTAGCATGACCTGTATTTTGCCATGAAGAATAAATGCCATCAAAAACAGGCTGACCTGTATGGCAACTCATACAACTTGGGAATGATGCCGAGACACCATCAAAGTTACCAACACCAACATAATCACCAGCATAAAGTGTAATCGTATCTTGATCAGTTCCATTTGTTGTGGTAATTGTAAGTTCAACTTTATAAGTTCCTTTTACATCAGCCTTAAGACCTTTCCAATTAGTAACTCCAATATCTTCTAGAACCGCTGTAGACCCAGAAGGTTTTTGAAATAAATTAAATGATGCTGTTAGAACAGGTAAATAACCACCTACGTCATTTGCGGATAAGTAAACATAGGTTTGATTTGCAAAAACCGGTAAACCAGCTGAAACTGAATTTGTTGTTATACCTAATGTTGAAAATTGTTCTGCTGATACAGGCTCAGTTATTATTTTAGCAGTTGGAGGTGTTTGTGCTGCTAAAAAAGACGACAGAACAAAAATTAAGAGAAAAGTTATGTTTGAATATTTCATAGAGTGTCCTATTTAAATTGTGTTAATAGTCGGCGATAATATACCAAATGGTATTCCAAATTATTCAATTAACAACTATTATGTTTTGCAATAAAAACGAATCATTAATAATTGGCCATTACTATTATTTAGAAATAGAAAGTATTTGTTCTCTTTTAAGAGAATTTTTAATGATAGTGTGAACTATTTGTATAGACATTCAATAACGAAAACATTGAGTGCCGATACAAAAACATCAGGTCTGATTTTAGGGATTATTCAATTCGGTTGGTAATAAAATAAAGAGCCTGGTTTCCCAAGCTCTTTATAATTGACTATTAACTAACTAATCACAGAGGAACTACTTCATCAGAACCATTTTACGAACTTTTACAAAATTATTTGTTTCAAGTTTGTAGAAATAAATTCCCGAAGCATAATTGCTGGCATTCCAATCAACATTATAAGTTCCAGCAGATTTAACGCCATCCGCTATAACATCTACTTGATTACCCAATGCATCATAAATAACAACCTTAACATTTGATTGTTCAGGGATTGAGAAATTAATTGTAGTAGTTGGATTAAATGGATTCGGATAATTTTGTGCTAATTGATAATCCTGAGGTACTTCACTTCCAGGATATTCAACAGATACTACACCACCTAGATCTTCAATTGCTGCTTTTAACAAACTGACAGTGAAAGCAGGATTATGAATACCGAAACTTCTATCCTCTTCAATCCAGAGGTATACATAACCACCTCTCATAATTGCAGGAGTAAGAATCAATGAATCAGCATTATTTCTGGTTATTGAAACATTTCCACTTGCATCATGTGGTAATAAATCAGCAAGTTGTTCCATCAAACCATGAACTTCCAGCTGAAGTCCTTGCGCAACACCATTACCATCAAGATCTGCATTTCCGTTTAAATAATATTTTTTAGTTTTAAATGATGAACCAACATTACCATGGCAAGGTTGGCATGATTCAACAAAATCTTCTCCTTCAGCATTATTCATATTGAAAGAGTGTCCGCCTACAAGTATTATATTTCCATCTTCATCAGCTACATGATCTCCTGCCATATGACAGTCAACGCAAGCGTTTCCGCCGGCAATAGCGTGTGGTGAAGTTGGAAAATTAATTCCGTAATCTGGTGCATTTTTACCGAGTAACATATCTGCTTGTGGGCCGTGATGAGCTCCATAATGCGAGCTTTGATTAGTTGTGTCTGAAGCATACTCAGCAGCATAACGACGGCTTCTATGACAATCCATACACTGAGTACCCGTACCGTACATAGCAAAAGTAATCGGCGTTCCATCTCCAAGCTGCATATCAGCTGCTCTTAATTGATGGATATTTGTTGCATCATGAGGGTCGTGGCAAACTGCACAAGAAATATTTGTGGCCTCAGGTATAAATGAAGTAGAACCCGGTAATCCTAGATTATTTACAGGTCTTCCTTCTTTAATCCATTGAACATATCCAGAACCACTATGGCATGGAGAACAACCGGCTCTGGTACCTGCATATGCAACAAATTCACCTTTAGCATGACCACCATGAAAACCTCTTCCATCAAATTCTGTTGCATCATGACCGGAATAATCCCATTGTTCCGGAAATGCGTGATGGGTTCCAGAATCATGACACCATGCACAATTTTCAGTATCCAATGATGATACCATCCTTGAAACAGATACATTTCCCATGTGCCCACTGCCTGGACCATGACAGCTTTCGCATTGAATATTTGCTCTCTTCATAGCATCAGGATATTGAGTTACCATGTTTTGATATTGACCAACAAATAAAGTATCCGGAAAGATAAATCCAAAATCATCAAAACCGTTATTTGCGGCTCCCGGTATGTAACCGGTAGTATGACAACTAATGCAATTTGATCCGTAATGATCGCTAAGAGTACCGTCTAGTCCTCTAACCAGCATATCTGCGTGACCAGTACCGATCCATTTGTCATAAACTCCAGGATACGTTGTAGGAAGAGGTCCGTGACAAAGTTTACAATTAACATCTCCACCTTCAACACCAAGATATAATGCAGCATTAATTGTAATTAATGCAAGTTGACCACCAGCAGCAAACTCAATTTCATAAGTACCGACTTGATCAGCAGTAAATGAAGCATACTGATTTGATGAGTCAATGTTTTTAACTACTAGTGCAGCATTTGAACCTGCTGGTTTTGTTGCAAATGACCAAGTTGGACTAGTAAATGCAAATGTGGCAGATCCTTTTAGAAATACTTTAACTTCTTTTCCAACATTTTGTAAACCGTTATATGCTATATCAAAATAATTATCAACCGTATCTCTTGCCACATCTCTTGGAGAGACGCCGTATGTTTTTACTGAAACGGTTTGAGCAAAACTGAATACGGTTCCTATTATTAGAGTGAATAAAAATGTATGTATTGTTTTCTTCATAAGATTCTCCTCAGTGAATTATTTGAATTGCTTTATTTTTTGACACAAACAACGTTCCAAAAATCAATTATTGTTAATAATTCCAAATCGTAAATTTTCGTCCCTAATCAAGTTTATTGGAGCCAAAATTTTTTAGGTTAATAAATGATTGTTCTCAGTATCAGGAATTGAAGAATATATTTTCTCTATTTTCAGGGATACTTCGTGATTAGCAATAAATGTGAAAAGTAATTTTTTGTAATTATAAAACAAAAATAAATTTGATTTCACCGTGTTTTTTTATCAAATAGATTTATGACAATAGGGATTATAAATTTGCAAAGCGATGTAATAACTTAATGAAAAAAAAAAAGGACTCGAAATAAATCGAGTCCTTCTTACTAACTAACTAATAATCAACTAATCGAAAGGGCCTACTTGATGAGAACCATTTTCTTTGTTTGAACAAAGTTTGAATGACCATCATTTGAAACTGCGCTGATTGAGTACAAGTAAACACCTGATGCAATTCCGCTAGCAGAATTGATAGAGAACTGAGCCTGGTGTTCACCAGCAGCATATTCACCATCAACAAGAACTTTTACAACTTCACCATTTATATTATAGATAGTAACTTTAACTTTACTATCAAATGGTAGTGCAAATTTAATCATAGTTGATGGGTTAAATGGATTTGGATAGTTCTGTGATAAACTGAATTCTTTTGGCATTGTTCCAAAATCAACATCTACAACTTTTGAATATGTAAAGCTGCCATCAAGATCAATTTGTTTTAGTCTGTAAGAAACATTTCCGGATGTATTTGGTTTATCGGAGTATGAATAACTATTTAATTCAGTAGTAGTTCCCTCTACCCTCAACAAATCCAATCTTTGACCAATTGCCGTTAATACTTCTTTCAACATCAAATCCTTTGTTGTTTGTTTCGGTAGCTGTTTCCCAATTAAGAACAACACCATTACTACCAACTTCTGCATTAAAAGATACTAATTCAACTGGTACTACTACCACCAAGTGCAGCATATGTTTTCATTAACACATCAAATGTAAACTTGGAGTTATGCATTCCATTTCCGCCGCCTTGTTGCATAAGTTTAATATTCCAAAGGGCTTTCTTGTATAGAACTCTTAAGGTCGGATCTGTCAATGCATTTATTGCAGCATAGTCAATTGAATCCAAACCGATTGGAGGTAAGAAAAGACGAATGTTTGTATACATTCCATTTACTTCATCAGGAATACCTTCAATTGTTCCATCTCCATCATAATCGGTAGCGGCAATAAAATCATTAAAGCTGTTTTTAGGACCATGGCAGGATGTACAAGCTGTTGTGTGTTCATATCCATTATCTGGATTGACTAATTTGAATGCGTGGCCGCCTACTTTATCTCTATTAACTGTACCAGTATCAGTTGTTGCAACCATATGACAAGTTACGCATGCATCTGTAACTGCAAACTGATGAGAATTTGATAAATATCCTGTACCAAATTCGGCAGCATTTTTTCCAAAATATACATCTGCTGAAGTAAGATAATGTGGACCGTAGGATGAAGAAACTGTACCAGTTGAAACAATATATGTTGAAGCTGCTCGTCTTCCTTTATGGCAATTCATACAAGTTTTACCTAAACCACCATTTGTATATTGATACCCTGTAGCCAAAGTATCACCAACTGTCGATGCTATTCTTAATGATGCAGGATTAGTATTACCGTGTGGATCGTGGCAAGCAGCACAAGTTATGCTTGTATGGTCTGCTTCTGTCCAGGTAATAGCGTTAGTTGGTAAACCTTTAGTATAATTAATATAGCCGCGTGCATCGTGGCATCTGATACAATCACTTAAATTGTTTGTATTTGCATTTGAGCCTGTTGTTCGTTCAAAGACAACTTCAGCATGTCCTGAATTTTCAAACTGAGCATATTTATTGTGTCTCCATGGTTCATCATGACACTGTGCACAAGATCCTGCACTATAAGTAGCCAATGTTTTAAATTGTGATCCCGCCAGACCTGCTGAAGGGTGCAAACTACCAGCGCCGTGACAATTTTCACAACCAATTGTAGCAAATTTAACTAAACCAGGATATGTCGACTTTAAAGCAGCCCATTTACCAGGTGCTGGTGGACCAGCCCAAACCCAGCCTAAAGAAGCTGCAACATCATCAAAACCGTTGTTTGCAGCAGTAATATTATGATCGTAACCTGTAGTATGACATTTCATACAGGAAGTGCTATAATATGCTGCACCATTGTCTATTTCATAATTGAAAATGTTTGCGTGTCCGGAAGCTTCCCATCTTGTAAATATATCCTGAAAAACTGGCCATCCAGCATTATCGTGGCAGGATTTACAACTTGGAAAAGTTCCTGTAACACCAGAAAAAGTACCAACACCCATATAATCACCAGCATAAAAAGTTCCGGTATCCTGATCAGTACCGCCAGCTGTTGTTAGAGTAACTTCAACTTTATAAGTACCCTTTACATCAGCTTTAAGACCTTTCCAGTGTGCTATTCCAAGATCTTCAAGAACAGCAACTGATCCAGCGGGTCTCTGGATAAGATTGAATACTGAGGTTAATACAGGTTGTCCATTTAAAACTTCTTTAGCGGATACATATAAATATGTACCGTTTGCAAAAACCGGTAAGCCGGGTGAAACTGAATTTGTAGTTAGCCCTAATGTTGTAAGGCTATGAGGTGTAACTGGCTCGGTGAATACCTTAGCTTGAGGTACTTGAGCCGATAAAAACGATGTAACAAAAAGAACAAGGAAGCATGAGTAAATTAACTTTTTCATAAAAGAGCCCCTTATGTGAATAAATTAGTTGTCATACTTTTCTACCAAATTACATTCCAATTGTTAACACTGAGCAATATTTCATTTTTTAATAAAATTGCAGTTTTGTAATTTTTTTTTTATCGATAATTAGAAATAACAAAATCAGCTTCTCGATTGAGAGATTAAGTTAGTAAATACAAACAGTTGATAGAGAAAATTTGTAATTAGCAACAAATAGTAATTACAAAATAAATTGGCAGATAGAAATTGAATTTACATATTAAATCAATATTCCAATGAAAATTTTAGAAGTGCGTAGCTTAGTCTATTAGAAATATTTTTTGTGATGTTCATTTGATATCTGTTATTGTATGAGATGTCAAATATAAAACCTCTAATTGGCTCAAGTCTTAAGCCTAAGATAAAAATATTTGTATTTACTCTTTCCCCATCTAAAAAGTAAGCTCGATCAGTGGGAATTACATATCCGTGCGATAACGCGATATCGCCTCCAACATTTTTTATTAATGTTCCATCATCAGCATAAACATTGTTACCTTCACGCTGGTACCGGTACTCCATTGTCAATCTGATCCATTCATTAAAATTGTAGTTATATCTAAGCATTATTTCATCGGCGTTTGGTCCAATTCTGTGTCCAAGGTTAGCACCAAAAGCAGTATAATTGTTTTTAATATTAAAATGTGTATAAACATAAGGCCTTATTCTGGTGTACTCAAAAATTAATGAGAGATCATTAACACCAAATGGTTCATACCAAAATGCGCCAAGCTGATAGGCAGTTTTGTTTGTGTACTTTTCTAAATCACCTAGATTACTAAGAATATTTTCATCAAGTAAAAACGTTCCCTGCAATTCTAAATTTTTTACAAATTTTGTTTGAAGATCAAAATATAAATTGCCGTTGTCTCTATCCTGTATTCCCATTTCTATAAACTTATAAAAAGTTACAGGCGTTAAATAACCGAATTCGATTCCCCTACCAGAATATATCATTGTTTCACCAATCCCGATATCAAACAGATTATCAAATTTTAGTTTTAGATGGTTATGAGCAAAGTATTTTGTATAACGTTCTTCGGGTGTAAAACTAAAATATCCTGTTGTGGAAGCATGAAGTGATGTAAAATTAATGATACCATAATCAAAATTGAATTTTATAAAATCCATTGTTGGATTATTACCAGAAAGAATTAATTTGCTGCCATATCCATAACCCAATGTAATGTCTTCCCTGCCCAGCTGAAAACTAAGATTCATTTTTTCAACCGGTTCTGCATGATATTTTAAATAACCATAAGTAAAATCATAATTACCAATGTTCTCCGTATCTTCCAGCCATTTAAAACTTGTTAATAAACGTGGCTCAACAATTTCTGCCAATTGCCCATTACCGCTAACTCCGCCTTTAAATACTGTAAGATTGTACCCAAGATGATTAAATACTGTACCACGAATTGCAAACCCAATATCATATAGATTGGAGTTGGTTGCATAATCATTTGAAAAATCCTGAGCATGATAAAAATGGCCAAGCCACTCAATGTAAACATTATTTTCCGGTTCCTTATATGCATAAAGATATTTTACTTTATCAGTTAACATTTCATCAAGGTCTGAAAAGAAATTATTTTGTGGATTAAAAAGTTGGGTCAGTGTATCAGGTTCAATTGAATCAGAAAATTCCATCCAATATTTATTTAAAAGTTTTGTTTCGGTTGAACTCAATTGAGATGAATTAGAGTTAATTTTTTTAAGCAGATCTTTTACTTCAAATCTTGAAAGAACAGGATCATCTTCTCTTATAAAAGAAATTAAACCCTTAACTTTCATTTCTTTTAAAAAAGTATAAACGCCATTAGTAATTGGAACGTTTTCCACCTGTGCAAATGTTACATCTATAAAAAAGATACAACTGATAAGAAGGATTACAGAAAAATATTTCATCAAGATATCCTGTTTTTGGTTGTACAAATATATACTATATCAATAATAAATCTTGTTTTTTTATCCAATTTGTCCAGTGTATAGTTTTTAGATTACATTGTTTATAACTAATTTAGACCTAAAACGAATGGAAAATGAGAACAATATATCTTAAGGTAAATAGTAATGGGATTATCAGAAAAGTCGGAATCGATATGGCCTTTTTAGCATCTCACAAACAAATCAGGCTGCCAAAATACTACTTTGAAGAAGGTCTTTATCTTTCACATAAAAAAAATATGAGCGAAGATTTGATTGAAGATTATTATCTATCCAAAGACAAAGTAAAAAAGGAAGATGGGGATTTTTATTACTTCGATTTTCCATTTAAAGTTGAGCAAGTCTTCGATATCTCAATTTAGATTTTTAACACTAATTAATCATATATAAATAATAGAGGGTTCTATTCATGAGGAAACTATTTTTAATATTTTTTATTGCAATCTCTTTTAATTCATTTGCACAGGAAATTCCGGATTCATTATTAAAAACAGGATGGAATATGACCGGGGTTGTTGGTTTAAATCTTAGTCAAACTTCATTTTCTAATTGGGCTCAAGGCGGATCAAATTCTCTTGCATTTGCTGCCTATACAAATCTTGGTGCGGTTTATTATAATTTCCCATGGAAATCAAAAAATAAATTGAATGTTTCTTACGGAAGAACAAAAGTTGGTAGTGAAGGTTACCGAACAAATGAAAATGACATTTACTTTGAAAGCGTAGCTTCAAGAGATATTGGATGGGCAGTTGATCCATATTTTGCGGTAACATTCCGTAGTGCACTTACAAAAGGTTATGATTATTCAGCCGATGCTGCCGGTATTCAAATAGTTGATTTTTTTGACCCTGGTTATCTCACAGAGGCACTCGGTTTTACTTACGATCAAAATAAAATTATTACAACAAGACTTGGTGTTGCTATTCAACAAACCTTTGCAAATAAATTTACCACTTACACGGATGACCCTGAAACTCCAAATGAAATTGAAAAATTTAAATTTGATACCGGAATTGAATCTGTTACTGAAGTAAAGTATGAATTTATGCAGAATATGTTATACTCAAGTTCATTAAGACTTTTTACAAGATTTAATTCATTAGACGTTTGGGATGTAAGATGGGATAATTTAATTACCGCAAAAGTAAATGATTATATTAATGTCAATTTTGCGGTTACAGTAATTCACGAAATAAGTCAAACTAGAAAGACACAATTAAGAGAAGCATTACAGCTTGGCTTTAGTTATTCTCTGTTTTAACAATCAACATTAAAGAATATGGACTGGAAAGAAATAATACCCGAACTTAAGAAGTACATTACTGATTTTGGTGTTCATATAATTGCAGCAATCGCAATTTTGGTAATTGGATTCTGGATTTCGAAACTTCTTACTAAAATTTTGAATAAAATTTTACAGAAAAAAGATGTCGATCCAACCTTAACAGGATTTTTAACCAGTGCACTTAAGTTTATGCTTTATTTGTTTGTACTAATAGCTGCTGTTTCGCGCCTCGGAGTGGAAACCACATCATTTATTGCTTTGTTAGGCGCTGCAGGATTAGCTATTGGACTCGCCTTACAGGGTTCACTTGCAAATGTAGCAGCCGGATTAATGTTAATATTTTTTAGGCAGGTAAAAGTCGGTCAGCTTATTGAAAGCGTTGGAATACTCGGAACTGTAGAAAAAGTTGGCATTTTTAACACAACTCTTTTTACAATGGACAACAAAGTTATTTATATTCCAAATGCTAAGCTGGTTAATGATAACATTATTAATTATACTGAAAAAGAAACAAGAAGAGTTGATCTGGTATTTGGTATAAGTTATATGGATGATATTGATAAAGCACGAAGAATTATCCAATCGGTTTTAGATTCTGATATAAGAATACTAAAAAAACCTGAACCTATGATTGTTGTTGGTGAACTTGGTGATAGTAGTGTTAATATTTTTGTTAGACCATGGGTTAACACACAAAATTTCTTTGATGTTAGATTCGGTTTAATTGAATCTATTAAGAAAAAATTTGATGAAGAAAATATAACTATTCCTTTTCCACAAAGAGATGTATATCTTCATCAAAAATAATTAGTAGTTATATTATTTGTAAGGGAAGTTTTTATACTTCCCTTTCTTTTTAAGATTTTTTGACAAACCAGGATGAAAAATGAATTCAACAGAAAAATTTAATTCTGAAATAACTGAAGGATACAGTTTTAAAGGTGATTCAATTATTATTGGAACTGCTATTTATAACGAAGAACCTCAGAAAAATATTCATATCAAAATTCCACTTAGTACCATCAACCGCCATGGATTAATCGCAGGCGCAACTGGCACTGGCAAAACAAAAACAGTACAACTGTTCGCTGAATCCTTATCAGAAAAAAGCATTCCGGTTTTACTGATGGATATTAAGGGTGATTTGAGTGGGATAGCTGCTGAAGGAACTTTAAATTCAAAAATTGAAGAGAGACATTCAAAAATTGGGGTTCCATATCAGTCAAAAAAATTTCCAGTTGAGTTTCTTACACTATCCGAACAAAAAGGGACCAGATTACGTGCGACTGTATCAGAGTTTGGACCGATATTAATTTCTAAAATATTGGAACTGAATGATACCCAGGCTGGTTTAATTGCAGTATTGTTTAAATATTGTGATGATAATAATCTTGCTTTACTTGATATAAAAGATTTAAAAAAAGTACTACAGTTTGCTGCTGCTGAAGGAAAAGATTCTATTGCAAAAGATTATGGTTCAATTTCAACCACATCTTTAGGAACGATATTAAGAAAAGTTGTCGAGTTGGAACAGCAAGGTGCAGAAAGATTTTTTGGAGAAAAATCATTTGAAGTAGAAGACTTACTTCGAATTGATGAAAACGGAAACGGAATAATATCTGTTTTGAGGTTAATTGATCTTCAGGATAGACCAAAATTATTTTCAACATTTATGCTTTCTCTTCTAGCTGAAATATATTCCACATTTCCTGAGCTTGGAGATAAAGCTGAACCCAAATTAGTTATAGTGATTGATGAAGCACATTTAATATTTAAAGAAGCAAGTAAAGCTCTGTTAGATCAGATAGAGACAATAATAAAATTAATAAGATCAAAAGGTGTAGGTATATATTTCTGCACTCAAAACCCGACCGATGTTCCGCAGGCAGTTTTAAGTCAGCTCGGTTTAAAAATTCAGCATGCACTAAGGGCTTTTACCGCAAATGATAGAAAAATGATTAAGCTCACTTCAGAAAATTATCCTATTTCAGAATTTTATAAAACTGATGAATTACTTACCTCACTTGGAATAGGCGAAGCAGCTATAAGCGCGCTAAACGAAAAAGGTGTTCCAACACCTTTGGCTGCAACTCTGCTTTGCGCACCAAGATCGCGGATGGATATTTTAACCGATGACGAGCTCACTAATAATATTAATTCATCAAAAATAATCAGCAAATACAATGAAGAAGTAGATCGCGAAAGTGCTTATGAAATACTTAATAAAAAATTAGATGCAGCACGTGAATTTGATCTGAAAGCTCCCGAAACTCAAAATAGAAATTATGATCCAAAACCGCCAACAAGAAAAAGCACCAGACAAGAGAAAAGTACTGTAGAAAAAGTTGTAAATAGTCCTCTTTCTAAACAAATCGGAAGAACGCTGGTTAGAGAAATTACGCGCGGAATACTTGGTGTACTAGGCGTTGGCGGAAGAAGAAGATAATTTATGAAATTAATTAACATACTTGTTTTAATTTTATTTTACCCTGCCTTACAGTTTGCACAATCTATTTCAATTTCCGGCAGCATAAAGGATATTTTAACAAACGTCCCTATTCAGGAAGCAAAAATCCAAATAAAAAACTTATCTAACGGATCAATTGATTCTGTTTTTTCTGATGTCATTGGAAACTGGCAATATAATATTATTACTTCAACTGATAATGAAATCAATTTTGTACCAAATAGTTTAGAGGTGCTGCAAAATTTTCCGAATCCTTTTAACCCCTCAACAAAAATTGGATTTTTAATTCCAAGCGATCATTATGTATCAATTCAAGTTCACAATATTTTAGGGGAATTAGTTGATATAAAAAGTTTATTCCTTTCAAAAGGCAGTTATGTTGTTGATTGGTTTAGTAAAGGAAGCGCGGGAGTTTACTTTTACACTATTTCCTACGAAAATAATTCCATTACTAAAAAAATGATTCAGCTTGATGGCGGAAATGGAATAGGACTCGGTGAAATCAGATCAGGAATTACAAACAAAAATAATACTGCAAAAAGTTTAGAATCTATTAATGTTGAAATTATTACCACAAAGTTTTCTTATGCGGCTGACACTACTATTGCTGCAATAGTTGGAGGAGAAATTTTTTCAACTCAGCTTCAAACAATCCATAATAAATATACTTTAATTGATTTGCACAATGATGTACTTGAAGTTATGATTGATGATCCAACTTATCATCTATCGACATTACATAATTATTATCACACTGATATTCCAAGATTGCAATTAGGTGGAGTTGATATTCAATTCTTTTCCATCTGGGTTAGTCCCACAGCTTATACAAATTATTTTCAACAAGCATTAGTAATGCGTGATTTGTTTTATTCAGAACTTGCAGCTAACCCAACAACCATTGCACAAGCAACTACAATGCAGGGGGCGTTAAACTTAAACACTCAGCATAAAATAGCTGCAGTAATTGGTGTTGAAGGCGGTCATCATATTGAAGAGGATTTGAACAAAATTGATACGCTTTATAATGCTGGTATGAGATATTTAACTATTACATGGAATAACAGTGTCAGTTGGGCAATTGCAGCTGCAGACAGCCGCACTCTGACGCAAGGCTTAAATAGTTTTGGAAGACAGGTTATAAGAAAATTAGATTCACTTGGTGTTATCATTGATGTCTCTCATACAGGAATTAAAACTATTCAGGATATTCTTCAAGAAACTTCAAATCCTATCGTTGCTACTCATTCAGGTGCGCGTGCTATAAAAAACCATACAAGAAATTTATATGATTGGCAGATTCAGGATATTGCAAATTCCGGCGGTGTGATAGGAATAGTTTTTTATCCACCGTTTCTTAGTACTTCTTCTACTGCGTCAATCGCAGATGTAATTGCACACATTGATCATATCGTGAATTTAGTCGGATCAGATTACGTTGCAATTGGTTCTGATTTTGATGGCATCGGAACAAATGTGGTACTAGGGTTAGAAGATGTATCAAAATTTCCAGATTTAACATTAGCTCTATTGGAACATGGATACACTGAGATTGAAGTTGCAAAATTTTTAGGTGGAAATTTTCGAAGAATTTTTGAACAGGTTTGCGGTAACTAACTATTATCTAACTAACATCATTTTTTTATTTTCCTTAAATAAATCCACACCATCACCTGAGTACGCATTAAGAGAATAGACATATACTCCGGAGGCTAAATTTTCAGCAAAAAATAACTCGTGATAAATACCTTTCCCTCTTTGCTCATCAACTAATGTTGCAACTTCCCTTCCGAGCAAATCATAAATCTTTAATTGTACATAACTACTTTGTGGAATCTCAAATCTAATTGAAGTAGATGGATTAAATGGATTTGGAAAATTTTGTGCAAGATGAAAATTATTTACTATTGCTTCATTCTCAGCAATTCCTGTTGGAGGATCAGCATTTACAACTTGCCCAGAACCAACCGTTACTACTCTTGTATAACCCATCGTTGGCGCTGTAATTGTATATGTACCGGGTTTAACATCACCAATCGCATAATTTTCTTGATAAACATCATCGGAACCAATTTTTGTATCTGCAAATAAGTATGTTAATGAATAGCCATAAGTTGTATACGGCGGGCGTGGCTTTGGATCTGGCGTAATATTAACCCTGGTTCCATCAGGTGCATTTAAAACTTTTCCATAAATAGCACCCATTCCGGTAATTCCGCACCAAAGTTCTGCATTCCTTTTATTTCTAAAACCGCTGCTTTGTGTACCTTTCCTAATTTCAAAATGAAGATGTGCTCCGGTGGAATATCCCGTGTTTCCAGATAAAGCGATTGGTTGTCCTTTACTTACCGTCTGCCCCACAAAGGTATAAGGCTGTGTTAGATGGCCATAGAGATAATAGTAATCTGAATTGTTCCAGCTGGATTTAATAAAAATATAATTCCCAGCACCATTTGGTTCATATCCGCCGAACTGTCCTGTATCAGTTGGATTATAACCCACAAAACTCACAATGCCGTCAGTAGCAGAATAAACGGTATCCCATCTAACAAGGATATCAGTTCCGTTGTGCGCATTGCCGGGATTAGAAATACTACCCTCGCCGTAAAGATAAGACCCATTGGTTTGGATATTATCTGGCACAGGTCTATCTATACGAAAGACCTGCGCCTCTGAAAATACTGTAACTGTAATAATTAAAAAAAAAATATGTTTCAGCATGATCACTTAGAAATTTATTCCCACTGAAAAATAATGTACTTCCTGAAGTCTGCCGAAATCCTGATAAGCATAATCAAGTTTTAATTTTATTAAATCAACAATTCTGTAGTACAGACCAAAACCAAGTGTTAATCCTTTTTCGGTATCTTTTTCAAATAATGAATTGTAACCTGCTCTAACATGAATAATTTCATTCCATGCATATTCTAAACCGGTGTTAAGATATTCTGTATGATCATTTGGATGAATTGCGTCTACCGCCGCAGTTAATCTGGAGGTACCTTCTTTAATAACATCGGCTGATAACCCAAACCTAAAAAGCAACGGAAGATCAAACTTATCTAATTCAATATTTGAGTTAATTAAATTACCTCCGCCTGAACCAGAAGGAAAAATAATTGTTGCATCTCTGCCGGAAAGCTGCATCTTTGTTCCAAAATTTGAAATACTTGCAGCTATTCTTAACTCATTTAATACCGGAATTTTATAAAGGGTTCCGATATCAACTGCAAGTCCGGTTGCATTCATGTGCCATAAGTTTTCGCTTATGTACTTTACATTAAATCCAATTGAAAAATTTTCCGTAAGGAATCTGGAGTAGTTTAATCCAATTACTAAAGTATTATAATCAAAATACTCGCCTGTGCCTTCAGGATTTTCAATTGTACGTACTAGCATTTCATCCATTGAAAGAACTGAGACAAAAGCACCAACTGTTCCTAATCCTGATAGATTTGTTGCATAAGCTGCAAAGTCGTGCCTTATATCAGCATATAATGACGTATGATTAAAAAATGCTTCATTGGATAGTATATTTGCAGTTCCACTCGGGTTCCAATATAAAGCCGTTATGTCATCCGAAACAGCTGTAAATGCACCGCCCATTCCAATGGCTCTTGGTCCAACATTAAATTTAAGAACCTGGGTAGCGGTGGTTCCCGTTTTAGTTGTTTGAGCATTCATATTGATTGCAAAAATTAATGCTAATGAAATGCTCACTAAATAAAATATTTTTTTCATAATTGTTTCCTGCATTTCCTTACTTAATTAAAGCAAACTTAATTAGCTTTTCCCCAACACCCGGTGCATCTATATGGGCAAGATATACTCCATAAGCAACGCTGAAACCATCGTTGTTTAATAAATTCCAGAATTCTCTTCCGTTGTCCATACCACTTTCGTGATCTAAAGTAGCTACAAGTTCGCCGCTTATGGTATAAATTCTAATTTTGCACTGCATTGGAAGATTTTCAAAATAGATTCTTCTTTCGCCTCTATTTTGTCCGGACAATTTATTTGCGGGCTCAATTTCATTTGCACCCACATATGGATTTGGGACAACATAAATATTATCCAAATTTGAAGATGCTAAACGAGTATCAACATAGCCGGCTTTTGTTTTAAGAGTAAAAACATCTGCTTTGCTAAATGGACGAGTGGTATACATTAAATATGCATCACCCGGACCAGGTTGTGCTGAATCGGTAACCGTTGTACGGTTAACTGTAAATCCCCAAGTTAATGTATCTGTATTTACACCTGCCGCACCTGGTAAAAAGAATATTATCTCATCACCACGTGTCCACGCTGAATCATTTTTAAACTTTTCTTCAAGTAATGTTACAATAGGAATTGGAATACCTGTTGATACTTCCTCAACTTTATAGTTTACAGGAATTGTAATCAGCGTAGAACCAGATCTTTTTTTAGCGTTTGATAGAGGTTGATCTGAAAATGTAATTATATAATCACCGCCAAATAATTTTTTTCTATTACCTATTGAAGAAATCTGAACATTAACCGGAATGTTTAATGAAGAATTTGACCACTTTGATAGTGTTGAATTAAAACTTAATCCAGGATAATCTTTAACTTTTAATAATACTCCATCAAAAATTGGATTTGAGTCTTCATCATTAAAAGCTGTACTTTGATAAACTGAATAACTTTTGTAAGCAATAAAATATTCAGTTCCTTCCTGCATCGGGCTAGTATCCGTCCTTTTAATCGCTCCCTTTTCAAAATTTATCTCATAATCGATATTTAATTGATAAACTGTACCACCTGCATCGCGAACCTGCAAATTGGCATCATTAATAATATTACCCTTAAAAAGATTTGCATATTTAGTTCCATACAAATAAAAAGATTCTTCGTTTAGTTTTTCTCCGAGTACAGAATAATTCTTTGTAGGAGTATTACCTTCGGGGCTGTACAATGTATCTTTAAATGTTAGTGTATAGTTGTCATCTATAACATCCAGATCATTAATAATACTAAAATTAACAAATCCATTACCTAAACCATTTAAGTGAACAACATCTGTAATCTCATCAATTTGTGGTCTGTAATAACCTGAAGTTCTAGGCCCTGGGGTTACCTGTACTGTATTATCATCAAATGTTAACTGGCTAGTAATTGGGTCTAAAGAAATTTTCTTGCTTGTTTCTGATGGGGGAATTCCGAGTGAATCACCATGGTCGTAAGCAACAACTGCATAATAATATGTTTGTCCGTTTCTTACATCATTAGAATCTACAAATGAATGACGTAAACCTGAATTAACACCAAGATAGTAATTGATTCCTCTGCCTTGATAAGGTACAGGGTGATAGCCAATCCAATCATTAACTAAATCCCATTTAGCTTCATAACCATCTATGCCTTTTAATGGTTCATACAAAAACTTCGAGCCCCGCCCATCTGTTATGTTTTGGATATCTGCAAAATCCGGACGAGTGCTCCGATAAATTACGTACCCTTCAAAATCTTTTCCGGTAATAGGATCAATACTATTTTCAGAGTCTGTATCCCAATATAAAGTTACTTTTTTATCATCCGGTATTGCCGTTACTTTTGGAAGACTTGGAGGTTTAAAGAAACGATAATTTTTATTATAAATATCCTGTACTGTTTCTGCAGTTAATAATAAATCGTCAAGATCTTCACCAAACAGAAATGCCATAGATATTCTTTTTGTTTCACCCGGAGCCAACGAGATATAACCCGATCCATAAATGAACACAATATCTTCATCATTTGTAATCTCACTAAAATTACCAGGCTTTGTTGCATTCCAAATATCTTCGTCATAAGCAATTCTTAAATCAGTAGCCCACTGTGAACTTTTAAAACTTGTTAATCCAATCTGATCTGCTTCATCTAAATCAGTATAACCAAAATTAGGTTCCCCTGGCTGCAATGGATCAGGTCTTCCATCCGCAAGTCTATTTCCTAAAGTAGGAACTCCATCACCTTCACCAAAATCTGCTGTGCCTGCAATTCCATCTACACCAACATCATCGGTTTCAGGATTCCAATCACCATCTTCATCAATATTATTATCTTGTCTTTCATCAATCAAACCATCGCCATCATTATCAATTCCATCATTTGGATTTCCGGGTGATTCAAGAAATTTACAACCTAGATATCCTAATGATCTTCCCTGATCGCCAATCCCATCAGGATCAAAAAAGTAAACCATATTTCTTGAGTACAGTGGAATTGTTGTATCAAAAGGTGAGATAAAAAGACCGTTATCGTCATCATTATCTACACCGCCAATATCAGGATCACCATAAACACCAAATACAACTGAATCAAGAGGTGTATCACTTACATTTGTAATGGACCACACAAAGAAAATTGCATTTGCTGCGAGAGAGTTGCTCCACTGAAAAGCTCGGCCATCAATCTGAACACCAAGTCCTTGTTTAGTTTTATCATTTGTATATGGATAGTATGGAAATTCTTTGTTATCCCTATCATCCATAGCAAAGTAAGCTTCTAGATCAGCATTGTTCTCTCCTTGTACTAAATAACCAGGCCAAACATATTGTCCTAAAGTTTGATTATACCAATCTCTTGGCCAGCTATCAGGTTTACCGTCGCGATCAGAATCAAATGCTGGATTTGATGCGATGTTTGGCTGGTTTGGATCCGCGTAACCGGGCAGCGGCTGCCATTGCCATTTCAAACCAGTTGCTAGATCGATTTCTCGTAAACCAGGTCTATCCCAATCATTCATACCATCTGTAATGATGTGAATTCTCTGTCCTGCAGTATCAACAACTGAAGCACCTACTATTGGGCAGAACTGAAAGATATAAGGAGCGTCTCGCCAGATCAGATTTGTTATTTCTCTAATACCGCCAAATCCGGGTCCTATACCGCCGTAATTTTCAATTTCAACAGCGATGTTATTTCCATTCATAAATAAAGATTTACGATCTTCGTTAGCTGTATTTTTCTTCAGATAATTTTGCTGCGAATATTTTAGCGATCCTGAGTTTGATGGATTTGTGCTAGTAGGCGCAGACAATAATTTATTGTATAAAAAATCTTTTACTGCCTGATGTTCGATTTGTCTTCTTTGTTTTACTTCTTCCGGCTGAGCATTAATGGTCATTACTAGAAAAGGTAAAATCAAAACAACAGCAATAAAATATTTTAGTCTAATTCTCAACATATATTTACTCCATAATTTCATTAATACTCTATTGTAAGCCCAAGTCTAACTTCTCTTGGAGCAGAATAATAGTTTGGCCTGTTAAAATATTCGGTTGCAGATTTAATTGCCGGATACAATTTTGAGATTGCATTTGTAGCCTCCGGTCCGCCTCTTGTTTCTTCAAGTGAATAAGTTGCCCGACCGGTATCATCATAAACAAATCGTTCGTTCTTTGTATCAAACAGATTAAACACTTTTAGAAATATTGTTAGCGTGGTACTTTCAATAATAAATGATTTATCAATTAATAAATCAACATTTGTCTGGAAAGGTTTTCGTTCGCTGTTTGCTCTTAAATAAATCTGCTGCTCATAAAGCTGAGGTGAATAAGGCAAACCCGTACCAAGCGCACCTACAATTGTTACTGTCCAATCTCTATCACCGCCAAATGTTATAACACCATTTAGTGTATGAGATTGATCCCAATCTAAAGGCACAGGAATTTTTTCACTCTGTCTTCCGGATTGTAGATCGATAAAAAAAGCATCAGAACTTGTTTCGTTTCCTTCAGCGACCTGGAATGTGTAATCAACAGAAGCGCCAAAAAGATCATCAGGCATTTTTCTTTTTGATAATGAAAATGTAATACCTTTTATATTTCCATAATCTTTGTTTACGTATTTCTGGTAAATAGAATTACTGCTAATTCTTATCTGCTGAACTGCCAGTAGATCTCTTACATCTTTGTAAAATCCGGTAACATTAAATGCAAGTGATTCATTTAATTGCTGCTGTAAGCCAACTTCATAGGTAACTGTTTTTTCGGGATTAAGATTTGCATTACCGTATACAGGTAAAGCTGCAATGTCTTCAAATTCGGGATTTGTATAAAGATATCTAAACGGCGGTAACTGATAAAAGTGGCCGTATGAAAAATGTATTATTCCCTCATCCGTTATTGGAAATGAAATACCAAGTCTAGGACTAAATGTAAGTTTACCTTCGGCTTCGGCTAGATTTGATGTCGGCATAAATGGATCAGGAGCATATAAAGTATTTGATTTAAAGTAATCTAATCTTAAACCTGCGTTTAAAATCATACTTGTAAATTCCATTTTATCTTGTAAATAACCAGAAAATTGCAAAGGTGAACGTGAATAAATGTCAATTGCACTGGCCTCAGATACAGGATCAGGAATTATTGGAGTGACATAAGTAGTTCGATCTCTTAGAACATCAAAAAATACAAAATCCATTGTATCCCACTTACCTTTTAATCCAAACTTAACTTCGTGCTGATTTGTAACCTGACTTGTGATATCAAATTTAACTTCTGAAGTGTAGGAGCGCTGATAAAAATGCTCCGGCTGTGTTCCTCCGGAAACAAAAGTGTAACTGCTGTAGCTACTGCTTTTTTCTACAGGTTGATATCTTGGATCAGCATGTAAACCGGCTAAACTTTTTCCAGGATTATAAGACACTTCATTTCCCGAAGCATCAAGCAGCGGATATAAATATCTTTTAAAATCATAAATACTGTAAGATCCTTTTAAAGAAAAGAATGTACTGTTACTTACTGCATGTCTATACTCTAAAGAGTTTATTAATCCCCAATCCATCCTGTTATAGTTCGCGTCGGGATTGTATTTATAATCATGTGCATAAGTTTGATAATCAGAGTTTGAATAAACAAGATCATAATTAATTTTTATTGTAGGAATCGGTTTGTAAGTAAACTTTGCAGTTGTGTTTAAATCTTTACTTGGATTCATTGAAACAATTGAGTTGTCACCAGTCTGTGCAATTACAAGAACAGGATCTCTATTTAAGGAATCAAACACCGTATGCTGTCTTATTCCATATAAGTACCCTTTATCATTGTTGTATCTGCCTGAAAAGAAAAACGTAAAATTATCTTCAAGCAATGGTATCGGACCGCCAAATGTTCCTTCAATAACCTGATTATTAACAGGATCAACATCATCAATGTTATAAAAAATATCTGTTGAAGAGCTTAAATAATCACCTGTGTAATAAGATAAAGTGGCTGTGTATTTTGAACCGCCTTCTTTTGTGATTGTATTAACAACGCCGCTAAGTGCATTTCCATATTCAGCGTTAAAAGTACCGCTAACAACTGATAACTCTTGAACTGCGTTAGTAGATATTTGGACTGTTCTTCCAAAATCAAAGGGGTTAATTGCAGATACACCGTTAACGTTATATGCAATTTCTGTTGATCTTCCGCCTCGGATATGAAGCTCACCACTGGAGCCTTTTGTAATACCTGCTTGTAATGATAGTAGTTGGTTAATACTTTCTACAGGTAAAGATCTGATCTGTGAATCATCTATTGAAGTTTGAGAAGATGTTAGATCTTTTCTAACCATTGGTCTTGTTGCTTCAACGATAATAGTTTCAAGCCCAATTGCTTCAGTTGAAAGTTGAATATCTATTGTGGTTGTAAAATCACTCGCAACTCTAACATTAGTAACAACTTTTTTCTGATAACCAACACCGCTAAAAATTAAAGTGTAAACACCGGGCTCAATGTTATTTATTATATAAGTACCATCAATACCTGTTGCAGCGCCGGTTGTGGTGCCTTCGATAAGCACATTTATACCAATCAGCTCTTCACCTGTTTGGGTATCTGTAACTTTTCCGGCAATCTTACCTGTTACACCTGCATATACTTGAATTTGAGAAAATAGAATGAGAGTAAAAAGAATAGAAAAAAAAGAGAGTAAATATTTTTTCATCGTGACCTCTTGTGGCAAAATTTAATGTAAAGAATTCGAGTTTTGTACTGCCTGTTATGGGTCTGTTAAAAGATTTTAAATCTTATAACATAAAAGAAAAGGGTTATCAGAATAATAATCTATCAGCATCTGCTGAATCGTTAGACTGTATTCTGATAACCCTTAATAACATAAATTAAATTACTTAAGTAATTGCATCTTTCTTGAAATAGTATTTGCACCTGCATTCATACGATATATGTATGTTCCGCTTGCAAGATTTGATGCGTCAAATTTAACGCTGTAAGTACCGGCAGATCTATATTCATTCATCATTAAAATTGCTACCTCTCTGCCAAGAGCATCATATATCCTTAAATCAACTATTGAGGCTTCTGTAATTCCGAATTTAATTTCAGTAGATGGATTGAAAGGATTAGGGAAGTTCTGATCCAAATAGAATTGAACAGGAACTGCATCAGTTTCTTTTTCAACTGAAACTGGTGTAGTTTGTAAATCAAGGACAACAATTGGCATTGGAGTATCAAGTGGATTGCCTCTTGAATAGCCCTGTGTATATAGAATTTCATCAGCAGCATCGCCATCAACATTGCCTACGTAAACTTCCATCTCACCATTATTAGCCCAATATCCTGAATCCAATATTGAAGCAACATAATTTGCAGGATTTGTTATATCACCACCTTGATATTCTAATCTGAATACTGGAACTCTAGCAGTATTATTTACGTCATATCTTGAACCAAATACAAAATCAAGATTTCCATCTCCATCAATATCACCTGAACCAGCTGCCATCAATCTTACTGCTCCCAATGGTTCAAAATCAGCAAGTTCTGTCGAAACTAAACTATCACCAGCTTGTTGAAGCAACCAAACTCTTGCACCCTGTCCCAGTGTGTTACCAAGCCATTCTGCAACTAAAATTTCTTTTGTGCCATCATTATTTATGTCAACAACTTTCGAACCCTTAAATGATGAATTACCGCCGGCTATTCCATCTTGTCCAGCAAATGTTTGGTAACCCATACCATCATATTTAACAGTCCATACCTTACTTCCGTCTGTTAGATTTCCATCAAATAAATAAATATAATTATTGATGACAGCTAAATCCCATTTATTACCAGTACCGGAAAGAAATGCATCTCCGACACCGCTAAACTCTGTTGTCCAAGTTTCTAATCCGCCGCCGTTATCAGGGATATCATCTACTGATAGAATTCCTAAATGCCAATCACTAGCGCCCGATGCTCGATCTACAAAAATAAGTTCATCAGTCATGTCGTTGTCTACATCAGCTATTATAATTCTGATCGGTCTCATGATTAAAACTTGGCGCAGTAACTATTGAGGTTTTAGCATTTGGTTCAAATCCACCAAAACCATCATCAACACCCATACCTTCACCTGTTCCTGAGTACTCATAAACCAATATTCTGGATGGATTTAAATCTGTACCAATATTATTTACAGGAGCCCAATATAACTCCATTTTATTATCTTTATCTAAATCTCCATATGCTAAGGCCGGCCAGGTATTTTGTAGTTCAACAGGTGCTGCCGTACCCCAAACACTATCCCATACAGAAGTAGTTGGATTCCATTCAAACTTGTAAATTCTTGGAGTAAGTTCATATGGTTCATCAATCATGTTTGTGTTAATAGCATAAATTTCAGGTAATCCATCGCCATCAAAATCAACGCCAGCAACAATACTTCCGAAGCCTCTTTCAAGCATTGAAGGATCAGTTATTTCGGCAGTGCGCGGAAATGTTTGTGCTTGTGTATAAGAAATTGATAACAGCAAAAGAACAGTTAAAAAAGTGAAAAGTCGGTTCATAAAACCTCCTAAGATGTTTGTTAGTAGTTATTAGTTAAGTTAGTTTTTTCTTAGTAATTATATCTAAAATTACGTATTTGAGCCCGCTTATGCAATTATATAAAAAACTTTTTTTATTTACCAGATGGTTCAATTGCTTTTCTTACAAAACCATCAGCTCCTTTTAATCTTTCTTTGGCAGTTTTTAAATCCACATTTGCTTTAATCATTACAAGTGCTGTCTTAACATGTCCTTTTGCATTATCAAGGGCAATTGTAGCTTCTTCATAGTTAAGTCCTGTAATAGTCATAACAATTTTTTTAGATCTTTCAACTAGCTTTTTATTTGTCATCTGCAGATCGATCATCATATTTTCATAAACCTTACCCAGTCTAATCATCGCAGCAGTGGTGAGAATATTTAAAACTAATTTTTGTGCTGTGCCGCTTTTCATCCTTGTGGAACCCATTACAACTTCTGGCCCGACATATGGACAAATTGCAATATCAACTTCGTCAATGTCAAAATCTTTTCTGGGATTTGTTGTAACATATATAGTTTTTGCACCAAGTTGTTTTGCTTTTTTAACCGCACCAACAACATAGGGTGTTCTTCTGCTTGCGGCAATTCCGCATACAACATCTTTAGAAGTTACCTTAGCAGCCTCAACTTCTTTTGCCCCGTTTTCCTCTTTGTCTTCAGCACCTTCCTGTGCCCTAAACATCGCTTCTTTTCCGCCTGCTATATAACCTTCAATCATTCCGTATGGTGTTCCAAAAGTTGGTGGACATTCGGAAGCGTCAACAACTCCAAGTCTGCCGCTGGTGCCCGCGCCAAAGTATAAAAGTCTTCCGCCGTTTTTAAGTGCTTTAACTATTAGCTCAACAGCTTGCTCTATGTATGGTAATTCCTGCTCAACCGCGTAAGGAACCAGTTTATCTTCATCATTTATAATTTTGATAATTTCTGCTGTAGTTTTTGCATCAATTTCCATCGAACGTGGATTACGCTGTTCGGTTGGTAGCTTGCTTATCTCTTCGAAAAGAGTTTTGGAGTCTTGAGATGAGCTCATAATTATATCTTTATAAAATTTTAAAAATTTTTAATTAAAAGTATTATTACAAATTTACACAAAGAATTTTTAATAATTTGATTGTGATAGGTGATTCTTTAAATACAAATATCACTTCAGTATATTTGTTAAGTTGAAAACATAAAATATTTACAAACATAATCAAGATAAATTAAGATGATATCTAAAGTTGAACAATTTTACCTCGAGCAATCACAAAAGCAATTAATATATAAACCAGCCGAAAAAATTCCAGTTATTCAAGTTTCAAATTTTCCGGAACTTGGTAAAATGACGGCATTGCGATTTATCGAATGGGTTCAGAAAAATCCAAACGGTGTTGTCTCCCTGCCTACAGGAAAAACTCCAGAGCATTTTATAAAATGGGTGGCTTACTTTTTAAAGAATTGGGAAAAAGAAGATGTGATTAACACATTAAAAAAAGTTGATCTTGATTCTGGAAATAAGCCTGTTATTTCTAATCTCCGTTTTGTTCAGATAGATGAATTTTATCCAATCGATTCGCATCAGCACAACAGTTTTTACTATTATATCCAGAAATACTATTTCAGTAATTGGGGATTGGATATTAAAAAAGCATTGCTGATGAATATAAATGAAATACCAACAGCAAATAGTTTATCACTTTCTGAAATTTTTCCTGACGAGATGATAGATTTAACGCTTCGTACACGCTGGGCATCTACGACACAAGAAAGATTTCAAAAACAAACAATAGAACTAGTTGATCAATTTTGTACTGATTATGAGAAAAAAATACGCGATATGGGTGGTATCGGCTTTTTCCTTGGCGGAATTGGTCCAGATGGACATATTGGTTTTAATGTTATGGGCAGCGATCATTATTCAACAACAAGATTAATACAAACTAATTACGAAACACAGGCAGCTGCCGCAAGCGATCTGGGCGGAATTGAAGTTGCAAAGAAAAGATTGGTTATTACAATCGGGCTTGATACAATAGTTTATAATGAAGAAGCAACCGCTATAATTATTGCAGCGGGAGAAGCAAAAGGAAATATTGTAAGAGATTCTATCCAATCCCCAATCTCAAATAAATATCCAGCAAGTGTATTGCAAAGATTACCGAACGCCAGATTTTATCTTACCAATGGTGCTGCATTTAGATTACTTCAAAGAAGATATGATGATGTGATTAAAGAATCAGAGATTTCAAGAGCCTCTATAGAAAGAGCAGTTGTAAATCTTTGTTTAGAAAAAAATAAATCATTGAATGATTTAACCATCGAAGATTATAACACTGATCAGATTACAAAATTTATTTTAGAAAAGACCAATAAAACTCCTGCAGAAATTGGAACGGAAATATATAACTCCATTATTGAAAGATTCGATCGTGGAATGTTACCTGTTTCCAACCAAAATATACTTCACACTGGTCCGCATCACGATGATATTCCACTTGGCTATTTGCCGCACATAACACATCTGGTACGCGATGCGAGCAACAGTCATCATTTTGTTACAATGACAAGCGGGTTTACTGCAGTTACAAATTCTTATATGTTGGGATTGCTTGAAGATTTAAAATATTATTTAAGCCAATCAGATTTTACATCTCGTTTTACACAGCGTTATTTTGATCCGGAATTCAAAGAAGGTAAAGATCGAGATATTCATCTTTATTTGGATGGATTAGCAGAACATAGTAAGACAATTCGCAAAGAAGCTGTATCGCGCAGACTGCTCCGAAATATGATTGAAATTTATGAAGAAGATAACATCGCATACCTTGAAGATAGGGTTGATGAATTAATCAATTACTTCCAAACTCAGTATCCCGGCAAAAAGGATATTCCACATGTACAAAAATTAAAAGGAATGATGCGAGAATGGGAAGAAGAACTTGTTTGGGCTTTCTTCGGATTTAATACAAGTTCAGTTTCACATATGCGACTTGGATTTTATCAGGGAGATATTTTTACAGAAAACCCAGAAATGGACAGAGATGTTATTCCAATTTTTAATCTATTAAAAAAAATAAAACCAACAATTGTAACTGTTGCATTGGATCCAGAAGGTAGCGGACCTGATACACACTACAAAGTTCTTCAGGCAACTGCTGAAGCACTAAAACTTTATGAAAAAGAAACAGGAATTAACAACATTAAAGTTTGGGGATACAGAAATGTTTGGTATCGTTTTCATCCAGCTGAGGCAAATATTTTTATTCCAGTCAGCCTAAACTCAATGGCAATAATGGAAAATACATTCTTGAACAGTTATGGATCGCAGCGCGCAGCAAGTTTCCCCAGCTGGGAATATGACGGTCCATTTTCACGTCTTGCTCAGCGTATTCAGGTTGAACAATATCAGACCATAAGATTATGTTTAGGTAAAGACTTTTTCTTAAAACATAGTCACCCCAGAGTACAAGCTGCTTATGGAATGGTTTATCTAAAAGAATTAACACAAGCTGAATTTTATTCTCTATCTTCTGAACTGAGAAAATTAACTGAGAATTATTAATAGAAATCTGTATATGAAACAAACAAGAAAAGATTTTTTTAAAACCACTGGAATTATTGCCGCAGGTTCGATAGCTGCATCTATTCCTGCCTCCACGTTTGCTAAAAATATTATTAAAGCTAAAGGTTCAAAAATGAAACTCACTTTTAGACCATATACTCTTGAGTTGATACATGTTTTTACCGTTGCAGTAAATTCCAGAACTACTACACCGGTTATGCTTACAGAAATTGAGTTTGAGGGGATAAAAGGTTATGGTGAAGCATCAATGCCGCCGTATCTTGGAGAATCACAAGAAACTGCAACTGCTTTTTTATCAAAAGTAAATCTTGAGCAATTCAACGATCCGTTCGAAATGGAAAAGATTTTGGATTATGTAGATTCTATTGCAGAAAAAAATACTGCTGCAAAAGCTTCGGTTGATATTGCACTTCATGATCTTGTTGGAAAGTTAATGGATCAAACTTGGTATAAAATATGGGGATACGATAAAACAAAAACTCCGAATACAACTTTTACGATTGGAATTGACACTCCGGAAGTAGTTAGACAAAAAGTGAAAGAAGCAGAACAATTTAAAGTATTAAAAGTAAAGCTGGGTAGAGAAAATGATAAAGAGATGATCGAAACAATTCGATCTGTTTCAAACGTTCCCTTAACTGTTGATGTTAATCAGGGTTGGAAGGACAAACACTTTGCCTTGGATATGATTAATTGGTTGAATGAAAGAAACATTGAATTTATTGAACAACCAATGCCGAAAGAGCAAATTGATGATATTGCATGGTTAACACAAAACTCCCCTCTTCCAATAATTGGTGATGAATCAATTCAGAGAATTCCGGATGTTATTAAAGCTCATGGTGTTTACTCCGGAATTAATATTAAACTCATGAAATGTACCGGAATGCGTGAAGCCAATAAAATGTTAAACTTAGCGCGTTCACTGGATATGAAAGTAATGATTGGTTGTATGACTGAAACAAGCTGCGCAATCTCTGCCGCCGCACAACTTTCTCCAATGGTTGACTGGGCCGATCTTGATGGAGCATTATTGATAAAGAATGACCCTTATGAAGGGATAAAAGTTATAGATGGCAAAGTTACATTAACTGATTATCCGGGAATAGGATTGAAGAGTTAATCTGCTGAGTGTCATTCCCGTGAAGGCGGGAATCCAATGTAATAGTTCAGATTTCTCCCTTTGGTCGAAATGACAGAGCAAAAGTCATTTCGAGGAGTTCTACGACGAGAAATCTTAAAATAATATCGGAAAAGATTTCTCTCTTTGTTCGAAATAACCTAACAAAAGTCATTTCGAATCCCCGATTCATCGGGGTGAGAAATCTTAAAATGCAAATTAAGAAAGATTTCTCCCGTTGGTCGATATGACAAGCAGAACATCATTTCACTTCTAAATAATTCAAAACAGATTTCATAACCAGTGTTCTTTGCTTTTCGCCTAAAATAGTTTCAAAGGGAAAGCCAAATACTACAACCCTATATTGATCTTGATATCCTACAGCAGAACTAAAATTATTTTCAGAATATCGCAATAGAACTTCGCTTCCATTTATTTCACCTAATTCATCAGGAGCTTCAACTTTATAAATGGAATCATTAAAAGTAGTGTTAAACTCAAATGTATTTTTGATTGGAAGAAAAGTATTGCTTACAGAAAAAACATTCCCTGTTTTCACTGCGTGCCCTGTTTTTAGTTTGAACTTCAAAATATTGTTTGCAAAACGGATTCCACTGCTATCAGGATTAGAATATAAATCAGTTCCAATGTAAGCTCCGCTTAAAAATATTTTTCCACCTCCAAATAAATAACTTGATATCAAATCACGCATCAATGTAGGAAAAACTTCAAAATCAACTTTATCTTTATATTTTGGTAAAGATGTTTTTTTCTCCTCACCAAATATAAAATCCACCATTTTATATTTTGAAAGATCTACTTCACCATTTATAATGGATTCATCACTAACAGAACAAAATGAAAATCCATTTTCTCTAAATGTCTTTCCATGAATAAAGCTGAAATCAAATGTATTACCTGCAATAATTTTTGATTCATAGTTTGAATGGCTCGCACCATGGCCTGGATTATCGTCAGTTTCCCAATTAGAATTAGGATTAAAATTAAACTGTGAGCCGGTAAATCCAAGATCATATTTATCTGGAACGCCTTCATCAACAAAATTTGTAAAACCTGAAAAAGTAGGAGAATCAAAAGTGGCTGCAGCTGAAACACGATCAAAAGCATTAACTATTAAGACTGGTTCAGGATTATTTTTCATCCAACACACAGAAAGAATTTCAGAAGGAAAGCTCTCTCCCCCATTATTAAAAGCTGTAACTTTGTAACTGTATATATCCCCTTGCTTTAAATCATTAAAAGTAATTTTATTTGTCTCTGCAATTCTTCCATTATCAAATCCGCCATCATTAATTCTAGTGTAAATAATGTATTTATCTGCATTAGCGGTTTGCTCAGTCGTATCAACCTGGGGTTTCCATGTCAGCATCACATTACCATCAGATTTTAATTGAACAGAAAAATTAGTTGGGGGTAAAGGTTGTACAACATAATCAAATCCATATTGCATAGATAAAAATTTCAGCATTCCTTTATAAATTGATCTGGAAACATCAAATCTAAATCGAGGATCATTGGCAAATTTCATTTCATAAAAATTCTGGTGCGAAAGTAATTCGAGAAGCATAGAAGGAAAATTTGGTCGTGCAGCTTCACTGTAATTTGAATTCATTAATTGTCTTCGTGTCCAGGCGGAATCGTATTTAATTCTTATATCATCTACCAATTGAGTCATTACAATATCTGATAAATCCCGATTTGCCAAACGCGAAACACCATCTGGAAATACCAACTCAGAATCGGCTGAAGGAATACTGTAGATCATCAGAGTACCGATTGAAGTATCGTTTCTTGTAATTCCTGCATCTGTATGAAATGCTAAAGAGAGATCAAGTGGTATGCCCAGACCTTTTGCACTACGATTTTTATTTGGTCCAAATGGCGCCCCATACAAATAATTTCCATACTCAGCTCGCGATTGATAATCATCCCTATAATCATCAGTATTGTTATTAAGATTATAGGTTAAGGTATCGGGTAATCCAGCATATTGAATCCAATATCTTGAACCTTCCGCATACTTAGGTCGTCCGCTTGTTTGACCGTGTCGTTCAACAATTCCCATTCCCCCTCCAAATCGTACCGCATCTGCAGAAACTATTCTATTTTCATCTTTGCTTTGATTAGATAATAAAACACCCTGCGATTTTTTATTTCCTTTATCAAACTTGAATGTCCCAAGATAGATCCATGTTCCACCTCCAATAGTTTGATTAACAATAAATTCTGTTTCACCGCCGCTGTGAATGATTTTATAATGCGCATCTGTAACATTACTATCAGATGAAGAGTAAGAGATGTAAACAGCATACCTGCCGGTTTGAGGAAATTCGGGCAGCCATATTGCATTTGTGAGTGGATTAATCATCGATCTACTGTATCTGCTTGTACCCTGATTAAAAGGATTTTCCCCTGCCTTAATAGTTAGATTTTTTAATGCGAATCCTTTTTGCTGAGATGTTTTCCAGAATCCCTTTTCAGAAAATATTTTTTCCTGGTAAGATTCTTTATTCGGTGCATCATTATCAACTATTATTTCATTTAGTTGAATATCTCTTTCGCGTGGAACGAATACATTTGCACCGGCATTTTCAAGCATTGGAATTAAATATGGAATTGTAAAAGCTGCCGGGCCAAGATCTTCTACAGTTTGAAATAACCTTGCACGCTGCCACATCCACCGCTTTTCTAAATAATTGTAATACCAGCCATGGCTATGCCATAAAAGGATATTTTTTCCAAATAATCCATTAGCAGGCTTGAATGGTTTACTTACATTTTGAACTATTGGTATTCTTGAAAGTTTTTGTTTTGGAAGTTTTGATGAATCTATTTTGCTTCTGTCTTTCAAGTAAAAGTTTGGTATAAGCTGTTCAATTGGATATCCGATTGAATTAATTTTATAATTATACTCTTCATACTGTGAGCCATAAAAATCTTTAACAGACTTATAAATTTTATTTACATTTTCTATTCTTAATGGTACAACTGTCAGATTTTTATTAAATGTTAATGAAATAGTTTTTCCAACAGTATCAATAATAGAATTAATCAACTTTGTGTTAAGAGGTAACTCTAATGACTGGTTTATTGAATCTAGGCTTTGTCTATATAATTCAGTTTTGTAATCGAAGTCTTCAATTAACGCAACTTCTTCTGTTGATGAACATTTTATTATTAATATTGACGCAATAGTGATAACTATAATTTTTAATATTTTCATTTCATATCTTTTTGTTCAATAAACAATTAATCAAATAATAGTGTAAACTAATTATTATATTTAACAAAAACCCCTTCTTTTAGGGAAGGGGTTTTTATAACTATTTTCTTACTTCATTAAAATCATTTTCTTCGATGCAGAATAATCATTTACTCTAATTCTATATATATAAATGCCGCTCGCTAAGCCAGATGCATCAAACTGCACATCGTAATTACCGGGACTCATAAATTCTTCCAAAACGACTGCAACTTCCTGTCCTAGTAAATTATAAATTTTAATTGATGTTAATCCGGATTCAGGGATTCTAAACCTAAAATTAGTTACAGGATTAAAAGGATTAGGATAATTTTGATCTAATGCGTACACAGTTGGGAAAGGCAATTCATCATCAATACTTGTAATAGTCGTTTTAAATCTCCATACTGTAGACCAATTACTTGTACCAAAAGAATTATTAGCTCTTACTTTCCAAAAATGAAAAGTATTAAATTGTAATCCGCTAACTTGAAATACAGTATCTAAAATACCTGTTTCATTTAATATAACGGTACTAGGTGCAAAATCAGCTCCACGGGCTAACATAAGATCGTAAGAAACTGCCGACTGAGATGAATTCCAGATTAAAGTTGTATCGCTTGGGATTTCACCTGTGTTGTTAAGCGGATATACTAACATAGGTGTTGTTGGAAATCCGGTTGTAAAACTGTAAGCGTTCGAAAAATTACTTGTTCCTCCGGCATTAGTTGAATTAACACGCCAGTAATACTTTTGCTGTCCTTCTAACCCTGAAATGACAGTTAATGTATCAGTAATATCTGTCTGGTCAATAACAATCATCGAATCAAATGTGGGAATTAATGAAACCTGCAATCTGTAAGAGGATGCAAGGGCTGGATAATTCCATTTTAAAGTAATTGTATCTTCAATGTTAACAGAGTTGTTGCCGGGAAATGCCAACAATGGAACCGGCGGTGGATTAACCTGTAAAACGTTACTCATCAAACTCTCATTGTAATTTCTATCCAGAGAGGTAACAACAAAATAGTAAGGACCCGATGGTGTTGGCGGTTCTCCAGGAATACTTTCACGAGAACCTTCAACATTAAGAATGTTAGCAGAGTTCTCTAAATCAGCAGGTAAAATATTTGGATTATCAAATCTATAAACGACATAACGTGAAGCACTATCACCATCGCTAGCAATTTGAGGTAAATCCCAATGCAATCCGCCCTGCCCATTGGCCAATCTCTCGAATCTTAAATTTTGAGGAGGATTAGGATTAACTATATCTTTCCAACTCATAATTGGCAAAATTGATATGTATCTGTAAAGATCATTTCTTAGGGAGTCAGTTACACCCTTTGGATTTTCGGCAAAATTCCTGGCTCTAAAAAAAACACTTCCCTGAACTTTTGGATTACTTCTATCAAGTCTTATTTGATTTGGCATTTCACTTGGGTTAGACCAATTTACAATTCTATAATATGCATGGCCAGGATAAAAATGTCTTCCATTAGCAAATACAGAATCAGCCCACCATGGCTGCAATTTAGCGTAATCCTGTCCCCCGCCAAAAGGCCAGTAAAGCTGCGGAGTTAAATAATCAACGGATCTATCATGTAACCAGGCAATCGCATCACAATAAATATCATCATAAGCTGATAATCCAACGATACCGGGTGGAACGCCATTTTTCCAGATACCAAATGGACTCATTCCAAATTTAACCCAGGGTTTTATTGATTGTATTGTATCATTGACCTGAGCAATCAATAAATTAACATTATCTCTTCGCCAATTAGCAAGATTTGTAAACCCGCGCGGATAAGCGGCAAACGTGGCAGCATCCTGATTTGTAATTTGATTTGGTGGATAGGGATAAAAATAATCGTCAGCGTGTATTCCATCAACATCATATCTGCTAACAATATCATAAATAACCGATGTAACATAATCGCGCACCATTGGTAAACCCGGATCTAAAAATTTAAATGTTGCAATCTGGATAATCCAATCCGGGTGCAGAACGCTAACATGATTAGAAGCTTTAGGATAATTACCGACAGACCTTTCCGCACGATATGGATTAAACCAGGCATGTAATTCCATTCCCCTCTTATGTGCTTCATCTATGGCAAACTCCAAAGGATCGTAATACGGAAATGGTGCAGTTCCTTGAGAGCCAGTTAACCAAAACGACCATGGATCGAATGATGAACTATACATTGCATCACATTCCGATCTCACTTGAAAAATAATTGTATTTATTCCATCTCTTTTTAATTCGTCAAATAAATTAATCAACTCCTGTTTTTGCTGTGCAGCTGTAAGATTAGTTGAGCTTGGCCAATCAAGATTTGTAACTGTTGCTACCCAAGCTGCTCTAAATTCTCTTTTGGGCGGTATTGATTGTGCAAATAATGATGATGAAATAAAAATGGTTAGAAGGAAAATTGTAAAATTTTTCATTTGGCAAAATATTTTTGTGATTAAAAACTTACGTAAAATTAACCAAGTTTTTGGTTAAGGTAAACTGAATAATTGAAAATCATTTAAAATAAAAAAGGCACGATTTCTCGTGCCTAAATTGTACTCAAATCCAAAAAATGGATTATAAAGTGTAAATTATTTTAGAAGAACCATCTTATTGGTAATTCTTGTTCCATTTACATTAAGTTGATATACATAAGTACCTGAAGCAAAATTAGCAGCATTAAAGTTAACTGAATGTGAACCTGATGCTAATTCATTCTGTACTAAAGTTGCAACTTCGTTACCAAGCATATCATAAACTTTAAGAGTTGTATAACCGCTCATTGGTAACTCAAAACTAATTTTAGTAGTTGGGTTAAATGGATTTGGATAGTTCTGTGATAATGCATAACCATTAACAACTGTCTGTCCTTCTTCATCTACACTAGTTGGTCTTTCAAATTTTTGGAATGCAGGATATGTGCTGCCGCCAAAACAAGTTACATAAGCTATATTACCATTCGGACTAAAAGCTAATCCGCGAGGTCTTTCATCAGGGCTGCCAGGTGTATTGAATTGCCATTTTAAACTATCTACAATAGTGTTTGTAGATGGGTTCCAGGCATACCATGTTGATACATCATAAGAAGTTGTAACACCAGGGTAAGCATTAGGAGGAGTTAAACCTGAACCTGAAGATAA
Organism: uncultured Ignavibacteriales bacterium; assembly: GCA_963706055.1. Classification (GTDB taxonomy): domain Bacteria; phylum Bacteroidota; class Ignavibacteria; order Ignavibacteriales; family Ignavibacteriaceae; genus IGN3. The sequence goes on along the minus strand of CAVPND010000012.1, from coordinate 283,888 downwards.
CCAAAGAAAGTTTCCATCACGTGACCATGTTGCTGACTCGCAGGCAAATCCAAATAAAGTTGAATCAGTTAAAGCAAATGGATCAAATTCAGAAGCACGTGTGTAGATGTATATTAAATTATTAGTGTAACCAGTCCAATAAATCGTGTTTCCATCAGCAGAAACTTCTAATGTTCGTGAAAAACCAACAGATGCATCAACAGCATTGCCTAGGAAAGTAAAGTCTGATGTGTACATTCCGATTGGATTTCCTGGAATAACTGGAGCTGTAAAAACATTTCCCATTCCATCAACAGCGGCTGCTGTTAAAGTCATTCCAACAACAGGCTGAACTCTTGCCATTCCTTCGCCAGTTTGATAATTTATGCGATAGAGAATATCAAAACTTGAAACCAATATATTTCCATTATTATCGGCTTTAAGACCTCTATTACTATTATATAGAGTATCGGTAACTCCGCCAACCGTAACGGTTTTAATTGGAGAAAAAGCTGTTGGAGTACCATCAGCATTAAAAACATACACTGCACGGCAAGTTTTGGTTAAACCTGAGTTTACATCAACAACGCTATCGGTAGCACCGTAAAACATACACCATACTTTACCGTCAGGATCAACAGCTACACCGTGGCCGCCAGTATTTCCTGTGAACAGATCATTTGGGAAATTTCCCATTGGTGTCCATCCCTGGGCAAATGTTGTGCCCATTGCAGCGATAAGCACAAGTGCGAGAATTGATAGAATTTTTTTCATAAGTTTTCCTTTTATGTTAGTTATTTAATTAAGCCTTTAAGACTTTTGATTAATAGTTAGTTATTTAAATTATTGACCAAAATATGGTGCACCATTTTTAGACATTTCCACTCTTATCGGAGCTTGACCCACCTCAACTTTAGTTCCATCTGCGCTGCGTTGCTCACCTCTAACAAAAAACATACTTGTACTGTTTGCTGGCCAGTATATTGATACAACAGAGCTGGCTCCAATAACACCGGGATAAAGATCTTGAGAAGATTTGTCCGGTTTTACAACCAATAATGGATCTGGACCTTTATCAAAACCAAGTATCATATCACCATCAGCAGCAAATCCTATTGCATTTATTTTTGCCGCAAGTCTCAAATTAGTAGTTTCAAAATATAATTCTTCTGTTCCTAAATCACCATTTGCATCTATCGGTATTTTCCATACACCTTCAATATTATCTTTTGTTGCGGCAATATACAAGTCATTATTAAATAATCTTAGAGCTCTTAAGACTCCGGTGAATGGGTAACTGGTAATAGACCTGTCCTGCTTAAATTTGAAAATAGTGTTACTGTTATTTAACGCCCATAGGTTCTGATTATTGTCAAATTCAAGTGCAACTATTATTCCTGCAGTGGGTGCTGCCCATGGTGAGCCAGGTCCAACATTTTCAACAATTTTCCAGACGCCTCTTGCAGATCTAACACCGTACAATTCACCTCCGGGTCCATATCTAAAATTATCCCATTTCTGAGTATTGCCTTTTGGTACATATAATGATTTTTGCTTGTCAGGGGTAATCTTCCAAATTCCAATATCATATAGATTGACAAAAAGGTTTGAGCTATTATCAACTATTATTCCGTAAGCTTTTTCAGCGATTGCATCAAATGGATAATAGACTTCCCAGGCAGAGACCATTTTATATTGGTATTGATTACTGAAATCCTGAGCTCCGACCACCGCAATTTTAACCATAACTGTATCTGCAACAACATTCGGAACTTTAACTACAAGTTGAGTTGTAGTACCGCTCAATATTGTTCCGGGTATTCCATTAAAATAAACCCGGTTGTTCCTGGAATCAGCTGAAAAGTTAGTTCCGGATATCGTAATTTCCGTAATACCGGCCAAAGCTTGATTTGAAGGCTCAACTGTTGAAAGAACAGGAGTCGGCAAATTTTGCGATGGATATTCCTGGATGCTTGCAGTTGGATCATCCGCACAACCATTTATAAAAACTACGAATAGTAAGATTAAAGCAATTAACGTTTTGTAAAGTATTTTTTTCATTTTTTTTCCAAACTTAATTTTCGATTAAGTTAATAAAATTAATAAGCAAAGTTTAATGAAATTCTATGTACATCATTAAATACTCCAAAAGGAGTATAACCATAATCAACTGAAAGATTTAATCCACCGAGATCTTTTTTAAGTCCTACACCAGCACTGAAATTTCTTTCATCATTTGGAGCAGAATAACCAGCTCTTAATGAAATCAAATTCATAAAAGTGTATTCAGTACCAATAAGAATCTGCTCAGGAAAATCTCTTGGATGATTAGCATCAACTGTTAGTAATAATGAATGCTCATTCTTATCAACATCCAGAAGATCCGCAAAATTAAATGACGCACCAATCTGAAATATCAAAGGAATTTGAAAGCCTTCTTTTTTGTACTTAACCTCACGTGCAAAGTTTCTTACGCTCATTCCAATGTTTAGGCTTTTAAATCCGGTTTTATATAAGACACCAAAATCAAAAGCTAATACACCCAATTCATTTTCTTCGGTAGTTGCAGAAGCATATGCACCGCTAGGATCAGTAACCACATCGCCAACAACACTGGTACCAAGTGATTGTCTTACATATTTTACATTACCGCCGACAGAAAATTTTTCTGATAGAGCTTTTGCATAACCGATGCCAAAAGAAATTGCAGTTGGACTAAAGGTACCAACATCTAAAAATCCCTGCTCATTATTTGCTCTAACCGTACCTAAGAATTCACCGTAATCAACCGATACAAAACTAAATCCTATAACACCGTAATCACCATTAAAGGGAGCAAAAGCAACGGCTGCATTATAGTATTTAATATCAGCAATAAACTGTGTAGATCCTAAAGTTATGTCAGCCAGGCCACTAAATCTTGCCATTGAAGCAGGGTTATAAAACATAGCACTGGAGTTATTTGTTTCAATTGATGTAATTGCATCTCCAAAAGCACTTGCACGAGCATCTAATGAAACATTTAGAAATTTCATACCGGTTTGTGCTAATTTTTGCTGTTGGGAAAATGTTAACTGGCTCTGCATTAAAATCATCAGAATAATCAGAGCAAAATTTATTAGTATTTTTTTCATTTTTGTTTTCATAAAATTTTATTTCCGTTATCTAATGATTACAAATTTTACGATCTTCTTTTCGCCTGTATCTTTATTTTCGATAACAGCGATGTAGATTCCGCTTACAACAATCTGACCTGATGATGTTAAAGAATCCCAGGCTTGATCACCACTACCATCAGTGTGTTCAATAGTTGCAATTAGTTCTCCAAGCTCTGAGTAAATTTTAATATCGCATCTACCGGGGATATTGAAGAAATATAATCTGTTCTGAGCTAACTCGCCAAAACCTAAGTCGCTGGCAGCTGAAATATTATATGGATTTGGAACAACTCTAATATCATCCATATTTGTTCCAGCCTGTCGTTTTAGAATAGCAGGATTATATGTCTGTGTATAGTATCTGCTGCTTCTTAATTTACCAGATGGTGTTAATCCAACACCGGTATTTGAGGTTTCAGTTCCAACAGAAACTATATAATAATAATAAGAAAGGCCACGTATAGGAGAGACATCATCAAAACTTCTATCCGTAGGACCCGCAGTGTGTATTAATGTATAAGCACTATCAAATTTTCCTGTTGCCCGGTAAATTTCAAATCCTTCAAGATTAGCACCTGGATCATCGTAAGTTTCCCAGGAAAGTGCTATCCTATCACCTCCACCGTTTACATTAAATACTTTAGGAGGTAGCGGAGGTCGAGGAATATTGTAGCCTGATTGATAATTTGCATTAGCTCTTCTAAAGGTATAGAATAATGAATCACGGCTTTGGAAAACAACTTCATTTTTTTGTTGTGCCGTAATTTGTCCTGTTTTGTATTTAATACCTGTTTCCGTTGCCAATTCACGACTAATACCATCAACAGCTTCGGCAATAACAATAACTATGCTGTCACCCGGTGCAAGTGTGTAAGGTCCGTAACCATTTGTAAAAGAAAAACCACCCGGAGTACCAATGGCTGGGTCACCCGTAGGTGAAATAAAACCGGGATAATCTGTTGGTTCAACTGCATTTGCATGACGAGGTGACTTATGACCCGCTGTCATCCAGGCATATTCTTGAGTCATCTTTGCTTTGTTGAAAGAATCGTTGTTTGATGTTAACGGCTCATCCGATCCTTCCCAGGACGTTGTTCTTGGTTGTAACGGATCATCGTTTTTATCGGTTGCAGAAACATCAGCATGTAAAGTAACAACACCAGCAAACTGAGAAGCTCCTAAACGACCAACTGTATCACCTGGTTCTACCCAAAGAGCGGAACTCCAAATTGGACCGCCGATATTATCGTATCTTGTAAATGATGGTAGTTTTCCATGCCACATATATTGAAATCTCAAATTATCTGGATTATCGGTATCAACTCTAACACCATCACCGCGGGCATCATTCATCGTGTTAATTCCCCAACTTGTGGAATTACCAATAACATTTCTAACATTTGCACAAACTGCAAATCTAAATTGATAATAAAAGTAAACGCCATTTAAAGTAGCAGGCGGTAACCCGCGATCCAAATTTGCCTGTGTTTTTGAATGTATATTCAGAAACAATGTAATTATCATGGTATTCTTGACTAAATTGAAATATCCGACGAGTCATAGTAATACCAATTTGCGTATTTACCTTATTAACGATAATTCGATCTGCAAAAAGGTTTGGATCAACATCATTATTATCAACAGATTTATCAAGAGACAAATCATTATCAACAAAAACTAATGGAGGGTCGAATTGACTTGTCATTTTAAATTCAAGCGGAAAAAATTCTCCCGCACCAGTAACTCTTGGGCCAACGTGCACTACTTTATGCGGATATGGACTTTGCGGGTCAGTAGGATCAGTAAAATTAGTTACTCCTATCCAAAGACCTTTTGCAGCTTGAATATCCTGTCTTGAATTGATTGCAGGCCACTGTAAACCATATTGCTGCTCTTTTACAAATCCTTCTTCTATTTCGCTTCCAATTTCGGAATACCAGTTATGTAATGAACCGGCAGACATCCACTTTATAGCATATTGAGGATATACAGCGGAAGAAAAACCGAAAAGAATCAGAAGAACTGATAGATTTATAAATTTGATTCTTAAAATATTGTGTTTCATTTATTTCCTCTAATATCTAATTAAAACTCTAAAGATAATTTTAAACCCCAATAAATATCTCTTGGGTTAAGGAATGCAAAATATTCCTGATTTGGCATATCTATGTATGATTTATTTTTTCTCCACTCCTCTTTTTCACTTTCAGATGCATTTTCATCCCAAGGAATATAAGCGCCTGTTCTATAATCACCGGGTTTATCATCACCAGGGATGTTAACATACCCAAATCTTTCATCATACACTTCGGCCGGCAGATGTAATGATTTCATATAGGCCAGATAATCATTATTATCAACAAAACCGTATGTTGTCATATACTTGTAGTTAAACAAGTTATTGATATCAGCAAAAATTTGAAGATCAATACCCATGAATCTAAATGTTTTACTAATTCTTAGATCAACATTCCAGAAATCATTCCATTGAACATTATTTTCAACTCCCGGTATGCTGCCACCGCCTGCCCATGAGAAGAAATAGCCTGAGGTCCAGGAGGCAACAAAACTTGCTCTCCAATCTCCAAGTAGATTAAGGCTTCCCATTTTAGGTCCAAATTCAGTTGGCGTAAAAAAATCAATATTTGCATTAGCAAATGGACGAGGTATTGGTTTTTCCTGATAAACAGAAGTTGTAGTTGCTTCATAATTTCTTTGTAGAGAAGCACTCTCATAATATGTTCCAAAACCAAAGTTACCAGCGCTTCTTACATCATATGTATAGTTAATAAATCCTTGAACCCACTCACCTCTGTTTTTAGTTAAAGTTAATTCAAATCCTCTAACATCCTGATAGTTATTTGGTTCTGTTCTGGAATAGCTTACTTTATTATCTCTGCTTATATAAGTAACAAGTCTGGATTGTAGAGAAACATCTTTATAGTATCCTGCAACTCTTACTAGTAATTCATCAAATAAATTTTGCTCATAGCCTAACTCATATGCAACTGTTTTTGGTAATGGATTATTAGGATTTGCAATTCTGGTAACTGCGTTATTATCAGAAAATCTTCTTAATAAGAATAGATTTTCTGGAGTAGGCATTTGCCTAAAGTGTCCATAGTTAAAATACAGCTTGCTGTCAATACTAATTGGAAAAGATATACCAACTCGTGGACTTACATCTAATTGTTTATCAACGGTTACTTTTTTAAGAAGCGTATCTAATCCAAGAGAGTTTTCAGAAGCAAAAGCTTTGTTATAAGGATCGTATTCATACCATTCTCCCTGTGGGTCGGAATAGTCAAATCTTACACCAACATTGGCAACCATTCCTTCAAACTCTAATTTATCCTGAATGTAGAAGGCACCTCGAATTGGAAAATTGCTCCAAACAGATCTTGATCTGCCGCTTGGTAAAAATTTATCAACTGAACCATAATTAACACGGTTATCTGTATAGTTTAATTCAATACCTGCTTTTATATTATTTATTTGGTCAAGCTGAGTTTGAAAATCAACCTTAGCAGAGTAAACGCTGACAACACTCGAATCGCGAGAATTACTGAATCCAACTCCCATTCTTAAACCATTTATTCCAGTGGAAGGATAATCAGCAAATCCAAATGGTGCTTCATCTAGAAATATTCCACCGACATTATAAATTTTTGCAGTATCTCTAATTCGGCCAGGGTTAGTGCTGTATTCAGATGTAAAAGAGCTTAAAGTAACTTCATAAAGTGTAGAAGGATTAATTACATCTGTAAATTTACCACCAAATGATCTGTAATCTATTGTGCTTGGAGCCCAGTAATCAGGTGCAAATATTCTTGCATCAATATAACTTACTCTGTTCATTACCGCACCGATGCTTTCCGGTGATCTAAAAATTCCTGCTACACCGGCATTATTATCATTAGTACCTATAACCTGACTAAGTAAACCTTGAACCATCAATTTTTTACCTTCACCAATATCAGACGTTATTTTTAATTGTCCGACTTTATCATCTACTCCATCTGTTGATAATGGAACTACATACATACTTTCAGATTGCCTGTATGAAAGGAAAAACCTAAGATTACCTAAAGATTGACCGAATGGTACTGGTCCACCAAAGCTAGCATCAATTTCATAATCCGGATTCTGAATATCAGTAATCCTTCGATGCTGCCATAAAAATATTTTCTGAGCCTGTTCAGGAGTTAAGTCATTCGTAGGATCATCATCAAGCAAAGTTTTTTCTGCAACGGCTACCCAGCCATCAAATTGAGGAAATTGATTTCGAGTATATGTATCCCAAACAGGTAAACCTGAAATTGGGTCAAGAGCTTCCGTTCCAAACCATGCAACCTGTGGATCCACAAATGGTTTTATCCAATAAGAGCTGGGATCGTGTGGTGAAATGCCAAAGTGTTTTTGAGATGCTGCCTTGTATCGGCTAATCAAACTAAAAGAATATTTATCTCGAGAACCTTCTTTTGTAACAACATTGATTAAGCCAGATCTAACATTACCATATTCGGCATTAAATCCACCAGTTTGAATCTGAACCTGATCGATTGCCGAATAACTTATTCCGGTGAAAGGAGAGTTATTTCTTTCGTCTCTTAGCGTAACACCATTTACTAAAAATGCTGTTTGATCAGAAGCACCGCCTCTAATTTCCAATCCGCTTCTAACTCCGGCTTGTAAACCAATAACTCCACTAATGCTGGAGACTGGTAAGTTTTCTATTTCCTCAACATTCAGGTTAACACGACTAGAGGATACGTCTTTTTGAACAATCGGAGTTGTTGCAATAACAACAACTTCATCGGTTTGGAATGTATTTGAGGTTAAATTAAAATTAACTTCTGTAGTTTGATCTATACTTACACGCACATCCTTATAAATACTTGGAGCGTATCCAACCATTGATGCTTTTAAGTTATACGTTTTTGGGGGAACATTTAGTATAACAAAGTAACCATCAATATTTGTAGCGGCTCCTATTGTAGTATTTTCAATCAAAACGTTTGCACCTATTAAGGCTTCGCCAGTGGATGCGTCTTTAACAACGCCAGTTATTTTACCTACTTGTGCAAAGATGTGGATTGAAAAAATATGTAGTGCGAGTATGCTAATGAGTAGCAGTTTTCTCATATAATATTACTCCTAAATTTAGTCTCTTCGGTTCCCGGGGAGCAGTTCTGATAAAGAATATATTATATATTCTTTTTTCCAGACAATTATGAATCAGAACAAAAATAAAATTGAATTAATTTTATAGTAAAAAGTAAATAAATTAGTTTCTAAAGTCAATTGTTTTTATAGTTCTATTGTTAACCCTGTTTTGTTATGTTCATTGAAGTTCGGTATTTAATTTTTTTCTAGCCAATAGTTCAAAAGTTCGAACTCTATCCTTATAAATATTATTAGCATTCATTCTTACAATATCTAATTGCGCATCAGAGTTTCCTTCCCATCTTCTGCACATATATAATGAATGATAAATTCTTCCGATTTTGTAAAGCCTGCTTATTGCTAATCCAACTGAATAATCTTCTCCGTAACTAACGTTTGGTATTTTTATATCTCTTAAAACCGGTGTATAAAATGCGCGTGGTGCTCCAAGTCCGTTTATTCTTAATGCATTATTCGGCCCATTGTCATTAGTCCATTCTTTATGATCAATTAATCCGGGAGGCAATTCTTTAAGATTAAAATCTGTTATCTGATATGAACCAATAACCATTGCACATTTTTCAGCATGGAATAAATCTACAATCGACTGCAATGTATTTTCATCTTTGTAAATATCATCACTGTCTAATTGAGCAGCAAACCTTCCGCACTTTTGATGATGTACACCTGCGTTCCAGCAGCCGCCAATTCCAAGATCGTTTCTTTCAGGAATGTAATGAATGAGTCTTTCATCTTTTTTAGCGAATGCTGAAATAGCCTCAGTAGTTCCATCATTTGAATGGTTATCAATAACTATTAAATTAAATTTAAAATTTGTTTTTTGCTTTAGCACAGATTCAATTGCATCACTAATAGTTTTAACTCGGTTCCTTACTGGTATTATCACTGATGCTTCAAACTCAAATTCATTCTTAGATGCTAAATCAATTTCTTTAAACGGCGGATGAACATACGCTCCAACGTCCATTAAATGCTGCGTTACAACTTTTTCCATTTCAATCTGCACTTGCCTGTTTTTGGGATCTACGTAACTAAAGTGTTTATCCTCTGTCCCGACTTCTTCTGAACTTTCTATTGTATAAAGATATTCCGGAATTCTAATTATCGGACCGTATTTAGAAAGCTGCAACCGCAGATTATACAAACCGGCAAATGTTAAATCAGTACTATCTTTTAATGAAATATTTTTAAGAAACTCTGATTTGATAAAAAGTATGTTTCCAAAGTCAAAATCATCTCTTAAGCTTCCTTCCTGATAATCTATAACAGGGTGAGCGGTACGATTCCCCTTCTCCTCTTCATAAAAATCTGAATAGACTATAGCGGCTCCCGTATTTACTGCAACCTGATAAAACCTATCGAGACAAAACTGGCCCGGCTTTACAGATTTTTCACCTTGAATTAATAGCGCATATTCTGTGGAGGTATACTTAGCTAGAGTATTAATTGTTTGGCTGCTGGTAAAGCTTTGGCAATAAATAACTTTTGCACTTTCAAATGATGAAAATTTTTCATCACCAGAAATTAATATAATCTCTTTTACTAATGGCGATTCACTGAATCGTTTTATAGTTTTTTCATTTTCTTTGGGATTGCTTTGCTGTATAAAAATTGTAATTAGGTTTTTCATGTTCTTTCATTCCATTTGATTTTGATTATACCAAAAATATAACCACATTAAATAAAAAAATAGACTGATTGTCAGTTATTTTTTTTTTATTTTAACGATAGAAAATAAGCATGAAATAATGCCGTCAATTTTAAATTATATAACAGGTTTTAAGTAATGAAAAAACTACTTTTAATATTTTTGTTTTTCTTTTCTATTTTAATTTCGGCACAAAATAATTATCAACTTATTGTAAGCGGTTCAGCTGAAGATGCAGTATTAAATCCGGTATTTTCCCCTGATGGAAAAAATATTGCTTACACAAAATCTAATTATCAGGGTATCTGGATATATAATCTGCAATCAAATAAATCGGTTCAGTTAACGGATGAAATGGCAGCAGGTTTCTCATTTAAATGGTCTTCGGATTCAAAATCAATATTAACTCGTGTTGCAAAATATGAGGAGATGCGAAGATATAATGCTGTAAAAGTTTTTGATATCACAACAAATGAATCCAAACAACTAACTGATTACATAACCATGATGCCGTATTTACCACTATGGGCTGATGGTGATACAAAAATCTTTCTTCCAGCAAAATCACAGGATGAAGTTTTTGTTACCAATAAATCAAATAGTAACAAGAGTAATAGTGAATTTATTGTATTTGAAAAAAATAATAAGCTTATTGTAAAAAACTTTAATGAAAATTCTGAACGCTCTTTTGAACCGATAAAAGACGCACAGTATATCAACATTTCTTCGTCTCCAGATAATTCTAAAATGGTTTTTGAAGTGATGAGTGGAAATATGTTTGTGATGAATATTGATGGATCCAATTTAATTGATCTTGGTAAAGGAAACAGACCACGATGGTCATCAGACAGCAGACAATTAGTTTATATGATAGCTGAAGATAATGGACAAGAAATAACCGCATCAGATATTTATATAATAAACGCTGATGGTACACAGAAAATAAATCTAACTAACACAAATGATAAAAATGAAATGAATCCTAGTCTTGCACCAGATGGCAAATCAATTGTATTTGATGCTATTAATGATGGTTCAATTTATTTAATGAATATTGAGTAATGGAGAAATTAAAAATGAAAAAAAATAAATCAACTAAAATTTTATTAACTGGATTCTTAATAATTTTTCTATCAATATTCTCATCAGCAGTATTTGCTCAGCAAGTTACAGGTCTATCTGGCTGGAATATTTATTTAGATCCGGGTCACAGTCAAAATGAAAATGTTGGCATTTACGGCTACTCAGAAGCAAAGAAAAATTTACGAGTAGGATTAAACTTAAGACAAATGCTCTTGGATTGGACTGACATAGACACAGTTTACATTTGCAGAACGGATGATATCGTTCAAGTATCCTTAACTCAAAGAACTGATCAGGCAAATGCACTTGGTGCCGCTCATTATCACTCCATCCATAGTGATGCTTCATCTTCGCCAACTTCAAACAGTACATTAATTATGTGGGGACAAATTGGAATTGGTGGCCCTGAAAAGACACCTTTCGGCGGTAAAAAGATGTCTCAAATAATGGTGGGTTTGCTCACGGCAGGAATGAGAACTACAACCCGCGGTGCAATGGGAGACAGAGATTTCTATCAAGTTAACAACCCCTGGCCTTATCTTCATGTTAACCGCGAAACTAATATGGCTTCAGAATTAAGTGAGGCTGGATTCCACACAAATCCGACCCAGAACCAGTTGAATATGAATGAAAGCTGGAAGCGACTTGAAGCTAAAACCATGTTCTGGACAATACTTAAGTATCATGACTTGATTCGTCCATTTGCAGGAACTTCGGTGGGTGTAGTTAAGGATCTTGAATCTGATCTGGCAATTAACGGTGCAATTGTGTCATTAAATGGCCAGGTTGATACAACAGATACATATCAATCTTTATTTTATCAATATTCAACTAATCCTAATCTTCTAAGAAACGGATTTTATTACTTTGAAGGAATTCCGGCAGGAACACATTCTTTAGAGGTTTCAGCTCCGGGTTATGATCAATTTAGTGTGAACATAACGATGGCTGATACATTTTTTACTTTTAAAGATGTAAACTTAGTTTCAAATATTCCACCAAGAATTTCATCCACAATACCTGCACAAAATGATAGTTTATATCCAGGTGTAGAGGATATTATATTAAATTTTACGAGACAGATGAATAAAGTTTCGGTTGAAGCAAATCTTTCTATAACTCCGTCTGTAAATTACACAACTGCGTGGAGTAATAATGATCAAACTTTAAAAATAAACACAGCCAATTTTAGTTTTAATACACAATATAATATCACTATAAGTGGAAGTGCTGAAGGTAAATTTGGACATTTATTTGATGGTGATAGCAACGGTGTTGGAGGAGACCCTTATACTCTAATTGTTAAAACAAAAATTGCTGATGTAACAGCACCAGAAGTTTCTGATGCTTATCCAACTCCCGGGTCTGCAAATGTTGAATACAAACCGGTGATTAATATATCATTTAGTGAGCTTTTAAAGACATCTACAATTTCAAGCAGATTTAAAATTGTAAGAAATTCAACACAAACTAATGCTAATGGAATATTAAGACATTACGTTGTGAATGGAAGAAGTGTTTTAAACTTTTTTGTTACAACTCCATTAGTAGAAAATGAAGCTTATACTATAAAAGTAGAAGCTGGAATTGAAGATGTGTTTGGCAATCCTACAACTTCGGACTATAATGTTGAATTCTCCACAGGAAATTCAAATTATTTCTCGCAAACTATAATTGATAATTATGAAAACGGTATTGGAAGTTGGTGGCAGCCCAATATTTCCGGAAGTACAGTTGGAATCTTACTTCCTTCAACGAGTATGCAAAGTTCAACAACAGTCTTAAATGCAAACACGGGCAGTACAAAATCTCAGCAATTCAATTATGGTTGGGATACATCTGCACCAAATTGGTTGATAAGAGAATACTTCTCCCCATCATCACCAACTTTTCAACCAAACACATTGTTACAGGTTTTTCTTTTTGGCGATGGATCAAACAATAAATTTAGATTTGCTCTAAGAGAAACAGCACCAGGTAATTTTGAGGTTAGTCCTTGGTACGATGTAGATTGGATTGGTTGGAAACTAGTTACATGGGATTTATCTCTCGGGCAAACCGGTAACTGGATAGGTAACAATGTTTTTGAACCACCATTAAGTTTTGATAGTTACCAGATGACTTATGTATCTGGAAATCAAAATATAGGTACTTATTATTTTGATGATTTGAGAACAGCTACTTTTAGTCCTACGGATGTTGAAGAAGTTAGTGGAATAACTCCAACTGAATTCACATTAGCACAAAATTATCCTAATCCATTTAACCCAAGTACGCAAATAAAGTTTAGTGTTCCGCAAACTTCTAATGTAAAAATTATTGTTACAGACATACTTGGAAAAGAAGTTGCAACGTTAGTAAATGATAATCTTGCTGCAGGAAATTATTCCGTAAACTTTAATGCAACTAATGTTTCAAGCGGCATATATTTTTATACTTTGATTACTGAAAGTTTTAAGCAAAGTAAAAAGATGGTTCTTCTTCGTTAATAATATAAAAGTAACATTCTAATTTTGAATAAAATAATTATAAAAAAAGATGACATCTTTCTAAAAGATGTCATCTTTAAATGCTCTAATATTTTTTTTCTATTTTTATTATTTACAAATCTTACCTTTGCTCAATCTAACTTTAAATTTGCCTGGTTAACAGATATCCATATAGGTTATCCAACAGCGGCAGAAGATTTACAAAGAAGTGTTGATGATATTAATTCTTCAAGACAGTATTTCGTTTACAATAATTTCAGGAGATATAACTGCAACAGGTACTTTGGATGAATTGACATTGGCGAAGACTATTCTTGATGATCTTAAAAATCCTTATTATATAATTCCGGGTAATCACGATACAAAATGGAGTGAATCGGGTTGTACGGATTTTATTAAACTTTGGGGAAACGATCGTTTTGTTTTTGAGTATGATAAATTTTTGTTCATTGGGTTTGCACCAGGGACCTAGAATGCGAATGGCTGATGGTCATTGGGCACCCGAGGATTTGCGCTGGTTTGATTCCTTGATTGCATCTCTTCCAAATTCTAATCAGCCAATATTTTTTATAACTCATTATCCGCTCAATGAAGAAATTGCATAACTGGTATGAAATGTTGGATAGATTAAAAAATATCAATACACAAGTTGTTCTATTTGGCCATGGTCATAGAAATAAAATTTATGATTTTGAGTCAATCCCCGGGATAATGGGTAGATCAAATTTAAGAGCGAATAAAGAAATTGGCGGATATACTTTGGTCGAAATTAAAAATGATTCGATTTATTTTTCTGAAAGAACACCAACTATAAAATCTAAACTATGGTATCAACTTCCACTACAACAACGAAACTTTGAAGCGTTAATTACTGAACAACCTCGTCCTGATTATTCAATCAATGAAAAGTATCCAAACATAAAAACTGTTTGGGAATTTAACAGCGGTTATACAATTGGGGCATCCACAGTTGGAAAAGACGGTTCCGTTTTTATTGGCGATGCTTCAGGATATTTTTATTCTTTGAGTCTTGTAGATGGGTCAATCAACTGGAAATTCAAAACACAAAATGCTATATACTCAACTGCAGCACTTCACTGCGAATACTTGGTTTTTGGAAGTGCAGATAGTTCAATCTACTGTTTAAATTCTAAAAATGGGAACTTGATATGGAATTACAAAACAAGCGCTGCAGTTCTTGGCAGCCCAACTATTGAAGATGATATTGTGTACATCGGAAGCAGTGATAGAGTATTTAGAGCTATCGATTTAGAAACAGGTAATTTAATTTGGGAGTTTAAGGGTTTAAACGGATTTGTAGAAACTAAACCTGTTTTTTATGATGATAAAATTTTATTTGGAGCTTGGGATGAACATTTTTATTGTCTCGATTCTGAATCCGGAAAATTAATCTGGAAATGGAAAGGTGATCAGAGTGGGACATTCTATTCCCCTGCTGCCTGCATTCCGGTTGTTTCTGATGATATTGTTTTCTTTGTTGCTCCGGATAGAAAATTAACGGCGTTGAATATCGAAACTGGCGATGAAATTTGGAGAACAGGGAAATATCAAGTACGAGAAACAATAGGTTTATCCCACGATGGAGAAACACTTTTTATTCGAACAATGAATGATTCAATTCTTGCTCTTCCAGTTTCAGAAAAATTAAACGAACCTTTATGGATCACAAATTGCGGATTCGGTTATGATATTAGCTCTGCACAAATTGTTGAAAAAGATGGTGTAATTTTTTATCCAACAAAAAATGGAATGATATATTCTTTGGATTCTCAAACCGGTAAAATAATTTGGCAGCATAAAATTTCTAATGGATTTGTAAACACAATTCAACCTCTCGATAATAATCAAATCATAACTACAGATTTTGATGGTAAAGTTAGATTAATTCATTATTCAAAATAGTTTTTTACTCTAAATACTTATTTCTCAGTACTCAAATCTCCATGTAATTTACCTGCTCAAATTAACATTTGCGTTTACAAAATAAATAGAAAAATATTTTTTATATATTGGAATAAATTTTCTGATTTCTTTGTTACCATTCTAAATAATCCAAGAGAAAAATAATGACAACAGATTCTGTAAAATCAAATATGATAGTTGAGAAATTTTTAGGAATAATTGAAAAAGTTGGAAACAAACTTCCAAATCCAACAACACTTTTTGCTTTATTTGCATTAGGTGTAATCGTATTATCGTGGATAGTTAGTTTATTTAATTTTTCGGTTATACATCCGGGCACCGGTCTTGAAATAAGACCAGTTAGTTTGATTTCCGTTGAGGGACTGCATAAAATTATTTTAAATCTAATTACAAACTTTACAAATTTTGCACCCTTAGGAACTGTATTAGTCTCTCTTTTAGGAATTGCAGTTGCAGAGCATAGCGGATTAATTGGAACATCTTTACGTTTACTTGTTATCAAAGCTCCCAAAAACCTTTTAACATTTGTAATTGTCTTCGCTGGAATTTTATCTAACACTGCGAGTGAAATTGGATACGTATTACTTGTTCCTCTATCAGCAATAATATTTCTAGCAGTTGGTAGACATCCTATTGCAGGTCTAGCTGCGGCATTTGCAGGCGTCTCCGGTGGTTACAGCGCTAATCTTTTACTTGGGACTATTGATCCTTTGCTTGCAGGTTTAACACAAGAAGCTGCACATATAATAGATCCCGCCTACGAAGTAAACGCTGCAGCAAATTATTATTTTATGGTCGTATCAACATTTTTTATTGCAGCCGCAGGTACCTGGGTTACTGAAAAAATAGTTATACCGCGTTTAGGTACTTATCAAGGAACAGAAAAAGCTGATGAGATTAAACCATTATCCAAAGATGAAAAAAAAGGTTTATGGTATGCAGCTGTTGCAGTTGGGGTTTTTAGCATAATCATTGCGTTAGGAATAATTCCTGAAAATGGATTTCTAAGAGATCCGAAAACATTAAGTATTCTAAAATCTCCATTCTTAAGCGGTATCGTATCATTTATATTTTTTGGCGGTGTAATTGCAGGAATTGCATACGGAATCGGTGCTAAAACAATTAAGAACGATAACGATGTAATTAAAGGGATGAACAAATCGATGGAGACGCTAGGTTCTTACATCGTATTAGTTTTTTTTGCTGCGCAGTTTGTTGCATTTTTTAACTGGACGAACCTTGGAATGATAGTAGCCGTTGAAGGTGCAAATCTTTTAAAGTCTTCGGGGCTTGGTCCTATTCCACTTTTGATTGCATTCATAATAATTTCTGCAATTATAAATTTATTTATCGGAAGCGCATCCGCAAAATGGGCCGTTATGGCTCCTGTTTTTATACCAATGTTTATGCTGCTAGGATATTCTCCTGAAGTTGTGCAGGCTGCTTACAGAGTTGGAGATAGCACAACCAATATTATATCCCCAATGATGTCTTACTTTGCATTAATCATTGCATTTGTTGGAAAGTATGATCCCAAAACAGGAATTGGAACATTAATTGCAACAATGATTCCCTACACAATTACATTTTTTATTATTTGGGTGATACTTTTTATTATTTGGTTTGTGTTAGGTTTGCCTTTAGGGCCAGGAGCGGTAATATTTATTAACTAAATTCTTAAGTGGTTTTAGAGATAACAAAATCTTTATAGATTTTTAAGATGTCTGAGTAAATAGGTTCTTTGGGATTAAATTCTTTTAACTTTTCAAATTGCTGAATTGATTTATAATAATCGCAGTAGAGCCAGAGCATACCAAGGATTTCTAATTTAGATTGGAATGATAATTCTGGTTCATTAAGACATTCAAACTTTGATATGATTTCCGGACACGGACAATCATCGTCTGAAATATTAGTGTTTGTGATGATAGTAATATCTTCACTTATAACTTTGTAAAATAAATCTAAAGCTTTTCTAATTTTTCCGTTTTGTATAAGACAAATGATCATTTTCTTTTTTGCAAATTTATTTAACGGATCTTGAGCAATCACATTTTCAAATGCTGATTCTGCATCAGAAAATCTTCTTACCATAAAATATTGATTTGCAAGCATTTCGCTCATAATAAAGCAACTATAAAATTAAACTGCCTGAAGATAATTAAATCTACAGGCAGTTAAAAAAAATTAATAATAATTATTGGACTACAGGGAAATTTTTACATTCTGTATCTAACCATTTTGTTCCAGGCATAGTATCATAGAACAAATTATTAGCACCAAAGCTAAGTGACTTTGCATCGTATCCTAATGCTCTTAAAAAGGCAGCAACATGGGATGATGTTTGACCAGTATAACAATAAACAACTATTGGTTTGTCAGTTGGTAAAGTCTTTAGGAAAGTTGAAAGTTTTAAATCTTGTTTTGGTGTGTACTGAATTGCTCCTTCAATATGACCTAAATCGTACTCTGCAACCGGCCAGTAATTAATAATATAATAATTAGAAAGATTTGCATATAACGTTGCACGAGAAATACTAGCAGGTGTATAACCCTGAGCTAACAAAGTATCCAAGCGAGCAGCTAATATTTGAGCACCAGTAGTTTTACCAGTACTTATTGTAGGCAAATTTCCAGCTGCATTCTTTGCATTAGCTGTCATTTGCTTGGTGATTGGACTTGTTTGACCTTCAATTTTTTTATTGTTCCAAGAGGTTGGATAAGCCCAGCTGCACATTCCCCATTTTAAATCAAATACATTTGAGTAACCAGCTAATCTTAAAATAGTAACTCCAAAAGCTGCTGATTGTCCGGTATAGCAAGTAATAACAACTTTTGATTTTGATGCTAAATTATTTGAAGTGTAATATGATACTAAATTTGGAATTGTAACATTTACTGCACCTTGAATATGGCCAGTTGCATAATCTGTTGCACTTCTAATATCAATAATAGCTACTGTTGGATCATTTAATAATGCGTTTACATCTGTTGCTGTTATCATAGCTGGTGCAAGTGTATTAATAAAATCACCATTAGCTTCTAAATATTGAACGAGAACTTCGCTCTCATTTACAGTAGGTGGAACAACTGGTGGTGTTTCATCTTCGCTACATCCAGCATTAAAGAATATCATTGAAGATATGATTAATAAGTATAACAGATTCATTAATTTTCTGTTTTTCATAGTACTTTCTCCTAAAGTTTTGTTTAAGTGTATTATTTATTTTTAACTAATTTACTTGCCAGCTCGCCGGAAGTTTTCCGTCAACTACAATTCCTGTATTTGCTTGTTTTTCCCACGGTAGACAATCCGAATCAAATAAGTAAAGCTCTTTGTTCTTATAGGATCCATCAGGATTCTTTATAATATGGCATCCCTCTGCGCAATTTGTATAGGTTACCCAATTTCCGCTGCCATCTTTATAGCCTGTGCGAGTTGTAATTTTTATAAGACCGTGAGGTGTAGTGTATTTGTAAGTTGGTCTTACATCAAAATTTACCAGATTAGGAATACCATAATTTTGCCAGCTATCAGGCGCCATTAATGATTGTCTTAATAGTGCAAATTCAAATTGTGGTTTTGTATCCTTAATAGGATTCATTCCAATTTTAAACCCTTGATATGAATGGATTCTTGCACCTTCTTCACTACCAATATGACAACTTCCGCAGTTATTATAATCTTGTGAGTGACAAGTATTACAGCTAAATGTACTTATGTGTTTAGTGTGAAACGGATTTGAGTTATTAATATTTGTATGGCAGTTAGTACATTTTGGAAGTTCAGGATATTTATAACGTTGATCGTATAAATTTCCATCACCATGAATTTCATGTTTTGTATGGCAGCTCATACAGCTAAATCCACTTTGGGTTAGATGTACATCCGGTACTGTTCCGGCGCCGACACCGAAATAGGCATGTCCGCCGCGGCTAGTATGACAAGTTGTACAATGATCAATCATATTTGGCGATTTAAAGAAACTATGTGATTTATATAATCCGCCGCCTCCTGCTTTAGGCCGATTTACGTGACAATCTCCGCAAGTTGCATGACATTTACCGCAATTAGTATTATAACCATCTTTCATTGCCTGACTAAGTGCATTAAATCCGTTTGGTACATTTCCTACACCAGCGCGAAGGCATACCATACTTTTTTGTCCCCAACCCTGATGGATATTATTTTCAGATTTTGATGCAATATCTGGATGACAGCTTCCGCATTTAGCGACTGCATCAGAAGTAGGTTTTTTTATAAAATCGCCGGAGTGAGCAACAGATTTATCCGATGTTTTGTCTACCCCATTATGACAAGCGACGCAGGGAATTTTTCCATGTATGTCGCTTTTAAAATCTTCATAACCGGAACCACCCATAAAAACTCTATCATATGGTTCGATATGGGGAACTTCACCACCGCATCCGCCCCCGCCGCCAGAAGGTGGATCTGGAGTGTGAACTTCTTTTAAATGTGCATAATTTGTATGACAACCCTCGCAAGAGGCCACGCTTTTATTAGTTGGATTAACCGGCTGATTTTCATCTTTATCATCAGAGCATCCAATAACAAGAGCTAACATCGGGATTATAAAAAGTGAAAGAAGCTTTTTCATCATATTTTCCTTGTTTTCAATAAATTAAGTGCTTCATATTACTCAACCTTTGTGCCACTAATTTTTGTGCTTAACAAGCATTATCTGTATCAAATATGAAACATACTGTTCATTGTCATTATCAATAGTGGGAATAGAGATTTGATTTTAAGAAATTTAGATTAGAACAAATCGTTTCAATGAAACAGAATTGAAACAATTTGCTTTGTTGAAACGATCCTTAAAATTTGAAATAGATAGTTAATAAAGAAGAATAGAATTTTAGTTTTATGTAGAAAGGATTATAAAATGAATGAATTAGAATAATTTATATACATCAAAAATGTTTATGTACAATTAAATAATTCCCGGTATTTAAACTATTGCATAGATAACTCGAAATTATTTTTATTGTAACCTTGCTCTTTTAATATTTGAAATATTTTGTCCATCGTTTCGTTTTCTAATTTTGAAGTTCTGCTTAATACCCATCCATATTTTCTATTTGGAGTTCCGATTATCGCCCACTGATAATTTTCATCAAGACCAATTATCCAGTAATCACCCCAAAAAGGTCTCCATCCAAAAAAACTTACAAAACTCACTTCCAGTTTAGCGTTTGATTTTTTATCAACAATACGTGCAACACCATCAGCCTCGTCAACTTCTCCATCTTCATCAATGCAGGAATTAATAACAGAAATTTCTCCATTTTCCTTTATAGAATACTTTGCCGTTGTGCCTTTGATACAATGATCTTGAAAACTGTTTGGGATTTTTGCTATCTCGTACCAAAGCCCAGCGTATTTTTTTATATCAACATATTTAACAGTTGCTGGAGGATTTTGTTGAGCATACATTGTTATAGAGATTAGAAGAACCAGTAGTAGTAGTTTCATTATTTAAACCTTTATAAAAATTTTCTTCGCATATAAAATCCACATCAACCCAAGCCAAATTAATATATACATAACGGCCCAGGCTAACGATGCATTAATTGGTTGAAGCCAGGATAGAAAAAATGTTTGAAATAGGTAATCTTTAATTGTGATAATACTTCCTTCAGCATTTTGCCATTTAACCATATACATTATTCTTCCAACAATTCCTGAAAGAAAGAATACCGTAATCGCATTCAATCCATAAACCTGAAATGGTTTTATCCACCAAGTAACTTTTTTAACATCAATAAACCAATAACAGAATGCTAAAAAGTTTAAAGCTAATCCGGCTGTATAAAGAACATAAGAGCTCGTCCAGATATTTTTGTTTATTGGAAACCAACCATCCCAGATCCAACCGGCGACCATTAAAATGCTGCCCCACACAAAAAGCCAAACAGTCTTTGTAGTCTGATCTTTTTCACTTCGCAGCCAATTGCCAGTAAATATTCCTAACATTGCAGTGGCTATCGCCGGTAAAGTAGATAATATTCCCTCAGGATCCCAAACCTTTGTTCCGGACCAGAGATGAGTTCCAAGAACTAAATGATCTAACCAGGCTGCAAGATTTGTGGTGGGTTCAAAGTTTGCATATCCAACTCCGGGTACTGGAATAAAACTCATTAACATCGCATACACTATTAAGATTGTTCCAGTAAACCAATATTGAAATTTTGTATTTGTTGTTAGAAAAAGTATAGATGAGATCATATATACAATTGCAATACGCTGCAACACACCCGGAATGCGGATTGTGCTCCATGAAAATTCATGCCCAAATAATATTCCGAATGGAAATCCGGCTAGTATAATTCCTAAAATAAATAGAATAATTGTTCTTCTAAAAATGTTTAGATATAGACTTTTCATATTCCCACCCTGAGCTTTTCGTTTACTCAGAGAATATGAAATGGCGACACCAACAATAAAAAGAAAAAACGGAAAAATTAAATCTGTTGGTGTACATCCGTGCCATTTAGCGTGTGCTAATGGTGGATAAATTGCACTCCACGTTCCTGGGTTATTTACCAGGATCATTCCCATTATAGTTATTCCCCTAAACACATCAAGCGAAAGCAAACGTTCAGAAGTTTTCATTATATTTCCAAAAAGATTGAAAAGTAATTAAACAAAAATAGTTAAAGTTTGATGAATTATGTTTAAAATATTTTAAGTTTGTATTCAAAAACAAAAATAATTGGTAATTAAATGAAAATAATTTTATCCTTAATTATGTTATCAACTGTAATTATAGCGCAAACACGATTTCCGGAAATAAACCAGTTTGTAAAATCCGGGAGATTCATCGAGGCTGATAAAATGATAGATGAAAAACTTTCGAATAAAAATATTTCTACTGAAGAAATGTTTGAATTACAATTTGAAAAAGAAAGATTGGATAGAATAAGAAAAGATTTTAATAAAACTGCTGAAGATGTTCTAAAGTTCGTTAATAAATATTATCCTGATGCTAAAGAAAAGGATTTAGAAAAATGGGAAAAGGATGGTTCACTTGAATACAAAGTTATTGATGGAAAGAAATGGTACTTCTCACGTGCTGCTTCTAATCTTTTTAGAATAAATGAAAGAAGCAAAAAGACAAAAAGAACTAGTTGATGGATTTCAAAAAGATCCGCTTGATGCATTTCTTGAAGAATATATTCCGAAAGTTTTAGATGAATCAGCAAACGGACAGGAAAATTTAGTAAAACCTGTAACCTTTAATTTAAATTATACAGTTACGGTTGATGCAAATGCGGTGCCGGATGGTGAAATAATAAAATGCTGGCTTCCTTTTCCACGCGATGGACATAAAAGACAGGTTGAGGTAAAATTGCTCGCAGTTAACAATGATGAATATATAATTGCAAGTAATGATAATCCACAGCGAACAGTCTACATGCAAAAACCAGCGATGAAAGATCAACCTACCATTTTTAATATGGTGCTTGAAGTAAAAAATTATAACGAAGTAAATTTTATTTATCCGGAATTAATAAAACCTTATAACAAAGAATCAGGATTATATAAAAATCATACTAAGGAAAATGAGCCGCATATAGTTTTTACAGATAAAATTAAAAAGCTTTCCAAAGAAATTGTTGGAGAAGAAAATAATCCTTACTTGATTTCAAAGAAAATCTTTACATGGATTTCTAATAACATTCCCTGGGCTGGAGCGAGAGAATATTCTACAATTGAAAATATTTCTGACTATTGTTTAACTAATATGCACGGAGATTGTGGAATTAAAACTTTGCTATTTATGACACTTTGCAGATACAATGGAATTCCAGCTAAATGGCAAAGCGGCTGGATGCTTCATCCCGGTGAAGTTAATTTACACGATTGGAGCGAAATATATTTTGAGGGTTACGGCTGGGTTCCGGCAGATCAATCTTTTGGATTAGTTGAATCATGAAAATGAAGATGAAAAATATTTCTTTCTTGGAAGCATTGATCCATATCATTTAATAGTTAATGATGATTTTTCAAGACCACTTTTCCCTGAAAAAACTTTTCCAAGAAGTGAAACAGTAGATTTCCAGCGCGGCGAATTAGAATGGCGAGGTGGGAATCTTTACTTCGATAAATGGGATTATCATATGGATGTTGAATACAAATAATTTTCAAATCTTTTTTTATTAATAAGGTCTCTGCTTAAGAGTCCTTTTTTATTTAGCAACTTTTGACCTCCCTTCAATATTAACGATTACGTGTAATGATTAATTAAAATATTTATTTAATTTTCTTAGTAGTGAATGAGCATCACGTAATATATCATAAATGATAATATTCAGACATGTATAGAAACTCAGTGTCCCGCTATTCTCTAAAATTTAAATTCACTTCCTACTTTACTTTATCGACCTTCATAATTTCCAATAATTTAATCAAGGGAGCCCGTTATGAAAACAATAATTACACTTTTTTTATTACAACTTTTAGCAGTGTCGATTCATCTCATTTGAAGCAGCTAATGCGCAGAATGTTATTTACTGATAGTCTGGTTTATCAATATACAGTGATATTGACGTTGGTGAAACTTTTTACACCGGTTACTTTACAAACTTTGGGCACTGTACAATAAATTCATTTATTGAGGATCCGGTTGACGGATATCTGCATGTTGCATACGTAGATAATTATGAACTGTATTATTATAAATCCACCGATGACGGACAAACCTGGAGTAAAGAGCAGATTATTACCGGACACGAAGGTGATATTAGATATGCTGCACTCGCAATCGATCATAATGGAAATGTTTTTATTGCATTTACAATTCATTCACTTTATAATTATGCAAATCCAACAGGAGTTACCAGTGCGAATGAGTTCTGGTATGATCTCTATTGCGTAAACAACATTTCCGGTATCTGGAGTATTGAGCAAATTGAATTGCATAGTGCATCAAACTATGGCCCAGTAGTTGAAAATATTTTTGTTGATGGAAATAATAATATTCATTTTCTTGCTAATCGATATGGGTGGAGTTCCCTTGGAGGTGAAGCCTGGGAATGGGTACGTAGTTCTACGTACCAACACCTGGAGTTCAAAAGTCACGGTTGTTCAATTTACTGATGCAGGTATTGACAAATTTATTGAGATAAATATATTGTGCTTAATGATACAGTGGTAAAACTACCCTTAATGCGGGTAGAATAAAACCTGATGGTCCTAAACTATTTTATGTTCAGAATAATGGCAGTGGATGGCAATCTCCGGTTCAACTATCAGACAATATTGCTGTTGCTTGGAATCGCTTTGATGCAGTTATTTCTCCCGAAGGTGCAGTTTATATTGCATACTTCTATAATAACTCTCAAGGATTACCTGAATTGAAAGTTTCAAAAGATTTTTCAACGCCGATGAATGCAAATTTAAATACTGG
Organism: uncultured Ignavibacteriales bacterium; assembly: GCA_963706055.1. GTDB lineage: Bacteria > Bacteroidota > Ignavibacteria > Ignavibacteriales > Ignavibacteriaceae > IGN3. The sequence continues at coordinate 258,966 of CAVPND010000012.1, read as the reverse complement.
CTTCAACCGATACATTAAATTACTTTAACGCTCCATTGCATGTACACGGTAATTTTACAATGTACTTCTGGATAAAAAATAAAAATATACATATATCATTCAGTAATGATTTCTTAAATTGGTCAGATCCCATTAGAGGTTCCTGATGATATCAAAAATTATTTTGGCGGACTGATGGTAAGAACAGATACTAGACAGAGGATACTTATACAAATTAGTGCAAGACAAATTGCTGGCCATTGCCGGAGATACGCGAGCTGCTACACCTTATGGTCCTGATACTCTTTTGTTACGGTGATGTTGCATATTATTCTCTGTCAAGCAATTGCACCTGAGTTAATTTCACCTGCTAATTCTTCTGTAATTGACACAACAAGTGTTGAATTCGAGTGGTCAGGAATCATCACCCGGCAGATTACATAAATATTGGTTTGAAATAGCAGACAATGATCAATTTAATAATTCATTCATTGATTCAATGCTTACAGAAACAGATATTGTTTATGACAATCTGTTACCTAATAAAACCTATTACTGGAGAACTAAATGCAAAAATTTCCGTGGCTGGGGCGAGTTTAGTGAAACATGGAATTTATCAACAGTTTTAGTTTCAGTTGAAAATGATGAACTGCTTCCTTCAGAATTCCTGCTTGAACAAAATTATCCTAATCCTTTTAATCCAACTACACAAATTTCATTTAGCTATACCGGAACAGTCTTTTGTTGAACTAAAAGTCTTTAATATTCTGGGTTTAGAAGTTGCAAACCTTGTTAACTAAAGAACTTCCGGCAGGAACTTATACTGAAGAATTTGATGCATCATCACTTTCAAGCGGAATATATCTTTACAAACTTAAATCAGGAAAATTTTCTGCAGTGAAGAAAAATGACACTAATAAAATAATCTTAATTTGTTTTAGAAAAAGGCGTCCTTTTACGGGCGCCTTTTTTATATTTGGGAAAAGATTTTCATTCATCTTCAATCAGGTTAAAAAATGAAACTATTGTTCATCTTTTTGATAACAACTTTTTTATCAGTAAATAGCTATTCACAAGAAACTAGTAACATGGAAAAAGTAAATACAATAATTAACAAAGTAAAAGAAAAATTTGCTCCCGATAAACGAGTTGCAATTTTTAATATCGAAATATCTGAAGCTGATATTAAAATTATTATCAAAGGAGAAACAAATCTCCCAGAAGCAAAATCCGAATTGATTAAACTTGTAAATGATTCCGGTTTAAAGTATGATGATAGAATTGAAATGCTTCCCTCAAAAAAATTAGGCGATAAAATATTTGGAATAATAAATCTCTCAGTTGCAAATTTTAGAGCAACTGAATCTCACTCGGCGGAATTAGTTACGCAAGCTTTGTTGGGAACTCCTGTTAAAATATACAAAAAGGGCGAAGATGGTTATTATTTAGTGCAAACACCTGATGGTTACATTTCCTGGCTTGATGATGATGGTGTAGAATTTATGAATGAAACCGCTTACAATAATTGGAACAATTCTGAAAAAATTATTTACTTAAATGAGTACGGTTTTTCCTTTTCAAAACCCGATCTTACTTCAAATCGCGTTTCGGATCTTGTTGCAGGTAATTTATTAAAAGTTATTGGTGAAGAAGGTAATTTCTTTAAGGTCAATTATCCTGATGGACGTGAGGCTTACGTAAAAAAAGATGAATCAAAATTATTTAGTGATTGGTACAATGAACTTAATCCAAACGGAGAAACAATTTTAAAGACGGCTTATAGATTTATGGGCATACCCTATTTATGGGGCGGAACATCTGCAAAAGGAATGGATTGCAGCGGTTTTACTAAAACAGTTTATTTCTTAAACGGAATAGTTCTTCAACGCGATGCTTCACAGCAAGTAAATAATGGTGAATTGGTTGATACAAAAGACGGCTGGCAAAATCTTCAGCCCGGCGATTTACTTTTCTTCGGACGTAAAGCTGATGAGAACAGAAAAGAAAGAATTACTCACGTAGCAATTTATATTGGCGATGGAGATTTCATTCACGCAGCAGGCAGAGTAAAAATAAATAGTTTCAATCCTGAAAAACCTTATTACAGCGATTACAGAAAAAGCGGATTCATTCGTGCAAAAAGAATTTTAACTTCTGTTGGTAAGAATGGAATTGAAAAGATTTTAGAGAACGGTTTTTATAAATGATTATGAAATGGAATTTGATGCTTCCCATCTTTCAAGTGGAGTTTATTACTACCAATTAAGAACTGGTGAGTTTGTTGAAACGAAGAAAATGATTCTGCTTCGATAATACTATTAAGAAAAGAGATGACATCTTTAATAAAAAGATGTCATCTCTAAATTGTCTGATCCCAAATAAGATTAATTATTAAATCCCAATCTTTGAATTAAAGCATCAGGTTTTGGTTCGCGTCCTCTAAATTTTATGTAAAGATTCATTGGATCATCACTCCCGCTTTTTTCTAAAATATTTCTTCTAAAACTTTCTGCAGTTGCTTTATCAAACAAACCGTTTTCTAAAAATGCACCGAAAGCATCGCTATCTAAAACTCCGGACCACATATAACCATAATAACCTGCCGAATAACCATCTCCACCAAAAATATGATTGAAGTTTGTACTTTGATAACGAGACGCAATTTCTGGAATCAAACCAATTTTATTTAAACTCAATTCTTCAAACTTTGTTGGATCAATATCCTCAACACTTGTTTGAGTATGCCAAGCCATATCAAGAATAGAAGCCGCTAAATACTCAGTCGTTTCAAATCCTTTATTAAAATATTCAGAATTAATAATTTTTTGAATCAATTCATCAGGAATTGGTTCACCTGTCTGATAATGTTTAGCATACATTTTTAATACTTCGGGATTCGATGCCCAGTTTTCCATTATTTGCGAAGGAAGTTCTACAAAATCAACGGGTGATCTTTTTGCACCGGGATATACAGACTTACCAAACAATCCGTTTAAGCCATGTCCAAATTCATGGAACAAAGTATTAACTTCATCAAAACTAAGAAGTGCAGGTTTACCTTCAGTTGGTTTTGAAAAATTTCCAACATTTACGACAAGCGGAGATATAAATTCGTCATCAATATTTGATTGACCACGGAAATAACTCATCCAGGCGCCGGCACGTTTACCATTTCTTGGATAATAATCAGTGTAAAGAATACCAATGTGTGATCCATCATTTTCTTTAACTTCATATACTTCAACATCAGGTTGGTAAACAGAAACATCATTTCGTTTTACAAATTGAATTCCAAATAATTTACTCGCAACATCAAACGCACCTTTGCGAACATTTTCCATCTGGAAATATGGACGAAGCATTTCTTCATCGAGTGCATATTTTTCTTTTTTAACTTTTTCTGAATAATACCACCAATCCCAGCCAGCTAATTTAAAGTTGCCGCCTTCAGCATCAATCAGTTTTTGCATCTCAATTACTTCTACTTTGGATTGTTCCAAAGCAGGTGACCACAAATCTGCTAAAAACTTATTAACTGTTTCGGGAGTCTTTGCCATATTCTTTTCAAGTTTAAAATCAGCGTAAGTTTTATAACCAAGCAGATTTACTTTTTCATTACGCAAAGCAATAATTTTTTTTATAATTTCTTTATTATCAAATTCGTTGTTGTTATTTCCGCGAGTTAAATATGCCTTATAAAGTTTTTCTCGCAATTCTCTTTTCTCAGAGTATTGTAAAAATGGAGTAAAGCTTGGGCGCTGCAGATTGAAAGCCCACTTCCCTTCCAAACCGTTTTGTTTTGCAAGTTCCGAAGCACCTTGAATTGCTGCATCAGGAAGTCCGATTAAGTCATCCTTATTATCAATTACTAATCCAATTGTATTAGTTTCTTTCCGAAGATTATCACCAAACTTTAAACTTAGCATACTTAGTTCTTCGTTAATCTTTTTTAGTCTGGTTTTCTTTTCTTCATCCAGTCCAATTCCATTACGAACGAAATCCGTATAATAATTATCAAGAACTTTTAATTGTTCAGATGTTAGATTTAATTTTTCTTTTTCATCGTTTATGGATTTTATTCGCTGGAATAATTTCTCATTCAGATAAATATCATTATTCAGTTTTGATAATTCTGGAGTTATTGTTTCAGCGATCTTCTGAGTTTCATCATTTCCGTTTGATCCACTGATATTAAAAAATACTCGAGATACTTTTGTAAGAAGTTTCCCGCTTTTTTCAATTGCAGCAATTGTGTTTTCAAAAGTAGGCCCCTCAGAATTATTGATAATTATATCAAGCTCAGTGCGTTTAATTTTTATTCCTTCTTCAAATGCAGGCAGATAATGCTCGATCTTTATCTGATCAAATGGTGGAGTTTGAAATGGAGTTGTGTATTCCTTGAAGAATGGATTATCATTACTCATTGATTGTGGACTCATATTAATCTGTAACACTCCAATGAATAGAATTAATGAATAGATAAAATATTTCATTTTCTTTTCTCCCTTGATTAGAATTAAATATCATAAAAAATAAATTTTCTTTTAAGCCTTTGCAGGTTCTTCTTTCTTCTTACCAAATTCAGGATCAATCTTTACTAATCCTGCAACAATAAATCCCGGGATTGTTGAAATAAGAACCCACTCAAAAAATCTTGGGTACCCAATCATTTCTTGCAACGCACCTGAAAACATTCCGGGCAGCATCATACCAAGTGCCATTATACCAGTACAAATAGCATAGTGGGCAGTTTTATGTTCACCCTGAGAAACCATAATCATAAACATCATATAAGCAGTAAAACCAAATCCATAACCGAACTGTTCAGCAGCAACAGCAATATTAATTAATATAAAATTAGTTGGCTGATAATGTGATAGATAAACAAACGCAAGATCCGGCGTGTGCATAATAATTACCATTGGCCACAACCACCATTTTAATCCTTGTCGTGAAATTACATAACCACCTATTAAACCTCCCGCAGTTAAGGCAATAATTCCAATCGTTCCATAAACTATACCAACTTCAGAAGTAGTTAAACCTAATCCGCCAACTTCTCTTGGATCAAGCAGAAATGGCTGCACAAGTTTTACAAGTTGTGCTTCTGCAAAACGGAAGAATAAAAGAAAACCGAGAATATTCCAGATATCTTTCTTCTGCATAAAAATTACAAAAGCTTTTAGAAATTCTATAAAAGGAAGAAGTGTTTCGTTTTTGTTTTCTGATTTTTCAAACTTCTCAACAAAAGTGGCTACATAAGTTCTAAATAGAATCACAAGTATTATTACTAAAAGAATTGTTGAAACAATTGTATCCCAAGGAGATTGAACTTTGAATAAAGAAAGCATAAATCCCAGAACTAAAAATGCTAAGTAAACAACGCCTGCAAATAATACAAATCCGCCGGCTAGCAAAAATATTTGAGATCCACTTAACTTTTTACCTTGAAGTGTTCCTTTATCTTCTTTTGGGTAAGGAAGAATAAACTTATGATAAAGGAAAAGGATTACAAAAAATCCAGCGGTAATCATAAACACAACAGACCAGGCATCTTTAAAACCCAAACTTGGGGCTAATTGCCCGGCTATTACAACAAGTACTCCAGAACCCACAATTGTTGCAACACGATAAAATGTAGAACGCACGCCAACAAAAGCTGCCTGTTTTGCCTGATCAAGGCTTAACATATAAAAACCATCTGCGGCAATATCATGTGTTGCGGATGCAAAAGCCATAAGTGCAAAAACAATTAGAGTTAACTGCCAATAAATATCAGTGTGCAAACTTAATGCTATTCCAAATAGTCCGATAGCAACAATAAACTGCATGCTCACAGTCCAGAATCTTTTTGTTTTGAACATATCAATAAAAGGACCCCACGCAAACTTTAAAAACCAGGGGAAGTAAAGCAGACTTGTAAAGAAGGCAATATCGGTATTTGATACTCCAAGATTTTTATACATCATTACCGAAACTGACATTACCATTACATAAGGAATTCCTTGAGTAAAATATAATGTAGGGATCCATGCCCAGGGATTTCTAGTTGTTACTTTTTGGTCAGCCATAAAACTCCATTTTAAGCTTAGTGATTCTTGGTGTTCTTAGTTTCTTAGTGGTTAAAGACTTTACATCTAAAACGCCAAACACTTTTAGTGACACTAAGAAGATATTATTTGTTTTGCCATTAAAGCAGCACCAAACTCTGGTGAATGCTCTGCCTCTTTTATTTTAACATCCTCAAATTTCCGGATTACCTTTTCATTAAAAAGGTAAGAAAAATAATTAGCAGTTGTCAACAGACTTCCAATGAGAGATACTTTTAATATGTCCACCTTTAATTTTGATTTCATAGATAAGATGTGAAGAATTAGTTCTTCAGCCTCATCTTCCAGAATTCTCTGAGCAATTTTGTCAGCACTTTCTGCCGCTTCACACACAAGCGGGGCTAAAGATGGGATATTAAAATTATTTCGATAAACTTCTGTTATTAAATCCTCTGACGAAGAGATTGAAAACTCCTGCTCCAGTAAATCAGCAATCTTTGTATGCTTTGCTCTGCCATCAAAATATCGTGCAACGGCATTCAATCCTATTCTGCCAATCCTATAACCACTTCCTTCATCGCCGATAAATCTTCCAAAACCGCCAACTCGATGGATAGAACCTTTATCATCTTTTCCGAACATAATAGAGCCGGTTCCTGCAATTAAAATACTTCCGGCATTTCCTGTAAAAGCTCCTTCAAGTGCGATGCGTGCATCACTCTCAACCTTAAATTTATTAATCGAAATAGATTTAAGTTTGGCATCATTATTAATCTGGTTTTCTAATAACTCTGCATCATTTCTTCTGCCGCCACCGGTGGTACCAAGAACAATTGAATCTATATCAGCAGAAGAAATATTTTGTGATGATGTAATATCATTAACAAGGTTGAGAATAGTTTCTGAAACTTTTTCAGCTCCAATAACCAGAAAATTTGATGCTTCGCCGGTTGTTTCATAAATGACATTAAGGTTAACATCAGTCAAAATACATTTAGTCTTAGTTCCCCCGCCGTCCATTCCAATTAGATATTTCAATATATCACCTATTAAATTTTACGTTTTAAAAATACGGCTTTTTAATGAATAATTATTCCAAGCACTAAATACATTACGGCTGCAATTGCTCCGGCTGTAAGAGCGTAAGGTAATTGCGTTTTAACATGATCAATATGATCACTAGCTGAAGCCATTGATGAAATAATTGTTGTATCAGATATCGGAGAACAATGATCTCCAAAAACTCCACCGCCAAGTGCTGCTGCAATGGTTAAATACAAATTGGCATCAAGTGCCTGTGCCATAGGAATTCCAATTGCAATCATAATTGCAAAAGTACCCCACGAGGTTCCTGTTGAAAATGCAATAAAACATGCAACTAAAAATATTATTACCGGAACAAAATTTGGAGACAACCATTGTTTTGATAATTCAGCCGTGTAAAGACCTGTACCAAGTTCGCGGCAAACAGTCCCTATTGCGAATGCGAGCATCATCAATAACGCTAATGGAATTAATCCGCTGATTCCTTTAAATATTAAATCTATAGTTTCTGAAAAGGTAAATATTTTTTGAGCTGAATATAAAACACCCGCCACAACTATAGCAGTTAATACTGAATAGAGGACAGATGTAGAGCCTGATCCCTTTCCGACCGCTAAAAACAATTGTTCATACCATGGGTAAGAAGAAATGTTTTCAACTTGTCCCCATCCTGTAAACAACAGCATTAATGGCATCATTCCAACCATAACGGAAATTGGAATAACCATATTTATTGCACGTTCTTTTACATTTTCTTTTTTCTCTAAAGAAACAACATCGGAGGAAATCAGAGGTACTGCACCATCACGAATTACTTTTCCCTCTTTCAAGGCGCGCTCTTCAGCCTTCTTCATCGGACCAAAATCTTTACCTGAAAGTATAATAAATAAAACCATAGCCATAGCGAGCATCGGATAAAAATTAAATGGAAATGAATAAATTAAAATGGTCAGCGGGTTGCTAAATCCCTGTGCTGCAATCAAACCCATTATATATGCACCCCAAGCATTTAAAGGAATTAAGATGCATGTTGGCGCTGAAATTGAATCACCAATGTAAGCAAGTTTTTCGCGTGGAATTTTTAATCTGTCAAATATTGGTCTGAATACTGTGCCAACTGTAAGCGTATTAATACTTGATTCAACAAAAATTGCTGTGCCGGTTGCCCAGGCTATCAATTGAACCATCTTACGGCTTTTACCTATTTTTTTATGTTCAAGAAAATTTAAAAATTTGTTGATCAATGAAACAAAACCTGCAACGCCGCCGGATCGTTGTATAAATGCAATCAGAGCACCAACGAGACAACTAAACATTATCGTTCTGGTATTTCCGGCATCCTTAAAGACATCAACTAAAGCTTGAATTGTTGCAATTGTACCATTTAAAAAATTTCCCCCGCTCAGAATTATCCATCCAAGCCAGATACCAAATAAAAGGGAAACGAATACCTGACGGGTTTTGATTGCAAATATTATTGCAAGTAAGGGAGGAAGTAATGACCAGAATCCGTAGTGTTCCATAGTCGGCTTACATTTGTGAAATAATTTTTAATAAAAGATTAAGATAACTCAAAAAAAATTATCAATAATTTAGGTGTAAAATATTGAATTTATTACGGAGATAAAACAAAAATCGATTGAAGGAAAAGAGGTTTAAATGTAACTTAGACTAATTATTTCAAAATATTATTTTATAAAAGATGATAAAAATTAATGGTATCTCAAATGTAGATGCCGAAAAGATACTAAGTTCTTCAGTTAGCTCTTCTCTTCAGCAGTTTTTTAATACCAATCTTAAAATTTCTGATAAAAAGTTAAAAGAATACAATGATCTGGGATTTGTAAAAATTGAAAATGTAATTGAACAAGATTTATTAGTTGAGATAAGAAAAATAATTGAATCGGCTGTGTTGTTAAGAAAAGGTAAAGATGAACGCGAACTGAAAGATAAATCACAGTATGAGCAATCATTACTTCAATGTGGATATTTGTGCTGGGATTATATTGCGATAAAAGAATTTGTCTTTGCCAAAAGATTTGCTGGAATTGCTAGAGATTTAATGGGTTGTGATAATGTAAGACTCTGGCACGATCAGGCATTATTCAAAGAACCAGGTGGAAGAATAACTGATGCACATCAAGACTGTAGCTACTGGCCAATCGCAGAACCACAACACTCAATAACAATGTGGTTGGCATTAATGGATATTCCAGTTGAAAAAGGTTGTTTATATTTTTATCCAAAAACAAATGATCCAAACAAAAAAGAGTATGTAGATATTTTTAAAAATCCTCATCAACCAAATCATTTAATTGATGAGGAAAAAGTTTTTGTGCCACTAAAAGCCGGTGATGCAACATTTCATTCTGGTTTAACTTTTCACGGTGCCGCAAATAATCAGACAAATGAAATGCGTGAAGCGATGACTATCATCTACATAAAAGACGGCGTTACTTTTGACGCTTCTGATGAAAGAAATAAAACTCACACTTCGTGTTTAGGTATAAATAACGGCGATATAATAAATACTAAGTTTACACCTGTTCTAATTTAGAAAAAGGAACATTTATGAAATACATTTTAATATCAACAGTAATACTAATAAGCTTCTTTGTTATCGGATGCTGTGGTGCACCTGAAATTTCACTGGTTGGAATGTCAGAATTGGAATATCCAGATAATTTAGATGTTACTACAAGACAAGATTGGGGTTGGCAGCAACCTTTTGAAAAAACATTTTTTGGTCGATCCCAAAGAATTGAAAAAATCACAATCCATCACGGCGGTGAAGAATTTGCAGAAGACAAAGATATGATTCAGTATCTCCGCAATCTTCAGAGCTGGAGTAGATCAGAAAAAAAATGGATTGATATTCCCTACCATTTTATGATCGATCTAAAAGGAAATATCTATGAAGCACGCCCAATAAATTTTCCCGGTGATTCAAATACAGATTATGATGTGATGGGTCATGCACTTATTTGTGTTGTTGGAAATTATGAAATACAAAAATTGAGTAAAGCATCTTTAAATTCTTTAATAAAATTAACTTCGTTTTTAAAACAAAAGTATAATGTGGAATTAAAGGATATCAAAACTCATAAAGATTATACTAATCAAACTGTATGTCCTGGTGAAGATCTTTACAAATATTTTGCAGATGGATCATTCCTTAAGATGGTTGAAGCTGATTTAAATCATGAAAATGTTTTGGTTTCTTCTAAGGTAAAAACAGGAATTGAAGTATTGCGTGATAGAAGTTTTGATATTCTAAAAGGCAAAAGAGTCGGATTAGTAACAAATCCAACCGGAGTTGATAGAAATTTAAAATCAACTATTGATATTTTATTTGAGGCTGAAGAAGTTAATCTAACATCTCTGTACGGACCTGAACACGGCGTGAGAGGTAATTACACCGCAGGCGAGCATGTAGATTTTTATATTGATGATGCAACAAAGCTTCCTGTTTATTCTTTATATGGAAAGACTCGTAAGCCAAATGCTGAAATGCTGAAGGATGTTGATGTAATTGTATTTGATATTCAGGATATAGGCAGCCGCTCATATACATACATAAGTACAATGGGGCTAGTAATGGAAGCTGCGGCAGAAAACAATAAAGAAGTTGTTATTCTTGATCGCCCTAATCCTCTTGGCGGCAACAAAATCGAAGGCAATGTTGTTGAAGATGGATATTATTCATTTGTGAGTCAGTTTGCAATACCGTATGTGCATGGATTAACAGTTGGTGAACTTGCAGAGTTATTAAATAATGAGGGACTGCTGGAGAATAAAGTTAAATGTAAGTTACAGGTGGTCCCAATGGAAGGCTGGACGCGTGATATGTACTTTGAGCAAACTGAACTACCCTGGGTTTTAACTTCTCCTCATATTCCGCATAAGTTTTCTCCTTTTTATTATACAGTTTCCGGAATTATTGGTGAATTGCGTGGAGTACTTTCAATCGGTGTTGGATATACAATTCCATTCCAGACTTTTGCAACAGAATGGATTAGCTCTGAAGAACTTGCAAACAAAATGAACTCTTACAATTTAGAAGGTGTAATCTTTAGACCAATCACTTATAAACCATACTATGGATTTGGAAAAGATAAAATGCTGCATGGTGTGGAAGTATATATAACAGAATATAAAAATATCAACCTGATGCCAATTCAATTTTATTTTGCGCAAGCTGTTAATGAATTATACGGAAGAAATATTATTGCTGAGAATGAAGGACGGTTTGATATGTTTGATAAAGTTTTAGGAACAAGCAAGATTCGGGAAATGTTTATGAAAAACTTAAAAGTCGATGACATACTTCCCTATCTTAATAAAGATGTCGATAAATTTAAAATGCTCTCAAAAAAGTACTATTTGTACAATTGAATTCTGTCATCCCGTCCGCCTCGGTGGATTGTTTCAGGAACTAAATAATTTCAATAATCAGATGCTGAAACAAGTTCAGCATGACTAATAAAAATAAAATATGTACTACTTAGAAACAGAATATATCAAATACAAAAACAATCAACTTATAGTTGAAGAAGTTAATATAATTGAGTTAGTGAAAGAGTTTGATACTCCATTATACATCTACAGTAAAAACCATTTTATCAATCAGTACAAGGAATTTGAAAATGCCTTTAAGGATATTGATCATAAAATATTCTATGCGATGAAAGCCAATTTTAATTTAAGTGTTATAAAAACTTTTGTTAAACTCGGCAGCGGTGTTGATGCAAACTCAGAAGGTGAATTATACCGTGCAATTAAAGCAGGAGTTAAACCTTCAAAAATTATTCTAACTAGTGTTGGAAAAACCAAGAATGAAATCAAACTTGGATTAGAATATAATGTATTGATGATTAAAGCCGAATCTGAGGAAGAGATTGAATTGATAAACAGGATTGCAGGTGAAATGAACAAAGTTGCAAGAGTTGCAATACGTGTTAACCCTGATGTAGATGCAAAAACTCATCCTTATATTTCAACCGGTTTATCATCAAACAAATTTGGAGTTGATGCAAAAACTGCATTATCTATCTACAAAAGAAGAAAAGATTTTCCTCATATTCAATTCACCGGGATTGATATGCATATTGGTTCTCAAATAACATCTATCGATCCCTTTGTTGAAGCTGTTCAAAAATTGTCAGAATTATATTTTGAAATTGAAAAAGATGGATTGAAGCTGGAACATTTTGATGTTGGCGGTGGGATTGGCGTTCAATATAATCAGGAAAATACTTTTTGTATAAATGATTTTGCAGAAAAAACGATACCTCTTTTCAATAAATTAAACTGCCAAATTATTTTTGAACCGGGCAGATTTTTAACAGCTAATGCTGGAATCCTTATCACCGAAGTTTTGTACAACAAAAAAAATGGAAACAAAAACTTTGTAGTAGTTGATTCAGCTATGAATGATTTACTTCGACCAAGTATTTATCAAGCCTATCACCATATCCAACCGGTTAATAAATTTGAAGATAGAAAAATTATAACAGCAGATATTGTTGGTCCGATTTGCGAAACCGGAGATTACTTTGCCCGTGACAGAGAAATTACTGAATCAAACTCAGGAGAAATGCTTGTTGTAATGTCTGCTGGAGCCTATGGAATGGTAATGACATCAAACTATAATGCACGCCGAAGACCACCCGAAATATTAGTTGATGGAAATAATTATTTAGTTATTCGAAGCAGAGAAACTTTTGATCATTTAATTATGGATGAGGAAGTTATTTGAAAGCGGTAAGAAAATTAATTGTTAATCTTTAGAAAGTTCAATTACTTTATTTTTTTCTAATGTTTCAATCTCGCTGGACGAAAAACCTAGTGTTCCCATTAATATTTCCTTTGTATGCTGTGCATAATATGGCGGAATGCTCAGACTAGAATCTGGCAATTCATCATTTATTCTGAAGACATTAGTTCTCACGCCTTTAAAATCAAATTGTTCTTTACCTGTAGCTGAAATTATTATTTCTTTAGCTGCACTCATATCAAAAACTTCCATCATATTATTTACACTACCAGCAGGAACTCTTAATTTATTTAATTTTTTTAAAAGTGTAGCTTTCTTAACTTTTAAAATTCTGTCTTTAAGTATTTTTATCAATTCATTTTTATTTTTGATCCGTTGAGAGTTGGTAGAATAATTTCTATGTGCCCCTGTTTCGGATATGTCCAGCACTTTACATAGTTTTTGAAATTGTATATCAGTTCCAACGGCTAATACAATAATTTTGTCATCAGCTGTTTTAAATGTTGTCCCATAAGGAACAATATTTGGATGATCGGATCCTATCCTTTCAGGTACAAATCCTCCAACCAACCAATTTGCACTTTGATTAGCAAGAGATGCAATACCAGTTTGAATAAGTGAGACATCCACCTTGCTGCCTTTATTTGTTTGCATGCGCTTAATTAGTGCTATCAATATCGCTTCCTTTAGCTGATGTGCTGCAAGAATATCCATTAATGCCACGGGCATTTTAATTGGATCATTAATTGGTTCGCCGTTTATATATGTAAATCCACTTTCAGCCTGAATTATGGCATCATATCCAGCTCTCAAATCTGCAGTACCATAGCCAGTAAGCTCTGCATAAATTATTTTATCATTACATTTCCTTAACGATTCATAATCCATACTCAATTTAATAGCATCGCCGGGTTTATAACTGGTTATTATAATATCAGACCTAGAAGCCAGAGTTTTTAAAATTTCGACTGCTTTTGTTTTATGAAAATTTAATGCAATCGATTTCTTTCCCCAATTCACACTTGAAAAATATGCAGAAATATCATTTTTGCCTTTTTCAGAAGTAGTTTTCCATGATCTTGTAACATCACCTCGTGTGGTTAAATTTTCGACCTTTATAACTTCTGCGCCCAGTTCAGCAAAAAATTGCCCCACTGCTGGTCCTGCAAGAACGCTTGCAAGTTCAATTACTCTTAAATTTGTAAATGGCTTCATTATATAAATACTAAATTGTACTGCTAATTAATTCTTTAGAAATCGCCTAATTAGAGTAATTGGGTGGAGCACTTCAACATCAACATTGAATCTTTTTGCACCGTGTTTTATTTGTCCCATACAACCTGGATTTCCAGTTAACACAATTTTTGATTTTGTGTTTTTGATGTTGTTCATTTTTCTTTCGAGCTGCTTTAATGAATCTTCATATCTAACAACATTGTAAATACCGGCACTGCCGCAGCACCAGCTTGATTCTTCAAGTTCAGTAAAATTAACACCTGGTAAAGATTTGAGAATATCACGCGGCTGAGTGGAAACTTTTTGTGCATGTACTAAATGACAAGCATCATGATAAGTGACATTGTTATGCTCATGTTCATGTTCAAGTTTCGGGAGTGCTTTTTGTTCAGCAAAAAATTCCATAACATCTTTAACTTTTGATGAAAATAGTTTTGCTTTGTCAGCATATGCAGGATCGTCTTCAAGCAAATGAGCATAGTCTTTCATAAATGCTCCACAGCCCGCAGAATTTGAAATCAAAAAATCATAATCGTGTTTTTCAAATGCATCAATATTTTTTCTTGCTTGATTTAATGCAAAATCCATATCTCCATTATGTCCCGATAACGAACCGCAGCAAACCTGATCTTTTGGAGTGATAATTTTACATCCGCATTCTTTTAATACATCAATTGTATCCATATTAATATCTGCAAACATTGTATTCATCAAGCAGCCAAAATGGAAAGCAGTTTTGTATTTTACCTCTCCATTTGGTAGTTCAATTTCATTTATTTGTTTATCGGAAAATTTATCTGCAATAACAGGTGCAAGTGTTTCAATATTAGCAAGATTTTTTGAAAAGAGTTTTAATACTCCCATTGATCTAACTAATTTTTGTAATCCAATATTTTGATAAGTCCTTAACATTATCGAAACAAACTTCAATCCATTTCTGGACGCAACAATTTTTCTCAATGCAAATCGTTTTATAGCGATACCAATTTTGGAACCATAACCAGCTTCATCTACAACAACTCGTGCAGTTTCAACCATAATACCATACTTTACACCAGCAGGACATGCGGTTTCACAAGCCTGGCAATCTAAACAGAAATTCATTTCATCAGCAAACGTTTCGCTTAACTCCATCTCACCTCGTGCAACTGACTTTATCATAAATATTCTGCCTCGCGGAGAAGATCGTTCCATTTTTGTTAAATCATAAGTTGGACAAGTGGCAAGACACAATCCGCAATGCATGCATTGCTGTAAAATATCATCATGAGGAAGAATTTTTTGTAATTCTTTGTATGTAATTTGTTTAGACATGAAAATCTTTTATCTGCTCTCGGCTGATTGGCAAACTACCTTCACATTTTGGTGAGATAGTAAAAATCTTTCCGGGGTTTAAAATATTATTCTGATCAATTGCGGATTTAATTTTTTTCATCATATCAACTCCTGCAGGACCCGCAAGTTTTTCGAGAAAATGTTTTTTTGCCAAGCCGGTTCCATGTTCGCCTGTAATTGTTCCACCTAATTTAATCGCTTCATTAAAAATAAAATCAAACGCGCGATGAGCTTTATCAATTTCTTTTGAGTCTCGTTCATCAGTTAAACAAGTTGGGTGAAGATTACCATCGCCGGCGTGACCAAAATTTCCAAAAGTTACATCAAACATTTTTGCAGCTTTAGAAACTTTTTCAATCATCACAGGAAGTTCACTTCTAGGAACCGTTGCATCTTCGAGAATAGTTGTAGGCATTCTTCTTGCAAGTGCACTAAAAGCGCTTCTTCTTGCGGTCTTTAAAATATTTGATTCAACTTCGTCTGCTGCACCTTTTAACGCAGAAGCATTGTTTTTTACAGCTATAGTTCTAATTGTTTCAGCATCTTCCTGAACAATGCTTCCCCTGCCATCAACTTCGATTAAAAGGATTGCTTCACTCTTCCTTGGCAATCCAATCTTTGTAAAATCTTCAACACAATTTATTGTTGTATGATCTAAAAATTCCATCATTGACGGAACTATGTGAGAAGCAATTATATCTGAAACAGTTTTAGCTGCATCAATCAGTTTATCAAAAAATATTAATAGTGTAATAGATTGAGTGGGTTTTGGAATAAGTTTTAATAAAACTTTTGTAACTATTCCGATTGTTCCCTCACTTCCAACAATAAAATCACGCAGGTTGTAGCCTGCAACATCTTTCATATTCTTTCCGCCGGTTTTAAGCATTTCGCCGTTTGGAAGAATCATTTCAACGCCGAGCACATAGTTCTTTGTAACACCGTATTTCAAGCCTCGTAAACCGCCGGCATTATTAGCAACATTGCCCCCGATAGTACAAACGTTTAAACTTCCAGGATCCGGTGGATAAAACAATCCGATTTTCTCAACTTCCTTTTGAAGCGCACCCGTTACAACTCCGGGCTGTACTGTAACTGTAAGATTATTTTTATCAACCTCCAGAATCTTATTCCACTTTGTCATCACAACTACAACAGAATTATCAACCGGAATCGATCCACCGCTTAAGCCTGTTCCGGCGCCGCGCGGAACAACATTAAACTTATCCTGATTTGCTAATTTTAATATTTTTGATATTTGTTCTTCGTCTTTTGGAAAAACAATTGCTTCCGGTAATTGCCTGTAAATAGGCGTACCGTCATAAGAATAAACAAGTTTATCTTCCGCTGAATCAAAATAATTTCCAGCCCCGACAATAGATTGAAGTTCTTGTTTTGTAATTGAGTTCATAAGTTTTCCGGTTTTTCAGTTACAAACTTACACAAAATGACAGAAATGTTTTAGGCTGTAGGTTTAAGAATTCTATTATTTTACTAACTGAAAATTTTAGGTTTTGCTTTTGGAGATACAAAAAGTTAGACTACTAATTCAGGACCAGAACATATAACTCTTGCTAATACACAATCATTGATTTTTATCACAGTGGCATATAAAACTGATATTCGGAATAATTATTTAGTTTTAGTTGTTTAAATTTGGCAATCAAAAATGAAAACCTTTTTTAAATCTTCAGATTGTAATTGGCTAATTCATAAAAAATTGTAAAAAATTAATAGTTAAAGATTTCATAACTATGTTCAAATATTTAGAGAATTAAATGAAACATAAAACCTCTTCAATTTCTATCAAAATAATCATATCAATTTTCTTATTAATATTATTTCAACTTTCTACATCAGCACAAACTAAAGTTTATACTTTGGATGAAGCAATAAATACAGCTTTGAAAAACAACAGAGATATTACAATTTCTGTTATGAATGTTAAAAAAGCTGGTGCTGCCGTTGATGAGGCTTTTGGTTATGCATTACCTAGCTTAGATTTATCGGGTAACTTCTCACACTTTCTTGAAAAGCCAAAAATGTCTTTTCCCGATTTTGGTTCATTACTTCAAAATGCTACTTATTCAATTCTATTTGATGAAAATGTTTTACCAAGAGATGATAATAAATTTAAACCGATGCAGAATGTTTTACAATCTTTCGCCCAAACCAATAATTATTCGACTGAGCTAACTCTTACGCAAACACTATTTAGCTCGGCTGTATTTAAAGGAATCGGTGCGTCACAGATTTACTATGATCTTGCTATGGCGGATTTGGATGGTACCGTTTCTAAAACTGTTTTGTCGGTTCAAAAAACTTTTTATGGAGTATTACTATCAAAGGAAGTTTTAAATATTACCAAATCTAGTTTTGAAAATGCTGAGGCCAATTTAAATGATGTAAAAGCTCTGTATAGAGAAGGAATGGTTTCTGAGTTTGATATGCTTCAAGCAGAGGTTCAAGTAGAAAATATTCGTCCCGTACTTTTGCAAATGGAAAATTCACTTCAATCTGCAAAAGATGGTTTTAAAATAATACTGGGCATCAACCAGTCTGATGACATAGATGTTACAGGTGAGTTTGCCCATCAAATGTTTGATATTAATGATGAAGAAGAACTCATTAATGAAGCATTAACTTCAAACTACGATTTGAGAACTCTTGATTTAAAAAAACAAGTTGATGAAGCTTTCATAGAACTTGATGTCTCTGATTATTGGCCCAACATTGCGGCTTTTGGACAATACTCTTACGCTGGTTCATCAGATAATTGGGATTTTAATAATTACTCTTCCGCAACTGTTGGTTTAAGTTTTTCGATTAATCTTTGGAAAGGTAACAGAACAAAGAATGCGGTTCAACAATCAACGATTACATATCAGCAAACTGAAGAACAATTAAAACAATTACAAGATTATACACTATTAAATGTAAAAGCTAAACTTCAGGAATTAAAAAGAGTTAATTCTCTTATTGAAGTGCAGAATCGAACAGTTGAAGTTGCAGAACGATCATATCATATTGCAAAAGTAAGATATAAGGAAGGCGCAGGCAGTCAGATTGAACTGCAAAATACTGATCTTGCATTAAAACAGGCAAGGTTAAACCGGATTCAATCGTTGTATTCATATTTAGTAGCTAAATATGAGCTGGAACAGATACTTGGAAGAACTAATTCAGAACATTTTGCAAGCTTTGATAAAATTGAAAATTAATACAGTGTTTAAATTATTTTTGTTAACAGGAGAATCACTTTAAAATGAAAAAAAATATTATTAACCATTTCAAACTGCTTTCAATCACAATTTTGTTTTTTTCTTTCGTTATAATACAAGCTTGCGGAGAAAAACAAAAAGAAACAAACACAGTTGATAAAACAACTTACGTGGATACGATTTCTGTTGAAGCTCAATCAGTTGGGATAAAAGAATTAGCTATTTCTAAAACATTTTCCGGAACTTTGGAAGGTGAAGAACAGGCTAATATAATTGCAAAAATACCTGAACGAATAATGAAGGTAAATGTAAAAGTTGGTGAATATGTAAAAGCCGGAAATGTTTTATTTGAATTAGATAAAGGCGGAGCTTCATCACAATTTTATCAGGCCCAAGCGGCTTATTTAAATGCACAAAAGAATTTTGAAAGGATGCAAAATCTTTTAAGAGAAGGGGCAGTATCACAACAATCATTTGATGGCGTACAAACACAATATGAAGTTGCAAAAGCAAATTTTGATGCTGCAAGAAGTACGGTTGAAATTACTTCCCCAATTTCCGGCGTTGTAACTTCCATCAATGTTAACATCGGTGATCTTGCGAATCCTCAAATGCCAATGGCAACAGTAGCAAACATCGGAAGAATGAAGGCTAAGTTTAATGTGGGAGAAAGTGATGTACCAAGTTTTTATGTGGGCCAATCTGTTCAAATTTATTCTGAGATGAATCCTGATGTAATTCAAAGCGGAAAAATAAATCAACTTTCTAAATCTGCTAATATTCAATCACGAACATTTGAAATGCAGGCGGTGTTTTCAAATACTCAAGATAGATGGTTTAAACCTGGTATGTTTTGCCGAGTGAATGTTAATATGAAAACAAAAAATAACTCATTAGTCATTCCTATGTCTTCGATTATTAAAGAAAATGGGAAAGATGGAGTTTATATGATCAATGATAATAAGGCTTACTATAAATCAATTACAACTGGCATTACTGATGGAAAAATTATTGAAGTGGTTTCGGGATTGAAAACCGGAGATAAAATTGTAACAGTTGGGATGAACAATCTTTCAGATGGAACTGTTGTAGTGGTTATGAATAAATAGTACAAATTTATTTTAAAAGAAATTCGGATTAAAAATGAAATTAGCTGATGTCTCAATAAGACGCCCTGTTTTTGCAACCATGATGATCATGTCGTTGATTGTATTAGGACTTTTTTCTTACTACAAATTAAGCGTGGATCTTTACCCTGATGTAGATATTCCATTCGTAGTAGTTACTACTGTCCTTCCTGGCGCTGGTCCTGAACAAATAGAAACAGATGTTACAAAGATTATTGAAGATGCTGTAAACCCGGTTGAAGGCGTCGATTATATTCAATCCACATCGCAGGAAAACGTTTCTATAGTTGTTATAGCATTTAAACTTGAAATAGACGGTAAAGATGCTGCTCAGGATGTAAGAGAAAAAATTGCAGCTGTTAAAGCTGATCTTCCTTCAGAAATAGAGGATCCTTTGATCCAGCGATATGATCCTGCAAGTCTTCCTATTATGTCGTTAACAGTTTCTGGAAATATGTCTGATAGAGATATTACCACTTATACAAAAGATGTAATCAAAAAGCGGTTAGAAAATATTCCCGGAGTAGGATCCGTAAATCTTGTCGGAGGTTCAGAAAAAGAAATTCAAATTGAAGTTGATGCAGCAAGATTAAGAGCTTACAATATTTCTATACAAGATGTTATTATGAATGTGGGTGGACAAAATGTTGAAATTCCTGGTGGTAATGTAATTGAAGGAAAAACTCAACTGCTTGTTAGAACGATGGGAAAATATAAGACCGTAGAAGATTTTAACAAAGTAATAGTTGCTACACCAATGGGTAAACCAGTTTACTTATCAGATGTTGCAACTGTTGAAGACGGAGTTGAAGAAAAAACAAGTCTTACAAGAGTTAATGGTAAAGTTGCTGTTGGATTAAATATTATAAAACAATCTGGTAGTAATACTGTTGAAGTTGCTCATAATGTTAATAAGCAGATTGAAAAACTTCAAAATGATATTCCTTCAGAATTGATAATTAATGTTGCTCTCGATAATAGTACATTTATCGAAACTTCCATTGATGATGTGTTGTTTGATATTCTTTATGGCGGACTGCTAGCGGTAATAGTTATATACCTATTCCTGGCAAACTTTAGAGCCACAGTTATTAGCGGCTTGGCTCTGCCTGCATCCATCATTGCAAGTTTTATTTTTATGTTCGCGCTTGGTTTTACGCTTAATATGATGTCTTTACTTGCACTTTCACTTGCGGTAGGATTGCTGATTGATGATGCTATTGTAGTGATTGAAAATATTTATCGCCATATGTCACAGGGCGAAACTCCGATGGAGGCTGCCAAATCAGCAAGTGAAGAAATTGGTCTAGCCGTGATGGCAACAACTTTTACAATTGTGGCTGTATTTGTTCCGGTTGCATTTATGCCTGGTATAGTTGGAAGATTCTTTTACGAATTTGGTATTACAATCTCGGCAGCGGTGCTTGTTTCATTATTTGTGGCGTTTACTTTAACCCCGATGCTATCATCAAAGTGGCTGCGTAGAGAAGATGAAGAACATACAGGCAGCGAAAATATTTTACAGCGTTTCCTATATAAATTTAATCATTTGTTTGATAAACTGAACGGCAAATATGAAAAGTCACTACGCTGGTCTTTAGCACATAGAAAAACTATTGTGTTTGGAGCTATCGCAATTTTTATTTTGAGTTTTATGCTAATGGGAATGCTCGGTTCTCAGTTTTTCCCTGAAAGCGATCAGAGTCAATTTAATATGATAGTTGAATCTGCACCCGGAAGCTCATTAGAACAAACCAGCGTAATCTGCAATAAAGTTGAAGAAATAATTAGAACTCATCCAGAGGTTACAACTGTTCTTACCACAATTGGATCAGGCAATGATCCTGTCACTAAAGCAACAATACTTGTTAAACTTGTTCACACAAACGAAAGAAATAAATCTGATAAACAACTTATTTCGGAGATTAGAAACGATATTAAAATGATTCCGGGTGCTAAATTTAGTGCACGTGTTCAAGGTGGCCCAGGAGGTAATGAAAAACCTGTTACTCTTAGTATTCGTGGAGAGAGTCTTGCAGAGCTTCAGAAAATTGCAGAAAAGGTTGAAGCTATTGTTAAATCAACACCCGGAGCTGTAGATATTGAAAACAGTCTTGAACTTTCAAAACCCGAAATCAGAATAAATATTGATAGAGAAAAAGCATCCGATCTTGCAGTCAATCCTTATTTAATCGCCTCAACTGTTAGAGCAATGATTGATGGTGCGGTTGCAACGCAATTTAAAGAAGGAGATGAACAGATTGATGTTAGAGTTAGATTAAAGCAAGATAACCGAAAAAATATAAGTGATCTTTCCCAGATTACTGTAAAGAGTAATAAAAAAATTGGCAATCAGGATTTTCTAATCCCTATCACTGATATTGCAACTATAACACAAGATGTAGGCCCTTCAAAAATAAACAGGTACTCAAGACAAAAAGAAATTAGAGTCGACGCCAATCTTGATGGCAAGTTTTTGGGAGTAGCCTTAGAAGAAATTCTTAAAGAGACATCTAAATTAGAACTAAATGCTGGTTATTCTATTAATGTTATTGGTCAAGGGCAGATGCAAGAAGAATCTTTTGGTAATATGATGATCACTTTACTCTTAGCCATAGTTTTTGTTTACATTGTACTTGCAGCGCAGTTTGATAGCTTTATTCATCCATTCTCAATTATGCTTGCACTGCCAATGTCTATTATCGGTGCGGTGCTTAGCACTATTAATATTTGGAAGTTCTCTCTCTGTTATGTCTATGATTGGTATAATAATGTTGATGGGATTAGTTACAAAAAATGGAATTTTACTAGTTGATTATACAAACGTACTACGTGAACGTGGAATGTCCAGATTTGATGCCTTAATAAAAGCCGGACCGACCAGATTACGTCCAATCTTGATGACAACATTTGCTATGATATTCGGAATGGTTCCTGTTGCACTTGCACTTGGTGAAGGTGCTGAATTTCGTGCTCCAATGGGTCAAGCTGTAATTGGAGGATTGATCACTTCAACGCTTTTAACTTTGTTTATTGTGCCTGTTGTATATTCAATTCTTGATGATGTTAGTAATTATTTTTCTAAGAATAAAAAGAAGTAAGAGCTTAAAATGAAATTAGCATTCATTACATACCGCGAAATTCTTGATGATCGAATCGCAAAAGGTTTAGATGAACTTGGTATAGATTTTTATACACAATGGGAAGAAGTAAAAGGCAAAGGACATAAAACAGATGCTCATCTAGGAAATCGTCCTTTTCCTGGTTTTAATAATGTGCGTATGATAGCTTTTCAAGATGAAGAATTGCTTGATAGACTTATACTTAAAATTAAAGAGTTAAATGAATTAGTTGAACGGGACGATGACAAAATTCGTCTCTTTCAACTTCCCCTGGAAAAAATAATCTAATTAAATTTAGTAGACGCTTTAGAAGTTTTGTTTTTATTTTAAACTTGTTTTAAATCTCCTACAGTTACCCTTAATCAGATTATTTGCACACTCTGGAATAATATTTTTTAAAATGCCCATCCCTAAACAAATCGACAACTTTTCCGATAATAAACTTGAAATAGTTAGTTACATACTGGGGTGATTTAAATAAAACTAGTATTTGACGGTTAAGGTTATTCCCCAAGCCTTCCGTTAATACTGGTTTCCCGGTACTTAGTTACCGGGTTTTTATTTTTAAAGATAAATTATCAATATAATTCTAAACTAAACCGATAAAATTCCGATAATTATAATAGGACATATCAAGAAAATTAAGCTAAAAAAAGATATATATTTATTGAGATCCTATAAATAATAGCATAATCAGAATTTTAAACACACACACAAAAGCCTCGTGATATTTAGTCTTGGGGCTTTTTTATTTAATGTTTTCTTAATAAAAAATGCCTGCAATAAATAAATTGCAGGCATTGTCAAAAAGTTCTATAAATTTTACTAAAAGTTTATTTAGATAATCCGAGTTTTTATTTCATCAAAATCATTTTTTTAGTTGCACTAAATGTGCCTGAAGTAAGTTTGTAAAAATATACTCCGCTTTTTAGTTGTTCACTATTAAAATCAAATGTATAACTGCCTGCTGATTTTTTTTCTTCAATAAGAGTTTTCACTTCATTTCCTAAAACATCATACAATTTTAGTGTAACAAATCCCTCAACAGGAATTTGATATGAAATTATGGTTTTTGGATTGAATGGATTTGGGTAGTTCTGTTCTATTAAATATTCTTGAGGTAGGCCTAAATCTACTGCAACAGTTTTTAGATATTCAAATGAGCCATCAAAATCAATTTGCTTCAGACGATAATAATATACTCCAGAAGTTACACTCTCGTCTATATAACTATATATATTTCTGTTGGTCGTTGTTCCATTTCCTCCAACAAAATAAATAAATTGATAGTTGGAACCATCTTTACTTCTTTCAATTTCAAAACCTGAATTATTAATTTCAGTAGCCGTAAACCAATCCAGTCTTACTTTGTTATTAATTACAGTGGCGTTAAATGAAACCAATTCAACAGGTACTATTGTAGGTGTAAATTTATAAATCTTTCCATTAAATGAAATCAGGTAAAGCTCCTGATTTTCATCCACTCCAAATGAAGTGATTGAACCCGGTGCTTGTGTAATTTGTGTATTAACTGTTGGATTAATTCCATCATATTCTAATGACCAGACTCGTGTACTTACATAATCACCATATATGTACTTCCCATAAAGTTCGGGGACGTTTTGGCCTCGATATACATATCCACCTGTAACAGAAAAGCCAAGTGAATGTGAATATTCCCATATCGGAGGTTCATAAATCCCATTGCAACCAGATAAATTGTACGGATGATTTGCCTCATAACATCGCCATCCATAGTTTTTTCCATTTAGGATAATATCAATTTCTTCCCAATTATTTTGTCCAACATCTCCAGCCCAAAGCCATCCCGTAACTGGATCAAAACTGAATCTCCATGGATTTCTCATACCCCAGGCAAAAATTTCTTTTCTGATGTTAACATTTGTACTATCTACAAATGGATTGTCTGAGGGAATGCCATAGTTTAGAGGTGATTGAGGGTTGTTAACATCTATTCTGATTATTTTACCAAGTAATGAAGTTATATTCTGTGCATAGTTATCTGGGTCTCCCCCGGAGCCGCCATCACCTGCAGCAATATACAAATAACCATCAGGCCCGAACGCGACACACCCGCCATTATGATTTGAGTATGGTTGATTATAGGTTAGAAGAATTAATTCACTGTTCTTATCAGCAGAGTCTGGATTTATTGCAGATACACTGAATCTAGAAATAATTGTGCGCAGCGGACTAGGCGCTGTATAATTAACATAAAAGTAACCATTGTTCTCATAATTTGGATGAAACGCTAAACCAAGCAATCCGGTTTCTCCTCCGGATGTGACACGATCTGTAATATTTAAAAAAGTTTTTGTTGAAGTAACGCTATTGTCATTAGGAAATACTCTAATCACGCCGTTTCGCTCAACAACAAATAGCCGATTTGATCCATCACCAGCATTTTGAAGATCTAGGGCACTAGAAAACGATAAACTTGGAAAAGCAACCTCGAAGTTATATTGTCCAAAAATTATTAATTGAAATAATAAAAATAGTATTAGTATAAATTTTGCTTTCTTAATCATGGTTTTGCCTTCCTTTTGATTTTTACTTTTTTGGATTTTGGTTCTTTCTTCTTTTTGCTAGTTACTTTTTTCGTTTTCTTGGATTTATCTTTTTTTTCTGATTTGCTAACTGCACTTTTTTTGGATTTAGGCGTTAGTGATAGCTTCTGTTTTTTTGTTTTTACTTTCTTTACTGTATCTACTTCATGTTTTATAATTAAGCCATTTAATTTGTACTCACTTTTTAAAACTCCGTTCGTAACATCAAGATATTTCTCAAAAGAAAGCTTTAATAATTCTGAAAAATTCTTTTTATTAATTTTTTCATTGTTTGATATTTCCAAAAAGTGATTTATAACAGATAATATATAACACCATTTTACATATTCTTCTATTCTTTCCTTATTGAAATATAAAATCCCTTCATAATCGTTAACTTGAATAAATGTTTTAATTACTTCAGTATTTAGAATAGTCTCGAAGGCCTTGCTTGTAAATTCCTCTTTTTTGTTAAAATTTTTAGAAATTTCAATTTTATTCTGTACTTCAGCTTTTTGAGTGAAATTTATTTTTTTAACAAAAACAGTCTTTAACAATTCATAACTCTTACCTGAATCTTCAAACTGCAAATAGCCAAGTATTTCAATAATAGGTTTCCACAGTAAAAGCTCATCAAATATCTTTAGGGTAGTATTCTTATGCTCAAGTGATTTTAAGATGTTAAATAATATTCTATAAATCAACAGTAAAGACAGTTCCTTTTTGCTGTTTTTTTCACTTGAATTGGTTAGTAATAAAGATACGTCTGTAATCCACTTAGGTGCTCGTCCTGATGTTTTTAGTACATTAAATCTTTTATAAAAATCTTTAATCAAAGTTAGTTCAGTTTCAATATCAATTGAGATTTCTCTAGCTGATAGTTTTAATTGATTGATTTTGCTAAGATCATTACAGATTCTTACGATCTCTTCTTCAATTTTAGGAATTTCAACCTCATCCTCATCAACCTGATTCAAGGATAAAAGTAATCTGCTAAATTTAATTGAACTGAATAGATGTACTAATGAATTGTGAAAGGGTGCTAAATTCATTTCGTTTAAAGATTTTTCTATTGATTCTACACCTCTTCCACTCAGTTGATTAAATAGTAATTTATATTTTCCATCTAAATCGTATACTTCTCTAAAATCCAATATAACCTGTCGCTGATAACCCATTAATTGAAATGAAAATCCAACTGAAGCTAATTGGCTTCCAGAAATAATATATTCAAGCTGCTGAACATAATCTTTGTAAATGTAGTAATAACCGTAACCGGATTTTATTCCTAATGCTTTATCAAGTGTCGTCGTGCTTGTTCTTCCTTCTTCACCATGTGTACGCTCACAACTTGCAGCTATAAATCCCTTTGTCTCACTGTATGAGTTGTTAAAAATAACCAGAGAGACTTCGTTTCCGTTTTTGTTAGAAAATGCAAAAACATTTTCATTGCAGTTACCCGCAGGATCAATAAAATCGTAAAGTTCAAAATTATCAACCTGACTAAATAAATACCTTTTCTTTGTCAATGGGAAAATTTCTTTTTCGTGTCTAACTATCAAGTTATCATCAGAATATTCAGAGTAATAAGACTTTTTGTACTCCATTCCATACTTTTCAGAAAGTCCTTCAACCTGACCATGAGCAAACATCGGTAAACCAGGCAAAGTGATTAACATTGTTGCAACACCAAAATACTTATCACCTTTTCCAAATTGATTTATTGCTGTCTCTTCATCTGGATTACTCATAAAATTTACATAGCGCTTCAAAATTTCAGGATTAAAAGCTAATGTATTTTTAATGAGCAGTCGGTACTTTTCATTTTCTTCTTTCATAAACATGTGCATAAATGCACTATTGTAAACCCGGTGCATTCCCAGCGACCTGACAAAATATCCTTCCATTAACCAAAATGCTTCTGCAAGCAATAGCGTGTTTGGCATTTCTGCATTTATTCTATCCACAACTTCACGCCAAAATTCTTCAGGCATGATTGAGTCGAACTGTGAACGAGTCATAGCATAATCTGCGCGCGAAGGAATTGCACCACCAGAACCAGGAATCGGGAACCACAATCTTTGATAATGTTTTTTTGCAAGTGTCATCGCCGCATCGAATCTTATGATTGGAGTTTTGCGTGCTACGTGCATGATTGTTTGGATTAATGATTCACGAACTTCCGCTTTCATCAAATCAAGTTGAGCCGTGTCATTCCATGGCATGTTTGTTCCATCATTACCGTGATAAATGTATGTACGATCTCCTGTGAATTTATCCAATCTTTCAAATACAACGGCGGCATCAGTTCTTGAATAATACTGATCTTCAATTCTTACCTCAACTCTATTGTCATCAGACAGATTAATACCAGTAAATTTATAATTTGGATATGGTGGGACTTTTTTCTGAATATAATAATCCGGTTTTTCTGTTACCCATTTTGAATAAATGCCTGTATGATTTGGAACCATATCGCTTGAGAGTCTTATTCCACGCTTCCATGCACGAGCTTTAAGATTTTCAAACGCCGTTTCACCACCAAGCTCGTTTGCGATCACATAATCATACAACGAATAAGCAGAAGATGCAGCTTCAGAATTACCCATCATTTGTTTTATTTTTTTGGATGCTGAACTTCTTTCCCAAATTCCTATTAGCCAGAGTGCAGTAATATTCCATCCTGCAAGTGTATCAAGTTCAGCATCTGGAATCTCGTTAAGATGTTTTATTTCTCTTCCATATTTTTTGGATAACTGATGCAACCAGACAAAAACATTTTTTGCAATCATTACAACACGCGGCATCCAATCAATATCCTCTGTAAATCTTTTTACTTCCAGCTGGTAGTATTCGAACTCTTCAGCTGAAAGTTTTTTACCCTCATTTATTTTAAACTTTAACGATTCAAAATATTTATAATCAAATTCATAAGTTGGAACAGGCGGAGTTCCCTTTTCTCCTCCACCATGCTGTACAAATAGCTTATAATCTTCATGAATAAGATCCTTACCAGAAAGTATTTTATCCAGAACTCTCTCATCAATTAATCCATGCCAATTTGACCGAATAAAATCCAACTGTTCTTCAATATTGTAAGGATTTTGAATTATTGGTTTTCTTAAAAATGAGATTAGATTAAACCCTCCAATTTTTGGTTCACTCTCAAAAAACATTTCTGTCTGTTCAATTATTTCGTTATACTTTGTTTCTTTAGCTAGCTTTTCATCTGTGTAAAGTTCCTTTAACTGGTAGGTTGCCGGATTTATATTTTCAAGATTTAATATTATAAGTTCCTCAAGAATAAGCTCTGTATTTTCTCTCTCTTCAGTTTTTCCATTCAGATATTCAAGAGCACTAATTTTGTTTTGATAAACAGCAAGAGGTGGAAATTCTTCAACAAATTTTAATAGTGCTTTATTTAATTCGTCTTCAGTAAGATTACTTTTTAAATACTCAATACTACTTTTAAATACATTTTTGTTGTTATTTTTTTCATAATTCCGAATTACTAAATGAAAAATTTCATGAAGTAAACCAAGAGCATTTATTTGCCCGGCAGTCACTTGAAATTCAAATTTGCCTTCATCCCTTCTGACTTTATTTATCTTTTCTGATAATATTCTGGCTGAGCTAAAATCGGATACAATAAGATTACCTTTTAATGAAAAAAGATTTTCTTCGATAGAGTATTTAATTCGTGATTCTCTTGTGACATGAAAATAGTAAATAATCATAATGTTCTTTTTGAGGTTTAGTTTGAACAGAATAACAATGATTTGAGGTTAAATATAATAAATAATCACTTTAAATTATTGCAGGAGTAAACTTTCGGCATTACATCCTTGTTATTATAATCTAATGTTAAAATAAAAATTTTAATAGTTCTAACTTAAATAAGAATTAACAGCAATGGCGCAATTCTCACCATCAACTGCGGCAGACAATATTCCTCCAGCATATCCTGCACCTTCACCACAAGGAAATAATCCTGCTATTTCTGGATGTATAAAAGTCTCTCTGTCACGGGGAATTCTAATCGGTGAGCTTGTTCTTGATTCAACACCTACTAAAACTGCTTCTTCAGTGTAATACCCACGCATCTTTTTATCAAATTCAAATAATGCTTTACGTAACCTGAATGATATAAACGCAGGCAGCTCTCTATGTAATTCAGATGGAGTTAAGCCTGGAATATAAGAGCACTTTGGTAGTGATGATGAAATTTTTCCCGCAACAAAATCAGTAACCCGCTGTGCTGGTGCACTTTGAGTATTGTTTGCAAGTTTAAATGCTTTTTTTTCAAGTTCCTCTTGTAGCATCAAGGCAGCAAATGGTTGATTAGGCTCATACTTCATCCACTCTTGATTTGTTACCTCAACTACAAAACCTGAATTTGCAAAAGGTGAGTTTCTTTTTGATAATGACATACCGTTTACAACAATTTCACCTGGTGAGGTTGCAGCAGGAACTATAATTCCACCCGGACACATACAAAATGAATAAACACCTCTATCTTCAACATCTGTAACAAGCGTATATCCTGCTGCCGGAAGATTAGGAATTCGTTCTTTTGTATGGTACCGTATTTCATTTACTAATGCCTGAGGGTGTTCAATTCTTACGCCCATTGCAAATGGTTTGGGATCGATTCTAATTTTTTTCTGATTCATCAGGTAGTAAATATCTCGAGCAGAGTGCCCCGTAGCAAGAATAACGGTATCACCAACTATTTCTCGTCCGGAATTTAATTTTACTCCAACTATCTTTCTATCTTTTAAAATGAAATCAATTACTTTAGAGTTAAAATGAATTTCGCCACCATTATTCAAAATAGTTTGTCTTATAGCGGAAACAATTTTCGGAAGCCGGTTAGAACCAATATGTGGATGTGTATCAATTGCAATTTCCGGATCAGCACCATGCTGGATTAAAACATCAATAATTTTTTTTATATCTCCGCGCTTTGTGGCACGTGTGTAAAGCTTGCCGTCGCTATAAGCACCAGCACCGCCTTCTCCAAAACAATAATTTGAATCAGGATTAACAAAATGATCTTGCTGAATAGCACGAATATCTCTTCTTCGTTCCTGCACATCTTTACCGCGTTCAACAATAATTGGTTTAATTCCAAATTCAATTAGCTTTAATGCGGCAAACATTCCACCTGGTCCAAATCCAACTATGATTGTTTTTTTAGAATCCATAACCGGCTGATATATAATCGGCTTTTTCTTTTCAGGGACTTCATCAATATAAACATCCACAAATACTCTAAATACAATTCGTTTACTACGTGCATCAATTGATTTTTTTATAGGGATTACTGCAGAAATCTGCTCACTATCCATTTTAAGATATTGAGAAGCTTTAGTGGAGAGAATTCCCGGAATATTTATTTCATCCGGAACTATGGCTAACTCTATTTGCTTTTTCATAGTTTAGAGACCCGTAGAAAGGTTTTAGTTAGGAGGAATAATCTTAATTTTATCTTTAAAAAATTGCTTTTGTTGATCCTCCATCTACCTGAATTGTTGTGCCTGTAATATAACTTGCCTTCTGTGATGCTAAAAATACTACCATTGAAGCAATTTCTTCTGGACCTCCAAGCCTATTAAGGGGAACATCTTTTGCCATTTCAACCAATATTTCTTCGTGTGATTTGCCAGAGGTTTTTGCTCGATTTACGGCAAGCTCATAAAGTCTATGAGTTAATGTATAACCCGGTGCAACATTATTAACAGTAATATTTTTATTTCCAAATTCGTTGCTTAATGATTTTGCAAATCCCGTTACACCAGCTCTAAGTGAATTTGAAAGCATTAAGTTTTGCACGGGTTGTTTTACTGCAATCGATGTGATGTTTACTATTCTTCCCCACTCTTGTTCAATCATATTCGGAATTACGAGATTTGAAAATCTCACAACACTAAGTAGTACTTGCTTAAAAGCGCTATCCCAATCTTCTTCAGAAAGGTCACGAAAAAAACCAGGAATCGGGCCGCCACAATTATTAACTAGAATATCAACTTTTCCAAAGTGGTTTTTTACAGCATCATAAAAATTTTCAATATCTTTTTTTTGATTAAGATCGCAGACGCCCCAGAATGGTTCAATATTAAATTTATTTTTAACATAACGAGAAGTTTCAATCAAAACTTCTTTTGTTCGAGCGCAAATTGCAATGTTACAACCTTCGGCCGCTAGTGCCTCAGCTACTGCTTTTCCAATTCCTGTGCTGGCAGCTGTAACCACAGCTACTTTGCCTTTGATTCCAAGATCCATTATCAACCTTTGGAATAGTTAAATAAATTATTTTTTCATTTCAGAAACTATTTTTTCAGTATCAAGTGCTATTACTAATTCTTCATTAGTTGGAATTCTCATAACAGAAACTTTAGAATTTTCTTTTGAAATAATTTCATCATTATTCTGATTTTTTAAATCATCTAAATTAATTCCCAAGAATCCCATCTCATTGCAAACTTCTTCACGAATCTCTTTTGAGTTTTCACCGATTCCGCCTGTAAAGACAAGTGCATCCAATCCACCCATTGCCGCTGAATATGCACCAACATATTTTTTTATCCTGTAACAGAAAATCTCAAATGCCCATTTAGCTCTTTGTTGATTGTCCTTAACTGCAGTTAATATCTCACGCATATCACTGCTTTCACCACTAATACCAATTAAACCACTATGTTTATTAAGCAACGTGTTGGCTTCACCAACAGTCAATCCTTCTTTAGCCATAATGTATAATATTAAAGATGGATCAAGATCACCGCTGCGCGTACCCATCAACAGACCTTCAAGCGGGGTAAAACCCATTGTCGTGTCCATAGATAGTCCATGCTTTACAGCTGCCATACTGCATCCATTACCAAGATGCGCTGTAATTATTTTAAGATCTTTTATGTCTTTATTTAGCAAAGCTGCAGCACGCTGAGAAACATATAAATGTGATGTACCATGAAAGCCGTATCTTCTTATTTTATATTTTTTATAAAGTTCATAAGGAATGCCATATAAATAAGATTTTGGAGGCATATGAGAATGAAAAGCTGTGTCGAAAACACCGCATTGTGGTACATCAGGTAAAATTCTTTGACAGGCTTGAATACCTTTTATGTTCGGAGGATTGTGTAAAGGTGCAAGTTCAATATTATCCTGTAAAACCTTAACAACTTCATCATTAATAAATACCGAACCAGAGAAAGTTTCTCCACCATGTACAACTCGATGCCCAACGGCTTCTATATCTTTTTTATCATCTATAACACCATGGTTTTTACTAAGCATCACACCAAGTACATATTCAACAGCAATTTGATGATCGAGGATCTCGCCAGCGATTTTGATATTATTGCCATCATACCTTTGATGAGATAATACAGCACCCGCCATACCTATTCTATCAACCAATCCTTTTGCTAATGCTACTTTTTGTTCTGTATCAAAAAATTGATATTTAATTGAAGAACTTCCACTATTGAGAACTAATACTTTCATAATTTATTTTCCAATTCTATTATACTATCCCCATATACTTTAATTTAATTTATTTCCGTGTTCGTCGTATTTAAAAATACCTTCACCAGTTTTTTTACCAAGCTTTCTTTCTCTTACAAGTTTCCTAATCATAGGATTTGGTCGGTATCTTGGTTCACCAAGAGTTTTCCATAGTGTTTCCATCCAAGTTAATACTTCGTCCAAGCCCATAGAATCTGCCATCTCAAGTGGCCCGTATTGAAAATTGTATCCTAATTTTAATGCGGTATCAATATCCTTTGCAGATGCAATTCCTTCCAAAAGAATATGCATTGCTTCATTGATTAAAGGTACGATTGCACGAGTTGTGATAAAACCGGGATACTCATAAACCTCAACAGGTGTCTTTCCAATTCTGGATGCAAACTCCTTAACTTTTAAAACTGTTTCGTTTGAAGTGTGAAGACTTTTTACTAATTCAACCATTGGTATTTTTGGGACGGGGTTTAAGAAGTGCATCCCAATTACCTTACTTGGCCTTGATATTGACTCAGAAATATTTGTTAGACTTAAAGTTGACGTGTTCGATACAAAAATTGTTTCCGGGTTTGCAATTTTATCAAGTTCTTTAAACACACTTACCTTTAAATCAAAATCTTCTTGAACAGCCTCAATAATAATTTCGCAATCTTTTACAGAATTAACATCTGTTGCCCACTTGATTCTACTAAAAATAGCTTTCTTATCAGATTTTGTCATTGCCCATCGTTTAATTTCTCTATCGATGGATTCGGTAAGCTGCGCTTTAGCATAATCTAATTTATCCGCACCAATCTCTACAATTGTTACTTCAAGTCCCATTGCAGCAACAGTTTGTGCAATCCCCTGACCCATAATTCCGGCACCAATAATTGCAACATTATTAATTCTATCATCATCATTATTTGAATTGGAAGATTCCAATAAATCTTCTAATCTTAATTTTTCTTCTTGCATAAAAGTCCTTACTTAAATTCTAGTTAATTTTAAATATCTCTGGTGTGATTCCGTAGTTTAGAAATTATCATACCTAATCAGCAATTTTAACACAGCTTTACTTAAACAATAAAAAGCTTTTCTTTTTTTATTCATCCAAATACTTGAGTAAATCAATTTTTCATAGTCAAAATTAACAATAAAAAAGGGGCTGTCCAAAGGTGATTGATTATCAAAAATTAATTTTTTGGCTTTTTCAATCAAACTTTTAACAGCCCCTATATAAGGTTTTTACTTTTCTATTTTAACAAGATCAACTTTTTCATTTCTTTATGTATTAGACTTTTATTTTGATCCATTACCTCAAATGAATAAAAGTATATTCCAGATGCATGATCAGTTCCATCCCATCTTACTGAGTAATTTCCTGCGCCTTGCATCTCATTAACAATTTCTCCTATTGATTGACCCAATGAATTATATATTCCAATCCTTACATTTGCTTCCACATCTAACCAGTACTTTATCGTGGTTACCGGGTTAAATGGATTGGGGTAATTCTGTGAAACGGATATTTCTGTAGGTATAAATTCTGCCTCCACCGCTATCACATTTGAATATTCAAACTCTCCATTATAATCTACTTGCTTTAATCTATAAAGCACAGTGCCATTGTAAGGGAGAGATGTAAAATCATCTTCATAATAATAATTTCTATATTCTGTTATTGTTCCAGCACCTGCAATTATATCTAATTTTTCCCACTCTTGATTTTTGAATTTTCTTTCTACTTCAAAATGGCTGTTGTTTGTTTCTGTTGCTGTTTTCCAGTTTAGTACTATTTTCTTGTCTTCATGATTTGCTGTAAATGATATCAGCTCAACTGGAATTGTAAAATCTACAAATGCTTCATATACTCCTCTGCCGTGAGTACCAGCTCTTAGCATTTGATTTCCAGATGAATAATCCAAATGCATCACTACGGTGTTGGGCATTCCATTACTAATCTCAAACCAGTTTACTCCATCGTTTTCTGTTAAGAATATGCCAATATCCGTAGCTGCAAAAAAAGTATTTGGAAAACCAGTATTTCCAGTGTAAACAAACAAATCGTTTACGGGTGTATCCGGTAAATTGCCGCTGATTGATACCCAGGAACTTCCACCGTTTGTAGATTTGTAAACTTTGTTTGTACTGAATCCTGAAAATGTTAAAAACACTAAGTTGGGGTCTGTTGGATAAATTGATACAGATGTAATAGTTCTGCTTGGTAAACCTGATGTTACATTGGTCCAATTTGCTCCTGCATCGGTTGACTTAAGCACCTGCGTGCTTGATGTTGCAAACATTATTGACGGATTTGATTTACTGATTGCCATTTCCCTTACAGCAGTGCTGCCATTTACACTTCCTGATATTGCTGTCCAGCTTCCGCCATTATCTGTTGAGCGATATATACTTTGTCGAGCTGTATAAAATGTTCCAGATGTATTTGGATGTGCAATTATTGGTGCCACCCAAGCGACACTTTCGCTGGTATTTATTCCTGTTGTTGCGTTCTGCCAACTAGATCCACCGTTGATTGTTCTAACTAATCCACCATTCTGGGATTCACCCAGGATGTAATTAGAGTTAAAAGGATTGAAACAAACCTCACCGCCATCGCCGCCAAAAGCAGCTGCCCAATTTAGGGCTGAGTAAGTTTGCTGTGTTCCGTTATCCTGTGTTCCCCCAAGTATTCTGCTTGGAGTAAAAGGACTTGCGGCTATTCTATAAAATTGTGTAAGAGTTAAATTTTGATTGTGATTTGTAAATGAGTCTCCATTATTTGTTGTCTTGTATATTCCACCATCATTACAAACAAAAAAAGTATTTTCTTCAGTCGGATGAAAGAACAGAAAATGCTGATCTACGTGAACACTTCCACCAGCATATCCATTAGTAATATTTGTAAAATTAGTTCCATCTGTTGATCTATACACATCGATTGTACCAACATAAACTTTGTTTGGATTTTTTGGGTTAACTCGTACATATAAATCGTACCAGGCTTGGCCGCCTTGACTCTGAAATCCAGAAGTCGTAGTTAATTGCGACCAATTTGCTCCGTTGTTTGTAGATTTGTAAAGACTTACAGTACTACTACTATAAACAGCAGCATACATATAAGCAGTATTTGAAAGACATAAATCAAAATGAGTTCTTGTTCCTGTTGCTAAACCGGTACCAAATGAGGAAAAAGTGGCACCTCCGTCAATCGATCTTCTTAATCCGCCAGTGCTGCCAACTGCAAAAGCAGTATCTCCGGAAGGGGTAAAAACAACATCATCTATTCTTCCACTTAGAATTTGCGTCCAACTGAGTCCAGAGTTTGTGCTTCTATATAAGCCGCTGTTGCCAAGAGCTGCAAGAAGTTGTGAACTATTGTTTGGTCTTAACTTTAATCTTGAAAAATATGTAGATGTAGGTAATCCGCTTGTTATATTTGTCCAATTATTACCAGCGTCAGTAGATTTTAATAATCCTCTGCCATAATAAGATGCACCACTGTATGTGGCTTCACCCGTTCCAGCATAAATTATATTTGTGTTTGCCGGATCAATTTCAATTGCGCCCATAGATAATGATACTTGCTGATCTGTTAAAGGATTCCAGGTAATTCCTGAATCAGTTGATTTCCAAACTCCGCCGTTTGCAGGCCCAATATAAATTATATTTGGATTCGTTGGATCAAATGCTCCACTTACTATTCTACTTGATATATTTCCATAATTAAAATATGCTCCTGGTGTTGGACCAAGGCTAACCCAATTAAATGTTGGAATATCAAAACTATTGTCAGTTAAAACTAATTGTTCATTGTACTCTCTTAGAAGTTCACGTTGATCATACGCGTTTTTATATGCATCAACCGGGATAATATCCTCTGGAAATGATCGCTGTTCATAAAACCACCACTGGCGCATGAAAGCTTTTTTAGATTTTACTTCCGAGGAGGCTTCGGTAAAAATACTTTGGGGTTTCAATAAATCTGTATACTGTTGCTGAGCCTGAGCAATCATAGCCAATGCAAAACAGCAAACTATGAAAAAATTATAGTAGAACTTTGTCATTATTTCCTCATTTTTTTTGATTGTTCAAAATATAACAGAAATCATTCCAATGATTCAACGAATGAATAAATGTTTTTTAGTATTTTTACAATGTATTTAAGTAAATATTACAATCCAAAATAAAAATTAAACCTTTTGTTACATACTGAAAAAATAAGCAAATGAATTTATTAGTTGCTTTAACCAAATATTTTGGTCACAAAGATTTTAGACCAGCCCAAAAAGAAATAATTGATGAAATTAATAGTGGAAATAACGTTCTTGCTGTTTTGCCAACAGGAGCAGGTAAATCAATTTGCTTCCAAATTCCTGCATTGATTAGTAAAAATTATTCAATAGTTATTTCCCCCTTAATTGCATTGATGAAAGATCAGGTAGACTCACTAAATAAATCAGATGAGATTGCGGCATTTATAAACAGTACACAAAGCTATTTTGAAACAGAAAAGGTTTTGCAGGATATCCACTTTGGTAAAATTAAAATTGTTTATGTTGCACCTGAACGTCTTGAAAATCCTGAAT
Organism: uncultured Ignavibacteriales bacterium; assembly: GCA_963706055.1. Taxonomy (GTDB): domain Bacteria; phylum Bacteroidota; class Ignavibacteria; order Ignavibacteriales; family Ignavibacteriaceae; genus IGN3. Next base: position 221,408 of record CAVPND010000012.1, on the reverse strand, counting down.
TTGCAGTCAGATTAAAAAATCTTAATCCGGAATTCTTATTCATCGATGAAGCGCATTGCATAAGTGAATGGGGTCATAATTTTAGACCAAGTTATACAAAACTAAAAAATTTTATTGAGTTTACTGGTATAAAAAAAATATCTGCATTTACTGCAACTGCAACTCCCGAAGTTGTTAAGGATATTGTTAAACAGCTAAGTTTAAAAAATGTAAAAGTCATCATCAAAGGGTTTGAGCGTGATAATCTTTTTATTAATGTAGAGATTATTAAGAATAAAAATGAACGATGTTTAGAACTTATTCACCAATATAAATCACCCGCTATTATTTACACATCATCTCGCAAAAAATCAGAGGAGTTAGCTGAATATCTTAAGCATAATAAGATTAGATGCGCATATTATCACGCAGGACTAGATCCGATAATCAGAAAAAAAATTCAGGAAGATTTTATCGAAGATCGATTACCAATTATCATAGCCACTAATGCTTTTGGAATGGGTATAGACAAAAAAGATATAAGATTGATAATTCATTTTAATTCTACTGGCACGATTGAAAATTATTATCAGGAAATTGGTCGTGCCGGCAGGGATGGAAAAAATGCTCATGCTTACATGTTATTTAGTGATTCAGATATTCATATTCATGATTACTTTATTTCCAACTCGTACCCAACAAAAGAGATTATAAAAAGTATTTATAATGCAATTTGTGATTCTGCGCAGATCGCATTAGGAATGAAACCTGACAAACAATTGCAAATTGATCATAGATATGTAAAGCTGCATACTAAACAGGATATTTCAAATTCAATACTTCAGTCCTCAATTAAATATTTAGAAGATTCTGGTTATATAACAGTTAACTCCGCTTTCAAATCATTAAATAAAATAAAAATTATTTTTGGCGAGACAAGGTTAAAAGATTTTATTAAAAGTACTTCTAATGAATTAATGAGAGATTCATTGCTTTTTATTATCAGAAATTATGGCAAACAAATATTTGAGAAACTTACACAAGTTAATTTAAGTGCTCTGCAGACAGAAACCGGATTAACAAATCTGGAGACTAATGAGACTTTAACAAATTTAGAATTTCTTGGAATCATAGAATTTTCAAGGGCGGACGGAAAAGAGTCTTTTTCATTAAATAAACCTCGAGTAAAATCTGAAGATTTAAAACTTAATTATAAGTTAATCAATGAACTTTATATCAGTTCTAAGCAAAAGTTAGATAAGATGGTTGATTTTGTATACACTAATGATTGCAGGTTTAGTTTTATACTGAACTACTTTGGAGAGGATGCTAAAGATTATAAATGTGGAAAGTGTGATAATTGTCTTAAACAGAATGGAATTACAGATAATTCTGTTCAATACATAAAGGAGAGGATTACAGATCTTTTAGGAGATAGTTCAGAGGAATTAAATGAAAAACACATTACTGATATACTGCTTGGTAAAGGCAAGACAATAATTCAACGAAATAATCGACACTTTAATTGTCTGGCACAATATAAAAAGGAAAATATTTCTTTTGCGTTACGAATATTAATCAGCGAAAATAAAATTCAGCAGAAATCAACGGGAAAATCTAAAATATTTTATATAACTAAGGATAACTCAAATCATATTCAAGAAAAAGAATCAGCTGCAGGTACTGATAATAAATTTGAAAATAACTTAGAGTTGTATCATACTTTGAGAAAAGTTCGGGAGAGTGCATCAAAAAAATTTTTGCAGTCGGCCAATATTATTTGTCCAGATGATTTATTAGCCAAAATATCGCGACAAAAACCAAAAACTAAATCAGAACTTTTTAGTATTGCCGGCTTCAACGATCGTATGTTTAATAAAATTGGTAATGATATACTTGAAGCAATCAATAAATTAAGTGATGACAGTAACTTAAATATGGATATTGCAATTAATAGAATCCCTCAAAACATAATTGAGACTTACAACCTTTTACAAAAAAAATATTCACTTCAGGAAATTGCAAAGCTTAGAAAACTAAACGAAGCAGTAATATCTATGCAGATTGAAACAATTATTGGATACTTGCCAGACATTGATATCTCATCAATAATATCAAATGAAAAATTGGATTTGATTTCTCATAAATACGGAAGCGGGACAAAGGAATTAAAAAAATTAAAAGAAGTGCTTCCTAAAGATCTTTCTTATCCTCAAATTCGGATCGCTTTGGCAAAACTTTCACATCAGTCTTCTTAGTAGGTTTTGGTTTTGATCGCTCAATATAAACTATGGTGCTATCAAAAAATTTCTGCCACTTTTCCGGATCACTATTGTAATAATGAATTGTTGCATCATAATCTTTTTCTATTACCTTAAACTTCTTTAGCACTCTCTGTTTTATTTCATATTGTGATAAATCAGAAGTATCCTGCATAAAAATCATATCAGTATAAATCTTAATAAATTTTTTCTCATCAATAGGCGATGATTTTTTGCAGGATTGCAAACCGGCAGAGATAACTATCATAAACGATATAATAACTATCGACCCGTACTTCATTTCATCTTCTTACTTGCTTGAAAAAGTATATGCTTTTCTCTATCTGTAAGATTTTGGTAACCCGATTGGCTGATCTTATCTAAAATCTTATCAATCTCGGCTTGAGTGACATCAGTATCTACTTTTTGATTAATGTCTTGATATTCCGCTTCTTCAATATCCGCTTTACTTTTAGAAGAGTTGCTAAACGGATTTTTAAAGAAATCATTACTTGAACTTGATTTATAAAAATATGATCGCCTGAAAACATTTTTTAACGACACATAACTGTTCTTATCAAACATGATGTAGAGGAATGCAAATAATGCTCCTCCAAGATGTGCAAGATGCGCAACACCACTTGATGCACTGTCTATTGCCAAAAATTCAAATACAATTAAAAAGCCTATTAAGTATTTTGCTTTAACAGGAATCAAAAAGTACAAGAATATTAAATTATCAGGGAAGAATAACGCATATGCGATCAAAACTCCATAAACAGCACCTGAAGCACCAAGTGTTACAGCCTGCGCACCACCTAAAAGTGGAGAAATAAAAAGATGCAGAAGACCAGCACTTACTCCGGCCAAAAGGTAAAATATTAAAAATTTTTTTGATCCAAATATTTCTTCAATACTTGCTCCAAACATCCATAGCCCAAACATATTAAAGAAGATATGTGAAAATCCACCGTGCATAAATTGGTAAGTAATTAATTGCCAGATTTGAAAATTAAATGGCTGGCCATTTAAATCGGAACCAGCAATTGGATTTAGAGCAAACCATTTATTAATAACATACCATCCAGGATATCCATTAAATGTAATGTTATCAAATAATAATTGAGCAAAAAATATTACTCCATTAATTATAAGTAGATTTTTGATTATAGGAGGAAATGATAAAAATCCGCCACCAAATCCTCTTGGTTTATAATAATTATTCAAACTAAACCTTTTTTATTTTACATCATTTAAAGCAACAACACCGGGTAAGGCTTTGCCTTCTAAAAATTCTAATGAAGCACCACCGCCCGTTGAAACATGAGAAACTTTATCTTTTAATCCAGCTTTTGTAATAGCCGCTGCTGAATCTCCACCGCCTATAACTGTAATAGCACCTTTAGCAGTTACATCAGCTAAAACTTGTGCAATTGCGTTTGTACCGGTAGCAAAATTATCCATTTCAAAAACGCCCATTGGACCATTCCAGACAATTGTTTTAGCATTTCTCAATTCTTCTGAAAATAACTTAATTGTTTCAGGTCCAATATCCAACCCCATTTTATCGGCTGGCATAGCATCAACACTAACAACTGAAGAAGGTGAATCATTATTAAATTCGCTTGCAACAACAACATCTTTTGGAAGCAAGAAATTTATTCCTGATTTTTTAGCATTTGCAAGTACTTCTTTTGCTAGATCAATTTTTTCCGCTTCAAGTAATGATGTTCCAATTTCTTTACCTTCTGCTTTATAGAATGTATAAGCCATTCCGCCGCCTACAATAAGAGTATCAACTTTTCCAAGTAAATTATTAATCACATCAATTTTTCCGGAAATTTTTGCGCCGCCTAAAATTGCAACATAAGGACGTTTTGGATTTGTGATAGCTCCGCCAAGGTAATCTAGTTCTTTCTGCATTAAATATCCGGCAGCAGAAATTTTGATAAACTTTGTTACACCTTCTGTAGAAGCATGCGCTCTGTGTGCACTGCCAAAAGCATCATTAATAAATACATCACCAAGTTCAGCTAATTGTTTTGCAAAATCAGGATCATTTTTTTCTTCTTCCGGATGAAAGCGAACGTTTTCAAGAATTAATACATCTCCTTCTTTCATTGCATCAACCATGGCTTTAGTTTCTGCTCCAACACAATCCGGCGCTAGTTTCACTTCTTTGCCGAGTAATTCACTCAATCTTTTTGCAGTAGGTTTTAAACTATATTTTGGGTTTGGGCCACCCTTTGGTCTTCCAAGATGACTCATTAAAATTGCTTTGCCGCCATCAGCAATAATTTTTTTTATTGTTGGAAGCGATTCTGTAATCCTGTTGTCATCAGTTATATTTAAATTTTCATCAAGAGGAACGTTAAAATCAACACGAACTAATACACGTTTCCCTTTAAGTTCAACTTTATCAATAGACAGCTTATTCATTTTTCTTCCCTGATAATTTTTATATTCATTAATATTAAAAAGGCGATCCACAAAAGATCGCCTTTAGTGATAAATTACATTTTTATTAATTTGGTTAACAGATCTACGCAACGGCATGAATAACCCCATTCATTATCGTACCAGCTAACAATTTTAAAAAATCTTTTTTCATCTTTGAAATTATTCTGCAATGTTGCTAATGAATCATAAATAGAAGAACGTTGATCATGATTAAAATCGGTTGAAACTAGCTCTTCATCACAATAGCCAAGAATACCCTTCATATAAGTTTCTGATGCTTTTTTTAGCAAAGCATCAATCTCTTTTATTGAAGTATCTTTTGCTGCTCTGAATGTTAAATCAACAACTGAAACATTTGCTGTGGGCACGCGGAAGGACATTCCAGTTAATTTGCCTTTTACTGATGGTAAAACCTCACCAACTGCTTTTGCTGCACCCGTGCTTGATGGAATTATATTAACTGCAGCGGCTCTTCCACCACGCCAATCTTTTTTAGATGGACCATCTACAGTTTTTTGTGTTGCGGTGTAAGAATGAATTGTTGTCATTATCCCAACTTCAACTCCAATTCCCTCTTTTAATAGAACGTGCACAACTGGCGCTAAACAGTTTGTTGTACAAGAAGCATTAGAAATAATAGTATGTTCTGGTTTTAATTCATCATCATTAACACCCATAACAACTGTTTTAACATCACCTTTACCGGGAGCAGAAATGATAACTTTTTTTGCACCTGCTGCGATGTGTCCCTTTGCTTTTTCAGAGTCAGTGAACAATCCAGTTGATTCAATTACATAATCAACTCCAAATTCTTTCCAGGGTAATTGAGAAGGATCTTTAGAAGCGATAATGCATTTTGTTTCTTCGCCATTGATAACAAGAACATCATCATGTTCTAAATCAGCTTTACTTTTCTTTGATGTAATTTCTCCATTAAAAATACCGTGGACAGAATCATATTTTAGTTGGTATGCAAAATATTTAGCGTCATTAGTTACATCAACAAGAGCAACTATATCAACTTCTTTACCTAAAACTTTTTTGTCTGCCATTGCACGTAAAACGAGTCTTCCTATTCTTCCAAACCCGTTAATAGCTACTTTAACTGCCATTTTATAACTCCTTTAAATGTATTTAATCTTTATAATAAACCCTTTCAAAATTACTTAAAGAGCTATTTATTATCAATTCATTTTAATGCTAAATATGTGCACTTTAACACAATTTTTATAACAAATACATTTAGCAAAGAGGAGTTTTTGAACTAAATAAACTATATTTGAGTTACAAAATTAAACAGAATAAAATATAGAGGTAATTATGATATCAGCTAAAATGCAAAAAGCTTTAAACACACATCTTAACGAAGAATTTTATTCTTCGTACTTATATCTTTCAATGGCAGCTTATTTTGAAGCAAAGAATTTAAAAGGATTCGCAAACTGGATGAGACTTCAATCCGAAGAAGAACAATTACACGGAATGAAATTTTTTGATTTCATTTTGCAAAAAGGCGGCAAAGTTACTTTAACACAAATTGGCGAACCAAAGGTTGATTGGAAATCGATTTCTGAAGTTTTTTCTGATACTTTAAAACACGAACAAAAAATTTCCGGTTTAATTAACAAGCTTGTAGATGTTGCAATGGCGGAAAAAGATTATGCTACAAACACATTCCTACAATGGTTTGTCACGGAGCAAGTTGAAGAAGAAGCAAATGTTGAAGAAATAATTCAGAAGATAGAAATGATCGGTGACAATAAAAGCGGTTTGTATATGCTTGATAATGAGCTAGGAACAAGAGCTGCCGCACCGGCTGGAGTATAGGTTTAAGCTAAAATTAAAAAACCTCTCAAATTTGAGAGGTTTTTTTTTAATCATACAAAAATATATGTGACGACACCTAGCAAAACTAATAATATAAATATTCCAAATATTTCTATCTTTAAGTCCCCTCCATCCTTCATATATTCTTTAGGATACTTTCCACCCGTAAAGAACTTTAGAGAAAAATATCCCACATTATAACCAACGAACACAAGAACAATTTCAGCTAAAAAATCAACCATAAACTTGATTAATTAATTTTTTACTTCCGCCAGTGGAAATTCTGTATGTCTCATCGAATGAACTTTGTTTGCCACTTGTAGATTAACCTCTTTACTAACTCTTGCTTCAAAATAATCTCTAAATCTTGTAACCATAAATCTTACCGGCCAGGCAGCGGCTTCGCCAAGAGCACAAATCGTATTGCCTTCAATCTGATTTGCAACAGTAACAAGTAAATCTATATCGCTTATAGAACCATTTCCGGCAAGAATTCTTTTAAGAATTTTTTCAAGCCAGCCTGTTCCCTCTCTGCAAGGTGTACATTGTCCGCAACTTTCGTGATGATAAAAATGTGAGATACGAGCTAATACTTTTACAAGATCTGTATCCTCATCCATTACCATAATTCCACCAGTACCAATTGCAGAACCAGCAGCTTTAAGAGATTCCGCATCCATCTTTACGCCTTCAAGTTGGTCGCCACGTAATGGAGGCATTGAAGAACCACCAGGAATTACACATAAAATATTTTTATTTCCCGGAACGCCGCCAGCGTAATTATAAATTATATCGGTTAGTAAAGTACCGGAAGGTAATTCATAAACACCAGGCTTGTTAACATGACCGCTAACGCCAAATAATATTGTCCCTGGATGTTTCGGTTCACCAATTTTTGAAAACCATTCCCAACCATTATTTATAATAGGAGGAATATTTGTGATAGTTTCAACATTATTAATAGTTGTAGGGCAGCCCCATAAACCATTTTGTGCCGGAAATGGAGGTTTAATTCTTGGATAACCGCGCTTGCCTTCTAAAGAATTCATTAAAGAAGATTCTTCTCCACAGATATAAGCTCCAGCACCTTTGTGAACATATATGTCACAAAAGAAATCTGTTCCAAATTTTTCTTTCATCGCTTCACCAACATAACCTGCGGCATAAGCATCATCCAATGCTTTTTGCATCATCTTTACCCATTTGTGGTATTCTCCACGGATATAAATATATGCAACTTTAGCGCCGATAGCGTAACAGGTAATTAAAATACCTTCGATAAGTTGATGGGGGTTATATTCAAAGATTTGTCTGTCTTTAAAAGAGCCTGGTTCTGATTCATCACCATTTATACAAAGATATTTTGGTTTATCAGTGGTCTTTGGCATAAAGCTCCACTTCAAACCGGCGGAAAATGCAGCGCCGCCTCTACCACGCAATCCAGATTTTTTTACTTGATCAATTATATCATCAGATGTTTGTGAGAATGCTTTTTTCGCAGCAGTAAATCCACCATTCTGAACATAAACATCAAGAATGTGAACATTTTCTATATCAGGTAAAACAATTTTTTCCATATTCAAATCAAGCCCCCTCAATCCCACTAAGGGGAAAGAAGAGAATTTTTATTAATCAATAAATATTTTATTAAAACTTTAAGAACTTAAAAACTACTTAGAATATTTAAAAGCATTGTAAGTCCTCTAATTTGAAGAGGATTTAGGTGAGGCTTTTTAATATTTCATCTACTTTTTCTTTTGTAAGGTTTTCGTAATAATCTTCATTAACAGCAATCATTGGTGCTGTGCCGCAGCTTCCCATACATTCAACTTCTTCCAGAGAAAATTTTTGATCAGCTGAAACGCCCAGATTATCCAAGCCTAGTTTTTCTTTTACTTGATCCCATATCTCATATCCTCCACGAAGCATACAGGAAACATTTGTGCAAACCTGAATATGATGTTTGCCCATTGGTTTTTGGAAGTACATTGTATAAAAAGTTACAACACCCAATACTTCTTCAGAATTCATTTCAAGAATACCAGCAACTTCCTTTATTACTTCATTGGATATATATCCATTTTGTTCCTGCGCTATATAAAGTGTTGCCATTACAGCAGGTTTTTTTTCAGGATATTTTGCAATCTCTTTATTTATTCGTTCGATGTTTTCCGGAGTAAATTTAAATTCGTTTTTACTCATTATTTATCCGCCTCCCCCATTATCGGATCAATACTTCCGATAATTGCAACAACATCAGATACCATATGACCTTTAACTAAATGTGGTAAAGATTGAATGTGAATAAACGAGGGCGAGCGAATTTTACATTTCCACGGGTGCCCTTCCCCTTTGCTTACAATATAAAAACCAAGTTCACCTTTTGAGCCTTCGATTGCATGATAAACTTCTCCGACAGGAGGATTAATACCAAAGTTTACAATCATAAAATCATGAATTAATTCTTCCATCTTGGAATAGACTTCAGCTTTTTGGGGAAGAACAGATTTAGGCAGATTTGCTTTAATTTCACCCATAGGCATCAGTTGCAAACACTGTTTTACAATCTTTGCACTTTCTCTAACTTCATCAGCGCGCACAAAATAGCGAGCTAAGCAATCACCCTCTGTAAAAGTTGGAATTCTAAAATCAATTTTGTCATACTGTAAATACGGAGTAGCTCTTCTCAAATCAAATTCAACGCCGCTTGCTCGTAAATTCGGGCCGGTGAAACCATAACTTAATGCATCTTCTTTGGAGATAACCCCAACACCATCAAGGCGCTCTATAAAAATTCTATTGGTATTTAATAAACTTTCACACTCAGAAAGATTTGCATCAATTTCATCAATAAACTTTTTAACTAGTGCAAGTGCTTCTGGCTGAGCATCGTTTGCAACGCCGCCAATACGAGTGTAACTGTTTGTAAATCTTGCGCCGCAAAGAATATCCCATATATCCATTATTTTTTCACGTTCGCGCAGAGTCCAAAGAAAAACTGTTAATGCTCCAACATCCATTGCAAAAGAACCGATCGCAACAAGATGTGATGCAATTCTTGCAAGTTCAGCAACTATCATTCTAATGTACTGAGCTCTAACTGGAACTTCTATAGCTGCTAACTTTTCTACAGCAAGAACCCAGGCAACATTATTTGCTAGTGGGGATATATAATCTAATCTATCCGTATGAGGAATGTATTCGTAATAGCTCATGTTCTCTGCCATCTTTTCGTAGCCGCGATGCAGATATCCAACATCAGGCACACAGCCTATAACAGTTTCGCCATCAAGTCTTAGTAACAATCTTAATACGCCGTGAGTAGCAGGATGCTGCGGACCCATATTCAGGATCATCTCATTTTCTAGAGCATCCTCAACGGTAATATCAGAATCTTCCAATAATCTTTGAAGAATTTTTGGATGAACGTCGTCTTTTGTTAATCTATCCATAAATTTTTATTTCTTTGGTAATGGTAATGAACCCGGAATGCCCATTAAAGGAAAATCTTTCCTAAGCGGATAATATTCAAATTCTTCCGGCATATAGATTCTACGTAAATCGGGATGCGAATTAAATTTAATTCCATACATATCAAAACATTCTCTTTCCTGCCAATTAGATGTTTTCCAAACTGATGAAACTGTATCAATGTTACAATCCTTCTCATCCACATCTGACTTTAGTACTAAACGAAAATTATTTTTTAGTGAGAAGATATGATATACAACGGTAAACCTGTCTTTTCGTTTTGCCCAATCCACTGCAGTTATATCTTCACAAAGTAAAAATTCTAAGTCCGAATCTTCTTTAAGAAATTTGCAGATAGGATTAATAAATTTTTTGTGAAACTTAACAGAAAATTCATTTCTAAATTCAGAATATTCTAGTTCAGCATCAGAAAAATTTGAGTTTAACTTTTGTGAGATTAATTCTTTTAATTCCATAATCAATTATTCTGGATTACATTTAATTCGGGAAGTTTTAAATTTTGGAAATCTCTGCCTCGGGTTCTTCCAATTTTATTTTGAATTTGTATAAGAGCATTTAAAAGATTATCCGGACGCGGAGGACAACCTGCAACGTAAACATCCACTGGAAGAAACTGATCAATTCCCTGTACTACAGAATATGAACGATACATTCCGCCGGTTGATGTACAAGCGCCCATTGCAATAACCCATTTGGGATCAGGCATCTGATCATAAATTTTTTTTACTACATGAGACATTTTATAAGTTACAGTTCCCGCAACAATCATTAAATCACATTGGCGCGGAGTAAAACGCATAACTTCTGATCCAAATCTTGCTATATCATATTTTGGATCTGCGGAGGCCATCATTTCGATCGCACAGCATGAGATTCCCATTGGCATTGGGTAAACAGAATTTTTTCTTGCCCAGCTAATTACTGCATCAATTTGTGTAACTAAAAATCCATCACTATTTAATTTGGCTTCTAATCCCATTTAAAACCACCTTTTTTATAAACATACAAATAGCCTAATTCAAGCACGATTAAAAATATTAACATAGAATAGAAGACAGGAATTCCAAATTCGGCAAATAATTTTTTAAATTGAACAGCCCATGGATAAATGAAAATCACTTCTAAATCAAAAATTATAAACATCATTGCAACAAGATAGTATTTAAGCGAAATACGTTCATTGGTGGTACCGACAGGTTTCATACCACTTTCGTAGGTTGAAAGTTTTTCCCTGTTTGGTCTTTGCGGACCGAAAATAACCGAAGACATCACAGTTGCAAAAGCAAAAATAACGCCGATCGCAAGAACAATTAACACTGGTATATATGTTTCAATCATCTTTTTAATCTAAAAATTATTGCGAAAGTTATCCAAAAAGTTGCTGATTGTCAATTTAAAGTCTAGTGCAGTTTTAACAATTTTAAGATTTTCAAAAGTTAATTCTACTAAAAAGTTAAGTGGTTTATTATTCCTATAAACATTATAATTGTCTCAGAATTTTGAACTAAAGTGAATGTATGATTATTGGAACTAATTAAATTAAAATCTATTAACAAGCGATTATTGAACTACATTTTTTTTGTATTCATTTTTTTGATTATTCCCACTGCACATTCACAAACACGGGTTGATAGTTTAGAATTTATCGGGCGATATTTAAGTAGTAATTTTTTTAACAATTCATTCGATAAACAATTAAATACATTTCATTATAATACCCAATTACAGCTTTATAAAAATTTTGATAATTTATTTATAAGGCTTAACGAAAACTTTAGTTCTACATTTATCCGAAACGAAACCAAAAACACGAGGGACGAACAACATTTTAATCTTAATACCAGATATTTATTCCATAAGGATATTGCAGCAGGATTTACAGGCAGCAGTTCCCTGCTTTCTGATAATCGTTCGTTTGGTATAAATGAATCAGCCGTTAATTATGCAGCTGTTTTTAGTGAACTTAAACCAAATAAAAGTCTAAGTCTAAGTCCATTTGTTGGCTACTCAAACAACAGGCAAATAGGTGTTACCGATAATGGAACTCTTTACGGTTTGGAAGGTAGTTTAGATAACTTTTCAATATCGGATCTGAATATAAACTCTGAACTAAGATTTAGAAATGAGGATATCATCCCAAGAAGGAACCTAATTAGATATTATGCTTTATCTGTTGGAAATGTTTTCGATAGAAATATTACGAATTCAGTCAGAACCTCTTTTTCCCAGAATAGAAAAGATTTTTATTTTGAGGCTGATTCCATAACATCAGCACGATTTAATATCAATAAGAATATTCAAAGCCGAATAGAAACCGCTTACCAAATTTATGATCGGCTTTCTTATGAGGGTTTTTTGGATATTCTTTCTCTTGATCTGTCTGGGGGAATTAGCTGGAGGACAATTAATCGGGAAAACAGATATAAGACAGCTGAACTATTAAACAATTCTCTATATGATACCAAAATCGATGAGCTAAAGCTTGAGATTGATGCGATAACCAGATATGCATCAAAATACTTTGATGGAATTTTTAGATTTAATTTTTATGAAAGGGATGAAAAACATATAGTTAATAGATTTGAAGGAATGACTGAAGCAACTTATGAAATAAAATCTGAACTTGAGGAGCAAAGGAATAATAATTCCAGCAGGGCAACTTTATCTTTATTTGGAAATTATAAAATTTCCGACAGCGATCTATTTACATTTAGCCTATATCAGAGCAAATTAATATACGATACAAAAAGTATAACTAATGACGATGATAGGGATGAACTGCTTTCAATTATTAGATTAAGATATTCCAGACTTTTAAGTTCTTACTTTACTGGGTTTATTAATGCTGAGGCTACTTTTGGGCATACTGTTTATCTTTTTGCAAGCAGAAGTTCAAACAACAATCAAAACAGAATAATTAGATTACGCACAGGCGGCGAATATCTTGGGCGTGTGATAAAATCGTTTAACAGTTTTGAAGTTTCTGCTAATTATACGGTTTACGATTTTGAGGATATAACTACTAATTATCAGAGTTACGCTTTTCGTCAATTTACTGCTGTGGATTCAACTACCATACAGCTTACTAATGCGGTTTCTTTTTTTACTTATGGTTATGTAAAATTATCTGAAATCGGAGATTTTAGCTGGAATGATTTTTCTGCAAGACCTACAAGATTTTTAGAAGAATTATACATTGAGCCAAGATTAATTCTTAATTATCAACGTACTGTTTTCTCTATAGGATTAAGACTGTTTTCGCTAAATACTTTTTCTTATGAAAAGAATATAAAAACACTTTCAACTGAATATTTAAGTTTGGGACCTATTGCCCTAATTGATGTAATCGCCTGGAAAAATCTGAATGTAATTCTTAAGGGATATTATGAGTTTATCACAAATACCAACATTCCGGATAAACAACAAGCAAGTTTGTTAATGCAGGTTAATTGGAAATTTTGATTGAAACCAATATATTCACAGCACTTAAATAATATTATTAAACCGAATTGACTGAACCAAAATATTTTTTAGAGATTGAAAGTACCCCTAATAATCTTATAACAGTTGAAGAATTTGTTAATTACTTTTCTGTTGACTTGGGATTAGATCAGGAAAAAATCAATGGATTGCTTTTAGCTGTTACTGAAGCTACTACAAATGCCATCATACATGGTAATAAAAATAATAAACTTAAAATGGTTCGCATTGCTGTGTATGTTGAGGGTAATGATATTACAGTAAAAATTAAGGATGAAGGAAAAGGATTTGATCCTTCAATCGTTCCTGATCCAACCGATCCGGAAAATCTCCTTAAAGATTCAGGACGTGGTTTATACCTAATGCGAGTTTATATGGATGAATTGAAATACATCCAAACGCCAGAAGGAACTGAGACTATTCTAAAACTAAAAATGTTAGACTAACAAGATATAACCTACTTCTAATTTCCTCAAAAGAAAAACTTCTCCATTTTAATTTTTGCATCTGCTCAAGGTCTTATCTATTTTTAAACAAATGATATTCACAATTTTATAAAGGAGCTAATTATGGCACGTAAAAAAATTGCGCTAATCGGTGGTGGACAAATTGGCGGAGTTCTTGCTCAGCTTATCGCATTAAGACAACTTGGTGATGTTGTTCTTTTTGATATAGTTGAAGATTTGCCTCAGGGTAAAACACTTGATATCGCAGAGGCATCTCGAGTAGATGGATTTGATTCATCTGTAAAAGGTACAAACGATTACAAAGATATTGAAGGTTCTGATCTTGTAATCATTACAGCAGGCTTGCCACGTAAACCCGGGATGAGCCGTGATGATTTACTTGTAACTAATGCAAAGATTATGCAGACAGTTGCAGAGAATGTTAAGAAGTTTGCACCAAATTCTATAGTAATTATTATCTCAAATCCATTGGATGCAATGGTTACTCTTTTCAAAAAGATTACCGGATTCCCAGCCAATAAAGTAATGGGTCAAGCCGGAGTCTTAGATTCGTCAAGATTTTCTTCTTTTATAGCGTGGGAACTTGGCGTTTCTGTAAAAGATGTTAACGCAATGGTTCTTGGCGGTCACGGTGATACTATGGTTCCTATTGTAAGATATGCAAATGTAAATGGAATACCTGTAATGGAATTGCTTGAGAAAAAATACAATGATAAAACTAAAGCGGCTGAAGTTATGAAGGCAATGGTTGAAAGAACAAAAGCTGCGGGCGGTGAAGTTGTAAAATTATTAAAAACTGGTTCAGCATTTTATTCTCCTGCTTCATCAGCAATTGCAATGGCAGAAGCAATTATTTATGACGAGAAGCGCGTTTTACCTGTTTGTGCATTGTTAAAAGGTGAATTTGGTATTGATGGTTATTATGTTGGAGTGCCTGCAGTACTTGGAGAAAACGGCGTAGAAAAAATTATTGAGTTTGATCTGAATGCAGAAGAAAAAGCATTGTTAGATAATTCAACAAAAGCAGTTAAAGAACTTGTAGCGGATATGGAAAGATTAGGATTCTAAAATTCTTTCTTGTTTTTATTGCAAAGGCGATTCAATTGAATCGCCTTTTTTGTTACATATTCAATTATTTTAGAAAAATCATCTTCTTGGAAGAAATAAAATCACCAGATTGTATTTTGTATATATAAACACCACTTGCAAGTGAAGAAGCGTTAAAAGAAATATTATGATTACCTTTACTCTTAAATTCATTCACTAATGTTTTTATTCTTTCACCTAAGATGTTCAATATCTCAATTTCAACTAAACCATCTTCTGCTATGCTGTAATTGATTGTTGTAGTTGGATTAAAAGGATTTGGATAATTTTGATCAAGATTATATGTAAAGTCATTAATTGTTAATCCTGAGTATTGTTTTTCCAATCCCTGGCCTTCAACTCTGTGATACAAAATAGTATTTGAAGGACTTGTTTCTACAAGATCTCTTGTCGGACGGTGCGTGACGGTTATTCTGTACTGTGTTGATGTTTCATTTGCCTGTGTCATTCCTTCAATTATCGTTATTGTTGAATCTATATATTCAAATGTGCTGCTGCTTTTTGTAGTTAAATACTGCCATCCGCCATTTTCGTGGTTACGGTAAATGTTATAATTAATTACATTTGTTATATCAGGATGTTTGCTCCAGATTAGTTTTGGATGTGAACCTGATCTTCCCTTGAATAATGATTTGTTCCAGCTTCTTGTTGTTATCCATCCATTCTGCGTGCGGTTAACGTAGCCATAACCAGTTATAAAACTTGATGTATCTGTAAAAGTAATTGTATCTGTTATTGTATAAGTTTTTCCTTCATTTATCTGCAAAACTTTTCCCGCATCAATTGTCATATTATCAGAAAGGGTTGTGTTTGTTTTAATTGTGTCGTTGTATGCAAGCAAGCCACCGTATTTAACAACAGGAGCTACGCTAAAGAAACAAGCATCTCCAATTTCTGGTGCAGCATAAATGTAACCGTACTTGGTAATTGTATTTAGAGTTGTATTGTTGATAAGATTAACAATTTTTAAGTTATAATTATCTGGAAAATATTCCGGTTTTATGTTAATAGTAAGTGCCGGATTACAACCCGGATTATACCACCTGTTGATTAGCATAAAATAATCCAGATCAAAATCATCTTTAAAGAATCCAAGATCATAAGCCTCATCGCTTGGTTGCATACCCTGGACTGTGCAACCACCCTTAATGATGGATTGGATGAAACCTTCTGATGAACTTAATGTGTGGTTTAAGTATTGTGCTGTTGGTGTTAGTTTTTTTAGAGTTTTACCAAGCAATCCATCTAATCTTGGTTTAAGGATATTTTTTAACATCAAATACTTATCTGTTACAGAGTAACCTGGTGGATTTCTAAAACCAGTGTATTCCTGTGTCCCATTAGTAAAACCAAAGTATAACCAGGGAGAAATTATTTTTGCTCCATACATTAATGCAAGATTTGTTGAATAAAGCAAATCATAATCTTCAACTTCACGACTGTACCTGTTTACTCCTCCATAAGAGGTTGAATCAAAATATCTACCTGTCTGAATGCTCATGCCATAGTACAAATTATTACCATAATTATTTTGAGCATTTATAAAAGTCTTATAAATATTACCAACATAGTTTAAGTTAGTCGCTTCATAGCCTGTGGTATTTGGTCCTAAGGGCCAATCGTAGTAATAACAGTCTAACCAAACATTAGCTTTTTTAACTCTTCGCATAAATTCATCTATTATGGGCAGTTTCATTGTTCGAGCTAGATCGTCTGGATCACCATAACAGCCGCTCCAACCGGAATTAAAAGCTAACCACAATCCAATTCTGCCGTTTGTAGCATCACTTATTAGTTCGCCTATCTTTTTTGTAGGGGCATAAGTGTCGATACTCCAGGAGGATTCATCCATACCAAGCCAACCTGCGACGCTGTCTTTAAAAGATGTATTTTGAGTAACCTGTGTGATAATTAGAGCTTGCTTTTCCGAGTTTGTCAGAATCTCCAATCCTCTAATATCATAAACAGTAATACTATCAACATATAGCCTTACTTTATTAGCCTTCCCTTTCCATATCACTTTAAACTCAATATTTTTTACAATTTTTCTGATGTAGTCATCATAAGTGCCACTCTTTGAACTTATGTCGGTACGTAACATAGTTTTCCCAAAATCAATATTCTTATCATAAGAAATTGAATCTGGTACATCTATAAGATTGTAAATTAATTCAATATTTTTCCAATTTCCAGTTGGGAATAAATCACCGTACCTAATTAAACTGTCTTTAATTATAAATGGTATGTCTAAATCCCAGTGACCATTAACATAAGTCCTTGTAGCCGTTACTTGTAAAATACAAACTGTATCGTTTGCCATTGAGGAATTTGGAATGATATCCTCTGCTTTTATAGTAAACTTTACTTTATAATCTATTATACCTTTATCTACTAAGGTGTAATTTTTCTCCTGGGAGTACATTGGTCCATAAATTAAAGTACCGTGTTCTGTAGTGTCTGTTGTTCTTACTGCCCCATTATAAACTTCACAGGTAATAGAATCGTGGTATAACGTTGCTCTTCCATCTGCAGAATCCTGTCCCTCGGCTTCCCATTTTGTGTAACGGCCTTCAGTATATTTCACGATATAGTTCAAAACATTTGATGATGTCTGTTCGGGAAGAACAAGTAAACCCTTACCGGAAATTAAATTATTATAGTTACTTTCGGAAAGATTAGCTGCTTCTATTGCAAATATCCCTGCTTGTTTCATTTGAGTGTATTGTTCCGACGGGTGTTTTTCTATTTCGTATCCGTATGTAATAATTGGAATACCAGGATAATTTTTTATTGGGTCTTGCTGTTGAGCATAACCCTGTACTAAACCTGATACTAAAAAAACTAATAATAAATTTTTCACAAAAGCCCCTGAATAAGTGAATAAAAATTATTTATTTGAACAAGAAATACAATCTAAAACATTCATAATATTTTCTCCTTTTTGCTTTTAATTGATCATTAAATATTGAGCACTTAACATTATTTAACAAGAAGCATTTTTTTCATCTCTGTGTAAACAGGTATTCTTCCTTCACCAATTACTTCGATCCTGTACAAGTATATTCCGCTTGCTAAACCTTGTATTTTTGGAACGGACGGGAGTCCGTTCCCTACATTAAAATCAACTTCATAGTATCCGGCATTTTGTTCTTTGTTTACTAATACGGATATCAGTTCGCCTTTTATATCATAAACCATTAGATTTACATGAGCTCTTTGTTTTAGTTGATATCCTATTTTCGTACTTGGGTTAAATGGGTTCGGGTAATTCTGGTAAAGCAAATAGTCACTTATTGTCATTGGATAGTCAATCGTAGAAACAGAGGTTATATTAACAACAAGCTCATTTGATGGAAGTGATTCGTTGCCTTGATTATCAACACAGGTTACTTTGTAAACATATCTAGTATTTATATGTGGGTTTACCTGAACAAAGGATGAATCAGAAGATGAACTGACAAGCTTTGTTGAATCTATTTGAAAGTTTACAAGTGTGTCCCGATATACCTTATAATAAGCTGTATCTGCTTCTGTATTTCTATTCCACTTTAACAGTATCTGATTTGTATCAACAACAGCAGAAAGATTTCTTGGTGCAAGTGGTGCTAAATCCTGGTAAGTATAAATTTCACCGAAAGGACCACCATACAAGCCTATATCACTTCTTGTTCCATCCTTATCTAAAATATCTGGGTCGCCTTTATCTATATTCGGCGAAAATGCTTGAAGATGATAATCATAAGTACCATTTAATCTCGGAATAGTATCGTTAATAAACATTGGGTTTGCTACTATGTTACTATCGCCAATAAATGGTTGACCGTTCATTAGCTGCTGAACTTGCCAAAATAAATTATAATCTGATCTGGTTAGCGGTGGATTAAATTTATCTATACCAATGGGACTTTTTTGGATTATGTTATTCCTTATTAAAGTGTTACTGCCTGTCCCTGTGTAAATAGCTACCCTCCTCATATTTGTAACAACATTATTAAAAACCGAATCATAAGTCCCGGTGAATGAATACATATGCAGCCCTTCATCTATATAACCTGCAAAAATATTATTCTTAACAGTTGTACCGGAAGTATTTGAATATAATCCGTCGAATGTTGTATACCCTAAATCAACTACTAAATTATTTAAGAATGTCGGGTATCCACCATAGAAGAAATTGATTATATTAAAAGTACCGCCATTTGATATTATTACATTATCTTTATAAACACTTTGACAATCATTGTTGGGGCATTCATCGTCAAAAGCAGTAGATATATTGTCTATAATGCAATTACTGGCATATGAAGTTGAATTCAAGGCACCAAATCCTCTATAAACATTACGAATTCTGCAATTAGTTAAAATCAATGATGAGTCTCTAGAAAGCATGCCATATTTGTTGTCATCCTGATCAACAGCTTTAACTAAAAAGTTGGACATATAACCACCTTTTGTAAATTTTACAACAACAAAAGCTAAACCAGAACCATCTACAATTGTGCTATCCATACTACTGCCAATCAAATTAAGTTTTACATTTATTAATAAACTTTCTCGGTAAACACCGTTGGCAACGTAAATCGTATCGCCATCAACACAAATGTTAATACATTTTTGGATGCAATCCGAGGAAGTTTGCCAGCTTGTGTAGGGCGGTGTGCTGGTGCCGGTTTTGCTAACGTAACGTACTGTACCAATTAACAATGAAGAATTAACAATTAACAATGTTAGGAGAAGAAGAAAGAAGTATTTTGATTTCATTGGATTACCCCGTTTTTATTTGTTAAAATTTGGTGTGTGAAATAAGCGATCAATGTTGCTTGAATTTTTAGAGCAGGAAGACAAAAGCGAACTAAGAAAAAACATAATTTCCTCAGTTAAATAATATCCTGAATTAGACCTGAACAAACGTAAGGAAAGAAAATGTTTAATTCAATATTAGAGAAAATGTTTTGATGATTGATGGAATAAAGATTTAAAACAAAAAACCCGATCCATAATTGAATCGGGTTCTTTAATTTCTAATTTAGTTAAAATTTAATTAACAGGGTGAACACTTATAAATTGTCTATTGCCACGCTTGGTTTCAAATTTTACAATTCCATCTGCAACTGCAAAAAGAGTATCATCACTACCAATTTTTACGTTTGTTCCTGGATGAAACTTTGTTCCTCTTTGTCTCACAATAATGTTTCCGGCAAGAACGTTTTCACCGCCAAATCTTTTAACACCAAGACGCTGTGCATTACTATCTCTACCGTTACGTGATGAACCTTGACCTTTTTTATGTGCCATTATTTAATTCTCCTTTTATGCTATCTTGGTAACTTCAATTCTTGTTAATTGTTGTCTGTGTCCGTTCTGTTTTCTATAGCCTTTTCTTCTTTTCTTTTTGAAGACTATAACTTTATCATCCTTTAAATGCGAAAGAACTTTAGCTGTTACTTTTGCACCTTTAACCACCGGGCTACCGACTTTTGTTTCTTTACCATCACTTAATAACAAAACCTGATCAAAAGTAATTTCTGATTCCGGCTCTTGTTTTAATCTTGGTACGTAATATTTTGTATTTTCGGAAACTTTAAACTGTTGTCCTAAAATATCAACAACTGCAAACATTTTTTCCTCATAAATTCTAATTTGAGGGCGTAAATCTAATAAAACAAAGGATTTATGTCAAACTTTTCGGCACATTATTTTTTTCTGAAATCAAGGCTATTTTTTCAGTTTAAATGAGAAGGTACTGCCTTCGCCCAGTTTGCTTTGTACTATTATCTTTGAATTATGAGCCTCAATGATGTGTTTTACGATTGCAAGCCCCAAACCGGTTCCGCCAACAGCTCTAGATCGCGCTTTATCAACACGATAAAAACGTTCAAAAACACGGCTTAAATCTTCCTCCGGTATACCAATTCCGGTATCTTTAATTGCAATATTTACAAGTTTTTTTTCTTCTTCTAGAATAATTTCAACATTCCCTTCATCCGTATATTTTATTGAATTCTGTAAAAGATTAACAAAAACCTGTTTAAGTTTTTCCTTGTCACCAAAAACCTGCAAGGTTTCTATTGGTGGATTGAAAATTAATTTAATGTTTTTTTCTTCTGCCAGTAGAGAGAACTCAGCAAGAATATTTTTAATAAATAAATTTATATCAAAATATCTAAAACTCATCCTCATCTCACCGGATTCAATCATAGAAATATCGATAAGATCATTTAATAAATTACTAAGATTTACAGTATGCTGATCAGCTTTTTGTAAAAAATGTTTGTTCACTTTAGGGTCATCCATTGCACCGTTTAAAAGTGTTTCCAGATAACCCTGTATAGAAAAAATTGGTGTTCTTAATTCGTGTGAAACATTTGCAAGAAACTGACTTCTCATTCTTTGCAGACGTTCAAGGTGTTCAATATCACTTTTAGCTTTTTCAAACATCTCTTTAATTTCATTTTCAAGTCCTGAAAGATGTTTAGACAATACGATCTCATCCGAAGATTGATATTTGCTTTGTCTTATTGAGGAAATAATATTTTTTATTTCATCAACTTCTTTAATTCTTCTTCTTCCAATTAGATTAAGAATAATAATTCCAACTACAATTAAAAGTAAAATTAATGGTATGCTAAGTGAGAGTTTTTCGATCAGCAAAAAAATTATTATAATAACAAGAAATAGAAAGAGAATAAATTCTCTAAAATAAACTAAGGCAGAAGAGACATTGGATTTAATTTCATTCCACACTTTTTAATCTGTATCCTACGCCTTTAACAGTTTCAATAAGATCGGCGTGATTGCCCAATTTTTCTCTTATTTTTCTAATATGAACATCAACAGTTCTATCAACAACATAAACATCTACGCCCCAAACTTCTTTTAATAAAATTTCACGGCCAAAAACTTTTCCCGGATTGTTAATAAGAAAATAAAGTACTTCAAATTCCTTTCTAGGAAAAACTTTTTTTTCAGAATCAACAAATACTTCATATGTTTCTTTGTTGATATCTATAGGACCATAAGTAATTTTTATAGGCTGAAGTTTTTTATTACTGAATCCTTCTGCTTTTCTTAAGTTTGATTTTACGCGTGCAATTAATTTGTTTGGGGAAATCGGTTTTTGAATGTAATCACTTGCGCCTAGTTCTAAGCCTTTAATCTCATCAATCTCACCTGCTTTAGCGGTTAGAAACACGATTGGTACATTTTCAAATTCTTTATTTTGCCTGATACGTTTGCAGGTTTCAAAGCCATCAAGTTTAGGCATCATAATATCGAGGACTATCAGATCAGGCTTTTCCGAAAGTTTTTGAAGTGCTTCTTCCCCAGTATGTCCAACAATTACTTCAAATTCTTGTTGTTCAAGATTGTATTTTAAGAACTCAACTATGTCGGGCTCGTCATCAACTAAAAGAATTTTTTTCATTTTAATTATAATTTTATTTCCTGTTGCTTTTCAGCAGAGAGATATATTGCTTCTATTATTTTCATTCGCTGCATTGCCTCTTCTCCCGGAGAGAATACAGGGTTTAAACCATTTATTGCACCAATAAAACTTTTTAATTCGTTAAGATATGATTTTTTAAATAAAACATTTGGTTTATCCACCTGGGTTGGTGTTAAATTTATGTAATCATTTTGAACCCGCTTGTATAATTTAAAGGGATTTAATGAAAAACTGCCTTTTGTTCCAAACACATCAAGAAAAAAATAATCTTTTTCCACAGGTAGGGACCAGCTTACTTCCATATTTATCACGGCCGAATTCTTACATTTAACACAAGAAATAGATGTGTCCTCAACACTTTTTGTATAATGATGGAAATTTTGAGAGGTAACCGAAGAGATTTCAGGATAATCCAGAAGCCATAATGCTAAATCTAAAATGTGGATTCCCAAATCGATTATAACTCCACCTCCCGATTCTTCTTTTTTTGTGAACCATTTTTCGGTACTGCTTTGTTTTCTTATCCAGCCACACTTAATATAAAATGGATCACCTATCTCACTTGAGTTTATGAAACTTCTAAGCAGCATTGTGTCTGGTCTGTATCGAAGATTCATTCCAACCATCAATTTTCTTTTGTTCTTTTTTGCGGCATCAACAATTTTTTTAGCTTCAGCATAAGTCTTAGCAAGTGGCTTTTCAACAAGTACATCTTTCCCCGCGTTAAGACAATCAATTGTAATATCTGTATGAGTGTTTGTCGGTGTTGCAACAATTACAGCTTCAATATCGCTTGTCTCCAGCATCTCATTATAATTGGAAAATCTATGTTTAACATTAAATTTGTCTGATACAGTAAGTAGTCTGTTTTTATTTACTTCTGCAACTGCTACAAGCTCTGCGTTGGGAGTCTTTATAAGATTTGGAAGATGGACTAACTGGGCAACTCCACCTAATCCAATCACTCCAATTTTAACTTTTTCCATCAGACAGAAACCTCTTGTTTAATTTTATTTGATTTTATGAATTCTTTAACGGTTTGAACAATTCCATCTGGATCAATTCCAAGTAATTTATGAAGCTCTTCCTGAGTACCGTGATCAATAAATTTATCCGGGATTCCAATAAACTTAATATCATTTTTATAATTCTTTGAAATAAAATATTCAGCAACCGCGCTGCCAAATCCACCGGGTAAATTATTTTCTTCAAGGGTAATAATCTTATTAAATTTTTCAGCAACTTTATCCAACATTTCAGTATCAATTGGTTTTGCAAATCTCATGTTAATTACTTCACAATTAATTCCCTGCTCCTTTAGTGTTGCTGCCGCTTTAAGTGAGTAATCAACCATCGAACCAAGTGCAAGCAGAGCAACATTTTCTCCCTCAATCAGTTGTTCAGCTTTACCGATCTCAAGGTTTCTGAAACCTTCTTTAATTTCAACACCCAAAGCAGAACCTCTTGGATATCGAACTGCAATAGGCCCTGTTTTGTACTCAACAGCTGTGTAAAGCATATCACGCAATTCAGCTTCATCCTTTGGTGCCATAATGACCATGCCAGGTATCATTCTTAAGTATGAGAGATCAAAAACTCCGTGATGGGTCGGACCGTCAGCTCCAACTAATCCTGCTCTATCCATAACAAAAACCACATGCAATTTTTGCAATGCTATATCGTGAATTATTTGATCAAACCCTCTTTGCATGAAAGTAGAGTAAATTGCAACTACAGGAATGATTCCCTGAGTTGCCATGCCTGCGGCAAACGTTATTCCGTGTTCTTCAGCTATACCAACATCAAAATAATTTTTTGGACACTCTTTTTGCAGATAATCAAGTCCGGTACCATCAGGCATCGCACCTGTTATACCAATCACTTTAGAATTACTTTTAACGATCTCAACCAGAGCTTCTCCAAATATTTTTGTATAAGATGCTGCTCCCCCGGATTTTTTAATAGCTTCACCAGTCATTTTATCAAAGGGGGTTGATGCATGAAGTTTCTGGCTGTGGCCTTCTGCAGGTTTGTATCCTTTTCCCTTTTCAGTAATTGCATGAATTAAAATTGGACCTTTTAAATCTTTAATCTGTTCAAATATTTTTACAAGTTGATGAAGATTATGTCCGTTAACAGGACCAAAATATCTAAAGCCTAAGGCTTCGAACAACATTCCTGGTGTTACAACAGCTTTAATACCGTGTTCTAATCGTGCAGCAATCTTTCTTAATCTATCACCGAAATGATCAAGCTTGCCTGTTAAATCCCAAATCTGGCCTTTAAATTTATTGTAATCGGGATGTGAAATCATTTCTGTAAAATAATTTGAAATCTGCCAGACATTTGGTGCGATGGACATATTATTGTCATTTAATACAACAATTAAATCTGATTTTAAGACACCAGAATTATTCATTGCTTCATACGCCATACCGCCTGTCATCGCGCCATCACCTATTACTGCAATTACCTTTCTGTTTGGTTCATTATTGAGATCGCGTCCGGCAGCCATTCCAAGTGCAGCTGAAATGGAAGTTGTTGCATGTCCGGCGCCAAAAGCATCGTACTCACTTTCACTTCTTTTCAAGAATCCGCTTATGCCGTTTAATCTTCTAATTTTCTTTAAAGCTTCTTTTCTGCCTGTTAAAATTTTATGAGGATATGCTTGATGACCGGTATCCCAAACGACTAAATCATATGGTGTATTAAAGACCTTGTGAATGGCAACGGTTAGTTCAACAGTTCCTAAACCTCCGCCAAAGTGTCCTCCAATTTCAGAGATTGTATCAACAAGATATTCACGAATATCCTTGCATAGTCCCTTTAACTGAGTAATATCCATCTGTTTAATATCAGACGGATAATTTACTTTTGAAAGGACAGGATATTTTTGTACTTCAGACATTAAATCGTCTCCATTTTTAATCAGATTTTAATCTTCTTCTAAGTTTTTAATTTCATTTAAATCTTTTTTTAGTAAAGTAACTTTTAGTTCTGCCTTTTCTAGAACTGTTAAACACTCTTTGGAAAGTTTAACACCTTCTTCAAAAAGTTTGATTGAATCTTCCAAACCAATTTCATTGTTTTCTAATGAAGTGGTAATCGCTTCAAGTCTCTGTAAGCTTATCTTCAAAATTGTCTGCTGATTTTTTCTTGCTCATTTTATTTTAACTTCTCCATCATAAAATTTAATAATTGAAGATTCAGTAAAATTAAAATTTTTCTTTCGAGAAATAAATTTTGAATTTTGTATTACTAATGCAAATCCTTTTCTTAAAGTCTTGTCCAGGTCGCTGGCATCAATCGATTTTGTTAATAGCGCAACTTTGTTTGACAAGGCCAAAATCCGTTTCTCGATTTCGGTGATCATTTTATACGAAATTAAATCAACTTTTTGCGAATATTTTCTAATCTTCTCAAGCGGATATTTAAATGCATAAGATGATAACTGATTATCAATATCAGAACGGTAATTATCTAAAGTCCGCTCAATTATATCACAACTTAATGAATAAGAATCTATTATAAAACTTTTTATTTCTTCAATATCAGGTGTCGCAAGTTCCATCGCAACAGAAGGTGTTGGTGCACGCAAATCAGAAACAAAATCTGCAATTGTAAAATCAACCTCGTGTCCAACTCCGCTAATAATAGGAATTTTGGATTTATAAATAGCTCTTGCAACAATCTCTTCATTAAAAGCCCAAAGATCTTCAATTGATCCACCGCCGCGTGCGACAATTATAACATCAATATCGCTGAAAGAATTCAATTTTTGAATATTATCAGCAATATTTTTTGCGGCATCTGCGCCTTGAACTTTTGTAGGCACAACTAATAACTCTACCAAGGGAAATCTTCGTTGAGCGACTGAAATCATATCTTTAACCGCAGCTCCATCAGCAGCCGTAACTAAAGCAATTTTTTTAGGGAATACTGGAATTTGCCTTTTGTTTTCTTCATCAAATAATCCTTCATCAAATAGTTTTTTCTTTAGTCGTTCAAAAGCTGCTTGAAGTTCACCCACTCCGGAAGGTTTCATCGAACGTACATCAATTTGATAACTGCCCCGAGGTGGATATACTGTTACACGTCCGGTAACAATAATTTTCATTCCATCTTCCGGAGTAAAGAATACATAATTATTTACACCTTTCCACATTGTGCAATTTATTACTGCGCCTTCATCCTTTAGATTAAAATACCAATGTCCTGAACCGTGGGATTTGAAGTTAGAGATTTCTCCTTCAATACTTATTTTTTCAAAAGTTGATTCAAGTATGAATTTGATAGACTTAGTAATATCACTTACTGAATATATTTGTTCTACTTCACTCATCTAAAATTTTATTCAAGTGTGTTTTCAATTTTATTTTTTTGTTTATCAATTTCATTGTAATCTAATTCTGAGCCTAAAACACTGTGCGGAATTAGATATACAATAAACATTAATACTGATGCAAAAATTATCCATCGTTTTGGATTTACAGATTTTTTAATTGCCACCAAGGCAATTATCCAACCAATTACAGCAATAAGAGTTTTGTTGTCGGTTAAATCAATTCCGAATGGAATGCCTGTCCAGAAAGCATCAAAAGCATATTTTTGCATAATTGGTCCAAATATCATTCCGCCAAGAATTAATAATCCGAAAGTCCAGTAAGCAAGTTTTTTATAGTTCGGTTCTTTGTTAAAAAATTCTAGACCCGTTCGTGTTGAAAACAACATCGCCATAAAAATTAAAAGTACATGGGGAATGATTATAAAAATCGGTACATCGCCTTTAAATCTTATAACTACTGGTTGATGATTGTTAAGTGAAACTTTTTTAGAATCTTTTTCTAAAGTAATTCGGTACATCAATTTTCCTGCTGGCGGTTGATGCGGTAATAATCCGGTTAGAAATCCATTTTCGTATTTCATTTCAACAGTATGCCATTCGTCGTTGGTTTTGTATCGCTTCCATTCAAGAATGCCTCTGATATTTTCATCATCAGTTTTAATTTTTATTTGATGATCATCTTCGCCGCCGTGACTTCTATCCAGAGCATACTTTATAGTTTTACCATTTAAAGTTGTTTCACCGGAAAGCGGATAAGTTGGTCCTGTCATTCGTTGATATGCGGCGGTTAGAATTGTTAGGACAATATGCAATAATCCACAATAAAATTGATCTTTTCATTCCTGCTCAAAATGAATTATTGAAAAATTTTGTGGAGAAATTTACGAATAAATTATGCTAAAATTTAACACTTACACCAAAGGTTGGCAGGATTGAACACACAAATTTTACTTCAAATTATTTAAGCAATACTGCTTTTATTGTTTTGGTGTAATTACCCGCCATAAAACGAATTAAATACACCCCTGAAGGAATTAGTTTGCCATCACTATCCTTAGCTTCCCAGATTACAGTATAATTACCGGGAGACATTTCTTTATCTAATAATGTTGCTATTTCTTTCCCTAAAATGTTATAAACTTTTATTGTGGTAAAAGAGTTTTTAGATATATCAAACTTTAAATTTGTTTTAGGATTGAATGGATTGGGAAAAAGCGGATAAACTTCGTAATCATTTGGTAACTGATTGTTTTCATTCTCAATATTTACGGTAAAGTCCGGTTTATATATCCAATTGAACCACTTAATCCCGACATTGGGTATAATATCCCACATATTTATTAAAAGCTCATCTCGTTCATCATCAATTATATTATAAAGGTTTGCCCCATAATATCCCATATTATTGTTTTCCCAATCATTTTGCTTAAAAAAGAAAACCTCGTATGTCTGATGATTCAGGCTTCCATTAAACTTGAGAATAAGAACAGTTTGATCTAGTCCCAACAAAACCTCCTCCTTCCCATCTTTATCAACATCAATAATTTGGATATTACCTGCATCAAAAGAGAATATTCCTAAAAGATCAATTCTGCCAACTACTTGATAATTATTATCGTCGCTTGCTTCGAAGATGGTGATTCGTGTTATGCCTTGTCCGCTGTAAAAGGCATCCCCACCAATCCAGATTTCTTTTTTACCGTTTCCATCAATATCATTTGTTTCTGCACATAGATATGCATTGTAGGTTTCTACCATCCCTTGCCAACTAGGAGCATAGCAATTATCGCCGCAATTTTCAATTGCAAGTACTTTACCGTGAACACTACCAGCAAGAAATTCTGTTTTACTATCCTGATCAAAGTCTCCTATTGAAAATCCGCCATAGTATAGATCAAGCGGACGATGATCAAATACCAGAACAGAATCGAAGTTTTGGATTGATGGATTAAATTCATAAAAATTAATATAAAAAGTTGGTGTGATGTAAATTTGATCTGTGATTAGGTCCTCATCCCAATCACCCCAGTAATTATCATTTTGTTGAAAAAGGGAATCATTTGGAGCAAATTCAATATATAGGTGCCTCGCAAGAACGGTATCGTTGTTTTTTTTATAGTATCGATAAATCATACCAGGTAGTCCATTAGGATTATTCTTCCGCAAGATCAAATCAACCCCGTTTTGTTTATCAACATCTAAAATACATATTGCTACTACAGTAGTGTCATAACTGAAAACCAAATCAAATATACCTTGCGAATTCAGTTCAAATACTCTTATATCAGTATAATCAGTTGTATAATCTTTCATTTGTCCGTAAAGTTCCGGCATTTCATTATTGTTTACATCACCAACGAGCAGGGTTCTAAAATTGCCAAGTGGTACTTCCTGCCAAAACCTGTACTTCTGGTAATAAAGAGTTGTGTCTATAGTTGTAAGATCAATAATTGTGCTGTCGTAAGTTGGGGAGTAAACTGGATTTTGGATACTGGTTTCTGGATACTTGTACTCACCAATGTTTTTGTATAGCACTTTGCCGTTTGGGTATTCAAGTTTTAGTAGATCTTTTTCAACTTCTGTTACCTTAATATCATTACGGTTTATAAGCTGCTGGATTCTTTCTTCTTTGCTCTGTGCTAAAACAAAACTACTTAATACAAACAACAGACAACAGACTATTACTTTTTTCATTTCTTTATTACCTTATTAAAAAATGTTTAGGGAAAGACCCTTCGACTGCGCTCAGGGTGACAACGCTACTTTTTCTTAAGCTACATAAAACCAGTTGGGTAAAAGTAAATGTTTAATTTTGAATGCTCAAGGCAAAATGAGCAGGAATAGTTTTGTAATAAAAATAAAACGCAAAAAGTTTTACAAGGCAAAATAAGAGATAGGCATAAATATATTAGGCACTTTCTCTCCATTCCAACAAATGTTTACAGCGCGTATGACAAAGAAAAATTAATAACGCAAAATTATTTTCAGTTATTGCTAAAATTTAACACTCACACCAAACGTCGGCAGTATTGGGAACATATTGTTTTGTTCTCTTCCAAGTGTTAAATCTTTTGTAATATAATAATCGTAGTTAACAACGTTCTTTCTGTTATACACATTAACAACATCAAGGTAAAACACCCAATCAAGATTCCAAAAATCAGTAATAAAATTAAATCTTAAATCAAGCCGATGATATGCAGGTTTGCGGGAATTTAATTTGTTATCCCCAAAATCAACATCATATACAACTTCACCTTCACTATTAGGATCATTGAAATTTTTTCGTGTTGAAATAACAGGTGTTTCAGGAATTCCATCACCATTTTGGTCTTGCAAAATTATTCGCGGTTTTATTCCAAGAGGTTCACTATACGGAAAACCAGAACCATATTGCCACCTTAATCCAACATTAAACCAATTGTTAAAATCATAATTTAAAACAAAGTTAAATGTGTGTGTCTGGTCAAATCGGAAAGGCAGTTTTTCTCCATCCTCAAATCTGTTTGCGAATGCAAGCGCGTAAGAAATCCAGCCGCTTAGTTTGCTGTTGTTCATTACATTTCTTTTGGATAAGAAAAATTCAAAACCATAGGCCTCACCAAAAGAATTATTAACCGGAATTTGTGTAAGCGAATCACCTCTAACTGGAACTGGTCTTGTCCAGCTATTTGCATAACGTGGATTTCTACCAGGAATGATTTCGGTGGTAAACGCAGTACCATTAACTCGTTTTTGAACAATCAAATCAGTAAAATCTTTATAGTATGATTCAAATCGTAAACTCCATTCATTTGTCAACCATCGCTCAATCCCTATTACGTAGTGGATTGCTTTTTCAGCATCGAGCGGTTTTGTGTAAACATCTGCAAGATCTAAAAGTACATTTTGATCACGGAGTTTTTCGTAACCCGGCGATTGGTAATAGATACCCCAAACTCCTCGCAAAGTTGTTATCTCATCAATAGCATAAGAAAATGAAAGTCGTGGGGCCAAATATGGTTTATCAAGAAGATCATAATAATCTAACCTAATGCCGGGATTAATAAAAAGTTTATCAGTTACCTTAAAATTGTTCTGCACATAAGTTCTATAACGATTATATTTTTTAACATCTTTCAAATCACTAAGTGATGCACGAAACTGTGGATTAGCTGCAAATATAGCCTCAAGCGCCGGATCAAGATCAAACTTAAAGTTCATGGTTGTTTCCATAAAATCAACACCTGCGCCCGCTTCAAATGTATTTTCATTCCACAGGTAAATAAACTTGTCATCAATAGTAACTTTGCGGTAATCAAAATCGCCATTGAACTTAAATCCCAACAAGTAAGGTTTTATTGTATCGGGAATTGTTTCTTCAAAATCATTTCGATTTAAAGATGGATCTAATATCTGAGAATCAAAATCAGTTGTACCATTATTTTTATACCATGATACAATTACTTTATTTAAATAATTTTTTGATGGAGCAAAATGCCAGGCTGCAGAAACAATATCATTTCTCGAAATGTTAAACACTCCAACACTATCCGGAGTATTTCGCTCTTTACCACTCACTACATCAACACCATCGCGAGAAAGAATTCCATTAAGAAGAATTTTGTGACCATTAAAAGGTCCAAATACAAGCTTGGCTTGAAAATCATAAAAATTAGGGAACGATGTATTATCATCAACCAAACCTGCGCTTTTTACAAATGGTTCAATTATAAGATCATAATAAGTTCTGCGTGAATTTATTAACCAGCTACCTTTAAGATTGAAAGGATTTTTTCCTTCCAGCACAATGTTTGCATCAACAATAGAAGTATTAATATTCCCTTTAAGATATTTTGTATTATCACCTTCACGATTTGTAACATCTAGTACCGCCGAAAGCCTATCGCCATACTTTGCAGGAAATCCGCCTGACATTAAATTTACATCAGACACTGCATCAGGATTAAACATACTTACAACGCCATACAGCCTATAAGGATTAAACACTTCAACATCATCCATAATAATTAAATTCTGATCGGGACCGCTGCCCCGCACAACAAGCTGAGATGAAAAATCATTTGGTGCCAGCACACCAGGCAAAGATTGAAGCGTACGCAGAACATCCTCTGCGGCACCGGGTAAAATTTTTGCGTTTCGTGGATTTAAATCTATCAGGCTGGTTCGTGTATCGCTCTGCTGTTGAATTTTCATTCCGGTTACTTCAACAGATTGAATTTCAATTACGGCTTCATTAAGGGTAATGTTTAATTCGGTAGTTTTATTGGGATAGATCAGTACATCCACAATTTGAGTTTGATAGCCGATTGCACTAAATCTAACTTTGTGTTCGCCACTTGGTAGAGCTGTAATTTTATAATTACCATTTTCATCCGCACCTGCACCGGTGTTTGTATCAATAATAAAAACGTTAACAGCAGGTACTGGCCCATTTTTGTCATAAACTCTGCCAGTCAGAGAACCCGTCTGTGCAGTTAGTATAGTGTTAATTGTAAGAAATAATATAAATAAGAATAATTTCATAATTTCATTTTTGTTTAATATCTAAACATAAGAAATCAAAAAATCATTCCATTTGATTAAAATCATCCTCTAGAGGTAAAGTGAGAAGAAACGAGTGTAAAGTCCTAGGTTTACTTCGTGAAAGTTTGAATCCGAATCACCTGGTTTAAAGTTGTAGCGATAACGACTATAAAGTGTAAACGTATCAAACAAAGTAAACCAACCGATAGAAATTTCTGGCGATAATCCATTTTGCCCTGAAAAGTTTGTATAAGCAGAAACACCAGCAGAAATATATTCCAAATAATCGATTGGAAATATTTTTTTATAACCTAGGCGCGAAAAGTTTTTATTTTCAGCATCGAAAATGTATGTATGCTCAAACGATAAATAACTTGAAGGATAATTCCCTCTTTTTGCTCTAAAGGAAACAATCGGAATTTCCTTTGTTAAGCTATAGTAATGATCGCCTTGTTGATTAACATATCCCGGCATAGGTAAAATAAAAACTGATCCTGCAAATAAACATAACGTCCAAATACTTGAGCCCTCGCTAATTATTGGTTCAAAAGGCAGATCAAATTCAAATTCTTCAGATTTATTTTTATTACCCAGTGAATCAATCGTTTCAATTACAAAATTTACATTCTTTTCTAAGAATTTTAGAGAACTGATGTCAATCTTAGCAGAGTGTGCTTCACTCAATCCATTGGAAACTAGATATTCGTACTTTTCATCGATAATAACATTACTTAAGCAAACTTCGCTTGTATAAAATGATAATATAAAAATATATGGCGGTTCCTGTTTTACGTAAGCATCAATTAAATAAACTTCAATAGCAGCAGAATCTGAAACCAATTCATTATCTATTTGCGAAAAAACAGGATAACAAAACGAAAGTAAAAAAAGGATAGATAAAAATAATTTCTTCATCGATTAATTTAGTTTGTTAATGATATTACAAAGTTAGCAAAAGGAATTGACTTATTTTAAGATAACGATTAATCGCTTATTATCAGGATAATTTTATGATGTTACTTAATAAATTTTTTAATTGAGCAGATGAAAAAGGTTTTGAAATATAATGTGAAAATCCTTTAGCTAAAAACTCGGCTTTATCTGATTCAGCAGCATAGGCTGTAACTGCAACTATTGGGATTTCTGTATATGATGGGATTTTTTTTATGCGCTTCATCAATTCGACACCATCAATCCCCTTTCCTAAATTGATATCCAGCATTAATACATCATATTTGTCTTTTTTAACCTTTTCCATTGCAAGATCTGCTGTAAAGGCAGTAGTAATATCGTAAAATGGACTTAAAATTTTTTCGATATACTTCAATGCAATCATATCGTCTTCAACATAAAGAACTTTAGCCTTAGCTTTGTCTTCTTGTATAATTGATTTCACAATTTCTATTTCCTTATCAAACTTTTTAGGGATAATATTATCTTGCAGAGCAATAGTTACAGGTATTTCAATTATAAAGGTTGTGCCTGTTCCTACTTCACTAAAAAGATTTATTTTACCGTTCAAGGTTGTTACATATTTTTTAATAATAGTTAATCCTAATCCGGTTCCTTCAAAAGATCTATTAAAACCTTCACTTGCTTGTCTAAATTCCTGCCAAATTACTTCTTGCTTTTCTTTAGGAATTCCAACGCCTGTATCGGCAATACTAATCTTAAGAAAATTCCTTTGCTCTTTTGATTCAAGATCACAAGTGATAGTGATGTTTCCATCATGCGTATATTTTACCGCGTTATTAATAAGATTGGTCAATATTTCTTCAAGAAGTTTAGCATCTGAATGGATAGTAATAGGATTTGCTAAGATTTTTACCATTAATTTGGTTCTGTTTAATTCGGCAGATTTTTCATAAAGTTTTGAAAGATTCTCAACTAGCTGAATAACATCTACATTTGACATATTTAATTCTAATCGATCAAATTCTAATCTTGTTACATTTAAAATTTTATTTAAAGTATCCGTCAGTCTTTTGGAAGACTTAAGAATTTGTTCTGCCATTTCTTTTTCTTCGGGATCTTTTAAGGATTCTGACAGCAGTTCCGAGTACCCCTGTATTCCCACAAATGGTGTCCTTAGCTCGTGACTCATATTAGCAAAGAAAAATGTTTTTATTCGATTCATCTCTTCTGCTTTTTCTTTTGCTTCAGTTAAATCAGTAATCAGTTTTTTTCTTTCAGTTATATCTCTAAAAAATGATTGATAAGTTCCATCTGGCATTTGCCTGGAATTCATTTCAATAATTAATCTCTCACCATCTTTTCTATGCAATGATCGCTCACTTTTTATAGTATCACCAGTTTTCAGTAAATCATATCTTAAAGGAGCTGCTTTTAATATTTCATCTGGAAATAATTCCTTAATATTCATTTTCAACAGCTCATCTCTACTATAGCCGGTCATTTCAATGGATTTATCATTAATCGTAATCAGGTTTCCATTTGAATCACCTTGAAAAAAAGCATCGGAAGCAAGCTCCACAAGCATTCGATATTTTTCTTCATTCTTCTTAAGAGTTTCTTCAGATTTTTTACTTAAGGTTATATCTTTAACAATCATTAAAATAATTTGTTCACCAGCAACTTTAATAATCTCTGCGGATAGTAATCCGATAAGAAGCTCACCATTTTTTCTACGACCGACCGCTTCAAAATCTCTTGCTCTTCCTTCAGCTTTTAATTTAGAAATTATTTTTACTCTATCCTCAGGATCAGCCCAAACGTTTAAATCGAGAGTGGATTTTCCAATAACTTCATCTCTAGAATATCCAAATACTGTCAGAAACCCATCATTTGCATCTATAATTTTACCGGTGTTTAATTCAGTTAGAGACAATGAATCAGGTGACGCTTTAAATGCTTTATAAAATTTTTCTTCAGAGTTTGATAAATCTTCCTGAGCATTTTTAATACTTGTTATATCGCGCCCAACTCCAATAATAGATTCAACATTTCCCTTTGAATCTAAAATTGCGCTGTCTGACCAGGCAATCCATCGCCAGCCTTCCATAGTTAAAGCTCTTTGTTCAACATAACAAGTATAGGGCTCGTGATACAAACTTAGCATTGCTTTTTCAGTAGCGATTATATCATCTTTATGAACTAACGGTTTAAATGATTTTCCCAATAATTCACTTTTACTTTTTCCAAAAAGTTTACAATAGCTTGGACTTACAAATTTAAATATTCCATTGTTATCAATTTTTACAACTAAATCAGTTTGATTTTCAACTATGAGACGATAATGTTCTTCACTGATTTTTAGTTTTTTAATAAATATTTCATTTTCTTCCTGGTCGAGTAATATTTTTCCAATTAAAACTGTTGCTAATGGATAAATTACAATTACCGTGAATGAAATAGTTTGATAGGTTTCCAAAATATTCTTAGGGGGTAAAACCAGCACAAATAGTAGCATCGCCACATGCACCAAAAATCCGAACCAGAACAATTGAAGCGTAGTAAGTCTCTTATCGGTCATTTTTTGTTTTTTAGAATAGAAATAAAGACCGATTAGTAGCGAAGATAATATTACAAGGGAACCCATTAATACGCCGCTGCCTCCAGTTGTAATTCTATATATTACCGCTAGTGTTGTAGAAATGATTCCTGAAACTGGACCAAAAAATAATGCGCACAGACTAATTACAATTGATCTTCCATCAAAAAAGATTCCGTCCGTTAGTATAAATGGGTTAAGCATTCCAACAATAGAGGTAAGACCAAATAGCAGGCCTTGAAGAATTTGATTTAGTAATCTTTTATCATCAAATCTAATCTTTATAAAACCTGACAAAACACTTAACGCAACTAATGCGGCTAAATTATATAGTAATTCAACTATTATCATATTATCTATTACAAACTTAAATAAATTATCATTTAGATTTAACTTTATCTAACTAGTGAATAAATTATTTTTATTTCCGATCTTAATCATTGCTGTTGTTAAGATAAATATTAGTATTCTTAATTTTATTTAGTTAACTGAAGACTTAATTCATAAAAAATTTATAAATCAATCAAGACGGTCTTACCGGCGATTCCTAATAAAGCACTCTTTAAATTGAAAAAAGATTGTTTTAATATTACTCACAATAAAAAAGAGAATTAATGATGAAAAAATTTTTAAAGATTGCCATTCCTGTTTTAATAATTCTGCTTGTCATAGTTTTTTGGTGGAGATATTATTTCGTTTTTGGTGAAGGTGTAAAAGCTGGAAACTTAAACTTTGTTGTTAAAAAAGGATATATATTTAAAACATGGGAAGGCCGAATAATCCAGGAAGGATTTAAGACACCAAATCCCAACCAAATGCAAAGCAATGAGTTTGATTTTAGTATTTTGGATGACCAGGTTGCTCAGGTATTAGAAAGATATAGTGGAAAATTTGTTGAGCTTAGGTACAAAGAATATCTTAATGCAATTCCGTGGCGTGGAAACAGCAATTACATTGTCACTGAAATTTTGCAAGTTGATGACCCTTCAAAACATGAAACCTTACCATATTAAAGGAGTCTGGAAGAAATGTTAAAAGCAGTTTTATTAGAAATTTTTGAAAGAGATCTTAATAAATTAAAAGATGAAATTAATTTATATAAGGATGAAAATTCTTTATGGATAGTTAAGGATGGAATTAGTAATTCTGCTGGAAATCTTTGTCTTCATTTAATTGGAAATTTGAACCATTTTATTGGAGCAGTTTTAGGAAATACCGGATATGTTAGGAATCGCGAAAAAGAATTTTCTGCGAAAAACTTACCAAGAAAAGAGTTAAACATTGAAATTGAAAAGATAATTGATGTAGTAAATAAAACTTTAAATAATTTATCCGAGAAAGATTTTGAGTCAGATTTTCCATTAAAAAATCATGGGAAAATTGTAAAAACAGATTTTATGCTTTTACATTTACTTACTCATTTTAATTATCACCTGGGACAAATAAATTATCACAGAAGACTTATATCTTAAATTGATTGGCTACTAATTTCAAAATCTTTTCAATACCTGTTAATTTAATTTATCTACATTCTAATACTGAAGATTACAAAAATTTCCGTTAGACCATTTTTAATTTTAAAATATTAAAATGGAGTTGATATGTGTATAATAACTTTCATTTAATTCTGATCTTTTCATATTTTGTAACCCAATAACCTATAAATATTAGTTATTACGAAATAAATATCGTTTTTATAGAAGATTATACTCAATATTGCGTAAAGAATTCTGTTGGTGGCAATAGGCGAGTCCAAAAATCTAACAGATAAACAAAACGGCAATGAAAAAGATAAAATGGAATAAAATTGGGAAGCGGATTGGTAAATCGATAATAGTAAGTATTATAGTTTACTTAGTAATATGTTTGGTTCTTATTTATTGGCCAATCAATATTGAGAAAAATGTCAAAAACTATGATTATAGTTCAATCAAGGAAAACTCAAACCCTTTTTTGGGAAAAGAACAATGGATTAAAACAAGAGATAATCACGAGATTTTCAGTAGAGTTTACAATACTGAGAATAAAGATGTATTAATGATTTTAATACATGGTTCTGGGTCAGAAAGTAGATATTTGGCGAATTTAGCTGATTCAATTGCCAAAGCAAATATTGCTACTGTCTTAACGCCTGATATGAGAGGTCACGGAAGAAATAGTGGAAAAAGAGGAGACATTGATTTCATAGGACAACTTGAAAACGACATTGAGGATTTGATTGAATTCAGCAAGAAAAATCTTGGGGTTAAAAAAATAATTTTGGCAGGACATTCCTCTGGTGGTGGTTTCGTTTTGAGATTTATTGGAAATTCAAAAAATACTAAGGTGGATAAAGCGATTTTGCTCGCACCTTATTTAGGCCACGATGCACCGACCGTTAAACCCAATAGCGGAGGATGGGTTCAGGTTGCCATGAAAAGAATCATCGGGCTCTCCATGTTAAATAACGTTGGCATTAGAACCTTAAATAATTTACCCGTTTTATTTTTTAATCTCCCAGAAAATATAAATGATAAGCTACAAGTTCCCTCCTATTCGTTTAATATGACATTAAATTTCAACCCAAAGAATTATAAAGACGAAATAAGAAACATTGAAATTCCTTGTCTCGTTTTGGTTGGCAAACAAGATGAAAGTTTTTATCCTGAACAATTTCCAATTGTATTTGACACAGCCAAAAAATTTGTCCGTGTAGAAATATTAGATAACGTAAAACATTTAGACATTGTTAAGAGCCATAAAACGTTTGAAATAATTAAAGAATGGAGTAAGGATTAGGGTAGAGAACTATTCTACTACTACCAACAGCGGTTTGGTATAATGGCGGGTTCAGCAGTAAGTGTAAGGGGCAACAGAAATCAAAAACTAAAGATTAAAGGAAAAATATGATTTGGTGGATTTTATTAGGAGTTGGAATAACTTTCTTGACACTTATTCTTGCAGGAGCGTTTAAAAACAAAAAATGAAACCGTTACATTCTTACGTATTACGATTTGTTAATGGAGTAGCCCAAAATCCATTTTGGAGAATTTACACATTGACCGCTCTGCTTTTATTACTAATAACAGGCTGCCAGACTTTAAATAATAAGACTGATTTGCTGCGAAATAAAATAGAGCAAATCGTATCCAACAAAAATGCAGTAGTTGGTGTCTCAATAATTGGAAACAATGGAAAAGACACGCTTTCGCTAAACGGTGACAGACGTTTCCCAATGCAAAGTGTATTTAAATTCCACATAGCCTTAGCTGTCTTATCGGAGATTGACAAAGGGAAACTTTCATTAGACCAGAAAATTGAGATTGGTAAAGATGAACTTTTACCAGAAGATTTTTGGAGTCCTCTTAGAGACGAAAATCCTAATGGCGGAATCTTTACTATTGAAAAACTAATTCAATATTCTGTTTCACACAGCGACAATACTGCTTGCGATGTATTAATCCGACTAGTTGGAACACCTAAAACTGTTGAAGAGTATATCAAGAAAAGTGGTATAAACGATATTCAAATCACCTTCAACGAAGAAGAAATGCAGGCGAAGTGGGAAAATATGTTTCAGAATTGGACAACGCCCGAAAGCAGCAAGTGAAACTCTTAAATTATTTTATGAAAATAAAAACAACTTACTTTCAAAAAACAGTTATGACTTTTTTTGGAAAACTAACAAAGAAACAACAACTGGTAAAAATCGAATTAGGGGGAGATTGCCCGAAGGAACAGTTGTTGCTCATAAGACAGGTTGGTCAGGGACAAACAAAGAAACAGGAATTACTGCCGCAGTAAACAATATTGGAATTGTCTTTTTGCCT
Organism: uncultured Ignavibacteriales bacterium; assembly: GCA_963706055.1. Lineage (GTDB taxonomy): Bacteria > Bacteroidota > Ignavibacteria > Ignavibacteriales > Ignavibacteriaceae > IGN3. The sequence goes on along the minus strand of CAVPND010000012.1, from coordinate 181,700 downwards.
AACGGAGAATATTTTATAATTAGTGTTTTTGTAAGTGAATCAAAGGAGAATTTTGACACGAACGAGAAAATTATAGCTGACATTGCAAAAGCAACTTATGACTTTTATACAGCAGCGGTAAAATAGAAAAACTACCACTAACAGCCGTTTGGCAAAAAAGCGGGTTGAGTGCTTAAAATTGAAGATTTTACAACTATATAATGTTACGGTAGGCGGACAAGAAGGTGGTTTTAAAATCCCGCACTTGCCATAACCAGGGCCGTTGTAACCAATTTAAATGAGAACGTCTGCTAAATATATAAGTTACCTTCACTCTTATTAAGAATACAAAAAAATAATATGGATCTAAGCTTCTATTCATTTTTCACAAAATACTCCCTAATGGAAGATTATGGATTTAGTTCAGGGTTTATAAGCAGAGTATTTAAAAAAATTCTCCCTTCCATTCCAGAGGAAGGTACTGTTGAGTTTTTGCTATTCAAAAACAAATATGATATTAATCCGATAATCCGTTCGATTGATTTTAAAGATATTTACACTAGCCAAATACTTAAAGAATTGGATCTAAGTATTGTAGCATTGTGTTCAAAAATAACCGCATTTGGCCTCGACAATAATATCACCGATAAATTCAAGCAACTAAAATTAGAAAGTGATTCTTTTGAAACGCTGCTATATCAATTGATTGAGATTGATAGTAACGATTTACAAAAAATTAATGAGCTAATTACCACTTTGGATGCGATCGAAAATAATATTCTTTCATTAAGAAAATTTAAAAGTATAATAGGCATTAACCTTCACTTAACGATAGTTACGCGAAGGATTTTGGAATATATACATAGGGTAAAAGAATTACTTGATTTAAAATTAAATCTTAATTCAGTGACCCATTGGGAAGAAATTTTAAAGAAACATATAAAGTATCTAAAGGAAAAATACAGTTTAAAGATATTTATGGTAAGGCATTTTGATTTGTTAATATTCGAGGCGGTGGAACATACTTCCAATAAAGGAGATAAATATATTGCAGAAACCAGGCAAGAGTATTTGGGGTTTTTATACAAATCGATGCTCGGCGGAGCGCTTATAGCATTTTTTGCACTCTTTAAAATATATTTGGGAACCTATAAACTGGAGCCTGTGGAATATGCTTTTATAGCGAGTATAAATTACGCCTTCTGCTTCATTTTAGCCAACCAAATGGGGGGTATAATTGCTACAAAACAACCGGCAATGACTGCATCTGCAATTGCAAAATATATAGATAAAAATGACAATCTAAAGATTGATTCCATTCTGGAAATTGTAACCTTAATAAAAAAAGTATTAGGAAGTCAATTTATTTCCTTGGTAGGAAATTTTACAATGGCACTAATTTTTTCTTGTCTCATATTTATGGTTTTTCAATTATTTGGTGTGCAAAACTCTTTGGGCATTGAACCTGGATATCTGATAAAAGGTGTTATGCCAAGTATTGGTTTAATTGGCTATGCCGCAACAGCAGGGATATTTCTTGCCCTATCAGGTTTAATTTCCGGCTACATTGATAATAAAGTTATTGCATCAAAAATTGTATATCGAATGGCAAATAGTAAGTTGTTTTTTAATAGCACCACATTAGCAAATTTTGTTAAAAACAAAGTGGGAAACCTTATTGGGAATTTAAGTCTCGGTATTTTCCTTGGTAGTGCTTTCCTTTTAAGTTATTTCGCTCCGCTATCAATAGATATCCGACATATTGCTTTTAGTACCTCTAATCTAGGCTATTCTGTTATGAATTTGCCATTTGATGCTATAATAATAATTAAAGCACTAATAGGAATAATGCTAATTGGCCTTACAAATCTTATAGTAAGTTTTTCAATTACCTTAATACTTGCATTAAAGTCAAGAGGAGCAACATTTTCATTTATTCCCCGTTTGTTTTTTCATTCAGTAAAAGATTTCATCAATAACCCACTTGAATATTTTATTGTAGGCAACAGCAGCAGGCTTAAAAAAAGGGGAAATGATGATTAAAAAACTGGCTACAACACACGGTATAGTTAATTGCATATGCATTGCTATTCGAGTGCCACAGCTTGTATCAAAAGTAGTTGTAACTTGACAAGAAAGTGCCACAAAATCGGCTACTATTCTTATACTAACGTTATGAGCAGCCTTAAAAGAAAATACATATGACAGAATTAGACCTGATAATCGATCAACATAAAAATTCTGAGAGACAAGGACCTGGAAGTGAAAACGAAACGCTGAAAGCTCTTAGCTTTATACATTTACCGAATGATCAAAAATTAAAATTTTAGAAAATAATGGTTACTCACTTGTTGGCTATTTCTATCTAAATCAAGAAAGAGGATTGAAAATTATTATAAACCAATGGAAGCAAGGTTTGAAGCGTTTTTAAAAAGAAACAATAACTCTGAACTTGGGAGAAAATAGTTGAAGAATACAAATCTGAAATTAACTTATATATAAAATATAAAGACTATTACAGCTATGGATTTTACATAGCAAGAAAGAATTAAATTTTAATTAGGAAATAAAAATGAAAACTATTATTTATTCAATTTATATTTTACTACTGGTATTTTCACTTTCAATATCGGTAAAGGCTCAGGCTTCAATTGATCTGGAGTCAGGCGCAGTCTTTACAGGAAACAACAATGTCCGCATTCCGGGCAATCAGGGAACATTGTTTTCGTTAAAAGACGATCTAGTTTCAAAAACTGCATTTTTCTACAGGATAAGATTAAGCTATACTATAAAATCGCATCATACAATCGCTTTGTTATATGCTCCGCTGGAAACAAAATCTGAGGGTAATGTTTCTCGGGATATTTTATTTGAAGGAGTAATATTTCCGGCTAATACAGAACTTAATGGCACATATAAATTTAATTCTTACAGGTTAACATATCGTTATGATTTAGTTAAAAAACCCAGATTTGAGTTTGGGCTGGGACTCACCGGAAAAATCAGAGATGCAAAAATTGCTCTTAGTTCGTCCGGACTAACATCAGAGAAAACTAATGTTGGATTTGTTCCATTAATTAATTTCAGACTATTATGGAATATTGATGATAATCTAGGTCTCTTGCTTGAGGGCGATGCACTTGCCGCACCGCAAGGCAGGGCAGAAGATGTTCTGGTTGCTGTAACATATAAATTGTCTGATGGTTTTGGAATCAGGGCAGGATACCGTATTCTTGAAGGCGGCGCAGATAATGATGAGGTTTACAATTTTTCTTTATTCCATTACGCTTCCGTTGGAATAACTTATACTTTTTAAAAATTTAATTATTAAAAAACATTTATGAATAAGACTCTGACTTTAAAATTTCTAGTATCCATAATACTACCATTAAGCCTTGGTGCGATAGCAGGAATGTTTACTTCTCAAGCGGTGCCGGAATGGTATGCAACATTAAACAGGCCTTCATTTAATCCCCCCAACTGGATATTCGGACCTGTTTGGACGACCTTGTACATTCTTATGGGAATTTCTTTTTTCCTTATTTGGAAACAAGAGCCAAGCAAAGTACGCAATCGTGCTATTTTAATTTTTTTGCTTCAATTGCTGTTAAATTTTGCGTGGAGCTTTATCTTTTTTTATTTCAATATGATAGGACTTGCGTTGGTTGAAATTATTTTATTATGGATTAGTATTGTTATGATGCTGGTTGTGTTTTATAAAATCAAGCCTATAGCTTCATATATCAACATACCATATTTATTATGGGTTACTTTTGCAACCGTGCTTAATGCAAGTTATTATATACTTAACTGAGATTCTGTTAGAGGTTACTAATTTTATATTTAATTGCAAAAATGAAAACAATACTTTAGATAAATGAATTTAAAAGTTCTCAGTTCATTTTAATTTGTTAACCAAGAGCTGTCTCAACATCCTTTATTAAATCCTCAACATCCTCTATCCCAACAGAAAATCGTACAAGACTTTCTGTTAATCCCATTTTGTCTCTCTCTTCTTTTGGAACTGATGCGTGAGTCATTGATGCAGGATGAGAAATTAAACTTTCAACTCCGCCTAAACTTTCTGCAAGTGTAAAAATCTTAACATTGTTTAAAACTTTTTTTGCATTTTCTATTATCGCCAAAATCTGCAGAAACCATTCCGCCAAATCCCCTCATCTGCTTTTTGGCTAATTCATGCTGTGGATGATTTTTTAATCCGGGATAAATTACTTTTTTAGCGTAACCGGATTTGCTTAAGAATTTTGCGAAAGCATTTGCATTTATTTCGTGCTGTTTCATTCTAACTGCCAATGTCTTTGTTGATCGAAGCACAAGCCAGCAATCAAATGGAGATGGAACTCCGCCAGCAGCATTTTGTATGTAACGAATTCTTTCGTGAATCTTGTCATCACTTGTAACTAGTATTCCTCCAATTATATCGCTGTGCCCATTTAAATATTTTGTGGTGCTGTGAAGTACAATATCAATACCAAATGTTAAAGGATTTTGAAAATACGGACTCATAAAAGTGTTATCACAAACGGTAATTAATTTATTTTTCCTTGCAATTTTTGCAACACCTTTTAAATCTGTTAAGTTCAACATTGGATTAGTTGGAGTTTCAACATAAATCATTTTTGTGTTTTCACGAATTGCATTTTCTACATTTTTCAGATCGCTGCTATCAACCCAGGAAAAATCTATTCCGTAGTTTTTCATATTTAATTCATAAAGTCTGTAAGTACCGCCGTAAACATTGTTTGATATAACGATATGATCACCCGCTTTAACTAAACTCATGATAGCGTGAGTGGCGGCTAAACCTGATGCAAAGGCAATTCCATACTTCCCTTTTTCGAGTGTTGCAATATTTTTTTCAAGAGCTTGTCTTGTTAAGTTATGAGTTCTTGCATATTCATAGCCTGTACTTTTACCAAGCTCATGCTGTGCATAAGTTGATGTTTGATAAATCGGAGTTATAACAGCACCAGTTGTTGGATCAGGAATTTGTCCTGCGTGTATTGCGTCTGTTGAAAAGCCCATTGTGTTTGTTCCTCTTTTTTTATGAGTGGTCATTGCGAGCGCAGCGAAGCAATCTATGGCACTCAACAGATTGCTTCACCCCTTCGGGGATTCGCAATGACTTTTTATTTGTTATTTAAATTTATCAAATCATATCTTGTAATAATATCGGTTATCAATCCAAAATCACTAACAAGAATTGCAGAATTATTTTTTAAATATTTTTTTACTTCTTCTAGTTCTGTTTTTGCTTCAAGAATTGGAAGTGATTCTTCCATTACTTCTTTGATTGTTGCATTATAAACTAATGGATTATCAACTAACTTTGTCAATAAAACATTTTCTCTGATGCACCCGATGGATTGCCTTCCCTCCATTACAGGAATTTGTGAATAACCTGTTTTGCTTATCAAGTTAAGAACATCTTTTACAAAATCTATTTCCTTAATTGAAACAATTTCTTCTACACCTTTTTGCTTTTTAATATCTGATAAATCACGCAAAGTTCTAACTTCAGGCTCAAGCATTCTGTTTTGCTTCAGCCATTCCGTGTTGTGGACTTTAGATAAATACCTTTCACCAGTATCACAAACAATAAAAACTATCACATCATTTTCATTACATTCTTTAGCAACTTCTAATGCAACGTGAACGATTGTGCCTGTACTTCCGCCGCAAAAAATTCCTTCTTCTTTTGTTAATCTGCGTGCTGCTGAAAACGATTCTTTATCACTTATGTTTATAATTTTATCAATGTACTGAAAGTGAACATTTGCAGGCAAACAATCCTGTCCAATTCCTTCAACAAGATAAGGCGTTCCTTTAATTAACTCACCTTTTTCTTTATAATGTTTAAAGATTGAACCGAGTGGATCTGCAGCAATAACTTTTATATTTGGATTTTTTTCTTTTAAATATCTGCCCGTCCCGCTTATCGTTCCGCCTGTACCGATGCTGGAAATAAAATGTGTAATCTTTCCATCTGTCTGATCCCATATTTCCGGTCCGGTTGTATGATAATGTATTTCCGGATTTGATGGATTAGAATATTGATAAGCAAAAAATGAATTTGGAATTTCTTTGTTTAAACGCTTTGCAACATTCACATAATATTCCGGATGATCAGGATCAACTGAATTGGAGACAACTATAACCTCTGAACCTAGTGCTTTTAAATAATTAATTTTTTCATCGCTTACTTTATCCGTTACAACAAAAATTGATTTATAACCTTTAACAGCAGCGGAAAGTGCAAGTCCAATTCCTGTGTTTCCGCTCGTTGCTTCGATAATTGTTCCACCGGGTTTTAATTCACCATTTTTTTCTGCATCAATTATCATTGCATAACCAATACGGTCTTTAACACTTCCGCCCGGATTTGCAGATTCTAACTTTGCAAATATCTGTGGTTTTAATCCTTTATTAATTCTGTTAAGCTTAATTAAAGGAGTATTACCTATCTGGTCGAGAATGTTGTTTTTATATTTCAATTATATGCTCTTTGTTTGGATTAGCTAACACTATTTTAAAGAAATGATTTGAATGATGAAAGAGAAATATTGTAACGAGTGATATGTATGACACAAGAAAGATGATAAAGCAGTTTGATTTTTGACTTTAATTAAACTTAAATCCTCTTAAAAATTCTTCAATGTTCATTCGCTTCTTCCCTTCCTGCTGAATTTCAAGTATTCTAAGCGCATCTTTTCCACAGCCAATTATCAATTCCGTTTTTGTTTGATGAAACTCAAATGGCTTTAGTTTTAAATCATGAACGATTTCTGTTTTATAAATCTTAATTACTTTGTTGTTGTAATTAAAAAATGCCACAGGATGCGGAGACAAGCCTCTGACAAGATTGTGTATTTCTTCGGCGGTTTTAGTCCAATCAATTGAACAAATTTCTTTTGTAATTTTTGGGGCAGGTGATGCAAGTGAATCATCCTGCTGTATGTAATTCAACATTTCCGCTTTCAATTAAGTTCTACAGTTTTAAATACTAGTTCAGCTCCAAGTAAACTCATTCTATCGTGCAGAGTTTCAAAATTATCATCTGGATTTATCTGTACTTTTTCCTGTAAATATATATTTCCCGTATCAACCTTTTCTGCAAGTTTAAAAGTTGTTAATCCTGTTTCGTCATCACCATTTATTAATGCCCATTGGATTGGTGCTGCTCCACGATATTTTGGCAAATAAGAACCGTGCAAATTAAATGAACCATACTTTGGTATTTCAAAAACTTCTTTGGGTAAAATTCTAAAGGCAACAACAACAAATAAATCCGGTTTTAAGGTTTTCATTTCCTCTACAAACTCTTGATTGCCTTTTAATTTTTCTGGTTGATAAACAGGAATATTTTTTTCAATTGCAAATTGTTTAACAGCTGTAAAAGTAATTTTCTGTCCCCTGCCCCGCTCTTTATCCGGAGTAGTTACCACGGCTAAAATTTCGTGATTATTTTCAAGCAGAATTTTTAATGAAGGAATCGAAAAATCCGGAGTACCCATAAAAACAATTTTCATCACTAACCTATTAAGTTTTACATTATGCGGTATTCTTCAGATTGGCTGATTGGATAATCAACTTCAATTTTTCTTTTCCTGATTTTGTTTAGCGGTTTTTTCAATCGTTTCTTTGTTTCTTCATCAACAAGATCAGTAAAAAGGATTCCGAGCAAATGATCATACTCGTGCTGTATTACACGTGCAAGCAAATCATCAGCTTCTATTGTATGAGTATTTAATTCTTTATCCTGAAATTCAATTGTAATTTGTTTTGGACGGATAACATCTTCACGTTGATCTGGAATGCTTAAACAGCCTTCCTCATAGCTTATTGTTTCTTCTGATTTATCAATAATTTTAGGATTAATTAGTACAAGAGGTTTTACGTCTTCATAATCTTCAACTTTAGAAATATCCACTACAAAAAGTCGCCTATTAGCCCCGACCTGATTTGCAGCAAGACCAATTCCATTTGCATTATGCATTGTTTCAAACATATCATCAATCAATTTGAGAATTTTGTCATCAACTTTTAAAACTTTTGCGGCTTTTTTTCTTAGTATTTTATCACCACAAACCGTTATTGGTAATATTGACATTTATTTCCTTTTTCAATTCTGAATTCTTTGCTTTGTAAAAATATAAAATGGGGAGCTAATTAGAAATACTTCATTCTTATTACCTCCTGGTTAAATTTTAGATAAGCTTTTTGTCATTCCCAGGAAAGTGGGAATCCATTTTAATATTTAGAAAGTAGATTCCCGCCTGCGCGGGAATGACATCAGAAATCAAACAAGCAATCTTCCATCTTTCATTATCAATTTGGAATCCATCCATACAGTTGGTTTTTTAACAACTCCATCCAAATGAATTGGAACATTAACACTGCCGCCCATCGAAACATTATTACCTAACGCAATGTGAATTGTACCCATGACTTTTTCATCTTCAAGTAAAATTCCGCTTAGCTTTGCAGAATCATTTGTACCGATTCCAAATTCAGCGATGTTACGAGCATCTTTACCAACTTTATCTAGCATAGCTTTTAATTTATTTGCAAGAGTTCCACCGGATATTTTAGTTGCATAACCATTTTCAACTTCAATTTTTATGTTTGCATTTTTGATTAAACCTAATCCAGCCATAGAACCATCAACAACAAAAACTCCGTTTGCAGTACCTTCAACAGGTGCTAAAAACGCTTCACCTGTTGGAAGATTTCCGCTTTCACCTTTTGCGTGGAATAATCCTTTACTAGCATATCCTTTTCTCCCCGCAATTTTAAAAGTGATATCAGTTCCCGCAGGCGCAGTAACACGAATCGCTTTTCCTGTTTCTAATAACTTTGTAAGTTTAACTGTTCTTTTTGATATAGCCTTGTAGTCTGCATTCATACCACGAATCATAACATCTTTAGTAATTCCAGGAAAAGTTGCAATGCGTACACCGTTAGCTGAAGCGCTTCTTCGAGCATCAGTATGAGTTAAAGACTTTGCTGTGGGACAAAAAACTACATCAAACTTTTGCATTAAACCAGCTACAACTTCGGAAGGTTCTTCACCGTTTATTTTACCTGATTTCATTTCAACAAGTAGCGATTCATACCCTAATCTGATTGCATTTTCATGTAGTGATAAACCGATTTCTCTTTTAAATTCATCCGTAATTACAAGAATTTTTTCATTTTTTTTTGCACCCATACAATCACGGATTGCAATTGCAGAAGCTGAATCAAGTTTAGTAAGTTTTTTCATTTTCTCTCCTGTTATTAAAGTGGAAATCCTAAGTTTATCTGAAGAACTGCATTAAATCCACCAGAATTAATAAATTTGTCCGAACTTAAAATTTTATTAGGATTATAAACAAGTGTACTGCCGTCTTCATTAATCATTTTATCGATTGTATAATGAGAGTAGCTCGCAACTCCTTCAAGGCTTACATAATTACTAACTATATCAAGAATGAAGCCGGTACCAATCGAATATCCAATTTCAGTTTTTTCGTTTTTATATTTCTTTATATCTGTTCCTAGAATTGAATTACTAGTTTCAGTAAATCTGGCACTGTTTAGCAATACGCTGCCATCCACAATTTTCCAGCTGAGAAAATCTGTAATTGGTATTCCAAGATCAACCCCAACTCCCCAACTTTTAATTTTTAAATCGTATTCAGTATCCTTAGCAAATCCAGTTTGGAAATCAGTGGAAGCTTGCTCCTCATGAAGTTGCTGAAAATAACCTTTTGCAGTTATAAAAATTCCAGTAAACTTTGCACGAAAAACATTAACGCCAACCCTATAACCCGTTGATTTGCCAAAATCACTCATTTTATCTTCAAGATACTCAGCATTTATTGTATTAAAATTGAGAACGTATTGATTAAGTCCGTCAGGTTGATACTTTTGATGACTATACCCTCCAAAACCTCCAACAAATCCTAAACAGCCAAATCCAAAAGACTGAGGGAGAATCTGATTAGAGATTGTTAAAACCAGAAATAATATTATCTGAAATCGTTTATTCATTTATAAATTTATTGAAAAATTGGTATCGCAATATTTAATTGAGCAAATGCAAAAAAGCCACCACCATCAATAAAGTTTTCCATCTTTTCAGAACTATTCTCATTTTTTGCAAGATACTGTCCTGAGGATTCAAATTGCATTTCATTTATTGAAAAGTAGGAGTAACCAACATTCGCTTCAAGGGAAATATATGGTGGGAACGGATAATAAACCAACCCAGTGCTTATTTGTCCGCCGATGCTGGCTTCCGGTTCTTTTAAAATCTGTTCGGTCGAAGGATTTGTTCCCTCGGTATATTTATTTACTAATTTAGCCTTGTTCCAATTCATTTTAACATCAGCAATTTTAAAATCAAAATTATTACTTAGAACATAAGAAAAAGAAATACCAAATCCGTAGGAGGTTAAAGTTAGATCGTATTCTCTTTTTGCCGTTATATCATTTGTAAGAGTAGCAGTTGCTTCGTGTGTCTCTTTAGTTTGCTGATAAAAAATATTTAAGCCGTATAACATATTACCATCTTGCATATTAAGAACATTTGCGCCTGCACGCCAACCGTGAGCAAAACCGAAATCATCCATCTCTCTTGTTAATGCTGGTCGATTATTATTATATACCTTTATGTAATCATTAAAACCTTTGGCAGTATATTGCTGTACCCCATAACCTCCAAAAACACCAGATTCCAATAGAAAACCAGCCATGTAATCTAATCCACAACAAGCAGAACCTTGAGCAAATGTTGAAGAATTAAAAGACACCAATAGAACAAAAAGAACCGCTGTAAGTTTTTTCATACTCGCTCCTAAATGATGAATGGATTTTAATCCCCTGCCGCTGTTATTTATTAAACTATTTTGTCATCCCTTTTTCAAGTCCATGTGCATTAGGTCCGGTTTCTGATTTTCTTAATAAAAAGGCAAAGGTTAAACCTAAAAATCCGAGAATTGAAAATATCCACATTCCTGGTGTATAACCTCCGGGATTAGCTGCACTTGCACCAGAATAATCGTTAGCGAAACCAATTAATAAATTAAAGCCAAACAATCCGATATTCTGAATCATCGTCATTAATCCATAAGCTGTACCAAGTTTTGATGAATCAACAATGATTGCAACTGAAGGCCACATAACTGCAGGAACTAAGTGAAAATGCAATTCCCATCATTGCCATTGGTAAGATTAAATAAATTGGAATTGCTGCATCAATATCAAAAAACTTTAATTGTAAGATTAATAAAATCACCATCACCCATTACAGCAGGTTTTCCAAATTGATAAGCCATCATTAAATAAACTGGAATAATTAACAGGGATCCAAACATCATCAGCAATGATCTCTTACCGATTTTATCTGCAAGCAAACCAAACAGCGGTGTAAAAACCATTGCAGCAAGTGTTAAAATACTTGAGAGATTTCCACCAACTTCTCGTGCTTGTTCCGTGAGCTTCCTGAAAAAATTTAATTGCAAATGTTTGGAATGGAAACATTGCCGAATAAAAAGTTACACACAATGCTGTTATGTACCAGAAAGAGGTTGAAAATGATTTTGCTTTAAGAAAAAGAATTAACATTGCAACAATTAATGCAATCAAATAAATTGCCCAGTTATCAGGCAAAGCAATGGTTAGAATTAAAACAACAGCAGCTAATCCGGCAAATAGAAACCATCTCGTTCTTTCCTTAATTCTTAATATATCAGAAAGTAAAATTGCATCCTGTTCGCCTTCTTTGGGAAGATCATAATTTTTGCTTGCGTAAATGTCTAAGAAAGAAATAAATACCAACACATAGCATTGCAAACACTCCGCCTGCAACTGTAATCCAAAGCGGTGATTGCCAATACTCGTATAAGCTTTTACCCCAGCTTGGGGAATTGAGTGCAAGAAAAGATCCGAGTCTTGCAACAGTAAGATTTAATCCAAAAGCAAATGATAACTCCTTACCTTTAAACCAGCGTGCAATAATAGTAGTAATCGCTACGATCATCGATTCAGCACCGAGACCAAAAATTAATCTTCCAACAGACATCAACCAGATATTACCTGTTATTGCAGTTACAATTGATCCAACCATTATCAAGGCGGTAAATATCAGTACAGATGTTTTTGTACCTATTCTATCAATCAATAATCCACCAATTAGCACCATAATAATATTTGGAAAAGAATAAATTGCATTTAACAATCCAATGTTAGAATCAGAAAAACCAAGCTGTGTTTTTAATAAATCTGCGAGAGGACTGATACTATCATAAATGTAATAGTTGCCCATCATAGCCAAGCTTATTAGTAACAGTGCGCTCCATCTCAAGAATGTTGATGGCTGTGGTTTTAGAGTCAAAGTTTCTTCCATAATTTTTCTTCGCTTTTATTTAATCACTCTTTGCGTGATTAGTTTATTTTATTTCAAGTTAAACTTATAAAAAAGTAAAACTTTTTATTTAACAGGAAATAAAATAAAAAAAAAGCAGATACCTTTATAAAGGTATCTGCTTTTATAGTAAATAAGGCAAATATCCTATTTAACCGGAATATTTTTTAATACAGTTTTTAATTGATTATAAAATTCCGGAACAGTTGATATTTGTAACTTCTCATCAGGTGAGTGAACATCTTTCATTGTTGGGCCAAAAGAAATCATATCCATATCAGGATATTTTTCTTTTATGATTCCGCATTCAAGTCCTGCGTGAATTGCTGTTACTTCAGGCTCTTTTCCGTACATTTTTGTGAAGGTAGATTTAAATACTTTTAATATACCGGAATTAATATCAGGTGCCCAACCAGGATATCCATCGCCGTAAGAAATATCTGCACCAGCAAGTTTAAGAACTGCGGTAACCTGACTTGTGATATCTACATTTTGTGATGCAACGGGACTTCGCTGACTAGTAACAATATTAATATTTTTTCCAACAGTTTCTACAACTGCAAGGTTTGTTGATGTTTCTACCAAACCAGGAATGTCGTTTGACATTTTAATTACACCGTGTGGAATCGCATATAACGCATTAACCAGACGTTTTTGTGTTTTTTCATCCATAACTTTTTCTGGTACAGCATGCTTCTCCAGCAGAAACAACTAATCCCGGATCAACAGTTACATACTCTGCTTTTACTGTGTCGTTGTACTTTACAACAAATTTCTTAAATTTTTTCTCATCATTCTTAGGTACAAGAACAACTGCAAAAGCTTCACGTGGAATTGCGTTATGTTTATTGCCGCCGTTTATTTCTGATAGACGGATTTCATTTTCTTGTGAATAATTCCAGATTGCTCTGTTAAGAATTTTTGTCGCATTTCCACGACCAACATGAATTTCAAGACCTGAATGTCCACCTTTTAATCCGGCTACTTTTAATTCGAAAGCAGAATAATTTTTAGGGGTTTTTTCCGGTTTAGATTTTATTGTTGCAGCAGTATTTTTTCCACCGGAGCATCCAATAAAAATAGTACCGATATCTTCGGAATCCATATTGATAAGAATATCTGCTTTTAACCAACCTTTCTTTAAACTTGATGCACCAGTTAAACCTGTTTCTTCATCAAGGGTAAACAAACATTCAATTGGACCATGCTCAACATCCTTAGCTTCAAGCACAGCTAAAGCAGCTGCAACGCCAATTCCATTATCCGCGCCAAGTGTTGTGCCCTTTGCTTTTACCCAATCCCCATCGATGTAAGGATATATTGGGTCATTATCAAAATCGTGCTCAACTCCTCTATTCTTTTCGCACACCATATCAATATGTCCCTGTAAAGCAACAGTTTTTCTATTTTCGTATCCAGGAGTAGCTGGTTTGCGGATTAGGATATTTCCAAACTTATCTTTTTCAGTTTGAAAACCCAATCTTTTACCAACTGATACAACGTACTCAGCAATTTTTTCTTCTTTTTTTGATGGACGAGGATATTTACAAATTTCCTCGAAGTGATACCAAACCAATTCTGGTTTTAAATGACCTAATACTTTTCCCATAACAGACTCCTTTAGTTTAGTTCTTTAAATGTTATAAATCCTTGAGTGTATAATTGTGAAATATATTTTGTGATTCTTTCAGTTTCTTCTTCAAGTTCATCACCAAAATTTTTCTTAACATCTTTTATTATTTGATCAACTTTAACTTTACCATTTATTTTCAGCCAAACTGCTGAACCAAATTTATCCAACTTAACTCTAAAGTGATCACTTTTAAGTTTTGGTGAGATTAATTTTACCACAACCTTATTCTTAAACTTTGGTATGATAACCGTTACTAAATCATCATCACCCTTTACTTCAGAATAAATTCTAATTGGAGTAAGGTCAAGAGTATTTGCACTCTTTAATATTTTTTTTCGTTCATTAAATGTAAGCGGCATAAAAAAAGAAGGAGCGTTTATAATTAAACGCTCCAATAATAAATTATTACATAGAAACTTGTGGCGGTGCCGGATCATCTGGTTTACCGGCATTTTTAACCGGAATTCTTACAAGCAACCAGCCTATAAATCCAATAACCACTAAACTTACTAAGAACGAAGGTTCAGCAAATATTGGAGGAATTGGTTGTTCGAAAAATGCAAGACCTGCAAACAGTAATCCAATCAAAGCCTCACCGGCTATTAATCCGGCAGCAATTAAAACTCCATTATTCTCAACTCTGGATTTTTGAGCATCATTAAATTTCTTTTTCTCGTTAACTCTTTCAACAATTCCTTTAATCAAACCGCCAACAAAAATTGCAAAAGTAGTTCCGAGCGGTAAATACATGCCAACACTAACAAGCATAGGGCTTTTAACATTCATTAAAATAAAACCAACACCCATTAACATTCCGGTAAATATTAAAATCCATTCCATATCGCCGGCAACAATACCTTTTGAAAGAATTGCCATTAAACTTGCTTGAGGAGCAGGTAAAGCATCTCCGCCAAATCCGGTTCCGCCCATTTTAATATCGCCTTCGTGCAAAATTAAAAGAGGAATAAACATTACAGAAGCAGCTACAACTACACCAATTATATCACCAACCTGCATTTTCCACGGAGTACCACCAAGTATATGTCCGGCTTTCAAATCCTGTAACATTTCTCCGGCAACTGCAGCAGCAACGCAAACAACAGCGGCAACTCCAAGAACGGCGGCAACTCCTTGCGTTCCCTTCATTCCGAGAGCAACCATTAATATGGCGGCAACAACTAAAGTAGAAAGTGTCAATCCGCTTATTGGATTATTACTTGAACCAATTATACCAACAAGATATCCTGAAACTGCGGCAAAGAAAAATCCCGCAATAATCATAACAACAGTTGCAACAAATGCAGCTAAAATATCCTGAGCGAAATAATTATAAATAAAGAATGTGGCAACGGAAGTTGCTAATATTCCTATAACAATCCATTTGAAACTGATATCTTTTTCAGTTCTAATTTCAACATGCTCTCCGGTTGCAGCTTTTTTTACATCACCAATAGAACGTGCGATACCGGTTGCAAGACTTTTTCTCATTTTCCAAAGAGTAAATCCTGCGCCTACTAACATTCCACCAATTGCGATTGGTCTAACATAACTTTTCCAAACTGCAACCATAGTATCTGCCCAGTTAAAATCTACCGGCAACTCTTGATTATAATATTTAAAATAAGCGATAATAGGTGTTAATAATCCCCATGCAAGCACACCACCTGAAAAATTAAGTGCTGCCAAACGTGGACCAATGATATAACCAACGCCCATATAAGCAGGGCTAACATCCGGAGATTTGAATAAAATACTACCTTTTCCTAGAGAAATTAATTTATCCCAAGATGTAGCAAATAATTTAAATTGACCAAGTGATTGTATTAAAGCACCAATACCCATTGCTGTAAATAAAAATTTAGATCCACCGCCGCCATGTCTTCCTGCTTTGTGAATTTCTGCGGCTGCAACTGATTCCGGAAAAGGTAAATCAACATCTTCAACCATTACTTTTCTAAGCAAGGCAACGAACATAATACCAAGGATACCGCCTGCAACCATTATTGCAGCTGAAATCATATAATTACCGGGTGTGAAGAAGGGATCCCAAATTCCAGCAATAAAAAATGCGGGCAATGTGAATATAGCCCCGGCAGCAATTGATTCACCAATCGAGCCAACTGTTCTGGTAAAGTTTTCTTCTAGTATAGAACCTTTCATTAATTTGATTAAGGCCATACCAATTACCGCAGCAGGATAAGTTGCTGCGATAGTCATTCCGGCTTTTAATCCTAAGTAAGCATTAGCGGCACCAAGTACAACAGCAAGAACTAATCCGATTAATAGAGCACGGATAGTAAATTCCGCCATATTGGTTTCAGGTGAAACAAAGGGGACAAATGGTTTTTGCTCTGCCATTTTTTTTCTCCTATTACTGAGCAATTAAACTTGTGGTTAGAGCCACATTTTCTCTAAAAATAGTGGGATAAAGTTAAGCAGGAATGACTATCATTCTCAACACTTTTTTAACTTTTTAATGATATAATTCTAATAATTTTACAGTTGTAAACGTTAATTTCTCGAAAGTACTATTTCAATTGTCGTTCCACTTCCCGGATCACTTTCTATATTTAGTTTTCCACCAAGTATCTCAACATATTTTTTGGTTATTGTTAATCCTAAACCCATTCCTTCAAATTTTCTATTAAGTCCTTCACTCCCCTGTCTGAATGGTTCAAAAATTTGATCAAGATTTTCTTGCGGAATTCCAATGCCCGTATCAGTTACCTTAATGATTGCATTTTCTGAGCTCTCGCTAACGTTAATCCTTATTTCCCCTGCACTTGTGTATTTTACTGAGTTATCAACAATATTACATAAAACTTTGTGTAAAATATTTTGATCGGTGTTAACAAATATTTTTTCCTGTTCGCTGCTTGTAGTAAACTTTAATCCTTTTTTATTCACCATGTCAGAAAATGCATACTTACATTCCTGGATCATTGTAACCAGATCAATACTGCTCAATTTCAAATCTAGCTTTTGGGATTCAATTTTTGAAAGATCAAGAATTGAGTTTAATGTTTCATTTAATCTTTTTCCGCTTTTGTGTATGATCTTTGCCATTTCACGATGATTTTTATTATCCATTTCTGAAAGCAGCAATTCTGAAAAACCAATTATACCACTCATCGGTGTGTTAAGCTCGTGACTCATATTTGAAAGAAAAGTAGTTTTAAGTCTATCCATTTCCTCAGCTTTATCTTTTGCTAGTATTAAATCCAACTCAAGTTTTTTTCTTTCAGTATTATCTCTTACAATTGCCAAAAGAATTTCTTCATCACCCTGCTTAATCAGTTTGGCACTTATTTCAACTGGAATTCTTGTCCCATTTTTTCTTTTATGATTTGTTTCAAAAAGAATTCCATCGGGAGTGTGTATTGATGTAAAAATAACTTCAACATCTTTTTTTCTATCGTAGCTTAAATCAAGTAAATCCATTTTGAGTAATTCATCCTTGGAGTACCCGTAAGTATCAAATGATTTTTGATTTGCCTCAAGAATTTTTCCGTTTTTGTCGATACTAAGTATCATATCATTTGCATACTTTGTCAAAGATGTATATCGCTCTGTTAAAGCTTCTTTTTCTTTACGAAGGGTAAAAGTTCTGGTTAAGAAATGCAATCGGCTTCGTTTCCAAATAGCATAAGTTATGCTTGCGGAAAGCACTATCAATAAGAAAGAAATGAGTGAGATTAGTAATGCAGCATTTTTTGTTGATTGAGCAACTTTTTCCTGATTAATATTTGCAATTAATATCCAGTCTGTTCTAGGAATTTCATTAACAGATGCGAATATTTTTGATCCTTTAAATTTTGCATCTTGAAAAAAATCTTTGCTTTTTATAAAAGATTCAAGTTCATTTTTATCTTCTTTACTGATGGGTATAGCCCGGATTACATACTCATTATTTTCCAGTATATCCTTTAAGATAAAACCAAGATCGCTTTGCTTTTTAAGCAGTATGTATTCAACATCTTCAGTTTCACGCTTAGTGTATGAAATAATTGGATGAAGATATTCAAAAAATGAAACCTCAGTCCACAAATATCCTAGAATTTCGTTTCCATTTTTGATCGGGGTGATAATAGCCTGCAGAAGTTTTTTGTTATCCCCTAAATAAAGATTTGAAAGTGCAGAAGAATCTTTTTGAAGAAGTACAACTAATTCGTGTTTCAAAAAATGATCATAAATGCCATGAGTGCTGTCTGTTGAAAAAAGCAAATCAGCGTCTTTATTAAAAATATTAATGCTAACAAACTCAAAATCATTTTTTATTTCATTAGTCCACTTGCTGATACTCTTAATCAATCCGGTAGATTGTTTTTTTGAGAATAATGTTTTTAAATCATTCTTAACATCCGGTAACAAAAGGAATGATGATACAGCCCGTTTTCGCTGCAGCTGCTCTTTTTCTATCTGGGCAAGTTTTATCTCTTTGATTGTTGCTACATGCCGGTAAAGTTCATCCTCAATTGCATTTTTTCTATCGTTATATGCTATATAACCAAAGATAGAAATAAGTATTGCGGCAGCTAAGAAATACAATAAATACTTAAAGGGGAAATTATCTTCTGAGATTTTGTTCATTTAATAACTTTCAAACTTTATATGGTATTAAACTTAAAACTTTAATTTTCTTATTCCAATATGGCAAATTGCAAAATCATATTTTATTGGATCAGCAGAATCAAACTTTTTTAAGTTTTGAGTGATTTCTTCGGCCATTTGCCAGCTTACATTTTTTCTTGTAGTAAGCTTTAGAGATCTGCTTATTCTTGCAATGTGAGTATCAACAGGAATTATAAGTTTACTTGTGGGAATCTCCTTCCATAAACCAAAATCTAGTTCATCTTTTCTAACCATCCAGCGCAGAAATAAATTCATTCGCTTGCAAGCACTGCCTTTTTCCGGTAAGGGAAACATAAATTTTATACCGTTACTTATTTTTCCAAAAGATTGTTCAAAAGATTTTAAGAAATGATTAGAAAAATTTGATATTCCGTTTTTTACATTATCATCTGCAATATCAAATCCTTTTAAGAATATATTTTTTATGGATTGTTGTTTTTTTATTTCTTTACTAAGAATCAAAAACAATTTTAGAATATCATCTTTAGTATAAAAGCGATGCTTAATTTCCCCCAATTTCTTTAAATCATTTTCAACAGAAATACTTTTTATAAATAAATATGGTTTGCCATTAAAAATTAAAATGAATTTCTTTAAAGTATTTTCAATCTGCTTAACATTTCCGTATGCAAAGATAGAAGCAATCAATCCAACTAATTCAATATCTCTTTCATCTTTAAACAAATGTAAAAACTGTAAAGGATCAGGTTCAAGTTTCGTTCTATCAAAAGAATTGTAATGATAATCTAATTTTTGTTTGAGATTCATTTGGCTATAAAATTGTTGTACAAAAATAATACTTAATTAATACCCTAAAACACTCAAAAAGTAGTTTGAAAATATTTTTGCAAAAAATTAGAATAGCTGGTGAAACCCAATCAACCATCAAGGGAGGTACCTATGTTATTCTTTACAAAATTTTTTGCGATACTTTTACTATCAGTTCCCTTGTTTGCAAACGGAACTCTTAAAGGAAAAGTAACAGACAAATCCACTAACGAAGCATTAATCGGTGCTAACGTTATTGTTTTAAATCAATCCTGGGGTGCAGCTACGGATGTTGATGGTTTTTACGAAATCAAAAATATTCCAGCGGGAAATTATACTATAAAAGCATCGTTTGTTGGGTATGCTCCGTTTGAAAAGAAAGATGTTACAATTAAAAACTTTCAAGTTGTCGAGTTAGACTTTGAGCTTGAAACAGATTTTACTTTAGCTGAATGCATTGTCGTTTGTGAAAGACCAATAATACAAATGAGTACAAATAGTTGCAGGGTTATTTCAAATAATAATTCTCAAATATATGTTAGAGGTGGACGAAGCTCAGAAGTTCTTTATTTAGCAGGCGGCTATGATGCTAAATTTAATACAGAAGAATATTCAAAAATCAATGAAAATAATTTTAAGGATGTAATTAAAAATCCGCTTTCAACTTTTTCTATTGATGTTGATTATGCATCGTACAGTAATACAAGAAGATTTTTGCTGGATGGATTTCTTCCACCAAAAGATGCTGTGCGTGTTGAAGAGTTTATTAATTACTTTCAATATAATTATCCAAAACCAACGGGCAATAATCCATTAGAGATTTATACTGAGCTTGCCGAATGCCCATGGAATGATGATAATTATCTTTTACACATTGGCATAAAGGGAAAAGAACTTAAAGTTAAGGAACAAAAACCATCAAACTTAGTTTTTCTTATTGATGTTTCTGGTTCAATGGCTGATGCAAATAAATTACCGCTGCTTGTAAATTCATTTAAAATGTTTACAGAACAGTTGAGAGATGATGATGTTGTTTCAATTGTAGTTTATGCAGGTTCAAGTGGATTGGTGCTCGAGCCAACAAAGGGGAAAGAAAAAGTAAAAATAATTGATGTGCTCGATAAACTTCACGCCGGCGGTTCAACTGCAGGTGGGGCGGGAATGAAACTGGCCTATCAAACTGCAGAAGAAAATTTTATTGCAATCGGAAACAATCGTGTTATCTGGGCAACAGATGGAGATTTTAATGTAGGCGTTTCAAACACGGGAGATCTTGTAAGATTTTTAGAAGAAAAACGAAACAAAGGAATCTTTTTAACTGTGCTCGGTTTTGGTACTGAAAACATTAAAGATAACAGACTTGAGCAATTAGCAGATAACGGAAACGGACACTATGCTTACATCGATAATTTACTTGAAGCAAAAAAAGTTTTAGTTGATGAAATAGGTTCAACACTTTTTACAATTGCCAAAGATGTTAAAATTCAAGTTGAGTTTAATCCAGCTAAAGTTAAAGAATACAGATTAGTTGGATATGAAAATCGTTTATTAAATGCAGAAGATTTTGAAGATGATAAAAAAGATGCAGGTGAAATTGGGTCCGGACATTCTGTAACTGCGCTTTATGAAATTGTTCCGCAGGACGATGTTGATGTTTCTGATTCTAATTTACGATACCGGGTTGTATCCATAAAAGAATCCGATCAAGTTCTAAATGAATTCGGAAACATACAAGTGCGGTACAAATTGCCAAACGAAGATGAAAGTAAACTTATAACAAAAGTTGTAACTAAAGATTTAGTTAATAAAGAAAATACTTCTCAGAATTTTAAGTTTGCCGCTTCGGTTGCAATGTTTGGTATGCTATTACGTGATTCTAAATTTAAAGGTGATGCTGATACAGATTTAATTCTTGAACTTGCTAAAAATAGTTTGAGTGATGACATGACGGGTTATAAATCTGAATTTGTAAAACTTGTTGAGCTTTCTGATGATTTGGATCAGTATGCCGGAACGATTGGAGAATAATTTATTATATATCAAGAGACGAGATTACTCTCGTCTCTTGAAAATTTAGATTACTTTAATAACAACATTTTTCTTGTTTGTTCAAAACCATTCGTAGATATTTTGTAAATATACATACCACTCGGCAACTTCGAAGCATCAAAATTAACTTTATGAACACCAGCCGGTTTTTGTTCATTAATGAGTGATGCAATTTCGACACCAAGAATATTATAAACCTTTAAAGTGACAAATGATTCTTTTGGAATTTGAAATTCTATTGTTGTGCTTGGGTTAAACGGATTTGGATAATTTTGATTTAAAGAAAATTTATCCGGTGCATTAACAACAACTTCAATTTCATTTGAGTATTCAAATGTACCATTAAAATCAATTTGTTTTAATCTATATAAATATTCTCCTGCGGAGATATTTTCATCAATAAAAGAATAATTTTGCTGTTGAGTTGTTGTTCCGTGTCCGTTTACAAAACTAATTGTTTGCCATCCAAGATTTCTCCCTTCGGTCGAAATGACATTGCGTTCGATATTAAATCCAGAATTATTAGTCTCAGTGGCAGTTTGCCAGTTTAAGTTTACTTTACCTGAAATCACATTTGCTGTAAAACTTGTTAATTCAACTGGAACAGAAACTTGCGCAATATTACTATACGCAGATGAGCCTGTAACATTATAAGCTTTAACTCTATAATTATAAGTTAGAAATGTAACGCTTAAATCAGTATATATAGAAACATTTGCAGTAACGCTATCAATTACAACAAAAGCATCTGTAGCAGTTTCTTTTTCGATTATAAAACCATCTTCATTAGTTGAATTATCAGTCCACATAAGTTCTACTGATAAAGGATTTTGTACAATATTTGCCACAAGACTTAATGGTGCACTTGGTGCATCAGGTAAAGTTGTATTGCATGATTCGTTTGAGTAAGCAGAATTACCTGCAGCATTATAAGATCTTACACGATAACAATATTGTGTTCCACCTGCTAAACCAGTGCTATTATAAGTTGTAACATTTGCTCCAACCTGTGCGATTTCAGCATAAGTTCCGCCAGTTGTGGTTTTTCTTTCAATCTTAAAACCATCTTCATTTGTCGAGTTATCTGTCCAGCTAATATTAATTTGTGAGTTGCTTGTAGGATTAGAATTTAACACGGATGGTGCTGGTGGTGCAGAAACTATATTCACAGATGTCGTTCCCCATCTTAGATTTGGATTTTTATAACCGGCATTAACTGTATAAGTTCCTGCAGATGGAGCTGTAAGAGTAAATGGATTACTGCTTGTTGAATTGATAACTGCAACAACCTGACCGCTTGAGTTTACAAGTTCACCTGCAACTCTACTTGTTGTTCCTGTAACTGTTATTTGAACTTGATTATTGCTCAAAACGTTAACGGATACAATGCCGGTTTGTGAAGTATGACACCCTGAACCGCTGCAGCCTGGTGTTGTTCCATTAAAACCCGGTTCTGACTGAATTAAAGAAACCATAATCATTACTAAAAGAACTGTAACGAGTGTAAATGTAACTTTCACTTTTTCACCTTCTTGTTAATTGCTAAAAGTTGATATTTGGCAATTATCATACCGTATGGAAATACCCGCTATTCCTTAAATATTTTAAGGTTTTTATCAATTAAGAGATTTTGCTTTATAAAATTTTCATTTTCAATAAAAAAACCGTCATTTCTGACGGCTTATATAAATAAGAGGAAATTATATTAAGTTTTACTTTAGCAGCAACATTTTTTTTGTTTGTTCAAATCCACCTGCAGAGATTTTATAAAGATACAAACCACTTGGTAAATCTTTTGGTTCATAGTTTACTTCATGAATACCTGCAGGCATCTCTTCATTTACTAATGCAACTATTTCTGATCCAATAACATCATAAACTTTAATCGTAACAAAAGATGATTGCGGAATCTGGTATTCAATCGTAGTGGTTGGGTTAAATGGATTTGGATAATTTTGTGATAATCTAAAATCATGTGCAAAAATAAAATTAACTTCAACTTCATTTGAATATTCAAAATTTCCATCATAATCAATTTGCTTTAACCTATAAGAATACAAACCTGTTTCAATTGGTTCATCAATAAAACTATAATTACTAATTTCAGTTGAAGTTCCATTTCCTTTAATAAATCCAATGGTTCTCCAATCTTTTAATATTTCAATTTTTGAATCTTTAAATCTCTGTACTTCAAATCCGCTATTATTTAATTCGCTTGCAGTTTGCCATTCCAAGTTAACTTTTTGACCATTAACTTTTGCTGTAAAACTATTTAACTCAACAGGAATAACTGCTGATGAGTCATTCACAATAGCTGTCCAAACAGTTAAAGCACTTCCATCTAAACGCATCCATATAGGATAAACCATTTTATTGAATGCTGCGATATTGGTGTAATCACCAAAAAAAACACTTGATGAGGGGTTGAATGATGATTGACTAACCTTAAAATTAACAAAAGTCTCCCCGCCGTCAGTAGATCGGGCAACATATACATCGGTTAAATTAGCAGATGTATTTCTTCTATCATAAAAAACAAAATATAGAATACCAGTTGTCTGGTCAATTGTCATCCATGTAAAAAATTGATGTCTTGTTGTATTATCATCGTTAACTTTTTTAACAGCACTCCAGGTGTTTCCCCCATCAGTAGATTTGCAGAGAAAAATATCAGTGTTACCTGTTCCATTTCTCTGATCCGACCAATTAACATATATATTACCTCTGAATGGTGATTGGCTAGTATCACAAGCTGTGATTGGTAAACCATTAGCTCTGTATATGCCCGGTACGGAATAATCCCATCCGCCGGGAATTGTGGTGATAAATTTATCTACACCCCAAGTGATTCCACCGTTTGTAGATTTATCAAACATCAAACCTAGTGGACCAGCCCAACTAACATAAACCTCTCCATTTGGTCCAACACACGGTACAGCACCTTCAACAGTGTTGTCTTCATCAATGCAATCTCCGCTTCTATCACTAACAGTAAGAGCAGAACTCCAATTTAATCCTCTATCAGTGGAGCGGGAGAATTTAATTCTTGATGAATCATTTGGACTGCTGCTGCCATAATTATCAAACTCTGTCCAGCTCATATAAATATTGCCTTTGTATTGAGGGCTATGCATGTCAACCCCAATCCACTCTTTGTCTTGATTTTTAGGGCTTAAAAATCCAACGCCTGCTCCATCATTCCAGTTCAATCCATTATCCGTAGATCTTTGAACAATAATTCTATCAATCCAATATCCGGGAAAAGGCGGATTGGAAAGATGTCCAAAGTATAAATTACCAAGTTCGTCATACACCACAGATGGATCGCCCCAAACACCAAATGAGGAGGTTAAAAAAGAAGTTGACCATGTCAGTCCAGCATCCGTTGATCTGAAAAAGTGATTAATATTTGCAGCGGCTGAAATAAAATTTGGATTTGTTGGATTGATCGCAATTGAAACCTCCTCAGGCTGATTACTGTTTGCGGCATCAACTCGAACATTTACGTACTGAGCAAATGATATAACTGAGAAGAGAGTTATTAAAACTGCAATAAAGAATGGCTTCATTTTAACCTTAATGTTTTTTGTTGTACAAATTTAAGCTCTTTTGTTGTTAAATAAATGCATCCATTAAATTTTTTTCACCAATTGATCTTCAATCGCTAACTTTGGGTATTAAAAAAACAAAATTTGGAAAAAATTCTATGTTTGAGAATAATAAAAAGTTAAATGTGGTGCTAGAGTATATTGCAATTGCATTTGGTGCTGCAATAATGGCTATTGGTATCGGTATTTTTTTAGTTGATGCAAAGGTTGTACCCGGCGGAGTTAGCGGACTTTCTATGAGCGTTCACTATTTGACTGGTTTACCCGTTGGATTAATGATTTGGGTTCTAAACATTCCGTTATACATTTGGGGCGTAAAAGAACTTGGTAAAGAATTTGGCATTAGAACTTTTTTTGGATTTACACTAAACTCTTTTTTCATAGATTTCTTTAGAGGAGACATTCCTGGTTTTAATTACATAAGACTACAGGATTCACCAACAATTACCAATCTTCAGCAAAATGATTTTATGTTTTTAATTCTGATTGGTGCTGCATTACTTGGTATGGGATTGGGAATTATTTTTAAATTTAAAGGAACCACTGCCGGATCTGATATTGTTGCTGCAATAATGCATAAAAGATTTGGTACAAAACCCGGTATGGCAATTATGATCACAGATTTTTTTGTAATTCTTTTAGCTGGATTTATTATCGATTTTAAAGATTTGGCAGGCGATCGTTCCGCTGTCACATTAACTTTTTATGCCCTATTTCTTCTGTTTATATCAAGCCGTCTAGTTGATGTGATAATTGATGGATTTGATTATGCGCGTTCTGTAAATATAATATCAGATAAGAATGATGCAATCGCAAAAGCAATTATGGATGATCTCAGTCGTGGTGCAACTGCATTAAAAGCACGCGGGCTTTATCGCAACATTGATCGCGAAGTTTTAACAACAGTTGTAACACTTAAAGAATTATCAAAACTTTTAAGTATAATAAAAAAAGTTGATCCAAAAGCTTTTGTAACTGTGAGCAATGTGCACGAAGTAATGGGTGAAGGATTTAGAAGAAGAATTTAATTATTATTAAAGATTTTAGTGATTTAATTCACAACGAGTTGTTTCTCTGTTAATAATTCTTATAATGCTTCTTTAGCAGATTAGAGAGAGATATCTTTGCAATAAGAAAGATTTCATCATTTTGCTTAACATCAGTTATCACGTTAGTTTGTTTAATATAGAATGGATTAAATTATTACTATGCAAGAAATACTTAACTACACAATTTTTGAAAATACAGTATTAAAATATCTAACTGCCCTGGGAATATTTTTAGTGGAATTGTCTGTTGTCTTCTTTTTAAAAAATACATTTTAAGTCGTCTTAAAAAATGGTCAGACAAAACAAAAACAAATCTTGACGATTTACTCGTAAAAGCAGTTGAAAAATCATTAATACCTGTCGTTTATTTCGAATTGTTTTATGGTTGCACTTCACACGCTAAATTCTATCACCCGAATTTATAACCGGATTAAATATTGCAACAAAAATTATTTATAACAATTTTTGTTGTAAGAACTATCATTTCAACTCCTAGGCTATGCGCTTAAATCCTATGCAAATAAATCTGAAGATTCTGAAAAAAGAGAAAAACAACTTAAGAGGTATCAGTGGTCTCATTAACTTAGTAATCTGGTTTATAGCTTTGCTTTTTCTTTTAGATAATTTTGGAGTTCAGATTTCTGCAGTTATTGCCGGACTTGGGAATTGGCGGTATTGCATTGCACTTGCTGCACAAGCGGTTTTGGGTGATTTGTTTAGTTACTTTGTGATATTTTTTGACAGACCTTTTGAGATTGGCGATTTTATTGTCGTTGGTGATAAACTTGGGGCAGTTGAGCATATTGGTCTTAAAACGACTAGAATTAGTGCCTTAGGTGGTGAAGTCTTAATCTTTTCAAATACAGATTTAACAAATTCCAGAGTCCATAATTTTAAAAAGATGGAAAGACGAAGAGTTGTTTTTAAATTCAGGAGTTACTTACCAAACAACTGCTCAAAAATTAAAAATGATTCCTGAATTAGTAAAAACAATAATTGATGAGCAAGTTGATGTGAAATTTGATCGTGCACATTTTGCAACCTACGGTGATTTTAGTTTAAACTTTGAATTTGTGTATTATGTCATGGGTGCAGACTACAACAAATATATGGACATACAACAATCAATTAATCTTACTATTTACGAGACTTTTGAAAAAGAAGGAATTGAGTTTGCATATCCAACACAGACCCTATTTGTTAGTAAAGATAATAAAGTGGAATAGGTTTCATTTATAACTCTTTATTTGAAGAGAGAATTTATATCGAATATCCAATACAATACTTCATACTTTAATAACAATTCAAATACAAAAAAAATTATGTTTTTAAAATCAAATAAAAAGTTGTTAACCATTTTTGGTCTCAGTTTTATAGTCTATCTGCTATCCTGTTTCGGATTATTTAATGGACTATCAGCGTTTGTAGCGAGATCACTTTATAATATGTTGGGCTATACAACTAAATGGACTCATTCTTACGGACCAGAATGGTTTGTTGGAATGGTTGGTGATATTTCCGCACTTGGCAGCCGCGAGCTAGTGTTGATTTTTTCTATATTTATATTTTTTTACCTTAAAAAAACTCGAGAAAGAGCAGCAGCAAATAATTTTATTTTTACCGTAGGATTAGGGATAATATTAATTCTTGCGACAAAATCTATTACTTCTAAGCAAGAAGATCTTATATTAAGTTCTGTATTAACTGAATCACTTTCAAACTTTCCTAGCGGACATACTTTTATCGCAACAGTTATGTACCTTGCAATAGCAAAGTCTTTGAATTCTAAAAACAAAAGTTACGATGTTAATAACTTGCTAAATGTTTCTGCATATTTAGTAATCATACTTGTTGGAATTAGTCGATTCATTGGTTCTGGGCATACAGTAACAGAAGTGATTGCAGGATGGTCTTTAGGATTATGCTGGTTTACTTTTGCACAGATTTTTTTAAGAATTAATCATTAAAAAGCCTCCGCTAAAAGTTCGCGAGAAGAATCTTCGGCAAATTGTTCAAGATATGGCCATATTTCAAATCTGGAAATCCAGTTATCTGTAACATTTTTATTTTCACCTTTAAAAGGTACTCTAAGTATAAATGTGTTTTTCGTATCGTAAACTTTTTCCAATCGTTTATTGCAGGTTGTTCCTTCTGCGTTTGGAATAAGTCTGGTTAAAATTAAAATTTTAGGACTTGCATTTACACCTGAATTATTTATTGTATCCGTCATTTCCTTTTCAAGAGCTTTAACCTGATCCAGAATATACACAACCTGCCCTCCCGTATCAGGTTTTCCTAACACATCCTGCTGTCCAAAATAACCGTGGGGTGAAACGGAAACGATATTAAATACCATTGGAATTTTTGAGAGAAAACCTTTTAACAATTCGTGATCAGGGGTTTGCATTAATTCTCTAAGCTGTTCAAGAGTTACAATTATTCTTCCAACAGTATTTCCTAAGCCCGGTTCAAAACCAATATCCTGAAGTTGATTTTTGTACTTTGAAAAAGATTCTTCCTGTTTTTTCTGATTAAGAAACTGCAATGCTTTGTCAATTCGCTTGATTAACTCGTCAGGAGATTTGATTCGATCATTAAGAATAAGCTGCTGATTTTTATATTTATGAACAAATAAAAAATCAAACAAAACTTTTCTAAGATTTTCAGGTTCATTAAACATACGACTTGATAAATATTTATTTAAATATTCAAAGCCTTTTCCAATGCTTTTGTGATCACTTACACTTGGCATCGTTCTATAAAAATTTTGAAAGTTTAGCGTAAGTAAATTATTATCAGTAGCAGGATTAACATATTTTTCTTTTGCTTTAAGATATTCCTTTGATTCAATTTTTTCATACGAATACATTTCAACATTAAATGAATAATGATAGGATCTGCCGATGACTTCTCTGATTTCAAAATAAACGACATTACCAAGAGTTACTGATTCAGAAACATGTTTAATAATTTCTGTAATAATTTTATAGTTATCATTTTTTAATTCTTTTTTAAACGAATTTAATAATTTAAAATGATCACCTTTAACACATAGTTTTTTTTCTGATGAAACAACTTTATTTAAGTAACTAAAAAAATCTGCTTGATTTTCTTCAACAAGCTCAATTATCGATTTCAACTGCATTTAACACTCCTTCATCTTTTAAGAAATTATAATGTTCAATTCCATCAATTATACCCGCCGCATAATTTTTCTTTGAGAAATAAACTCTGTTAGATCCTTTTAATACTTCAAGCTCCGGGCTGTAATTACCGACAACCACTCCAAGTAAATCACCTTTTAACATTTCCGTATCGTTACCGGAATCACCCGCCACAAGTATATTTTCAAATGGCATATTCCACCTATATGCAAGATGTCTTATCGCCCTTCCTTTAGAAGCTCTGTAAGGAAGTATATCTAAATATTGTCCGTGGCTGAAAATCAGATTACATTTAATTTTATTTTTAATAAGAAGTTCTCTTACTTTATTAATATTTTTTTTATTGTTTGCGGTGTAATAACTAATTTTAAATTTTCTTTGATTGGCTGATTCCTGATATTTTAAATAGTCGAAGCGCGAAAGTAGTGTAACTATTTTATCCCTCTGCCATTGATGTGAAATATGTGCATCCCAGCTCTTAGAATATCTTAACTGATGTTTATGACTATAATAAATTTCTGAACCAACAGATGTAACTAAGATATCCGGCATAACAACATTTTTTTTATTAAGAATTTCAAGTGCGGAATCTATAACTCTTCCCGTTGCTACCGCAAAACCAACTTTATGGTTCATGTTCTTTATTATTTCATTAAATTCATTCAGAGATGAATCGTCGCCTACAAGTGTATAATCGATATCGGTAGCAATAAGCTTTTTCATATCAAATAGTTTTCTACCTTTTTCAGCAAAAGTATCTTTTATTTTTATTTGTTGATTTAAGAGTTTTCTTGATTCGTGTAAGTAGGTGTTTACATGCGATTGCCAAGTATAAAAATGCTTAACATTCTTTATCCCGTTTGAAGAATATTCTTTCCACAATTTTTTGTTATCTAAAATTTTATTTAATGCTGTTGCAATGTTTTTAGGATCAGTAACATCAACCAGAATACCATTTTTACAGTTTTCTATAATATCTTTTGGTCCGCCGTCTTTTGTTGCAACAACCGGTAAACCTGAAGCTGCGGCTTCCAAAAGTGTTAATCCAAATGTTTCTGATAACGAAGCATTAACAAATACACCGTTAGTTCTTGCTGCAATTCTATAAAGTTCCGGTACCTCAAGATCTGTATCGTGTTTTTTTGGTACTGCCATTTTACCGTACAAATTGTATTTATCCATTAACAATAAAATTTCGGTAAGCACTTCCCTTTCATTGTCTTCCATGGTCTGGATGTCTTCACGTACTCCTGCATATATAGCCAGATTAGCTTTCTTTTGTAGTTGTTTATTTTCACCGTAAGCTTTTATTAAACCAGATATGTTTTTTCTTTTATCAGGTCTGCATAGAGTCAGAATCAATGGCTTATCAACGTTTACAAAAAATTTTAGAAATTCTCTATTCATATGTTTTAATAATATCGCTGTTTTTTTGTCTATTTGTCTTTCATAGTTATTAGAAAAAAACTTATCCAGATCTAAACCTGGTGGGATTACTTTAAATTTTGATAAAGAAATATCCGGATAGTAATTGGTGTGGTTATCAATTTCTTGAGATGTACTTGTTACAATCATATCTGCAGAATTAAAAATATCTTCTTCAGCCCTGATTCTTCTACTCATCTTATATCGTTTTTCAATATGCTCGGGTTGAATTCCATCGTTCAATAATTTTTTTTGCTTGTCTCTTCCTATGGAATGTGAAGTGTGAAATAATGGGATACCAAAAAACTTTGAAAGTTCTACTCCAACATATCCGGCATCTGCATAGTGACTATGAATAAAATGCGGTAATCTTTTTTTTGCCTTTAGATATTTGATGCTTTTATCAATAAATTCTTCAAGATGATTCCATAATAATTCTTTACGAATATATTTACCGCCTCCGCACCGAATTCTAACAATATCAAATTTATCATTTACTTTTTCAATCGGAACAGAATAATCTGATGAAATTTTTTTATCATTTATCCATCTTGTTACTAGTTCAACTTTTTCAACTTCAGGGTTAGCACTTAGGATTTTTGCAAGTTCTAAAACATATTTTGTTTGTCCGCCAGTATCGGCATCGCGTCCAAGTTCAATATCATTTCCTCTGATTAATCCGTGCAAACTATATAGTTGTATATAGAGTTTGTTGGAATTCATACATATTCTTTCGTTTTAAGTGGTATATCATTGTACATTATAACATATAAAATGATAAATGCAAGTTTTAGTGATATTGCTAACAATACATTACTGTTCTGATGTTGGAATAATCAGGAAGGATTTTTTTAGATGTGCGAATTAATTCTTAATATGTAAAATGTTTAATAGGCTCACCTTTATCACCTAACTCTGTCATCGCTTCAATTCCGATTTCAAGATGAAGATCAGCATATTGTTCAGTAACCATTTTATCGGACTCTTCTGTTTTAACTCCCTCCGGAATCATTGGAATATCTGAAACAAGCAAAAGAGCACCGCGAGGAATTTCATTAACTAATCCCACAACAAACAAAGTAGCTGTTTCCATATCGATAGCAATTGTAGAAAGCTTTTTTAGATATTGTTTAAACTCTTCATCCCATTCCCAAACACGGCGGTTAGTTGTATAAACAACTCCGGTGCGGTATTCCAATCCTCGCTGCATAATTTTATCTGAAACAAATTTGTGAAGTTTAAAAGAAGGCAGGGCCGGAACTTCTTTAGGTTTATAATCATCGCTTGTTCCCTCTCCTCTTATGGCTGCAGTTGGAAGAATAAAATGCCCTATTTCTGTAGATCGCTTTAAGCCGCCGCATTTACCAAGAAACAAAACACCCTTTGGTGCACGAGCAACAAGTAAATCCATAATCGTTGCAGCGTTAGCGGAACCCATTCCAAAGTTTATAATTGAAAGTCCTTGCGAATTAGTTGCAGTTTGCATGGCTCTGCCTACTCCTCTAACATCACAATTAAATTTATCTGCGAACTTATCAACGTAGTTTTGGAAATTAGTCAAAAGCATATAATCTCCAAATTCATCAATTGCAGTTCCTGTGTAACGCGGCAGCCAGTTTTTTGCTATGTCAAGTTTTGTTTTCATAATTTTTAGTTCTAAAAGTTTTAATCAACAATTTGCTTTGTCATTTCGAACCTGCCTTTGCCGGCCGGCAGGCGATGTGATAAAATTTTCAAAAAAAATGGTGAAGGATTTCTCGGTCGCGCACTCTCTCGAAATGACTGTACTCAGTTTTTATAATTATTTGTTAATAACTAAACAAAATTAAATAAAATCTACCAAACACTTGTAACTGAAAGATTAATTTCTTTGATTTGAAGTACACTTTTCATCAGGGAGTTGAGTTATGAAAAAGTTAGTATTTCTTTTCTTTACTTTGAGTTCTTTTACACTTCTTTTCTCACAGCACTTACCATTACAAATTGGTAATCAATGGCACTTTGCACCAGGTTTAGTCCCAAGTAATTATTATGCAGCGATAGCTACTGATACAGTTTTCATTAATAACAATAAATATTTCAAAATAGAGTATTGGAATCCTGATAGCTCGATTTTGTATTGGACTCATTATGATAGAATAGAAGGCGATAGCCTATACTATAGTTATAATAATGGTAGAGATAATTTAGTTTTTAATTTTAATTGGCCAGATAATTTTATTTACTCAACTCCTTCATCAATTGATTCCAACTGTATTGACCTAATGCTAGTACTAAGAAATCCGGGACAAGTTTGGGGAGTTTTAACAGATCTGTATACCGTATTTGGAGGATTTTACTGTACTGGTATGATAGATACAGCATGGACTCTATCAAGTCTTACTTACTCAAAGTATTTTGGTGGAATAAATGCTCGTGATGGTGTCCTTGTTGGTGCACTTATCAATGGTGTAACATATGGAACCTTATATCCTCTTCCAGTAGAACTTCTCTCCTTCTCTTCGTCTGTTATTGATAATGATGTTACTTTAAATTGGACAACTGCAACTGAAACTAATAATTCGGGATTTCAAATCGAAAGACGAGAAACGAAAAACGAAAAAAGTGAGGAATGGAAAAGTATTGTGTTTGTTAATGGGAATGGAACTACAACAGAACCGCAAACATATTCTTTTAAAGATGAAAACTTATCAGCAGGTAAATATCAATACAGATTAAAACAAATAGATTTTGATGGAACTTTTGAATATTCCAACATTGTTGAAGTTGAAATTCTTCCTCCTGCAAAGTTTTCTTTAGAACAAAATTATCCTAACCCGTTTAATCCTCACACTTTTATACGAGATAATATTCCAATATGTCATTATCGACCGAAGGGAAAATCTGTTCGTTTCGACTTAAAGTTTTTGATGTTTTGGGAAATGAAGTTGCAGTATTGGTAAACGAAGAAAAACCCGCAGGCAATTATGAATATTGAATTCAATGCAAATAATCTTTCAAGTGGCGTTTATTATTATCAAATAAAAGCCGGCAGCTTTGTTGAAACTAAAAAAATGTTGATTTTGAAATAACGGGAGAAAGAGTAATGAAATATTTATTAATACTTTGCTTTATCTTTTCGTTTTATCATGATTTGACTGCTCAAGTTCCTGATCCAGCATTCAATCCAATGACTGCAAATGGGGCAAGGCATATATCTTATTACAATGGTCAATGGGCACATATTTTATATTGGCAAAATCCCACAAATGTTATATACAATGACGTTTATATCAGCCAGGATTCCAATCTTGTAATAAATCTTGATCCCTCTGTTAAAGTACTAAGTGGGTTAGATTCCTCAAAGGTTTTCAGTTCTCTTTCTTTAGAAGTTTTAGGAGTAATTGATCTGCACACAAAATATTATTGGCGTGTTGTTGAATATAACTCATTTGGACAAACAGCTGGACCTGTTTGGTACTTTATTTCACAGGGATCATTTTTTAGTTACTGGGAAGATTATTTTTATGGCGATTTATCCAACTATACAATTTTACAAAAGCAAGGTGCTGCTTGGGATATTTCAAATACAAATTTTGCTGGTGGTCAAGCACCTGAATTGAGCTTTTATAATTCATCGCTTATTAGTGATACTTCTTATTTAATTCTTAACAGTTTTTTTGATTTGAGTTCTTCCATTAATGCTATCGATTTAAACTATAGTTTGGACTGGCAATCGGGACAATACACTATTGGTTTAGCATACTCCCTTGATGAAGGATTAACCTGGCTACCAATATGGCAGCAAGATATAACCGAGGATGTTTCCGCCAATCAGACATTTGTAATGGTTCCTAATGAAAATTATGTAAAATTAGCTTTGTTCTGCATAGATACAATTCCTAATTCCGCAGGATATTGGTACATAGATAATTTTTTATTAATCTCTCCTCTCTCAACTCCTTCACCTCCAGCACAAATCTGTGCCAATTCTGATAGTGAATCACAAAAAGTATTTTTAAGCTGGAGTCCTGGAAGCACGATTAACCCAAGCTGGGGATATGTTATTCAAAGAAAAAATGGACTTCCAAATAGTTCCACAGATTACTATCAAATTGCTTGGGTCGGACCAAATGTACTTTATTTGGAAGATTCTACTGTCCAATTGGATAGCATATATACTTATCGAATACAGGTTCGTGAAGGGCCTGGAGGCAGTTGGCGATCCACTTGGAGCAATGAAGCAACTGCTTATGTTCCTGCAATTGTTCCAGTAGAACTTCTCTCCTTCTCTTCGTCTGTTATTGATAATGATGTTACTTTAAATTGGACAACTGCAACTGAAACGAATAATTCTGGATTTCAAGTTGAAAGACGAGAAACGAAAAACGAAAGAAGCGAGGAATGGAAGAGTATTAGTTTTGTTAATGGACACGGAACCACAACAGAACCACAAACATATTCATACAAAGATGAAAATCTTTCTGAAGGAAAGTATCAATACAGATTAAAGCAAGTAGATTTTGATGGTACGTTTGAATATTCCAACATTGTTGAAGTTGAAATTCTTCCTCCATTAAACTTTTCGCTTGAGCAGAATTTTCCAAATCCTTTTAATCCTTCTACCAGTATTCAGTATTCATTAGCCAGTAGGCAATTTGTTACACTAAAAATATTCAACTCACTAGGAGAGGAAATTGCAACACTTGTGAATGAAGTAAAACCGGCTGGCAATCACACAATTGAATTTAAACCAGAATCCAGCATCAAGAATCTAGTATCTGGCGTTTATCTTTATCAACTTAAAGCCGGAGAATTTATTCAAACAAGAAAGATGATCCTGTTAAAATGACATTTAAAGAAACTATTAATTTCTATCCTCACATTATAACTGAGGGTTCGATCATTGAGCGGCTTAAACGCGAATTTAATTATCCGTTGGATGAATTATTGTCTAATTCCAAAATGATTTATGAGGATGATGGTAAACTTCTATTAGAAAAAATCTATCGTGAATATGTTGATATTGCACAATCTTCAGACCTTCCGATAATGCTTTTAACTCCAACCTGGAGAGCAAATAAAGAAAGAACTAATTCTGCGAAAGTTGATATGAAAACCATCAACAGAGATTCTTTTGATTTTGTCGATAAGATTAGAAAATCTTACGGAAATTTTTCTAAAAAAATATTTATCGGTGGTTTAACCGGCTGCAAAGGTGATGCGTACAAACCTGAAGAAGCACTAAGTGAAAATGATGCTTACATTTTTCATAAAGAACAAATGCAAATTCTTGCGGAAGCTGGAGTAGATTTTCTTTTTGCTTCCACCCTTCCAGAAATTAATGAAGCAAAAGGAATTGCAAAAGCAATGAGTGAAACCGGTAAAGATTATGTTATAAGTTTTGTTATTCGCGATAACGGAAAATTACTTGATGGAACTTTATTAACTGATGCAATAAAAATTATTGATGATTCGGTTTTAACTCCGCCACTATTTTATTTAACAAATTGTATTCATCCGGATGTACTTCATAAATCATTTTTTAATCTTAAAGATGAAAATAATATTTTAAAGAAAAGATTATTTGGTATTCAGGCTAATGCTTCAAGTAAAAGTCCCGAAGAACTTGATACATTACAAGAACTCGATGCTGATTCACCGGCAGATTGGGCACGTGGAATGGTTGATCTGAATAAAAAGTACAATCTCAAAATTCTTGGGGGATGCTGTGGTACAGATGCACGATTTATTTCTTCGATTGTTGAGTTACTAAGTTCCTTTGGCAAAACAGAGAGATGACATCTTTTCTAACGCAAATAAAATGGCAATTCTATTTGTATTCAGTTCAAAAGAAAGATGTCATCTCTTTTGTCTTTAATCTTTGCACCTCTATAACTCCTCGGTGAAAATTTGCTAAGACGCAGAGAATATTATTTAGTATAACTGCCAATAACTTCTTTTATCGCTTCTTCACAAACTTTACAGAATGGTTTATCACCTTTTGAGAACATAATGCAATCAAGCATTGGGCGATAAATACCTTTTGGCTGATAACCGGCTCCTTCAAATACTCCAACTTTATTCCAGTACTTACTGCTCATTAGATACTTATCAACTTTTTCGGATTGCTTTTTATCTTTCATAGCATATTCTTCTTCAGCAGCTTTAATTTCTTTTTCGGGTGCGCGATTTCTTTTTAATTCAGACACCCAACTGTTTAATCTGTTTCTTTCTTTTAACCATTCGTAACTAAACTTATCAAATTCTTCTTTTTCCCAGGGAGTTGGAATTTCAATTCCCGCACTTAAATATTTTTTCCACTTAACATTTTTTGGATCGAGTAATGCAGTAATGTTTGGTTCAACAGGTTCAACAGTTGGTTTGAAGAAATCATTGTATGCTACATCAGAAGTGTAGTACTCATCTGCAAGTCCGGTAAATGAATGCCCGAACTCGTGTACAAATAAATATTTTGCAAATTGGTTATCTGTCGTGTAAGTACAGTATTGATTATAAATTCCGCCGCCGCCGTAACGCGGATGATTAACCTGTATATATATTGCATCATAAGGAACGTGTGCTGCAAGATTATGCATTGTTAAATTATCTTCTGTCATTAAATATCTTTCCGAGCCAAGCGACCAAAATGTTGTATTTAAAACTGTGTTCACAAAAATATCAGCACCGGGTAAATCTGTTCCGGATTCTTCTGATGGTTTGAAAACACCGTAAATATTAAAATTATTTTTCTGTGATTTATATGGTTCCTGCTCAAAGAAATATCCAACAAAACGATTTAAATCTTTTACAAATTTTTCTTTTTCTGATTTTGTATAACCTTCAGCAAGGATAACAATATCTACCTTTGTATGCGGATCTCCATTGTTTACAGGTTTAATTATCTCAACAGTTTCATCAGCAATTTTATCCTTTATAATATAAATGCTATTTGGGTCAACTAAGGTTCTAAAAAATTCAACCAACTCATTTTTATCATTTCGTTTTTCTAGTGCAAACGCAATTTGATTTTTTGGAAAAGGAATAATTGCAGTTTCGTGAAAACTTTTTGTAACTCCATTTATTCCGTCATCGCCAGAAGCATACTCACCAAAAAAAGTATCAAATCCTTTTGAATAAATTAATTTTCCGGAGTTGTAATCATAGATTTTAACATAGTACTTGCCGTTGTTAAAATTATCCACTAGATGAGTCAAACTTCCTGCCCAAATTCCATATCGAAACAATTTATCAATTGTTATTATTTCTGTTTTTGCATCACCTATATGAAAATAATCTATACGCAGAGTTTCATCAACGAAGTAATCATCAAAATTGATTTTGGTTTGAGCAAATGTTGTAAAAGTCAGTATAAAACTTAAAAAGAATATTTTCATTTTGTCCTCGCTAATTTTAGCACTAAATTTATTTTGTGGTAGCAATTTAGTAATCTTTTAAAGAACTTAAGAACGTAATTTTTGAATATAAACATCGGATTTAAAATGCATTTGTTTACAAGATTTTTTTCTTTAATAATTGTTTTCTCACTTCTGTTCTCAGTCAATTCTTTTTCACAGCAGGATGAGAGCTGGAAACTTTATGATGACTCACAGGTTGCCAGAGTTGATATAACAATCGATCCTGCAGCAATTGTTTGGCTTTATCAAAATGTACAAAGTGATTCTGAGTTTGTAGCATCATTTCATTTTCAAAATGCATACATTAACGAAACAGTTGATTCAATTGGGTTCAGACTACGAGGAAACACTTCTCGTAATGCACAAAAGAAATCTTTTAAAGTTTCATTTAATTCTTTTATCTCAGGCAGAGAGTTTTATGGTGTTGATAAGCTTAATTTAAATGGAGAACATAATGATCCATCAATTATCCGCAGCAAATTATGTTTTGATCATTACAAAACAATAGGAGTAACTGCCAGCAGATCTAATCACGTAGAAGTTTATATCAATGGACAATATTATGGTTTGTATATTTCTGTTGAACATATTGATGATGAATTTTTAAATAAAAATTTTGCTGATGATTCTGGTAATCTCTGGAAGTGCCTATACCCCGCTGATCTGAATTATCTTGGAAATGATCCAAATACTTATAAAAACCTTAATGATAACGGAAGACCTGCTTATGAGTTAACTACAAATGAATCTCAGGCAGATTTCACAAAATTAGTAAGACTCATTTCCGTTCTAAATAATACTCCAATTGCATCACTCGCTGATTCACTTGAATCTGTAATCGTAGTACCTGAAGTATTAAAATATTTTGCTATGAATATCCTGGTTGGTGAATGGGATGACTATTGGTCGTTGATGAATAATTATTATTTATATCATGAACCAACCAAAGATATTTTTCACTTGATTCCTTATGATTACGACAACACGTTTGGAATTGACTGGTTCAATATTAACTGGACAAATGCGAATCCTTACAACTATCCAAAAGTTGTCAACGGTAATCGTCCTCTTGCAGAACGGCTAATGCAGATTGCTCAGTACAGAAATCTTTACACACATTTTTTAGAATTTTACAGCTCAAATGTTTATCAACTTTCAAATTGGCAAAATAGAATTGATAATTTAATGTCTATGATAAGTTCTTCGGCAATGATAGACTCTTTCCGAACACTGGATTATGGATTTGACACAAATGATTTTTACAATTCGTACTCAGCAACCGGATATAGCAACCAACATGTTAAATATGGGTTGAAACAATTTGTAAATCTCAGAAACGCTTCATTGCCTGCGCAATTATCCTATCAAACTGCAAAACCAATTGTTTACAAAATTGATTTTGAACCAAAGAATCCAGGTGCAAGTGATTCAATTTATATTTATGCCTCAGTATTTGATAATGATGGATTAACTGAAGTTTCGATTTATTATCAAGAAGTAGGCACTTCAAATACTCAAATTTATCCTATGATTTTTTCTCCGATATCGAACACAAAAATTGTCGAAGAAGCGGATCGCTGGGTTGGTTTTATTCCACCGCTTGGCGCCGGTAAAACGGGAAAGTTTTTTGTTTATGCAAAGGACACACAAAATCAGGTACAGTTTTATCCACGAAAAAATGCAATTGAAATTAAAACTCCACAAATTGTTACAGATGCAATTGTTGTGAATGAATTTATGGCGGATAACTCAACAACTATTCCCGATCCGAATGGAGAATTTGATGATTGGATTGAGCTTTACAATCCAACTACAAATGCAATTACATTAACTGGAAAATATTTAACGGATAAAAAAGATAATTTAACTAAATATCAATTCACTCAGCAGAATTTAATGTTAAACCCAAATGAGTACTTATTAATTTGGTGCGATGAACAACAAGAACAGCAAGGCATTCATACAAACTTTAAGCTAAGTGCTGGCGGAGAATTTATAGCCTTAGTTGATGCTGATGGAATTACTGTAATTGATTCACTTTCATTCGGGCCTCAGACTACAGATATTTCATTTGGTAGATTTCCTGATGGCACAAATAATTGGTCATCATTATTTCCGACTCCGGGCAACCCAAATAGTTTAACTTCTATTGAAGATGAACAATTAATTCCTACAGTATTTAGTTTAAGTGCATATCCAAATCCATTTAATCCTTCTACTTCCATCAGGTACACTATCCCAAATGTCACCCTGAGCGAAGTCGAAGGGTTTCGAGTGCAACTTATAATTTATGATGTACTCGGAAATGAAATAGCAACATTAGTAAACGAAGTAAAACCAGTCGGTACTTATGAGGTTTTATGGAATGGAGAAAATAATTTGGGAAATAAAGTTAGTTCAGGAATTTATTTTGTTAGGATTCAAGCAAATCAACAATTCCAAAATTTAAAATTGATGCTATTAAAATAAAGTCCATCAGCAACTCATTCGTTAAAATGATTGCATGAGAATATTTTTTTGTCAACCTGAACCTTTTTCAGGTTCTCATTTTTACTCAATTTCAAACTAGGAGATTCCGAAACAAGTTCGGAACGACAATTTTAACACCGCCTATAGGGGAAGGGGCTTTTTAATAAATATTTTTTAATCGCTATAATCAAATTTTCTTGCCCTATTTAACTTAAACGCACTTTTTCAATTTCCAGTAATTAAAAGTAGCCTTTCAATACCATTAATAGGCGTAATTAGGAGGAAACTCTTGTAAAATAATATTAGATTTGTAACAATAATTTTAATTAATATCTTAAAAAATGAATCAAATAATTTTTATAAAACAACAAAATCTAAAAGCACAAAGGAGAGTATTTCTATGGCTCGTAAGAACGTGTTGATAATGGGCGCTGCTGGACGCGATTTCCACAATTTTAACGTTTACTTTAGAGACAACAACGACTACAATGTTGTAGCATTCACCGCAACTCAAATACCCAACATCGATGGCAGAACCTATCCAAAAGAACTTGCCGGCAAACTTTATCCAAACGGAATAAAGATTTATGAAGAAAAAGAACTTAGAATCCCTTAATTAAAAAATTAAAGGTTGATGAAGTTGTCTTTGCGTACTCAGATGTTCCATTTGAATACGTAATGACCAAAGCTTCCATAGTGAATGCATGCGGAGTTTCTTTCCGTTTACTTGGTGCTGCAGAAACTGAAGTTAAAAGTACAAAACCCGTTATTGCTGTTTTAGCTGTTAGAACTGGCTGCGGTAAATCTCAAACATCACGT
The DNA here is from genome assembly GCA_963706055.1 of uncultured Ignavibacteriales bacterium. GTDB lineage: Bacteria > Bacteroidota > Ignavibacteria > Ignavibacteriales > Ignavibacteriaceae > IGN3. The sequence continues at coordinate 140,278 of CAVPND010000012.1, read as the reverse complement.
AAAATAGTTGAAGCATTAACCAAAGCTGGAAAAAAAGTTGTAGCAATTCGTCATCCAATGCCTTATGGTGATCTTGTAAAACAAAAAGTACAGCGTTTTGCAACTTATGCTGATCTTAAAAAACATAAATGTACGATTGAAGAAATTGAAGAGTATGAACCACACGTTGCAAGAGGCGGAGTTATTTATGCAGGTGTTGATTACGAAGCAATCTTACGCGAAGCTGAAAAAGAAGCTGATGTAATTTTGTGGGATGGCGGTAATAATGATTTTTCATTTTATAAAGCCGATGTAACTTTTACAGTTGTTGATCCGCACAGACCAGGACACGAAATGAATTATTATCCTGGTAACACTTCTCTAAGATTAGCTGATGCTGTTGTAATAAATAAAATTGATTCAGCTGATAATGAAGGTATAAACATTGTAAGAGAAAATATTCGTAAAGTAAATCCAAAAGCTACCGTAATTGAAGGTGCTTCACCCGTTACAGTTGAAAAACCGGAATTGATAAGAGGCAAGCGAGTTCTGGTTGTTGAAGATGGGCCAACTCTTACACACGGCGAAATGAAATATGGCGCGGGCGTTGTGGCTGCACAGAAACTCGGGGCAAAAGAACTTGTTGATCCAAGACCTTATACAGTAAAATCTATTACTGCAACATTTGAAAAATATCCAAACATTGGTGTTCTTCTTCCTGCAATGGGATATGGAGCAGCACAGTTAAAAGATCTTGAAACAACTATCAACAACACAAAATGTGATGCTGTTGTTATTGGAACTCCGATTGATCTTAGCAGATATATTAAGATTAAAAAACCTAGCACAAGAGTAAAATATGATTTACAGGAAATTGGTGCTGTAACAATTGAAACCGTTTTAAGAGAAAAGAAAATTATTAAGTAAGTCATTGTAAATGTCATTGCGCGCCCCGAATTTTCGGGGCGAAGCAATCTATTATTTTTTCTTTAAGGGGCGTTATGCGATATTTAGTTTTGTTTTTAGTGTTTTCATTCTCAAGTATTATTTTTGCCCAAACTAATACCCGCACAGGTACTTCAAGCGCTACATTTTTTCCACAGGGTTTTGGAGTAAAACTATTAAACTCATCCGGTTTATCTTCTGTTGATAACGATGTTTCTAATATCGGCTTTATGAATCCCGCAGCAATAAATAATTTTCAAAACTTTACGATCGGATTGTCTTATCAAATAAGCACAAGCATTGATGAAGCCTGGATTGCTGATATTGGATTTAGCAGAGTGCATAACTTCTATCCTCAGTCATTCGGTGCCGCTGCCAGAATGGAATGAATTTACTTTTGGGTTGGGATTTGGACAAAAGTATAACGGAAGCATGGATATTGGAGAGATTGAAATTACAACAACTCAAAATCCTGATGGAACCGGCGAATTTTTTAGTCCGACATTAGAAAAAATGATTCATTGTTATTCCATTTCAGCCGCTTATTCATTTAATGATATATCCGAAATAATAAATGATTTATCAATTGGATTCAGATACAACTTAAATCGTTACGATCAATATGATGAAATCAATGTATTGATTGGCGAAGCAGAAGATTACTTCCATAACTTCAATATAGGTTTATTCACACGTATTAAATTAGATGAACAAAGGAAACTTGGTATTGCTTTAAGTTATGAAACCAAGTCTGAATTTAATGCTAAACTTGAAGTGAATTCAGACTTACTAGTTGACCCTGAACTGATAGATCCAAATCGTCCACCCGTTTATGTTCAAGTTGATTATTTTGTTACAGGTTCTACTCCCGCTGAGATGAAATTTGATTTAAGCATAGATGCATTACCTCAGCTTTCTTTTTTAATGAATGTTTCCTCAGTTTTCTGGGATAATGGAAATTCCAATGTTAAAGACCAGGTAGAGTTTTCTACTTCTGCGGTTTACACTTTTAATGATGATATAAAAACTTCACTGGGGCTATTTTTAACTGATTACAGATATAAAGAAAATTATTTTCAGCAGCTGCTTACAGAACTAAATGCATTTTTTATTACTGCCGGGATAAATTACAAATTCCAAAACTTTTACATTGATCTTGCAATTGCTGATTCTCATTTGGCTTCCGGCGATTTTAGAAAACAAACTATTGGTAAACTTGCAATTGGAGTTTAGTTTATAAATTAAAGCATGTTCCTCCTCTTATTTAAGGATATTAATATGTCATTTTGGTGAAAGTGTTTGTAAGAAAATTATTTTTGTCACTTCGACCGCAGGGAGAAGTCTGCTAAAAGTCTCAGATTTCTCAGTCTGGCTTTGCCATCCTTCGAAATGACAATTAGTGTTTTAATAATGGAATGAAGGGATATATTTTTATCCTTTTAAGATTAGTAACAGCATAATATTTTTGTTATCATCATTCAGGGAGAGTTATGAAAACCGCAATTCTTTTTCTTAGTCTTTTTTCATTTCTTTTACTTAATAACAAAACATTTTCCCAGGGAGAAGCCGCAGTTCCATTTTTATTGCTGCAGCCTTCACCTTCACTTGCTGCAATGGGGCAAACAGGTACCGCCCTTCCAACTGAAGACCCATTCGCATTTTTATGGAATCCCGCACAACTTGGTTACACGAGCCAAAACAATAATTTTTCATTCATCTTTTATCCATCAAAAATTGATTGGCTTGGATTTGGACAAATTAAATTAATGGGACTAGCTCTTAATATTGGATACAACTTTAAGGAGTTAATCGATTTTCCATTAAGTGTAGGCTTTGGCTACTCAAATGTAGAACTTAATTTTGGGGAATTTATTAGAACTGGACCTGGCAGACCCGAATCCAATTGGAACTTTTGAATCAAAAGATTATTACCACGCTTACTCTTTGGGTGCTGGAATCGATTATTATGCACAATTTAATGTTGGTTTTACATTTAAAAGTGTAACTTCTATTCTTTCAGATAATCCAACAGGTGAAGAACATGGAAGCGGAACAGCAGAACCAAATGTTGTTGATTTTGGTTTGCTCATAAACGTTCCGGTTCTCAAGCTGATTGATAAAGATTTAAACTTTGAGTTAGAAAATGATATGCAAATAAAACCAGATTTTAACTTCTCCGTTGGTTATTCAAAATCAAATATTGGTGATGAAGTATATTATATCGATCCTGCTCAGGCCGATCCGCTTCCAAGAATGGATAGACATGGTTATGGAATTTCTACAGGTTTTGATTTACTCGGGGATAACTTCAAGATGAAAGTATTAAACTTTGCTTTAACTGTTGAAGCTGATGATATTTTAATTGACAGAGACTCAACGGGTTGGGACTATCAATCAACTTTAAGCGATCTTCAATTTGTGAAAAATTTAATAAACATAGAGGGGACAGAAAAAATTGTATCGCACATCGGATTAAAGTTCGATCTCTTCGAAACTGCTTCATTCAGTACAGGACATTTTTCTGGCCGTGGTTTTATGGATGTAGCGGAAACCGGCGGATATGAACTAAGAACAAAAGGATTATTCAAGCTTTGGGCATTGTGGGCAAAAGAACCATTTACTGATTTCTTGCGTGATCACATAGATATTAGATATTACAATACCAATTACTTTGCTGATGACTGGCGAGCTACAAAAATGACTGGGCTTGCACTGTACGTGCATAATCTAAATTCTTTATTTTAACTTAACAGAAAGTTGAAATAACAAAATGAAAACAATAAGAAGAAATTGGTATTCAGCAAGTCTTTTATTAAAGATTATAGGATTACTTTGCTTTCAATTTATTCTCTCTAATTGCAATGATAATTCTACAAATCCTCCAATCGATGGTTCACCCAAAAATATTGGCGAGCTTGATACAACTTTTATCATCAATCCTTCAGATCCTATTATTCCTCTTAGCTTGGGTAGCTATTGGATTTATGTTGATTCATCTTTTAATGAATCCGGCCTTACCGTAAGTTTTGATACAGTTACCATAAACTCAACAACAATTATAAATGGTAAAACATGGTTTGTTGTAAGTGGTTCAACATTCCCGAATTATGTTAGATCATCAAACGATACGTTATTTGAACTTCAACCATCAATGATTCCTAATCAATATGTATCCTCCAATTGGCTAATTCCTGCCACGTTAGATACTTCAGAATATCTAATTTTAATTGGCGGTGATGTTCTGTCTTTTAGATATTGCATTAGAAAAGATTCTGTTTACAAGATCGGAAAAACCCAATTTTCACAATATTCTAAGCATTGGGAAAAATTCGACTCAAGGAATTATAACATTATAGTTGCGAATGGAATTGGAATAATTGAACGAGAACTGCTTTTTGATACTCCTACTCCTATCCGTTACAAAAGAAGTCTTCTTTCTTTCAAAATCATAAGATAACTAAGGATAAAAATGATAATAGATAAACTTTCAAACTCACATCTTTATTCAGGACTTGGAGAAAGAATTAACAAAGCTTTTGATTATCTAAAAGAAACCGATTTTTCCAAAATGGAATTAGGCAGATATGAAATTGATGGAGACAATATCTTTGCTTTAGTTAATGAGTACAAGACAAAAGATGAAAGCGAAGGAAAACTCGAAGCACACACAAAATATATCGATGTTCAGTTTGTAGCAAAAGGCAGCGAGTTAATGGGCTACGCTCCTTTAGGAAACCAAAAAATTATTGATGTATATAATGAGAAGAATGACATTACCTTTTTCACTGGAGAAAAATCTTTTACACGAGTAGATGAAAATATGTTTGCAATCTTCTTCCCTACCGATGTTCATTTACCGGGAATTAAAGTAAATGACAAATCTTATGTTAAGAAAGTCGTGATTAAAGTTAAGGTTTAATTGCTTTTTGTTTTTAGTGCTAAACCTTATTTTAAGTTATGACTAAAAGAAAATTATTAAAAGCGTTAAGACGTATTCAGCACTTGCCAAAAGGCATAAATCTTTTAAGATATTCCAATAATAAAATCCAAAACCTTAGTTCTATCAAAATCAAAAAGTCTAAAAGTTGCCTATCCTTCTTCTATAATGATTGAACTTACAAATCATTGCAACATAAAATGTATTACTTGCGCACGAGAGTATGCTTACGGTGATGAAATGGATAAAGGATTTTTAGATTTTGAAAAGTTTAAATCCATAATTGATGAAATTCATCCTTACGTGGATGCGATTGGATTAACGGGACTTGGAGAAACTTTTCTTTACAAACGAATCGAAGAAGCTGTTGATTACATAAAAAGTAAAAGCAAAGGAATAATAATTTCCTGTTCGATCAATGCTCATCTTCCTAAAAGTATTGAGATTGCAGAAAAGTTGATTGATAAAATTGATACAATTCAAATTTCTATTGATGGTATCGGCGAAGTTTACAATCAAGTAAGAAAAACAGCCGACTATAATTTCTTTCTTAAGAACACACTCGGAATTTTGAACAAAGCAAAAAATAGCAGCACAGACATTATGTTTAATATGGTTGTGTTAAAAGAAAATTATCATCAAATGTCTGAGATGTTAAAATTGTGTGATGAAATCGGAGTTAAATATTTAAATATCAATCCAATGAATATTGTTGCAAGAACTGATCTTGATAATTGATACTATGATTTTTATCTGTCAAAAGAATTTAAAGATGAGTATTTCAAAACAAAGGAACTAGCTTCAGAATATCCAAATGTGGAATTAACATTTTATGATTTTGAATCGCCTGCAAGTTTTAAAAAATGCAGATTTATGTGGAATTATTTTTATATCACGTGGGATGGATTTGTTCCACCGTGCTGTGCTAAACCTTTTCCAAAAGAAAAACATTTTGGAAATGTATTTGAGCAGCCATTGATTGAAATACTTAAACACAAAAGATTATCAGGAATTCAGACAAGATTGGTTTAATGATGTTAGTCCTGAATTTTGTGATAAATGTTTTAACCAGAATTTGCCGCAACTAACCAAGGATTGAATAATGAGTGAAGAGATCATTTACAAATACGGCGGTGCAAAGGCATTAGTTGCTTTACACGAAATCCATTTACGATCATTCTATGAAACCTGGAAAGAGGCAAAGCAAGTTGGAGTAAAACTTCCAGTTACAGATGATCCGTATTACAAATCATTAGATACATTGCTTTATCATCTTCTTCGATCAGCAAGAGGTTATATGATTTGGATGTGTGATAAGTTAAGATCTTGATGATCCACAAATTAATGAAACTCCACCGCAGAAATAATTGAAGAAAAAGCTGATGAACAATTAGCTCAATTGTTTGAAAGATGGAAACTTCCTCTAACAAATGTTGCACCGGAATTATTTGAAGATAAAGTTTATAAATCAAATTGGGGTGTTGACTATTGCATAGATGCTATGTTAGAACACGCAGTAATGCATCCAATTCGACACGAGTTTCAGTTGAAGAATCTTATAAATAACGTCATCACGAGTGAAACGAAGTGATCTGTTTATACTAAAGATTGCTTCTCCCGACTAGAATCGTTGGGATCGCAATGACAATGCTATTTTACTGTGGTGCATCAGCAGTATATTTTTGTTTAACTGCATCAGCTGTTTCAATATTCTTTACACCTGAAATTCTTTGAGCCAAAGATTTTCCATCAAGTTTATGAAATTCTAAAACTTCAAGTGGTGTTCCGCATTCGGGATATTCTTTTAATCCAAAATTTGTAAATTCTTTTCCACTGATTTCATCGATCTCTGACTAAACCAATTGAGAAGTCTATCACCTAAGTCCGCCAATAGCTGAATGATCTTCAAGCACAAAAAGTCTTTTCTGATCGTGCACTAATGTTTTCAACCAATCTCTATTAATCTTATTCAACCAAGGCATATTAATTACCTTAAGTCCGAAACCAATTTTCTTAAGATAATCTGCAGCAACCAGAGCCTCGTGCAGCATAACTGGACCATAAGCAAATAGTATAGCGTCTTTGCCGTCTGTTAATTCTGCTCCAATCCCAATTTTGAATTTATAATTCTTAGGCAATTCAATTTTTTCTGGTGAGGGACCAATTACCAGTCGCAGCATACAATTTTCTTCAGCTTGATTAACACAATATTCAGTTGCCCATTTTGTTTCTTCGCCATTACATGGCTGAATGATTGTAATATTGGGTAGAGCTCCAAACAAAGAAATATCTCTAACACTTTGATGAGATTTCCCAGGTCCGGCAGGAATCATTCCTGAAAAATGACACGTGTAAATTATTTTAGTTTTTTCACCAGCGTTATTGTAAATCTGTTCATTGGCTCTTGCAGCTAGGAAACTTGCAAAAGTATTAACAACAGGAATCAATCCCATTCTTGCTAATCCTCCCGCCATAGAAACCATATCCTGTTCAGCAATTCCGTTCTCAATAAATCTTTCCGGATACTTCTTTTCAAAACTACGAAGTTTACAATCAGCAGAAAGATCACCATCAAGTACAACTAATTTTTTATTAGTCTTTGCTATTTCAACTAATGCTTCACCATAAGCTTCAGTAACAAATTCTTTATCGAGTTTAGTAATCGCTTTACCCTCAGATTTATTTTCTGGTATCTGAATTCTTTCGATTCCAAGTTTATCAGAAAGTTTATTGATAGTCTCTGTTAACTCAGCTAGCCCTTTTTCATAACTTTCATCATCGGGTGCGCCGGAGTGCCATTTGTAAAGAGTTTTTCCCTGAAAAGTTTCAGTCAGAGGTTTTTCCATAAATGATACTCCCCTACCCTTTAATCGTATCGGCAATAATCATCTTAGGTTTATCTGTAACTTTTTTCAGATCATCAAAAGTTTTTTTAATAACATTATAATCGTGACCATTAATTCTTACAACGTGCCATCCAAATGCTTCAACCTTTGTTAACAACATCTTCAATATTATTTACATCAGCAACAAGCATATCTGTCTGATATTTATTGTGATCCATAATTGCTGTAATGTTATTTACTTTTTGGTGTGCCGTTGATTGAAGTGATTCATAAATTTGTCCTTCCTGAAATTCACCATCTCCAGTTAAGAACATAAACGTGGCCTTTATTCTTGTTGATATGATTTTGCCCAGGCAAATCCCTTTACCTTTAGAAATTCCCATTCCAAGTGAACCCAGTGCTTGCTTCAATTCCATTTTGTCTAACTTCGGGATGACCATCAAGTCCGTGCAATCTTCTTAACATTAATAATTTTTCTTCAGGTAATAATTCCAAGTGCATAAAACAATGCATACAATACCGGGAACATCGTGACCTTTTGATGAGAAATAAATATCACGATCAGGTGAATCAAATCCAACATCAAAAACATTCATTTCGTTTAAATAAAGATAAGTGGTAATATCCATCGCGCTAAGTGATGAACCAAGATGACCTGAACCTGCCTTTTTAACAGCAACAAGAGTGTTGTATCTGCACATATCAGCAAACAATTCCATTTTTGTTGCCCAATCACCGTTAAATGATCTTACTTTGTCAAACTCTGATTTTTTTATGAGATTAAATTGCATCGTCACTCCGAAGCTTTCCATTTAAATTTTTGAAATTATATATTTAAAAAATATTATATAAGCGGGAGAAAAGATAATTAAGAAATTATTAAGTTATGTATGGCAAACAAAAAAGGCTTCTTTGAATATTATATTTGATATCCAAAGAAGCCTTAAGATCATTTAATCAAATATAACGGTCCATCCGGACCTAGAGGCAAGCCAAGTAACATCCAAATTATAAGTACTAAACTCCATACTACTGTAAAAACAACTGTATATGGAATCATAGTTGAAATTATTGTACCAATGCCATACTCTTCATCATACTTTTGTGCAAAAGCAACAATCAATGCAAAGTAGCTCATCATTGGGGTGATCAGGTTAGTAACCGAATCACCAATCCTAAATGCGGCTTGTGTTAGTGCCGGGTGATATCCAAGAAGCATAAACATTGGTATAAATACAGGAGCCATTATTGCCCATTTTGCAGATGCGCTGCCCATAAACATATTTATAAAAGCGGATAATAATACGAAGGCTATAATTAATGGGATGCCGGTAAGTCCAATATTTTTTAAAAACTCTGCACCATTTATAGCAATAATTAAACCTAGATTGCTGTATTTAAAAAAGTAAACAAACTGAGCCGCAAAAAATACAAGGACAATGTATGTTGACATTGTACCCATTGATTTTATAATGTGTTTCATAAAATCTTTATCATTCCTGATGGTTTTAACAACCAAACCATAAACCAATCCGGGAACTAAAAAGAAAATTAAAATCCCTGTTATAATTCCATCGAAAAAAGGTGAATGTAATACTTCTTTTGTAACAGCATTTCTAAAAATTCCGTTTTCGGGAATAATGGTGAATGCCAATGCTACAATAATCAATAACAGACTAAGCCCGGCCCATTTTAAACCCTTCTTTTCTGATTCACCCATTTCATCAACTGAAATACTATCAACATTTCCACTATATTTTTTTAATCGTGGTTCAACAATTTTTTCAGTTATCCATGTTCCAACAACAACAATCATAAAAGCAGAAACGAACATAAAATAGAAGTTAACAGCTGCGTTTATTTTAATTGATGGATCAATAATTTGTGCAGCGGATTCTGATAATCCAGCAAGAATTGGATCAACGGAACCAATTAAAAAATTTGCACCAAATCCGCCACTAACTCCACAAAATGCCGCCGCTAAACCTGCCATTGGATGTCTTCCCAGAGCATAAAAAATTGCAGCGCCTAAAGGGATTAGAATTACATATCCTGCCTCGGAAGCCAAATGTGAGATTATACCGGCAAGGACGATTGAAGCTGTAATAAGTTTTGGAGGAGCATTTAATACTAACGCTCTAATCATTGAATTGAATAATCCAGAACCCTCTGCAACTCCTATTCCAATCATCACTGCTAAAACATAACCGAGTGGAGGAAAGTTTACGAAGTTATTTACGATATTTGTATAAATCCATCGCAATCCTTCAGCGTTTAATAAACTCTTCACTTCGATTATTGAACCATTTGCAGGGTGAATAGCTGTAAGACTAAACCAATCCCCTACAAGCGAAACAATTGCTACGATTAATGCAAGCAAAGCAAATAAAGTTGCTGGATGAGGTAATTTGTTTCCTACATATTCAATGTAATCTAAAGATTTATTAAATAGTTTTGTTGCTAGTTTTTGCGGAGCCAATACATCCTCCTAAATTTTGTGAGGTAAAAAAACAGAAATTAAATTTATTCACTATTTATAAAAAAATTACGCTAAAGATAATAAAGTAATTTTGACTAAACATTAGTAGTCAAGCAATAACTTTTCTAATTGAAATATATCTTGTTTAGTGCCAAAACCTAGTTTGCAAAATTTGTGCTTAGAATTATTTTTTAATAGGTTTATTAAAGGTTTAAGTGATTAAGACATAAAAAAACCCGGTAACCGAAGCTACCGGGCGTGTCCTAACAAAAGGTCTGGGGGTTAACCTTCTGCTAGCGACAATCCAAACTTAAATCAGAATTTTTTATTAAGCAATAGTTTATTAGATAATCATTATAAATATTTAATTTTATTTTTAGTAAAATAAAATTTGTTAAAATAAATTATGAACATTCAGCAAAAGAAATGAATAGCATAAAATCAGATCTGGAATTACAAGGACAGTCATTAGAAATTAAATCTCTGACTACTTTTGCACTTGTATTAAGCCTAATCACTATATTTTATAATATTGCCGAAGGAGTTTTTTCAGTTGGATTTGGCTTTGATGATGAAACACTCGCATTATTTGGATTTGGATTAGACAGTTTTGTTGAAGTGATTTCCGGAATTGGGATTTTTCATCTGATAATCAGAATGAAACGCAATCCTGTTGAGAAAAGAGATAATTTTGAACGTACTGCTTTAAAGGTAACTGGTTTTAGTTTTTATGTTCTTGCCGCTGGTCTTGTAATCGCTTCAATATTACTAATTATAAATAATATAAAACCAGAAACTACAGTTGTTGGAATTATTGTTTCACTAATTTCGATAATTACTATGTATGCACTAGTTCATTACAAACTCAAGGTTGGTAAAAGATTAAACTCTGATGCTATTATTGCAGATGCTAATTGTACAAAGACCTGCTTTTATCTGTCGTTTATTTTACTTGCATCAAGTTTGAGTTATGAGATATTTAAGATAGGATATTTAGATATAGCCGGCTCTCTTGGAGTTGCTTACTTTGCTTTTAAAGAAGGTAAAGAAGCGATAGAAAAGTCTAACAGCGAAAAGCTATCCTGTTCTTGCGATGAAGATTGCCATTAACCTTTTCTAATAAGTTCAAACATCTCTTGCACAGCTTGTTTTATACCTACAAATACAGCGCGAGCAATAATTGAGTGTCCGATGCTAACTTCATCAATATCCGTAAGTTCTCTAAATATTTTAATGTTTTGATAGTTCAAACCGTGACCGGCATTGACTCCCAACCCTAATTTTTTTGCATGTTTAACTGCGGTCCTGATTATATCCAATTCATCAAATTGTTCTTCTTCTGATTTTGCGTTTGCAAAAACTCCGGTATGAATTTCAATAAAATCACTTTCAATTTCTGCGGCAGCATCAATCTGTTTTAAATCGGGTTCAATAAACAATGATACTTCAATATCATATTTATGTAACTCGTTTATTGTTTCTTTCATTAACGAAATATTATCAATTACATTTATTCCGCCTTCAGTTGTCAGTTCTTGCCTTTTTTCAGGAACTAATGTTGCAAGTTCAGGTCCAACATCGCAGGCAATTCTAATTATCTCCTCATTGGCAGCCATTTCCAAATCTAGTTTGGTTGTAATTAGTTCGCGTAATAATCTAACATCTCTTTCATTAATATGTCTTCTATCTTCACGTAAATGAACAACAATTCCATCAATTCCAGCCTGCTCAGCAATTAATGCTGCTGTTACGGGATCGGGCTGAATTTCAGCACGTGCGTTTCTTAGAGTTGCAATGTGATCAATATTTAATGAGAGTTTCATTTTGTAATCCTAAAAAATTTGCTTAATAATATTTATGATCGATTCAATTCCTATACCGTAATCATTGGCTCTAAAGCGCAGTGATGAAATTAAGTCGATAGAAAACATCACTCCAATATGAATTATAACACAATAATAAAACGAACGAGTCCTTAATGCAAGAATTCCAAGTGCAATTCCACCAAAGATCGCACCGAATGTTTCTAAAAACGGTTTTCCGTTATGCAAAATTACAAAAGGAATCATTTGAATCAGTACTGAGTAATATCCAAACTTTTTTTCCAACCCAAATAACATAAAACCGCGCCAAATGAATTCCCACGCAATCATGTAAAGCAGCATTCCTGCTTCATAAATCAGCAAGATATTCCAGTTGGATTTAGCTCCAGCTAAATGCGGATATTTTTCTGCAAACTCCGGCGTTGCTGAAACAAACCAAACAAGTATTAACATTATAGAAAGAAATATTACTGAAAATAGTAATCCGACTTTTACATCACCAAGCTGTAAACCAAAATCCTTTAACTTTTCTTTCAAGCCAAACTTTATTATAAGAATGCTGAGAATGAAGAAAGTAAAAAAATCTCCTGCAAACCAATAAATATATTCAATTAAATACGGGTCGGAATAATTCTGAAAACTTTCAAAAAGATTTGCTCTAAAAAATCTTCGGGAAGTAAAATAGAATGAAATTGTTTGAAGAATTGCGACGGATAGAAAAATTACTATAACTTTTTTATCAAGTGATCTGATCGTAAATAAAAAGTCTTTTATTTCCGCTATTAGTTTCTTTTTAGCCAAATCTATAAATCTTTTAATTTTAATTTAAAATTAAGCATTTTATATCACATCGAAAGCCCTATTTCTTGACAAAATTTTTAATCATCCTTATATTAGCACTCGTCTTTTAAGAGTGCTAATTAAATCAAATTTATTAAATAAAAGGAGCGAAAAATGAGCGAAATCAAATTAAAACCACTCGGTGACAGAGTTGTTGTACAACCTGCTGCTGCTGAAGAAAAAACGGCCGGCGGAATTATTTTACCAGATACAGTAAAAGAAAAACCTGTTGAAGGAACCGTTGTTGCTGTTGGACCTGGAAAAATTGCTGATGACGGCAAAGCGATTAAAATGGAAGTTAAAGTTGGCGATAAAGTACTTTATGGAAAATACAGCGGAACAGAAGTAACAATAAAGGGTGAAGAATATTTGATAATGCGCGAAAGCGATATTTTCGGAATTTTAAGTAAGTAAATAATAACAAAAATTAGAGGAAATATTTTATGGCAAAATTAATTGTATATGATGCAGCTGCGCGTACTGGCTTAAAAGCCGGTGTTGATAAATTAGCGGATGCTGTTAAGGTTACATTAGGTCCTAAAGGACGTAACGTAATTTTAGAAAAAAAATTCGGAGCACCAACTGTTACTAAAGATGGTGTTTCTGTTGCAAAAGAAATTGAACTTGATGATCCGATCGAAAATATGGGAGCGCAAATGGTTCGAGAAGTTGCATCTAAAACCAGTGATGTTGCTGGCGATGGAACAACCACAGCTACCGTACTTGCTCAGGCTATTTACCGAGAAGGATTAAAAAATGTTACTGCAGGTGCAAATCCTATGGATTTGAAACGTGGAATTGACTTAGCAGTTACTAAAGTTATTGATTATTTAAAGTCAGTTAGCAGAGAAGTTGAAGGAAGAAATGAAATAGCTCAGGTTGGTTCAATTTCTGCTAATAACGATAAATCAATTGGAGATCTTATAGCTGATGCTATGGAAAAAGTTGGTAAAGATGGCGTTATAACTGTTGAAGAAAGTAAATCTGCTGAAACAGTTTTAGATGTTGTTGAAGGTATGCAATTTGACCGAGGATACATTTCACCTTACTTTGTAACTGATACAGAATCAATGGAAACAGTTTTAGAAGATCCTTACATTCTTATCCACGACAAAAAAATCTCTGCTATGAAAGATCTGCTTCCAGTGCTTGAGAAAGTTGCACAGCAAGGTAAAGCAATGGTAATAATTGCTGAAGATCTTGAAGGCGAAGCTTTAGCAACACTAGTTGTGAATAAAATTCGTGGAACTCTAAAAGTTGCAGCAGTTAAAGCTCCTGGCTTTGGTGATAGAAGAAAAGCAATGTTAGAAGATATCGCTGTGCTAACTAGTGGAACTGTAATATCTGAAGAACAAGGTTACAAACTTGAAAACGCTACTTTAGAATATTTAGGTAGAGCTAAAAAAGTTGTAATCGATAAAGATAACACTACAATCGTTGAAGGTTCCGGCAAAACTGAGAACATCAAAAAAAGAATTAATGAAATTAAAGCTCAAATTGATAAATCAACTTCGGATTACGATAAAGAAAAATTACAGGAAAGACTTGCAAAACTTTCAGGTGGTGTTGCAGTACTAAAAATTGGTGCTTCTACAGAAATTGAAATGAAAGAAAAGAAAGCAAGAGTTGAAGATGCTTTACACGCAACCCGTGCAGCAGTTGAAGAAGGAATTGTTGCTGGTGGCGGTGTTGCTTTAGTGCGAGCTTCTAATGTACTTGATAAGCTTACAGGTGAAAATCCTGATCAGACTACCGGAATTAAAATTGTACAGAAAGCACTTGAAGAGCCATTAAAACAAATAGTTGAAAATGCTGGTATCGAAGGTTCAGTAGTTCTGTGGAAAGTAAAAGAAGGTAAAGATGATTTTGGGTTTAATGCTGCTACTGAAAAGTATGAAAATCTAATCAAAGCTGGCGTTATCGATCCAACAAAAGTAACAAGAACTGCTCTTGAAAATGCTGCATCGGTTTCTTCATTATTAATTACAACCGAAGCTGTTGTATTTGAGAAAAAAGAAAAAGAACCGGCTATGCCTGCTATGCCTCCTGGAGGAATGGGCGGTATGGATGGAATGTATTAATAGAATTTAATTCTGTTAATTTTACAAGGCGAGGTTTTCCCTCGCCTTTTTTGTTTTAAATCGAATATTCTAAGATGGCAAGGTATTTGAATAATTCTGATAAATTGATTTTTGTCATTCTTACTGGTAATACATAAATGAACTTAAATATGCCGAATGATTTGAAATCTAAAGAATTACTCACAAGGGGAGTAAAATCTTCAGAAATCCTAAAGGGAAATTCAAATCAAATGAATCCCGGAAGTGGAAATTACTTCCTAAATCCAAGTAATTTTGAAATACATTCAGTAAAGATGTTCAACTTGGAGGAAAGCCTCCAATCACAAAAACGCACCTATCTCTTACAATTTGATCATTCCAGAATTGGTTATACAGCTGCCGAAATAATAATTAAAAATCCTATCGCAAATAATCACGATTCTGTTTTACGGGGATTAACAATCTGGTACTTGGAAGATGAAGAAGTTGGAAGAAATGATTTTAATCTCGAAATAAAAAAAGATTGGGAACTTGTTGAATTTGTTCAGAGTTGGGGAACTCCTCTCCCCGGTTTTTGGAAACAAGGCGAAGGTAGAATTGAAGTTTTATTAGAAAATAATTTAATACTGAAACAAATCTTCCAAATTGGAAATACTGAGATTATTGATTTTCGAACTGAATCAAATATTAATAATGATAGACCAAATAAACCTCTGACAGAGCAGCCAAAAATAATTGAACATCTAAATCGAACGCTCATTGAAAATGCCTCATTACCCTCTTTATTTAGTGAATTTGATAATTTTATTGGATTACAGAACATCAAACAATCTTTAAAAGATTTTATAAGTTACCTTGATTTTATAAAAGAGCGTAAAAAACAAGGTGTAATTACAGAAGAAAGTATATCTGCCAATTGTATATTTCTCGGTAATCCCGGTACTGGTAAGACTTCAATAGCACGTTTGCTTGGGAAATTTTTTAAATCTATAGGAATATTAGAAAATGGACATGTAGTTGAAGTTGATAGATCACAATTAATTGGCGAGTATGTGGGAGAAACTGCTCAGAAAACTGAAAAAGTTATTAAACAGTCTTTAGGTGGGATTTTATTTATTGATGAAGCTTATACACTAAAACGAGATGGGAATAATCAAGATTTTGGACAGGAGGCTATTGATATAATTTTAAAAAGAATGGAAGATTATAAAAATCAATTTTTTGTTATTGCAGCAGGTTATCCAGATTTAATGCAGAATTTTTTAGAATCAAACCCGGGCTTGAAATCCAGGTTTACCCATCACTTTACTTTCGATGATTATTCAGCTGAAGAATTAACTAAGATTTATAAAGTTTTTGCGGCCAAAGAGAAGTATACATTGCCTGATGAATCAGAAAAATTATTAACCGAGAGATTATTGAATAAAGGTAGCAATAAAGAAGCTGCTTTTGGTAATGCAAGATTTGTTAGAAATCTTTTCGAACAATCAAAGATAGAATTAAGCAAGCGCTATCAACAATTAGCGGATTCTGAAAAAGATTTTTCTGCTTTGAATACTCTGACCATAGAAGATATTCAATCGGCGTTTTCAACAATGGAGAACAGAAGTGATGTTGAAAAAGTTGACAAGTACTTAAATGAATTAAATCAATTAGTCGGACTTGATGATGTCAAGATTACATTTAATAAAATTATTACCTCACTTAAAGTTGACAAATTAAAAAAAGAGAGAGCAATTGCCTCTATCCATAAAAATCTGAACGCGATTTTTATTGCCGAGCCAGGAACAGGAACAACAACAGTTGCACGTCTTTACGCAAAAAGTCTAAAAGAATTACAAAGATTAAGCCGAGGACAACTAATTGAAGTAGACAGTTCTACGTTTTATGGACATAATAAAATAGATGCATATTTAATGATAGATGAATTATTTAAAAAGTCACTTGGAAATATTGTACTTGTAAATGATGTCGTTGCATCACTGCAATGTAAAAATGATTTTAGTGATTCTTTATTACAATATTTTTTAAAAAAGCTCTATTTAATTAGCGATGATATTGTGGCAATATTCACAGGAGACCAAGAAGAAATAGAAACCTTAATAAACAATTTTCCGGTTCTAACTAATCAATTCCCTAATATTTTTAACTTTGAACCATACTCAACCAGACAGCATTTGGAAATAGCTTTGAGCATTTGTCAAAAAAATAATTATCAGCTTGATGAGGGCGCATGGCAGCAAATGCTGGAAATAATAATTGAGAAGAAGAAAGAAACACGTAAGAATTTTTATAATGCAAGAACAATAAAAGAAATAATTAATAAAGCAATTTCATATCAAGAAAATAGAATTTTAAAGGTTAAAGATATTAAAGAAAGTGATTTGATGATGATTACTTATGAAGATCTTACTGCTCTTCGAACAACTGAAATTTAATATTATGTTTTATCCTTCCTATATTGATTATAACTAATTAAGATAATTTTTATAAATAATAATGCTTCAAATAAAAAATGTTACTAAGAAATTTGGTTCGTTTACTGCGGTAAAGGATTTAAATCTTCACGTTAAAGTTGGAGATTTTTTTGGATTTCTAGGTCAGAATGGTGCCGGAAAAACTACTACCATCAAAATGATTTCCGGTTTATACAATGCTACATCCGGAAACATACTTATTGATGGGTTTGATATTTTCAAAGAGCCCATAAAAGCAAAATCTTTAATCGGATACATCCCAGATCAGCCATTTATTTATGAAAAACTAACTGGACGTGAATTTTTATTTTTTAGTGGTGGATTATACTCAATCGAAAAAAATAAATTAAAAAAGATTATTGATGAAATAATTGAGAAATTAGAAATCGGTGATTGGGTGGATAAACGAACAGAAGAGTATTCACAAGGGATGAAACAAAGAATAACAATCGCATCTGCTTTGCTGCACAATCCAAAATTATTAGTTGTAGATGAACCAATGGTGGGACTTGATCCTCAAAGCGCTTTGATTGTTAAAAAGGTCCTTAAGGAAAAGGCTGAGAATGGCGCCGCCGTATTTATGTCTACTCATAGTTTAAATGTAGCTGAAGAAATTTGTACAAGAATAGGGATTATCAAGGACGGAACAATGATATTCTCAGATGATAAGAAAGTACTTGAAAATATAATGGGAGCTGATCATCGAGATCTTGAATCACTATTCCTCCACCTTACAAAATAATGAGAGAAGTAGTCCACATACTTTACTATAAAATTCTAATCTTCCTAAAAGTAAACTCCCCTTTTGATTTTTCAGCATTCGTAAAAAGTATTGGTTCATCGATCGTCTATTCAATATTCGCGTACGGATGTTTTGCCATGACTTTTGGCTTAATTGAGTATCTGCTTTTGACAGTTAAAATTGGAGCATTTTTACTACATAGATTTGTGCTAGTTGTACTATTTATTTTCTTCATAGCAATAAATGTTGGAAATATGGTTGTATCATTTTCTACTTTATATAAATCTAAAGAAGTTTTCCATTTAATGACCAAACCTATTTCGTTTACAAAATTATTTTTGATAAAATTTCTGGATAATTTTTTTTACAGCTCAACAACTCTTTTACTTATAGTTATAGCTGTGTTACTGGGATATGGATATTATTTTGATCTAGATATTTGGTTCTACCCATTTGCTCTGCTATTGCTGGTTTTACCATTTATGTTTACAGCAGGATCAATTGGTGTAATTGTTTTACTCACGGTTTTAAAATTATCTGGCAAGTGGGGAATAAAAAGAGTTTTAATTTTTATTGGTGCTGCCTATTCAGCAAGCGTAATTTCGTTTTACTTTATCAGTAATCCCTTAAAACTTGTTGAAAGAGTTTTTGATTATTATCCGAATATAGATCAGTACTTTGGATTTTTAGAAAGCAGTTTGGTTAAGTTTTTACCAAATTATTGGGTTGCAGAATCTCTTTATTGGATTTCTCAAAACAAAATATATAGAGCAATCCCATTTATTTATGCCAATCTCGTTACTTCAATCTTTGTTTTTGTAATTGCTCTTTATTTAGCCAAAAAATGGTATTATGAAACCTGGCTAACCTCCTTGAGCATAAATGCTGAATTAAAAAATAAAAACAAAAATAAAAATCAGTTTTTTGGATTTCAGAAAAAATCATTTTTAAATGCGTTTGATGAATCCATATTAAAACGCGAATTTCTTTTATTCTTCAGAGAACCAAGTCAGTGGCTTCATCTCCTAGTAATGATTTTTCTAATTTCAATTTTTATTTCCAGCATTTCGGGTATAGACATTATTATCTTAAAAGCATATAATGAATATCTAAAGACGATAGTATATTTAATTGTCTCGCTTTTTAATGTATTTCTTGTGGCTTCTCTGTCATTACGTTTTGTGTTCCCATTAATTAGCCTTGAAGGTGAAGCATTATGGAAAATTAGAAGCGCTCCAATTAATTTTAACGACCTGCTAATAAAGAGACTTGCAATATATTTTTTACTAATTTTTTTTGTTGGGCAATTAATTAGTTTTTTTTCAAATTTTCAATTTCCTCCAGCGTTATCCATAGTAGCCCAAATAAATGCAGCACTAACTACAATAACTTTGATAAGCTTAAATTTTGGAATGGGTGGAATCTTTGCAAATTATAAAGAAAAAAATGCTATTAGATTAGCGTCATCACAAGGGGCATCAATTACATTTCTATTTACACTTCTTTATTTAGTTCTGATCATTGTGATACTTTTTATTCCGGTTTCAAATTATTTTTATGCACAAACAAAAGGAATCAATTTATCTATTTGGAATCTCATGTCTACGAGCATAATCCTTTTTGTTATAGCAATAATTATTACAACTATCTCAATGAAAATAGGATTAAAATCCTTCAAGAAAGATTTTTAACAGCAAATTAAACTAATTCAAATAAATTCTAGTAACCTTATAAATTAATTTTTCTACTTAGTTAATGTAAATTTCCTTGTTGCAATAAAATCATTTGTTTTAATCTGGTAGAAATATATTCCACTGCTTAAACCAATTGCATTAAAAAGAATAGAATAATTTCCTGCATTCTTCGTTTCATTAACAAGTGTTGCAATTTCTTTTCCGAGTATATTAAACAACTTAATGGATACATTACTTGTTTTAGGTATTGTATAGTTAATTGTTGTTATCGGATTGAAGGGATTAGGAAAATTTTGTGAAAGTGAATAGCTTAAAATCTCATTATCTGATTCCTCTATGTTCGTAATGCTATTTGGGAATCCCTTTGTTATAAAATCAGAAAGCCGCCAGCTTGCAGTTCCATCCGGAAATCTAACGTATGACTGAGTAGTATCCATTGCAGGAAAAGAAACATCATCAATTATTAAACCATTAAAATCCTCAAGCCATACTTCTTCTCCATTGCTGGATAGTCCAAACCCGCTTTCTGATGTATCGTCTGTTACCACCACAAAAAATCCATTTGCTGGAATTAATGTGCCAAGTGGAATTTCTTTTTTGGGTTTGGTGCCATTCTGTCCAGCAATATCATAAATTTTATAACCGCTAATGTTGATTTCAGTCGATGATGGATTATATAATTCGATCCAATCCGGTTCAGATAATGTACCACGAGAATATATTTCATTAATAATTATAGTAGTAGGATTAGAATAAATGTTGGATGTCCCTTGAGTTATTGAGTTAGTGATTAACCAGTTAGCACCATTTGGTATTCTGCTATACGATTCTGTTACTTGAAGTGAAGGGAAATCGACAGAATCTACTATCCCGCCTGCGGAATTTTCGATCCAAACTGATTCACCTGAACTCGAAAGTCCAAACCCACTTGCAGAAGTATCATCTGTAACGATAACTATAAACCCGAGAGCTGGAATTGTGGATCCAGAAGGAAATATTTTTTTAGGTTTTGTGCCGTTTTGCCCACCAATATCATAAATTTTATATCCTGATATATCAATTACCCCAGCCGACGAATTATATATTTCAATCCAATCTGGCTCAGACACCGTACCTCGTGAGTATATTTCATTCAAGCTAATATTTGATTGAGCATTTATATTTACCAAGAACATTATTGTAATTATGATAAAAGTAAAAACATTTATTTTCATATTATACCACTTTAATAATTTTAATTAATCAAATCCAGAAGAGCAATGATAATGAAAATCCTCTGAACTTAAATAAAATAATTAATTGTTTGATTAGTTGTTAGGTTTATTAAATACATACATTTTTGAATCAGAATCTCTGACAACATATAAATAATTATTAACAATCGTAATTCCTTCACCTTTTGAAAATGGAATTGACCATTCCGAAATAACGGATCCTGTTTTTGAAACCTTTAAGATTTTTTTTGATTCATCACTAATAATCCATAAACAATCTAATTGAAAATCGTAACAAACATCCGATAGATCATCTACAACTGTAATTTCAATTCTTCGAATCTGAATATTATTTTCTAACTCAACTAAAAATCGTGGTAACTTTTCGTTAACTACAAATAGACTGTTTTTGTCATCAAAAGTTATTCCCTCAAGTCCGTTTACTGAATTAGTAGAAACATCAACCGTAAAAGAATTTATTTTAATACCATTTAATAAAAATGTAGTTACTTTATTATTTGATTCTTCAACAATGTATATGGAATCATTACTGTTACTTAATGTGATGCCTTCCATATCAGTTGCATCTACTGTAACAGAACGAATAAAGTTACCGTTTAAATCAATTTCAAATATTTTTGAAATTGTATCTGATACAACAAAGAAAGAATTACTAGTTGGGTTAAAAACTATTCCGGATGGCTCAGAAAGAAAAGAACTTAAATCTATTTCAGAAATCGGTAGTAATGTATTCAACACAGGTGGTAAAGTTTCTGAATCATCTGAAGAACAACTGTAAAAACTCAATAAAAAAATTAAAACAGTTATTACTACAATATTTTTTAAAATATTACTTCTTAAGTAGTCCATCTTTTAAAAGGATGTTTTACTAAATAAGAATTACTGTACTTTGGATTTCCACTAACTTCATCCCCGATCCATGCTGGTAGATTGATTTTCTGACCTTCGTTTTTTAATTCAACTTCTGCAATTACTAGACCTTCATTTTCGCCAAGAAATTCATCAACTTCCCAAATTACATCATCGATATTAATCTTAGTTCTGTATTTTTCAATCAGAGGTTTTTCACAAAGTGATTGAATTATATCTTCAGCTTCCTTAATTGGGATTTCATATTCATACTCACTTCTGCTAATTCCTTTAGAAGCTCCTTTGATTGTAATATAACTTTTATCTTCAATTATTCTAACTCGAATTGTAAGCGATTTACTGATTAATAAATAACCTTGTTGATAATATTTTTTAGTGGCCAAAGATTTCCAATCATCAGACTTTACCAAATATTTGCGTTCAATTTCAATTGCCAATAAAATTTTGCCTTCTAATTATAGATAATAATTCCATCTACTATCAGAATCATCTCTAAAAGTTTTTTGTTCAATTCGTTCGATTACTTTATTGTCCTGAACAATCACCGCACTCAATTTATTTAATCCAAACGCGGTAGTATCAATATAGACAGCATTGCTGGCTTCATCGTATAAAATATCTTTTCTATGTGTATGACCTACAACTTGCAGCTTTCCAATATTTAGAAGAGCTGTTCGACACCATAAGATACTATTCTTATCATTTAAATCTTGTCTTAAAATATTCTCAAGCTCATTTAAATTTTCAAAAATATTGGAGGGAAGTTTATTTTTATAAAATTGAGAAATTCCAGCGTGAGATATAAAACAATCATCAGTATTAATAAATACTGGTGATTTAACTAGAACATCTAAATGCTCCTCTAACTTTTCAGGTTTATCTTGATAAGAGGTTAAAGTAGATTCTGAACCATTGTATGTCCAGTTATTTGCCATAGATGAGGCCGGATGTTTAAAAAAGGAATAGAACATCAGATCATGATTACCAAGGGTAAACAAGATATTTTCGGACAATACAAACTCAATCACTTCAAAACTATAGTTTCCCCTATCAACTAGATCGCCAACACAATAGATCGAAATCCCGGGATACTTAGTTCTAATATTTTCAACTAATTGTTTTAGCGTTTGATAACAACCGTGTACATCTCCAATTACTGCAACCATTAATACCTAGATATGAAAAGTTTCTTTTGCGTACTTGGTCAATTCATCCCTGAAGTTTGGATGCGCTATAGATATTAAAGCCTTTGCACGTTCTTGAATAGTTTTACCCCACAAATCAACTGAACCATATTCTGTAACGACATAATCAACATCACCTCTTGAAGTAACAACGCCGGCACCTGGTTTTAAAGTTGGTACGATACGAGAAATTGTATCCTGCTTTGTAGTTGCAGGTAAAGCTATGATTGGTTTACCGCCTTCAGATTTAGAGGCTCCTCTAATAAAATCAACCTGACCTCCAATACCAGAATAAAACCGGGTTCCGATTGAATCAGCACAAACCTGTCCAGTAAGATCAACTTCTAACGCAGAATTTATTGCTACCATTTTATTATTTTTTGCGATTATGAAAGGATCGTTAACATATTCCTGTGGATGGAATTCAATAACAGGATTGTTATCTATAAAATCATATACCCGTTTTGTTCCAAGAACAAATCCAGCAATAATTTTTCCGGGATGCAGAGTTTTCTTTTCACCATTTATTACTCCAGCATCAACCAAATCAATCATGCCATCAGAAAACATTTCAGTATGAATTCCTAAATCTTTTTTGTCAAATAAATATTTCATAACAGAATCAGGGATAGCACCTATACCCATTTGCAAAGTGGAACCGTCTTCAATCAGATTTGCAACATTTCTTCCTATCTTATCAAATACTGCCAACACTTCAGGAGTAGCATCAGGATCAACTTGAGGCAATTCTTTTAATTCTTCATCATGCTCAACTATATAAGTGATTTTATTTATATGGATAAAACAATCCCCAAGTGCTCTTGGCATGTGCTTGTTTACCTGCGCAATTATAATTTTGGATTTTTCAGTTGGAGTTTTAATTGTTCCAACATCAACGCCGTAACTGCAAAATCCATGCTCATCCGGTGGAGAAACGTTAATCAGGGCTACATCAGTATTAATTCTGCCAAGTTTAAAAAGTAGAGGAACTTCTGATAAGAAAATTGGGATAAATTCAGACCGTCCTTCACTAATTGATTTTCGTGCATTTGCTCCAATAAAAAAAGCTTTGTGTTTAAAGTGTTTTTCCATTCCCGGCTGTAGATAAGGTAAATCACCAACGATGAGAATGTGATAGATTGTAACATTTTCTAATTCTTCTTTTCGCCTAACCAATGCTCTAATTAATTCTGATGGAACGGCACAACCAGGCTGAACGATTATGTTGTCACCGGACTTGATATGCTTTACAGCCTCGTCGGAACTAACTAATTTTTGATTATAAATCCGGAGCAAATTAGTTGGGATTGGATTCTTTTTTGTTATTTCTTCAATTGATGTCATTTGGAGTTCTCATTTCTAAAATTCAATTCATTTTCAAATTTATTTTTTTATCTAATTACTGGAAAAAATATGAAGTCTTCTATACTCAACATTAAAAGTATGAGCTATAGATTCATTACAGCAATAGCCATTATAAGTACAAACGCCTTTAGATAATCCCAGATCACTAAGCAATGCGTTTGATAATCCATTTTCTGCAATATCCTGTATGTAACCAAGTGATGCATTATTAAGTCCATAACTTGCTGTACGTGAAACAATTGCAGGCATATTGGGGACACAGTAATGTATTACATCGTGCAAACTGTAGACTGGATCAGACTGTGTTGTAATATGACTTGTTTCAATACAACCACCTTGATCAATTGACACATCAACTATAACAGATCCGCGTTTCATCTGCTTCACCATGCTTTCGGTAACAAGATGCGGTGCTTTAGCACCTTTTATTAAAACTGCACCAATTAGCACATCAGCAAATTTTACACCTCTTGAGATTGTATATGGATTTGCAACAACAGTGGTAACATTTTTTCTAAAACTTTGATCAATGCTTCTTAACCTATTTAAATCCTTATCGATTACAATAACTTGCGCACCTCTGCCAACCGCAGCTCGTGCTGCTGTTACACCTACAACGCCGGCACCAAGAATAACAACTGCTGCAGGAGCAACACCAGTTATTCCGCCTAATAAAATTCCTCTTCCGCCTTCTGTAAAACTTTCAAGATATCTTTCCGCAACTTGAATAGAAAGCTGCCCGGCAATTTCACTCATGGAATGCAAAACTGGTAGTCTGTCTTCATCTTCGATCAATTCATATCCGATTGCAGTAATTTTTTTCTTAAGAAGTTGATCAATAATTTTTCTTTTACCGATTGCAAGATGAAGGAAGGAAAATATTGTCTGATTTTCTTGCAGTAATTCTGCTTCTGACTCCGAAAGTGGAGCTACTTTTATAACTACCTCTGCTCTTGCAAATGCTTCCTCGGCAGAGTAAACTACCTGAGCACCGGTTTTACGATATTCCTCATCACTAAAATGGCTGTCTTCACCTGCACCACTTTGGATATAAACAGTGTGACCGGCTCTTACTAACGCATCCACTCCAGCGGGAGCTAATGCAACTCTTTTTTCTTCATAAAGAGTTTCTTTTGGTATTCCAAATCTCATTTAATTTTCTCTTTTTTTATTTCAAAATTACCACAGGTATGCAAGATTAACAATTAATTCTTATTGATTTAAATAGATGAAATTGCCTTTTTTCCAGATAGGACAGCAATTATGTTTTTTGCTGCTAGTATTGACATATTATTTCTTGCTTCCACTGTTGCACTACCAATATGTGGCAGAAGAATGACATTATCAAGACTATAAAACTCTTTTTTAATGTTAGGTTCATCTGCATATACATCCAGGCCTGCAGCAAAAATTTTATTCTGCTTCAACATTTTAATAAGTGTTTTTTCTTCAATTATCTCACCTCGTGCAGTATTGATGAGAATTGAAGTTTTTTTTAACAGATGAAGATTCTTTTTATTCAATAAATTATTTGTGTATTTATTCAGTGGAAGATGAATTGAAAGAATATCTGATTGTTTTAATATCGTATTTAGCGATACCTTTTTAGCTTTAAATTCAGTTTCCAGATAATTGTTCTTAGAATTTGAATAATATAATATTTTACATCCGTAAGAATGTGCTCTTTTTGCAACTGCTGTTCCGATTCTGCCTGCCCCAAGAATACCGAAATATTTATTTCTAAGTTCGATACCCAAAAATAATTTAGGTTTCCAACCAACAAAGTTACCTTTGCGGACAAATTTTTCAGATTCCGGAATCTTTCTTGCACAAGCTAATACCAATGTCATAGCTAGATCTGCAGTTGAATCAGTTAAAACATCAGGTGTATTAGTAATAATAAAACCTTTAGACTTGGCATAGTCAACATCAATATTATTATATCCAACTGCATAGTTTGCAATTACCTTGCAGTACTTCATTTTATCAATAGCCTCTTTATCAATCTTATCGGTTAATAAAGATATTAATCCATCACAATCTTTAATTTTATTTAATAATTCTCGACGAGGAATAGGATTATCTTTTCTATAAACCTGAACTTCAAATCCTTTTTTCTTCAACATCTCAATTCCGGGCGCTGGAATTTCTCTGGAGATAAATATTTTCATAAAGTATTAATTTTAATTTTTTTTATGGATTACGATCATCTTTCCATACTAATTTTTCATTAAATCGTTTAGTAAAGAAATCTGTAATTTTACCATCGCCGGCTCCGCTAAATCCACCGTCCGGGGCTCCAATAACATTTCCATTAATATCGTAAAGTGTACTAAATTGATCGCAGCACTGTGCCGGGACATAATAAACAATATGATCATTATAATTGTAGCGCCAAATTGATTGGGGAGGATTGCCGATAGGTTCATTTTTATAATGATCAATTAAATCTTCAACCCAATCCGGATTTTCCGGTGAAGTTGATTGAGAACAACTGACTATTAAAAAACAGAATAGAGCAAGTATTGTGTTTTTCATTTTTTCAGCATTGAATTTTCCTCTTAACTCAATATCTAAACGATTTGAACCATTTTGAGTTATTTTAAACATAAATAATTCTGTAATTAGTTACTTGTTTAACTAAAAGAGTAGAGGCGCTTTTTATGAACTTAAAATTACTTACTACTTAGAACAAAGCTAGAAATAATAGTTGCAAATAAAACAATAACAAACACAGCAGTGTTATTAGCAGCATTACTAGTATTGCTAACAATATCTTCCATCATTAATCTTTCATCTGGAAGCTGAACAAATTTAAATCCTTGAATTTCAGAAATAAAATATTTCTGTGAAGTTCCATCAACAGAAACTATAATAAAATCATCAGTATAGTCTAAAAGCCTACCAGTAATTTTTAGATCATCCGATACGTTGACTATTGCATAAGGGACTAAATTATTTCCTTCTAAAGATTTAGTAGTTCCACAACCGATAAGAGAAAATATGAGTAAAAGGACAAGAAATTTTTTCATTCAATAACCTCAATTAAATATGTACTGACACTTAATAATTAAGATTTCACTATGAAAATAAAATTATTAAAAAAATCTCACCCAAATAATAGTTTAACAATAAACAAGGCTCCTAACATTCCAGCAACATCAGCCATTAAACCGGCGGCTAAAGCGTGGCGTGTATTTTTAATATTTACAGCGCCAAAGTAAACCGCTAATACATAAAAAGTAGTTTCAGAGCTTCCGAAAAATGTGGATACTAAAATGCCAATAAACGAATCCGCGCCGTGTACTGCAATAATATCAGCCATTACTCCAAGAGAACCACTACCGGATAATGGTCGCATCAGCGCCATCGGAAGCGCTTCTGCGGGCATTCCAATCGGGTCTGTAACAATGCGTAAAATCGGAATTAGCCAGTTATCCATAGCTCCGCCAGCTCTAAAAATTGCAATCGCTACAAGCATAGCAACTAAATAAGGAATTATCCTTACAGCAATGTTAAAACCTTCTTTTGCGCCTTCAACAAAATGCTCATAAACCTTTACTTTTTTTATAACCCCGTAGCCAATAAAAACTAAAATGAAAAAAGGAATTGCAATTGTTGAAACAGCCTGAATTAAATCTTTAAAAAATGTTGGAGGCAAAAAACTAAATAGAGATCCAATTGCAGATGATAAACCAGTTGCAAATGTTAAAATCAAAACAGAAATAATTGAAATGACCGTTGCAAAAAATTTAAAGTTACTTTTAACCCATGCACCAAATCCGTTATTGCCAATCGGAAATTTTTCAAAAAGTTTTGCAACTGTAATTCCTGTTATTGTTGCGCAAGTTGAGCCAAATAAAGATGTAGCAATTATAATTGTAGGATCAGCGCTGCCTGCTGCGGCGCGCACAGCAATTGCAGTTGCGGGAATAATTGTCATTCCCGCAGTATTAATTGCCAAAAAAGTAATCATAGAATTTGTTGCAGTACCTTTTTCAGGATTAAGCTTATCTAATTCTTCCATAGCTTTTAATCCAAACGGAGTTGCGGCGTTGCCAAGCCCCAGCATATTAGCAGAAATATTCATAACCATAGAACCAATTGCTGGATGATCAGGTGGAACTTCAGGAAATAATCTTCTTGTAATTGGGCGCAGCCAGTTAGCAATTATTCTAATTAAACCTGCATCTTCGGCAACCTTCATAATACCAAGCCACATTGCCATAATTCCGATCAAGCCCAGAGCAATTTCTACAGCGGTTCCAGCAATACCAATCGAATCGTTAGTCACCCGCTTCATTGAAAGAAAACTGATTTTTTCAAAATACATTTTAGCTTCATAGGTAACACTATCTTGTTTAGTAAGTATTCCTGCACTTGCAAGAATGTCATCTTCTTTACCGGATGCTTTTGCAACGGTTAATAAATTTTTGGGAGTGTTATCTTTAGTTTTAATGTATAACTGTATGGACTTTTTATCTTCGGAAAGTGAACCGACAGCATTTACAATAACATTTTCTGTTTCTTGAGCATTAAAAAATTTATTGTAGTTATTTCTTGGAATTTCAACTTCACAATCAAATCCGCCGCCTGATTTACGATCTGAAGCCTTAATGGTAACAGTTAATGGAACATCATTTTTGTAAGTGTTTTTTGTGATATCTGAGATATCAATAAACAGGGCGGATGCGAGTCCAAGGAATATAAGAGTAACCCAAACATAGTTTAACAAGCAAGTCCTCCTTGGTTTGAAAGTATAATACTAGATAATAATTTTAATTTCCTTCTTCGATAAGAGCTTTAATTTCGCTTGTATCAAGAATAACAGGTTTTAGATTTTCTAAAATCTCATAATCATTTGCTTTAATTGAAGGTGCGTACTTTAAACGATATAACTCAGCTATTTGATCTTTAAGCTTGTTATCATCAACATCTTTAATCTCACCGTTTATTGTAATGTAAGACAGTCTGTATGTTAATTCTTTATTTTTACCTTGTAGTTTTTCATTTGATGAAATAGTAAAGGTACCAGCCGAACCGTACTTTACATATTCATAATTCTCATCGGTACTGTCTAAGTAGGTATAAATATTTTTATCCAGATAAACAAAATTGCATGCTATCTGTAATAATTTTTCATTTGAAAGATGAATGCAAAGAATACCTGAAGATGCTTGAACTAGTTCTTTTTCAATTTCGGCTATATCTCTTATTTGTTTTATTTGTTTTTTCATACTTTTTCTTTTTACTCTCCCCTCAGTTAATAATACATTTATTTGTTAATCCTGAAAATGAACAAACTCTACAGTGTTTTATATTCTTTTCAGAGTTCTTAGTTCTGATTGATTTGACAATCTCTGAAATTTCTTTTTCCAGCTGATTAATTTTTGTTTTATCGTAGTTAAGAAAAACAAGTTCATCGGGATGCTTAATAAATACCAATCTACCCTCAATAATGCTAAACTTGCTAAATAACTTACTTGCAATATATAAATAAAATTTCAATTGCATTAAATAATATTCAGCATGTTTTTTTATTTCACTCTTTTTAATATCATCTGTTTTATAGTCTATAATGATTATTTTATCCTCGGCAAAAATTATTTTATCAATTATTCCGTGTAGAAAGTAATCATGATCCGCTACATATATTTCAAATTCATTTTTGTAATTTTTTGCTTTAGAAATTTGTGAAAATATTTTAGATTTTTGAAAAGTATTTAAATCATTTTCTAATCTTTTTAACAATACTTCATATTTCTTCAAATTATCATTATCAATTTTAAATTCTTCCGTAATAAATTTTATTATTCCATCCGGATTGATTGATTTTTCCATAGCTTTATGAAATATTCTTCCATATAAAGCAGTGTCATAATCCTTTTTTTCATTTCCTATAGATTCAAATCTTTCATCATCATTTTCGGTATTCACATCACTTTTTTGATCGATAATGTATTTATCATTTTCAGCTTTATTTTCAAACTTAAAATTCAAATAATCAGAATTGAATTTTCCAAAACCATAATCATAAGTAAGAAGATACTTTAATGGACATTGACTATAAATCGAAACTTTTGATGCCGAGATTATTTCTCCCTTTTCATCTGAATGAAGAGATGAGATATTTAATTCCGATTTATTAAAATCCTTATTTTTATTATTGATAATAATTTTTTCTAGTTCAAGGGCGGTCGTAATTGGGATTTCTAATTTTATATGTTCTTTTTCAGTTATAAATTTTTCACCATCAACTTTTAGGAATTCTAAATGTTCATTAAGTACAATATTGCTTCCTGAAAAATTAATCTTTAAACCCGCTGCCAAAAGATTAATAAATGAATCTTTTTTAAATGAAGCATCTTTAATAATTGCAGAAGTAATATAGAGTTCATCCTTAGCCCGTGTAACTGCAACATACAATAATCGTTTTAGCTCAGCATTATTTTTCTTTTCTTCAAAATAATTATGGATTAGATTTATTGGAGCGTTATGATAATCCTCAAAATAATTTTGATGTATTGGCACTTTTGCTAAAAGACCGAATTTTTTGTCTACTCTAACATCGCCGGATTTAATGATGCTGGAAATTCCCGCTTCGTCTGTTTTATACAAAAAGACAATCGGAAACTCCAATCCCTTTGATTGATGAATCGTCATCATTTGAACTGCATTTGTATTTGCAGATGTAGATGCTTGAGGTTCATCAGCAAGATTTTTAGTTGAATCTTGAATAAAAGTTAAAAAATCGTAAAGATTTCTGAATCCAACTGCATTAAAATTTCTAGATATACTAATTAATTTATTTAGATTGGCAATTTCCTGATCGCTGCCATTCCGCAATGAAAGAATGGAAATGAAATTGTTATCGGTGACTATTTTATAGATTAAATCCGGCAAGCTTACTGAACTGCTCATTAAAATATTTTCATTCAGTAATTTGCAAATATTGTTAATATTTTGATCATCGTTTTTTAGATTAAGTTTTCTCCAAAAACTTGGCGCATTTAATAACGATATTTCATATAGGGTTGCATCGGAAACATTAAAAAATGGTGAACGTAACAATCCAACAAGAGCTGCACTATTATTTTCATCCGCAAGAAAGGAAAGATAGTTTAAGACATCCATAATAGACTGTCTTTGATAAAATCCCCTTCCCCCTAAAATGGTAAAAGGTATTTCATATTTTATAAATACCTTTTCAAGATCAGCAAAATATTTTCTCTTACGAACAAGAATAGAAATATCTTTAAATGAATAATTTTTTTTTGAGTGTAAGAATAATATTTTCTTTGCAACTAATTCCGCTTCAGAATCAGAAATATTTTGATCATCAAAAATAGAAATTAAAAATTCAACGTGCCCTATTTTATCGTCAGTGCGTGCACAAACTAAATCAGTTGCTGATACTTCACTAAGCTCTTCATCCGGTTCATTAAACAAATTTCTGAATACGTGATTACAAAACGCACAAATATTCGGAGTCATTCTAAAACTATCCGGCAATATTAAAAGATTATTTTCTCCTGCTGTATTTTTAATATCACGTCTTGTAAGATTGAATATTTCTATTTCAGCATCACGAAACTTATAAATACTTTGCTTCTCATCTCCTACGATAAATATTTTGCCGCCTTTTAAATAATCTAATATGGGCAGAAATATCTGATATTGAATTTCATTTGTATCTTGAAATTCATCAACCATTAAAAACTTATATTTTTCTGAAATTGATTTTTGAACTTTATTATTTTCCAAGAGTCGCTTTGTATAAAGTAGAATATCCTCATAATCAATAAAGCCTTCATTTCTTTTTTTGCTTTCATAAGTACTTAAGGCAAAATCAAAAAACGTAATTATTTTTTTACCGAATCGGGCTAACTCAAATTCAATTTCTGTTCTTTCTTCAGATATCTGAAATGAGTTTAGAGTTTTAATCAATTCTTCAGAATTAGTTATTTCACTTTGAAGTAAATCCTCAATTTCTTTTTGAACATAACCACGCCTACGAATTAAATATTTATCCGTAAAGCTTAATGTTTTTATTTCACTTAATAAATTTATTATTTGTGTTACATCGGTTTCAGTTTTTAATAAAAGTAGTTTAGCTTTTACCTCAATAGCGTTTTGGTTTGAAGAATCAAGTTGTAATACTGATGAATTTATTACACTTAAATTCAGAATAAATATGTTGTTTAGTTTATTCCAAATAATTTTAAAATTCTTATTAAACTCTTCAAAGAATAAACTAGCGATACTTTTTTCATCAAGAGTATAAATATTATTTTTTACTGCAAAAACATTTTTTCTATTCTTTATCAATTTCACAATTTGATTTTGCAGTCTACCCTTAGAAGAAAAAATCCTAATTAAGTATTTTAAATCCTCACTAACCAAATCATCTTCGAACGAAGCACGAACAGTTTCTTCTACTGAAAGTTCTATAAGCTCTTCAGATAACTTTTCATCGATAGGAATAAATCTGGCATCAAGTTCTAACTCAACAGGGTATTCCCTCAAAATACTTATACAGAATGAGTGTATTGTTGAAATGTTTGCTGAAACTAATTGTCTCCTAATCTTTTCTAGTTTTCTTTTCTCATCTAGATTGTTACTCTCTTTAATTTTTTGATTAATAAGGATTGATATTTTTAAGTAAAGCTCACTAGCAGCCTTTTCAGTAAAAGTAATTGCAGCAATGCTGGAAATCTCTAGATTATCTTTCGTCAATGCTTCAAGATATTTTCTGGCGAGAACAAATGTTTTTCCTGATCCGGCATTTGCGGTTAAGGCCATATGGCCTTTTGTTTTTAGGGCAATCTCTTGATTGGGCGTGAGTTTACTCATTTTTAGGAGCAACATTAATATTTTTGGCAGGAAAAATGATCTCAAAGACTGTTCCCGTTGGTGAGCTTGAGTTAAGTTTTATTTCACCACCAATACTTGTTATAAATCTTTTAGCAAGACTTAAACCTAAACCCATTCCTTGTTTTTTTGTGGTAAAATTTTCATCAAAAATTTGGTCTTTCTCAGAATCAAGAATTCCCTTACCGTTATCACTAATATTTACTTTAAACTTATCGTGATCTGATTTTACATCAATTGTAATTGAAGTTGCTTCAGCTTGCATAGCATTTCTAATTAAATTAATAAACATTCTTCTTAACTGACTCAAATCCGCATCGACAACAGCTTTATCTATTTCTGTGAATACTTTTATTGAAGTTTTTTCATGAATAAACATATTTACTGTATCATATATGACTGGAAGCATATCTACAGTTTCAATTTTAAGGCTCGGCATTTTGGCAAATCTTGAAAACTCAGATGCAATTTGATTTAGATTATCAATTTGATTTAATACTGTATTAGAAACTTTTTCAAACAACTTATCAAAATCTTTACTTTTGTCTTTATATGAAATTATAAGCTGCTGTAAAGCTAACTTCATGGGAGTAAGAGGATTTTTAATTTCGTGTGCAACCTGCTTTGCCATTTCCTTCCAAGCTGCTTCCCTTTCCATCTCAGCAATTTCCGTTTGATTCTTTTTAAGCTCTGATGTCATTTGGTTAAATCCATCCAGCAATTCTTTTAGTTCTCCCCTTTCTTTATGATCAATCATTATATTCAGATCACCTTTACTAACGGCATCAGTAGCTGCTGTAAGTCTCTGAATTGGTAAAGAGATTTGATTTGCAAAAAATGTACTTATGATTATTATTATAATCACTGCAAATGAATATATCCCAAAAATCACAACGTTTATTTCCGTTGTAGAAAAAACTATTTTTATTTTGTTAAATGCATCGTTTACAGAAAGGATATAATCTTTATTATTTACTCTTATAATTCTGTAGTATGTATCGAACTTATAATTACCCAGTTTTTCTGAAGCAATGTATTCCTGGTACCTTAAATAGTTAAGATAGTAATATGCTTGCGGATTAAGTTTTCTATCAAATAATCCAATTCTATTATAAATATCTTTTGAGTTATAAATTTGATCTGTTAAATCATAAAGTGCAAATGAAATTCCTAATTCTTGTTCAGCGTTCTCACATGCGGTTACAACATCTCTTCTTTTATTTTTATCAATCTGAGTAGTAAGATGTTTCTCTATATAATTTGCTCTCTGGCTAAGTTCATTAAATATTCCTTCTTTTGCCCGTTCACCAACAACTTTAGAATTATATAATGCTAGCACAACTACAGGAATAATTGAGATAATCAAAAATGCAAATAGCAATTTTGATTTAAAACTCTGCGTTATTTGTCCAACCCTACTAATTAGAATAACTAAAAAAGCTAAGACAATAAATAAAGAGTGTATGATGAATATTTTGAAGAAGTTAAATAAATTCCATGAAAAAGCTTTTTCTTCAATTGAAACTGTTGTTATTATATCTGTTGATTCACTTGGAATTCTAAGTAAATATGTTTCATAAGTTTCCGAATCAAATTTTATTTTTAACCAGGCCTCGTTATACAAGCTATCAACTTTTGTTTGCAGTATTTGTTTGATCTGATCTCTTGATGGATAAAGATCGCCGTATACTGTTCTTAAGTTTGAACCATAAAATTGAAATATCTTTAGTTGTTTAACATCAATCACTCGATTTAGAATTGAGAGATTTGATTCAATAAAATCAGGAAAGTTAATTGCACCAATAGATTTTATATCAAAACTTACAAATGCTGAAACGTATCCTTTTATGATCCCTCTTTCCTCAATCTTAATTACTCCGCTGTAGTATTTTTCAAGGTTTAAGGATTTATTTTCTAATTCTACAATATTTATTTCATCATTATTACTCAAATGATCAAATACTGTTTTGTCAGGATTTAGACCTACATAATAGTCCCCGATTACATTTTTATATTTATCATAAAATCTTATTCCTGAATTCAGTGATTCCCGTTGCATTGAACTGTTAGCCCAGATTTTAAATGCAAGAGCATCGTAATTTGCATAGCGATCACCAAATATTTTTTGAATTTCATTTCTACTCTTTATATCTAGAAGAGTCTCATCTAACATAAAAGAAAGAAGATTTGAATCTGCTCTGTTTATTTCTAAAGCAGTTGTCTTGAGTGATTCCCTCTCCAACTTTGTATTAAAGTAGTTGAGTAATGAAATTGATATAACTGATCCGATAAGCAGAATTAATAAATAATTATATGCTGAATCCTTAGTTTTAAAAGTGATCTGATAAAAAAGAGAATAGAGAAGAATTATAAAAATTAAAACCATGGCTGGAGTTATTAAAGGATCAACACTTACATAAAATGACACCCCAACTACAATAGCTGATACAAAGAGTACAATTAAGACTTTAATGATTTTAAAATTTTTAATATCAAAATCTGCTAATTTAAAGATGATATTTAAAACTCCAATTACAGCTAGTATTGAAGCAAATGCAAGCAGAAGCATATTGAAATTCATTGCAAGAGAAGACAAATCTGGAATAATATTGGGCTCTTTGAAGTACCTAATTGTTGAATCAAAAATTATGCTTCGTACAGCAGCACTTAAACCTCTAATGATTAAAAATATTAAAATAGATAGAATTATAGATATCAAGTATCCTAAATATTTGTATTTAAATCTCTTATCTGAATAAAGGTAATTTCTGCTATATCTATAAATCTGTACAGCAATGAATAAAATGAAAATTATTGTAGTGAAAAATTCGATTGGAGATTTCACAATTCCCCATCCAAAAGCTGATGAAAAATATGAAGGGTCTGATAATGATCCGCTAATAAAGTTAGATGGAAATTCAACTACAAATATTATCGCTCTCAACGCGGATAAGTAAATCATCAAAAGAAATAATTTGAATAAGTATGAATCAAGTTTTCTATAATCACTACTTAATCCCAATCCAGTAAATAAAATTGCTAGAACAACCAACAACGATTGGATTTTTGTAGCGGTTTCTTTTATTTCGGTTATTGCCCCGTTTAACAATGGTCTAACAAATGAGACCATACCAATTTTATTATTCTTTGTGTTCAATAGTTCAAAAGAATATTTTCGGCCGTCTTTGCTTTTTTCGGAGTACGGAGAATAATCAATACTCAAATCTATTTTGTACTTTTTTATTAACTCATTTTTGTAACTAATATTTTTGGAATACTGATTGTTGAGTTCAAATTTTTCTTCGATCGGAGTAGAAATGGCGATATAAAATATATCAGATTCAAGATGACTTGTATCAATAATAGATAAATAATTAACTAAATCTTTTGATAAAAAATAAGTTTCTCCAAGAGGAAAACTCAGCGGAAATAATTCATCCTGTTCTATGGCAATTAACTGGTTCCATGCAATTAATTTTCCATTTGGTGCAAAAACTTCTATTGAATAATCAACAAAAATATCATCATTAATAAGTTTTACAATCTCTTTGTAAGATTCATTTTCCGGAGAAAGTGATTTTCTAAGTTCACTCCGAATTAGATTTAATTTACCAACGATGTCATTCTGTTTATCATTAAAATTATTTGTGATATTTTTTTGAAGATCTGAAATTTCTGCGGTTAAAACGTTTTTCCAATTATCTTTAGTTTTATTAAGAAATGATTCAGTTATTATACCTGAGAGTGCAAGTATAATTAATATAAAAAAGACGATAGAGAAATATTTTCTATCGCCTTTAAACTTTTCAGCTATCTTTTTAAACATTAGTTAATTGTAAATTGAGTTAGGATCCAATCAGAGCCAATTTTCTTTAATGAAATATAAACTTTGGATGTACTTCTTTGTCCCTTGTTATCGTAATGATAATTGCCTGTTGCGTGGCCATTATTTTTATCTGTTTTAATGTAATCAAATTTAAATGAAATGACTTTATAAAGATTAAAAAAATCCTCTAAAACATAAAAAGCTTGATTATTACTATAATAACCATTTATCCCATTTGAAAAACTAAAATAAGTTTGCTGACCGAAGTATTTAGATATTTTCTTAACGTCAGATTCCTTGATTCCGGATTCTATTTCATTAAAGATTAATTCATCTTGAGTATTATTTCTTATTGATTCAGATTTCCTGGTAAGATTCGAATTCTGTGGTAAAGAAACTGAGGAAAAAATTATAAATAAAACTATGTAAATATATTTGTTCATATTAATAAGATTAGTCGTGAACCCGCATTTACAATTTACAAATACAAGTCCACGACAAAAGTAATAAAATCTTAATTATCTCGCCAATTGTAATTTATTTAACTTGCGTTGACCGCTTCCTTTAACAACCGGTTTTAATTGTGGTTCACCTTCAACAAGTTGGAAAGCCCAATCAAATACTACTCTATCTGCTGTTATATTTTTTACCCTTATCTTTGCAAAATGGTTATCCCAGGTCCAAATAACGTAAGTGTGTCCGATGATTGCAATCTCTTCTTTATTTGGTGACCAACCGTTTAATGGTGCAAATGGAATATCGTATATATC
Organism: uncultured Ignavibacteriales bacterium; assembly: GCA_963706055.1. Lineage (GTDB taxonomy): Bacteria > Bacteroidota > Ignavibacteria > Ignavibacteriales > Ignavibacteriaceae > IGN3. The sequence continues at coordinate 102,335 of CAVPND010000012.1, read as the reverse complement.
TGATGTTGTACCCATATCTTGAATATCAGTGTCATCGTAAACTCTTAAATATCCAGTACCTTGATAAAGTTCAAAAAAGAAATCAACATCTTGTGCATCATATGGAACTGTAGAATAGGTTGTAAAAGTATATCCAGAATTATTTGGAAATCTTATATAATCAAATATCGACTGATTAAATCCTTCTGGTCTTGGTGTAGAATATATTACGTCATAACTAAGTTCACTTTCATTTCCATTATAATCGTATGCAGCTACCGCATAAAAATATTTATTTCCGTTTACCGCTTCCATATCCGCAAAGTAAGTTCCCGAAGTTGAACCAATTAATTCATATTTACCTTCATACGTGTAATTAAAGTAAACATTATATCCGGCAACATCACTTTCTCTGTTTCGATTCCAATAGATATCGACTCTGTTATCACCATTAAGCACCTGAATATTTGTTGGTGGATCCGGCGCTGTGTAATCATTGTAATAAGATTCATTTACATCACACGAACTTAGAATTAAAGTTGAGATTATTAGTGTTGCGAAGATTGATAGCTTTTTCATTTTATTCACCTTTTCAGTTTTTTCGTTTCTGACTAGATTAGCCAAATGAAATGCCAACAAAAAGATAGATTTTTGATCATATTATACAGAATTAGAAGTGAGAATGTCCACTTAAATGAACATTGAGTGAAGTTTTGTTTAAATACTAACGAAATAATCAGATATTAAGAAAACCTCCATCAATAAACATTTGCGATTTATTTATTACCCCAATTGCTTTGCCAGTAAGTAATCTTTTATCAAACGGAGTGTTTATTGATTTAGATCTGAATTTTTTCTTATCTACAGTCCAAACTGCATCAATATCTAAAATAGTGAGATTGGCAATTTCGCCTTCTTTTATTTCAGGAACCGGAAGATTTAAAATTTTCCTTGGATTGATTGATAATTTTTCAATCATATTTTCTAATGTCAAAATTTTCTTGTGATAAAGTTCTGTGAATGCTAAACCAATTTGAGTTTCTAATCCAATAATTCCATTTGGAGCATATTCAAATTCCATTTCTTTTTCTTCAATTGAATGCGGTGCATGATCAGATGCAATACAATCTATCGTTCCATCTTTTAAACCTTTTATAATTTCATCAACATCGGCTTTGGTTCGCAGCGGTGGATTCATTTTAACATTTGAATCATAAGTTTTTACTGCATCATCAGTTAATGTAAAATGATGAGGAGCAACTTCAGCCGTAACTTTTATACCTTTTTTCTTTGCTTCACGAACCATCTCAACAGATTTTTTACTGCTGATATGCGCAATGTGTACTTTTGCGTCTGTGTATTCAGCCATCAAAATATCTCTCATCACAATCAAATCTTCTGCAACAGATGGAATTGGCGGAAGTCCGAGTAAAGTGGAGTTAATACTTTCATTCATTGCTCCACCGGCAAGTGATTCATCCTCACAATGCTCAATAATCGGAAGATCAAACATCTTTGCATATTCCAAAGAACGTTTTAATATTGAAGCAGTTTTAATTGCAACGCCATCATCTGAAAAACCCACTACCCCAGCGTCTTTTAATTCAGCCATTGGAGAAAGTACTTCGCCTTTTCTTCCGACTGTTGCAGCACCGACAGGGTAAACATCAACCAAATGCTTAGCAGATTGTTTTAGAATCAATATTACAACTTCAGCTGAATCGATTGCCGGATCTGTATTTGGCATACAGGCTATGCCGGTAAATCCCCCATTTGCAGCACTGTTGCATCCAGTAATAACTGTTTCTTCATCTTCTCTGCCCGGTTCACGTAAATGTACATGCATATCAAAAAATCCCGGGACTATGTACTTCCCATCCAAATCAAAAACTTTTGCATCTTTAGTTTCTGATGCAGTAAGATTTCCAATGTTCTTGAATTTTCCATCTTCAATTAAAATAGTAACATTTTTTTCGCTTACCTTTTGATGAGGATTTAACACATTTACATTCTTTAATACAACTTTCATTTTAAAACTTTCTTATTTTCTAATTAAGTGTTCCGAGTAAATAAAGTACAGCCATTCTAACTGCCACTCCATTTGTAACTTGCTGTAAAATTATCTGTGAATTTCCATCAGCAACTTCAGAAGATATCTCAACACCCCTGTTTATTGGTCCGGGATGAAGTATCAAAATATCTTTACCATTCTTTTCTAATCGTTCTTTATCAATCCCAAAGTATTGTGAGTATTCTCTTATTGATGGGAAATATTCGCGTGCTTTTCGTTCAAGTTGAATTCTTAAAATATTTAGCACATCATTTTCTTGTATCGCTTCATCTATATTATGAATAACATCAACACCCAGTTCGTCAAGATATTTTGGAATCATAGTAGATGGACCGCATACAGAAACTTTGGCACCCATCGTCTTTAACCCGTATATATTTGAAAGCGCAACACGGCTATGAGCAACATCACCGACTATGCAAACCTTTAATCCTTCAAGTTTTCCAATTTTTTCACGAATTGAATACATGTCTAATAAACCCTGCGTTGGATGTTCGTGAATTCCATCGCCAGCATTTATAATATTTGAATCTGAAATTTTTGTAAGCATTAAAGGTACACCTGCTGCTGCATGCCGAACAACAATCATATCTACTTTCATCGCTTCAATGTTCTTTACTGTATCTTTAAGTGTTTCACCTTTGCTAACACTACTTCCGGAAACAGCAAAATTTATTGAATCTGCTGATAGTCTTTTTTCAGCTAGCTCAAATGAAATTCTTGTTCGTGTTGAACTTTCATAAAAAAGATTTACAACTGTTTTTCCCTGCAGAGTAGGAACTTTTTTAATCGGTCTCTCAAGAATTTCTCTAAAAGTTGTAGCTGTATCTAAAATTAATTGGATATCTTCTTTAGGAACATCCTTTAAGCCTAATAAATGTCTACTTGATAATGACATATTCCCTTACTTCTTTTCTGATTCAATAATATAGATGGCATCTTCACCATCATGTTCTTTAATTTTAACTTTAATTTCTTCATTGTGAGATGTTGGAATATTCTTTCCAGCATAATCTGCACGTATTGGCAATTCTCTATGACCACGATCAACCAAAATACATAGCTGAATAGAGCTTGGCCTTCCCATATCCATGATTGCGTTTAATGCAGAACGAACTGTTCTACCAGTAAATAATACGTCATCTACAAGAATTATATCTTTTTCGTTTATATCAAATGTGATATTTGAGACAGATACTTCTGGCTGCTTTAAGCGGGTTCTAAAGTCATCTCGATAAAGGGTTACATCTAGTACACCGAATGGTATATCAAAATTGTCTATTAGTTTTATTTTTTCTGCAATGCGTTTCCCTATAAACTCCCCGCGAGTTCGCATTCCCATAATTACAAGATTCTTTGAGCCTTTATTTTTTTCAAGAATTTCGTGTGACATTCTTGTAAGGATTCTATCAAATCCTTCAGCATCTATTATTTTTGATTTTACATCCATATACAAAAAAGCCTCTTCGGATTAATTATCCTCAGAGGTTACCTTATTTCTTTTATTTTTAATTTGTTCATCCTTTTCCATCTCACGGGATAGAGTTAAAGGTTAATATTATTTGTCCAAACTTAAGTGTATTAATTTTTAAAGTAAAGTTTAAATCCTCTTTGTTTAAAATTATTTTTATATTTGTTTTACGAAAAAACACCATTTCGGGGTGTAGCGCAGCCCGGTAGCGCGCTTCGTTCGGGACGAAGAGGCCGTAGGTTCGAATCCTATCACCCCGACTAACTATTTTAGGTAATATTATGGCACAAAATCATTCATTCGATATTGTTTCTGAAATTGATTTTCAGGAAGCAGATAATGCTGTTAATCAGGCATTAAAAGAAATTCATCAGCGATATGATTTGAAGGATTCTAATACTCAGCTTGAGCTTAATAAAAAAGATAAGCTAATCACAATCAACACAAAAGATGATTATACACGTAAAGCTTCTATTGATATTTTAGAAACCAAATTTATTCGTAGAAATATTTCTATAAAAGCTTTAAAGTTTAACGAAGCCGAAGCAGCATCTGGTGGAAGACTTAAACAGGTGATAAATCTCCAAAGTGGTATCTCCAAGGAAAATGCCAAAATCATCACAAAGATGATAAAAGAATCTAAACTTAAGGTAAGCGCTCAGATTCAAGATGAACAAGTGAGAGTTACCGGTGCTAAGATTGATGATTTGCAATCAGTTATTGCAATGGTTAAAGAAGCGGAATTAGACTTTCCTACTCAGTTTGTAAATATGAAGTAGTTATTAATTCGATTCCTTATAGTCGGATTACCAATTTTCATTCTGTCGAGCTACAATTAAGAATATTTTGAAATTGCAATACCCAATTCAAATAAATTAAATATTTGGTTAATCTACATTTTACTGACTGATGTCTAACTATTATCATTCAAAATTTACCATTATCACAGAATTTCCTTATTTTTGTTCACAAATTTAAACTTAGTTAAAGGAATATTTATGGCAATCATTATTGATAAAAATACTCGTCTTGTCGTTCAAGGAATTACAGGCAGCGAAGGATCTTTTCATACATCTCAAATGCTTGAGTACGGAACTAAAGTTGTTGCAGGTGTAACACCCGGTAAAGGCGGAACTAAATTTCAAAACGTTCCTGTTTTTAACACAGTAATAGATGCTGTAAAAGTTCAGAATGCAAATTCGTCCGTAATTTTTGTTCCGCCAGCATTTGCGGCTGATGCAATATTAGAAGCTGCTAATGCAGGAATAAAATTTATCATCTGCATAACGGAAGGTATTCCCACCAACGATATGTTAAAAGTTTATAATTCAATAAAAGGAAAAGATATTGTTTTAGTTGGCCCAAATTGTCCCGGCGTTATTTCTCCCGGAATTGCAAAAGTTGGAATTATGCCCGGCTTCATTCATCAAAAAGGTAAAATTGGTGTTGTTTCCCGCTCTGGTACTTTAACTTACGAAGCCGTAAAACAATTATCTGATGTAAAACTTGGTCAATCAACTTGTGTTGGCATTGGTGGAGATCCGATAATTGGTTCAAGATTTATCGATATCATTAAAATGTTTAATGATGATAAAGACACAGATGGAATTGTAATGATCGGTGAAATAGGCGGAAGTGCTGAGGAAGAAGCAGCTGAGTTTATTAAGAAAAATGTTAAAAAACCTGTCGTTGGGTTTATTGCAGGAAGAACAGCACCTCCTGGAAGAAGAATGGGGCATGCTGGTGCAATTATCTCCGGTGGAAAAGGAACTGCATCTGAAAAAATGGTGGCCATGAAAAAAGCTGGAATTTTGGTGGTTGAAAGTCCTGCTGAGATTGGCATTACTATGTTAAAAGCTATTGAAAAGCTGAAGACAAAAAAAACACTTGTAAGAAAAACTACAACAGTTAAAAAAGTAACAAAAACTGTAAAACCAGTTAAAGCCGTTAAAACTAAGTCAAAGAAAAAGACTGAAAAGAAAAAAGAAGAGAAATCAAAGAAACACGATAAAAAATCACACAAGAAAAAAAGTAAAAAGAAGTAGGAGTTCTAATTGAGTAATCAGACATTAGCAATTATAAAACCCGATGCAGTTAAAGATAATCATATCGGCGAAATTATTTCTTTAATCAGCCAGGCAGGATTTAAAGTAAAAGCACTTAAAATGGTTAAGCTTTCTGAATCAGCCGCAAAAGCATTCTATGAGATTCACAAAGAAAAACCATTTTATGGTGAATTAGTTGAATATATGACGTCAGGTCCTTGCGTACCAATTGCACTTGAAAAAGAAAATGCCGTGGAAGATTACAGAAAACTTATCGGTGCAACAGATCCGGCAAAAGCTGCTGAAGGAACAGTGAGGAAACTTTATGCTAGAAGTGTACAGTTTAACGCTGTTCACGGATCAGATTCAGATGAAAACGCAAAAAATGAGATTGCATTTTTCTTTGGGAGCAAAGAATTAATTGAAAATTATCCAATCTAAAATGATTTCATATTTTATATCACAACCTCCTTTTTAGGAGGTTGTTTTTTTTGATGGAGAAGAGAATAGTGAAAATAAAGTGTATCCATTATTTGCTGACATTTTTTGTAGTTTTTTTTGGTAGTGGAAAGGCAGATGCTCAAATTATAAATGGTGCTGATTTATTGATTTCTGAAAATCTAAACCAAATTATTGGAAAGAAAATTGGAGTGGTTTGCAATAATACTGCATTGTTATCTAATGGTACTCATTTGGTCGATGCATTGCTAGATCGGAAGAATATAAATATAAGTGCAATTTTTACACCTGAGCATGGATTCAAGGGGAATGCGGAAGCAGGTGAAAGGATTGATTATAAAGATAATCTTTACAATGGTGTTCCTATTTTCTCATTATATGGAAAAGACAGAAAACCATCTAAGGAAAATTTGAAGGAGATTGAATTATTAATTTTTGACATTCAAGATGTTGGGGCGAGATTTTATACTTACATTTCAACTTTATATTATGTTCTAGAATCTGCCGGAGAGAATAATATACCTGTAATAATTTTAGATCGGCCAAACCCAATTGGTGGGAATTATGTTGATGGACCGGTACTCAAGTCAAAATTTAAATCATTTGTAGGCATTGCTCAAATACCTATAACACATGGAATGACAATTGGTGAATTGTCAAATTATTTTGTCGGCGAAAAGATAATATCAAGTTGGAAGAATATTAATCTAAATATTATTCAATGTAAAAACTGGAATCGTGAAATTCCAAATCAATTTTATTCTAAATGGATTTCACCATCACCGAATATTAATTCTATAGAAACAGCATTGGTTTATCCTGGAATTTGTTTGTTGGAGGGTACAAACATTTCAGAAGGAAGAGGAACCCATTTTCCGTTTTTACAATTCGGCGCTCCATTTATGAAATCCGACGATGTTATCAATAAATTAGAGCTCTTTAAAATAGCCGGAATCGAAATGCAGCCAATATCATTTATTCCGGAAGATATTGATGGAATGGCAACAAACCCGAAATTTGAGGGTGAAACCTGTTATGGAATTAAAGTCAGAATAACAGATCCAACTAAATTTGAAGCAGTAAAATTTGGTACAAAACTATTATTTGTTCTTATTAAATTGTATGGGAACAAAATTAGATTTAAAGACTCTTTTGATTTGCTTGCCGGGACTAATCAATTAAAGAAAGATCTGCTGCAGAAAATTGCACCTGATAAAATAATTGCATCTTGGCAAAAAGAATTATTAAAATTTGAAAAAAAACGAAATAATTATCTACTTTATTGAGAGGAAAAAATGTTAAAATACTTTTTAGTGCTAATTGCTTTTAGTTTAATGCTGATTAGCTGCGGTGAAAATAAAAAAGAATCCAATAATCAAATATCAGAAAAAGAAAAGTACACTTTCGATTCAACAGATTTAAAAACTGACGGACTTGATGATTCCGGTAAACCATTTTTTATGAAGTATAAGTTTACGAAGGGTGATAAAGTAGTTTACCGTCTTACCACCATTGCAAATAATACGCAAACTATAACCATGGATTCTTCAATGTCAACAGATGTAAATCAAAAATTAATTTACTTAATTGACTTTATGGTTAAAGATGTCGATGAAGATGGTTCCACAGAGGCGGAGATCAAAATTAGTTCTTTAAAATTGGAAGCCTCTGCAAATGGACAAAATTTTAATTTTGAAGCAGGAAAAGATATAGATTCAGCAAAGATTCATCAGTTTGCAGAGTACCAGGCATTATACAACAATCCATTTAGTGTTCGATTTAATACCAAAGGTGATATCCTTGAAGTCTATAAAGCTGATAAAATTTCTAATAAGTTTCTTGAGTTAAAAGGAGCATCAGACACAATTTCTATAAACGATAGAAATACAATTAGACAAGAAATTATTAATGGCATACTTACTCCCCTTCTAACACAAATTGTAAGGAAACTTTCTGAAGAGGAAGTTTACACAGATTCTTCCTGGCAGATCCAGCAAGCCCCAATTCCATTAATGGTTTATCAAATTAATTATACAAATACATATAGGCTTAATAAGGTTGAAAAATTAGATGGTAATCGTGTAGCTGTTATTGATGCAGGTATTGTTTTTAATTATACAGGTCAATCAAAAGTAAATCAGGGAAATGTTTCTTATACATTTCAAAAACCCATTTCTAATGCAGAAGGCAAAATTTATTTTGATGTTGATAAAGGGATCCAAATAAAATCACGCACAAAAACCAGACTAGAAATATCTTATACAATAGAAGCTAATACTGAGCAAGGCAAACAAAAAGGTATGCGTCGTGATGTTATAAGCAATACAAATATATTAGAACTTCTTTAATTATTATTAGAGAAATTAATTAATGTTAAATAATACTTCGACTTTTTATTTCGTTTTAATTGTGCTATCATTTTTTTCATGTTCAAAAGATGATTCTGTATCAGTTTTGCCAACTGGTAACAGTAATCTATCGGGTCAATTAAAATTCCTGGATGAATCCCCTGCATCATATGCGCGGATTGAAATTAAAAGCAACTCTTCTGGAAGATTTGTATATGATACTTCCGACGTAAATGGAAATTTTTTCTTTGAATCTCTTTACAAAGATGAATATACATTAACTTTTAGAAGCACTAGCTATGATATAAATACAAGTTATGTGAATGTAAACGTTGAAGAAGACCAGAATGTAATTCAAGATGTTTACATAAAATTTAATATGCTTGATGACTTTTCTACCAAATTGATAAGTGATAGTGTATTCTTTATTAAGATGCATCCGGATGGAGCTAAGATTGGTAATAATTTTAACCTCATAAATAACTTAAGTGGTTATTACAGAGCAAGTGGAACTGATTTAATTTCTCTAAGTTCAAATGTTTACCTGATACCAGATATTATAAACTGGAATAATCCAAATACAGAATTAACCCCGGAATATATTAGCTCAAATTTTCAGTTTCTTTTTTCTGTTGATGAACAGCCGGTTACAGGTGGTAGACACGAAATTAGAATTACAGATAGAAGCATGATTGAGGAAATATTTTCAAATCCTTCAAATGGATTTGCGTTTGTTCTTAAGGATTCACTTGCAAATAAAATTAAAATACCTTGTGTGGATTTTAATAATAATGATTTTGGCTTGAGGATTTTTTACAAATAGTTTATTTAAAGCGTCACCCTTAATCAATTGAAGTGTGACGCTTTCCAAAATAAATTAATTTTTTACAGCGGTAACTACCACTTTAATTCCCTCAACTCTAATCACCTTAATCTTTACATCTTTGTCAATGTATTCAGAATCAGCTACCACGTCAATTCTTCTTCCATCAATTTCAGCGGTACCCCCAGGTCTAAGAGTTGTGAATGCAATTCCGGTTTTACCAATTAAATCTTTTTCAGATGGATAAGAAACAAATCCCTGCTCTGCTTTTTCAGATTCTGATAAAACAAGTTTATTAAATGCTGTTGATTTTGGTAAATATTTGACTAGAAAAAACATTCCAAGTAATGCAAAAAGCATTGCCCCAGAAAGCTGGATAATTGCCATTGATACTGCATCCATATCAATAAATGGCTCAGCTCCAAGCAATGATAAAAATATTGAAGCAAAGATTAGAATAATTCCTGATATACCTGCAATTCCGAAACCGGGAATAATAAAAATCTCAGCTAATAATAATCCTAGTCCAATTACAAAGAGTAAAATTTCCAAAACAGATGCCAGCTGGAGAACATAAGATGATCCAAAAAATAGTGTTAAGGCGATTAAAGCAGTTGTGCCAGCAACACCCCAGCCCGGGGATTTAATTTCGGCCATTAGTCCAAAAAATCCTATCATAATAAGTATTGATGAAACAATTGGGTTATTCAAAAACTTAACTACATCTTCAGCCCAATTGGATGTGATTGAAACTTCTTCAGCATTTTTTAAATCAAAAGCAGTTAAGAGTTCATCAAAATTTGCAAGAATAGTATCTGCAATTTGATATTTTAGAGCTTCTTGTGAGGTTAAGGTAATCAGCTTGGTGCTGTCAACTAAATCCTTTACGACAACCCGTTCATCTACCATACCTTCAGCAATATCTTTTCTTCTGCCATTTCGCTCGGCTGTTGAGCGCATTTCAGATCGCATATAAGATTGATATTTCTCACCAACTTTTTGTCCGGTTTGATCTACAACTGTTGCAGCACCTATGGAACTTCCGGGAACCATTACAATTTTATTGCACGATAAAGCTATCAATGCACCGGCTGATATTGCTCTGTTATTAATAAATGCAATAGTTAGAACTTTGCTTGATAGAATTGCATCTTTTATTTGTGTTGCAGCATCAACTCTACCACCAAAAGTATTTATTTTAAAAACAATTGCGTCTGCATTATTTTGTTCAGCTTCAGAAATTACTCGGGAAATATACGGAGCCAGACCCAAATCAATTTCACTATCGATATAAGCAATGTAAACAATTTTTTGCTGTGCAAATGTAGTTAGAACAAATAGGAGAGCAATAATGAATTTCATTTAATCATCTCGTATAAAATTTTCAAAAGAATTGAATAATCATTAATAGAAAATAATGAAAATCAAATTGAGCGGAAAGAGTTAAAATATTACAGGAATCGGCTTTATAGTTTGGCTTACAGAATTACTGCAGGATTATATGCCCTAATTTATCACGCTTGGTCTTCAAGTATTTTTCATTGTTTTTGTTTGGTTGTATCTCAATTGGAATGCGTTCAACTATTTCTAATCCGTAGCCATTTAAACCAATAACTTTTTTAGGATTATTTGTGAGAAGATTTATTTTTTTTATCCCAAGATTTAGCAATATCTGCGCACCTATTCCGTAATCTCTCAGATCAGCCTGGAAGCCAAGTTCCTCATTGGCTTCTACGGTATCTTTGCCTTCATCCTGCAAATGGTAAGCCTTAATTTTATTCTCAAGCCCAATTCCTCTTCCTTCCTGCCGCATATAAACTAATGCGCCGGAACCATTTTGTTCAATGAGATCTAAAGCATGATTCAGCTGATCGTGGCAGTCACATCGTAATGAATGAAACACATCACCGGTCAAACATTCCGAGTGCATTCTTACAAGAAATGGTTTTTCAGTATCAGGTACACCTTTTACCAAAGCCACTTGTTTTTTCTTGTCCAGAAGATTTTTGTAAAGATGTAATCTAAATTTTCCGTGATCAGTAGGAAAATCTATATCAGAAATTTTTTCAATCAGAATTTCGTTCTTAATTCTATACTTAATCAAATCCTGAACAGTCAATATTTTTATGTTAAACTTTTTTGAAAATTCGATTAACTCAGGTACACGAGCCATCTCGCCGTCATCTTTTAAAATCTCACACAAAACACCTGCAGGATTTAATTTTGCAAGTTTACATAAATCAACGGCTGCTTCTGTATGTCCGGCTCTTCTTAAGACTCCTTCTTCAAACGCCCGCAATGGAAAAATATGCCCGGGTTTTGCAAAATCATTCGATGTGGATTTAGGATCGATTAGTTTTTTAATTGTATGCGCACGATCAGCAGCGGATATTCCAGTGGTAGTTCCCTCGATTGCATCAACAGTAACTGTGAATTGTGTACCATGTAGAGCTGAATTTGCTTCAACCATCAATGGAAGATTAAGATCATCCAATCTTTTGCCATTAACAGCAACGCACAGCATTCCTCTGCCGTGCGTTACCATAAAATTCACTATATCAGGCGTAACATATTCAGCGGCACAGATAAAATCGCCTTCGTTTTCACGATCTTCATCATCAATAACGATAATAACCTTACCGTTTTTTATTTCTTCAATAGCTTCATCAACATTACAAAACATAAAAACAATCTCTCAATTTATTTTACAACGCTGCCAATTCCGGAACGTTCCATTTTAATTTTAACATTAGGTGCTATTTCTATCAACACTGTTTTATCTTCAACTCCCACAATCGTTGCATGCACACCGCTTGAAGTAATAATCTTATCACCTTTTTCAATATTAGAAAGAAGTTTTTCTCTCTCTTTAGCGCGCTTTTGCTGAGGTCTTATAATCATAAAATAAAAAATTGCAAAAATTGCACCAAACATAATAACGGTGCTGATTAAACTTCCGCCGCCGCCCTCACCACCTTGTGGTGCCATTGCTAATAATATATCCAATTTATTTTCTCCTTTTGTTTCTAATTTTTAATTGATATTTCAGGTACAGTTTTATTTTTCCATTCTAAAAAATTTCCATTAATAATATGAATTCTTGCTTGAGTAACTAATTCAAGATAAAAATATAAATTGTGAATCGAAGCAAGTTCAAGAGCAAGAATTTCTTCAGCAATAAATAAATGTCTTAAATAAGCCCGAGTATAATTTCTGCAAGTATAACATTTACAATTATCATCTAATGGGGCAAATTCATTTTTATACTTTGCATTCCGCATTGAAAGCGTTCCGTTCCACGTAAATACATTTGCATTACGCGCATTCCGAGTTGGCATAACACAATCAAACATATCTACACCACGTGAAATTGATTCAAGAATATTTTCCGGTTTACCAACACCCATTAAATATCTTGGTCTATCATCCGGCATAAAATCAGTTGTAAAATCAACAAGCTCATACATTTCGTCAGTTGGTTCACCAACGGCCAAACCACCGATTGCATAACTATCAAAATCTAATTTCAATAAATCATTTGCAGATTTTTCACGCAAGTCTTTGTAAATCGATCCTTGAATTATTCCAAACTGAAATTGTTTGTGTCCATATAATGCTTCTGATTTTTCAAAAGCATCTTTATTTAATACAGCCCAGTTGCTTGTAAGTTGAACAGAATTTTTTGCATAGTCATAATCACAAGGATATGGTGCACACTCATCAAGAACCATCATAATATCAGAACCAATACTGCGCTGAATTCCAATAACTTTTTCCGGTGTAAAAAAATGTTTCGATCCATCCAGGTGTGATCTAAATTCAACTCCATCAGATTTTAATTTTCTTAGCTCAGATAAACTAAAAACCTGATAACCGCCGCTGTCAGTTAAAATTGGTTTCTGCCAATTCATAAATTTATGAAGACCGCCTGCAGCTTCTAATATTTCTGTACCTGGTCTTAAGTACAGATGATAAGTATTTGAAAGAACAATTTGTGCTTTTATTTCATCAGCAAGATAACTTTGATTTACGGCTTTAACAGTACCTTGTGTGCCGACAGGCATAAATATGGGGGTTTCAACCCTACCATGATCAGTCTCAAACCATCCTGCACGCGCTTTACAATTAGTATCTTTAGAATCAATATTTAACTTTAACAATACTCTTTTTTCTTAAAATTTGTGAGACAAATTTAACCTAAAAATTTGTTTATCCCAATTTAGATTTTGTTCGATATGCTATAGAAATTTACTTTTTTCTTCTTTTGTGGGTATTCTACAAACATCTTTTTTACCAAAAAACTTATACCGATTCTTTGCTATTAAATCATAAAAAAAATCAGTTAGCAGAACAGGCAGGTATTTAAGAGGATAAATAAATTTGATTGGGCCGCTCAGATATTTTAATATTTTAAACGCTGCGGATGATTTTTTGTATATTTTATTTTCAGAAATTAAAATAAATGAATCAAAATCATCTTTTGGCAGATAAAATTTATCTACTAATTCTTTTCCTTTATCTGATTGAAGCGCAGCAAACCTGAAAATGTTTTTTTTATCACGATCAATAATAAAGTTTACCCAATAATTGCAAAAATTACATACTCCATCAAATAAAATTACTTTTAATTTTTCATCACTCATATTCGTCTTCTGATCTTAAGACAAGTTTGACTAAATCAATCTTTACATTGTCAGCACGAATAACCAGAATAACATAATTACCGATTGATACGGTTTCATTAGGTTTTGGGATGTTTCCAATATTGTCAATAATAAAACCAGCAATAGTTTCATAGTCCCCAACCGGAATTTTCAGATCATATTTATCATTTAGATGATCAATCTCAACTTTGCCGCTAATTATATAAGAATTTTTTGAAATTTTTCTACAGATAACTTCTTCAACGTCATATTCATCTTTAATATCACCAAACAACTCTTCGATTATATCTTCCATCGTAACGATACCGGCAGTGCCTCCAAATTCATCAATTACAACGGCAATAGAATCATTGTTTGTCAAAAATTCATTTAGTATTTCTAAACTTTTTTTTGTCTCAGGGTAAAATTGAGTATCCCTGATAATATCTTTTATATGTTTTGGATTACTGAAAAGATCTTTAGCAAGAATGAAGCCTTTAATATTATCCAGATCTTCTTCATAAACAATAACTTTTGAATAACCAGATTCTATAAATAAATTAACGGCATTTGAAACAGAATCATTAATAGATATACCAGTAATTTCTGTTCTTGGTCTCATTGCCTCATAAACTTTTTGTTCACTAAAATCAAATACTTTTGAAATGAACGAATTGTCTTCATTTTTTTTTGACCCGGCTGAATGAACTTCATCCACAAGAATTTTCATATCTTCTTTATCAAAAAGATGCGCAATATTTTCTGCAGAATCTTTTTTTCGCTCGGTAAGAAGTTTTGAAAGATGAGTAGTAAGCTTTATTAATGGAAATAAAATGATTGAAAGTAATCGTAACGGAATAGAAACTAATAATAAGAGTGAATCTGCACTTTCTCTGGCAATATATTTTGGAATTAATTCTCCAAATATCAAAGTAATTATTGTAACAAATACAAGTATTTTGTAATCACTCCACCCAAATTCACTTGCAAGTACGACTGTTGATATTGATGCAAACGAAATGTTAATAATGTTGTTACCAAGCAAAATGGTAGAGAAAAATTTTTGCGGATCTTTCACAAAGAAGAATGCAGACTGGGCTGCTATATTTTTCTTTCTTGCTCTTACTTCTATTTTAAGTTTGTTGGCTGCAATATAGGCCATCTCAGTACTTGAGAAGTAAGCGCTAAAGAAAATCAATATTATTAAAACTATAAAATCTTGAACCATTAGTAAGCCCGAGTAATATAAATATCTGTATTTGTTTTTTCAATTGAAATGCCATCAAAATTATATATCAACTTAACATCTATCATTTCAGCTGTTCTTATCTTTTCATTTAATTTTAAACCCGGTTGAATATTAAATCGATATTTTTGTTTTTTGACATTTACATCTTTTTGCAGCTCATTATTAAAATCGGAAGACTTAATTTTATAAATCATCTGATTTTCAGAATAAACCTCTATCCCGATAAGTAATAATTTGCTACTTTCAGTTTTATGAAATTCGTATTCACCGGTTAAATGAAAAGAACCAGGTCCCCCAGGCATAAGGTTTATCCAAGCTTGCAAATCAAGGATTACTAATTGTTCATGCAGTTTATCCGTTTGAACTTGTGAATTCGAACAGGATATGAACATCATAATACTTACTGCGATTATCAATTTTAGTTTTATTTGATTCATTTAATATTACAATACTTTATATACAATTAAAACAGTAGTAACGATGTAAAGAATTACTGTCAATATCATAGGAATATCAGTCAGCATTATTTGAGTGGTGTTCTCTCCTTTTTGATTTAGATATTCCAGATACATAAATCTGAAAATTCCAAACACTACAAATGGTGTAGTAAAGATTAAATTTTCTGTACCAAATATTGAAACAGTTCTTTGGGATACTGTATATAATGCATAGCAAATAATAACTCCGGCAGCAGCCACAGTTGCCATTTGATTTGTAAAAGTAAGAGAATACTCAGATAAAACTTTTCTCGTTGGAGTTTTTTCAAGCAGTGTAGTTTGCTCAAGCTCTGAGTGTCTTTTCATAACTCCAAGAAATAAGGAGATAAACATCGTTGTTAATATTAACCAACTGGAAACCGGAACTTCGATAATCGCTGCTCCAGCTAAAACACGAAGAGTAAATCCGGCTGCTATACTAAAAACATCCAAGATTACAATGTGTTTAAAATAAAAAGAATATAAAATGTTCAGCACTATAAATGCTGCAAGTAAATAATTAAACTCAATGGGAGAAAGAAAAGAAAGTACTATCAAAATAAAAAATATTACAGCTGCTGAAATTAAGGCTGATTGAGTAGATATCGTTCCTGAAGGCAGTGGCCTGTTTTTTTTTTGCGGATGGGCAGCATCAGCTTTAATATCAATTACATCATTAATTATGTAAATAAAACTGGATGCAAGACAAAATATTACGAATGCATTTAGTGTTGAAATAAAATAATATTCTTCAAAAAGATGGAGAGAAAACATTAATGGAATAAAGACAAAAAGATTTTTTATCCATTGAGGAACACGTAATAATTGAAAATAATTTTTCATAATCAAAAAACTGCTGTTTCTTCGTAAATGCCAAAAACTTCTTTTAACTCGCCAATCATTTCACCTAATGTAACATAATTCTGAGATGCCTTTAAAAATTCCGGCATTAAATTTCTTCCATCAACTGCAGCTGATTTAATCGAAGCCAACGATTCTTCAACAGCTTTTTGATTTCTACTCTGCCTTAATTCGGCTAATCTTTTTACCTGTTGTTTTTGAACTTCTGGCGATACGGTTAAAATTGGTATATCCACTTTCTCATTCTCCTCAACAAACTCATTAACTCCAACAATAAATTTTTCCTTTTTTTCTACTTCTTTTTGATAACGGTAGGCTGCATCAGCAATTTCTTTTTGGAAGTATCCTGTTTCAATAGCAGCTACAACACCGCCGAGCGAGTCTATCTGTTCAAAAATTGCATTAGCTTCTTTTTCCATTTTATCAGTTAATGCTTCGACAAAATAACTGCCGCCTAGAGGATCAACAGAATTTATAACTCCGGTTTCATAAGCTATTAGCTGCTGTGTTCTAAGAGCGATCTTAACAGCTTTTTCACTTGGCAATGCTAAAGTTTCATCCATAGAATTTGTATGTAAAGATTGTGTTCCGCCAAGTACGCCTGCTAATGCCTGAAACGCTGTTCGCACAATATTATTTTCAGGCTGCTGAGCAGTTAATGTACATCCTGCAGTTTGCGTGTGAAATCTTAACCACCATGATCTTGGATTTTTTGCTCCGTATCTTTCTTTCATTCGCTTCGCATAAATTTTTCTTGCAGCTCTAAATTTTGCAATCTCTTCAAAAAAGTCTAAATGGGAATTAAAGAAAAATGAAATGCGCGGTGCAAATTCATCAACATCCATTCCGCGTTCAATGCAAGCTTCAATGTATGCAAAGCCATCGGCAAGTGTGTACGCAAGTTCTTGAACTGATGTTGATCCTGCTTCACGAATGTGATAACCGCTAACCGAGACTGGATTCCATTGCGGAACTTCATTCTTACAATATTCAATCATATCCACAATAATTCGCATTGAAGGTGTTGGTGGATATATAAATTCTTTTTGTGCTATGTATTCTTTTAAAATATCATTTTGTAATGTGCCGCGTAAATTTTTAAAATCAACTCCCTGCTTTTGTGCAACTGCAAGATAAAATGCAAATATCATAGCCGCGGGAGAATTGATTGTCATAGATGTTGAAACTTTATCCAGCGGAATTTTATCAAACAAAATTTCCATATCCTGCAAAGAAGAAATTGCAACACCGCAAATTCCAACTTCGCCATCACTGATTGGTGCATCTGCATCCCATCCCATTAAAGTCGGCAGATCAAATGCAACAGACAAACCTGTTTGTCCGTGATTTAACAAGTAATGGAATCGTTCATTTGTATCCTCAGGCGAGCCAAATCCGGCAAACTGACGCATCGTCCAAAGCTTACCGCGGTAACCGTTTGAATGAATTCCGCGTGTGTATGGATATTCACCAGGAAAACCGATTTCACTTAAATAATTAATATTCTCAACGTCATCGGGACCATAAAATGGTTTTATGTCCTGCCCGCTAACAGTTGTAAATTTCATTCCATTTGTTTTAGCAGATTTAGCTTTTTCATCATAACTTTTTCTTTGTTTTAGATATTCTAAATCAGACATAGGCTCCCTTTAATTATTTAATTAAAAATGATTTCACAAAATTTTTATGTTCTTCCAAATCTTCTATCAAACTCTTCCAAAGATATTTTGATTACAATTGGTCTGCCGTGCGGACAAACATATGGCATCGAAGTAGCAAACAATTGATCAATCAATAACCGCATTTCTTTTTCAGATAACTTATCACCGGCTTTAATAGCGGCTTTACACGAATAAGACTTTGCAATATTATCTTTTTCTTCTAACTGCTTCTCGGTTTGATTAGTAACATATTCAGAAACAAACTCGCGTAATATTTTTTCTTCAGATCCGTTTTTAATGTCATCAGGTACACCTTCGATCATTACATAACTTTTGGGAAGATATTTTAATTTGAACCCAAGTTTTGTTATAACCGGATCCAACTCTTTTAATATTTCATAACTGGCAACATCAAACTGAATCCTTAACGGGAAAAGTAATTGCTGAATAAAAGGCATATTTGCTTCAAGTCGTGCCAACACTTTTTCATAAAGTATTCTTTCGTGCGCAACATGCTGATCAATTATCATCAGTCCGCTTTTAATCTGAGATAAAATATATTTGTTATGAAGCTGAATTAAAAAGGAAGTTTCAATTTCAGTTGAAGCTGAATGTTCAATCTGTTTATCAAATTTATTTTCAGCAGTTTCATAACTTGATCCTGAATTCGAATCCGAACTCGGCAATATATTTTTTGTTAACGAACTAAAAACTAAATCAATATCTTCATCAGTTACCGCAGTACGCTCACGCCTTTCTCGACTACTAAAATCAGGTCTATCCGAAAAATCATTTTGCTTAATATTGGTAAATGCATTGAAAGATAATTTTTCAGTTTGCTGAGTTGAGTTTTCAAACGACATTGTTGGAACTAAATCATGACTGCCAATGCATTTGCGAACAACTGATAAAACAAAGTTGTAAATATCTTTTTCATCATCAAATTTTACTTCAAGTTTTGATGGATGAATATTCACATCAACTTTTTTTGGATCCAATGTTACGAACAATATAAAAAACGGGTAATCACCTTTTTCCAAAATATTTTCAAAGGCAGTAAAAACAGCGTGATTAATATTTTTATTTATCACAAATCGTTTGTTAAGAAATAAAAACTGTTCCCCTTTGCTCTTTTTAAATATTGATGGTTTCCCAATGTAGCCTTTAAGCGAAAGATAATCGGTTTCTTGTGTAACTGGAATAAGCGCATCCATCATATTATCTGCAAAAATCTGATCGATCCGTTCTTCCAGAGATCCTTTTTTATAATCAAAGACTAAGTTATCTGAATTGTAAAACTTAAAAGATATTTCCGGATGTGCTAAAGCGATTCTGTTAAATGTATCTATAATATGTTTTAACTCAGTGCTGTCAGATTTTAAAAATTTTCTTCGGGCTGGAATATTATAAAAAATATTTTTTACAGATACGCAGGTTCCTTTTTGAGTTGAAATTTTTTCGGTGGTGATTTCATTTTCGCTTTCAACTTTTAATAAAGTACCTATTTCACTTTCACGAGTTTCGGTTCTAATTTCAAGCTGGCATACTGAAGCGATTGAACTTAGGGCCTCACCGCGAAAGCCAAGCGTTTTAATCGATTCAAGATCTTCCATTGATGAAATTTTACTTGTTGCATGTTTATGAATAGATAAAACAACTTCTTCTTCAGTCATTCCTGTTCCATTATCACAAACCTGAATAAGCGACTTGCCTGCTTGTTTAACTATCAATTCTATTGATGTTGCATTGGCATCGACAGCATTTTCTAAAAGTTCTTTTACAACAGATTCCGGTCTTTGAACTACTTCACCCGCTGCTATTTTACTTGCAAGATTATCAGATAATATTTTAATTCTTGATTGCATTAATTCTTTCTTACGTATCTATATATTTCAAACAATTCGTGATCATTTATTTTTTCAATATTCCATTCATCGTAATTAATTTTGGGAAATTTAACTTCCCCTTCCGCTTCAAATTTCATGAAAGTGATTATCATTTCATCTACAAATAAAATTGCCTGCTTATATATTTCACCACCGCCTATTATAAATATTTTTTCCGGTTTAACTGATTTGCAATACTCAGCAGCCTGGTCAATTGATGTTTTAATCACAACATCATCAAAACTTGTTTTGTAAGATTTATTTCGAGTTACAACAATATTCAATCTGCCTTTTAACGGCTTGCCAAGCGTTTCAAACGTTTTTCTACCCATTATGATTGGATAGCCTAAAGTTGTGCTCTTAAAATGCTGAAACTCCTCTTTAACATGCCAGGACATTTCTCCATTTGCTTTCCCAATCACACCATTTTTTGCAATCGCAACAATGATACTAATTATCAAACCGCAACCTCAAATTTTATTTTGTCCTGAAAGTTATAATCTATCAATTCAAAATCTTCAAACTTTAAATCATTAATCGGCTTCATTGCGATTTTTAATTTTGGCAATGGCAGGGGCTTACGAGTAAGCTGCAATTTCAATCCTTCCAGATGATCAAACTTTTCCATTGCTGAGCCTTTTTCAGCGTGATAAATATGTGCATCAACAATAGTATGGGCAAATGATCCAAGTTCTAAATTTGTTTCCTGCGCAATAATCTGAGTTAACATTGAATATGCAGCAAGGTTGAAAGGAATTCCCAAAGCAATATCTCCAGAGCGCTGAGTTAAATGACAATTTAATTTTCCATTATTAACATTAAAAGTAAAAGTATAATGACACGGCGGCAGTTTGCTAATCACAGCATTTGCCGGATGCCATGCGGAAATCACTAACCTTCTGGAGTTTGGATTATTTTTAATTTCATTTATCACCCAGCCAACTTGATCAAAAGTTAAAGAACCATTTTCTTCACGATGAACAAAAGGATTTTTTTCATCAACAAAAACTTCACCATCTAACAAAGCATTTACTTCAGGAACCGGAAATCGTCTCCAGAATCTTCCGTAGGCAGTCTGTAAGCGACCATCCTGATCCGCCCACGCATCCCAGATTTTTGTGTGCTGTCTTAAATTTCTAATGTGGTTTTCACCGGAAAGATACCATAGAACTTCTTTCAACAACGACTTCCATTCCACTTTTTTTGTGGTTAAAAGTGGAAAACCTTTCTGTAAATCAACCTTGTAAAAAGCACCAAAATATGAGATTGTATCAATTCCTGTTCGCGATTTTTTATGAGTTCCTTCATCAATAACGAGTTTAACCAGATCGAGATATTCTTTCATCCAAATGATCCTGTAATTTCTTAGAATATATTATAATTTTTGTATGAATTTACTAAAAAAAGCTGAAGGTGTAAAAGGCTATTTATTGAGCTGATTGAGAACAATTTGCACGGCTTTGCTCAATCCTTCGCGGAAATTTTTGATTGATAATTCTTTGGAGACATAAAAATCAGTTAAATTAATTATTTGAACATTTTTCGGTAGAATAAAATCCTTCGGTGGATTCGTTAATCCATTTATAAGAAAAATCGGAATATCTCTCTGCGAAAATAAATTCAGAATTATTCCAGCACCTTTACCTTCAAAAGATTGATAATCAAAACTCCCCTCACCTGTTATCACTGAATCAATATCATTTAAGTTTAAATTGTTTAAAATATTCGTTTCAATAAAATCTTTAGCTTTAATTATTTGAGCATCTAAAAAAATATTTAATCCTGCGGCTAAACCTCCACCAGCCCCGTTTAGATTTTTTGGTAAGACATTTTTTTTATCAGCAGAAACTATTTTTAGAATATTTTCAATTCCAGATTTAATAATCTTAAGATCATCTTCTGATGCGCCTTTTTGTTTTCCATAAATTTCTATTGCACCTGGATTACCATTTAATTCCGTATCAACATCAACAATACACTTTACTTGAAATGGGAATTGAATAATATTATTTTCAATTCTATAAACATTATTAAAATTTTCAGGAATTGGCTCAATGATATTATTGTTAAGATCATAAAAACTCAATCCAAGTTTTGATAATGCTCCCATACCAAAATCAATGGTTGCTGTACCGCCAATTCCTATCCAAACATTTTCTATTTCGTATTTATTTGCTTTTACATCTTCTACAAGATTTAATAAGATAGCGCCAAGGATTTCAGTATTTAGTTTTATAGGCTTTCTAATTTTTGGCGGAATGACTTTTAAACCAAACAATTCCGCTGACTCAATATAAACGCCTTTATCTTTCTCATCATACAAGACATAAAAATCTTTTACTTTATTGCTATTCATATCGTAAAGATTGTAAACTATTTTTTTTAGGTTATAGAATGATTGGACAACTTTTAAAAATCCATCTCCGCCATCAGAGATTGGTTTTTGAATTATTTTGTACGAAGTTTTTTTGTATATGTTTTGATAAATAATTTCAGAAATCTCAAGTGAGTCTGCACATTCTTTAAAGCTGTTAGGTGCAACAAGAATATTCATTTTAATTCAGCTTATTAATAAATGCGGTTAACTTTTCTGAAATAAATTCAGCAGTTAATCCACCGGGGTTTGAGTAATCGCATTTTTTGGGATCAATTGGACATTGTGTTGCACAATAATTTGGTGCGGGTAAAATTATTTCAGATTTATTGCCAAGTGGTCCCCAAAGCTTTGGTGAGCAAGCTGTAAGTGGACAGAAAAGTGAAAGCGTTGGTATTTGCAGGGACGAACAAATATGCATTGGTCCTGTGCTGTTTGAAATTAGGATGTCTAATGCGGCAAGATTTATAATAGAGTCGCGCAAAGCATTTCCTTTGTTTGGATAAATTACACCTTCAATATTTTCCATTTCTTCAGATATATCTTTATCCATTATCGCAATTTTTATTTCGGGATTTTCTTTTAACAAATGTATAAGTTTTAAATATTCACTTGGATTTAAGTTTGGGGCTGAATTCCCGGAAGAGACATTAATTCCAATTAACTTTTTTTTATCAAATAAAATATTTTTTCTAATTATTTTAATTCTATTCTTTTCTGTCTCAGTCAAGTATATAACTGGATCCAAAGTCTCTACATTAATTCCAATTTTTCTAACCATATCCAAGCAATAATCAGCTTCGTGGCGTAAAGGAATATACTTTTTTCTATTTATATATTTTGTAAATGTTAAAAATTGGTAAAGCTTATGCCCTACTCCCATTCTGTATCTAATTCCGGAGATAAAAAGAGCATAATTTAATTTTTCATTTGGAAGAAGCATAAACCCATGGGAAAATTGGTATTTCCTAATTTCTTTTACTAATACCCAAAAATTTTTTTTGGAGCTATCAGAATTATCATAACAAATTATTGCATCCACATCCGGATTATTCAAATAAATGTCTTTTGTGTAATGCCTTACTAAAACAGCCACAAAACTATCAGGGTATTTTTTTTTAATTTCACGCGGCAGCGGTGTTGATAATACAACATCTCCAATCCTATCAATTCTTGCAACAAGAAATCTTAGCTGTTTCATCAATTAAGATTTTCTATTCTTTTTGATTTCCAAAATCTTTAACTGAACTTGAAGTTTAGTAACCATATGCATATACGATATTATTATGCCGTGAATTCCATCTAAAAAACCTTTTCGAACAATAAAATGATGCAGAAAGTAAAACGCTGGGCTTATCAGCACAGTTAAGATGTTGACAGTTTTTTTATCTACTTTTTCATTTGCTTCCAGGGTTGAATAGATATTTATCTTTGCAAAAGCATCATTAAGATTTTTATAAGAAAAGTGTGTAAAACTATTTTTTAAATTTGAAACACTTCCGTTCACAATAAACTTTTCGTGGACTATTCTGTCCGATAATTTAGCTTCAGATTTTTTTAATAATCTTAATTGCATATCATTTCCCCAGCCGCAACCACGAATCAGTTTTCCTAAAAAGTAATTATCTCTTTTTATAAAATATCCATTATTCGGAGATAGATTAGTTTCTAGTATTTCCTTTGCAAGATTTTCAGAAACACGCTCATCTGCATCCAAACTTAACACCCAATCATTTTTTGCTAAAGATATTGCGTAGCTTTTTTGATCAGAATAGCCTTTCCATTTTCTTATGAATACTTTGTCTGTGTACTCTTTCGCTATTTGAACAGTTCGATCTGTACTTTCTGAATCAACAACAATTATTTCATCAGCCCATTGAACGCTTTTTAAGCAATCTGCAATATTATTTTCTTCATTGCCTGTAATAATGACCGCAGATATTTTATTTTGTGTGTGCATAAATTTTGATTTATTCAATTGTTGTTTCAAATTTAATAAAATAAAGAGTAAAAGTATTTGAATATGAAACGAATATGTTTGGTAACATCCGGTCATCCGCCTTTCGATGAGCGGATATTCTGGAAATTTGGAAAGTCATTAAAGGATGCTGGATATTCTGTTTCAATTCTCTGTTCAACTCAGCAAATTGAAAATAATGTAGAAAAAATTGTTATTAAAGGTTTTGATGGATATTCTTATCCAAAAAATAAAAAGATAAATGAGTTTTACAATCAGTTCAATCAATTCAAACCTGATATAATTATCTGTTCAGAAATGGTTCCAGTTTTTGCGGCATTAAAATTTAAAAAACAAAATCCGACTGTTAAAATTATTCTTGATGTTACCGAATGGTTTCCGGAAAATGTTGCTTTTAAGTTTAATGGAATCAAGCGGTTGATAAAATATTTTCAATTGATTGATTCCATACATATACATTCTTCAAAAAATTGATCATCTAATAATTGGAGAAGTTTCTAAAAAGAAACGATATGATTTTCTCGCTGCATCAAAACCAAAATCTATAATTGGCTATTATCCAATTCTTAAATTCTTTAATTATAAAAAGCCTGATTTATCAAAAGATGAAATTGTTTTTGGATATGCCGGCGTTATCACTTATGAACGAGGTATTGTTAATCTTTTAAATGCTTCAATTGCAATCGCAAATAAATATCCGCAAAAGAAAATTAAACTTTTACTTTTGGGGAAATTCACATATAAAATCGAAGAAGATGATTTTAGTATGAAAATTTCTTCAGTAAATAATATTACAGTTGAATTTACAGATTGGACTGATTATGATAAAATGAGTGCAACTATTGAAAGAATGGATATATGTTTTGATCTGCGAACAAGAAATTTTATTTACAGCAATTCCCTTCCGATAAAATTATTTGAATACATGGCTTGTGGTAAGCCGTTTATTTTTTCGGATATAAAACCAATAAGAGATGAACTGCAATTTGAAAAATACGGGCAGTTGGTTGATCCCACTAATGAGCTTGAAATTATTAACACAATGGAAAAATATATTAATCGATCCGGAATTAGTAAATCAACATTCGCAAAACGCAAGAAAATTGATTGAGGAAAATAAAAACTGGGATAATGAATCGAAAAAGTTGATCGAAATGATAAACAAATTTTAAGTTGAGATAATCCCTTTTTCCCGATATAGTTTCAAAAGATTTTCATTCACACTTTCAAAGCTGTGATACTTTTTTACCCAACCAATTCCCTTTTTGCCATTTTCAATTCTATAATTTTCATTATCTACTAATTTGATTAACGCACTGTATAGCTCATCAAAATTATTAGCAACGATAAAAGGATTTTCAGGCAGCCAATCTGCGTAATCTTTTGTCATATTCGTAATCGTCGGAATGCCCATTGCAAGGGTTTCAAGTCCTGCCTTGCCGTAACCTGTTCCGCCCATCTTTCCGCCAACCTGATCAATTGAAATATCACATTCACTTTTTATTTCAAGAAGCTTTTGTCTTTCAACATTTTCCATCAAAAGAAATTCTATGTTTCTTTCTTTTTTGATTTTATCGATAACAGAAATTATAAGTTCAGTGCCTTTATATTTTCTGTTTGTTGGTGAATGAACAATTTTTATCGCATCACTTGTTCGGTCCTTCTTTTTTGGAAGTTCAGAAACATCATAAGGATAGAACAAATACTTTAAATCTTTTTTTAGAGATAAATGATCAAACTCACTTGTAAGATTTAAATCGGAAATTTCATCAAGTTCTTTTATCAGACCACGAATTCTTAAATCACTTCCGTAATAACAGCAGACAATTTTCTTTCCCGCTTTTTTCCATTTCAAAACTTGCCTTGAATCACGATAAAAATCTAATCCGCCATCGTAATGAATAATATCAAAATCATTTAGAGAATAATCGGAAATGGCATTTTCTATTTTTGGTTGGATCAAAAAATCGTAAAACTTGTAATAAGTTTTTTCAAAAATATTTTTTGATTCAAAATAGTGAGCAGTCGATCTTCCCTCAACTTCAAGCGATTGAACTTTTTGCTTTCTTAAAATTTTAGCTAATGTTTGATTTGGAAGAGGCAGGTTTAAACAAATATCTTCAGGAAAAACTCTTTCATTTTTGTGCAGAGTTACAATTCGGGATTTATCTCCACAGGCAATGTGCATCTTAAAAAAATCATAAGGCACACCTGCAAAATTTAACGGAGCGATGTGAAGAATTTTTAGCATTTTAATATTTTATCCGCTATTAAAATATTTAAAAGATGACATCTTTTCCTAAAGATGTCATCTTTTGTTTTAGATATGATATAATTTAAATAATTAAATGTCTTTGTAAAATGTATCTCTAAAAATGCCGCGTGCACCAAAGTTTTCCTTAAACCTTCCCAAACCCCAATTTGGTTCCATTATCACAGTAAAAATTCCAAAATCTAAAAACTTAAATCCTTCTGCCTGATATCGTTTCATTATTTCATAAAATAATAAATTTACAGGACGATACTCCTGAAATTTTTCATCGTGGCTAATGTAGAATGCAAGCACAACATTTTTGTTTACTGAAAAATTACAAACGCCTGCAAGCATTTCGTTATTTAGAAAAGCTCCCCACAATCTAACTTTTGATGGAAAAAGATTTTTGACTTTCTTTAATTCCTCTAAAGTGTGGGCAGGATTAACGCCGTGTCTAACTTTTAAATTCTTTTTTAGGATTTCGTAGTATTCATCAAATCTTTCAGTCTCAACAATTTCCACTCCCTTTTTAAGAGCTTTTTTAGTTGCTGTTCTAGCTTCTGCACGATAAGTGTTTAGTAATTGATCAGGCTCAAAATCTAACTGAACAACGCTCGAAACTTCTCTTTTTAAATATTGAAAACCATTCCTGACTAAAGCAAAATCAAGATAGTTGGAATATTTTGTTTGATAAATTATCGGAGCCAAAGTTAATTGTATGCGATCTGCTTTTACAGATTTAGCGTGCTCAATCATCATATCAACAAGATCGTGTGCTTCTTTAAAATTTAACTCGCTGTTGTAAACAAATCCGCCGTAAGAAGCGCCCGGATGTGATGATAAAATTTTCTTTCCATCTCTTTCAATTAATGCGGCTGTAAAAACAGAATGAAGTTTTCCATCCTTTGTTACACAGAGAGATTTATCTTTAAATTTATTTTTATCGTGATAAGAAAGAAATTTTCTTTTGCTGAACATCGTACCATTATCTGATTGTTCAACAAATTCATCCCATTCTTCTGATGTTACTTTTTTATTATCGAATTGAAAGTATTCCAACATAATTGTTCAATTTATAGTTAATAAATTTTTACGGCTTAAAAATAAGATTATGATAGTACATATAAAACTAAAAACAAAAAGGCACGATTACTCGTGCCTAAAAAAATATTGTAAGAGTGTCACACTTCGACTTCGCTCAGTGCAACAAATAAACTCTATTTCATCAATATCATTTTTTTTGTAGCAGTAAAATTCTTTCCATCTTTTCCAATTGCATTCATTGTGTAATAGTAAATTCCGCTAGAAAGGTTTGAGCCTTCAAAATTTACTTCGTGAACACCGCCGGATAAATCGCTGTTTAGAATTTCACTAACTTTTTGTCCGATTGAATTAAACAATTCAATTTTAACTTTAGCATCAACAGGCAGCTGGAATTTAATTGTTGTACTTGGATTAAACGGGTTTGGATGATTTTGATTTAGTACAAATTGTTTTGGCAATCCAACATCAACTAGTACAACATTTAGGTATTCAAATGATCCATCAAAATCTGTTTGTTTAAGTCTGTAATAATATTTACCTGACTCAATATCGTTATCAACATAATTGTAATTAGATATTTCAGTCGTAGTTCCTTTTCCGCTTACAAATCCAATCTGATGTAAAGTTTTCTTCATCTCTACCGCGTTCAATCGTAAAACCTGAGTTGTTAATTTCTGTTGCTGTTGTCCAGTTAAGCACAACACCAGCATCGGTAGTTTGTGCTGTGAAAGATATTAGCTCAACAGGTACAACTTCTTCAATCGTAAAATTAACGTTAGAAAGATCAAAGAAAATATTACCAACAGCTTCAACTTTAATTCTTGCGGTTGTACTTGGTGTGTTTGGGATTATCACTATTTCACTGCCGTCGTTTGGTGTACTTGCAACCAATGTTGTAGGAAAAGTTTGTCCGCCATCAGTTGAAAGAAGAATTTTAACATTAGCACAATTAACAGGAGCAATATCTGTATTTGAAACATTCCAGGTTACAGTCTGTGAAGATTCACCGCCCCAGGTAACATTTGTATTTGGAGATGTAACCGTAAATGGACCAGAATTTCCATCAACATTAAACTGCATTTGTGCATAATTAACTCCGCCGCCGCCAAGTTTATTGTCTCTTGCGGTCAATCTAAAAGTTAAAATTCTTGCGTAGGTAGGTAAAATTTCACCGATTACAGTGGTGTTATTTAATAAGTTTTGAAGCCTTGGAAAATACCTTGTCGGTGATGTTGTAGGATTCCAGCTTCTAAAAATCGGAGCGTTTCCAGAAGGAGTTCCCGGGGCGCCAGTAGGACCTAAATCATACTCTTCCCAGCAATATGTTAGCGGATCGCTGTTTGGATCAGTTGCTGATCCTGTAAGAACAAACGGCGTGCTTTTAGGAATATAAAATCCGCCTGTTGGAACAGTAACAGTTGGGGCACCATTGCCGGTGTTTGTAATTACAGGACAACTATTTCCGCTTCCAAAATTTGTATAAGCAACAATTTCATCAAAGTTAACAACGTGAAAATATGCATCGCTGTTGTTTTGCAGGTTTTGCGGTGAACAAATTCCTGCGTAAGCCATAATTGTAGAGCCGCTGCCAGGTTCGTATGCTGTTGAAGCATTTCTGTTTCCGCCGCTGCATGAACCTGATGATCCATTAAATGAATGATTACCGCTGTATTGATGCCCCATTTCGTGTGCAACATAATCGATATCAAACGGATCGCCAATCGGAGCACCTGAACCTGTAACACCTCGGGCTTTAGAACCATTTACACAAATCACTCCAAGATAAGCAACACCGCCGCCGCCGGTGCTAAATACATGTCCAATATCATAATTTGCTGAACCTATACGTGCATCACAGGTCGTTTGATTTTGACCAAGCATTGTACTGCCGTTATTATTTGTATATGGATCAGTAGCTGCATTTGTAAAGATTAGTGTATCATTATTTGCAACTAATATCATTCTAACAGCAACTTCTTTTTCATACACACCGTTTACACGATTTACACTAGTTACAACCGCTGCCAATGCTGATGAAACTGTTCCTCCAAAAAAGGTAGCATATTCACCAGTACAAGCAACTGCTAATCTGTAAGTTCTTAATTGCGGACCAGTTGGAGTAAGAAGCATTGATTCTCTAAGATAATTTAATTCCTGTAATCTGCTCTCATCAGAAACAACTTCACACTCAAAAGTTTTAGATGGATTAGAAAAATCTTTTGTGTAATAAGAAATAATGTTTTGAGTATCGCCAAGGGCATATGGATCAATAAATACATTTCCATTTGGCGATAAAATCATGGCATGAAATCCAAGCGGTGTCAAATCAAATCTTACCCCTGCGTAAGGGTCGTCAATTCCCTTTCCCAGATAAGTTTTTATTTCAGGATATTTTGCAGCCAATTCAACAGCCATAATTGGGGATTCTATTACTGAAAATCTTTGCATTGATCCATCAGGCATCGGTAAAGTCATTATTAATGATTTTGTTTTTGCTGCATCAGTAAATTCTAACGGAGCGTTTGAAAGAAAAGATTTCATTCCCTCAACATCAAGTATTAAGGTTCTGAATTGTTGTGGAAAAATGAAACGTTCACCTTCAGTAACTATTTGTGCTTCATCAATATCCTGCCAGAGATTTTGAGAGTTAACTTGAGCAAAAATAAATTGTACAGAAAAAAGAAAAGCAAATGTGAGAATCCGGAAAAAATTATTCATCACTTACCTCGAGAATGATTATGAAAGTTTATTATTTATTGATTATCTGAATGGAAAATATTTAATTGATGGATTAATAACAAAATAAATTTGGTTTAATTGTAACCATAAGTGGAGATCAAAAGACCGTCTTGTCCGTAGGTTTTACTTTTTTGCAATCGCCCATTCTCAAAATACTCTTCCTTCATCATAGAGCCATCTTTATAATAGGTTTTTACCCAGCCAATAAGTTTTCCATTAACATAATTCTCAATTTTTTCTAAAGCACCATTTCTGTAATAAGTGTTTCGCTTGCCGTCTTTCATTCCATCTTTTATTGTTTGCTCTGATTCCAAAAGACCGTTCTCAAAATAAGTTTTATAGTTACCCGTTAAGCGATTAAGCACATAATTGCCTATGCTTTCTAAATTTCCGTTAGGGTGATAGGTAAGACAAATACCGTTTTTAAGATTACTGTCATAAATAGTTTCAGCTTTTAGAATCCCATTTTCATAGTAAGATTTTTCATTCCCTCGTTTCACTCCATCAACATAATCTGAAGAAACGCTTAACACTCCGTTTTCATAATACTCAAACGATCTTCCGGCAATATTATTTTTTTTAAAATTCCATTCCTCTTTAAGAAAACCACTTTCATAATATGTTTTCATCGGTCCATCTTTTAGACCATCGATCAAATATGTTTCATCTGCTAATCTGCCGGAGGGATAATAATTTTTTACAAGTTCTTCTTTTGATTCAACTTTGCCTTGGTAATCAAGTCTAACACGATTAATTAATTCATCATTTATATAAGTATCACGAACGCGGAGAGTCTTCATTTTATCATAAATTAAAACATCGCCTTGCAATTTGTTATCGATAAAAAAAGCTTCAAGCGCCAATGATTTATCATTATGAAAAACGCGTGAGGTGCCGTGCTGCCTTCCATCAACAAATTTTCTTTCTACTTCAACATTTCCATTAGTGTAAAATGTTCTGGATATTCCTTGCAGCACACCATCAATATAATTCCATTCGCCCTGCTTCTCACCCGTCTTATAGTATGTTAAAGTTATTCCCTGTAACAAACCATTACTATATTGCTGTTCAGACCAAAGTTCACCGGTCTCATAATACCATTTAGAAACCCCTTCTTTTTTTCCATAGATATAGTTCCATTCAATACTAACTTTTCCATCAGGGAAATACCAGGTAGAGATTCCCTCTTCTCTTCCATTTTCGTATTTCCAATCTTTCCACAATTTTCCATTTGGATAGAATTCTTTATAGTGTCCGTCAAGCTGATCGTATAAATAATCGCCTTCGGTTTTAATGGTTCCATCGGGATAGAAAGTTTTGCTTACTTTTCTGAATGGATTTTCTTGAGATAAAGAAATTTGATTGGCAGCAAAAAGTATAAATAAAATATAAATTATAATTTTAGAAATTGTTCCGAAGCTCATTTATTCCTGATAAAAATTTTGAGGCAAAGATAAAGTATTTTGAATAAAACCAAACATCAAAAAAACAGTGACAAAAATAATTTACATTGTTCTTCCAATAACACCTGCAATTAAGCGGATCTGTTTCATCATCTCAGCAAATTGTTCAGGTAATAGTGCTTGTGGGCCGTCAGATAATGCTTTTTCAGGATCGTGATGCACTTCAATCATCAAACCATCAGCACCGGCAGCAACCGCTGCACGAGCCATTGGAATCACTTTATCTCTTAAACCTGTGGCATGAGATGGATCAGCAAATACTGGTAAGTGGCTGCGTTTGTGAACAACAGGTATAGCAGAAATATCAAAAGTGTTTCGTGTGTATGTTTCAAAAGTTCGGATTCCTCTTTCACATAAAAATACATCAGGATTTCCGTTTGATAGGATGTATTCAGCAGACATTAACCAGTCCTCAACTGTTGCTGAGAGTCCGCGTTTTAACATTACAGGTTTTTTAGCTGAACCTAATTCTTTAAGCAGTGAATAATTTTGCATGTTTCTTGCACCAACCTGAAAAATATCCGTGTATTTATAAATCAAATCTATCATAGAATTTTCAAGAACTTCAGTTACAACCAGTAAGCCAAACTGATCTGCAGCTTTACGTAAAAATTTTAAACCATCTTCCCCCAATCCCTGGAAGGAATAAGGCGAACTGCGAGGCTTAAATGCACCGCCTCTTAAAATTTTTGCGCCGCTTTTTTTAACTAACTCTGCAATTATCATTATCTGTTCTTCACTTTCAACAGAACAGGGTCCTGCAATTACATTTACTTCATTTCCACCGATTACAACATCTTTAATTTTAATTAATGAATCATCTTTTTTGAAACTGCGGCTTGCAAGTTTAAATGGTTCGGTTATTCGGTAAACTTCTTCAACACCATCAAGGATTTTTATTTTTCGGGTATCAAAGTTTGGCTGCACGCCAATAGCACCAATAATCATACGTTCTTCACCTTCAGATTTATGAATTGCAAATCCAAAATCCTCAAGATGTTTTATAATATTATCTAGTTGTGTTTCGTTAATGGTTTTTTCAAGTACAACTATCACTTTATCTCCGTGTTTGGTTCAGTATGAAAATTTTTCTCACCTGCTTTAATTTCAAAATCCAAAAAATCATCTTTTGTTGGAATTGGACAGGTAAATAGATCACTATACGCACAATATGGATTATAAGCTTTATTAAAATCTATTTCATAAATAAATTCTGGATCATCATTTAATGTAAAGTCAAGATATCTGCCAACGGTATAAGTTTCTTTTCCTGTCGTTTGATCAGTAAACCAGATACTGTGATAGCTTTGCCCCTGTGGTCCAAAACTTTTATAGATATTAAGTTTATGATCTTTTCCATCGAAGTTTAATATAACATAACCCTCAATGATTGCTTTTCGTTCTTCGCCACGAGTTCCAAAAATAGAGATTGTATCAGTTTCATTAGATTTTAAAAGTTTAGACTTAAAAATATATTCTGTTGTTGGATCAAAATATTTTAACGGCTGAAACTTTGCCGTTGAGTCAACTCTAAACGGTGAATATGGATCATACTGTAATTCCCAATCCTTGTTTTCCCTTTCCTGCTGCAGCTTGCTCACATATAGCTCATCAATCTTAATAAC
Organism: uncultured Ignavibacteriales bacterium; assembly: GCA_963706055.1. Classification (GTDB taxonomy): domain Bacteria; phylum Bacteroidota; class Ignavibacteria; order Ignavibacteriales; family Ignavibacteriaceae; genus IGN3. The sequence goes on along the minus strand of CAVPND010000012.1, from coordinate 68,886 downwards.
ACTTTCGTTGTTACTGCAAGCAAATGTAATCAAAAAAATAAACAGAAATAAAAAATATTTTTTAATCATTTTTACTCATCTTCTTTTTAAGTTCGTTTAATTTATTTAGTGCTTCCAAAGGAGTGATCTTATCCAACTCCATTTTATTTATTTCAGTTCGCAATGCATCATCTTTAAACTCAAATAAACTTATTTGATTATCAGTCTCTGATTTTAATTTTTTTAATCGCTCTTTTTTAATTTCATAAGGCGTTAGTTCTTTACTTTCAAGATTATCCAAAACTTCTTTTGCGCGATTTGTAACAAACAAGGGTAAACCCGCCATTTGTGCTACTTGTATTCCGTAACTATGATCTGCTCTGCCTGGATTTACCTTATGAAGAAATACAACTTTATCATCATACTCACGAACTTCAACTTTATAATTTTTTATTTTGGGAAAGAGTTCCGCCATCTCATTTAGTTCGTGATAGTGAGTTGCAAACAAAGTTTTTGCGGAAATATCAGGATTTTCATGTAAATATTCTGTAATTGCCCAAGCGATTGATATTCCATCAAACGTACTAGTTCCTCTTCCTATTTCATCCAACAAAATTAAACTTTTAGAAGTTGCATTATTAAGAATATTTGCAGCTTCCTGCATTTCAACTAAAAATGTACTTTCTCCTGCTGTGATGTTATCACTGGCACCAACACGGGTAAATATTCTATCAACTAACCCAATACTTGCTTCCTTTGCTGAAACAAAGGAACCAATTTGAGCTAATAGAACAATCAAACCAACCTGTCTTAAGTAAACAGATTTACCTGCCATGTTTGGTCCGGTTAACAAAATTATTTGCTGATCATAATTATCTATCAAAGAATCATTCGGAGTAAATTTGATTCCCGGGTCCAGTATTCTTTCAACAACAGGGTGACGACCTTGAACAATATTTATTTTGTCGGATTCATCCACAATTGGTTTTACATAATTATACTCTTCAGCACACTGAGCAAAACTGTTTAAGCAGTCCAGCATTGCAATTAATCTTGCATTTTTTTGAATTATCTCTGCCTCATTAGCAACAATTGCACGAATCTCATTAAACAGTTGAGATTCAAGTTCATTTATTTTTTCTTGCGCGTTTAGAATTTTGTCTTCGTATTCTTTTAATTCAGGAGTTATAAAACGTTCACTGTTTACAAGTGTTTGCTTGCGAATGTAATTATCCGGAATTTTATTTTTGTGAGTATGGCTCACATCAATGTAATAACCAAACACATTGTTAAAATTTACTTTTAGAGATGAAATTCCTGTCCGTTCTCTTTCGTTTTGCTGAAGTGTAGCAATCCACTCTTTTCCGTGCAAGGAAATATCACGAAGCTCATCAAGCTCAACACTAAACCCATTTCGAATTATTCCACCTTCATTTATTGCTGCCGGCGGCGAATCAATAATTGCGGTATAAATTTTTTCAACAATATTTTCTAAAGGATCCAGCTGCTCAGAAATATTTTGTAGTGTTGAAACTTTTAATGAATTTAATAATTCTTTTATAGCCGGAATCTTTTCCAAAGATGATTTAACGGCAACTACTTCCCGCGGTGTTGCTCTGCCTGTACAGATTCTTGAAATCAATCTTTCAAGATCACCTACTTCGCTTAAATTTTCATTTAATTCTTTTCTAACTCTTTTATTATTTAATAATTCCTCAACACTGTTATGTCTCTTTTTTATCGAATCTAAATCACGAAGAGGAGCAGAAATCCATTTCTTTAACAACCTGCCACCCATTGCGGTTTGAGTTTTATCAAGAATTGAAATCAATGATCCTTCTTTTCCACCATCGTTCATTGAAAAAGTAATTTCAAGATTTCTCTTTGTTGAGTAATCAAGAATCATATAATCAGATGGATTGTAAAGAGAGATCTTATTAAGATGGGATAGGTTTACCCTCTGTGTTTCATTAAGATAATTTAGAACGGCACCGGAAGCTATTATTCCAGCAGTTAGTTTTTCAATTCCAAATCCTTTTAAAGTAACGGTTTTAAAGTGATTTTTAATAAGTTCATTTGCAAAATCAAAATTAAAAATCCAATCCTCCAATTTTGTAATTCGTAATGAAGGATTAATTCTTTCCATCAATTTCCCTAAGAATTCTTTATCTCGTTTAGGGATTAAAAACTCTGAAGGATTTATAGATTCGATCTGTTCGCCAAGCTGTGCGAGCGGAATCTCAAAAACATAAAACTCGCCGGTAGAAATATCACAAAAAGATAATCCGCAAATTTGATCTAAAATTGCTATTGCAAGCAGATAATTATTTTTTTTGTGATCAAGAAGTTTATCAGAAAGAGTAACCCCCGGAGTAACAACTTCAACAACTTCTCGTTTAACAATTCCCTTTGCAAACTTTGGATTTTCTGTTTGCTCACAAACAGCAACTCTATATCCGGCACGAACTAGTTTAGGCAAATAATTATCAATCGCGTGATGTGGAAAACCTGCAAGCGGAGTATCACCGGCAGAGCCATTTGAACGCTTGGTAAGCGTAATTCCCAAAACTTTGGAAGCTAATTTTGCATCATCTTCAAAAGTCTCAAAAAAATCCCCAACCCTGAACAACAAAATTGTATCAGGATGCGCCTGCTTTACCTTATAATATTGCGCCATCAAGGGCGTTTGCTGATTTTTTGATTTCATAATTGAATAATAAAAATAGCGATTTTACAATTGAAATATTAACTAAAGCATTATCAATTTAAAAGATGGATAATTTTTACAAGTAAGGTCCTCAAATGTTGATCTAAATCCATTTTTTTATATATTTGCTCTAGAGCAGTTGGATTGATGGAAACTCTAATTATAAATCATCAATCTCTTTCCTTTTAATTTCGAACGGTGTTTTTTTGAAAGAAGAATATCATAAATGGCACTCCCAATTTATTAATCGGGAGTTTGAAATGTTGGTTTTTGGACAAACAGGTTTTCCGGTAATTGTTTTTCCAACCTCCCGTGCAAGGTACTATCAAGCAAAAGATTTTGGTTTAACAAATGCGGCTGCTTATTTGATTGATTCAGGAAAAATTAAAATATATTGCCCTGATAGTTTAGATAATGAAAGTTGGTATAACCAGGGCATACATCCTTCAGAAAGGGTTAAAAATCAAATTGCTTATGAGGAAGTAATTCTTAATGATGTAATTGAATTTGCTTTTCAGGATACCGGTTTTGATAAGGTTGCATTATGCGGCTGCAGTTTTGGAGGATATCATTCTTCAAATATTGCCTTTCGTAATCCTGATAAGGTTGGATATTTATTTTCTATGGGCGGTGCTTCCAACATCAGAAGATTTCTGGATGGATATTATGATGATAATTGTTATTTCAATAATCCCCCGGATTACTTAAATAATTTAAGTGATAAAAAAATTCTTGATAAGATAAAGAAAATGGGTATTGTTCTCGGCACCGGTGAACACGATTTGTGTCTTGATGAAAACAAAACTCTTTCATCAATCTTAACCAAAAAACAGATTCCACATTGGTTAGATGTTAGAAAAAATACCGGACACGATTGGAATTGGTGGAAAGAAATGTTTGTTCAGTATTTAAACAAAATTGAAGTTTGATTCACTTTTTATTTATTGATTATTTAAGATACTAGTCATTTCCGTGAAAACGGGAATCCAATAAGTTGTAAATAGATTCCCACTTTCTCCCAAAGTGATGCCTATGGAAGTGGGGATGAAAAAAACTATAAATAAATATTAAAAAGAAAGTAACTAAATGAAAAAAATTGGAATTCTTTTTGGCCAGGAAAATACTTTTCCGCAAGCATTTGTGGATAGAGTTAATGCAAAAAAAGAAAATGCTATTACGGCAGAACTCGCACATATAAATAAAATTATTCAAGGCGAGCACATTGGCTATGATGTACTGATTGACAGAATTTCGCAGGATGTTCCCTTTTACCGCGCAATGCTTAAGAACGCAGCAATCAGTGGCACAGCGGTAATAAACAATCCTTTTTGGTGGAGCGCGGATGATAAATTTTTTAATAATGCACTTGCCACAAAAATCGGGGTGGCAGTTCCAAAAACAGTTATACTTCCATCAAATCAGCATCCGCCAGATACAAATGAAAGATCATTCCGCAATCTTGCTTACCCTTTAGATTGGGAAGGAATATTTGAGTACATCGGTTTTCCCGCTTACTTTAAACCATTTGCGGGAGGCGGATGGAAAAATGTCTATAGGCTGAATAATATGGATGAGTTTTTTAAAGCTTATAATGAGACTGGTCAGCTTGTAATGATGCTTCAGGAGGAAATTGTATTTACAGAATATTTTAGGTGTTATTGTTTAGACAGACAAGATGTTCACATTATGCAGTATGATCCTCGTCAACCGCATCACTTGCGTTATGTAAGAAATCCAAAACCACTTGAGAAAAAATTACTGGATAATGTTCACAATGGTGTTCTTGCACTTAACAAAGCTTTAGGTTATGATTTTAATACTGTAGAGTTTGCTATCCGTGATGGAGTACCATATGCAATCGATTTTTGCAATCCTGCGCCTGATGCAGATATAAATTCTGTTGGTGAAGATAATTTTGAGTGGATTGTTGAGGCAGCTGCAAATATGGCAATTAGAAGAGCCAAGGTGCATAAACCTGAACAGAATAATCTTACTTGGGGATCTTTCGTTACATCATTTGCAAACAATAAACCTTTGAAATAAGAAAGAAATGATAATATGACAGAAGCTGGTTTATTTACTCTCGGAGTTGAAGAAGAATTTCAAATAGTAGATCCTGTTACTAGAGAATTAAAATCTCATATCCAGCAAATACTTGATGACGGCAAAATGATTCTTGCTGAGAATGTAAAAGCTGAAATGCATCAATCAGTTGTAGAAATGGGTACCGATATTTGCCGTGATGTTTCTGATGCACGTGAACAAGTGACCAAGCTAAGAACAAATCTTGCAAAGCTTGCAATGAAGAGCGGTTTGAGAATAGCTGCATCCGGTACACATCCATTTTCTCACTGGAAAGATCAAAAAATTACGGAACATCCGCGTTATAAAGTTATTGTTGATGATATGCAGCAGGTTGCACGAGCTAATTTAATTTTTGGTCTTCACGTTCACGTTGGAGTTGAGGACCGAGAAGTTGCAATTCATATAATGAATGCTGCAAGATATTTTTTGCCGCATATTTTTGCTCTTTCAACAAACTCCCCGTTCTGGCTTGGAAGAAACACGGGTTTTAAATCATATAGAAGTAAAGTTTTTGATAGATTTCCTAGAACCGGAATACCTGATTTCTTTAACGGTGTTTCTGAATATGATAAATATGTAGAACTGCTTATTAAAACCGGATGTATTGACAATGCAAAAAAAATATGGTGGGACATTCGTGTTCATCCGGTATTTAAAACTTTGGAATTTCGTATTTGCGATGTTCCAATGCGTGTAGATGAAACAATTGCTCTTACCGCCGTAATGCAGGCTGTTGTGGCAAAATTACATAAATTAATCAAACAGAATTTAGGTTTTAGACTTTACCGTCGGGCCTATATTGCAGAAAATAAATGGCGTGCCGCTCGATATGGAATTAAAGGAAAATTAATCGATTTTGGGAAAAAGGAAGAAGTAGAATATAAATTACTCATTGGCGAATTATTAGAATTTATTGACGATGTAGTGGATGACCTTGGATCAAGAGACGAACTAAAATATATTAATAAAATTCTTGAAATGGGCTCCGGTGCTGATAGACAGCTTGATGTTTGGAATCAATCACACGACACAAAAAATGTTGTTGATTACATTATTGAAGAAACACATTACGGATTGGACTTAAAATAAAAAGATGGTAAAACCAAAAATAAAAGTTGCAACAATAGACCTTTATAACAACGAGCGTAATGAAGGAATGCGATGCATTGGTGAGATTGTTTCTGATTCAGGCAAATCCAATTCAAATATTGATTTGAAGTATGATGTATTTGAAACAAGATTTAAAGGTGATGTTCCAGATTTAACTTACGATATTTTTATTTCGTCAGGCGGACCCGGAAGCCCGTTTGAAGATGAAAATAAAAAATGGGATAAAGATTACTTTAGTTTGCTTGATAAAATCTGGAATCACAATCAAACCTCAGATCAAAAAAAATATATTTTCTTTATTTGCCATTCATTTCAAATGATGGCCAGATATTTTCAATTTGGAGATGTAAATAAAAGATTTATCAATTCATTTGGCGTAATGCCTTTTGAAAAAACTGATGCAGGTAAACTTGATCCGATATTAAAAAATCTTACAGAACCGTTTTACGCCGCCGATATTAGGCATTGGCAGGTCGTAAACCCTAATCAAAATAAGATTGATGAATTTAAAGCAAATATATTGTCGTGGGAAATTCCGGAGGATGAGAACAAAGATAACCCTGCAATAACGGCAATAAGGATTTCAGATGAGATTGTGGGAACTCAATTTCATCCCGAGGCAGATCCTGAAAGTATGCTCTATCACTTCCAACAAGACGAAAGAAAAAAATTTATTATTGATAGATACAACGAAGAAAGATATTTTGAAATGATTAAGTGGCTGGAACATCCTGACAAGATTAAATTAACCCGGAATACTGTTCTTCCCACGTTTCTAAATAATGCAATTGATCAATTAATTTCCGTCACGGCATAGAAATGATTCCTGAAATTAGAAAAAAGTTTAATAATGATTTCTCTACTAAGATTTATCAAGATTTTTTATCAGATTTAAATTCAGTTCTAAAATACCCTACTGATTTTAGAGTGTGTGAAACACCCCTGTTTCTATCGCGCGAACTAACAAGTGAACTTGTAAGAGCTTGTGACGATATAATTACTCAAATTCAGCAGAATGATTTTATAGAAAGATCTAAAGATGCAGTTCCTGAACATTTAATTGTTCCAAACGATTTTGAGCACCCGCCTTTTTTACAATTAGATTTTGCGATCTCAAAAAACGGAGAAAAACTTTTACCAAGATTAATAGAACTTCAAGCTTTTCCATCACTTTATGGATATCAAGTTTACCTTAATGAATCGATTAGAAAGTATTTCGATATCCCTGTTGGTTTTAACAGCTATTTCAGCTCTTTGAATAAGACTGCTTATAGAAAATTACTCACTACCCTGATTGTTGGGAACCATGATCCGGAAAATGTTATTCTACTTGAAATCGAACCGGAAAAACAAAAAACTAGAATTGATTTTGCCGCAACCGAAGAAATTACCGGCGTAACAACTGTTTGTTTATCTAAAATAAAAAAACGCGGTAAAAAACTATTTTACACCAAAGATGGAAGAGAGATTCAGGTAAAAAGAATTTACAACCGGGTAATTTTTGACGAGCTGGAAAGAAAACAAGTAAAATTTGATTTTGATTTTAGAGATGAGATAGATGCTGAATGGGCCGGTCATCCAAACTGGTTTTTTAAGATTAGTAAATTCTCTCTGCCGCTGTTAATGGGAAATTATGTACCTGAATGCTACTTTTTAAATGAGTTAGAAAAATATCCAGAATTGCTAAGCGATTTTGTATTAAAACCTCTCTTCTCATTTGCCGGACTTGGAGTTGATATTGATGTAACCAAAGAAAAACTTGATGCAATTGAAAACAAAAGCAACTACATTTTGCAGCAAAAAGTTGATTATGCTCCTCTTATAGAAACACCCGATGGATTTTCTAAAGTTGAAATTAGAATGATGTTTTTATGGGAAAATAAAAATGAGAAACCGGTGTTGGTTAACAATCTTATCCGTACAAGCAAAGGAAAGATGATGGGAGTGGATTTTAACAAAAACCAAAGCTGGATTGGTTCAAGTATTGCATATCATCCTTAAATTGGATAAAGATATAATTTATAGACAGATTACTTAATTCTCCGACCTCCTGCGTGACAGGTCGATTTTACAAAATTTTTATACAAGAAAATGCTCTTTTTAAGTCATTTTCAAAGGTTTTTTTTCTACCTAAATTGAGCCGACCAGAACTTTTGCTACCTTTTTGCTACTCTTGACTACCAAATTCACACGTAAAACAATATATAATATTCCTGAAAAGATTTAATATAAATATTCTTTCTTATCAATTATAAACAAATTAAATAATAAGTTAGGATTATTCAACCAAGTACAATTAAAGATTCAACTTAATTTTCCGAATGAGCAATACACTTGTTAACATTATTCGCAGAAAAATTTAAAGTACATTTCTATTAATAATCGAATAATATGTTTATTCATTAAACCTAAACAAGTAGTCCCTTTTTCATCCCTTCGCTCGATTGTTTTCTGCTGCTCATAATTCTAAATTCTTATAAGCATAAAGTAAATTTAAGATGAATTGAAAAACTTGATTAATTATTAGAATATATGATAGACCTAAATGCAATACTATAAACATAAACAAAGGTACGATATGAAAAATAAAATATTTTTAACATTAATTATCTTCATTGGATTTATTTCAACTATACTTCCTCAGCAAACATTTAGAAGGACTGTATATCTTTCTCAATCATCTGGAACTCATATATATGATCATTCACTAGTAGGTTCGTCGGGTACAACAACAGTACCAAATGAAGTGGCTATTTATAATTCAACAAATAGTTTTACTGGTGATGATGCTTTCACCATCATAAGGATAACACCCGATTATCCTTTAGTCGGAGATATGATATGGCAATGGAATCAAGTTTTCTTTGGTGGTACTGGATTTAGTAATACCCAAAATGTAATTGCAGCATATGCAGTACCAAGTACCTATGATATTATAAATGTAACTTTTGGTTTTAATAGTGCTGGTATGTTAGATATGGCATTAGATACTGTCACTTATCCAGTAGGACATTTAACTGGGAACTATAAATACTTTATAAGAAATATGGTTGCGACGATGGAACAATACCCAGATAAATATTGGATTCTTTGGGATATACCAGCAGAAGTAGAAAGTGCTGGTAATTCTGCAGCAGATGTACTTACACAAGCACAATTTAATACTTGGATGATAGATACTTTACAAGCAGGATTAGATGCAACTTACGGAGCATTCCCCACTAATGTCTATATTTTTGATATATTTAGTTTATTAAAAAATAGTGGCAATAATTGGATGAATGATAATTATGCAGATGGTACAGGGGATTCTCACCCCAACGCTTTAGCGAGTAGTTTGGTTGCACCTATATTAGTACAACAAATGTTTGATGCTGCAAGAGCTTATGAAGAAAATCTTCTTCCGGTGGAACTCACATCCTTCTCGGCTACAACTATCGGCTCAACAGTTAAACTAAGTTGGAATACAGCAACAGAAATTAATAACTTTGGGTTTGATGTTGAGAGGACTTCGACTTCGCCCACCCAGGGATGGACAAAGATTGGATTTATAGAAGGAAACGGTAATTCAAATTCACCGAAATACTATTCATTTGAAGATAATAATTTAACTGCCAGAAAATACAGTTATAGATTAAAACAGATTGATTCAGATGGGCAGTTTGAATATTCAAAGGAGATTGAAGTTGATCTTGATACACCAATGAAATATGAGCTTAGCCAGAATTATCCTAATCCATATAACCCGACCACTACAATTCATTTCAGTTTACCTGTAAGTGGAAATGTAAAGCTTACACTTTATAACATTAATGGTCAGGAAGTTAGAAGTATATTAAATGAGTATAAAGAATCTGGGACTCATATAATAAATTTCAATGCAAGTGGATTATCGAGCGGGGCATATATTTATAAACTAACTGCAGGAACTTTTAGTGATATCAGGAAAATGATGGTAATTAAATAAACCTGATTAAACTTTAACTAAAAAGGGACGGCAAAGCGCCTGTCCCTTTTTTATATTACTGAATTTAAGAGAAGGTTAATACATTAAGTTACACCAAACTTAATATTATAAATAACATTTGGTGATGCAGTAGGAAAATGTTAATTTATTTTTTTGTATAGTTCATTTATTCCATAAACAAAGGCACTCTTAAATCTAAAAAATATAATCAATCATTTATAACCAGTTTCACTGCTTAATATTCTTGAAAAGATTTTATAAAATATTCTTTTCTTTACTACATATTCACTCAGTCAGATAAAGTAGAAATGTAGAAAGTTCTAGTTCATTTAGAAATTCCTCAAAAATAAAACAATTAATTTCTTAAAAGCTAAAAACATCGCACCTATAAATTTTATATATTTTCTTTAGTGTTAAGAAATAATCACTTCAAAATTTATTACTAGAAAAAGGCTGCCTGTATAGACAGCCTTTTAAAAAAATAAACATCGAAATTAAATCATCAACTGGTTTCAGATAACAAGTTGTTTAATCATCACAATGTCCTGGACCTATTATACCTTCGTTATAGTTACCTAGAATTCCGGCCAGGTTAATAAACTGTTGACGAAGCGCATTGTTACCTTTCAGTGCACCAATTTGTGCTGGTGTGTAAGTGTTGAACAGTACGGTTGCATCATTATATGCAGCCTGTGCTGCAGTCGGATCAGCTCCATTAAGGAAGTTTAGTCCCGCTGCAATGTAATGAAATGATAGGTTGTAATATGCATTACCTCGTGGAGATGTCCATAACACCTGATAATAAGTTTTACCACTTAGGAAGAATGTAGTGCTTGCCCCGTCAGGAAGCTGTGCCCAAGTGTTGTTATAAGGTGCGGGACCGAATTCAGAATGTGTTTTCCAATATCCAGGTGTTAGTGTACAGCCACCATTAGTTGTTGGTTCAATATCAAATTTAAGTACAGAGTACTTTTGATATCCGTTAACAATTCCATTAAATAAATATACTTCATTACAGAAATTTACATCATTATCTAATTCATTCAGCTCAGTATCTGCTATATCCATTACATCCACCGATCCATCTGAATAAACTATCCTTATAAACGGTACAAATGTCCCTTCTTTACTATCAAATTGTTCCAGATTTGTGCCTGCTGTAGATAGTAATAATCCGAAATTATCATAAGTTCCGTCTAGCCATTTATTGACTAGTCCAGTAGGATTAGACCCAAAATCTAGATCCCAATAGGAAGTATAAACCTGAATCATCTGTTAAATAATCTGTTAACGCACTATAAGATTCAAAATTTTCTAACGTATAAATAGTCAAATCATAATCTTTACCACCAGGCAGAGATAAAAAACCAATAATTTGAAAAGAAACCACCAACAATATTACTCCGATAGCTCCATATACATGTAATTTATTTTTACTCATATTTTATCACACCAATATCAAATTAACATAATTCCAATTTATGTCTTAATCTGTTTATATTAGTTTTTAAAACATTTGGAAAAAACCAAACAAAAACTCCCAAAAAAATTCTGGTACTCAAAAATGAAGGAATATTTAATATAACTTATACAATAAACAATTTTTAGGTAATATACATAGTAAAATCAAAAAATTAAAAGATAACATTTAGGTGAAACAAGTAAAAAAATTGATTATGAAGAATTTAGAGAAATCATTATATCAATCCCGGGAATGGCGACGTTCGGCATCGCCACGTTGATCGGCTTCGACCAGCTCTTCCCACGCCTGAGCGACACGTTCGGCGCGTCCATCTTTTTGGGAAGCCTGGCCGTGGCCTTCTTCGGCGTTTACGTCCGCACGGCTACTACCGAATGGTGGGCGGTCATTCCGATGGGCATCCTTGGCAGTCTCGCCCTCTTGACCGCGCTGGAGCCGTGGCTGGGCGAAAATCTCTTCGCCGGACTGTTTATGATCGGCATCGGCTTGACATTCACCATCGTCTATCTGATGCCCACAAAAGATGGGCGGATGCGGTGGGCGATTTACCCGGCGTGCATCACGGGCTTGATCGGCTTGCTCATCATCACGGCGTCCACGCGCCTGATCAGCTTCATCGGCCCTGCGGCCATCATCGCCCTGGGACTCTACATCATCTTCCGCCGGTCCGATGACTGGGAATAGCCCATCCGGCAAGGAGCAAATTATGGATAAAGGACACAAACACGTTGACCTCGTCGGCCCGACGATTCTGATCGGCATCGGCATTATCATGCTACTCAACAACCTCGGATACCTGAACTGGGGACTATGGGAAGTGGTAAGCTTGTGGCCCGTGCTGCTGATCGCGGCAGGACTGGAGCTTCTCGTTGGTCGACGCTCGCTGCTGGGTGCATTCGCCGCAGCGATTATTGTGGCGGGCCTCATCGCGGGCGCGATCTGGTTTGTGGGCGTAGCGCCTATCGACGGCGGGGTCGTTCCCCGCAAGCCATTGAGATCAGCGAACCACTAAACGACATCGAAGCCGCGCGCGTCACACTGGCCCCGGCGGTCGGCCAGGTCAACGTAGGTGCGCTCGAAGATTCGGGCAACTTCGTCGAGGGAACCATCCGCTATCGTCGCAACGAACGCATCACGCAAGACTTCGCGGACGGGACAAACGCAAGGCTCGTAGTGAAAACGCAAGGCACTTACAACTTCGTTGCAGCCGGTCCCGGACTCAAGTATGCGTGGGATCTGCGCTTCAATCCCGACACCGAACTCGATCTCGATACCGATATGGGCATCGGCGATGCCAACCTCGATCTGAGCGAACTCGCTATCGACGACGTCAAAGTTGATTTCGGCATCGGCGAGGTCACAATTGAACTGCCGACCACCGGCGAATTCGACATCGACATCGACGGCGGTATCGGCGCCATCGTCATCAAAGTACCGGAAGGGATGGCCCTCCGCGTCCGCACCGACACCGGCATCGTCGGACGCAACATCCCGTCCGACTACTCGCGCAATGACAACATTTACACTTCGCCCGGCTACAGCGATGCCGAAAACCGCGCGAACCTCACCCTCGGATTGGGCATCGGCAGCGTATCGATCCGCGAAATAGACAAGTAGAACAAATATCCCAAGTTCGCGACCGATCAAGACGCCGAGCAGAACCACAAAACTCGGCGTCTTGACGGTCATCCTTTCCCCAAAATCCGTTTTGACAAAAAAAATAACTTGCGTATCATCAAGAGCGTATCGTTGTAAACCACTTTTAATTTAGGAGGATATAACCATGAAAGCTGTTGATGACCTGTGGGCCGCGTTCGCTGGAGAGTCCCAAGCTAACCGTAAGTACCTTGCATACGCCAAAAAAGCCGACCGAGAAGGCTATGCCGCCGTCGCCAGGCTGTTCCGTGCCGTCGCCGCTGCCGAGACCGTCCACGCACACAACCATTTCCGGGCACTGGGCGAGATCAAGTCCACGGCAGAGAACCTGCAAGCTGCCATCGGTGGCGAGCATTACGAAATCACTGAAATGTATCCCGAATTTATCGGCGATGCCAAATCCGATGAACACGCGAAAGCAATGAAGTCGTTCGACTGGGCGATGCAAGTAGAGATGATCCACGAAAAGCTCTACAATGCGGCACTTGAAGCGCTCAGCAAAGACAACGAAGTCGCTGAATACTGGGTTTGCGGCACCTGCGGCCACACCCACGTCGGCTCAGAACCGCCCGACGAGTGCCCCATTTGTAGCGCCAAGGGGTCGGGCTATATGGCCATCGAGTAACACGCACCGTTCGACCTTTATTCCAACCGGGGCGCGTTGCGCCCCGGTTTTGCTTGTATTTTGTGGTAGACTAAGCTGGACTTTATCCATTTGAACATTAACACAAAAAAGGGTAAGCTAGGGCAAATCTCGGCCAAGAGAGGTGCCCAATGCTCACCCTACCTGACGAATATAACACACTGTTTGAACAAGTACAACCGTGCTTTTCGCAGCGGGTCTGGCAATCCGCGTTGGTGTTAGCGGTGGGGGCGCTGCTGGCGCCGGGTAAACGTACCGTCACGGCGATCCTGCGGATTATGGGCTTGAGTCAGGAACGTCATTTTCAGAACTATCACCGGGTGCTGAATCGGGCCAAGTGGTCACCACTAGAACTCAGTGCCATTTTGCTGCGGTTGTTACTGCACACTTTCCTTCCCCGTGGGCCGGTGGTGCTCGGAATAGATGAAACGATCGAACGCCGGCGCGGGGCCAAGATCGCGGCCAAAGGTATCTACCGTGATGCCGTGCGCTCGAGCAAGAGCCACTTTGTAAAAACGAGCGGGTTACGCTGGATCAGCCTGCAACTATTGGTCACGGTGCCGTGGGCGCAGCGGGTATGGGCGTTGCCTTTTCTCACCGTGCTCGCGCCCTCGGCGCAGTTCTACGCCGACACGCCCCGGTCACCCAAGAAACTCACCGATTGGGCCCGGCAGATGGCCAAGCAAGTGCGGCGCTGGCTGCCGGAGCGCGAAATCATCGTGGTTGCGGACAGTAGCTACGCGGCCTTGGCTCTTTTGAGCAGCTTGCAGACGCTTGCCCACCCGGGTGCATGTGGTGACGCAGTTGCGCCTCGATGCGGCATTGTATGCACCCGTTCCCCCGCAAACCGACCGCAAAGTAGGCCGCCCCCGCAAACGCGGCGCGCGCTTGCCCACGCTCCAGGCCGTGCTGGACAACCCGCGCACGGTCTGGCAAATGGCCTTTGTAGATGACTGGTATGGGCAGGGGCCTACCATGGTCGAGATTACCAGTGGAACGGCGCTATGGTATCATGGTGGCATGCCGGTCGTTCCGCTCCGCTGGGTGCTGGTCCGTGATCCGGCGGGCAAGTTCAAGTCCCGGGCTTTGCTGTGTACTGACTCTCCCGTAGGCCAACTCCAAATCCTGCGCTGGTTCGTACGGCGCTGGCAGGTAGGAAGTCACCTTTCAGGAAGTGCGCGCGCATTTGGGTGTCGAGACCCAGCGTCAGTGGTCTGCTCTGGCCATTGCCCGCACCACGCCCGTATTATTGGGCCTGTTTTCGTGGGTGACGTTACTCGCTCAGCAATCACAACGCAATGGGCAGCTCCCAGTGCGCCAGGCCGCCTGGTATCACAAGACCACGCCGACTTTTTCTGATGCCCTGGCCCTTGTGCGCCGCCGCAGCTGGGAGCATTGGGGTTTATCAATGTCCGCTGAAACCCCCGACATGCATAAAATCGCGCCGTCGCTGCTTCTGCGCTTGTTTGAAGCCGTGTGTTATTCAACTTGAAAAGTACATTTGGATAAAGTCTAGCGAAGAGAAATCGAACGTACCGGAGCACGATAATGACCGACCACTTCGACACACCGACACTCACGACCCTAACTCTCCCCTATATCGGCGCAAACCCGGATTCGCTGCGTTTCGCACCGGTCCGCACCGGGAAGCACAACCGGTCGTATTGGGTGGAGAGCGATGCGGGTCGCTATGTACTGCGCATCGCACCGCCGGACGACGTACCGCTGGACGCACAAGGCAAATCCAACGGAAAAACGCGGTTCCTCTTCTACGAACGGTTGATGATGCGACAGGAACCCGCGCTGCACGAACTGATTCGCGCCAAAACCAACATGCCGGTCGCGGAGATCGTGGGTTATGACTTCAGCCGCACACGCATCGACCGAGACTATATGCTGCTGCGCGCCCTACCCGGCACGCCCCTCAGCGAAGCGCACTGGATGACGAACGCACATCGGCAGCGCGCGCTCTACCAGGTCGGTCAGCACCTGCGCCAACTCCACGCGCTTACGGCTCCCGCGTATCTCAACACGTCCGACTATGGCTACCTGGGCGAATACAACCCGATGGAGCCACAATCGACGTGGGTCGACGCCTTCCACGTGATGTGGAACAAGCTGCTGGACGACGTCGTAGCCTGCGGCAGCTACACACCCGACGAAGCGAACCTCTTCCGCGATCTCTTCGACCACTACCGCGACTTGTTCGATCGCCCCGTTACGCACTCGCTGCTGCACATGGACGTCTGGAGCCAGAACATCCTGGTCGACGTCGACGGCAACGTCACCGGCATGGTAGACTTCGACCGGGCGTTGTGGGGCGATGTCGAGATCGAGTTCGCCGTGCTCGACTACTGCGGCATCAGCGAACCGCCCTTCTGGGAGGGCTATGGCATCCCGCGTGATACATCGCCCGAACCGCAGATCCGGCGACAGTTCTACCTACTCTACGAAGTACAGAAGTATATGCCTATCTCCATCTGGCGTCGCAACGATCCCGCCAGCGCCGAACGCTACAAAAACGCGTGTTTCTCGCTGGCTGCATCGCTCATTCATGGCGCGGATTCATCCGTAGGCTGAATCCGCTGGCTGCTACGCCAAGCCGACCGAGGTCGGCTGCGGCACAGTCGGCTTGAGCCGACTTCACCTATCAGCCTGTGACTTAAGTCATAGGCAGAGGCAAACTATGAGAAGGATACGACTCTTCGGAACCGGAGGCTTGCTCTCCAGAGCGCAGGTTGTCCTCATCTTTATGATCATCCTGCTGATCGTCGCGCTGGGCAGCGTCGTGATGATCGCCTACATCAACCTCAACACTGCCAGCGCGTTCCAAGTCCGGCTACATAATCGCCAATCTCGGCAACGTCCAGCGCGAAATCATCCAACTCCATATGGAGACCAACCGTGTGCTGCGCGACCGGTCGAAGAATTTCGAACTGCTCGATCTGCGCCGTGCGGCGCTGGACAAACAGATGGAACTCGCGACGGCAGAAGCTGTTACCGATCCAAACATCACCGAATCCCTCAGAAGGATGACCTACCTGCTGCAACAGTACGACTACGGCGTCGAACGCCTGCGCATCAATCCCATCCGAAGCTGAATTCCGCAGTCTCGGCTAACCAGTTTGATAGCATCCTCGACCTGCTGACCCGGCAAATGCAGGACCTCTACGGCAACGAGGAAATCCAGTTCTACACCAACATCGGCGACGCAATCAACTTGCAACGCACGTCGCAGGCGCTCACCATCGGCATTGGCGCGCTGCTACTCGCTTTTCGGCGTCTTCCTGGTTGTGTCGATCGGGCGCAGCGTAAGCGGTGAATTCGAGCGCGCCTACGACCTGCTCAAACTGGAGGTCGCCGAACGCCGCAGGGCTGAAGAGGAGCTTCGCCGCCAAAACGAATACCTCGCCGCATCTCACGAGACCACGCTCGCGCTGATGAACCGCCTGGAGATCAGCGACCTGCTGGACCACCGTCATTGCGCGCGCCGCCCAACTCCTCGACACCGAACACGGCTACGTCTACCTGCTCAACCCGGCAAAGCACGTGATGGAACGCAAGGTCGGTGTCGGCCTGTTCCGGCAGTCCCTGGACGTGCTGATGAACTGGGGGCAGGGTCTGGTCGGCAGAGTCTGGGAGACCGGCGAGCCGCTGGTCGTCAACAACTACGCCGCCTGGCCTGCGCGCACGCCCGTCCCCGGCATCCGCGAAAACAGCATCCACGCCGTCGTCGGCGATGCCCCTGAAATCCGGACAAGATGTCGTCGGTGTCATCGGCCTGGCCTACACCACGCGAGTCGGAGCGCACCTTCGGCGACAGCGACGTCGAGCTTCTCAACGGCTTCGCGCAACTCGCCTCCATCGCGCTGGACAACGCGCAACTCTTCTCCCAGGCTGAACAACGCACGCTGCAGATCGAGGCCCTCTATCGCGCCGACCAGGAACTTTACCGCCACCTCGAACTCACCGATGTTCTGCAAACGCTGGTCAGATGTCGCCGTCGACATCCTGAAGGCCGACAAAAGTGTCTTGCTGACGTGGAACGAAGCGAAAACACACCTCGTACCGCGCGCGTCGCGTGGATTCCAGCCAGAAACACTGGAGCATGATGTCGTTCGCACCGATCAGGGCCTGGTCGGCTACGTGGCGACTACACGCCGAGCCGGTCACTGTCAAGGACACTACAGCCGACAACCGCGTCGATTGGAACATCACCTACCCGGAGCGCATCCGCTCCTTTATGCACGTCCCCATCATCGTCGATGACGCAGGTCTTCGGCATCTTCAACGTCAACTACGGCGAACCGCACGCCTTCGACGACGAGGACGTGCGCCTGGTCCTGGCTATCGCACAACGTGCCGCATCCGCCATCGAAAACGCCCGGCTCTACCAACAGGCGCAGCAAGCCGCCACCCTCGAAGAACGCCAACGCCTGGCCCGTGAACTGCACGACGCCGTGACGCAAACGCTCTTCTCCGCCAGCATCATCGCCGACGTGCTCGCGCGGCTGTGGGATCACGAATCCCGAAGAAGCGCGCCGCCGCACGCAGGAACTTGCGCGAACTGACGCGCGGTGCGATGGCCGAAATGCGCACGCTGCTCCTGGAGCTGCGCCCACGGCGCTCACCGAAGCCACCATCACCGACTTGATGCACCAACTCGGCGAGGCGACGACGGGACGCGCGCGTGTGCCGGTCAACGTCGTCACCGACGCCGAGTGCGACCTGCCGCTCAACGTCAAGGTCGCCTTCTACCGCATCGCACAGGAAGCGCTCAACAACATCGCCAAACATGCCAACGCCCAGCGCGTCGAGGTCCGCCTGCACTGCGGCTCGATGGTGCGGAGCTCCGTCATCCACGACGATGGCATCGGCTTCGACGTCAACCAGCGACTGCCCGACAACCTGGGGCTTAACCATTATGCGCGAACGTGCAGACGCCATCGACGCACACCTCACCGTCAATAGCCAGCCGCAACAAGGCACCACCGTCACCGTGACATGGCGGCCGACCACCCCCAACCGACGATGCAACCTGCGCGTGAATTCTACGTATTACCTGTAGATACGTAATTCACTTACAACACAAGCGGTAGGGGCAATCCTTATGGTTACCCAGGGCAAGGACAAGCCCCTACACCGCCATACAAGGAGAGACAATGGAAAACAAACAAAAGCGCACACCGTGGATTTTCTGGCCGTTCGTGGCCCTGTGGGATTTGATCACGTGGATTCTGAAACTATCCGGACGCCTCGTCGCCGCCGTTCTGGGCCTCGTCTTTATGATCGTGGGCGTGCTGCTCACCGTCACCGTCATCGGCGCGATCCTGGGCATCCCATTCATCATCTTTGGCTTCCTGCTGATGATCCGTAGCATCTTCTAGTCAAGACAGGCAGCAAAAACAGAACGGGGACGACTGAAAAAGTCGTCCCCGTATGCATTCCACTGCATTCGCTACTGCATCACCGCAAACGTAAGCTGTCGGCCCTCAACATCCACCTGAATTGTCGTACCCTCACCAAAACGCCCCTCCAGCACCGCCATCGCCAACGGATCCTGCAGATTCCGCTGGATCGCGCGCTTGAGCGGACGCGCGCCGTAGACAGGATCGTAACCCTCGTCCGCCAGAATGTTTCCGCCGCATCAGTCAGTTCGATATCCATCTGGCGCTCCGCCAACAACTTCCGCAGATGCCTGCACCTGGATACCGACAATCTCCTTCAGGTGCTCGCGCGTCAGACTGCCGAAAAGGATGGTATCGTCGATGCGGTTCAGGAATTCCGGACGGAACGTGCGGTCGAGTTCCGCCATCACGCTTCCTCGCGCGCTTCTCCGGTCCCACTTCCTTGATCCACCGGCTGCCGGTGTTGCTCGTCATAATCACGATCGTGTTCGTAAAATCCACCGTGCGACCGTGACCATCGGTCAAACGGCCCTCGTCGAGCAATTGCAGCAGGACGTTGAAGACCTCCACATGCGCCTTCTCGATCTCATCCAGCAGCAGCACGCTGTACGGACGACGGCGCACCGCCTCGGTCAACTGTCCGCCCTCATCGTAGCCAATGTAGCCAGGCGGCGCACCGATCAGGCGCGAGACCGTGTGCTTTTCCTGGTACTCGCTCATATCAATGCGCACCATCGCCTCCTCGGTATCAAAGAGGAATTCGGCCAGCGCGCGCGCCAGCTCCGTCTTCCCAACGCCGGTCGGCCCCAGGAACAGGAACGTCCCGATAGGCCGGTTGGGGGCTTGCAACCCCGCGCGAGCGCGGCGCACGGCATTGGAGACGGCGCGCACCGCCTCGTCCTGACCGACGACGCGCTTGTGCAGCTCGTCCTCCATCCGCATCAACTTCTCGCGCTCACCCTCCATCAACCGCGAAACCGGGATGCCCGTCCAGTTCGCGACGACACGCGCGATCTCCTCCGGGCCGACCTCCTGGTGCAGCAGCGGGTGTATCGCCCTGGACTTGTGCCAGCCGCGCCTCGGCGGCTTCCACATCGCGCTCCAAGCTGCTGCATCTTGCCATAGCGCAACTCCGCCGCGCAGCGTAATCGTTCTGCCGTTCCGCGTGCTCGATCTCCACCTTGAGATCCTCCATCTGCTTGCTGAACATCCTGAATCTCCTGCAATCGCGGCTTTTTCCTGTTCCCAACGCGCGCGTCAAACCGTTGCTCTCCTCCTTGAGCATTCGCCAATTCCTGCTCCAGTTTCTTCAACCGCGCCTTGCTGGCCTTGTCGCGCTCCTGCTTGAGCGCCTCGCGCTCGATCTCCAACTGCATCACACGGCGGTCGATCTCGTCCAGCTCCGCCGGCTTGGAATCGATCTCCAGCCGCAGGCGGGCCGCCGCCTCGTCGACCAGGTCAATCGCCTTGTCCGGCAACTGCCGATCGGCGATGTAGCGATCGCTCAACGTCGCCGCGGCGATCAACGCCGCATCCTGGATGCGCACGCCGTGGTGCGCGTCGTAGCGCTCCTTGAGACCGCGCAAGATGCTGATCGTGTCCGCCACGTCCGGCTCATCCACGTAAACGGGCTGGAAACGGCGCTCCAGCGCGGCATCCTTCTCGATATACTTGCGATACTCGTCCAGCGTCGTCGCGCCGATGGTGTGCAGTTCACCGCGCGCCAGCATCGGCTTGAGCAGATTGCCCGCGTCCATCGCGCCCTCGGCCTTGCCAGCACCGACGACCGTGTGCAATCTCGTCGATGAACATGAACAGATCGCCCCTCGGAGCGCGCGATCTCGTCGAGCACAGCCTTCAGTCGTTCCTCGAACTCGCCCCGGTACTTGGCCCCGGCGATCAGCGCGCCCATATCGAGCTGAAAAATCTCTTTGTCCTTCAAGCCCTTCGGGGACGTCGCCGCGCACGATGCGCTGCGCCAGTCCTTCGACAATGGCCGTCTTCCCCACGCCGGCATCGCCGACCAGGACCGGATTGTTCTTCGTGCGCCGCGAGAGGATCTGCATCACACGCCGGATTTCCTCATCGCGCCCGATCACGGGATCGAGTTTGCCCTGATGCGCAAGCTGCGTCAGATTGCGACCGTACTTCTCCAGCACATTGTACGTCCCTTCGGGATTCTGCGACGTCACACGTTGCCCGCCGCGAATAGACGTCAGTGCCCGCAGCACAGCCTCACGGTCGACGCCCTGCGTCGCCAGGAAGCGTGCGATATCACCCGCAGCTGGAATCCGCCATCGCCAGCAGCACGTGCTCCGTGCTGACGTACTCATCGCGCAGCCCGTCCGCTTCGCGCTCCGCAGCCTGCAAAATGCGCGACAGCGCAGGCGAAGGCCCCGGCTGCGCCGTCGCACCACGCGGCCTGCGGCTTCCGCGCGATAGCCTGCTCCAGGTCGACGCGCAGTCGCTGTGGATCGCCCCCAGCTGCAGGATCACTTGCGGCACGACGCCATCGCGCTGCTCCAGCAAGGCTGCCAGCAGATGCTCAGGATCGATCTGCGGATTCCCACGTTCACTCGCGATCCGCTGTGCGCGCAGCAGTGCTTCTTGTGTTTTCTCGGTATATCGATTTACGTCCATACGTCCTCCGTGAAGACAATCTGGCAGTCTTCAGTCTTGTAGTCGAGTCGCCAACCTCGATGTCAGCGTAAGTTCCGACACAGACAAAAACGCCCGCCTTTGGGCGAGCTCCAGTTTCATCATACACACAAGTCATTAGAAAGGGATTAGCTCTGCATAAGATTCTCATAGACGGTGGGGGTAAGCCGGCCAAAAACGGACCCAAACCGCCAATTGACCCCATTTGGGGAACGGGCTATAATCGCGGCATCCGTTTTCATTCTGTGAATTTATCCAAAAGAGGTGCATTATGCCAGGTAAATTGGTCATCAAACCGGCCGAAACCGCCGCAGAACGACTCGCGTACATCCGCTTTCTGTGGGAAGTCTACAAAGGCGATCCTTACTGGGTCCCCCCACTGGTTTCCGAACGCATCGAGTTTCTCGACCCGAAAGGTCATCCATTCCACCAGCACGCGAAGGTTCGCTACTTCACCGCGCACCGCGACGGCAAACTCGTCGGCACCATCGCGGCGTTCATCAACTACAACCACAACGAATACTGGGACGACAAAGTCGGCTTCTTTGGCCTCTTCGAGGTGTTGAAGGATCAGGAAGCCGCCGAAGCGCTCCTGAAAACCGCCGAAGACTTCGTGCGCGGCGAGGGGATGGACACCATCCGTGGGCCGATGAACTTCTCCACCAACGAAGAATGCGGCCTGCTCGTCGACGGGTGGAACGGCACGCCCGTCATCATGCTGACCTACAACCCGCGCTACTACGTGGATTTCATCGAAGGTGCCGGCTACACCAAAGCGCAGGATCTCTACGCCTTCATCTCCGACGTTTCCGACATTGGACCAGACGGCGACGGGGCTTAATCCCAAAGTCCTGCGCGTGGCAAAGCGCGTGCGCGACCGGCTGGAGGATGTCACCTTCCGCAACATCAGGATGAACGACTTCGACAACGACGCCAAAGCCTTCAAGAAGATCTACAACTCGGCCTGGTCCAAGAACTGGGGCTTCGTCCCGATGACGGACGCCGAACTCGATCACGAGGCCAAGTCACTCAGGTCCGTCCTCGATCCCAAGACGGTCTTCTTTGCCGAAAAGGATGGCGTACCTATCGGCGCAAGTTTGCCGCTGCCCGACCTCAACCAGGCGCTGCATCGCGCGTATCCGCGCCCCGGCGTGCCGGAATGGTGGACGATGGCGAAGCTGCTCTACTGGTGGAAGATACGCAAAAAGGTAACGACGCTTCGCGCGTTTCGCCGGAGGCTTTGTCGAGGAGTACCGCGGTCGTGGACTCGACGCGATCCTCGCGCTGGAAGATCTCATGGTAGCGCGCCGCCATGGATACACCCATATCGAGTTCTCGTGGGTACTGGAGAGCAACACGCCGATGCGGCAAACGGCGGTCAACCTGCACGGAAAGATCTACCGCACCTACCGCATCTACGACAGGAAACTGTAGAAGACGCATAAATGACAAGTCCCCGGCACTTCGAGAAGTGCCGGGGACTTGACGTGCAGCAAATCACGGAGATCAGTACTTCTTCACGATCGGGCGATACGATCCCGGCTGGCGCGCCAGCATAATCTGCGTCTCCTCACGGCGATGGCGAATCTCGTCCAGGTCCAGCCGCACGACGACGTAGCCTTCCTCAGGCTCCTCGAGCGCCGCCATCACCTCGCCGGTCGGCGCGAGCACCGCGCTCTGCCCGGCAAAGATGTACGACGGTTCCTCGCCGATGCGGTTCGCCGCAGCGATAAAGATGTCATTCTCGTAGGCACGCGCGACCAGGAGCGTGCGCCACATATCGGCGTCCTTCGCCTGCCACGCCGCCGGGAGCAGCAGCACTTCCGCACCTTCGAGCACGAGGCTGCGCGCGACTTCCGGGAAGGTCAAGTCCCACCCGCACATCAAACCGACAATACCAACTTCGGTCTCAATCGGCGCGATCTTGTAACCGGGGCGGAAGACCAGACGCTCCTCGGCCTGCAAGTGGACCTTGCGATACTCGCCTGCGACGCCGCCATCCGGCCCGATGAGCACGGCGCTGTTGTACAGCACCGTCTCGACCTTCTCCTTGACGGCCATCCCGATGAGGACGTACACGCCGAACTCCGTCGCGTGCTGGCCCAGGATGTTGGTCACCGCGCCAGGGACA
Source organism: uncultured Ignavibacteriales bacterium (assembly GCA_963706055.1). GTDB lineage: Bacteria > Bacteroidota > Ignavibacteria > Ignavibacteriales > Ignavibacteriaceae > IGN3. Next base: position 45,062 of record CAVPND010000012.1, on the reverse strand, counting down.
CGCTGCGACATCTGCGCAAAGCGCTGGCCGCCCTCATAACCCAGTAACCGAAAGTTCTGGGAAGACAATAATATCGACCGGCTGCTCCGTCGCGATCCGCGCGATGAAGTCGGCCATTTTGCCAACATTGGCCTCCATCTTGGCCAGTTCGGGTTCCATTTGTACGACAGCAACGTTTAACTCACGCATTTCAAACTCCTTTAGGAAGTAGAATTATGAAGTTGGAAGCAGGGAGCAAGAACACTTCCACAAACATATTTCGTTATCGCCTTTGGGACGTGTTAGATAACGCAGAACAGAACGCAATTCCGGCGGTAACGGTGATTCAACACGCAGACTTCTCACCAGTCACGGGATGCGGAAACGTCAGCACGCTCAGATGCAGAAAGATACGATCCGACAGCATCGGCTGTTGACGCGAACCGTAGACACGATCGCCAACCAGCGGGAAGCCGTACCACGAAAGATGGACGCGAATCTGATGCAATCGCGAGGTCTTCGGCTGGATTTCCAACAAGCGAGTAATCGCGCCCTTCGATCTTTGTAATGCCGCTGACCGCGATAGAGAGTCTGCGCAGGCCGCCCCTCACGCGCGACAGCTAATCGCTGCCGCGCACGTTTTACATTCCCGATCGGTTGGTCGATGAGGTACTCACCGGTCAACCGGCCATCGACGAGAACAGAATAAGCCGTCTCCACGCGCTCGTGCTTGACCAGAACGCTGCAACGCGCGGTACGTTTCCTCATCCTTTGCGACCAACAGCGCGCCGGAGGCCTCCGTCTCCAACCGCATCACAATACCCGCACGTCCGGCCCCGCCGACGTGGGCAATGGCTGGGTCAAGCTCCGTTAACTGCTGCGCCACCGTATTTTGGGCCACCACGGCCGTGCTACGCGCCGACTTCTTGCCGGGATGTAGAGGAACATCGGCCAGTTTGTCTACAACGAGCATAACCTCGTCTTCGTAAAGTATCGATAACGGCAGCGCCGGTACAACGTAGCCGCGTTGATCCTCGACAACCTCCGGCACATTGGCCGTTACTTCGTCGCCCGCCTGGACACGCTGCCCGGTTTTAAGGGCAGGTTGACCGTTGACCAACACACCGCGTCCGCCCACCATCTGCCGTACCTGAGCCGCGATCCAATCCCGGCCAGGTTTGAACCAGGAATTGGTCCAGCCGCATTGGTTCGGTAACGACCATAGTCTTGTTTTCAGCCATCGGCAAGCACTTCCTCACGCTGAGGTGTCAGGAATGAGTCCAACAACAAAACCGCGACGCCAACCACGATGGCTGAATCCGCAATATTGAAGACAGCATAATTGCGGAAAGGCCAGAAATTCACGTCGAAGAAATCCACCACAAATCCACGGGTAAACCGATCGATAAGGTTTCCAGTTGCCCCACCCGTGACCATTCCCAGCGCCAGATGCAACCATACTTCGGTCTGCGGTAGCGTGCGTTGAAAAAGATGATGCCGATGATAACACAGGCAACCAGCACTTTGAGGATCTCGGCCAACTGCGGGAACAACCCAAAAGCTACGCCCGTGTTCCGCACGAAGGTAAACGACAAAATCGGAGACAACCAGGGGAAATGATCAGTTGGGAGTATACGGGGGAATCGTGCTAACCACCCACGACTTCGTCAGTTGATCCACAACCAAAACCGTTGCCGCCGCCCCGAAATAGAGGAGCCGGCTGCGAAACGCTGGCTTCATCGCATCCCTTCACGACGAGATTGGCAGCGCATACACATGTCGCGCCGACGGCAAAGCCTCGAGCCGGGCCAGCTCAATAATTGAGCCGCAGCCTTCGCAGATACCGAACGTACCATCGTCAAACTTGCCGAGCGCGTGCTCCACATCGTCCAGCGAGCGTGACAACTGCCGCGCCAGCGACACGTCGCGCGCCTGTTCGAACACCTCGGTACCGGCGTCCGCCATGTGATTGCTGTAGCCCACGCCATCCTCACGCACGCTGTGCGCAATCGTCTCGACTTGTGCGGACAAATGCTCTCTTTTGTTCCAGAAGCTCCTGGAGTAATTCGTTGTATGTAACCGGCATTTTTCTCTTTCTCCCGTGCCTTTTCGTAAGCAGATTGTACCCGCCTTCCATGAAAAGACAAGGTGCAGGCGTTTTTTACGGCCAAAGGAAGATGAAAATCGCCAACACCACATGGCCAATGCGTTGGGTACGCAGTTGTGTGTGATGGTACATCTCTATATCAGTTGGAGACAAGGCGTCTGTCGATGTAGTCAAACGCACCCAAGACCGGGAAAAGTTAGTTCCAAAGCCGGAAAATTGGACTATAATAAAGGTTGCACCAACCAACGACGCGCGCAGAGAAGTTACAGGCGCGCAGCAATTTGAACCGAAAGGAGTCAGCCTATGAAATCGAGAATACTGCGCACCTTTGGACTTGGACTCGCCACTCATCCTGCTCATGACGAGTATCGCAGGATGCACGCTTTTGGGGAGGAAATCACCGACTGTTGTCAAAATCGTACCCGATGCGACGACGATCGAAGACCGGCCAGCAGGTCGAAGTCCTGGTTGACGTTGAAAACGTGAAGAACCTCGTACGGCATCGAGTTGACCATCGAGTTTGCCCCGCAATTGCTCGACGTGATAGACACAACGCCGAACAATCCAGAGATCGAAATCACGCCGGGTGACTTCCTCAAGCCCGACATGATTGCCACAAACCGCGCCGAAGATGGCAAAATCGAATACGCCATGGTGCACGTTGCACCCAGCGAACCCGCCAGCGGAAATGGGTACGCTGGCGCGCATCCTCCTGAAGGGCGAAGCCGTAGGCACGACCGCTATCACGTTGAGCATGGCGACATTCTACGATCAGGGCGACAAGGTCCTCGCTGTAACGCCGCAGAATGGCACGATTACCATCGAAGCGTCAGCCTCTCCTGCCGTGGCGCAACCGACGCCCACCCAAGTACCGGCCCCGACACCCACACCCGCACCGGCACAGCCGACGCCCACCACACCACCACCGACGCTCTCGCCCAGCGAGGCCCTGAACTGCGGACGCGTCATCGGCTATCACACCGTCAAACGCGGCGAGACCGTCTACTCTATCGGGCGTGTCTACGCGACACGCCCCGACGCCATCGCCAAGTGCAACAACTTGAGCAATCCCGCCAGCATCCACGTCGGGAACCGGCTGACGATCCCCTACTCGCCTTGGTCCCCCATCCCGCCCGGCCCCGTCGCCGAACGGCAGTTCCCACCGGCGCCGTAACGTCAACATTTTTTAGACAGGATTTACCAGATTTTCAGGATGGGAAAGCCCTCGATCCTGTTGATCTGGTAAATCCTCTGTCTAGTTCCCTTCTCGCCTTAAAGTGTAGTGAACAACTCCACACCGACGTATCCTTGCTGCTCAACCAGCGCACCGTGCTCATCGAGCCACGCCTTGACCAACGCCCGGTCGTCCCACAACAGCACTTCAGAATAGACGAGCCACACGTCATCGTAGCCTGCCGTCAATCGAGACATTTCCCCGTCCACGTAAGCCGCATCCTTCTGGTAGCGCCCATCCACAGACCGCCAATTGGTATACGGCGCTTCCGCCCAGGCTCCAGCGGCCGTTCGGCATAATACGACACCACGTCGTAGTTTTGCGGGATCAGGAACAGCACCAGCGCGCCCGGTTCGCGCTGCGCTTCGATGTAGCGCGTTGCCGGCTCAAATTGTGGTTTCAACGGACGCGCCGCCTGGTGATAGAGGCCGACGCCGCTGAGAATCACCACGAGAGCCGACAGCGGCACGAAAAACCAACGCTCGATGGATAGCAGCGCAACCAACCCCACCGCCACCAACACGTAGAACGCCGAAGCAGTCCAAATCAGTAGCGATCCGTGAAGATCGGTCCGCGCATCGACACCAACCAAATTGCGGCAAGGGGCACGACCATCCAGCCCACAGCAGTGCCGCCATCGACGTTGAATCGCCAGCCACCACGCCCCCGCCACAAGCGCCACGCACCCAGTAAAGACGCCGTGAACGTCGTCAACAGATTCTGCGAAAGCACTCCCCCGGTAGACGCCCACCGTCCAGCCGTTCAAGAGCACCAGCACCATCTGCCACAGCGTGTAATCAGGATAGCCGGTCTCCCGCATCTAGCTCAACAACTCGATCTGCCAGCCAGCAGGGGCAGATAGGGAACCGTCAGCAGCGCCAGCACCACCAACCCCCACGCCAGGCCCGTCGGATGTCGCCGCCGGATGGAGCACGAACCACACGCACTTCCACCGGAATCAACAGCACCGCGAGGATGTGGCTGTAAAACGCGAGACTCGTCGCCACCAGCACCACCAGCCACCACAACCATACGCGGACGTTCGTGCTCACACGCCCGATCCAGCGCGTAGAGCGCCAACAGCGCCAGCATCGGCACCCACGTGTACATCTTGACTTCCTGCGCGTACCACACCATATACGGCGACAGCGCCAGCAGCAGCGCGCTCCACACCGCGACGCGACCATCCACCAGTCGCTTCGCCAGCGCGTAGATCAGCGCCACGCAGACCACGCCCCACAACAGCGAGAAGTACCGCATCGCGTACGCCGACTCGCCCGTCAGCGCAATCCACAACCGCAGCAGTGGCGAAAAAAGCGGCCCGTTCCAGCCGGGACGCGTGAAATTGCGTACCATCTCGCCCCACGGTTGCAGTGCGAACCGCCACTGATCCACCTCATCGCGCCACAAACCCTGCGCATCCAGCGACACGGCGCGCACGGCAAACGCGAGCAACAGGAGCAGCGCCGCGTCGCACATGCGCACTTTTGTGGAAACCTTACGTTCTTTACGATGACGTTCTGACATTGGCAAATCCTCGACGATCAACTATAGTACAAATGAGGGTGAGAGCAACACAAGCTAGACAGCTCGGTGTCGGGAACGATGTACCCGACGACTCGACATAGACGACAAGACTACCAGACTGCTACCCAGAGGAGGACTCAATGCCAAACAACACGTTGCGCATTCTGAGCGAATTCACCTACGATCCGCCCACCATCCATCGCGGCTACGCGGGCAGACGCTCTACGTCAACGTCGGCGACGGGACGCATCGCGGCGAAGCCCGTCACGCGAGGAGATGAAGGACATCTTCATCGGCGGGCGCGGCTTCGACCTGTGGCTGCTGTGGCACGGCGTGCAGCGACGACACCACGTGGGACTCGCCCGAAAACGAGATCGTCATCGCCTCCGGCCCGTGCGGCGGCATCACCCAGTACCCCGGCTCCGGCAAATCGATCGTCGTCACGCATCTCGCCGCTCACCGACGTCGTCATCGACAGCAACGTCGGGCGGCTACTTCGGCCCGCTACCTCAAGTTCGCCGGCTGGGACGCCCTCGAGGTTCAGGGCAAGTCGCCGGACGCACGAAGTCATCGTCGTACATCGACGGCGCCAGCGCGGCACGGTGCACGATCGTCGAGGCGCCCGAGGACTGCCCGGCCGACACCCACGTCCTCGGCCAATGGCTGCTCGACCATGTTCGCCGAGACGACAGCGAAACGCCACTTCGTCGCCTTCGGTCACCGCCGGACGCGGCGCCGAGCACACGCGGATGGGCTGCCTGAACTTCAGCCTCTACGACCGCAAGCGCCAGGATCTGCGCTCAAGCAGGCCGGGCGCGGCGGCATCGGCACCGTCTTCCGCGACAAGAGCATCAAGGCGCTGGTCGTGCGCACCGCGCCCTTCAAGAGGCGACAGCCAACCATCCCGCCGACTCAGACGCCTGATCGCACAGACCGGCGCAGCGATGAACCAGGAGATCGCACGAGTGCGACCCGGTCCAGAACCGGATGCGCCAGCCGGGGCACCTCCGTACCTGGTCGAGATCATGGACGACTACGACCTGCTGCCGGTCCACAACTTCCGCTTCGGCGGCCACCCCGACACGCCCAAGATCGACGGCGACGTGTGGGAGAGCGCGCTTCACCCAGGGTCTGCCCGGACGGCTGCTGGTACGGCTGCACGGTGGCCTGCGCCCACGCCGTCGACGGCTACTGAGCTGAAGACCGGGCCGTACAAGGGCCAGATGCGTCATCGTCGACGGCCCGGAGTACGAGACGGTCGCCGGCGTCGGCTCCAACTGCGGCATCTTCGAGCCGATGCCGATCCTGGAGATCAACTTCTACTGCGACACCTACGGCATCGACACCATCTCCTTCGGCACGCTGACTGGCCTTCGTGATGGAGTGCTACGAGGCGGGCATCCTGGACGCGGAGAAGACCGGCGGGCTGGAGCTGAACTTCGGCAACGCCGAGGCCGCGCTCGAGGTGCTGCACCAGATGGGCGCGCGGCGAGGGCTTCGGCGTGATCGTCGGGCAGGGCGTCCGCGCGCATGAAGGAGATACTTCGCCGAGCAGTACGGCGCCGATCCGCGGCTTCCTGCAGGACATCGGCATGGAAGCCAAGGGGCTGGAATACTCCGAGTACGTGACCAAGGAGTCGCTGGCGCAGCAGGGCGGCTACGGCCTGGCCAACAAGGGCGCCGCAGCACGACGAGGCCTGGCTGATCTTCATGGACATGGTCAACAACCAGATCCCGACCTTCGAGGACAAGGCCGAGGCGCTGCACTACTTCCCCATGTGGCGCACCTGGTTCGGGCTGAACGGCCTGTGCAAGCTGCCCTGGAACGACGTCGAGCCGACCGCAACGAATGCCGAGAGCGACGAAGCCGCCAAGGTGCCCGAGCACGTCCAGAACTACGTCGAGCTCTTCGCCGGCGTCACCGGGCGCGAGGTCGACCGGCGACGACCTGATCGCGATGTCGGAGCGCGTCTACAACTTCCAGCGGGTCTTCAACCTGCGCATGGGCTACGGCGCTGCGCGAGCACGACGCCATCCCCTACCGCTCGGCTGGGCCCGGTGACCGAGGAGGAGTACGAGTCCCGCCAGGAACGCTACGACGGGCAACTCCGCGAGTGGCTGGGCCTCGATCCCGCACGAACATGACACGACCGAAAAAATGGCCGCCCTCCGCGCCTACCGCAGACCGTACGAACGCCTCACCGACGCCGTCTACGACCGTCGCGGCTGGACGCAAAACGGTGTGCCGACGGAGGCGAAGCTGCGCGAGCTGGGGATCGATTACGAGGACGTGCTCGACGTGGTTCGGCGGCACGTAAAACGTAAAGCGTAAAACGTAATGAACTGCTATGCAAGGTTATGCGTTACGAGAAACGCCTGCCGCAGTACCGGGGAGCAACCCATTCCGATGACAACATATTCAACGTTATACGTAACTGGAGTTATCATTACGTTTTACGTTTCACGTTTTACGCAATGATAACGGTAAACAGGCGCCACCAACTCTCCTGGCACGAAGGATTGACTGTTCGCGACATCCTGACCACAATGCGCTACACCTTCCCCCATATCGTCGTCGCGGTCAACGGAACCGTCGTGCGCCACGACGCCTACGACGCGACCACCATCCCCGATGGTGCGGACGTTCGTGTGGTGCACCTGATGGCGGGGGGATGAAACTGAAAACTCGATACTCGATGCACCATTTCGCAATTCACCACTCTTAATTCTTAACTCGCAGCTCGCCTATCCGCGCCAACCCATTCCGCGCCGCATCCGCCAACGCCGGATACTCCACCGCCTCCGCAATCACCAACGCCTGTTCCAAATACGTTTGTGCTTGCGCGTAATCGCCACCACTCAGATATATCCAGCCGATATTGTTCAGCGTCGTCCCTTCCATCGCCCGATTCCCGACTTCGCGGTGAATCGCCAACGCCTCTTCGTACGTCCCCAGCGCCCGCCGTTTGTCTCCCAATGCATCGTAGACCAAGCCGATATTGTTCAGCGTCGTCCCTTCCCCGGACCGGTCCCCCACCTCCCGACTGATCGCCAACGCGTCCTCATATGTCTCCAGCGCCCGCCGCGGATCGCCCAATGCCCGGTAGACCTCGCCGATATTGTTCAGCGTCGTCCCTTCCATCGCCCGATTCCCGACTTCGCGGTGAATCGCCAACGCCTCCTCATACGTCCCCAGCGCCCGCTGCGTTTTCCCCAAGGCATAGTAAACTGCTGCGATATTGTTCAGCGTCGTCCCTTCCATCGCCCGATTCCCGACTTCGCGGTGAATCGCCAACGCCTCCTCATACGTCCCCAGCGCCCGTCGTAGATCGCCCAGTGTCCGGTAGACCTCGCCGATGTTGTTCAGCGTCACCCCTTCCCCGGACCGGTTGCCCACCTCCCGACTGATCGCCAACGCCTCTTCGTACGTCCCCAGCGCCCGTCGTAGATCGCCCAGTGTCCGGTAGACCTCGCCGATGTTGTTCAGCGTCACCCCTTCCCCGGACCGGTTGCCCACCTCCCGACTGATCGCCAACGCCTCTTCGTACGTCGCCAGCGCCCGCGGCAGTTCACCCAAATCCTGGTGAACTGCTCCGATATTGTTCAGCGTCGTCCCTTCCCCCACTCGGTCGCCCACCTCCCGGTCGATCTCCAACACCGTTCCTAAGTTGTCCAGCGCCTGGAGGCAGTCGCCTAAATCGTTGTGCACACCGGCAATATTGTTCAGCGTCATTCCTTCCATCAATCGATTCCCAACTTCGCGGTGTATCGCCAACGCGGCTTCAAACATCCCCAGGGCCCGCCGTGTGTCTCCCAACGCCCGGTAGGCCTCACCGATGTTGTTCAGCGTCGTCCCTTCCCCGATCTGTACGCCCACCTCCCGACTGATCGTCAACGCCTCTTTGTACGTCCCCAGCGCCCGCCGTGTGTCGCCCAAAGTATCGTAGACCCATCCCAGGTTGTTCAAGAGCATTCCTTCGTCCTCGCGACGGTTCGTAGCGCGCACAGTTTCCAGACCACGTTCAATCCACCTCTGATTCTGTAACCAAAGCCCGCGAGTACCCAAATACGTCTCCAAGGCCACCACATACTCCAACACCAAATCTGCATCCTCGCCCGCACTCACCCACGACCACGCGTGCTGCACCTGTTCCCACACCGCCTCAATCCGTCGCCAATCTTTCCGGTCGGCGTTCACCACGTCCAGGTAGTACTGCGCGTGGCGTCCCACGGCGGTCATCGGTCTGCCGTCGTCGGTCATCACCGGCTCCTCCGGCTGCATCCGTGCGTAATCCGCCACGGTCTGGTGCAGGCTGTACCGTTCCCCGGCGTTTTCCACCAAGCCCAGGTCGCACAATGTATACAGCAATCGTGCGCCGCCCTCCATCGACAACACCGCCAGCGCCGCATCCTCATCAAAATCGGCGGGTTTGGGGGCAAATGCGCCCAACGCGTACCAGCGGGCGTCGTGTACAAGTTGGTCGCTCAGGGCAATGACGGCTTGCAGTGTGCGCTCCGCACCCGGCGGCAGCGCCGTCAGGCGGGCATCGGCGCACTGCATCTCCGCAATCACGGCACACACGCGGCGGGAGTTGTTGCTGTAGCTTTCGGCGGCTAACGCACGGCCCACCAGCGTCAGCGCCAGGGGCAGGCCGCCGGTCAAGGTTGCCAGTTCGCGGGCGGCATCGGGTTCCATTTCCACTGCGTTGGGGGCCAGTTGCCGCAGCAAGTCCAGGCTCTGCGCCTCAACCAATTCTTTCACATCGGTCACGGCGCTCGCATCTCCGGCAAAGGCACGAGCCAGCGTTTGTTGCCGCGTGGTCAGCAACCGCGCGCAACCGGGCGCGTCTACCTGCTGCAACACCGCCAGCGGCTCCCATTCCCAGGCGTCGTCCAGCACTAGCAGCACCGGCTTACCCCGCCGCGCCAACGCTGTGCCCACGGCGCGGGCCAGCGCGTTCGGGTCGGTGAACTTCGTTACATCCACACCCAACGGATCGGCCCAGGTTCGCAGCACACCGGCAGCAGCTTCAGCATCTTTCGCAGCAGGGCCAAGATCGCCCCAGAAGATACCGCCACCGAAATACGTCAGCACTTCACCATCGTAAGCTAACGCCGTCGCCAGCGTCGTCTTACCCACACCGGGCAGGCCGCGCACGGCGGTAATTGCGGCAGCGCCGCCCTCCCCCGTCAAACGCGCCTTCAGATCAGCCAGCAGCGCGTCGCGGCCCACAAGCAGGCGCGGCTGCGGCGGCACGTTCACAAAAAGGCGCGGTTCCTCGCGCCCGTTGATAACCACAGTAACAACATTGTTGTCACCAACAACGTTACCGTCGCCTTGGATGTAAACGGATTGGGGTTGTGTATTCATCGTCCGTTCCTCTTTCTTGGATTACTGATTGCGGCAATTATACGTGCGGGACGGACAGGCGTCAACGAAACACTGTCATTCCGAACGGAGCGCAGCAAAGTGAGGAAACCCGTTTATCGCTGTCCTTGGTGAAAATGAAACGAGATCCCTCACTTTGTTCGGGATGACAGGTTACGCCACCTGCCCCAACACTCCATCCGCCAACGCAGCCAGCCCGTCGATATCATCCACGTCCATCCATTGCAACATCACCCGCTGCACACCAGCCTCCGCCAACTGCCCTAACTGCTCGACGATAGCGTTCGCCGTCCCGGCAAGGAGTGGGCTTTCGCAGACTTCCGCGAGCGTGCGACCGCTTGGTGCGAGTTTCGCCGCAACTTCGGCATCATCCCGCCCAAAGAGCACGCCCGTCATCAACGAGCGATGCACGTCTGAGGTTTTCCGTCCCTCAGCTTCGATCAATGCATCGAGCCGGGCATTCAGCGCCGCGCACTTCTCCGACGTGAGGAAAACTCCGTTCCACGCGTCAGCGAACTTCGCCGCGATGGGCAGCGTGCGCTTCGGCCCGTTCCCACCGATCACAATCGGCGGTCCGCCCGGTCGCTGCGAGCGTGGCAACACGACGGCGTCCTGCAAATTGTAGTAGTCGCCCACGAAGGTCACAGGATCGTCATCACGCAGCAGCCGCGCTACAACTTCGACGTACTCCTCGAAACGGTCGCAGCGTGGCTTCACGTCGAGTAAATCGTAGCCAAAGTGCGAATGCTCACGCACCTGCCACCCCGCGCCCAGCCCCAGATTCATCCGTCCACCGGAGAGATCATCCACCGCCGCCGCCATCCGCGCCATCATCGCCGGGTGCCGAAACGCTGCGGGCGAGACCAACTGCCCAAACTGGATACGTTTGGTATGGCTAGCCAGCCACGTCAGCGAAACCCACAACTCCAACGAAGCCTTGTCCGGCGGATCAGCGTTCGTGAAGTGGTCGGAACGCCACAGACCCACAAAGCCCAACTCCTCCACCGCTTGCGCCAACCGCTGCCACTGCGGCCAATAGACACCATTCTGTGCTTCAATCATAATCCCAACTTCGATCATCGTTTTCCTCCTAGCTAGTCTGGTAGTCAATAGTCAAGTAGTCCGCAATCGTAAAGCGAATGGCCATCAACCCGAAAACTGGCTGATTGCTGACGGCTAAAAGCTGATTGCTTGTCACTTTACCCAACTGCTTTACAATCTTCCCCAGTGTAGTAAACCAAAACACATTGTCAACAAGGACAAACCTATGCCCTACTGGCTCGAAACGTTCCTGACACTTACCCTACTCTTTGGCATGCTCGTGGGTCTCTTCGGCTTGATCGTCCCCATCTTCCCCGGCATCACCGTGATCTGGGCGTTCACACTGATCTACGGCCTCGTCTTCGGCTTTGGAACCCTGGGAGGCTGGCTCTTCGTCGTCATCACGCTCCTGACCATCGCCGGCAACATCGTGGACAACCTGCTGATGGGGGGCAAAGCGCGCCAACAAGGCGCGCGGTGGACGTCCATCGCCATCGCGCTCACCGCCGGATTCTTCGGCAGCATCTTCCTCACACCCATCGGCGGCATCGCGGTAACATTGGGGGCGCTCTACCTGGCCGAATACAACCACCACCGCGACCAGGAAACCGCGTGGGCGATTACTAAAAGCATGGCGATTGGCTGGGGCTGGTCCTTCGTCGCACGATTCGCCGTGGGGCTATTAATGATCGGCGTCTGGGCCATCTGGGCATGGGCGTGAAACAAGCAGTAAGCCGTCAGCTTTCAGCAATCAGCCGTCAGCGGTCGCAGGTGCGATGCACTTTGTAAGTGCATCGCACCTGACATCGAAACAAAAAGCGCGCAACCCATCGTTCTGGATTGCGCGCCCCGACTACCGACTACCGTCTACCCGTTCCCCCTCTCCCCCTCCGGCTTCACCTTCCGCGCCATCTTCTCGATCATATCACCGGCACGCTTCACCGTTCGTTCATTCTCCAACGCAGCATCGACCTTATCCGCCTTGTCGGGGTGCTGCGTTTTGACCACGTCCAACGCCGTCTCGACAACCGACTCCGCTAAATCATCAGGGAGGCCGGCGGCTTTCGCCAGACGTTTGATCAGGCTATCCAGGCCACTTGGACGATCATCGCGCGTTGTGCGATCTTCGCTCGTCGAACCGTGTTCGACCGTCATCGGGAGCTATTTCTTCCCCAGCAGGCCACCCAGTGCGCCAACGCCCTGATCAAGCAGATTGCTCGCTTGCTTCACAGCCGCATCGCTGGAAATTGCGTTCTCGATCTGCCCCGCAATCGGTTCGGGCAGTTTGTCCTTCAAGAAGCCCATCACGGCCTCGATAGCCTTCTCGGCCTGTGATTCCTGAATTCCCGCCTTTTCAGATACCAACTTCACCAACTCGTCCATTACAAGCCCTCCTCACGTGGATACGATTTAACTTAAGTGCCTGAATTATACTCCAATGTGAGTACCAGATCAAATTCGGTTATAATGGCGCGGCGGAGGATAAATGACACCAACAGAACGTAATACCAGAGCTATACGCTTCATCCTGGAAGGCACAGCCGTGCTCGTGATGGCGACACTCATCGCCATTCTGGTCGCCCTGCACGTCACCCGGCCACCGATCCAGTACAATCAGCAGGTCGCCAGCCTCGAAGAAACCGTGCAAGCGCGCGTCCTCGACATCATCGAAGAGGAAACCTTCACCGACGAAAGTGGCTTGGCGATGATCACACAACAGTTGGACGTGGAAATCACGTCGGAAGGCGCATACCAAGGCAAGCGCGTCACCCTGACCTACAACGGAATGGGGCCGACGCTGTCCGCCGTCCGCTTCCGGCCCAACGAGCATGCACTGATCATGGTTTCCGAGCAGCCCAACGGCGAACCGTTCTTCCAGGTCGCCGACCACATCCGGCTGCTGCCCCTCGCCGCTGCTGCCGGACTCTTCGCCCTGATCGTCGTCGCCATTGGACGCTGGCAAGGCGTGCGCGCGCTCATCGGACTGGTGCTGAGCGCCGTCCTCATCGGCGGCTTCATCCTCCCACAGATCCTCGCCCACCGCGACCCCGTCGTTGTCAGCATCATCGGCACGGCTGTGCTGCTGGCCGTCACGCTCTACCTGATCCAGGGCTGGAACCGGCGAGAGCCACGTTGCGCTCCTGGGTATGCTGTCCAGTCTGGCGATCACGGGCGCGCTGGCCATCGCGGTCACGCGACTCGCGTTCCTCACCGGATTCGGCTCCGAAGAGACGCTCTTCCTGCAAGCCGTCGGCGTCGGCGTGGAGATGCGGGGCCTGCTGCTCGCGGGGATGATTATCGGTGCAGCAGGCGTTCTCGACGATGTCGTCATCGCGCAAGCCGTGACTGTCTTCGAGCTGGCATCGGTCAACACAACTTTGTCGCGCCTGGAAATCTACCGCCGCGGCCTGAAAATCGGCGTCGTCCACCTGGCTTCGATGGTCAACACGCTCATCCTGGCCTACGCCAGCGCCGCGCTACCGCTCATCATCCTCTTCTATCTTTACCCGGAGCCGTGGTACCTCACCATCAACCGCGAACGCATCGCCGAAGAGATCATCCGTGGCCTCGTCGGCAGCATTGGGCTGATGATGGCCGTCCCGCTGACCACCGCCATCGCCGCGTGGGTGGCTGGAACGAAACAAGAGATAAGAAGCAAAAAACAAGAAACAACGCCCACCACCTAGCATCTTGTATCCTGTTTCCTGCGTCATGCATCCTGTGTCGCGTTCCGCAACGCGTTCACCGTCCGGTCCACACCCTCATCATCGATCCAGTAGTGCGTCACCGCGCGGAACGTCCGTTCGGAACGCGGCCCGATGAGAATATCCTGTTCCTTCAAACGCGCCGCGACTTCGTACGCCGACATTTTCACGTCAGGCGAGAGGTTAAAGTAGAGAATGTTGGTCAAAACTGGCTCTACCTCGAAGGCATCCATCTCCGCCAGCCCGTCGGCAAGCCGCTTGGCGCGCGCGTGATCTTCAGTTAACCGTTCCGTCATCTCCTCCAGCGCTACCACACCCGCCGCCGCGATCACGCCAGCCTGGCGCATCCCGCCACCCAGCACCTTCCGCGCGCGTCGCGCTTCGGCAATGAAATCTGCATCACCACAGACCATCGCCCCGACCGGCGCGCACAGCCCCTTCGACAGGCAGAACGAAACAGAATCCGCATCCTTCACCAACTCGCGCACGTCCACGTCCAGCGCAGCAGCCGCGTTGAAGATGCGCGCGCCATCCACGTGAACCTTCAGCCCATACCGCCGCGCCAAATCGCCCACCCGGCCCATATACCAAGCCGTCAGCGGCGTGCCGTTGCAGACGTTGTGCGTGTTCTCCAGGCAGATCAGGCGCGTGCGCGGGAAATGCGCATCGTCGCCACGGATCGCGTCCGTCACATCGCTCAGGCACAACGTGCCCTCTAGTTGATTGGACACCGTGTGCGGAATGATACCGCCCAACGCCGCCATCCCACCCTGTTCGTAAAGGAAGGTGTGATTCTTCTCTCCGACGATCACCTCATCCCCGCGACCGCAATGCGCGAGTAGTGCCGACAAGTTACCCATCGTCCCGCTGACGACGAACAATGCCGCCTCCTTGCCCAGTCGCTCCGCCGCCAACGCCTCCAGCTTGTTGACGGTGGGATCCTCGCCATAGACGTCATCGCCCACCTCGGCGTGCGCCATCGCCTCCCACATCGCGGGCGTGGGCTTCGTCACTGTATCACTACGTAAATCTACGATTTTCATTCTCATAACCTCGGTTTGTGTCAAGATAGCGCCATTATAAACCTGTCGTATATCACACGTCAAACTACCCAGGTGGCTAGTGCAAAGTCCGCACAGACGTACTATAGTGGTACATACAGCACAACAAACGACCATGGAGGTCCTTTGATGAGACTTCGCAATACGACGTTCGCCCGTTTCATCCTCGTCCTGACGCTGTACGCACTCGCTGTGACTGGCTGCGCACCCACAACACCACAAATTGTCGGAGCGACAGTCACCGCAACGCCAGAACCCACATCCACAACAACTTCAAATACCCCAATGCCCACCACCGAACCAATTACACGACCAACATCGAACACAGCCCTCGGCGGCCACGTCCGTACGTGGGACAACATCGACGAGATGAAATACGCGGGGATGACGTGGGCAAAGATGCAGGTCTACTATCCCAATGACGCCACCGACATCATCGACACCGCTCACGCCAAAGGCCTAAAAATCCAACTAACGGGGCTTGGTGGCGATGAGTCAGATGGTGGCTAAGGATGGCTTCGCCGACGACTACGCCGCCTGGGCTGCAGAACTCGCCACCGCCGGGGCCGACGCCATCGAAGTATGGACCGAACCCAACATCGACCGCGAGTGGGCCTTGGGCCACATCGATCCCGCCGCCTACACCGACCTGCTCTGCACCGCCTACACCGCCATCAAAGCCGCGAACCCCGGCACCGCCGTCATCAGCGCTGCGCCAGCACCCACCGGCTACTTCGGTGGCTGCTCACCGCGCGGCTGCGACGACCTTCCCTTCCTCCAAGGCATGGTCGAAGCCGGTGCCGCTGCCTGTATGGACTACATCGGCGCACACTACAACGCCGGTGCAACGTCACCTGCCGCCCGCGCGAACCACCCCGCCAATCCCAGCAGCACCCATCACAGCTGGTTCTTCCTCCCGCAGATGGAACTTTACTACAGCATCTTCGATGACCAACGCCAACTCTTCTACACCGAAATAGGCTACGCCTCCCAGGAAGGCGTCCAGCCATTCCACGATATGTTTGCGTGGGCTAGAGGTACGACCGTCGCACAGCAGGCCGACTGGCTGGCGGGTGCAGTCAACCTGGCGCGCACCACCGACATGGTCCACGCCATGATGATCTGGAACGTCAACTTCCAACGCTACGGCTACGACCCCCAGGACGGCTACGCCATCATCCGACCCGACGAAACGTGTCCCGCGTGCGAAACGCTGCACAATGCTCTCGTCCGCACCACACCGCCACCCGACCAGGATCGCTACACGCTGCGTCTGCCGTGGACCGCTGGAGAAGAACACTGCATCCTGCCCGCATCCTTGCCAAGCCATCCTGATGGTTTCGCCTTCGACGTGGACAGCCGTGTTATTCGCGCCGCCCACAGCGGCTGGATCACGGACGTTTCCAGTGACGCGACGCTGGGCAACACCATCACCCTCTGCCGCGACCAGGACGCCGAGCGCGACGAATGCTCGCTCTACGCCCACCTCGACACTGCCATCGTCGGCGTCGGCCAGTACGTCGAACGTGGGCAGGAAATCGCGCTCTCCGGAAAAACGGGCGACGATACATCCTCCGGCCTCTTCTTCGCACTGTTCAAAGCCGGGCAACCGCTCCCCGGCACCTTCGACGAAATGAACGGTGGCATAAGCTCGAAATCGTGCTACATTTCCCAAAACGAACGTGAATAGGTCTGCAGAGAAACGCGACTGGCATCCGCCTCGGGACACCAGACTTATGGACATCATCACCATCGCCGTCATCTCATCACGCCCTGGCGTCCTCATCCTGTCTCCATCTTGTGGCCGGAACCGTCGGTGCGCCGTGGTGGCCCTCGACGCGGAAGCAAGTTCGTCGGATGCTCGAAATGGCCGACGTCCAACCCGGCGACGTCATCTACGACCTCGGCTCCGGCGACGGGCGCGTCCTCATCACTGCCGCCCGCGAATTCGGCGCGGGCGGCTCAGCGCCCGCCGTCGGCATCGAAATCGACCTGTTGCACGTCCTGTGGACGCGTCTGCGCATCACTATCCTCGGCCTTCAGGACCACATCGAAGTCAAGTGGAGCAACCTCTTCAACGAAGACCTCAGCGCCGCCGACGTCGTCATCGTCCACCTTCGGCAGGACACCAACGTCAAATTGATGCCGAAACTGTGGTCAGAATGTAAACCTAGCACCCGAATCATCTCCAACACCTTCATCTTTCCAGGATGGACGGTAGAAGAAATCGATAAGGAAAACAAACTCTACCTGTACCGCATCAGGCCTCGTAGGGGCGATTCATGAATCGTCCCAATCTCCTCAACACACACAAAAAAGCCCCCGATTTCTCGGGGGCTTTTCAGTGCCGAAGGTGGGAGTTGAACCCACACGACCGTGAAGGTCACTGCGCCCTGAACGCAGCGCGTCTGCCTATTCCGCCACTCCGGCATGTTCGTGCGACGTTGTGTATAGTGATGGCCCGAACGCCAGTGATTCTACCGCAACCCATATTTTTGTCAAGAAATCGCCAACGGCGTATAATACCCCAACGCACGCCAAAACCCTTTCCCTTTTTATCTCCGCGCCGCTGCGTTTCTGCGCGAGAAAAGCCGGGATTAACCAGAACACCAACGAGTGAAAATATGCCACAGACCATCCTTGACCAACTCAACTTAACCCTGGACGACGTCATCATGTTACCCGGACGTGAGCGATCGCGCCTGCTCAACTTCCTGCTGCGCTGGGAGTACTTCGACGCGACCCATACCTGCCTGGACGCTCTCATCCCGCAGAATCCCACGCTCGTTTCTCTGCTGGACCTTCGCGCGCGCGCGTTCCTCGCCCAGGCACGATATACCGATGCGCTGACCGTGATGCAGCAACGCCTCCAAATGCGCACGTCGATGACCGCCCGTGCTCTCGAAGCCCGCATCCACCTCGCGCAAGGCGATCACTACACTGCCCGCTCCATCGCCCAAAAACTGGTGGACGAAAACCCGGAAGGCAGCACCGCGTGGGCAACACTGGCCGACATCCAACTGGCCATGAGCGACGTTGACGCGGCCTTCGCCACCTACCGTCATCTCAACGAAATCGCACCCCGCAGCCGCGCCTATCTTTTGGGGATGATGGCCATCTACCAGGCCCGCGCCGACTGGGTCACCGCCAGCGGCTACGCCACGCGGCTCCTGCGCATCGCCGAAGAAGAGGGAGCTTCTACCGCTCTCCACCCTCCGCCGCCTGCGTGAGTATTTCGCCGCCAGCGACGAAACTACCCACATCGCCGATATCGACGCCGAACTCGCGCATCGCCGCACCGAAGAACTCGCCGAGATGCAACTCCTCTTCGCAGAAGAAGAAACACCCCCACGCCCCCACGTCCCTACGCCCACCGCCTCACAGCCCACAACCCAACCCCCACAACCAGCGTCCGAGCATCCAGCTTCCAGCTTCCAGTATCGAGCTTCCAGTCTCCCCCGCCGAACGCGACCGCATCACCACCGCCATCCGCGACATCTTTGGCTTCGACACGCCCCAACCCGGGCAACTCGAGACCATCGCCTGCGCCCTGCGCGGCGAGGACGTGCTGACCATCCTCCCCACCGGCGGCGGCAAATCGCTGTGCTACCAGCTCCCGGCCCTGTTGGACGAAACCGGCACCACCCTCGTCATCTCGCCCCTCATCGCCCTGATGAAGGACCAGGTGGATTCCCTGCCTGCGCCTGTGCGCCAGCATGCCATCGCCATCAACAGCAGCTCTGACCGACGACGAACTGCCGCCAGCAGCATGGCGCGCGTCGCCGCCGGACAGTACCACCTCGTCTACGCCGCGCCGGAGCGCCTGCGCCAGCCGCCCTTCCTGCACCAGATGCGCCAGGCGGACATCAGCCGTCTGGTGATCGACGAGGCGCACTGCGTCAGCGTGTGGGGCCACGACTTCCGGCCCGACTATCTCAACATCGCGCGTGCGCGAAGCCCTGGGCCATCCGCCGCTGCTCGCCGCTCACCGCGACCGCGCCACCGCGCGTGCGCCGCGACATCCTGCAGCAGCTCGGCGACATGCGCATCGTCGCCGGTGACGGCACCCGCCCCAATCTGCGCTTCGAAGTCTTCTACGCGCGCAACGACGACGAAAAGCTGCACCACCTCCTGCGCCTTCTGCAAAGCCGCAGACACGGCAGCGGCATCATCTACGCCGGGACGCGCGCCCGCTGCGAGCGCTCGCGGCCCTGCTGCGCACAGCACGGCGTCTCGCGCCGACTCACTACCACGCCGGCATCGACGACCGCGCCGAAGTGCAGGACGACTTTATGACCGGGCGCACGCGCGTCATCGTCGCCACCATCGCCTTCGGCATGGGCATCGACAAGGCCGACATCCGCTTCATCGTCCACTTCGCCCCGCCAGACTCGCTGGAAGCCTACTACCAGGAGGCGGGGCGCGCCGGGCGTGACGGTCTGCCCGCGCGCTGTCTGCTGATGTACACCACCTCCGACCGGGGCACGCTCACCCGCCACGCTCACGAGGGCGTGCTGCCAGTCGAGACGCTGCGCGCCGTCTACAGCGCCGTCAGACGTCAACTCAACGGTGGCGTCGCCAACAGGGCCGCCGACATCGGCATTGTCGATCCTGAGACCCTCGCCCGAACGCTCCAGATCGACGACATCACGCTCCGCGTCGCGCTCAGCATGCTCGAAGAAGCCGAACTCCTCTATCGTGGCCCCGACCTCCCCAGAACGCTCCACATTGGTTTTATGAATACGACACCCAATCCCACAGCTGAAATCAATTCAGCATACCGAGAATTCACTACCTTCCTCCAATCACTCCCCCACGCCCCTACTCCCTACTCCCTACTCACTACTCCCCAACTCATCCACAACACCCCTCTCACCCTCGACACCCTCGAACCCGCCCTCCTCACCTGGGCCGACGCCGGATGGCTTACCTACGAACCCGGCGCGCGCGGAATCTCCATCCATATCCCGCCCCCGCCTGCCGACGCAGCGGAACGCATCGCTACGTTGCTGGAACGCTACGAAACGATCCAGGAGCAGCGCGTCGACGAAATTACGGCCTACGTCGAAACCGCGCGCTGCCGTCACGGACACATCAACGCCTACCTCGGCGGTCGCATTATCGAGCGCTGCACCGCCTGCGACAACTGCGTCGTCGCGCCGCCGCCCTCCGACCCCGATCTGCCCGACGAACGCGCTCAGAGCCAAGCCATTCTGCGCCTGCTGGCTGCGTCGTACGGCTGGGGACGCGGCAGCCTCGCGTCCATTATGCTGGGTGATCCCGACACCGCCCCGGCGGCGCAGCAGCACAAGGACTTCGGTGCGCTGGCATTCCGCTCCAAATCCGCCATCGGCGCATTGACCCAACGTCTCGAACAGGGCGAGTTCATCCAGTCTGGCACGCTCAGCCACGGTGGCGTCGTCCTCACTGTGACCCCCAAAGGCCGTGCTGCCATTGAGAACATCAATTTGCTGGATGAGATCGTTCGACCTCAAAACACCGGCCCGGCCCGCCGGCCCAAACGCTCGCGACGCGCCCAGAGCGCCAGACGTACGTCACGCCAAACCACACTCACAGGCGAGGAAGGTCCCGATCCCGAACCCGACGAAGCGCTCCTCGATGCCCTAAAAACGTGGCGGCTGGAACTGGCGCGAGAGCAAAGAGTTCCAGCCTACGTCATCTTTCCAAACAAAACCCTCGAGCAAATCGCCATTCACAGCCCCACCTCACTCGAAGACGTCGAAAACCTCAAAGGTATCGGTCCGCGAAAACTATCCAAGTACGGCGAAGCCATCGTCGAACTCGTCCAGACCCACCTCGCGACTATTGGACTGACAGACTAAAAGCCACAAGACTAACTGGAGGTCACTATGCAAATCACACACGCCGAAGTCATTCCGATTGAACTCAACCTGCGCACGCCCCTCCACACCGCGTACACCGCCGACGCCCCCATCACCCGCATCGGCGCGGTCTTCGTGCGCATCGAAACGCGCCAAGGCGATGTCGCCTGGGGGTGCACGGCAATCGGCACCCTACCCGACCGGCGAAACTCTCCAAGACGTCACCCAAATCTGCCGCGCCTGCGCCGACCGCGCCCTCGACCTCAACCCGCTCAACATCGAACACGCCCTGTCCGAATTAGCGCTGCTAACTCGAAACAGCCCCGTCAGCCCTGTGCGCCTTCGACATTGCCTTCCACGACCTGCTGGGCCTGGCCACCGGGCAGCCGCTCTACCGCCTGCTGGGCGGCTACCGCGACCGCATCCAGACGTCGATCACGGTCAGCCTGGGAACCGTGCAGGAGACCGTCGAGATGGCGCGCGACCGCGCGCAGCAGGGCTTCCGCATCCTCAAGATCAAGGGCGGCCTCGACGCCGAAGAGGACGTCCGCCGCATCCACGCCGTCCACGCCGCGCTGCCCAACATCACGCTGCGCCTGGACGCCGACGACGGCTACACCGTCGAGGAGGCCATCGACGTCGCGCATGCGCTGCACGGCCGCCTGGAGATGCTGGAACAACCCATTCCGGCATCCGCCGGCGTCTCGGCACTGCGCCAAGTCACCGCACAAAGCACCGTCCCGATCCTGGCCGACCAGAGCGTCGTCGACCGGCGTCGGCGCTCGAAATCGCCGGGCAGCGCGCAGCCGACGGCCTCAGCATCAAGCTGGCGCGCTGCGGCGGCATCAACTGCGCCCGCCAGATGGACGCCATCGCCCGGGCCGCCCACATCGCCACGATGATCGGCTGCGTCTACGAACCCGCCCTCCTCATCGCGGCCGAACTCGCCTTCGCCCTGAGCAGCCCCGCCGTCCGCTACGGCGACCTCGACGGACACTTCGACCTCGTGGACGACCCCACCATTCGCCAGCTTTATCGTCCGCAAGACGGCTGGCTCATCGCCACCGACGTGCCCGGACTGGGGTGTACAGTGAGCTGTAAAAAATGTCCACTGACGGTTCATCGCCGACACGGCGTAGATTCCCGACGGTCGACAACTGGTGATTGGCGGTCGAAACTGTGGCGGGAATCGCCATTTATGGTAAGATAGCCTCGTCACCGTACCAAGAGAAACAAACGCAATACCCGCAAAAGCATTCATTACGTTTCACGTCACCGGGAGATCACCAATGAACGAATCCAACACGCTGTACCTGGGCCGTCACGTCGATGAACAGAACGAAATGCTCGACCGGCCCCTCAACTACCCACTCGAACATCTCACCACCCACGCGCTGCTCCTGGGCACGACCGGCAGCGGCAAGACCGGACTTGGTCTGGTGCTGGTCGAGGAAGTGCTGCGCAAGCGCATCCCCGTGCTCTTGCTGGACGTCAAAGGCGACCTCGCCAACCTGCTCCTCACCTTCCCCGACCTGTCGCCGGACGACTTCGCCCCGTGGATCGACGTGGACGCCGCGCGCCGTCAGGGCCAGACGCCCGAGCAGGCCGCGCAAGCCACCGCCGAACGCTGGCGCGAGGGCCTCGGCAGCTATGGACTCGGCCCGAAAGACATCGCCCACCTGCGCGAACGGCGTCGACTATCGCGCTCTACACGCCCGGCATGCGCGCCGGTCGCCCGGTGGACATCCTCGCGCGCTTCAGCGCGCCGCCCACCGGCGACCCCGACGCCGCCACGCTCCGCGCACAGGGGCTGACGTCCGCGTTGCTCGAGCCTGGCGGGCATCGATGCCGACCCGCTCCAGAGCCGCGAGCACATCCTGCTCACCACGCTGATGCGCCACGCCTGGGAAACGCAAGGCGCGCTCGATGTCCCCACCCTCATCCAACAAGTGCAGCGGCCACCGATAGAACGCATCGGCGTCTTCGATATGGACAGCTTCTTCCCGCAGAAAGCACCGCTTCGACGCTGGCGCTCACGCTCAACAACCTCATCGCCGCGCCCGGATTCGCCCGCTGGCGCGAAGGCGAACCGCTCGACATCGACCACTTCCTCTTCACACCGGAGGGCAAGCCCCGCGCCACCGTCTTCTACCTGGCGCACCTGCCGGAAGAACAGCGTCACTTCTTCGTCACGCTCTTCCTCGAAGAACTGCGGACGTGGGTTCGCAGCCAGGCCGGCACGCGCACGCTGCGCGCCATGCTCTTCTTCGACGAAATCTTCGGCTACCTGCCGCCTCACCCCCACAACCCGCCCACCAAAGAGCCGTTGATGGCCCTGGTCAAACAAGGACGCGCGGCAGGGATGGGCGTCGTCCTCTCGACGCAGAATCCCGCCGACCTGGACTACAAAGGCCTCGGCAACATCGGGACGTGGTTCGTCGGCTCGCTGCGCACCGACCGCGACAAGATGCGCGTCCTGGAAGGCATGGAGGGCGCCATCGCCGACGCGGGCATGGCGACGAATGCAGTCGAAACAGCGCTGAGCCGCCTCAAGTCCGCGCGTCTTCCTGATGCACGACGCCCGCGAGAGGCGCGCTGCACTTCTTCCACAGCCGCTGGGCGATGTCGTATCTTCGCGGCCCGCTCACGCCCGTCGAAACACAGCAACTTGCCGCAGTCGCAAACCCAGAAATTCCACCCGCCGCCGAGACCGCTTTCGGCGTAGCGGCGACCGTCACCACAGCAACAAGACCATCCGTCACACCGGCGACCGTCAGCATCCAGAACGGCTATCCCAGCCGCCCGCCATCGATCCCAACATCCCGTGCGCCTTCCTCCCGGCGACGATCACCGCGCATGGGCCATCCGCAATCACGACGGGCGACTGCCCATCGATGCGCCGGCGCAACTCGTACACCGCCCTTTCCTGATCGGCGCGGGCACGGCCCACATCTACAACACCAAGGCCAACATCGCGCTGGCCGATCAACAGGTCTGGCGCATCGATCCGGGCGTCGGTGGAAGCTGGAATCTGCGTTGGGAACAGGGCGAGATCTGATCGACCTCCAAATGACGACCTGCTGCCAGAACATCACCGGCGAAGGCGTCTTCGAACCGCTGCCCAAGGGCATCGGCAGGCCAAGTCGGCCCACGCCAAGCGCGAAAGCGCGCTCAAGACACACCTCTACCACCACAGCCAAATCACCACTGGGCATGCAAATCGCTCAAGCTCTACAGCCAGCCGGACGAAACGCAAACGCGCCTTCCTGGAACGCTGCCGCGAGGAGGTCGAAACGCAGAAAGAGGCAGCCGACTAGCCGTCGAACGCCAGAAATTCGAGACCAGAGCCGCGCGAGTCGAAGCGAAAATCCGCAAAGAAGAACTGGAACTTGACGAGGACAAGGATTTGCTCGGCGAACGCAGGCGCGAAGAACTGCTCAGTGGTGCAGAATCGGTACTCAGCCTGTTTTCCAGGCGACGGCGTTCATCACGCGCACTCTCGCAGACGTCGCGCCAACGTCGCTACGTAAAGAAGGCCAAAGCCGACGTCGAAGAGTCCGAAGAACAGCTTGGATCCTCCTCGAAGAGGAACTGGAACAGTTAGAAGAAACGTGGTCAAGTCACCGAGCAGCAAGATCACGCAGAAGTGGAACGCGGCCCTCGACGCGATCCAGCGAGGTTCCGATTCGCGCCAAACGCACCGACATCGACGTGCAGCTTCTGCGGCCTGGTCTGGTTCCCGTTCTGGGAAGTCGACAGCGGCGGCGAAACCATCCTGCTCCCGGCCTACGTCCCGCAGTAGTTCTGAGATTCCGAACGCAGCGCAGTGAAAAATCGCGTTACTGTACCATCAAGACCCTGAAGTACTACACGAGCACACCGAAAGTATGACACAAACCGAAAGCAGTTGCGAAAACGAGGAAACACGCCCTCCAAGTAGCAGCGACAGAGACCATACAGCGCCCAAAATCAGCGCGCCTTGACCAGCATACGCTAAGCCCCGTCTCACACAACAGGGCTACAGCGTTCGCTGTAGCCCTGTTTGCATGTCACAGACCGTCATCGTCTGGCAGTTGAAACGACGGCGGCTTACTTGCAGCAAATGCCCAACGATAGACGACCGTTTATCGAAGGAGACACAAATGAGCGATCACGAAACATCCCGCGAAGCCTGGGTCGACACCCTCTACGAACGCATCGACGCACTGCTGGAACGCGACGAAGTCCGCAAAGCCCAGATCATCCTCCAGGCGCTCTTGCCTGTCGATCAGGCCGAAATCTTCAGCGACCTGGACAAAGACGAACAGCGGCAAGTCCTGCAAGGCCTGCCCGTCGAGGATATCGCCGACATCCTGGAAAAACTGGAAGACGAAGAAGTCGTCGAAGTGGTCGCCTGGCTGCCACCGGAACAACTGGCCGACATCCTCGACGAAATGGAACCGGACGAGGCCGCCGACCTTCTGGGCGACCTGCAACCCGACAGCCGCCAGCGAAATCCTGCCACTTGATGGAAGACAGAGACGAAATCACCCCGCTGCTCCTGCACCCCGACGAGACCGCCGGCGGCCTGATGACCTCCGAATACATCGCGCTGGGGCGACAGATGTGGGCACAGACAGCCCTCGAAGCCATCCGCAAGTGGTCGCCGGAACACGAATACCTCTACTACTTCGTGGTCGACAAAAACGGCACGCTGGTGGGTGTCGTCAGCCTGCTGCAACTCATCAAAGCCGACCCCGAAGCCGAAGCTGCAGACCTTTATGGACCGCAACCTCGTCACCGCCTCCGTCGACGCGGACCAGGAAGAGTGCGCGCGCTTGATGAGCCGCTACGACCTCACCGCGCTCCCCGTCGTCGACGCGGACGACAAACTCATCGGCGTCATCACCATCGACGACATCATCGACGTCATCGAAGAAGAGGCCACCGAAGACATCCAGCGGTTGGGTGGTTCTGCACCACTGGAGAAGCCCTACCTGCTCACCTCCACGTGGGAAATCACGCGCAGCCGCATCGTCTGGCTGCTCCTGCTCTTCGTCACCGGGATGATCACCTCCAACGTGCTGCAACTACTTCGAAAACGTACTCTAGACAAGTCGTGGCGCTCGCCTTCTTCATCCCACTGCTCATCGGCACCGGCGGTAATGCCGGATCGCAGACCACGGCGACCGTCATCCGTGCGCTGGGCGTCGGCGAAGTGGAGAAAAAAGACGCACTCAAGGTTCTCTGGCACGAGATCACGTGCTGGACTGCTGACTGGGGCTGCTCATCGGCATCGCCGGATTTTGCGCGCGTTTATCGGCTCCGCAAGGCTCCGTCGCGTGGGCCTGACCATCGGCATCGCCGTCGGCGTCATCGTCTTCTGGTCCAGCTCCGTCGGTTCCCTGCTGCCGCTCTTCGCCTCCCTCATCGGTGTCGATCCCGCCCTCATCTCCGGCCCCCTGATGAGCACCCTCGTCGATGCGACCGGGTTGTTTATCTACCTATCCGTGGCAAAATGGATACTTGGATTGTCGTAGTCACACGACTACCAGACTAAGGACGACAAGACTGTCTAATTCCTAATCTCTGATTTCTCATTTCCACAGGAGAGCCATGCCCACCATACTCGATGACCTATGGAACGCCATCAACATCATCGGTTTTAAGCCCTCCCTTCACGCTGCCGTCTACCGTTACCGCAAAGCCTGGGCCGAAGCCCGCTGGGAGAACCCCACACAACCTCAAAAGGGACTACCGTTGTGGCACACCTTCCGGCGCAAGCTGACGCACGACCGACCGCAGTGGCCTGCTGCGTGGCAGCATCCGGGCCGCGTCCGCTACGTTACACCTACCGACCGTGGCATCACTCTCACCACCGACAACTGCGCCCTCGAGATCATCTTCTTCGCCGACGACCTCGTGCGCGTCCGCTACCGGCCCTACGCCATCGAAAACGTACCCGAACCGGTGCCCTACGCCATCGCCAAACCCCTCGACGCGTGGTCCCGGCCCGAAACGACGCTCATCCAAACCGACAAAGCCGTCCTCATGCGCACCGCAGCCCTGACCGTCGGCATCGCCTTGGACGACGCGCAACTCTTCATCGCCGACGCCGGTGGGCAACCTCTTGCACGCCGACATGGACACTGGTTGGCACGCAAACGGTGCCATCCGCCACCGTACCGCCCTCACCGACGACAGCCGCATCTTTGGCCTGGGCGAACGCGCCACGCAAAACAATCGCCGTGGTCGCACCCACATCCTCTGGAACACCGACCCCGCCGGATACACCGATGGCGACGATCCGATCAACCTCAACATCCCGGTATATGTCGTAGAGACGCCCCGAGCGGGGCATCTCTACGCTGACCTTCTACGAAAACCCCTACTACGCCGAATTCGATCTCGGCGACACCACACCCAACGTCGCCGACCACCGCTTCGCGGGCGGTGAACTGCGCTACTATGTCGCCACCGGATCGCCGCCACACCTCGTCGAACGCTACACCGAACTCACCGGGCGTCACGCACTGCCGCCGCTGTGGATGCTGGGCTACCAGCAATCGCGCTGGTCCTACTACCCGGAAAGCCGCGTTCGCAAACTGGCGCAAGATTTCCGTGACCACGACGTCCCCTGCGACGCCATCCACCTGGACATCCACTATATGGACGGCTACCGCTGCTTCACCGTCGACCAAACCCGCTTCCCCAATCTGCCGCAACTGGCCGCCGACTTACGCGAACAGGGCATCAAACTCATCACCATCATCGACCCCGCCATCAAAAAAGACCCGCAGTATGCCGTCTACCAGCACGGCCTGGTGAACGATCACTTCAGCCACAACGCCCGATGGCAATGTCTACCACGCCCCCGTCTGGCCCGGTCTGAGTGCCTTTCCCGACTTCACCGCGCCGCGCACACGGACGTGGTGGGGAAAGCTCTACAAATCCCTCGTCGATGCCGGCATCGACGGCTTCTGGAACGATATGAACGAACCCGCCGCCTTCGCACAACCGACGCTCCACCACGCTGCCCGGCACCGTCCGCCACAGCCTCGAAGGACGCGGCGGCGACCATCGCGAAGCCCACAACCTCTACGGGATGCAGATGGCGCGCGCCAGCCGCGACGGCCTCCTCGCGCTCCAACCCGAAAAAGCGCCCCGTCCTCTTCACCCGCTCCGGCTGGGCTGGCGTCCAACGCTACGCCACCTCGTGGACGGGCGACAACGAAAGCACGTGGGCCAGCCTCCGCCTCACCGTCCCGATGCTGCTCAACCTCGGCCTCTCCGGCGTTGGCTTCACCGGGCCAGACATCGGCGGCTTCGCGGGCGAGGCCGATGGCGAACTCTTCACGCGCTGGGCGCAGATGGCGGCCTTCATGCCCTTCTTCCGTGCCCACACCATCGCCCGCACGCCCGATCAGGAACCGTGGGCCTACGGCGAACCCTACCTCAGCATCGTGCGCCGCTTCATCCAACTGCGCTACGAACTCCTGCCCTACCTCTACACTGCCGCTCTGGCAAATGGCGGAACGCGGCTGGCCGATGGTGCGCCCGCTCTGGTGGCACAATCCGGCTGACGACCGCCCTTATCGACTGCGACGACGCCTTCCTCTGCGGCGACGCGCTCCTCGTCGCCCCCATCGGCGAACCCGGCGGCACATCTCGCGCCGTCACCCTCCCGCCCGGTACGTGGTACAACTTCTGGACCAACGAACGGTTCATCCGCGCCATCCACACACACTATCGACGCCTTCGCCCCGCTGGAAACCATCCCGCTCTTCGTCCGCGCCGGGAGCGTCCTCCCGATGGGCGAGTTCGGCCCCAGCGTCGAACAGCGCGTCCAGAAATTCCTGCGCCTGGGCGTCTATCCGCTGGCCGAAGCGGGCGAAGCCACCAGCGAACTCTACGAGGACGATGGTACATCCTTCGACTACCGCCAGGGCGGCTGCCGCATCAACCGCTTCACGCTGCGTCAGACCGACGAGAATCTCACGCGTGACCTGGACGCGTGAAGGCGACTACGAGCCGCCCTACGAACACATCGAACTCACCCTCAACGGCCTGACGCGTGCGCCACACGCCGTCACCGCCGATGGCGAAAGTTACGCCGTCGTCGCCACCGACCCCGTGCGCCGTACTGCCGTGCTCGGCGTCCCGCCGTTCGAAACGCTGGAAGTCACGCTGTAAACCACCGATGCACGTCACACGCATCCACCACCTGAACTGCGGCACGCTGCGCCCCTACATCCCGCGCATCGAGGCCATCGTCTACTGCCTGCTCCTGGAAACCGACGACGGCCTCATCCTCGTAGACACCGGCTTCGGCACGTGTGACTACACCGCCCCCACGCAACTGATGCGCGCCTTCACCGCGCTCCTGCGCGTCCCACGCAATCTCGAAGAAACCGCCGCGCGCCAGGTTGTGCGCCTGGGCTTCGCCATCGAGGAGGTCAAACACATCATCTTCACCCACCTGCACCTCGACCACGCCGGCGGCCTGCCGGACTTCCCACACGTGCGTGCTCACATCTACCGGCCCGAATACGAAGCGGCGCTGCACCCGCGCGGTCCGATGGGACCGTTCTACATCCAGCAGCATTGGGCGCATAAACCACAATGGGCGATTCACGACCTCACCGCCGAGAAGTGGTTCGATTTCAACGCCAGCCCCATCTTCGACGACGTCTGGCTCGTCCCACTGCCGGGCCACACTGCCGGACACTGCGGCGTCGCTATCAAATCCGGCGACGGCTGGCTATTCCACTGCGGCGACGCGGTCTCACCCTTCCTCGCCCCCGCTGACCCCAATCGCCCTACCGACAAACAACTTTCCCGGATCGCAAGAGCCATCATCGGCCCGCACGCACCGCGACTGCGGCAGTTTGCGCAAACCCACCGGGATGAAGTTCGCTTAATCAGCAGTCACGACATTATCAGTTTCAAGGAGTTTGCCGATGCACACTGAACGCCCAGACCTCACCGGAGTCTCCCCGGAAATCCTGGCCTACATCGAAGCCCTCGAAGCGGAAGTGGCGGCGCAAATGGCACCACAATCCGCACAAACACGGCCGGCGCGACAGGACGCCGTCGAATCCGCACCCGAACCTAGCGAGCCCCCGACCACCGTCAACGTCATCACCATCAGCACAGCGGGGATGGCGAAACGCACACCGCGTCACCTTTACGGGCGCCAACGTCGCGGCGGTATGGGCATCTTCGACCTCGATACGCCGGAAGATCAGCCGCCCGCGCTGCTCACCATCGCCGACGAAAGCCAGTACCTCATCCTCTTCACCGATCAGGGCCACACCTACCGACTGCCGGTGAACCAGCTGCCTGAATCGCCCGTGCGCGCCAAAGGCACCAGCGTGAGCAGCCTGATCGCTTTGCTGCCTGGCGAACGCATCGTCGCAGCTTTGCCCGAAACTGCCGATGAGGCCGTTGCCCTCGTCGGCGAACGCGGATGGGTGACCAGCGTGAAAGCCAGTTTCGTCGGCAAGAGTATGATTCCCGGCGTCAGCTACTTCGATACAACGAAGCGCGGCCCGCTGGCTGCCGCGTGCTGGCTTCCCAGCATCAACGACGATATCTTCATCGCCACACGCCAGGGCATCGGTATCCGCTTTGTCGCACGGCGCATTCCCACGAACGGCTGTCTCGGCATCCGCCTGGCGAAAGGCGATGTAGTCAGCGCCGCAGCCCCGGCTAACGATGACAGTGGCGTCTTTCTGATGAGCGGTGATGGTAAAGGCACTATCCGGCTGATGCAAGGCTTCACAGCAAACAAAAGCCCCGGCGGTGGTGGCAAAGTCGCGCTCAAGACCGACCATCTGGTGAGCGCCGCGCCCGTAGACACCAGCGCGAATGCCACCGACCTCTTCGTCATCTCCCGCAACAGCAAGATCATCCGCTTCCAAGTCGACGAAGTTCCGCCCAAAACGGGCGTCGTACAAGGCGTCAACTGCATCAGCCTGCGGGCAGACGAGGTGGCAGCGGTCGTCGCTGCGAAGCTGTAGATGGCGATCGAAAGACCCAACGCCCAACGCAGTGGCTGGCAGCGATTGCGCACGGAGTATCCTTACGTCCATCCGCTGGGGATGTTCCAGGTGCGGCGCGATCAAGCGATCTGGCCCGACGGCGTGGAGCGCCCCTACGCTTTCATCGAAGTCGGTCCGGCGATTATCATTGTGCCAGTCACGGCAGATGGCGATGTCGTCCTGATCCGACAGTTTCGCTACACCGTTGATGACTGGATGTGGGAGCTTCCGGCAGGCGGTACACACGATTTCGAAGGCGACGATCTGGCCGATCTCGCACGCAGTGAGTTACATGAGGAAATTGGGGGGACGGTGGAAACGCTGGAATTCGTCGGGCTGTATCGCTCCGGCGTCGGCCTCATCGATCAGCAGTTCAGTATGTATTTGGCGACAGGCGTCCAGCTTGGGGAAAACGCGCTCGAACCGGGGGAACTGATCGAAATCCACCCTACGCCCATCGAACAAGCACTGGAAATGGTGCGCACGGGCGTCATCATCGACGGACCGAGCGGTTTCGCGCTGATGCGTTGCGAAAAGCGGCTGCGTGAGCTAGCCGAGGAACTTCAGGATAGCCACCCGCGCTGAGCCGCCTCGGCCACGGCGGCGGCCCGTGAGTCGACGCCGAGTTTGTTGTAGATGCTGGTCAGGTGCGCCTTGACGGTGCGCTCGGTGATGCCCAGCCGGGCGGCGATCTCCTTGCTGCGTTCGCCCTGCGCCACACCCTCCAGAACCTCGTGCTCGCGGTCGGTCAGTTCCAGACCGCCGGAAGACGCGAGGCGACTGCCGTATGCGTCAGCAGATGCGCCACGATCTCCGGCTTGAGCAGCATCTCGCCGCGCGCCGCGGCACGGATCGCGTTGAACAGCGTCTCGCGATCGGTATCCTTGAGCAGAAAGCCGCGCGCACCGGCCCGTAAACCGCGCACCATCAGATCGTCTTCGTTGTAAGTGGTCAGGATCACCACAGCGATGTGCGGTTGCGTCGGCTCGCAGCCGCTCGATGGCCGTCAGGCCATCCATCCCCGGCATCCGCAAATCCATCAACACCACGTCCGGCTGCAACTGGCTCGCCAGCCGCACGGCTTCCGCGCCGTCGGCGGCCTCGCCGACAAGTTCCATCCCTTCGGCGGTCTCCAGAATCAACCGCAATCCCTCACGCACGATCAGGTGATCGTCGGCAATCAGAACTCGGATCGGATCAGGCATAACAGTCACATCCTCACATTAGACCGCAGGTCTAGTCACAACGGTAAACGCAGCAGCAAGCGCGTTCCCGCGCCCGGCGCGCTGTCGATGGTCAGCGTGCCCCCGGCCAGACGCGCGCGCTCGCGCATCCCAACGAGGCCATAATGGCCCGGCTGGCGTCGCCATGCGCGGCGGGATCGAATCCAATGCCGTCGTCACGCACTTCGATCTCGATCCAGTCCTCCATCTCACACCGCCGCTAACCCAGACGTGCGTTGCCTGCGCGTGGCGGGCGACGTTGGCCAGCCCTTCAGCCACGACGCGCACCGCGTGCTCGCATAGACGCGTCGGGAAGCGAGTCGGGCAACTGCAGATCGAGCGCGCAGGGAATGCCGGTGGCGTTCGTGAAGCGCTCGACCTCGTCACGCAGCGCGGATGCCAGATCGAGTCGGACGCAGCAGACTGTGCGCGCAAATCGCCGATGGCCTGCCGGGCTTCCGCCAACGTCGCACGAGCACGCGCCATCGCCTGCCGCACAATCTCCTGCGCCCGCTCCACACGCCCAGCGGCGAGATGCGAATCCACGGCTTCCAACTGCAAGATCAATCCCGCCACGCCCTGCGCCAATGTGTCGTGCAGTTCGCGCGCCATCCGCTGGCGTTCGGCAGCCAGCGTCAGGTCTTCGACGCGGGTCGGCGTACTCAGCAAGTTCGTGATGCGCCGCCTCCAGCTCTCGCAGCAGGGACTGGGCATGATCGCGCGCGGCGACTTGTCGTCCGTACAGCACCACGTAAATGACGACAAAGAACGTCAGTGGCGGGGCAAACATCACCCAGGTCGAAATCGCAGAATAGCCCAGAACCAACACGAGATTGAACGTCGCCAGAACCAGCCAGATAACCACAGCCAGCGCAACGCGACGTTTTTCGCGCACCATCCCTACCGCAATCCCCAGCAATGACGAGTGCAATCCCACGACGATACTGAAATCACGCGGGAACTGCGTGATGACGAAAACCAGCACGGTCTGCACTGCCAGATACACCAGCGTCCGGCGAAGTGTATCTGCAAAACGCGGGCTAAACCAATAGAGAGCGATATGCAACGTCATCAACAGCGCAAACGGAATCATCCGGGCAGGAGCTCGCAGATCGGGCATTCCACGAACTTCCGTAATCGCCACACCGGCAAGCACCACCGTCACCAACAGAAAGAATAAGCGCGCCTCCCGGGCGTCAGCATCCACGTCTAGACGAAGACAGAGCCAAACCAGTGCCGAAGTTTGTGCAACCACGTATTTTTAGTCTTCATACGACTATTGTACTTACCTTACACACTTTTGCCATCGGGCAAGTACAGTAGACGGACAATGTACGAAAGGGTAATAGATGAAAAGCCTGGAAGGACGATGACAACACAGCCCTCAGCATCGCAAGAGGCTAACGGCTGTTGGCTGATAGCTAAGCGATTGCGAGGAGACAAACAGATGAACGAATACCGTCATCCAAGTCCGCAACTTTAGCAAAACTTACGACGCAACGGTCGCGGTAGATAACATCAGCTTCGAAGTGCAGCCGTGGAGAAATCTTCGGCCTGCTGGGCCCGAACGGCGCGGGCAAGACCACCACCCTGGAGTGTCTGGAAGGGCTGCGCCAGGCCGATGGCGGCACGCTGGACATTCTGGGCGTCGATCCCGGACGGCCAGCCGCACAAGCTGCGCAACCTGATCGGCGTGCAGCTTCAGACGTCCGGCACTACCAGCTACAATGCAGGTCAATGAAGCGATGCGCTTCTTCTGCGCCTACCACGATGTCCCGCCGCGCTACGATCTCGTTGAACGACTGGGACTGGGCGAAAAGCAGCGCAGCCAATACGTCCAGCTCTCGACCGGGCAGCAGCGCCGGCTGGCGCTGGCGCTGGCCGTGGCGCACAAGCCGCCGGTACTCTTCCTGGACGAGCCGACCGCCGGGCTGGACGTCGAATCACGCACCGAGCTACACGCACTGGTGCGGGAGCTGCAAGCCGAGGGCACCACCATCATCCTGGCAACGCACGATATGGCCGAAGCGGAGAAAATGACCGATCGCGTCGCCATCCTGCTGCGCGGGAAGATCGTGGCGACGGGCACACCCCGCGAGATCACGGCCACCGGCGCGGGCTTCACCAAAGTCTCCGTCCGCACCGACCAGTCCGATCCTGCATCAGAACGGCGCGCACATTCCCGGCGTGAGCCATCATCTCGGTCGAAGACGAATACGCCGTCTACTTCAGCACCGATCCCGGTCCCACCGTAACGGCGCTGTTACAGCACATCAACGCACGAGGTGACACGCTGATCGACCTGCGTGTCGAACGCCCATCCCTGGAAGAACGTTTCCTCGAAATCACGACGGAGAAGTAAGAAGTAAGAAGTAGAAGAAGAATCCGACTACTGATAACTCCTTGATTCGCTGAGTCACTATTCAGACTACTCTGAAGGTAGACTACAATGACAGCTTTTCTGCAACCATTTCGCATTTGAATTCAAAACCGGACTACGCAACTCCACATCGTTGTTTATGAACTACCTGTTCCCCCTGGGCGTATACGCCATTTTGGGGCTGATTATGACCCAGGTTAATCCGATGTTCACCGACACATTGCTGCCCGCGATGATGGTCTTCGTCATTATGGGAGGTACGATTCTCGGTCTACCCAGTCCACTGGTCGAGACGCGCAACGCCGGCATCTACCGCAGCTTCAAAATCAACGGTGTGCCAGCCGCCTCGATCATCACGATCCCGGTGTTTACAACGGCGTTCCACGCGCTTATCGTCGCGACCATCGTCGCCCTCACCGCAACGCCGTTATTCGACGGTGCGGCGCCGACGCGCTGGCTCCCTCTCGCAGGGATAACCGTGCTGATCGCGTTCACGTACAGCGCTATCGGCGCACTCATCGGCGTGGTCTCGGCCAACAGCATGGTCACGACGCTGCTGTCACAGGTCATCTTCCTGCCCTCGATGCTCATCGGCGGGATGATGATGCCACTCAGTGTTTTGCCAGCATCCGTACAATCGGTCGCCGGATTGTTCCCCTCCACCCACGCAATGCAGGCGCTGGAAGGACTGGCCTACGGGCGAGAGACCAGTCATCAATCCGACAACGTCATTGCTCATCCTCGCGTCCAGCGGTCTGCTGGCCTTCGGTCTGGCAATCTATCTCTTCAACTGGGACAGCCACAACCGAACGCGAAAAGGGCATCCGCTGATGGCTTTACTGGCACTGATTCCATATCTGATTGGGATGATGCTGTAAATAACCGAAATTCCAGCATAGTACCGCCCCCGATTCTGGCACAAATACACGAATGGGTACAGACCATTCGTGTATTTGTGTGTTATTCGAAGATGGCTACACGAGACACAAAGCGGACACTTACACAGCTTTCACTTCCGGTGTATACTGGCACCAGAATCTGGAGTACAACCGACAAGACCCAACGCACAACCGGAAACCCATAACTACGCCACACAAGGAGGACCCATGGCAAAACGCCTATCCGTCATCGACGTTGACCGCTGTGTCGGCTGCCAGGCGTGTATGTTCGCCTGCACGCGGCGGACCGGCAGCGGCGGGCTGGAGAATTCGTGCATCCACGTCCACTCGGCGGGCGGCATCCGCAAAGGCTTCGTCGTCGTCGTCTGTCGCGCCTGCCCCGATCCGCCGTGCGCCCGCGTCTGTCCCACCGACGCACTGACGCCGCGTGAAGGCGGTGGCGTGCGCTTCAAAGCCAATCTCTGCATCGGCTGCCACAACTGCGTCGAGGCCTGCCCCTTTGGCGCAGTCTTCTGGGACGATACGCAACATAAGCCGCAAATCTGCGTCTACTGCGGCTACTGTGCGGATTATTGCCCATACGATGTCATCGCTCTGGAAGAGATTCAAAACGGAGGCTCTAATGTTACCCAATGATCCACTGAAACGAGTACTCTATATCGACCTGTCCCGCCGCACATTCGAGATCGGCGAGCGGCCCGAGCTGTTCGAAGAGAGCCTGGGCGGGACGGGCGTCGGCATCCGCCTGCTGGAAGAGGAATGTCCTGCGGACGC
Source organism: uncultured Ignavibacteriales bacterium (assembly GCA_963706055.1). Lineage (GTDB taxonomy): Bacteria > Bacteroidota > Ignavibacteria > Ignavibacteriales > Ignavibacteriaceae > IGN3. The sequence continues at coordinate 8,878 of CAVPND010000012.1, read as the reverse complement.
CGATCCGCTGGGGCCAGAGAACCCCATCATCTTTGCCGTGGGGCCGCTGGTGGGGCTGTACCCGCTCGCCTCCAAGACGGTGGCGATGTTCAAGTCGCCGCACACGGGCAACCTGGGCGAAAGCCACGCCGGTGGGCGCAGCGCCGTCGCCATCCGGATGGCGGGCTACGGCGCGATCGTCATCCGCGGCGCGAGCGCAATGCCCATCTACCTGGTCATCGACGAAGACGGCGTGCAGTTCCGCGACGCCTCGGCGCTGTGGGGGATGCGCAGCAGCTACACCACCGGCTCGGTGCTGCGCAAGCGCGAATCGGGCAGCGGCCTGCGCTCGATCATGCGCATCGGGCGCGCCGGCGAGACAGCAGGTCAGCTACGCCTGCGTCATCACAGAGACCTACCGTCACTTCGGCCGGCTGGGGCTGGGCGCGGTCTTCGGCAGCAAGCAGCTCAAGGCCATCGTCATCGAGGGCAAGCGCAATCTGCCCGTCGCCGACCGCAAAGCCTTCCGCCAGACCTACGACGCCATCTTCAAGGCCGCCACCGAATCCCCGCTGATGAAGAAGTACCACGAGCTGGGCACGCCCATGAACGTCATCCCGCTGGACGCCATCGGCGGGCTGCCGACGCGCAACCTGCAATCCGGGCGCTTTGAAGGCGCAGAGGCCATCTCCGGCGAAGCGCTGGCCGCCAACTACCTGGGTCGGCGCGTCGCCTGCGCCCACTGCCCGGTGGCCTGCATCCACCTGGCCGCGCTGCGCATCCCCTACCCCAACGATCCCTACTTCTACAAGACGCTGATGCTGGGCTACGACCACGAGCCGATCTTCGCCACGGGCAGTATGCTGGGGCTGGACGACGTGCCCGGAATGCTGCAGGTGATGGACGAAATCGAGGTGCAGGGGCTGGACGTGATGAGCGCCGGCGTGGCGCTGGCCTGGGCGACGGAGGCGTTCGAGCACGGGCTGATTACTCAAGCCGACACCGATGGGCTGGCGTTGGCCTTCGGTGACGCAGCAACGTACATCGAAGCCGTGAAACGCATCGTCACGCAACCCACCGACTTCTATCGCGCGCTGGCGCGGGGCGTGGAACACGCCGCGTCGATCTACGGCGGCGCAGACTTTCGCGCTGGCCTTCGGCGGCAACGAGATGCCCGGCTACCACACCGGCCCGGCGCTGCCACCTCGGCTACCTCACCGGCGCGCGCCACAGCCACCTCGACAGCGCGCGGCTACAGCCTCGACCAGAAAGCCGCCAAAGCAGGGCAAACACTCACGCCCGAGGGGGTTGCCGAGACACTGATCGCAGGAAGAACGCTGGCGGCAGGTGCTCACCAGCCTGGTCGTCTGCTTCTTCGCGCGCGGTGTCTACGACCGCGAAACCATCCTCGGCGCGCTAGCTGTGGCCGGATTCGATTGGAGCGACGCGGACCTGGAACGCCTGGGAATCGACACACTGCGTCGCAAGTACGCCTTCAAACAACGTGAGGGCTTCGATCTCGCACAGGTCCGCATCCCGCAAGCGCATCATGGAGACGCCGTCGCCGGCCGGGCCATTCGATGAGACGTTTATGCGAAAAGCTATCGAGCACTACGCCAAACGTCTTTGAGCACACTTCTCCAAGCGAGAGTTTAGAGGAGTTTCCATTAAACTGGTTTCACCAACGATGACGAAAATTCTGTCAGCAGATTTTAAGATATTTTGATCCTGATAATCTTGTTAATCCTGTCTATTTTTGAAGGAGTCGGACAGTCCCGGTGGGACGACAACGAAGAATGAAAATAGCTGGGAGTTGTGGTAGAGTAGGGTAACGGCGTGACTGAGGTCGTCGAGTCGTTGGTGTCGCGAACCTGAGAAGGAGTGGGATCGGGATACTCTGGAGAGACACCGAATGTTGCCGCGAGCACGCAAGGGAGAATTCCTGAACAAGAGTATCTGCCACGCCGGAAGCCACAACTGGAGGACAGCAATGCGGGTGATGTATCAACGGGTAGCCGGGTTGGATGTGCATAAGAAGACGGTGGTCGCGTGTCGGATGCAGGTAACCAGCGCGCAACGGATCGTGTGGGAGACGCGGACGTTTGGGACGCTGACACGGGATTTGTTGCAGTTACACGACTGGGTGAGTGGGCTGTGGTCCAGGTAGCGCTAGAGAGTACGGGGGATTACTGGAAACCAGTTTTCAACCTGCTGGAAGAGAGCTATGAAGTGGTGTTGGTGAATGCGCAACATGTGAAGAAAGTGCCGGGGCGCAAGACCGATGTGAGTGATGCGGAGTGGTTAGCAGAATTGATGTTGCCTGGACTCTTGCGGGGGAGTTTTATCCCGGCGAAACCCCAGCGGGTGTTGCGCGAGTTGACGCGGTATCGCCCCACGCAGGTCCGGGCACGCGCGCGAACCGTGAACCGGATCGAGAAGTTGCTGGAAGGCACCACCATCAAGCTGAGCAGTGTGGTCAGCACTCTGACCGGGGTGAGTGCGACGGCGATCTTACGGGAGTTGGCGGCGGGGGCTGACGATCCCCAAGCCTTGGCGGAGTTAGCCAAAGGACGCTTGCGCAACAAGCTGGAGGAATTAGAGGCAGCATTGACCGGGAGCGTGGAGGAACATCAACGCTTTATTCTGGCGTTACAACTCGAGCCTATTGACAATCTGGATGCGCAGATTGCCCGACTGAGTCAGCGGATCATCCACCACCTCGAACAGATGCCGCCCCCCCCGTACACCAGATGGTGCTGTGTCCGGGACAGCGGAGCCGCCACCGGACATCGCCATGAGTTGGCCGGAGGCGGTGACCTTACTGGACACCATCCCCGGCGTGGATCAGCGGGCGGCGGAAGTCATCCTGGCCGAAATCGGGCTAGATATGCGCCAGTTCCCTACCGCCGCCGATCTGGCCTCGTGGGCTGGCTTCGCACCGGGCAATCATCAGAGTGGCGGGAAACGCTATTCAGGGCGCACCACCAAAGGTAACCGCGCGATTCGGGCCATTCTCACCCAAGCGGCGTGGGCCGCGTCCCGGACTAAAGACACCTATCTCAAAGCCCGCTATCAGCGTTTGGCCGCCCGGCGCGGTAAGAAACGCGCCAGCGTGGCGATTGCCCGTTCGATTTTGGTCAGTATTTGGCATATGCTCTCACGCCGGAGGCCTACCAAGATTTAGGGCCGATTATTACGACCAACGCCGCAAAGAAACCAAAGTCACCTATTTCACCAAGCAGTTGACCACGACTGGGGTTTACCGTCCAGCTTGAACCCCTTCCGGCGGCGGCTTGAACTTTATTTTCACAGGAGACATACACAATGTCCGACGAGTCAGAATTCGACGAAGCTACCTGGTCCTACCAAGGTTACGAACTCGACAAGGGTAACTTTGCCACTGCGATGGTGCACCTCTACCGCGCTGAGGTCACCCGAGCGAACCTGTGGCGCAACCGGTTGGATACCACCACAAACTGGGCCGTCGTCACCACCGGTGCGGCGCTAACCTTCGGCTTCAGCTCCGCACAAAATCCGCACTTCGTCCTGCTGCTGGTGCTGATTCTGACATTGACCTTCCTGCTGATGGAGGCCCGCCGCTACAGCTACTACGCGCTCTGGTATCACCGCGTCCGGCTGCTGGAAACCGAATTCTTCGCGACGATGGTCGCGCCGCCCCACCAGCCCTCCGCCGATTGGGGCAGCGCGCTGCAAGAGACGCTGCTCAAACCCACCTTCCTCATCCCCCGCTGGAAAGCCATCGGCATCCGCTACCGGCGCAACTACATCTGGCTGACGTCGCTGCTGCTCATCAGTTGGTTCCTCAAACTGAGCATCCATCCAGAACCTGCCGGCACGCGCAAGAGATCATCCAACGTGCCGCCATCGTGCCGCTGGTCGCCGGGCCGTGGGTTGTGGGGGTCGTCGCCTTCATCTACGCTCGGACTACTGGTGTTGATGCTGGTCGCAACAGTATCACAAAAACGGTTGAGCGACGGAACCTAACAAAGACCAACGCGGACCGTTTCTGGCTTCACCCACGTTTCAGGAGCGACTGGCGATCATCATCACCAACCGGAAAGAGACGATTTCCGAGCAACTTATGAAGGTGTTGCGGCGTGGCGTCACGGCACTCAACGCGACCGGTATGTACACCGGCGAAGATCGCGATGTCCTGTTGTGCGCCGATCACCCGGCCACAAGTCAAACACCTGCACGACATCATCCACCAAATCGATCCACAGGCGTTTATGATCGTCCTGGAGGCCAGCGATATTCGCGGTCGCGGTTTCCGCTCCGACGAACCGCCGAGTTAGGAAAAGCTAAGCTTCAATGCAAACCGGGGACAGGCTATCTGTCCCCGGTTTGCCGTCTCCAAGCAGTACCTATTCACTTTTCTCGACGCGAGCCAGCACCTCACCATCCTGTAACTGCACAGTCAGCTGCCTGGTTGACAGTGGTTTGCCCAACAGAAGTCACAACGGCACCGGTGTTACGTTCTCGCACGATGGCGTATCCACGCGCCAAAACCGCATCCGGATTCAACGCCCCGAGCCGCGCCGATAGACCTGAGAGACGCTGCCGCTGGACTTCGATGCGATGCGCGAGCGATGCTTCCGAACGCTGCGCCAGATCGTCCACGCGCTGGCGGGCGTTAGCCAACCTGGCCACGGGCGAAAGATACTGTAACCTGCGAGACAACTGCGCCATCCGGTCGCGCAGCCCGCGCACGCTTGCATCAAACGTACGGTCCAGCCGCTCTCGCTGTTGTTGGACGAGGGCAGACAATTCCGCGCGATCCGGCGTCGCCACTTCCGCTGCTGCCGAAGGCGTCGGCGCGCGATGATCTGCGGCGAAATCCGTCAATGTGAAATCCGTCTCGTGACCCACACCGGAGACCACGGGAATCCGCGACGCCGCCACCGCCCGGGCGACACGCTCGTCGTTGAACGCCCACAGATCCTCGATCGAGCCGCCGCCGCGCACCACAAGGATCACGTCTACGTCATCGCGTGCGTTCAGTGCAGCCAAAGCAGCGACAATTCGCGGTGGGGCGGCATCGCCCTGCACCGGCGTCGGGGAAAGCAGCACGTCGGCCAGCGGGTAACGCCGTGTGAGCACGTTCAGCACGTCACGCAGGGCCGCCGTTGTCGGCGACGTGACCACGCCGACACGCTGCGGGAACATCGGCAGCGGACGCTTACGCTCCGGCGCAAACAGCCCTTCGGCCTCCAGTTTCGCCTTGAGTCGCTCAAACTCCTGGAAGAGCGAACCGCGTCCGGCAGGCCGGATGGCGTCGACGTAGATCTGGTAACGCCCACCCTGCTCGTACAGGCCAATGCGTCCGTGAACGACGACCTGATCCCCGGATCGTGGTAGATAAGAGAGTGCTCGCGCCTGCGCCCGCCAGACAACGCCGCTCAACTGCGCGCCCGCGTCCTTTAGCGTGAAGTAAATATGACCCGAAGACGCCCGCGAGAAGTTCGAGACCTCGCCCTCGATCCACACGTCTTGCAGCAGGGAGTCCTGCTCCAGCAGCGCGCGAATGCGCGCCGTGACCGCAGTCACCGTGTAAGGCGTGTCTGGTTGCGAAAAGAGTCCCAGTTGATCCCACATAGTATCAGAAATCGCAGGGCGCTAAAAGATCAACGTCAGTGAGACGGCAAGCTGCAAACCACCGCCCAAAGCCAGCAGCAGAATCGCCGTGGACGCAGGCATATCCAGCAAGCCGATACCGCCGAACAGCCCAACCAAGTACAAAGTCGCGCCCAAAATGAACACCACACGTTCGGAGCCCCGCATCCGCAGATCATTGCGTGACGAGCGCCGTGAGCGTGAAGATCGTCTACGTGTCATATAATCCCCCTTATGTAGCAGGACAACGGACTATTGAACAACGTCCGTCAGGCTAAGTATCTTTCGCTTTCATTACATCAAAATACCAGGTTCTACCCATCCATACAGCGGTAATAAGCATTAGGAGCACAGGAACACGAATCTTAAGCAAATCACTAACCCCATAATGTCCAACCACCAACATCAGCGGGCAACCCAAGAAAAACAGATTTTCCGCTAGCGTTATCTGTTTGCACCCGCGCAGATAGTTGAAGAAAAACAACAAAGCAACTATCAGAAACAAGCCGTCTTGAGGATTGACGTGTACGCCAAACAGTGTACCGAAGAGGATCGACATAGCAACTACTAAGTCGAAAGAAAAGGTACGCTTCGCGTTGCGTAGAGCATACCAGATGAGCAGAATGACAGCACACGCTAACAAATAAACAGCCCAGCTAATAGTGCTGACAGTTTTTCCGTACTGTGCGTCTAACCAGAGCGACAAAGTTCCTCTTAAATTGTACATCGCTAAAGGTTCAACGCCATAAGAACCAACACGATCCGAGGTTAAAAACATAATACGTGCAAAATCCCATCATACTATCCAACTCAAAGACAATGTACTAACAATCACTAACGGTAATCCAATCAGAACTACAGTTCTCAACGTGCGCCACCGCCGCGTAACTAACAAAACCAATGCGGGCAGAAAAAACACTTGCGGTTTTACGGTTCCCAACACAAACCACAAACCAGCATCCACATCTCGATCTTCTTTCAAAGCCCAATAGAACTGCAATAAACAGAGCGTTGAGAACAACGAAACTGCCCCCAATAAGAATGTGAACATTAACGAGGGAACAGCGACGACTGATGCCAGTAGCAGCTTACGAGCACTAAAGCTCCATCCCTGGCCTTCTGCGAATTTCCATAACGTGCACAACAACCAAGACAACAGAAGCAACTGAACAATGGCCCATAAGCTGTATGCACCAGGCAAAGACAGATGACTTAATGGATAGAAAAACAGAGACACATAAGGCGGATAATAGAATGCTAACAATCCGTCAGCCAGGTATCTTCCCCCAAGTATCTTTGTTTGATAACGCGTTTGCAAATCCAAATCATAGAGCCTGTCACCTAAACCATCACGCACTATAGCAGCACCGGTATAGAATGCAGTGAAGTCCGCGCGCCAAGTTAGTTCCTGTGCTGCCGCCATCCACCACAGTCCCAGATAGCTAATACCAACCGCGATGTATATAAAGAACACAATCCGCGACAGACGTTCACACAGAATACGCACGACTACCCTCCAAAGCACTAGATCAATAAGTGCTCAACATTGGACTTTTGACAACGAAAACCGAACTCGACATCAGTCGAGTCGAAGCAGAACCTTACTAAGTGCACAATTGAGCGTGAATCAGACGGTTGGGGCAGCTTTTTTGCCCTTGACGATCACCTGGTAGCGGGGTCGCGGGGGCAAAAGCGTCCCGGTGCGCCGTCCCGGTGAATTACCTCGGGGTTGGGGCGGACGGGCCGGTGTCCCCAACTGCCGAATAATGCGGGCGAAGTCGCGCTGCACCAGCGTGGGCGAGCACCGGCGCTGTTTGATGGCCGGCAAGTGCCGTTCCCACGGATTGGGCAGCACTTCGGCGAGCTGACGGGCCATCCAGAGTTGCGCGTAGGCGATATGCACCAGTTGCCACCAGTTTTCCTCGCGCTGGACATCCGGCGTCTGGAAGTCCGCCAGCAGGAGTTTCTGTTTGCCGAAGCGGAAGAAATGCTCGATGTCGAAGCGTGCCGTATAGGCCTGATAGATGTGGGTCAGGGTGAGTTCCTGCCGCCGCGCGCCCATCACGATCAACCACACAGGGTGTTTGAAAAGCGGTTGCCCGGCTGCATCGTAGCGCACAATGCGGACGAGGGTGAAGGGATACGCGTGCATGGGCAGCTGGGGCTTGTTTTTGCCGCGCATTAGCCGATTGTGCCACGCCTGGATCGCGATGCGCACCGGTTGGCCCTGGCGTGTGGTCTCCTGCAAGGTCAGCGTCGCGTCCGGCTCGGGCCACGTAGTCGCGGCGGCGAGCACAAAACGCTCTCCGTACCACTGCGGATGGCCGTTGCCGGGGGTAGCGGTCTCCGCTACGGGACGCGCGGGCTGCTGATAGAAGGTACGGTTGCCCCGCACACGGGCGATGGTGACCAGATGTGGAAACTGGCGATGGGCATGGAGATAGCTCGGTTTGCTGTAGCTGCTATCCACCACCTCCACCGTCAACTCTTGCCCAAAGGGCAATTCCTCGGGCGCCTGCAAGAGCCGTGTGATCTGCTGTGCGGCTACCAGCTCTTTGTCGGCGCGCGTCGCGACGCGCGCCGTCAACAGCGGTAGCGCCCAACTGGCACTCACGCCCGCTTCAGCTTCCAGACCCAATACGACCGTCGAATACTGATGCCCAATCGTGACCGGGAGCTTCCCTTTCACCACTTCCGGCTGATAGACCAGGCCGCGGTCCGCCAAGGTGCGGGCGAACGGGCGTGGACAGGGCGTCACATCCGCGATCAACAACCAGAAAGGGCGGTGCGTCGGGCGCGGCAGATACGGCGCCAGTCGCTGGGGTAACCAGAGCGCGGAAAGTTGCAGTTCCGCGAGCGCTTTGAAAATCGTGGAGTAGCTGCGCCGGTAACTGCTGGCCAGACTATATTCCACCACCGACCGCGCATCCGGCGTGCTGCATAGCGCATCTAGCAGGTCCAGCAAGGCATCCGCTCGATTGTCAAAGTTCTGGTACAATGTGTACCGGAACGGCTGCATTGCGTAGTGTGTAGAGTGATGTCCATACACTACTTGTGCCGCAGTTCCTTTTTTTGTCAAGACCGCCTCCTGTCTAGCGAGGCGTTTGTCAAAAGTCCAATATACAACTATCATCAAAATCCTGCGATTTACGGCAACGGTACTGGTTTGGCATCTTCTGTGACTATCGTCCAGTCCGCAAGTCGTCGTTGCATATCCGCAACGACCTGATGATTCGCGGATCGTTCACAACGTTGCTCAGTTCCC
>CAVPND010000011.1:0-87500 GCA_963706055.1 uncultured Ignavibacteriales bacterium | reverse complement strand
GCGTTATTTTTTTGTATTAATTATAACATTATTTCTGGCAAATATTTCAAATGCTCAGATAGATGTAAATATTAACTTAGGTAGTCAGCCGGTCTGGGGTCCAACAGGTTATGATTATGTTGAATATTATTACTTGCCGGATATCGATGCTTATTACAACGTACCTAAGCAGCGCTATTACTACTACGAAAAAGGGAAATGGATTTATAGATCATCCTTACCATCACGTTATAGCAACTACGATTTTTATAATTCCTATAAAGTTGTATTAAATGAACGGGAACCATGGCGCAATCATAAAACTTACAAAGAAAAATATTACTCATATAAAGGTCGTCATGACCAAAAGCCGATTCGTGATAGCAGGGAATCAAAATATTTTGTGAACAAAAACCATCCTGAACATAACAAATGGGTTAAAGAGCAAGAACACAATAAGAAAAACGATAAAAATACAAAACACAGTAAGAACAAAAATAAAAAATAATTGCATTTACTGGGAATAGACAATTACATTGAAACATGAACCAAAAAATTCAACTCTAAAAAGAATTGCCTTTATAGGAAATTATCTGCCGCGACAGTGTGGTATCGCAACATTTACAACTGATTTGTGTGAATCAATCGCTTTACAATTCAGTGATACAACTTGCATCGCAATGCCGGTAAACGATGTAGCAACGGGTTATGCTTATCCAACCCGTGTTCGATTTGAACTTACTGAGAAAGATATTGATTCATATTTAAGAGCCTCGGATTTTTTGAATATTAACAATGTTGACCTGGTATGTCTTCAGTTCGAATATGGAATATTTGGTGGAAAAGCCGGAAGCCATATACTAGCATTATTGCGCGGATTGCGTATGCCTCTCGTTACAACTTTACACACAATTCTAAAAGACCCTGATCCAGATCAACGCCGAGTGTTAGAAGAAGTAGCAGCTTTATCAGATCGTTTAGTTGTTATGAGTGAGCGCGGATCAGAATTTCTTCAAGAAGTTTACAATATCCCGTTGGAAAAAATTGATATGATTCCACATGGAATTCCTGATGTGCCATTTGTTGATCCGAGTTTTAATAAAGATTTATTTGGAGTTGAAGGCAAAATAGTATTACTAAGTTTTGGTTTGCTTTCTTCAAACAAAGGGATTGAAACGGTTATATCTGCATTACCCGAAATTGTAACCCATTATCCTAATATTGTCTATATCATTGTTGGAGCAACGCATCCACATGTTATTCAGCAAGAAGGCGAAACATATCGTTTGTCTTTACAATGGCTGGCTCAACAAAAAGGAGTAGAGAGTAATGTTATTTTTTATAATCGTTTTGTAAGCCTGGAAGAACTTATTGAATTTATAAGTGCAGCGGACATTTATATTACACCTTATCTTAATGAGGCCCAGATTACTTCTGGAACTTTGGCATATACATTAGGAGCAGGTAAGGCAATCATTTCAACACCATACTGGTATGCGCAAGAAATTCTTTCAGAAGGACGCGGTGTAGTTGTTCCCTTCCAGGATCCATTGGCTTTAGCCGAGCAAGTAATTAATTTGTTAGATCACGAAGCCGAAAGACATGCAATGCGTAAGCGAGCATATCTTTTTGGACGATTTATGATTTGGCCTGAAGTGGCTAAACGATATATGGAAAGTTTTGAACGTGCAAGAGTAGAACGTCGTCATTTTATCCCACCCGGCTTTACAGCTAAAGCGTTGGACAAATCTCCTGGTGAATTACCGCCTTTAAAATTGGATCATTTACTAAATATGACAGATAGAACAGGGATGTTCCAACACGCGCTTTTTACTGTACCTAATTATTCGCATGGGTACACAACAGATGATAATGCACGGGCTTTATTGGTCAGCATATTACTGGATGAATTGGGCAGTGTAGAAAACATGGGTTTATCTTCACAATACCTGGCTTTTCTTGGGTTTGCATTTAACAGTAAAACTAAACGATTTAGAAACTTTATGGATTACCAGCGTAACTGGTTAGAAGAAAATGGTTCTGATGATAGTCATGGCCGATCACTTCTTGCATTGGGAACAGTCTTAAATCATTCAAATACACTCGCAATTAATAATATGGCAGCCTGGTTGTTTGAACAGACTTTACCTGCAATTCTTACAACTACTAGTCCGCGTGCATGGGCATTTGCTTTAATAGGTATATATGAATACTCACAAAAATTTGCGGGAGACAGCAGAGCAAACCACGTTAGGGATGAATTAGCAAAACGAATTCTAACTTTATACCAAAGTAACAGATCGGAAAAATGGGGATGGTACGAAAGAGAATTAACTTACTGTAATGCTGTATTGCCGCATGCAATGCTATTATGCGGTAAATCAATTCCAAATGATGAGATGACAAATGCCGGCTTAGAGTCTTTAATTTGGCTTGCCGATTTACAGCGTTCAAGTGACGGACATTTTGTACCGATCGGTTCAAATGGATTTTATAATCAAGAAGGCACACGAGCTCGTTTCGATCAACAGCCGGTTGAAGCTCAAACAATGGTATCTGCTTGTCTTGAAGCTTTTAGAATTACGGATGACAAATTCTGGAACAAAGAAGCTCGAAGAGCATTTGAATGGTTTCTTGGGCGTAACGATTTAAACCTTTCCCTATATGATCCCACAACAGGTGGATGTCGAGATGGACTGCATTCAGATCGGCCAAATGAAAACCAAGGCGCAGAATCTACTTTGGCTTTCCTTCAGTCATTATTAGAATTACGTCTGGTTGAACAGACACATTTATCAATGGAAGCTTTATTAAAATGAACAACCAACACACAGAACTATTTCATCGCAGTAAACTAAACCCTATTCTTAAGGCTGAAAATTGGCCATATCCTATAAACAGTGTATTTAATGCAGGTGCTACCTTACTGCCTGATGGAACTACTTTGCTTTTATGCCGGGTAGAAGATCGAAGCGGGCTTTCACATTTTTGTGCTGCACGTTCTGCAAACGGCATTGATGGTTGGATAATAGATCAGAAACCAACTTTGTTTCAAGACCCAGACAATTACCCTGAAGAATTATGGGGAATCGAGGATCCTCGCATAACTTATGTTGAAGAATTAAAAAAATATGTAATCGTTTATACTGCATTCACACGTGATGGACCCGGTGTTGCTTTAGCATTAACAGAAGATTTTATAAGCTTTGAACGTTTTGGTGTTATAATGCCGCCGGAAGATAAGGATGCCGCACTTTTACCTAATAGAATTAACGGTAACTGGGCAATGATTCACCGACCTGTTAGTGCAGCCCGAGCGCATATGTGGATTTCATATTCACCCGACTTAAAAAATTGGGGAAAACATATTTTAATGATGGATGCACGCAAAGGTGCATGGTGGGATGCAAATAAAATTGGTCTTTCTCCACCCCCGATTGAAACACCAGAAGGATGGCTGGTCATTTATCATGGAGTAAAACATTCTTGCGGAGGATGCATATATAGATTAGGTCTTGCATTATTTGATTTGAAAAAACCTGAAATTCTGTTAAAACGTGGAAACCAATGGGCTTTTGCTCCTGAAGAACCTTACGAGAAACATGGTGATGTTGGTAATGTAGTGTTTCCGTGCGGATACACTATCGCATCAGATGGGGACACTATTAATATTTACTATGGCGCAGCAGATACTTGCATAGCTTTGGCCACAGGAAGTATTAAAGAAATGCTTAATTGGCTTGATGAACACAAATCATAATAAGAAAAGCAAGAAAAAATTAAATGATAAGTTGTATACTGAATCATTAGTGTTAGTGATGGTAAATTTTGATAATATAATTTTGGAAAGATTAAAATGACAACGATAAATGATTTAAAAAAAACAAATAATTCTGCAAATAAAATTGATTGGTATTGGATTCCTAGAGTAATTATATTTTTCCTAAGTGTCGTTTTCGGTTGGGTGATATTTTGGAGAAAGGGATAACTGAATTTACAATCCTACCCAAAAGATCTAGATCCTTTTTCATCCTTATGATTGATTGATTTTTAATTGCCAAAAACTGAATATAACCTAAGATAATAGTCGATAATTCTCTAAGTAGGTTTATTGAGTCAAAGGAGCTAAAAATGAATATTCTCATGGTCTATCCGATGTATCCTGACACATTCTGGAGTTTTAAACATGCTTTAAAGTTTGTATCAAAAAAAGCTAGTTTTCCTCCATTAGGCCTTTTAACAGTTGCCTCTTTACTGCCCAAAGATTGGAACAAAAAGCTAATCGATATGAATGCGAACCATTTGATTGACGATGATATTCTTTGGGCAGATTTAGTTTTTATAAGTGCAATGTCAATACAGAGTGAGTCCGCTGATGAGGTGATTAATAGATGCAGAAATTTGGATGCAAAAATTGTTGCCGGCGGACCTTTATTTACCAGCAGTTCCGAACTTTATGAAAACATTGACTATCTAGTTCTGAATGAAGCAGAAATTACTCTTCCTAAGTTTTTGAAAGATCTGAAAGAAGGAAAGCCTGAACATAAATATACTTCAGAAGATTGGGCAGACATTACAGCCACACCCTTACCGGATTGGGATCTTGTCTCTATGAATAGTTATACCTCTATGAACCTTCAGTATTCACGCGGTTGCCCATTTGATTGCGATTTTTGTGATATAACTGTTTTATATGGTAGAAAGCCGCGTACCAAAACAAAAGACCAGGTAATAGCTGAATTGGATGCTTTATATTTTACAGGCTGGCGCGGACCGGTTTTTTTTGTTGATGATAATTTTATCGGCAACAAAGTAAAATTGAAAAAAGAAATTCTACCTGTAATTACAGAGTGGATGACTAAAAGAAAAAATCCTTTTTATCTGAACACCGAAGCTTCAATAAATCTTGCTGATGATGAAACACTGATGTCTCAAATGGCTAAAGCAGGATTTGAAGCTGTATTTATTGGGATTGAATCACCAAATGAAAAAAGTCTTCTCGAATGTCATAAACCACAGAATACAAACCGTGATTTGATTGCAAGCGTAAAAAAGATTCAGCAATTTGGTTTAGAGGTTCAGGGAGGATTTATAGTTGGATTTGATAATGACCATCCCAAAATATTTGAAGAATTAACAAATTTTATCCAGCAAAGCGGAATTGTAACCGCAATGGTTGGATTACTTAACGCACCGAAAGGAACAAATCTTGAAAAACGATTATTAAGCGAAGGCAGGATGCTGCAAGATTTTACTGGGAACAACACTGACTTTACAATTAATTTTATTCCTAAGATGGATTCGAAAAAACTTATGGATGGCTATAAGTCTATTTTAAAAACGATTTATTCTCCTAAATATTTTTATGAACGAGTGATGCGATTTATGAAAGATTTTGAACCCAAGAAGAAAAAAGTATTTCATCTTAACCCAAATTACATTGTTGCACTTTTCAGATCAATTTACAAATTAGGAATAATTGGAGAAGAGAGGATTTATTATTGGAAACTATTTCTGTGGACACTGTTCCGTAAACCGCAGTTGTTTTCTTTAGCAATTTTGTTTGCGATCTATGGATTCCATTTCAAAAAAATATCTAATGGGTATTGTTAGAAATGCTCAAACATAGGATTAATACCTTTATCATCCTTTCGTCCGATTGTTTTGCCTCGTGCGATATTGTAGGTTTAATGTAGATGAGAAAATATCCTGTACAAACGTTTATTAAGAAAAATAGAGGAAAAAATGAAAAAAATAATTTACTTGCTCGTAATACTTGGTCTGGTTGCAATGAGTCAACCTAACTATGCACAATTTAAAGACTGGGGAACCAAATTTGGTTTCCGAGGTAGTGTTCTATTTCCGGAAAATGCATTCGCAAATTTGGGATTTAGTGGAAATGATAATTTCTCTTTCGATTGGTTCAAAACTTCCTGGCTTGGTGAGGGATTTTTTGCTGTTGAATTAAATAATGCATTAGAACTTGTCACTAAATGCTGGTTATGGTAAGTATGCAGGTCTGGCTTATTTTGATGATCCAAATGTAACAAATGGTGAGTACGAATCTTCAATCATCCCAATTTCTCTAAGATTCCAAGTTAGTCCATTTGATTCAAAAGGATGGAACCCGTATGCCTACATTGGTGGTGGAATTATGCATTATACGGTTAATACAAAACCACAAGTAACAGGTATAGCCGTTGAAGAAGATGGCTGGGTTGCGATACTTCCGATTGGCGTCGGTATAGAGATTGCTCTTGCTGAAAGAGTAATTTTAGATTTTGGATTAGGCGGAGCACTCTCTTCCACTTATGATTTAGATGGCTACCGATCAGTATCTTCAGATTCCTGGGATTCATATTATAATGTTTCGCTTGGTCTAAGCTTTACAGGTGAAAACTGCAAAGCCGATAATGATAATGATGGGCTTGGTAAATGTTTAGAAAAGCAAATCGGAACTGATCCTGAGAATCCTGATACCGATGGCGACGGATTAAATGATGGTGAAGAATATCTCACTTACAAAACTAATCCATTAATAGCTGATACAGATGTCGATGGTTTAGGGGATGCTGATGAAGTAAAAGTTACAAAAACTAATCCGCTTATTGCAGATACAGACAATGATGGGTTAAAAGATGGTGAGGAAGTTAACAAGTATAAAACAGATCCATTAAAAGCAGATACCGATGGTGATGGATTAAAAGATGGTGACGAAGTATTAAAATATAAGACCAATCCATTAAAAGCAGATACTGACGGTGAAGGCTTAACTGATGGTGACGAAGTTAACGGATTAAACGTTGAGATAAGAGTTGTTGGAAGCCCGGCTGTAACAAAACTATTTAAGACTGATCCATTAAAGGCAGATACCGATAGTGATGAATTGACTGACTATGCAGAGGTTAAAACTCACAAAACTGATCCATTAAATGTTGATACCGACGGCGGAACAATTGGTGATGGTGTTGAAGTTAAGCGTGGTACAGATCCACTTGATCCTTCAGATGATATAGTAAAAATTGGTGTGCCAATTGTTCTTGAAGGAATTACCTTTGCTACTAATAAATCCGATATCACTCCTGAATCTGAAGTAGTTTTAGCTAAGGCTTTAAAAACATTGCAAACCTATCCCGAATATTTTCGTTGAAATTAGCGGTCATACAGATAATGTTGGCAGCAATAGTTCAAATCAAAAACTATCACAACGCAGAGCTGATTCTGTAAGAGGGTGGTTACTTTCAAAAGGTATCGTGGCTGATAGAATAACAGCTGTTGGCTATGGTGAAGAAAGCCCAAGAGTTGCAAATGATACGGCTGATAACAAGAGAATGAATAGAAGGATTGAGTTCAAACGAATAAAGTAATTTGATCTTAATTTGATTAGGGTGTCTTTCGAGACACCCTTTTTTATTTATAGTTTAACAGAATTGTTTTACGACAGAGTATTGTCAAATATTTCCAATGAAAAAATCGAACTTTATGTTACACTATAATATCGCTAAATAAGTGATCCTCAACCAATAGAACTAATCCTTTTTTCATCCCTTTGCTCGATTGATCACTCAGAGTTAATATCTTAGTTTCATATGTGTTTTAATTATATGATTTCTCAGAAATCCAAAACACAATCGTAATCGAAAAGGGTTGACTATTTTCTAAATGGTTTATTTAATAAGGAGTATTTTTTTTGAGATACATAAAAGAAAATTTAATTCATTTGACTGTTTTTGTTAGCATTTTTACAACAAGCATATTCTTCTTTAGTTGCTCAGATTCGACTTCGTCGGAAACGCAACAGGGGCAACTAAAAATTACGATGGTTGATGCCCCAGCAAGTTATGACGAAATAAATATAGTTGTAACAAGAGTTGAAGTCCATAGTTCCGATTCTGATTCCAGCAGCGGCTGGTTTGTGATAAACAATAATGCGGCTACTTATGATCTGCTTTTATTAAGGAATGGTGCAAGTGTTATACTTGGTAATCATTCGCTTGATGTCGGACACTATACACAAATAAGATTAATAATTGGTACAGGAAGTAACATAGTTGTTGATGGTGTTGTCTATCCACTTGAAATTCCAAGTGGAGAACAAACAGGGGTTAAACTTAATCACCAGTTTGAAATTCAATCCGGTTTAATTTATGAATTGCTTCTCGATTTTGATGCTGAGCATTCGATTGTACTTACCGGGAATAATCAGTACAAATTAAAACCAGTTATTAAACTTGTTCCAATGGTGATCTCGGGCAGAATTTCAGGTAGAATAAATCCAGTAAGTGCAGCAGGTTACGTTTATGCAATAAGTGGAAATGATACCACAATTACAATTGCAGAGCCGGTCACTGGCTCATTCATGTTAATGGCATTATTACAACAGAGTTACAGGGTAGAAGTATTCTCAGCCGATCCTACCTATAATGATACAACGATTTATAACGTCTTAGTAGTCCCACAACAAAATAATAACTTGGGAAACATAAGTTTAAGTCAAAATTAATTTAAAGGAAAAATAGTTATGAAAAAATATTTATTGTCTATTGTGGTTATGGGATTTATGATAATCCTAACAAAACCAATTGCAGCCCAAGATCACGGATTTGGACTTGGAATTGTCCTAGGAGAACCAACCGGGTTAAGTGCAAAACTCTGGACTTCAAAGATAAATGCGTTTGATTTCGGACTTGGGGTAGGTCTCGGTGGCGATCGAATTAAATACAAAGGTTACTACAATGATGGCGGACGTGTCCATTTTCACATGGATTATTTATGGCACTCATTCAATGCAATTAGCTCAACAGAAAGATTTCCTCTCTACTATGGTATTGGTGGCAGATACAATAGTGGTGGTGGATATGAAGGCTCATTTGGTGTTAGAGGGGTATTCGGTATAGCATGGTTTCCACGCGCAACACCAATAGATATATTTCTTGAACTTGTGCCGGTATTTCAAGTTACTCCGCTTACCGGCTTGGGAATTGATGCCGGACTTGGAATAAGATATTTCTTTCAATAAGAAAGAATTAGGCATATCTAAAAACCTTGAAAGTTTTATTGCAAAATTTTAGAGATTTATAAATAAGTGTACTAAATAGTTATTGGAGAAATAAAATGAAAAAAATAAAAAGCAGCATAATAATTTTAACATTAGCCATATCTATTCTAATCTACGGTTGTGGCGCAAGCAATACAGTTAAAGGTGGAGTTATTGGCGGTGTCGGCGGTGGTGTGGTAGGTGGTGTAATTGGCGATCAATTAGGAAATACTGTTTTGGGTGTATTAATTGGAGCCGCTGTTGGTGGTACTGCAGGAGTTTTAATTGGAAACCATATGGATAAACAAGCTGAAGAAATGGAAAAGGATATTGAAGGAGCAAAAATTGAAAGAGTTGGCGAAGGCATAAAAATTACTTTTGACTCAGGGATTTTATTTGAATCCAATTCCTCAACCTTACAATCAGAAGGAAGAACAAATATTTCTAAACTTGCTGTTATTCTTAAAAAATATCCCGATACAAATATTCTGGTAACAGGGCATACAGATTTTGATGGTACCGAGCAGTACAATCAGACATTATCAGAAAAAAGGGCCAAGTCAGTTTCGGATTATACAATGACACAAGGTATTAATTCCTCAAGACTTTCGGTTATTGGATTAGGTGAAAACGAACCAGTGGCATCAAATGAAACAGTTGATGGAAAAAGACTTAATAGAAGAGTTGAGATTGCAATTTTTGCAAATGAAGATCTTAAAGCTGCTGCTGAAAAAGGTGAACTAAACTAGTGGTTACTGACAATTTTGAGAATGCTTACTTTATTTAAACTCTATTTAGGATTTGAAAAATATAAAGCAAATATGAATCAAAAAGCCTCAGAATATTTCTGAGGCTTTTTTTTGCTCCGCGAGCAAGACTCGAACTTGCAACCCTTCGGTTAACAGCCGAATGCTCCACCATTGAGCTATCGCGGAATGTATTTTAATTTTTCTTAATACTGCATCCCTAATTTTTCAGGATCACAGCTAATTGATCAACTTTTTGTTTTCAATTCTTAACAAGACTTTTCGCCTCCCCGAAAAAGACTCGAACTTGCATCCCGACTTGTCGGGATAACAGCCGAATGCTCCACCATTGAGCTATCGCGGAATGAATATTTTTCTTAAAAACGAGGTCAAAGATAACATTGACCTCATACTTTGTCAAGGCTCAAATTACCTGAATTAAATGCTAATTCCCATTTCTTTCAGCAAGAAATCGGCTTTGCCAACTTTTTGCACAACCCACAAAACGTATCGAATATCTACTCCAATGGATCGGCTGTAACTTTCGCTCCAGGTATAATCATTTACAGTTGCTTCAAAAGCACGATCAAAATTTACACCGACTAATCTGCCGTAAGCATCCATTATCGGACTGCCGGAATTTCCGCCGCTTGTATCCATATTATAAATTAGATTTACCGGCACATCATTTAGTTTAGGATGAACAAATTGTCCAAAATCTTTTTTATCGTACAATTCTTGTATCTGCTTATTTAGTTTGTAATCTCCGCTTTCTTTACCTTTTTCAATAAGTCCTGTCAAGGTTGTATTTGGCGAAAAATAAGTTGCATCCGCCGGCGAATATCCGCGTACATAACCATAGGTTAATCTTAATGTGCTATTGGCATCAGGAACAAATGATTTACTAAGCCATTGTCTTTTAACATCATTAAGTTTTGCAAGTAGAATATTTATTTTACCATCGCGTACCTGAGCTATTTTCCTTTCAGTATCTCCAAGATTTAGTGTAGATTTTACGAAGTTGATATATGGATCATCAATATCATCTAAGGTTTCACTTTCATCTTCCAGAAGATCAAAATATTCTTTGGAATCACTTATAAAAGTATCTTCATATAAATCTTCGATAAATTCCTTCTTGTTTTTTTCTCTAACAAAAGATTTAAATGGTTCTATATCTTTTAATTCATCAAATGTTGAAGCATCGCTGATTATTTTATTAAAAATTCTCTGCTCCAGTTCAGGCATAAAATTATTATAAAGCTTTGTAATCGAGTTATAAAAATCCGCTCTCTTATCTTCTTTGTATAATGATTTTCTGTCCTCTTCCGGCTTCTGCATTTCTTTTTTGTAATCGACAAATATCTCTGCAAGCCTATAATAATCAACATTTCGGCTAAGCATCATCAAAACCAAATTTCTTCTTCCGCTATTAAAGGCATCCTGATATGCTTCTTCAATTTCATTCAGTACAGTTCCGTATTTTTCTTTTAATTTGGGATCTGCATCTATAAATGCCTGAAGTTGTTTTTCTTCATCCTGTTTTTTCTGAATTAGTTTTAATCTTTCTAATCCCTGCATTTTACCGCGATAATTTTTTTCTGTGTTTGCTAATCCTTGTATTTCGCCGACTATTTCCAATGCAAACTCAGGATCGTTCTCTCCTCGTTTTTCATAAAGATTTATTAACCAGGAAAATAAATCCTGAATATACGGCAACTGATATTTTTCCTGTATTTGTAAAAATTGAGACGGCTGATGTTTAAATGTTCTGCCGGGATAACCGAGTATAAAAACAAAATCTTCTTCATTTACACCGTTTGGATTTACCTGCAAAAACTTTTTGGGCTGATAAGGAACGTTATCTTCAGAGTATTTTGCCGATGAACCATCCGGCGCAACGTAAGCACGGACAAAAGAAAAATCACCGTTATGTCTTGGCCAAATCCAGTTATCGGATTCGCCGCCGAATTCACCAATAGTTCTTGGCGGTACGTAAACTAATCTAACATCATTAATCATTTTATATCTGAATAAAACATATTGCTCACCGACAAACATTTCGGAAACATCGGCGGTAATTGTAGTGTCTAATTTCTCTTCACGTTCTATAATCTCTTTTATTTTTTTTGATATTGCAGTAGTTCTTTTAGAAATATCTTCTTCTTTATTTGCTGCTTCCAAAACTTCTGCACTAACATCTTCATATGAATCTGTAATTCTGCAGGTTAAACCTTTTGCCGGCAATTCTTTTTCATGGTTCTCAGCTAAAAAACCATTTTCTAAATAATTGTTTTCAACAGTGCTGGCATTAGAAACAATTCCAAATACACAATGATGATTTGTAATTATCAATCCTTCGTTAGAAACAAACGAGCCGGTACAGCCGCCAATTTTTACAAGTGCATCAACAAGACTAACGCCATTTGGATTATATACTTCATCAACACTTATTTTTAATCCCTTTTCATTAAGATTGATGCTCCTAATATCACTCAACGGGAACATTCCTTCATCGGGTTTGGATGGAATGAAAGCGAAAGTGATAACAATTAAAAGTGAAATCGTGATTAGAATCGGGTTTTGAAAAAGTTTGTGCTTAAAAATCATTTTGTGTATTCCTTCTGTTAATAACCAATGCAAATATAAAAAAATAGGCTCGATTTCTCGAGCCTGAAAATTTAATCTTTAATGTTATTTTGTACTACAATAATGATTCTTTCAATCTTCTTGCAACAGCAACAAAGAATCCAAGCACCATTACAATTACGCCTATCCATACAAGACTAATATATGGTTTTACACTTGCAGTAACTGATAAAACTTCTTGCTTTTGTTCAACAACTTGCTGCTGAGTTTCATTTAAAGAGGTAATTGATACTTCAATCATTTGCGCAGTAAGATTTGTTAGCTGAATTTTTAGTCCCGCATTTTCAGAAACAAAATCAGTGAACTGTATTTCACCGCTAACACTTTTTCTAAAAAGCTCAAAAGCTTCTTTTTTACCGTTAGTTTCAATAGTTAAATTAGCACCCATCTGAAAATCTTTACCAGCTTGCATATCTGCCATAGTTTCTGGTGAGATATCAAACTTATCGAAAGAGATCTTTGAGTTTTTATATTCTGTTACTTTTCCTTTTTCAAGCTGTACTGTTTCTGCACCACTTGAATTTTGATTTGTTCCTTCATCATATCCCAATGGAGCTAAATAAATATCTTTAGAAAAAAGATTTAGTATAGCGGGTTCTCTCATTAAACTATTATTATACTCAGACATATACATTACAGGTGAAACCGTATAACTGTTATCACCCTTTTTCATATTAACATTAAAAGCGTACTTAGTATTATTTTCAATCGGAGTATAGCCAGTAAATGTCATCTCATAACCAAATGCAGTAACGGGCTTATTTTTAATAAGTTCAACATTTGTGTGATCGCTGTATGCCGCGGAACCAACAATGCCAAGAATAAAAAGTGCTATTCCAATGTGTGCAATGTATCCGCCAAGATTTTTAAGATTTCCTTTAACAATTTTGAAAGCAATTTCTGTATTTACCACAAGTGCAAATATTGATGAGAATGTAAGAATGATCATCATCAATTTGTGTACTCCGCCAATAAAAACCACGCCTATTGTTAAAACAACACTTACAATTACAGAAATTGTTGATTCCTTGATTAGATCTTTTGTATTTGTACTTTTCCATTTGATAAGCAGGCTAAGTCCGTTTAACAACCCAATAATTATCGCAATAGGCAAATGCATTTCATCATAGAAAAATGTATCAACTGCCTGCCCGAATAATGGAGCAGATGTGCCAACAAGAACTATAATTGCAGAAGCAACTAGTATAATAGATGCTGTAAACAAAGAGAGTTCACGGGATAAAACGCTTTCCTCATAAACTGCTTTGTCTTCCAGGTATTTCCATCTAAATGCTATGCTTCCAAATCCAAGCAAAATAAATGTTCCAATAAACACTACAAGAAATAAATAAACTAATTGTCCGGGATCAACAAAAGAATGAACAGATGCATCACCTAAAACTCCGCTCCTGGTAAGGAATGTACTGTACAAAACTAAAATGTAAGTTAAAATGCTAAGTATAAGATTTGTCTTTGCATATCTTCCAATTCCATCTGTTGTCTTTAAACTTCTTTTCTGTACAAGCATTGTGTGAATTGATGCAACGCCTATAAGCCACGGAATTAAACTGGAATTTTCAACAGGATCCCAGGCCCAATATCCGCCCCAGCCAAGCATTTCGTAAGCCCAATATCCGCCCATCATAATACCAAGACCAAGTATTCCTGTTCCCGCAAGCACCCAGGGTAATGATTGATTAACCCATTCACGGTAATCATTTTTCATTAATGCTGCCATTGCAAAAGCAAATGGTACTGTTGCCATGGAGAATCCAATAAACAGCATTGGTGGATGTATCTGCATCCAATAATTTAATAACTGTGGATTTAATCCTTTTCCATCAGCAATAAATTGATTTACTTGCACTCCAGCCTGTGCAAGCATTGTATGAAGCTGGGAACTCATCTGAATAAATGTGGTGTTAGTTTGCTGATCTGTAAAAACAAAATTTTGTATGAATGGAAGATTTAAAAATTGAGCATTAATATTTTTTACATCAATAAATATCGGTGTCATCCAGATATACTCAAATGGATTTTTAAACCATGGCGATACCATTACTAATAGAAAAGAAGTTGCAAGTGCAAAGACAGCCATCACTCTTGGTTCAAGATCACCACGTCTTGAAGAATAGGATTGAAGTATAACTCCGATTATGGACGTAAGCAGAAGCCAAAGCATAAAACTTCCTTCCTGCCCGCCCCAAAAAGAGGATAACAACAGCCCTGTTGATAAAGAATTTTGGCTGTAACTAAAAATATATTTGTATTGATATTGATGTGTTAAAATTGCGTACCACAAAAAAGTGGAAGCAGCAATTACAAATATTGCCATTCCGTGATAACTGTAACGCGCAATGTTTAATGTGTTTTTATATCCTTTAAAGGAAAGGTAATACATTACCATTGCAATCAAACTTAACACAAGAGCAGTGCTTAAAAAAATGCTTCCGATCATAATTCCTCAATTTTTATAAAAGTTAATCATCCCCTCTTCATAATTACATACTAGATGACTGTACACTTTTTTCTTCATACTTGCTGGGACATTTGGTTAAAATATCCTTTGCATGAAAATATCCATTTCTATAAGAACCAGTAACAACAACGCTGGTTGCACTTTCAAAATTATTTGGCATTGCACCTTCGTAAATCACCTTCATTTCATTTCCGGTTTCATCCTTCATTATGAATGAAAAAGTATTTTGCTCACGATTCATATCATAATTTTTTTCTTTAACCCAACTTCCTGTAGCTTTAACTGTTTTATCTGTTGTTTTTACATTTGCAAAGTTACTTTCATATTTAATATTACTTTGTGTAAAAAGGTATCCCATTATTCCAAGGAATAACACGATGATAAATCCGCCGAAGATATATTTATTTTTCATTTTTTTCTCCAATCATTTCTTTTTCTACTTTTTTGATTCTTTTATCAAGGCTAAACATATAAGAAAATATTCCTGCCCAAACTATCAGGACAATAATCATTACAACATAAATTGCATTTTGTGATAGAAACTGTTCCAAAGTTAACCTCTAATTAATTGTTTATTTAATTTTTCGCGTAATAAAATTGATCTGTATCCAACGTTCCACATCCAAAAATAAAGGATTGTAAATCCAATCAATGAAAGAAAAAATATTAGCTGCATATTTCCGTTCATTTTAAAATCTACAACAGGACCTGCATTTGAATCATCTGCAGAACCTGGATGCAGCCCGGTCATGATTCTTGGCATAATAAAAATAAAAAATGGAACTGTTACAAAAGCAATCATGGAATAAACCGAAGATAAAGTTGCACGCTTTTCATCAGATTCTATTGAAGAACGAAGTGCAAACCATGCACCGTAAATTAATAGCAACGCAAATATACTAGTTTGTCTTGGATCCCAGCTCCAATATGATCCCCAGGCAAATTTTGCCCAGACTGCACCGGTTACTGTAGCAAGAATACAGAAAATCATTCCAAGTTGAGCAGCAGCGTAAGATTTAACATCGTCATCCAAATTTTTATAGCGTAAATACTTAAAGCTATAAATTGTTGACATAAAAAATGCAACTACGGTAAGCCAGGCTGTAGGTACATGAAAGAAAATTATTTTTGCGTTTTCTTCCAGTCCCGGGATGAAAGGAAATTCATACCATGCACTGGGTTTCTCTACAATGGGAAATGCAATTCCAGCGATAGAGACAAAAGCAAGCAACAAAAACAAGAATATTTTCCAGATCATAATTTATTTTATATTAGTTTGGTTAAAAAATGTTATTCTTTCCAAATAAAATCAAACAACATATAAGAAGCTGTGAGCATTATTACATCGTAACTCACAACAATT
Source organism: uncultured Ignavibacteriales bacterium (assembly GCA_963706055.1). Classification (GTDB taxonomy): domain Bacteria; phylum Bacteroidota; class Ignavibacteria; order Ignavibacteriales; family Ignavibacteriaceae; genus IGN3. Next base: position 71,247 of record CAVPND010000011.1, on the reverse strand, counting down.
GCCAATTCAAACTTAGCTCTTTCAAAGGATATGCCATCTAATGCAAACAATGTTAGCTGAACGGAAGTTAAAATCAAAGGCAATAAAATGGGAAAAGAGAGCACGGGATATAGTGTTCCTTTGGCTCCGGCTTTAGCAATAATTGCAGCTATTATGGTTGATGAAACCGCCAATCCGATATTACCTAGAACAAATGATGCCAAAAATAATCCAAAATTCTGAATTACAAATGCTTCAAATATTGCTGAATAGAGTACAGCAATAATCGTGTTCATTGCAAAAACCAAGATAATATTAAAAATTAATTTTCCAGTGTAAACGGTTGATGGCGCTGCTATTAATTGTAGTGTTAAAGCTGTGCCGCGTTCTTCTTCTGAAACAAAAGCTCTTGATAAGCCTGACATAGCAGTAAAAAATATTACCACCCAAAACAATCCGCCAGTTAGACTAGCACTAATTTTTTCGTTACCGACTGAAAACAAAATCACACTTATTGCAACAATAATAAACATTGCAAGTGCATTAATAGCATATCGGGTGCGTAATTCAGATTTAAAATCTTTTAAGAATAAACTGTATGATTTTGAGTTCATTTAATTTTTATATTTTTCTAAATAAACAATATCGCCGCATAGATTTAAATCCTGCGTTTCATTGGATGCAATCAACACAATATTTTTTTGACCTTCTTCTTTAACGATTTCGTATACCGAATTTTTTCCTTCTTCATCAAGATTTGAAGTTGGTTCATCAAGAATTAATAATTGTGGTGAGTGCATTAATGCAAAAATAAATTTTACTCTTTGTTTCATTCCTGATGAATATGTTTTTAGCAGATCATCTTTTCTTTTGTACAATAAAAATTTGTTTAAAAGATAATCAACTCTTTCTTTGTTAAATGCAACGCCTCTTATTTCAGCAAATAGATTTAAGTTTTCATAAGTGGAAAACTCTTCATATAAAACAAGATAGGGAGAAACAAAACCAATGTGATCGTGAAGTTGTTCTTCAATTATTTGTTTATCATTCAGCTTGTGAACTATTTTACCCTTTGAAGCTCCAATAATTCCTGCAATAATTTTTACAAGTGTAGATTTTCCGGAACCGTTTGGACCTGAGATTCCATACACTCCGGCCTTATTAAAATTAAAGTGAAGATCATTAAAAATAAGTCTTCTGCCAAAAGATTTATTTAAATCAAAGGCTTCAACTGAGTAGTTAGTCATTAAAGATCACCAGCTTGCCTTTAAAAATATGATCACCTGATTTTACTACATAAATATAAACACCTGAAGCAAAGTTTGCATCATATTTATCCATAATTATTTCGCAATACTTTTGGGAATTTTTAATATATGATGATCTAATGAGCTTCTTCCCGGAATAGTATAATTCCGGCACCGACTGAGAATATATTTAGATCAACTTCTTCACCAAGATTAGAATTTGTTTGAAATGCTATTGTTACATTTCCTGATGAAGATGTTTTGAAAGGAAGAGGGTAAGCATAAGTATGTCCTTCAAGATCAGGGATAGCATAATTAGAATCTCCATAAACAACAATGTTGTTTAATATTCCGGAATTGTTCCAAAATGATTGATTGTCTCTGTTAAAGCTGACAGAATATTTTTCGCTGATAATTTTTTCACCGGAAGCCGTATCACCATAAATTGTAAAGGAAAAATCTAAAAGCTGTGAAAAATTATCAATCGCTTTTTGCCAATCAGAATTTGTAATAATTGTATTAAACTCTCCATCAAGTAATGGAAGATTTACTTTTAAATAATAATTTGCTGTAGGATTTAACGACATATTATATGTTTGAGAAGATGAATTAAAATTTACAATTGCAGTGGGAGTTATAAGAGGATAATTTGTTGCTTCTTCAAAATATCTGCCGGAAATAGTTCTGGTCTTTGTAAAGTAAGCACCATATTCCAAATTTATTTAATTCATTCCCCAGCGTAGAACCTTCATTATCAATACTTAATGCAATTGCTTTGATTGCGGGTGTTGATGGAATGAGCTGCCATTGATTTTTTAGAATATCGAAACTAAAATTTTTCTCCAGATAAATATTCCAAACAGCTAAATTATATCCATCATTCGATGGCAATGGATTTTCCGGATTATTAAAATATGTTGACATGTAAGCGTAGTAATCATTCACAGTCATCAAATACAAATTCCTCCATTGCAGTAGATGTTAATTCGTAAAAAAATAGATCTGAATTTCTGAATGGTGAAGCTATATTTTGAGGAGCGTAACTTCCGCTTTGAATACCATGATGAAACTCATGTGCTACTGTTACTTGTGCCCCGCTTATTCCAGTTGAATAATATCCGACAAAATCATTATCAATAACCATGAAAGATGTCCATCGAGATTCAGCAATTTTGGTTTCAAATTGAGTGTAACCATAAAGTCCGCCAAGATTTTGAATATAAATATCGTATTTATCATCTCCGCCTTCGCTTCCATCACCAGGCGGCGGTGAATAACCTAAATAATTAATTTCAAAATTGTAAACTGAATCAAGCGCAGCTAAAAGCATATTCAAATTATATCCAATCGCATCGTTGCCAATTGTTGTGTAATGAACTCTAAAAAATCCATTTGATGAAACTGCAGTATTCGGGAGATTTATTGGTCGTTCTAATATTTTTAATAAAACATTTTGCTGCTGAACAGAAAAATAACTTATGTTCTCTGCTATTGAAGAAACTAATCCTAATCCGCACTTAGTAATTTCGGGATAATCTTCTATTTTCTGTTTAATAGTTTCGGATGTATTAACACCTTTTATATGAGTAAATAGATTAAATAATGAATCTAGTTCCGATTTAGAAAATTCTTGCGACTGTGCCGTTCCCGAAAAATTAATAATTAATGCAACTAAAAGTATTCTTATCATTTAGATAACTGCCTTATTTCAATCAAACCTGAATTAACATTTGTAGATATCATATGTAAATTTCTTTGATCTAACTTTTGGATTATAAAATTGCTCAATCTAACATTTGCAATTTTTTCAGTAACAGATAACCGGTTGCCTGTTCGAGCAGGGGTAAACTCAACCAATGCACTTGTGCTATAATTGTAAACAAATATTGAATTAGTTTTTCCAAAAAATAATTGATTTTTATCTTGTATCCTAAATTCATTCGGGTTGTAAATTGTGCTGTAAAGACCGGGTTCATTTCTACCTGCAGCCATAATTAATTTATCTTTATCTGCTAGTAGAGCTGAATACTTGAAACCCTCATTTTTTAAACCCGAATTCGATTTTGAAATCAACAAAGAGTTATTTTTGTTTAGCATCAACTTGGTAATTGGAATTCTTTCATTTTCAGTAAAACTTAAATAATTCAATTTTATAAAATCACTATCATACTGCCAATAACCAACAGTTAAATTATTATCAAAAAACAAAAATGGATTAATCCAGCTTGAACTTAAATTGGTGTAAAGTTTTTGATTATAGTTAATTGCTGTTTTCGAAATAACCTGCAGATTTAAATCCTTGCTTTTAGAATAAAGTATAAATAATTCCGCATTACCATTTGCATCAAGTTTTGTTATAAGCTCCTGAATTGGTCCTTCTGAATAATGGATCTTTCTTCTGAAACTGTACTTTTCAAAATCAATTTCGATAGCTTCAATAACTTTTTTGTCTGTGCAGTATAGAAAAAAAGTTTTAATTGACTTGGAATTACTGAATTCTATTATTCTATTGTGCTCTTCATATAATGCAACTGAGAAATATTTTTCAGGCAGCCCTGCAGAACTACGAATAATAAATTTTAATTTTTTATCAAACTCATCAGTAAATACAAAATCAAGAATCCCGTTTTCTATGTGATCGAAGGAGGTTATTAAATTTGGCTCAACCGCAATGGCTAAGTGCTGATTTTCAGACATCGAAGCAACCGAAGATAGAATGTGAACTTTGCCATTCAAATTTATATAGGCAGCACCATAGACAAACTTGCTGAAAAAAGGAATTAAATCTACAATTCCATTTTCTTTTATCTGGATAATTTCCTGATAGAATACATCAAAATCTTTTGCAAATATAGTTGCAACGATTCCTTCAGAAACATTTAAATAGTTAAAATCAAAAAAACCATCGCGGTTATAATCACCAACAATAAATTTATCAGCAGAATAATTTGTCTGCACATTAACAATTTTATTAAAAGAGGCAGTGCCATCACCGAAATAAATTTTAATAGTGGATTTTGTGCTAACAATAATATCTTTATACTGATCATAATTAATATCAAATATTTTCATAGATAACACATCGTCATCAATACTGATGTATCTGAGTTCATTATATTCATCGCGCGAGTTATTATAAAACAAATGAAGTTTATTTTCTATCGAGTTTAATGCGGCAATATCTTCATAACCATCTGAATTCAAATCTATAAACTGAGCATTCTGAAATATTCTATTTGAGCATACTTTTTTTTCTGATAATAGATCTTTTTTATTAGATATAATTGATAATCCATCAAAAGAATTACCGGATAATAAAAACGACTGTGATAAATCATTAATATCATAATTAATACTTAGGTTTTCAGGATACGAATTCAATTTTATTTGTGAAACTAAAACCGGTCTGCCGGATGTTTTGAATTTATAAATTCCAAAACTTCTGGTCTTTCTGGATGTAAAAGCAAAATTTTCAATTAGTTTATTGGGTATAATAATTGGTTCGATCGAAGATATTTCATTTGGAAGTGTAACTAATTCTTTAAGAGTAAAATCTGTTCCGGTTTTACCATCATACACAGAAACTTTTTTATCAGCTGGATTAAAGATAAGTAAGTCAGAGTGTTCATCCTGATCATAATTAAAACTAAAAATTTTAGTAAATCCTGAATCAATACTAAATGAATTTAACTTGCAGAATCCCTTAAATGGAATTTGCGGTGAAATGATTTGGGAGAACAATACAAATAGTAAAAGCGTTTTGAATTTACTTGTTCCTGTCTTTAAGGCGGTTCTCTCTTCTTTTGAGAGCTTCATTGTATCTTCTAATTTCGTCTTCAGATTCCGGCACTGCCTCAATTGCCTCAACCGGTTTGCCATCATTATCTACACTTACAAAAGTTAAATATGCTGTATTTGTGTGAAATCGTGTACCCAATCTAAAATTTTGAGCGTAAACTTTTACTCCAACTTCCATTGAAGTTTTAAAAACTCTGTTTATCGAAGAAGTTAAAGTAACAGCGTCACCTAATTTTACCGGATTGTGAAAATCAATCCTATCCACAGATGCCGTAACACAAACTCGTTGATTATGTTTTGCCGCACTTAATGCTGCGCAAATATCTATCCAATGCATCAACTGCCCGCCTAACAAATTACCAAGTTGATTGGTATGATTTGGCAGTACAAGTTCCGTCATAACAATTTGTGAATCACTTATTTTTTTAGGCTGCCGCATTATGGATTTACCGAAAGCTTACTTTCTAATGATTTTTTTATTTTCTCTACATCGCCAAAGTTAGGATGATCTGGATATTTTTGAATAAATTTTTCGGCCTCTGTAAATGCTTCAGAATCACGTTTTTTATCTACCAGCAAATTTATTTTGTTGTAAAGTGCAAGCGGTGCATATTGAGTATCATGATAGATTTCCATTACAATATCATAATATTTAAAGGCAGCCAGGTAATATTCCATCTTATCGTAAATGCGTGCTGCCTCATATTCTTTTCTTGCCATCTTATCGTTTAATTCTTTTATCTTAACTTCAGCATCTGAAACTCTGGTATTAAGAGGAAAAAAATCAATAAAAACCTGAAACTCTTCAACTGCTTTTTTAGAATACTTCTGATCCAGTGTAAAATCCGGTGAAAGTTCATAGTAACAATCAGCTAACATAAACTGGGCATCCGCAAGAAAATCGCTGGACGGCATTCCCTTAATAAGTTTACTGAATTGATAGGCTGCAAGAATATATTCTTCCCTTTGAAATCTAGTCATTGCAAGATAGTACTGAGCATCATCAATTATACTGCTGCCAGGATATTGAAGAATAATGGTCTCAAACTCTTTTACAGCTTCTTCATAATCTTCCTGATCATAAAGTTTTATGGCATAAGCTAACTTTTCTTCGGGTGCCATATTTGTTGTATCTAGAGTTGAGGAGCAACCAAATAAAAATATTGTAACAAATATTAGTGCTAGTGTGTTTTTCATCTTAAAAGTATAAAGGTTTTTGATAAGCAATTATAACCAAATTGGGTAAGTCTTCAAAGGTATTTATGTTTACTTAGAACGCACTGTAAAGAATAAAATTACAGTTACTGCTGCGGCTCCAATTGCCACGATTGGCTCTAAAAGACTTGAAAAAAACGGTTCCGGCGGTAGTTCCCCTTGCGTAAATGGATATGATCTGTTCTCTACATTTTCAACATCTTCAACATTTATTGTGTCTATTATGGAAAGCTTAAAATCTTTTACCTGCGGATTATTTGATATAAAATAATTTCCGGACAGCTCGATTGTTCTTTCGGTGAAAAAGTCACCAAAAATTCCATCTTTTTCCGGTTCTGTGTATCCCACAAAGGAATTGTCTACAACAAAATTAACTCTTACAAAATTTTTATCATCAGAATTATCACCAACCAACTTAATATTATTTCTTAAAAGTTTGCCTCTCACCTGATTTGCAAAAACAGAATAATCAGTTCCAAAATTAAGTTCTAAATTAACTTTCTTAGCATCACCCAAATCTTTTAACAATTGGTTTGATGCGGAATCAATTAATGTATAAAATTGATCAAGATTTGAAGTTGTTTGGGAATATGCTGCTGATTGGCAAAGCAGTAATAAAATTATAAACCGGAGAGATATTTTTATCACTCCGGCTATATTTGAAAAATTGTTAATCATCCTAAACCAAATATTAACAGAAAGTAGTTCTTTATCAAGTTGAATTGTCCGTCACCCTGAACTTGTTTCAGGGTCATTCTTATATTTAAAGATGCTGAAATAAATTCAGCATGACCTAAAGCTATCTTCTTCCAGCCGCAATTTCCTGCAGCTTTGCAATTCTTTGCTCAACGGGCGGATGTGTTGAAAATAATTTTCCCAATCCACCAAGAAAAGGACTTATGATAAACATATGCGCTGTTGATGGATTTGTATTACGCATCGGCTGAACCTGGTTTGCTCTGGATATTTTTTGTAAAGCAGAAGCAAGCGCCATTGGATTGCCGCTAATCTGTGAACCGCCGGCATCAGCAGCAAACTCGCGCGATCTTGAAATTGACATCTGTAAGAGCATTGCAATAATTGGTGATAAAATTATTAAAATCAGACCACCAAAACCTCCGCCCTCTTCGCTGTCATCACTTCTGCCAAACATTGCAGCCCAGCCAGCCATTTGTGCGATGTAGGAAATTGTTCCAACTAAAGTTGCGGCAATTGTGCTTATTAAAATATCGCGGTGTTTAACGTGTGCAAGCTCGTGAGCCATAACTCCGGCAAGTTCTTCATTGTTTAATCCCTGCAAAATTCCGGTAGTGGCAGCTACTGCAGCATTTTGCGGATTTCTGCCTGTTGCAAATGCATTTGGTGTTGGATCATTTATGATATAAACTTTTGGCATTGGCAGATTTGCATTTTGTGCAAGCTGCTCAACCATATCATAAAATTTTGGCGATTGCTCTCTTGTAATAGGTTGTGCACGGTACATTTTAAGTACAATTTTATCCGAAAACCAATACGAGCCAAAATTCATAACTAAAGAAAACACAAACGCAATAGTCATACCCGATTTACCACCGATTGCATACCCAACCAGCAGAAAAAGCGCCATCATTAACGACATTAGAAATACTGTTTTAATTCCGTTCATTTATTATCTATTCTCCGTTTTTTTTATCTCAAAGTTAAATTGTAAAGATTGCTGAATCAAGTTAAACAGGATTCACTTAGTTTAGATGAGATTTTTATCACTAAAGTTTCATACGGATTGAAATTTGAGAAAACAATTTCCCCTTGCCTTTATTTTGTGTTATACTTAAATAGTTATTGAAATTTTGGAGAATTAATGAACAAGGTCATCTTTTTATCCCTTACCTTAATAACTTTTGGCAATTTTAGTTACAGCCAAAACACATTTGATTTTTTACGCCTTGATGGCAGTGCACGCGCCGGAGCCTTGGGTGGAAGTTTTGTTTCCAACAATGACGACGCAGATGTAATATTTTATAACCCTGCCGGCATTGATTTACTTGAAGGTAACCCTGCGTCATTTTCTTTTGTAAAACATTTAATGGATATAAATCTTGCTACTCTTTCATACTCAACTGAGATTGAAAATATTGGAAGATTTGGTGCTGCGATAAAATACATAAACTATGGTAGTTTTGAAGGCTCAGATGAATTTGGAAACCGAACCGGAGAATTTGGTGCGGGCGAAATGGCTTTTGTTATTGGTTATGCAAATCAGCTTGATGAAAATTTTTATTACGGCGCAAATGCAAAGTTTATTTATTCCGGAATTGAAACTCGCTCTTCCACAGCATTAGCAGTAGACTTAGGATTACATTACTCAATTCCCGATAAAAACTGGAATTTCGGATTTTCTGTTTTGAACCTTGGTGGTCAGATATCAAAATATTACAACACAACAGAAGATTTGCCTCTTGATATTTCAGTTGGAGTATCAAAAAAATTAGAAAATCTTCCGCTCCGTCTTTCAGTAGATTTTCATAAACTGAATGAAAAACGTGATGATTTTGTTCAAAAGTTTAAGGCCTTTAATATTGGCGCAGAATTTACACTCAGTAAAGTTATGAAGTTAAGGTTCGGATATAACAATGAACGCCGCTCAGAATTTAAAATCGGGACTACAGCAGGCATAGCCGGATTTAATATCGGTTTAGGCGTAAAGGTTTCTGATTACCAATTTGATTATGGTTACTCATCTCTCGGTTTGGTTGGCGGCTTACATAGGATTGGTATTTCAACTTCGCTTTAAAACATTTTTTTCATTTTGTCATTCCCACGAAAGTGGGAACGACAATTATGTTTTAATACATTTTCTTCTGAATTAAAATTTAGCACCTATTTAATCTTACTTAATTCCGCATCGAGTTTTTTAGCAAGCTCTTCTTTTGATATTCCCTCAAAATTAATTTTGGATGTTTTTAGTGTAATAATTGGCGCATCACCTTCGCCATTTAAATATTTAAACATACAATAAGATAATCTGTTTCTATCGCTTGGCGTTGGAATATACTCTTTAAAGGTTTCTATCATCGCATAAACCTTTGATTCAATTGAATCCTCAGGTGCTTTTTTAACTTTTGGAGGGGGCAAAGTTGACATAAATATTTCCTTATTAAAATTATGGCCTAAAATTAGGCACTAAATCAAAAAGTTCAAATCTATTTGTGGATATATGTATGTTAAATGATAAATTTGGCCTAAACAATTTATAAAGATTTTCTTGACAGACGTAGAATTATCAAAATTAAAAAAAGTTCTTATTATAAGGTTAAGCTCGCTTGGCGATATTTTGCTTACCACTCCCTTTATTCGATCACTAAAAAACCAATATCCAAAAATTGAAATTGATTTTATCTTAAGGGAAGAATACTCGGATCTTATAAAATTAAACCCGCATTTAAGCAAAATATATCATTATAGCAGAACTGAAAAAGATAATCTTTCAGCACTTGCTGAAATTAAAAAAATCAACTACGATTTAATTATCGACCTTCAAAATAACTTAAGATCAAAAAAAATATTTTCTGATAATAATCCACAAATACTTAGGTTTTCAAAAAACAGCTGGAAAAAATTTTTATTAGTTAATTTCAAAATCAACAAACTGCAAAATCAACCTCAGATTCCGGTTAGATATGCAGATACAATTCCTGATTTTAAGTTAGATGATAAAGGCTTAGAACTTTTTACGGATAAAACTACTGATAGCAGATTAATCCACAAAAATAATTTAATAGGATTTTGCCCTGGCGCTCGCCATTACACAAAGCGCTGGCTTAAAGAATATTTTATTGAACTTGGAAACAAATTAACTAAAGCCGGTTACGCAATTGTTTTATTCGGTGGAAATATTGATAAAGGATTGTGTGCCGAAATATCTAAACAAATTCCAGGTTCAATTGATGCATCTAATTCTGATGATATTTTACAAATAGCTGCAGACATGAAAATGTGTAAAGCTGTAGTTTGCAATGATTCCGGTTTGATGCACGCAGCATCAGCGGTTGGAACAAAAGTAATTGCAATATTCGGATCAACTGTAAAAGAATTTGGTTTTACACCCTACAACTGCCAGGATTTAATCTTAGAAAACAATTCATTAACTTGCCGCCCGTGTTCGCATATCGGAAAAAGTAGTTGCCCTAAAAAACATTTTGATTGTATAAAATTAATTAAACCGGAATTTGTTTTTGGAAAAGTAATCTCCTTTATTTCAAATTAATGAAAATTTTATTTAACATATTTTACAATTTCTTAGTTTTGCCGATTTTATATTCCGCTTTGAGATTCGCCGGATTGTTTAATAAAAAAATTCGGACAGGCATAAACGGAAGAAAAAGAGTTTATGAAGAGTTGATTTTAAATGCTACTTCAATTAATAAAAACAAAAAACTAATCTGGTTTCATTCTTCATCGCTTGGTGAGTTTGAACAGGCAAAACCAATAATTGAAAAATTAAAAGAAGACAAAAACGTAAATGTTCTTATAACTTTTTTCTCGCCATCCGGATATGAAAATTCAAAAAAGTATCCTCATGCTGATTTAATATCTTACATTCCATTTGATACAAAAACCAACGCTGAAAAATTTATCGCAATAACCAATCCAACTCTTGCAGTTATTATGCGATACGATGTATGGCCAAACATAATAAGTGAATTGAATAAGAAAAATATTCCGGTTTATTTAGTTGATGCTACATTACGGAGTGATTCTCCAAGAAAATATCCTGTCTTAAATATTTTCCATAAAATTCTATTTGGATATTTTACAAATATCTTAACAGTTTCAGAATCTGATACGAAAGAATTCAAATCCTTTGGATTTAGTGATGATAAGGTTAAAGCTGTTGGAGATACTAGATTTGACCGGGTTTATCAGCGGAGTTTACTAGCAAAGCAAAAACAACTATTAAGTAATAACGTAACAAAGAATAAAAAAATATTTATAGCCGGCAGCACTTGGGAACAAGATGAAGAAGTTATTTTTCCTGCATTTCTTAAGCTTGCTGAAGTTGATAAAAATGTTATAATGATTGTTGCACCGCACGAACCTACACTACTGCATCTTGAAAAGATAGAAAATGAGTTTACCGGCAAATTAAAAACGATTCGTTTTTCACATTTAAATAGTTATGCGGATGAGAGAATAATTATTGTTGATTCCATTGGAATACTTTTAACACTATACACGTATGCAGATGTTGCTTACGTGGGTGGTAGTTTTAAACAAAATATTCACAACGTTTTAGAAGCCGCAGTATATGGTGTGCCTGTTATATTTGGTCCAAAAATTCAAAACTCACAGGAAGCAAAAAAATTAGCTGAAATTGGCGGTGGAATTGTTGTCCATAATAAAAAGCAAGCGTATAAAAATTTAAGAAAATTGTTTGGAGATGATGATTTTAGAAAACAGGCTGGAAAAATATCCACAAACTATGTACACTCAAATATTGGAGCTACGCAAAAAATACTAGATGCAATATATAAAGTGATTTAATTTACTGCATATATTTTTCTGTTAAGACTTTCATATGATGTTTTTCGTGTCCGGCAGTCATAAACATTAATGCTAAAACTGTTACTTCATAGCCGCTTGCATTTCCCCTATTATTCAGAATTGATTTATCAAAACTACCAAAAAGTAAAATGTTTGATTCCCGAAGTAATCTGTATTCATAAATTAAATCAAAAAGCTGACGCTTATTAAAATTACCATTTGCTACATAGACGTCTTGATCCATGCCTGGCAAAGGTTTTGTTTCCCCTCTGGCAATACAAAGTGCACGATAAGCAAATATTCGTTCAACATCCATTAGGTGTCCAATAACTTCCTTTACGGTCCACTTACCTTCGGCATACTTATAATTGCCTTTGCTTTCCGAAAATGAATTTAAAATATTTTGTGATTCCAGGTTTTGCTCTATTAGAATTCTGAAAACATCATCTCCTTTAACTTGATCGATATATTGCTGATAGTACTCGTTATAATCACCTTTAACAGGTCGCATAAATCCTCCAACAGAATGTTTATTAAAAAATTCTCATTTCCATATTTCAACTTTAAATTCGCCTTTAGAGTTTGCAACAGCACGAAACATACTGTCAGTATTAAATGGCATTTCAAAATTACCATCTTTATCGATAGCGATAATTCCACCGCTGCCTTCAGGTAATCTATTATAAATCATTTCATAGCAAGCCTGTTTGAGTGTATAACCTTTATATTCCATCAAGGCAGAGATATTATACGCAACAGTATTTCTTATAAATAACTCACCAATTCCTGTTGCTGATACCCCACAAGTATTATTGTTTGCATAAGTTCCAGCGTTCACCAATGGTGAATCTCCAACTCTGCCGGGTGTTTTATTCTGCCTTCCACCAGTTGATGTACCAGCAGTAATATTTCCATATTGATCAAGCGCAACACATCCAGTAGTTTCACCTTGCTGTTGTAAATTTGATCTGAGCCATTTTTGATATCGGGTGGTATCATGGTAATATGAGTTAGGAACAACTTCAACTCCCATTTGGATTCCTAATTCATCCGCACCCTTGCCTGCAAAGAATACATAAGGAGTTTTTTCCATAACAATTCTTGCTAGTGAAATTGGATTTTTAATAATTGTAACCCCAGCAACAGCGCCGCAAGACAAATCCTTTCCTTGCATAATTGAGGCATCAAGTTCGTGCTTTCCTTCCGATGTAAAAACAGCCCCTTTACCTGAATTGAAAAGGATATTATTTTCTAAATAATTAATTGTCTTTTCAACAGCATCAAGACTTGTTCCTCCATTGGATAAAATATTCTTCCCTATGGTAATAGCTTCAGTTAAAGAATTTATATACTGTTGTTTTAATTCTTCAGAAGAGTTTGCATCAAAATGACCCGCGCCTCCGTGAATAACAATTGTGTATTTTTCACTTTGATTCTGGGCATTAAGATTAATATTTAGAATTGTGCTGAAAGATATAATAAAAAATATTATTATGGTGCGGTAAATAATTAAGTTCAAAACAAGCTCCTCTTTAAATTAAAACAAATAACAAGTTATGAACACTTATAACTTAATAATTTTTCCATTCATTTTCTTCTTCCTAAACACTTCTCCTAATTATTCTATCTCAGAAAATGCAATAAATGAGTCAGAGGGTTTCCACAAAATCTACTTTATTAAACAAAACTGGCATACTGCCATTGTTATTAATGTTAATGAGCTTAATACAAAATTATTTAATGAGTATAATTCTTTCTCGCATTTCAGTTTAATTGACATCGGCTGGGGTGATGAAGAGTTTTATCAGTATCCTGGATTTGATTCCGGGTTAGCATTTCAAGCATTGTTCTATCCAACACCAAGTACATTAAGAGTTGAAGGGATCAGTCTTACCAAAGAGGATTATTTCAAACTTTCAGAAATTGTAATTGAGCTTGAATTAACTGAATTACAATTTAAAAGTATTTGTAATTTCATAAATAACGCATTCTACCTCAATGAAAATGGAAAAGCAACTGTTCTAAAAACTACTGCTAATGGAAAAATTGTTTTTTATAAAGCTAATGGCTCTTATCATTTATTTAATACTTGTAATACCTGGCTTGCGAGAGGATTAAAGGAATCAGGTATTAATATCGAAGATAACATTTTATTAACCGAGCAATTATTCAATGAACTTTCTGTACTTGGCAAAGTTATAAAATAAATTCAATTTGCTGAATGACCGGAGAAAATTTTCAAACCCACTATCCCTGCCACAATTAATAGAATGAAAAATATCCGGATAAGTTCTCTTGACTCATTAAATAAAATTACACCAAGTATAGCGGTTCCAACCGCGCCAATTCCAGTCCAGATAGCATAAGCCGTGCCGATTGGCAAATGCTTAACAGAATAGGCAAGCAATCCCATACTAATTATCATACATGCAATAGTAAAGACAGATGGCCACAATTTTGAAAAACCTTCAGTGTACTTTAATCCAATTGCCCAGCCGACTTCAAATAAGCCGGCAATAAATAATACTATCCAATACATACTAATCTAAACTTCCTTTTGATAATTCATCACTCAAACGAGTTGCTTTATAAAGATTACGAATTGCTTCCATCATTCCAAGCGCACTAACGCAAACTGTTCTATTGGCTTCTGTTGTGTAAATAAAGTTGCTCGGTAAACTTTCAATATTTCCATCAAACGCTAGTCCAACAATTTCAGCGTTTTTATTAATTACTGCACTTCCGGAATTTCCTCCTACAATGTCATTAGTGCTTACAAAATTTAAAGGTGTTGATAAATCAAATTCTTCCGGTAAATCTTCAAAATACTTTGGAAGATTGAATGGAAATTTTTTATCAAAAGAATAATAACGATCTAATGCACCATAAAAAGTTGTTTTGATTGGCGCACGCGTTCCATTGTAATCATATCCTTTTACGATACCATCAGCTAGACGCAATGTACCCGTTGCATCAGGTGGAATTGCATCGCCGTACACCTTATATAGTGCTTCGCCCAACATTTGATTTAGTATTTCTTCTTTATCAGATCTTTTTTGATTTTCATCTTGCATCTTTTTTAATTCATCCTGAGTATTTAGAATATAAAAAATGAAAGGGTCGCTTGAATTTAGAACTGATTCATATCCAGCACCCGCTAATTCTAAAAGTTTTTCATTGCTAGTAAGATTTGATTTAGCGATTATATCTTTTCCAGCTTGTTCAATCGTTTTATCACCAATTAATCGCTTAACAATTTTATCATCAGCAGGAAGATTATTTTTAATAATATTAAGTTGAATAGTCAACAATTGTTTTTGTAATTCTTCATCTAAATCTTTCGGAAATAGCTGAGCGGATAATGAATCATATTTTTCTTTTGTGATTTCATCATTCTTTAATTGTTTGGCATAATTGACAAGATTTCTGGCAATAAAGAAATATTGAGGCGAATAAAAACTTATTGTGTAAGCATAAATTTTATTTGCATCTTTTCTTGCCTGATTTCGCGAAACTTCTAATTCATTCCAGATTTCTCCGTACTTTTCTTTTAATTCGGGATTTTTATTTACCGATTCTCTAAAATTCTTTTCAAAATCTTTTTTGCGTGCAAGTAAAAATGGGTCTAACAATGCTTTATATGTTCCTGAATAAACTTTAAGAGCATTACCAAACGAATAAAGGCGAGCAATTAGTTTAAAATCTTCTGCATTCGTTTCGGTGACCATTTTCTCATAGATGTTATACATTTCTTTGAACATTCCAACCACCATCGGATATCGAACATCTCTATGCATACTCAATCTGTGCCATTGTATTAATTCTATCTGTTCTTCCCGGATTTCCAACAACAAATACAGGCTGATCTTCAACAACACCTTCATTACTCCAGCTAAAATAAAAATTTGTTTTTACCGGTTTGCCGTCTTCATAAGCACGAAGAAAAGCGCAATCCAATCCATAACGAGGATATGTAAAATTATCAGGATCACCGCCAAGTTTTGCAACAAATAACTCCGGTACGAAAACTAATCGAATATCATCATAAACTTTATAACCATACAACGAATATTTTCCACCGTTGTATAACGAAATTACTTTAAACAAAAGTTCTGGATGCTTTTGTGAATATTCCGTTTTTAGTTCCTCTATTTTTTGATCTCTTATATCAATTTTATCCGCATCGCTTTTAACTTCATCCATTGAAGATTGGATTTCGTTTGTTACATCTTTGATAATAATTAACTGCTCAACTTTAAGATTTGGAACTGTTCTTTCTTCCATCAAATTCTTCGCATAAAATCCATCGCGCAAAATATTTTCTTCACCTTTCTGCACCGAAGCAAGATTACCTCTTACACAATGGTGATTTGTCATTATCAACCCATCTTCAGAAACGAAAGAAGCTGAACAACCGCCTCCAAATTTTAATGCACTTTTTTGAAATTTTTCTAAAAGTTCAGGTGAGGGTTTAAAACCATATTCTTTTTCAAAATAATCAAACGGTGGATTTTCAAAAGTCCACATTTTTCCCATATCAAACTTTTGAGCTTTAACTGTGTCAGGATTTATTCCGTAGTACGTTTGTGCAAAAAGAGAATCAGTTAAGATTAAATAACTGAATAAAATAAATGTATAAAGAATTTTCGTTTTCATTTAATTTTTCCAAATTGATGATTAACTGAGTGCAATTTAAAAAGATATGACGGGATTCGGAAACAATAACCAATTCTTTAAATTCAATTTTTTATATTTATAAAAGTAAACTAAAATATTATATCCATAGGCAATGAACATCCAGATAATCGGCACAAAGAAGTGCAAAGAAACTCAAAAAGCAGAGCGCTACTTTAAAGAAAGAAGAATTCCATTTCACTTTAGAGATTTAACTGAAAAAGGGCTGACAAAAGGTGAGCTTGAAAATATTTCTCGCGTTATATCTTTAGATGAATTGATTGACAGAGAAAGCAAAAGATTTAAAGACCGCGGAATGCAGTTTATGGTTTTTGATATTGAAGAAGAATTATTAGCTGATCCATTGCTGCTAAAAACTCCAATAGTAAGAAATGAAAGGTTGGTTACCATCGGTTATCAACCAGAAGTTTGGAAAGAGTGGATAAAGTAAAAATTATTGCAAATGAATCTGCGAGTGAAGCAATCTGCATATTGCAAAACAGATTGCTTCGTTGCACTCGCAATAACAAGCAAAAACTAATTAAACATCGTAATACAAACCAAACTCGTATGGATGCGGCTGCAATGCCATTGGCTTAACTTCTTTATCCATTTTATATTTTATCCAGGTTTCAATTACATCTTCAGTAAACACATCACCCTTTAATAAATACTCATGATCATTTTCCAAAGCTTTTAATGCAGCTTCTAAACTACCAGGAGTTGAAGGCACATTTTTTAATTCTTCCGGTTCCATATCGTAAATATCTTTGTCAAGTGGTTCACCCGGATCAATTCTATTTATCACACCATCTAATCCTGCCATAAGCATTGCAGAAAATCCAAGATAAGGATTTCCGGAAGCATCAGGACATCTAAACTCAACACGTTTTGATTTTGGAGATGATGAGTACATTGGAATTCTGATTGAAGCACTTCTGTTTCTTTGAGAGTATGCAAGATTAACAGGAGCTTCAAATCCGGGCACTAATCTTTTATAAGAATTTGTTGTTGGATTTGTAAATGCAAGTAAACTTGGTGCGTGTTTCAATAATCCGCCTATAAAATATAATCCCATTTCGCTTAATCCAGCATAACCGGAACCTGCAAAAAGTGGTTTGCCTTTTTTCCAAAGTGAAGTGTGAACATGCATTCCGCTTCCGTTATCGCCGTAAATCGGTTTAGGCATATAAGTAACAGTTTTATTATTCTTCTTAGCAGTATTCTTAACAATGTATTTGAACATTAATAATTGATCAGCAGCTTTAACAAGAGGCATAAAACGTAAATCAATTTCGCACTGTCCGCCGCTTGCAACTTCATGATGCTGGGCTTCTACATCAATTCCGCAATTAATAAGATTTGTTACCATTTCATTTCTTAAATCCATCAATGAGTCTGTTGGAGGTACAGGAAAATATCCTTCTTTAAATCTTGGTTTGTAGCCGAGGTTTGGATTTTCTTCTCTTCCGCTGTTCCATTTTCCTTCAATGGAATCAACAACATAAAAACTTCCGTTGGGCTGGGAATCAAATCTTACATCATCAAAAATAAAAAACTCAGCTTCCGGTCCGTAATAAACTGTGTCAGCAATTCCGGTTGAGATAAGATAAGCCTCCGCTTTTTGTGCTATGTTACGAGGGCATCTAGAATATTTTTCCTTTGTTGCGGGTTCATAAACATCGCAAATTAAACTTAGAGTTGGTGCTTCGATAAAAAGATCAACAAACATTGTTTCAGGATCCGGAATTAAAAGCATATCGCTTTCGTGAATTGGTTTCCATCCTCGAATTGATGAACCATCAAAACCGTAACCGTCCTCAAATGATCCAGCATCAAAATGAGTAACTGGTACCGTAAAATGCTGCCACTGTCCGGGAAAATCCATGAACTTTAAATCCACAAATTTTATCTTATTATCTTTTATAAACTTGAGCACCTTTTCAACTGCTCCATTAGCTGCTTTAGCCATATTCTTTCCTTTATGATTATTTATGATTTGTTAAATATTTATTTCAAAAGTTTCTTTTACTGTAGAAAGTACGTAAGTAGTTTTTGTTCCTGTAACACCCTGCCAGGATTGAATTTCAGATAAAACTTTTTCCAGTGCTTCAGTGTTTTTTACCAAAGCTTTTAAGAAGATGTGATCCTTCTCCAAGTACGGCGTGACACTCAAGAATTTCAGGCATTTTTTCAACTTTGGTAATAAGATTTTTATAGTGCTTTGATGAATCCATCATAACAAGAATAAAAGCCATTATATCATAATTAAATGGTTTGCGATTTAGTTTTGCATAATAACCGTCTATAATTCCTTTATCCTCCATTTTGTTTAATCTTTCACTAACTGAAGGAATCGAAAGCTTAACTTCTTCAGCAAGCTCATTTCGTTTTGTTCTACCCTTTTTCTGAAGAGTACGAAGTATCTGGAGATCAATATCATCTAACATAAAAACCTTAATTATTTAGGAATGTTTCAAATTTTGGTTTCGAATATAAGGCGTGACAAATAATGTTCCAAACATATTTTAGTATTTTTTAAAGAATTTACTAAAATAATTGCGCCAGAATGAGATTTTGTATTATTTTATAAGGCCGAAAGGAGTGTAGGCCAAATTGGAGTTCTTTACTTCATTAAAAAGATCAAGATTCTTTTGAAGTCTTTCCTGCAGTTTATGATAAAGATGATACTGAACAGCAATATGATTTAGTGATTTTACTTTTACACCAGTTAAGTCCTAAACGAAATTCAATATCAGAGTCTTCTCCGATTGAAGGAGCTTCATATCTTTCATCGAATCCGTTGATTGCAAGCATATTTCTTTTATAAAGAGAAAAGTTACAGCCAAGTAAACCGCGGTATTTTTTGTTAAGGATTTTTCTTAAAAACTTATTTTCAAAATAAAATCCCTTTTCTACATAATTGGATTTACCAAAAAGAGCATCTTCAAGCAGTAAAGGGTTGTTAGATTCAAGAAATCCTTCCTTGATCTTATCTTCTGTTAATAAGTTTGTTATCTTTTGTGAAAGGTTTACCCTTCTGCCTGTACAAACTGTGTTCTGTAATCTTTCCTTAAGATGTTCCTCAACAAATTTAGCGTGAGGCACACAATCGGAATCAATAAAAATCAAATAATCAGTTTCGGATGCAAGAATTGCTTGGTTAAGAATTTTATTTTTTCTAAAACCTTTATCAGGATGCCAGACGTGTTTAATCCTGAAAGAATAATTGGAGGCAATACTTTCAATCTCTTTAACAACTTCTTCTTTAGAACCATCATCAGCAATGATAAATTCAAATTCCTTTTCAGTCTGTCTTTCAAATCCGGCAAGTACAAGTTTTAGATAATGGAGGTTATTATAAAAGGCGGCAATAACAGAAGTCTTAACCATTTTAATTTAAGTCTTCCTGAATTTTTTTCTTAATCTTTTTCTTCTCCTCATCTCTGTCATAAGCCTTTGGATTCTTTTCAACCTTTGGCGGTTTTTGGGGTACAGGCACTCGTTTCTTCTTCTTTTTAACAGTTATTTTTATTTTGTTTTTGGTCATTACTTCTCTTCAGTAATATTACATAACTCAAAGTATTTGTCATTTCGAACGACCTGCCTGCGGTAAGCAGGAGTGAGAAATCTGATTCATATAGCTTTAAGATTTCTCGGTCGAGGACTCCCTCGAAATGACTTTATAAAGTTATATCATTAACTAAAATATTGCATAAATAAACGGAGCTAATGCAGAACCCTGAGTAAGAATTATCAGTCCGCCAAGCAGAACTAAAAATAAAATGATCGGCAGCAGCCACCATTTTTTTCTTACTTTTAGAAATTCCCAAAGCTCTGATAGTATTGATAATTTGCTCATATTTTTTCTTTCTATTATTTGCATTTAATTCAACTTGTCATTCCGAACGAATGTGAGGAATCTTCAAGATTTCTCACCGACTAAAGTCGGATTCGAAATGACATTGCACTAAAACTGTCTTTCATAATCTATTTGCTGTTTAACCGGGTGCTCTCTTTTCTCCCAGTATGTTTTTGCGTTTTTATCAAAACCTAAAGGCATAAACTTTTTACCAACAAGTTTTGCTAGCAATCCAATTGGTGTTAGAATAAGATAATATAAAATTGTAAGTATTACACGGGACATAACAAAGCCCATTGCCAATGCAAGCATCATCCAGAGTTTATGGAATGGACGCAATACAGGGATTGCAATGAATGCAAGTATAACAAACAATCCACCAATAATTGAAAAATAAACAAACGATGTTTTACCCAGATACCACAAAAGCAATGAGATCAGAATCAGTACAACTCCAACAGTATATTCCTGTCTTCTTTACTGCTTCATCTGAGTTGATCAATATGTTTTAATTCTTCTTTTAACATAGTTTAATCCAGTACAAATTCTTTTTTCCAATCGCTGTCATTTTCCAGCGGTTTCTGTTCTTCTTTATTTAAGATGTAATTACCAAGAACGAGATAATCCATATCGGTTCTCATAAAACATTTGTATGCATCTTTTGGTGTGCACACAATTGGTTCGCCTCTTACATTAAATGATGTATTGATAATTACAGCACATCCGGTTTTTTCTTCAAACTTTGAAATTAATTTATGATAACGAGGATTTGTTTCTTTATGAACTGTTTGAAGTCTTGCAGAATAATCTACGTGCGTTATTGCAGGAATATTAGACCTAACAACATTAAGTTTATCTATTCCCCACTTTTTGTGTTCTTCATCGGTCATAGGGATTCTGCGTTCTTTCTTTACATCAGCTGTAAGAAGCATATATGGACTTTCCTTTTCTATCTCAAAAAAGTCACTTACCTTTTCATAAAGCACTGATGGTGCAAATGGTCTGAATCCTTCCCTGAATTTTATTTTGATATTCATCGTTGCCTGCATCTTTGGTGAACGTGCATCACCAATTATTGTACGAGAACCAAGTGCACGTGGACCAAATTCCATCTTCCCATCAAACCAGCCGATTACTTTTTCTGAGTTGATGAGATTTGCAACATTCTCAATCAGCTGATCATCATCATATCTCTTTGCTAAAAGATTAAATGACTGAATGAATGATTTTATTTCTTCTTCTGAAAACTTCGGTCCAAGATAAGAACCCTTTTGTGTATCTGTTTTGTCATCAGCAGTTCTTGGTTTGTTATGATATTTGTACCAGCCAATTAGAGCTGCACCAAGAGCTCCGCCTGCATCTCCCGCTGCCGGTTGTATCCAGATGTTTTCAAATGGTCCTTCTCTTAATAGTCTTCCATTTGCAACACAGTTGAGTGCAACTCCGCCTGCTAAACAAAGATTTTTTAATCCTGTTTCTTTGTAAACGTGATTGCCAAGTTTAAGTACAATTTCTTCTGTTACTTCCTGCAGTGATCTGGCAATATCCATTTCCTTCTGTGTTAATTTTGATTCAGGTACTCTTGGCGGTCCACCGAAAAGTTTGTTGAACTTTTCGTTTGTCATTGTAAGTCCCTGGCAGTAATTAAAGTACTCCATATTCATACGGAATGAGCCGTCATCTTTAACATCAATCAAATGATCATAAATTAAGCTGTTTGTACTTTGGTTCGCCGTAAGGAGCCAGGCCCATTACTTTGTACTCACCGGAGTTTACCTTAAATCCTGTATAATATGTTAGTGCAGAATAGAGTAAACCAAGAGAATGCGGAAATTTTATATCTGCAAGAAGCTGAATATCATTTCCATCTCCTATGCCGTAGCTTGTTGTTGTCCACTCACCTACGCCATCCATTGTAAGGATTGCTGCTTTGTTGTAAGGAGAAGGATAAAATGCTGATGCAGCGTGTGATTCGTGATGCTCAGGAAAAATAATTTTACCGGTATAACCAAGTTTATCTTTAATTATTTCTTTCATCCAAAGTTTTTCTTTTATCCATAATGGCATTGCTTTGATAAAAGATTTTATACCAACCGGGGCATAGGTAAGATAAGTTTCAAGTAAACGTTCAAACTTTAAGAATGGTTTATCGTAGAATGCAACAAGATCAAGCTGTTCTGCTTTTATTCCTGCATCTGCAAGGCAAAACTCAATTGCTTTGTGAGGAAAATTGTGATCGTGTTTTTTTCGCGTAAATCTTTCTTCCTGTGCTGCGGAAAGAATTTCGCCGTCTTTTACAAGACAAGCCGCGCTGTCGTGATAAAATGCTGATATACCGAGGATGTACATTTATGGTATCACTTTAGGTTGTTGCTGATTTTTTATCCACTGCTCTGCCCAGTCAACATTCGGTGCAATTATCGGAACCGCTGTCATCTTTCCACCAAATCCTAGAAATCTCATTCCAAAACTAGGGAGTGAAGTCACTTCTATCTGATCCAGCAAATCAAGATTTAAACTAATTCCATACTTAATTGAAAGTTTATAAGTAAAATCTGTTATTTTCCTATACAATTTTTGATCTATTAAATCTCGTTTAAATTGATCTTTAAATTTTTCAAACGGTTTTGGAGGGATGGTTATTTCATCCCGTTTATCGATCAACTTAAAAATTGAATAGCCTTCAGCCAATTTTAATGGTCCATAAATATCGCCAACGCTCATAGTAGATGCGATTCTGCCTATCTCACCATGATAAGTAATAGGAAATAAACCATATTCACCGCTGTTCTTCTTTGTCCATTCCCGCTTATTATATTTTCCAGCAAGCGATTTAAAATCAACTCCAGTATTTAATTCATTAAATATTATTTCAACTGTTTCAACACTGTCAGTTAATATTTCAATAATATTTACAAGAGTTGGATATGATTCAGGCTGATTGTTTTTAAGATAATAATTATATACTTCATCATCTGTTACCGTAACCGAATCACGAAATTGATCTTTTAAATATTGGAACAGATAATTCTGCCTCCACATTTCAACTTCACTCTTCACCTCTGCAAGATTACCGTAGCCTTTTGTAAGGCCTTCACGATATAATATTTCCTTTTCAATATCACGTCTAAGCCGGTTATCCAAAGATGCCCTAATAAAATTTATTTTGTAATCCGTTGCATTGTATCCATCAAATATAAGAACACGTAAATACTCCTTAAAATTAATTGAACTTTCATCAAACAAAATAAATGGTTTACTTAATAATACTTCCCCAAATACTTCTTCCATCTTAAGAACATCTGCAGGCTCAAGGTTTATTAGTTCAGTATCTTTAACTAAAAAGTTTTTCTTTTTGTACTCGAACAAAGAAGAAATATTCTTAGCTAATGTTTCAAAAAGTTCGGGATTAACATCTACCTTTTTATTCTTAAAAAAATCAGCGTAAAATATCTTTTGCCGTTCAATCAATTTTCTAGCTTCAAGAGTTTTGCGCACATTTTTAATCGCATCTTCCCTTGCATTAGATGTTGATAAAATCTCTTCCGATTTGTTCACGAGATAAAATATATACCATCCATCCGGCGTTAGAATTGGTTTTGTAAATTGACCAATTTTTAGATTAAATAGAATCTCCTCAACAACTTCATCCATCTGTCCAAATAATATTTCTACCGGGGTAATTTGCTCATCGTATTCGGGGCTTTCAACTAGTATTGAATCAAATGGAATTCCATCCTGAAGCAGTTTGTATAGATTATTCATTTCATCGTTATCATATAGAAAATAAATACCGCACATACAACTTTGAGGAATTTCTTTTCAGACCCTCTGTTATTTCACTTTCTGTTATTACAATTTTATCCTGAATTTCTTTTTTAAACAGAGCATCCCGAATAAACATTTTTTCAAATGCGTTTGTAGTAAACTTTATCACTTCCGTTGTATCCATGTTTCTGGATTGTGCTTCAAGCGACCAAAGTTTTTCTGCAATAAGTGAAAATAGAAATTCTATTTTTTGAGATTCGACTGAGCTTTTTCTATGACGATTAATCCCAGGGGTCATTTCATATCTTTCAAAAAATTCCTTTTCGGATATTGAAAGGTTCCCAACGCGAGCAACTGATTTATCAATAAATCCTTGAGCGGGTGATACGGACGTTATTAACACTAAACAAAGTATAATGTATGTTAATTTGGACATTAAAGTAGTATTCTTATTAAATATTCTGTAAAAAATTGTGAATTGAATTTACTAAATTCGCATATCTTAAAAAAAGTTAATCGTAAACCATAACCATTGTACTAAGCTTAAACTATGAGTAAAGACAAGATCAAATCAAACTTAAAACTTCAAAATAAGAAGTTGGAAGATTCTGGAATAAAGAAGAAAAACCCTTTTTGGTTTTATGTTGTTCTAATTGCCATCCCATTTGTATTCATAATTTCACTCGAGGTTCTATTAAGATATTTTGATTACGGTTATGATTTTAGATATTTCAAACAAGCATCAGAATATTATTCAGATAAGTATTTTGCCAATACCGATTTACCACGCAAGTATTTCTTCAATATAAAAGCCACTCCTTCTGTAGTTCCTGATGGATTTGATATTGAAAAGAAAAACAATGCATTTAGAATTTTTGTTCTGGGTGAAAGCAGTGCAGCAGGATGGCCATACGTACCCAACGCATCTTTTCCGCGACACATAAAAAGAAAACTTGAATTACTTTATCCCGAGAATACGATTGAAGTAATCAATCTTGGTATATCTGCAATAAACTCTTACACATTAAGAGATCTTTCTTTCGGTGTAGCTGAGATGCATCCTGATTTAGTTCTTATTTACACGGGCCATAATGAATATTATGGTGCGCTCGGTGTTGGATCATCTGTAAATATTGGATACTCGAGAAGCTTAGTAAATACTTATCTAACTCTAAGAAATTTTAGAACCACTCAGTTTTTGCAGAATCTTATTTCCGGAGTGATTGGAATATTTAATTCTGCTGATTCAAAAAATAATGACAGAAAAGAAACCTTAATGAGCAGAATGATAGGTGAATCTCTTATTCCCTACAATTCAGATATGTTCAATAATGGCATCGATCAGTTTAAAGGGAATATGGATGATATTCTTAAATTATTTAGTGATAAAAATATTCCTGTCGTTATCGGAAATCTTACATTTAATGCAAAAGATCAAAAACCATTTGTATCAGTTAAGAGTGAAAAAAATCTATCTGCAGATGAAATTTATCTAAATGCTCAGAAAGAATATCAGCTTGGAAATTTTGAAATTGCAAAACAGTTGTTTAATCAAGCCAAGGAATTTGATGCACTGCGTTTTAGAGCACCGCAAAAAATAAACGATGCCATTTATGATCTGGCGAAAAAATATAATCTATCTGTAGTTAATATCGATTCTGTATTTGCAATCCAATAGTCCAAATGGAATTGTTGGCTCAAATTTAATGGTAGATCATCTGCATCCTACTTTTGAAGGTTATAGAATTATGGGTGATGCATATTTTGATAAAATGCAAGATTTAAACTTTTTACCAAATGGTGAAAGATCCTTACTTACAGAGAATAAAGCCGATAGCATTTTAAAAGTAAATTTTCCTTTCACAAGACTTGATTCTACAGTTGCACAAATGAAGGTAATCCAACTAACAGGCAGTTATCCATTTGTGCCCAAAGGTACTTTAAATTATAAAGTGCTTAATTTTAGGCCAAAAGATATTGTAGACACAGTAGCCATTAAACTAATAAATTCAGAAATACCGTGGGAATCTGCACATGCATTATTGTCTGATTATTATTTTAAAAAAGGTGATTATGCTAATTGTATTAAGGAGATAGCAGTTATTATTGCCGAAAGACCTTATTATGATATTCCTTATAAAGATTTAATTTCTAAATTGGTTGATGGTGGAAAACTTGATGAAGCAATGGATTTTTTAGTACCGCTGTACAAGCTTAAGCCGGATTATTTTGCAACCAAGTGGTTAGGGCAGGTTTTACTAAAACAAAACAATTACAAAGATGCACTTAATTATTTGCAGCAGGCTGTTAGGTTTAAAGAAGCTGATTCCCAGACCTATTATAATCTTGGCGGGGCATACTTTTTAAACAAACAAAATGATGAAGCTATTGCCGCTTTACAGAAAAGTATAAACTTAAATCCACAAAACAAGTTAGCAGTAAATTTTTACAATCAACTTTCTGCATTAAATAAGAAAAAATAAAAAATGATGCTGTTTAAAAATTAATTCTTACTTGTCATTCCCGTGCAAACGGGAATCCGATCCCTTTTTAAAAAAAGATTCCCACCTTCGTGGGAATGACCATCCATCATTTGGACAATCCATTAAAAACTATACATTAAATTTCTCTATTTAACGAGCAGCATCTTTTTTGTAATAGTTGAATTTTTTGTACTTAGTGTATAAAAATAAATTCCACTTGAAAGACTAGAAGCATCAAATGTTGCTTCATATACTCCAGCGGATTGTTCTATATTTACAAGTGTTTCTATCTCTTCACCCAATAGATTAAATACTTTTAATGTAACAAAACTATTTTCCGGAATGCTGTATCTAATTTTTGTAGTATGGATTAAATGGATTTGGATAGTTTTGTTCTAATTTAAAATCAGTCGGCAACAGATTATCAATTCTATCTACGCTAACCGGGTTTGGATCACCAAATAAATTATATATTGTGATTGTTGGTATATCCGTTAAAATAAAGTTATGCGATAGACTATCAGCAAACTCATTATTCAAAGGCTCAATTCCGCCATTTACAGTATCAGCACCTGCATACATAACTGCAAATTTGTATTCATAAATACCGGAGTTTGTACCTGCAGGAACATCCTTTTCAAACCTCCAATTATTATCACTTATGTGAGTTAATAATACCATATCTCCAGTTGATGTATCATCCACACACCAGCAACCGTCCAACATATTTCCCATAAAAGGTAGCGTACTTTTAAGTCCAATAAATTCAATTTCAGAAAGTGGAATTGGAAGACCGTTGTATCGATTGATTGCGCCAGTCATATCAAGATTTATTTTTAGATTTACTCCTAACCAGGACCAGCCTGGGAATATTCTTGGAACAATTATAGGCAAAGTCACAATGCTGCTATCTTCACTAAATGCAAACCAGCGATCTGGTCCAGTTTCCCATCCGGCATTTGTAAAATAATAAGGTGGCGCGGCTCTAAATTTCCATCTCACGGAATCAAGAGTACTGCTAACTAATAATGTTGTAGTATAAATTCCGGGATTAAGAGTATCAACATTGGACATCATTCTATTACCAATAACCGTTGTTTCTCCATCCCAGTCCAAACCTATAACTAACAATGAATCACGTAATGGATCAAACGCCCCGCCAGGACCTACGCCGATGATAGCACTAATATCTGCAGTAAAAGTAACTGTATTTGTTATTGCTATTTTATTTTTTTGTGAGAATGAAACACAAGCTATTACAATCAACAAAAAAATTGTTAATTGCTTTTTCATTTTAGTTCCAAAAAATTTATCTAACCAAAATCATTTTTTTAGTTATAACAGAATTCTTAGTACTTAGTGTATAAAAATAAATTCCGCTTGAAAGTTTAGAAGCGTCAAATGTTGCTTCATATACACCGGCACTTTGTTCACCGTTTACAAGTGTTTCTATCTCTTCTCCAAGTAGATTAAATACTTTTAATGTAACAAAACTATTCTCTGGAATGCTGTACCTTATTTTTGTAGATGGATTAAATGGATTTGGATAGTTTTGCTCAAGTTTAAATTTATCTGCAACTATGTTTTTAATTTGTTCAACATTATCTGGAGGAAGTATATAACTAAAACAATAATTCGCAACAAGGACTGGATCGTCAAGTATAAAACATAAATGGTTAATTCCAAACGGGAACTCATTATTTAGGTAAGCCACTCCGCCATTAACGGTATCAGCACCTGGATACATTGCGCCAAATCTAAATTCAAAAGGACCAAGATTTATTCCAGCTGGCAAAACTGTATGATAAGTCCAAATATTTCCAGAAGTATGAGTTAAAACAATTAATGCCCCTGTTGTGGTATCATCAATACACCAACATGGATTGTTAAATCCTCCACCTAACCATGGCACGCTTCCATAAACTACAACAAAATCAATTGAATCAACTGGAATAGGTACACCGTTATAAAAATTAGCCGCAAAGCTCATATCAACATTTAGAGTAAAATCAATTTCGTTTGTACTAACTCCAAAGTTGGGATAGATGCGAGGTACAATTGTAGGCAGTGATATTATTGTTCCATCCGCTTGGTAAACATGCCAACGATCAGGTCCAGTTTCCCAACCACTATTCTGAAATCTTGAATCGGGATAAGCTTTAAATTTCCAATATGTAGCTGAGCATCTCCCACACCATAATACGCTACAGAACCGGTTGAGGTTACAGTTAATGTTGTTGTGTAAATACCTGGATTAAATGGATCGGTATTTATCATTCTTCTGTTACCAATTACATTTTGCCCATATTATACCAATCTAATCCCATCACTAATAATGAATCCTGGTTTGGATCAAATGCCCCGCCAATGCCAACACCAAGAATGCCACTTATATCAGCAGTAAAATTTAAAGGTATTAGTTACTAGAGTGTCATAAATGAAATAATCATTATTAAACCAAACTACTGGTAAAACTGTAGCAGGAGCAGTAAGTGTAAATTGTCTGTCAGGGATAGATTCCCAATTATCACTTGCTGGTGGATTAACTATTACATATTTAAAGCTATAAGCTGAACCAACAAAATTTGAAGGGATTGGAAATGTGCCAGTATAAATTTCATCGCTATCAGCATCTGATAATTGAAATAAATTTCCCTGCCAATTACCACCTGGATCACCGGCATTTGATTGAAAATTACCTCGAACAACTACATCTGCGCTAGGAGGAAAATTCCATCCAGCTATTTGATAGCTCATATCAACCTGAAAAGTTACGTTGATACTTTGTGGAAACGAAAAAGCACTGACCAAAAAGACCAGTGCTAAAATTTTCAGCTCTTTCATAAACGCCCCTTGAAATAACTGTTACATAATGTTTTTTAAAGCCCTACCGATAATGCAAATCTTGATATTGGATCAAAGATACCAAAATCAGTATAGCTGTAATCAAACTTTGCAAAAAATCCACCAAAATCATATTGCAATCCAACTCCTGCAGTTAACCCTTCTTCGGCAGCTTCTTTAAACAAAGAATTATAACCGCCGCGTACTGAGATTAAATTACCCCAGGTAAGCTCCATTCCAACATTTCCGTATGTAGATTGATTATTCGGGATTAGTGCATCACCTGCTAAAGTTAAAAGCCAGTCTTCATCCTGATAAGCTTCATAAGCTAAACCTACCGTAAATGTAAGCGGTAAGGACCATGCTTCGGTTAATAATTGTCCTGAAATATTTGAGTTGTTTCCAGCGTTAGCAGGATCAATATCAATAGGCTGCAGTAACGATTTTCCATCAAGCTGCATTTCGGTTCCAAAATTGGTAATATTCATTCCCAATCTTAATCCTTCCAGCTGCGTATAGAATAAAAGACCTACATCAACACCAAAACCTGTTGCAGAAACATCATATATTTTTTGAGAAATATATTTTACTGTTCCGCCGATAGAAAATCTATCAGTAAGATTTCTTGAATAAGAAAGTCCGATTGCAATATCTGAAGCAGACCAATACTGACCCGTTCCGTTTTGCTGCTGCACGGTTGTAATTTCTTCTTCGCCGTAATCAAGTTGATTGATGCTAATACCAATGGCATTGTCATCGTCAAATTTAATTCCGATGCCAACCCAATTAATTCTTGAGCCTACAAGCCATTCTGCTGTAGATGCGCTGAACTCATTTCTGGAAAGTCTGGATAGACCAGCAGAATTCCAAAAAGCGGTTGTTGCATCATTTGCCACGGCAGAAAAAGCTCCGCCCATTCCTGTTGCACGAGGGCCAACCGGGATAGTTAAAAAGTTACCAACGGTTGTGCCAACTTTGGTCTGCGGAAAAAAGTTTACCGATAAACCAAGTACAATTATTATAAATATTATTTTTTTCATTTTAATCTCCATTATATTCACTGGTAATCGGTTACTTAATTATTGCCAGTTTGCCGGTTTTTTTATCGCTTATACCATCTACTTCTACAACATAGAAATAAACGCCATACGCAATATCCAAACCTTCCTTGGTCCTAAGATCCCATTCTGCAGAACCATCATTTAAGCTGCCGTCGTGTTCAATTGTGCGAACATGATTTCCGCTTGAAGTGTAAATATGCACTTTTGATTTTGGCGGTAGATTTATAAAATAAATAACCCTTTCACCGCGTCCTCTAACCGTAGGAGGCAATGGTTCTTCAAATACATTTGCAACTATATATGGGTTTGGCACTGCTTTAACACGATTTAGCTGTTCCTTTGCCATGTTCAAATCGTAAGAGGCCTTACTTGTAGTAAATGAAAATTGATCATTACCGGAAATCGGTTTAACAAAACGGAGGAATAAAGTATCCCCGCCCATAGGAGCTATTTCTGAACTGTCTACTCCAAGAAAATTTAATCTCCAGGAAAAGTCAGTTCCGGTTGGATCAGAAAGAACAATCACATCGCCAAACGATAATGTATCGCGTCTGTAAGGTCTAACTTCGCTAAACGCAAATTGAACCCGCTGAGGATTTGTTCTATCCGTTATATCGTAAGCTCTAAAGTTTACAAGTTTAGCCGGAGGAGCAGAAGCACCAAAAATGGCCGTTAGTTTATTTGAGCTGTCTGTATATGTATCAGTAAATGTTAACATATAATCACGAGGAAATCTTGTTGCCCAAATGGCAGCGGATTTGAACTGATCTGCAGCGAATTTTAAATTCTTGGGTCTTTCAATATTCCAGCCTGTCAGTTCATTGTTAAGCGATCCTGGAACACTAGGTATTGCAGTTCTCAATTTAACACTATCAAGTCTTTGATAGTTTGAATCAATAGAAATACGAACGCCTTCAAAAACAATTCCATTCTGCGGAGAAATTGGTTTATCAGAAACTACAATATTTCCTAATGGATTTGTAACAGTGTAACCAGAAGAGATATTTACGAAAGATCTTTCCTGACTTAATGGATCAGGAGTTTTTCTTAATGAATCATTAAAAGTTATTGTATAAGTACCGTCTGTCATTTTTATAGGATCAACAACTTCAAAAAATGGTACGGGAGTAGAAAAACCGCTAACTCTTGTAGCTGTAATTCCTGATGGAGGCGGAACGTAACCTGCAACAGGAGCAGAAGGAGTAACAGCAACTGTATTTATATCCGTACTTACTCTGCCAAGAGCATCTTTAGAAATAAACCTTGTGTTTTCAGATGGATAAATATCTTTACTTGCATCGCCTCTATCATAGGCAACAAGTGCGTAATAATATGTTCTTCCATTTATAACATCATTATCAACAAAAAAATTTTGTATTCCATTATCTGATCCAAGAGTAAATGGAGCACCGTCGGTCAAAGTAACTAAGGTTGGTGATGCAGGAAATATTCCCGTTATACCATTAATCAGATCATACTGAACAACCGGTTTATAAAACACTTTGTCACCGGAAGCATTAGTAATTACAAGTGCATCTGTTAAATCCGGGTCAGTGCCTTTATAAATTTTATATCCTTCAAAATCCTTAATTCTTAAAGTCGGATCAACCGAAGACTCGGCTACTCTATCCCAGTAAAGAGTTACTCTTCCATCTTCAGCAACTGCACTAAAAGTTGGTTTATCCGGTGGTCTTGGGAAGTTGTAATTAGCATTGTAAATAGTCTGAGCAATTTGTTTTGCTTTTAATACAGCAGTAAAATCACTTCCAAATGCAAGTGCCAATGAAAATCGTTCAGTTTTTCCTGCTAATAATGGAAAATAACCTGAACCGTAAAAAAAATCTCCGTCTTCTCCTCTTATCGCAACGTTATTTACAATTGAAGAAGGCACTTGAAAAAATCCAGGAAGCATTCTATTCCACATATCAGCATCATTGCTCATTGCAATATCACCAGCCGGAACAAAGTATTGAAAGCTTGTTAATCCAATTTGATCAGATTCATCAATATCCGTTGCATCAAAGTTTGGTTCGCCTGCGGTTGGAATTCCATCACCTTCACCAGGATCGTTTGTACCTGGTTTTCCATCAGCGCCAACATCATCAAATTCGGGATTCCAATCACCATCATTATCAATACCATCATCACGTGATTCATCAATCAGCGGATTACCGTTACCTGAAGCAAGATAATCTCTATACTGAACCGGAGCTAAAGTATCAATTAATACTACCTGGTACAGCCGGTGGTACAGCTGCAGATTTTTTAAACTGACGATAATGTACCTGATAATTTTCGTCAATCAATCCATCAAGATCATTATCAATTCCATCTCTTGCAGTTTTACCAATTGGTTCTGTGGTTGTAAGATTTATATTACCCTCAACTAATCTTGTAACACCTGGTTGAATAAAAAACGGGACACCCAATGAAACAACTGTTACTGTATCATTTGGTACAGTAAAAGAAGTTCTTTCAAATGTTGTTTTATCAATAAGTATTAATTTATCACCTGCAGTAATAGCAGATACTTCAGATACACTTGGAAAATCCTCTGCCGCAAAATAATTTGCGGTTCCAAAATTTGCATTATCTCCGTCGTTATCAATTCCATCAAAACTGTTTCCTGGTGATTCTAAGAATGCATAAGCAATGTATCCAACTTGTGTTGGATCCGGCAGCCATTTAGGATTTGCAGCTGGAGTGATATAGTTATCAAAATCCCATGTATAAGTAATGGATTCTCTAACATTAAAAAAAGAAGCATCATCATTCCACTCTGGATCCTCAACACCAACATACGTACCAACAATAGTACCAAATACAGCCTGATCATAGGTTTCTGTTCCATCATTCTTAATATTATATAACCAGAAGACTACATCCTGGGCTAAGAAGTTTGACCATTGTAATCCACGAACAGAAACTTGTAAAGCATGACCTCTTCTAGAAAGATCATTAGCATCAGGTAAAAAATCATTCTGTAAGAAATTTTCTTCATCATTATTATCATCCATCCAGAAATAACTTTCCTGATCAGCATTTAATTGTGCACGTCCAAAAAAACCATTCCAATCAACTTTTGGGGTTTTATCAACTCCATCAATAATGAGTGGATCACCGGAATAAGTCCAGTCAGGATAATCAGGCCATTGCTGCGGCCATGTTTCCGGTAGATGACTCATTGCAACACCTTTACCAATTTCATCAAGAAAGGCATCAGCAAATCCCGGAATTGGTTCGAATGTATATGATTTACCACCGCCGCCTTCACCACCGCCCGGTCTATCAACCGGGGTGATTACTACAGAATAAATTGTATCATTAATGCCATCGGGAGGAAGCAGTCCTCGACGATAATCTCTAATAGGTAGCCTTAAACCAACAACTGGAGAAACATCGCCAACATATCCGTTTGCATCAAATTTCCATGCACCTCTTGGTCCTTCTGTACCGGGCTGTGCAATTACACCATAGTTTGAAAAAACTGTTCTTACCTGGTTGCCTCTATGTACACCAACTTTTCTAAAGTTAGGTGTTCCTCTCTCGGTGATTCTTAGCTGCGCAAGAATATCCGAGGAAGAGAATAGAAGCAAAAATGCAAGTATTAAATAATATTTAATTGAGATTTTCATAATATTTTTTCCAATAATTTAATCCTTAATTCTAGAAGAAAATTGTTGCTCCAATTTCTACTCTTCTTGGTTCTGAATAAAAAGTTGGGTTTCTATAATATTCATCTAATGTGTTTACTAATTTATCCGGGTTATCATCGTTTCTTCTTAAAAATTCATTTATAGTAAAATCAGCTGTTCCGGTATCATTATAAACATTTACTTCATTCTTTATATCAAACAGATTATAAACTCTTGCAAACAAGCTCAATCTAAAATCACCAAAAACAAAATCTTTATAAGCTCGCATATCAACATTTGCTGAACTTGGCTTTAATTCACTATTTGTAAGCAATGTTGAAAGATTTAAAGATGATGATGGTGTATATGGAAATCCGCTTCCGTATTGCCCGATTAAACTAAATCCCCAATCATCATCTGATGCATAAGAAAATGTTGCGTTAATTGTATGGGTCTGATCCCAATTCAATTTAATAAGCTTAATTTCCGGTTGTTCTCCGCCTGCAATCTGATTACGAGTAGCTGCAGGATCTGAAGCATTACCTTTTGCTGATTGGAAGGTATAATCAACAGTTGCTGACCAGTTGTTTGAAAGTCTTTTTGTTAATGTAAAAACAATTCCCTGAACAAATCCAAAATCGCTGTTTACATACTGGCTGTAACTTGATGAACCGCCTGGTAATCTTATTTCATCTGCTCTTGTTCCGGCAAGATTTCTAATATCTCTAAAGTACGCGGTTAGATCTATTGAGATATCATCTGTAAATGCCTGCTGAACACCAACTTCACCACTAATTGTCTGCTGTGCTTTTAAGATTGGAGTTACCTGCAATTCCAAGATTGCCTGTACCGGCTCCAAATTTAAATTCAGGATTTGTATATAAAAGTTCAAAGTTTGGTATCTGGAAAAAATGACCGTAAGAAAAATGTATTACTCCTCTATCTGTAATAGGGAAAGCAATACCCAATCTTGGAGAAATTTTTATTTCATTATCGGCTTCTTTATACCATGGGTCACCATTTGCATTGGAATTTCTTCTTTCTTCAATAGTTTTTTGAATATTAACTTCTTTTCTTGGCCTGTAAATATCCGGATCGGTTGGATCACTTAATATCTGGCCATCAGAATCAAAGTAATCCATTCTAACACCAATATTAATTATCATTTCATTAAGTTCAAGTTTATCCTGTAAATAAGCAGAAAACTCAAATGGTTTTCTTTCATAAATATCAATTGCTAAATTTTCATTTGGATCAAATGGATTAGGAACAAATCTTGTAACATAGGGATTACCTGAGATTGAAGGATCTTCAACAGATAGAGGCTGCTGCAAATAAATATTATCAAATCCTAAATGATGTTGATTAACTTCAATACCAAACTTAACCATGTTTATCTTATCAATCTGAGAAGTAAAATCTAACTTAAACCCATAAGAATTTGTAATTCTTTTAAATTGCTGATTCTGTGTTCCGCCGGTTCTAAAACTTGGAACTTCAGTTGGTTCCTGCCCTAACAATCTATCGTGTGTCCATCTGGGATCATTTGGATCTTCGTAAACATATTGCTTGTATTGTTTAAAGAAGTAGGAAAAGTTTGCCTGATAAAATGAAGATGAGAAAGTGTATGAGTTAACCCTAAAATATTGGTATGGCCTGTTCTAAATCTTTTAAAGTCGCCATCAGGATTGTATGAAAATGATTTATCAAAATCTCTGTATTCAACGTTATCGTAAAGAAAATTGTAATTGATCTTTAATTCAGCGAGAGGACGATAAGTTAGTTTTCCCTGACCATAAACCTTTTCATTCCAATTCATTGGAACAATTTTACCATCACCAATTCCAGAACTATCAGAACTTAAGATATATCTTGACTCAATCGGTTCAGTAGCACCCTGATTTATAGTTATATTCCAGGGGTTATAATTTCTTTGACCATTTAACCATCCGCCAAAATAAATATATCTAACGTTTGCATAAAAGAACATAGAGTTTGGAATGATTGGGCCGCTGATATTTCCTTCAAAGTTTCTGATTGAAACTGGATCGATATTATCTATGTCTCTGAAGATATCTGTTCTGTTACTTATATAATCACCAATGTAACTTGTAACAGATCCTTGAAATTTATTATCACCATCTTTCGTAGCGATATTAACGTATCCTGAAAGTGCTTTGCCGTATTCTGCATTAAAGGCACCGCTTACAAATTGTAATTCCTGAATTGAGCTTGTTGAAACGTCAACAACGGTTGAGCCATCATAAACATCTGTTACAGGCACGCCATCAATTGCATAAACAACTTCACCGCTTCTTCCGCCTCTTACATTACCGCCAACAATACCGGCCTTTAATTGAAGAACTTCCTGAAATTCTGTAACCGGTAAAACAGAAATATCATCTGCACCAATTATCGAAGTAGTTGAGTTAAGATCTTTTGTTATCAAAGGTCTTGTAGCAATAACAATTACTTCTTCTTTCAGTTCAATGCTAGTTTCCATTAATTCAAAATTAACTTCTGTAGTTAAATCAATTGAAACCCTGACACCCTGAACAGTCTGAGAATTATAGCCTATGGCTGAAGCTCTAACATTAAAATTGCCGGGGCGTATACCGATGATGGAAAAGTATCCATCAATGTCAGTTGCCGCACCTAATGTTGTACCTTCAATCAAAACATTTACAAACGGAAGAGCTTCGCCCGTATTTCCATCCAACACTTTTCCTGAAATTTTTCCATTTTGGCTAAATGCCGTTGCAGATAGAAAAAGTGTTACAAGAAATACAGACAGGTACTGTATTCGAAATTTCATATATCCCTCCGGGAGGTAAAATTGTAGATCATGTTTGAATTGTATAAGAATAGAGTAAAAATAATCCTATACTTTGTCCTAATTATACTTTAATTATTGGTTTATTTAAATTTTCTCTGCCAAATATATGTTTCACTGAATGTAATGTCAAAACTATAATTTTTGTTATATAGTTGCATTTTATAAATGTTCTGATATTTAAGAATCGAGTTTCTTCTATTTCTAATTGATTCAGGAGAATTGATATTGAAACTTAATTAAATTAGGCTTTGAGGTGATTTTAGAAATGATCTAAATTTCAATCTTCTCTTTGTGTTTTTATTAAATGAATTATTAATTCTAACACAAAGAAAAGTTGAATAGGAATGTTTTTGCGTTACTATTTTATGCGAAATGATTCGGACTTGGAATTTTTTACAGTTATTTATTTCTGATTAAAAGCAGTCATACCACCGAGAACATACTTAACATTATAGCCATTTGTCCTTAGAATATCTGCAGCAACAGCGGATCTATTCTGTGTCCGGCAGATTACCGCTATTTCTTTGCTTTTGTATTTTTCAAGTTCTGCAATCCGCGATTCTAATTCCTGAACTGGAATATTAATTGCATTTACAATAGCACCCAATGGACCTGCTAATTCCTGCGGAGTTCTAACATCCAAAACAATTAATTCTTTATCATTTTTTAATTTTTCTTTAAACTGTTCCATCGTATAGGATTTTGATGGATCTTGCTGTGCACAGCTTATAACTGAAAACAAAAACACGAATAGAACAATAACATTTTTTATTTGATTCATAAACTTTCCTTTTAATTTAATCCGCACATACCGGAAGCACATCCGCCCACGTATGATGGCTGAACACCGCAGCTACCGGATTCACAATTTGAACTGCTTGCTGAAAAGCCAGTTGCGCTAAATGAGGATAATAACTTTTGATTTTCTTTTGAATTACAGCTTGGGCAGCTAACTTCTTCCTGATTCAATGATGATTTATGCAAAACTTCAAACTTTGAGCTGCACTGTTTACATTTATATTCAAATATTGGCATTGTGTTTTACCTTTAATATTTTATTTTTTAATAAGATTTTATAATTAATCACAATCACCCAGGTCTAAAAAATTCATCAACCTTGAGTGAGCGTCTTTTGGGATTTCCACTTTGTACTTTTGATAATAATCAATCGTAAGCTCAACTGTTTTAAAGTAACTTTTGCAATCGCTGCAATTATCAAGATGATGTTTAATCGCAATGCATTTATCTGAGTTTAGTTCTTCACCTAAACTTTCGCAGATGTGCTGCATTACATCTTTACATTTTGGTTTTTGCTCACTCATCGGCTAAATGCCTCGTTTAATTCTTTTCTTAAAAATGCTCTTGCTCTATGCAGTCTGGATTTTACCGCAGGAACGGATAACTCTGTTAACTGTGCTGTTTCTTCTGTTGATAATCCTTCTACATCACGAAGTAAAAAAACTATTCTGTATTCCGGACTTAGCTTATCAATCGAATCATCCAATATTTTTTTCAACTCGGTATTTTCAATATCCTGGTTTGGAATATTAGACCAATCTGCTGTGTATTTATCTTCATAAAGTTCATCATCATTATCAATCGAAACAAAAGTTTTTGATTTATCTTTTCTTGCAAGCATTAAACAATGATTAGAAACTATTCTGTACAGCCATGTAGATATTTTGGAGTTCCCATCAAACTGATGCAGACTTTTTATCATGCTAAAAAAAGTTTCCTGCATTATATGTTCTGCTTTTTCTCTATCCCTGCAAATTTTATAAGAAAAATTGTAAACAGTTTGCTCGTTATTTTTAACCAACTGAGCAAGTGCGTGTCTATCGCCAGTTTTTGCAAGTTCTATTAATTTTGATTCTTCCATCTGTAAGATGCTCTATGTAAAATGTGGATTCTTTAAGTGGACAAAAATACCAAATATATTTTAGATTGGTAAATATTTGAAAAAATGCTTGTTTTTAAATGTTTAATTGTTGCACAATATTTGCATACAAATTAACAATTAACAACTATTTTGGATTTATCAATGAGTTCTAATAAGACAATTGAATTAGTAAAATCAAATGATTTGTTTAAAGGATTGGATTTTGCTTCATTAAACATTCCGTTTGATGCCAAGAATTTTTTAGAATTTAAAGAAGGTGATATAATCTATTCCTCCGGTCAGCCTTCAGATTTTGTTTATCTGGTTATCAACGGTGAAATAAAATTAAAACTAAATTCATTAAAGAGATTATTCTTTAAATCATCAAACGAATTCTTTGGTGAAAAAGAGGTTCTGCAGAATGATCACAGAAGTTCATCGGCACTTGCAAATAGTGATTGTTTAATTTTTAAAATAGAAGCAAATCTATTCAGAAAACTGCAAATTGAGTTTAAATCATTTAATGAAAATTTGTTAATTGATGATAAAACTGAATTAAAGGAAAATCCTATTTTCAATCCATCTCCTGAGCCAGTAATTCCAAAACCTGAAATAAAGACAGAGCCGCAAAAAATTGAGGTTAATAATTTTGTTGATCTAAAACCAAAGTATCAAACCTCGATTGATCTTGATAAAATAAAAATAAAAAAATATGAAGAAACACCAGACCTTGATGCATTTATACAGCAAAAATATATTGAAAACGATAACAAATCCTTAAAAAACAACTTGCTTGGTGATATGGATGATATGAGTAGTTGGATAATAACCGAAGGGACACTGGATGAAGTTGTGGAAAGTAAAACCCAGATATCTCCAGCAAATAAATCAGAAATTGAAAAAAACGATTTATCATTTTCTAATCCAACTCAGAACTTTGAAAATCAATTTGGGTTGGGAACAAATGATTATAAATCTTCATCACCACCCAAACCTTCAACTGATATAAATAAAACCGCCCAAGAAATTTTAGACTATCTTTTACTAAAAACAGATTCGCAAGTTGGTGCTATTTATCTTTTCTCGCAGGATTCTCAAATGCTCGAAGAAGTTTATCAAACTAATGGATCTGATTATAAAGTGAAAAAACCTATTACAGAAGGTATAACAGGATTAGCAGCAAAACAGAAGGAAGTAAGATTTGCCCCATCATTTCTCAATGACATTAATTATAATCAGGAAGTGGATCGCCCAAATGATTTTGTTGGCGAATCCTTAATAGTAATTCCGTTTATTGATGACAAAAAAAATCTTCTAGGCGTTGCTCAGATTGGATCAAATGAAGCAATTTTTACAAAAGATGAAGAAGGAAAAATTAAGGAGTACGCAGGTATAGCCTCGAAAATTCTACAAAAGACTTTGAGTTATAAAATAAATCCTACCAGCAAATCAGAACTTGGTCAAATTTCAAATTTTATTATGCAGGATGTTAAGGCACCTTTGTTAACGATAAAACATTATTCCGCCCTTCTATCCAGATTTGAATTACCGGATGAAGTTAAAAAAGTAGTAACGCTTCTATCCGCGCAAACCAATTCTGTTCTTGATATGCTGCAATCTTCAATAGATTACTCAGAGAAAAATAAAAAAAATAAATTAGAGACTGTCAGCTTTAATGAAGTGATGAATAACAACTTAACAATACTATCGGATTATGTTGAATCTAGAAATGTAAAGTTGTTTAAAAAACTTTCTGAAGATGTTAAAGTAAAAATTGATACGAGAAAATTTTATGTTGCCTGCTATTATGTTGCACGTTTTTCCTGCGATTTAATGAAAAACGGAGGTAATTTATATTTTAGCAGTCACGTGGAAAGTATAAATGTTATTTTAACTATAAAAGATGGTAATAGAATTAATCTCAATATTTTAGAAAAAGTTTTTGATCCGGATTTTACTGGCAACAACGATGAGAATATTGGATTAAGCTTAGCAATTTCTAAATTTATAATCGAGTCTATGAATGGTTCAATAAAGTTGGAGGCTTCGGATACCGGAACAACATATCTGGTTTCTATTCCAATTTTGTTTTAAACTTGTGCATGAAATATGATTTAGTTACCATTCTTGGTTGCACTGCAACAGGAAAAACAAATCTTGCAGTTCAGCTTGCGGATTATTTTAACGGAGAAATTATTTCTGCAGATTCCCGCCAGGTTTATCGTGGAATGGACATTGGTACCGGAAAAGATTTAAGTGAATACACATTTAATGAAAACTCAATACCCTACCATTTAATAGATGTTATAGATCCAACTGATGAATTTAATCTTTTCACTTTTCAACAGCTTTTTTACAAATCATATAACACAATTAAAACCAATCAGCATCTTCCCTTTCTTGTTGGTGGAACTGGTTTATATTTGAGTTCAGTTCTACAAAATTACAGCCTTGGCAAAACAGATTTTGACAAAGAATTTAAAGATCTCTCATCATTTTCTGATGATGAGCTCAGAAACTTACTACTAAAATTAAATCCTGATTTGCACAATACAACCGATTTAACTGAAAGAAATAGAATCATAAAAGCAATTGCGG
The DNA here is from genome assembly GCA_963706055.1 of uncultured Ignavibacteriales bacterium. Lineage (GTDB taxonomy): Bacteria > Bacteroidota > Ignavibacteria > Ignavibacteriales > Ignavibacteriaceae > IGN3. The sequence continues at coordinate 29,845 of CAVPND010000011.1, read as the reverse complement.
TTAGCAGATCGCATCGGAATATAATTGAACTGGAAAAAATAAATTCATTAACAATCGGCGTAAATCTTTCCCGTGATGTAATCAAAAAGAGAATTACGGCAAGGCTTAAAAAAAGACTAGATGAAGAAGGAATGATTGATGAAGTAAAATCATTAATGGATTCAGGTGTAAGTTATGATAAAATGATTTTTTTTGGATTAGAGTACAAATTTATTGCGCAATATCTTAAAGGTGATTTAAATAAAAATGACATGTTCCAAAAATTAAACTCCGCAATACACGTCTTTGCAAAAAGACAAATGACCTGGTTTAGAAAGATGGAAAAAGAAGGAGTGGTAATTAATTGGATTGAAGGTTCAAATTTTAACGAAGCACAAAAATTACTAGCACTATACTTTTAAATACTTTAATGCAAGGCATGTTATATCATCTGATTGCTCAACACCGTCAGCAAATTCTTGAACAGTATTAAAAACGTATTGTACTGATTCCATCGCACTATTCCCATTATTATTTTTAAGCGCTTCTATCAGGCGTTCCTCTTCAAATTCATTATTATTTTTATCAAAAGCTTCGGTAACGCCATCGGTAAAGAATAAAAGAGTTTCTCCAGGTTTTAAATTAATAACACTGGATTCATATTCTGCATCTTCAAATGCTCCTAATAAAAGCCCACCAATATTTTCAAGCTTATTTACTTTACCATGATTAGAGATTAGAAAAGGAGAATTATGTCCACCATTTGAAAATTCGAATGAACCATTTCGGGTATCTAATATTCCATAAAATGCAGTAATAAACATATTTGAAGGACTGTCATCCACTAATATTTTGTTTACTTCAGACAATACATCATTGGTAGACATCCCTTTATAAGCGGTTGCTTTTAAAAGAGTTTTGCTTACAGCCATAAGTAACGCTGCGGCAACTCCCTTTCCAGAAACATCTGCAATAACAACGCCTAATTTATTTTTATCAATCAGAAAATAATCATAAAAATCACCACCAATTTCTTGTGCTGGAATCATTTTTGCATAAATATCAAATTCTTTTCTTTCAGAAAATGCCGGAAATTTTTTTGGCAAAATTGAGGATTGAATAACATTTGCTATATCAAGTTCTTTTTTAAGCTCAATCAGTTTATCATGTCCTGTCAGGGCAATTTTGTGTTCTTCAATCTCTTTAATAGATTTTTCAATTGTTATTTCAAGATCTTTTAAATCAATCGGTTTTGTTATAAAATCATAAGCACCCCTGTTCATAGCTGTTCTGATGTTTTCCATATCACCGTAAGCGGACACAATTACAGATCTCAAAAGTTTATTATTGAGCTCTTTCATTTTGGATAAAAGTGTAAGTCCATCCATAATGGGCATATTAATATCAGCCAGGACAAGATTAATAGAATCGTTTTTCTTAATAATATCTAATGCTGCAGAACCATCTCCAGCAAACAAAAATTCATAATCTCCGGTTTTTATTTTCGATTTAAATTTTTGATTAATAAGAAATTCCAAATCCGGTTCATCATCAACAACTAATATTTTTGAGCACTGCATTTTTCTCTCAGATTGCACTATAACCTAATCTTTCTTTAAGTAGTTCAAATTGAAGCGGCTTGGTAAAATAATCATCTGCACCAAGGCTTTTTACTTTTTGATAATTCTCCTCATCTCCATATGCTGTAATCATAAAAACTTTTAATTTGGGGTAAAGACCTTTGACTCTTTTAAGAAGCTCAATTCCGTTCATCTCCGGCATATTTATATCACTTAGCAAAAAATACTCCTGCGGATTTTCAATTGTTTCAATTAATTCCAAAGCCGAATTACCATTTTCAGCATACTTAATATGTACATCTCCGGATTTAATTTCTTTCCTAAATTTTTGTTGGAACAAATACTTAACATCAATTTCATCATCAACAACTAATAGGTTCATATTGCCTCACTAATTTTTGGGTAGAATAATAATAAACTCTGTATACTTTCCTTCTTCACTCTCAAATTTAATTTCACCATAGTGCTGCTTAACAATGATATCATAACTAAGGGATAAACCCAAACCAGTTCCATCACCGGTGGGTTTTGTAGTGAAGAACGGATTAAATATTTTGTCCTTTACATTTGCCGGAATTCCCTTACCGTTATCTCTAATTCTAATTTCAACTTTATCGGTTAAATTTTTTGTTGAAACTTTAATTGCTGGCAGAAAATCATCTTTGCTGCTTTTCTTCCTTTCATATGCTGCATACGATGCGTTGTTAACCAAATTTAAAAACACCCTGCTTATATCCTGTGGGATAATATTTATTTTCCCAATTGATTCATCATATTCTTTTTCTATGGATAAATTAAATTCTTTATCCTGTGCTCTCAAGCCATGGTAGGCAAGTACAACAAACTGATCGAGCAGTTCATTTATATTTGTAAGTGCTTTCTCGCCGGAGGTTCCGCGCGAATGAAGCAGCATACCTTTTACAATTGAATCGGCACGTTTACCATGGAGATTAATTTTCTCAAGAGTTGTGTTTAAATCTTTAAACAACTCCATAGCCTCTTGAGTATTATTATTTTTTAATTCGGTTTTTATTTCATCAAGCAATTCTCTGCCAACTTCAGAAAAATTATTTACAAAGTTCAGAGGATTTTTGATTTCGTGTGCAATACCCGCAGTAAGCGCACCTAATGATGCTAACTTTTCCTGCGTTATTAATTTTTCTTGAGTTCTGATTATTTCTTCATTCTTTTCTTGCAGAATTTTTAGAGATTGTGCTTTAGATATTGCTGATACGGCGTGTTCGCGGAACCTGTGCAAAATTCTGGCAGTAGAAGGATCAAAAGCATTTTCGTCAGCAAAACTATCAAACACTACATATGCCTCAGGCTTACCGTCCCATTCCACTTCCATTACAAGCATAGAGTTCGGTTTGCTAAAACCTGAAAGTTTATCATCAGCGTATAAGTTTTTTGTATTGCTAACTATAAATATTCCTTTTTCAATTTCATTTGAGTTTTCTGTATATCTTTTTTTTAACTCATCTGGTGCAAAAGTTATTTTATCAAGATCCTTAACTTCATACCCGGAAGTATATGCCACATTAAACTGATTGCTTATACGATCGAGCAAAAACACTGCTGCTTTCTCAGCTTGAGGAATGAAATTTACAGTTTGCTCAAGAAGAGATTTAAATAACTTTTCAAGATCTTCCGCATTATTAATAACTCTTACTAACCTATCAACAGTTTCAAGCTCTTGTGCTTGTCTTTTGATTAATTCGGCTTCACGGAGTTTCGCTTTGTCACGCTCCCGATTTATAATTTTGCGCCGCATAACTCTATCGGTAATAAATATTCCAAGAATTATCAGGAATGCGTAAAGAGCATAAGCCCACAAAGATAAATACCAGGGCGGCAAGACTTTAAACCTGAAACTATCTTCAGTGCTTATTACTCCGTAAATGTTTTTTGCACGAACTTTGAAAGTATAATTACCGCCCGAAAGGTTTGTATAATCTTTCTTAGTTTCAGTCGTCCAAACTGACCAGTTGTCATCACTTCCTTCAAGATAATATTGATATTGATTGGCAGATGATTTTTCATAACTGGTTGCAGAAAATTCGAATCTAATATCATTTTGTGAAAAAGGAATTACAACATCCGGGTAACTTCCTGTAATTGATTTGCTGCCGGCAAATACCATAGAATCATTACTTACGATTGTTTTTCTTATCAAAGTGGAAAAAGAATTTTTAAGATTTTTTTTAACTTCAGGATCATAATAAACCAATCCCTCACTAGTACTTATCCATAAAATCTCTTTATCAGAAATCGGGTTATAGTCAGGATAGATTGCATTTACATCATTAATTTCCATTCTTTGGAAAAGAGGTTCAGGTCTCCATTTGTACTTACCATCTTTTTGTAATAATGCTTTGCCAAGCTGGTAATTGTTATTTACTTCAGCTAAAATCCAATATCCATCTTTATTACTTTTTTCAATAAACAAAATATCGTAATCAGATGAAGTAAACTCCGCACCAAATATTGAATCCGGGACAAATGATTTGTTTTTGTTATCAAACTTATAAATACCTTTATCAGTTCCGAGCAGCAGCCTTCCTTCAAAATTGAAGAGTGACCAGTAATTACCCGGAAGTCTTTCTATCTCCGAGTAATAATCAATCTGAATACCGTCATTTCCAAAATCTGATTCAAATCCTTTCAGTTTATTTGTTATGTGAGCAATCGGTCTATCAGCTCGCGTTATCCACAAAGAACTGTCCACGTCTTCAATCACTGAACCGATTTCATCAGTTGTAAGATCAAAAATTTTAACAATGGGTGATTTTCCTATTTCTGTTTTTACTAGTCCAATAAATCCTATACCCCCGAAATAAAATAAATCCGGGAAATGTGAAGAAGCATTAAGATAACTAATTGATTCCGGGTTAATTTCTATATCAAACTGATTTCCCTTAACAGTTCTTAATCCCCAATTAGTTGCAGCAAACAGGTTACCATTAAAACCAAGTAACTGGTAAGCCGGTTTATTACTGCCATCAATCAGTTTAAACTTCAATTCTCCTGGATTTAGAACTAATACACCAATATCATTAGCTATATAAATTTTATTTTCAAATCTACTAATTGAAGAAACCTGACTTCTTATTTGTCCTTCAGCCGGGATGAGAGTAAGTGGTGAATTTATTTCACTGTGAACTATTCCTTCGTTAGTTGCTATCCACAAACCACCTAAATTATCGGGATAAACATCTAAAGCAACATTTGTTGGTAAGCCGGAACTTTGATTAAGAAACCTTTCTAGTTTACCCTTTCTATCAATTATTGCAACACCGCCTCGCTGAGTTGCCAGAGCAATACTGCCATTGTCTAATATACATGCATTATAAACCTGATTTTTTAAGAGGAATTCATCTATCTCAGTTTTAAAAGGAACATTCTTTTTGCCATCGTAAATAAATAATCCGCTGTAATTAGTTGTTATAAGAACCAGGCTCTGATGATTTTTATCAGGCTCTGAAAGCGGCAGCATATCAAATACACCGGTATCTATTAAAGAAATCACCATCGGGAATAACGTAAATAGAATCTCCATCAATTTTCATTAACCCTATGTCTTGATTGCGGGAATATATCTCATCACCAATCTTGTATAATCTATAAGCATAAACAGAATCCCAAATTTTAAAATCTTTTCCATCCCACCTAATAATTTCATCAGGTGTTTTGAAGAAAGCACCGTTTGAGTTAACGGCTACATCCCAAAATTCCTTCTCAATCTTACGGACTTTATCCAGTTGTTTTTTAAGAGAGATAAATTTCAGATCACCAACAGAATCTGGTTCAAGGTATCCAAAATCAGCCCCTGCAGTAATAAAAATTTTCCCATTATTATCTACTGCAATCGCACGGACAAGTGCAGAAAAAGGAATTTTTATTTTACGCCACGTAGTACCATCGAATTCTAAAAGTCCACTCGAGTTTCCGAAATACATAATACCCCGATTATCTTTTGCAATAGCCCAATTGCTTGCACTTGCATCATATTCTTTTGGACTGAAGTAGCTAGAAAACGGCTGGGTAACATATTTGTAATTATAGTGTTCATTCTGGGCGGATGCTGTGAAGAACAGAAGTAAACTTTGTATAAAATAGACTAGTAAATATTTTGTTAAGATTTTCATGTATTATTTAACAGCAATGGTTTTGGATAAAAATTGTGAATTAAATATCACAATCAATGAAAGATTTAAAATTCTAAAATCAGGTACACCAAATAGACTCACTTTGTCTCTTCTTGAAAATATATAAATAGTGAGTGCGTGCTGCTCTACCGCCGAATAGTATTTAAAAGCTATACAATTATTTCATATTCAGCAAATAATATATTTTCTTTTTTGTTTTGATTAGCTTGAATTAGAAATATTGACTAGCACAAGCAATCTTGTTGGAAGGGTATGCAGATTTTATTACAAATAAAACTTAACTATAAAAACTACGGGTAAGTCTGTACTTATCCTGTCATTGCGAGGAATAAAATGACGAAGCAATATGACTTTAAGGAGAGATCGCTTCACTCGAAGGCTCGTTCTCAATGACGTGTACTAATGTTTACCTCGGCTTAATCATATTCTCAGGCTTTAGTAAATCATCCAGCTCGGTTTTGGATAAAAGTTTTTTCTCAAGCACTAATTCATATACACCGCGATTAGTATCAAGTGCTTCTTTAGCAAGCTTTGTACAAGTTTCGTAACCCAATGCAGGGTTTAGTGCAGTAACAATTCCAATACTTTTCTCAACAAGTTCTCTGCAGCGATCTTCATTTGCTGTAATTCCATCAATACATTTTTCTTTTAATGTCATCATTCCGTTCTTTAACATTTCAATCGACTCAAATAAACTTTGCACTATAACAGGTTCAAAAACGTTTAACTCAAGCTGACCGCCTTCCGCAGCTATTGTAACAACCAGATCGTTTCCTATTACTTTAAATGCAATTTGATTTACTACTTCTGGAATAACAGGATTTACTTTACCCGGCATAATTGATGAACCCGGCTGCATCGGTGGAAGATTAATTTCATTTATTCCTGTTCTAGGACCTGATGAAAGCAGTCTCAAGTCATTGCTGATCTTTGAAAGTTTAACTGCCAATCTTTTTACTGCAGATGAGAACATTATAAATGCTCCGGTATCCTGCGTAGCTTCTACAAGATTTTCTGCAATAACAATATTTAATCCGGTAACTTCTTTTAGATGAGCAACAACTTTTGCGGAATATTCGGGATGTGAATTTATACCTGTACCAATTGCTGTAGCGCCCATATTTACTTCTAAGAATAATTTTGCATTTTGCTCAAGCCTTTGTATTTCTTCATTAAGCATAACTGCATAAGCTTCAAATTCCTGCCCTAATGTCATTGGAACAGCATCCTGCAATTGTGTTCTTCCCATTTTTATAATGTGCGAAAACTCATTGGCTTTGTTTTTAAACGATATTATTAGTTCCTGGAGAACTTCTACCAATTTCTTTTTAGAATTAATAAGCGCAATTTTAACAGATGTTGGATAAGCATCGTTTGTGGATTGAGATAAGTTAACATGATTGTTTGGATGACAATGTTGATAATCACCTTTTTCATATCCCAGAATTTCAAGAGCACGATTTGCAATCACTTCGTTTGCATTCATATTTGTAGAAGTTCCTGCTCCGCCCTGAATCATATCCACAACAAAATGTGAGTGAAGTCTCCCATTTATAATTTCATCACAAGCCTGAACTATTGCATCAGTAATTGGTTTAGATAAAAGTCCAAGATCATAATTAGCTTTTGCCGCCGCCTTCTTAACCATTGCAAGTGCTTCAATAAGCACAGGATAAAAATTTAGAGTAACTCCGCTTATATTAAAGTTTTCAAGTGCGCGTAAAGTCTGCACACCATAATAATATTCGTGCGGCACTTCCCTATCGCCAAGTAAATCATGTTCGCTTCGGGTTCTGCCGGATTGATATTGCGCCGCAACATTTATAACACGAGTATTAGCTGCACTCATTCTTCTTGAAATAACTCTTCCGATACTTGAAAGGATTGCAAGTGCAGTTTCGTTTTGTTCCTTCATTAACTCTTTAAAGCTGGCGCGTGAAAGTGTTACAATAACAGAATTGATTGTTGCACGAGCTGAAGTTGAATGAGGTGAATCATCCATTAATGCACCTTCACCGATAAAATCATATTTGCTAAAAATTGATAATCTTTTTTCTCCACCGTAAGGAGTTCGTTTAAACAACTCAACTTCACCTTCATAAATTAAAAATAGATTCTTGCGAATATTATTTTCCGTAAAAACCATACTATTTATAGCAAATTGTTCAACTTTAAGTTTGTCGCAAATTGCTTCAAGCTGTGAATCGTTTAATTCCTTGAATAGCTGAATGTGCTTTAAAAATTCTTTAATTTCTGATTTTTCCATATCTGTACCTTATTTGATAAAATTTACTTTTCAAATTTACTTATAAATCCAACAAGCAAATAAAAATCTTAGTAGTTACGAAATATTACAACAAAAGTAAGTCGGTCACACTTCGACTCCGCTAAGTGTGACATTAGTTTCCTCAAGAAACTAATCATTTTTGCGATTTTATCAAGCAAAACTCAATTTGAAATCCCTTCTCAATTGTCTAAATTTGGCTTCAATTTTCAACAATTTATAATATAAAAATGCGTTATCCTTTTACAGAAATAGAATCTAAATGGCAGAAGTTTTGGGAAGAAAATAAAACTTACAAAACCGATCTATCCAAAACAGAAAAAAAACTTTATGCGCTTGTGATGTTCATTTATCCTTCCGGTGCAAAACTTCACATCGGGCATTGGTATAACTACGGACCAACTGATAGCTGGGCACGCTTTAAAAAACTACAAGGCTATAATGTTTTTGAACCGATTGGATATGATGCATTCGGTTTGCCTGCAGAAGGCTACGCAATCAAAACAGGTATTCATCCGTTAGACAGCACATTAAAAAATATTGAAGACATTCGTGAACAGCTTAAAAAAATGGGCTGTATGTATGATTGGGATGCGGAGTTAATGACTTGCGCTCCTGAATATTACAAATGGAATCAATGGATTTTTCTTGCAAATGTACAAACGCGGATTGGCATACAGAAAAAATGCTCCTGTAAACTGGTGTCCAAATGATCAAACTGTTCTTGCAAATGAACAGGTTGTTGATGGATGCTGTGAACGATGCGGAACAACTGTTATTCAACGCAATCTTTTTCAATGGTTTTTTAAGATTACTGATTATGCAGAGCAGCTTCTTGATGGACACAGTAAAATAGATTGGCCTCACGAAACAATCTTAAAACAACAAAACTGGATTGGAAAAAGTGAAGGTGCTGAAGTTACTTTTAAAGTAGTTACCGATGTCATTTCGAAGGAGTCCTCGACTGAGAAATCTTCAACTCAAAAGCAAGATAAGATTTCTCTCCCGATAAATCGGGATCGAAATGACAACACTGAAGAATTGGAAATAAAAGTTTTCACAACTCGTCCTGATACATTATTTGGTGTTACTTACGTTGTACTTGCACCGGAACATCCACTTGTTGATAAAATAACAAAACCAGAATTTAAAGCCGGTGTTGATGAATATCGTGAATCAACAAAAAAATTAACTGAGATTGAACGAACATCAACAGTAAAAGAAAAAACCGGAGTTCCAACCGGTTCATTTGCAATCAATCCTGTTAATGGAGAAAAGATTCCTGTTTGGATTGCTGATTATGCACTTATCACTTACGGAACAGGCTGTGTAATGGCTGTTCCCGCACACGATGAAAGAGATTTTGAGTTTGCAACAAAGTTTAATCTTCCAATCCGAAAAGTAATTTTGCAGGATGGAACAAATGAAAACGATGAATTAAAATCTGCCTTTACTGAAGTTGGTACGATGATCAACTCAGCTACAGTTTAATGGTGTTCGATCTGATGAAGGAATAACAAAAGTAATAAAATATCTTGAAGAAAATAATTTTGGAAAAGGAAAAATAAATTATCGTTTGCGTGATTGGTTAATTTCCCGTCAACGTTATTGGGGAACACCAATACCAATTATTCATTGCCCAACTTGCGGTGAAGTTCCTGTTGAAGAAAATGAATTACCAATTGAACTTCCTTACGATGTTGATTTTAAACTTGGCGGTGAATCTCCACTTGCAAGAAATGAAAAATATATAAATGTAAAATGTCCAAAATGCGGCACTGATGCTAAACGCGATCCAGATACAATGGATACATTTGTTGATTCATCCTGGTATTACTTGCGTTTCCTTGATCCGAAGATTTCTACATCAGCATTTAACCAAAAGCTTGCAAACATATGGGCGCCTATAGATATGTACGTTGGTGGTAAAGAACACTCGGTTATGCATCTTCTTTATGCAAGATTCTTCCACAAATTTTTGCGTGATATTGGTTTAGTTAACAGTGATGAACCGTTTGCAAAACTCGTGCATCAGGGTGTTATCACAAAAGATGGCGCAAAGATGTCTAAGTCAAAAGAGAATGTTGTTAATCCAGATGAGTTTACTTCAAAATACGGTACTGATGTTTTTAGAATGTACTTAATGTTTATGGGTCCTTATGATCAGGGTGGTGATTGGAGTGATAAAGGAATTTCTGGTGTTGAGCGTTTTGTAATTCGTAGTTATGAGTTGTTTAATCAGTATTCTGATATTATCAAACAAACATCTGTAAAAGATAAATATGATATTTCTGCTTTATCAGATAATGAGAAAAAAGTTTACCGTAAAGTGAATCAGACTTTGAAAAAGTTTAATGAAGAGATTGAACATTTCAGATTCAATACTGCAATTGCTTCATTAATGGAATTGATAAACGAACTTAAAGTTTTAGAAAATTGCAGTAAAGAAATTCAGAGTTATGTTCTGCAAAGATTTGCAACTATGCTTGCACCTGTTGCCCCTCATCTTGGTGAAGAGTGCTGGCCGATACTTGGAAATGAAAAATCAATATTCCAGAATCCGGTTGTTTTTAATATTGATAAAGAAGCACTCATTGAGGATACTGTAAATATTGCCGTACAGGTAAATGGTAAATTACGAGCAACTATTTCTGCTCCGATGAATAGCGAACAAGATGCAGTTAAACCACTTGTATTTGCAGATGAAAAGGTAACCAAGTTTACTGATGGCAAAACAATTGTTAAAGAAATTTTCGTAAAAAATAAAATTTATAACATAGTAGTAAAGTAATATTTCTATGGGACACTGATCTTTATGATTTAGACTGATTTTTTATGATTAAAAACAACTATTTATATTCTGATTTAACTGATTTGATTATAAAAGCGTTTTATAATGTTTACAATAAGTTGGGTTATGGATTTCTTGAAAAGGTTTATGAAAATGGAATGATGATTGAATTGAAAAGATTGGGATTAAATGCAGAAAAGCAAAAACAATTAAAAGTATTTTATGATGAATTTGAAATAGGAGAATATTACGCTGATATAATCGTTAATGATTGTATAATTGTTGAACTAAAAGCTGCTGAATCTATTTGTCCCGAACATGAAGCACAATTAGTAAATTATTTAAAAGCATCAGAAATTGAAGTAGGTCTATTACTAAACTTTGGAAAAGAACCTAAATTCAAAAGAAGAGTATTAACATCGGAATTTAAAGATCATAAGAAATCATAATTATCATAATGATCAGTGTACCATTGTTCTAAAGGAAGTATAAATGTTAGACATAAAACTTATTCGTGAAAATCCAGAAAAAGTAAAACAAGGGATTGCTAACAAGAATGAGAAAAATCGTATTGATGAACTTCTTGAACTTGATAAACAACGCCGAGAAATCATCGCACACGCAGATGAATTAAAATCAAAGCGTAATTCTGTTTCTCAGCAAGTCGGACAAATGAAGAAATCGGGACAGGATGCAACAGAAATTATTGCTGAGATGAAACGTGTTGGAGATGAAATTACTGAATATGATAATAAACTTCGTAACATCGAAGAAGAGATTGACACAATATTAAGATTCATTCCAAATCTTCCGCATTCATCTGTTCCAGTTGGAAAATCTGCCGAAGAAAATGTTGAGGTAAGACAATGGCTTCCTGAAGGCTTTAAATTTGAAAATGATTTTAAACCAATGGATCATGTTGAACTTGGCAAAAAATTAAACATACTTGATTTTGAGCGTGGAGCAAAAATAAGCGGTTCCGGTTTTCCGATTTATAAAGGCAAAGGTGCTACACTTGAACGTTCGCTAATAAACTTTATGCTTGATTATCATTTACAAAATCACAATTACTCAGAAATCTTTCCACCGTTTCTTGTTAATAAAGAATCGATGCGCGGAACCGGACAGCTTCCAAAAATGGAAGAAGATATGTACAACATCGAAAAAGATGGTTTGTATCCTATTCCAACTGCAGAAGTGCCGATTACAAATATTCATCGTGATGAAATTCTGAACGAAAAAGATTTGCCAATAAAATATGTTGGATATTCTGCTTGTTTTAGAAGAGAAGCCGGTTCTTATGGAAAAGACTCAAAAGGATTTTTGCGGGTACACCAATTCAATAAAGTTGAAATGGTAAAATTTGTAAAACCAGAAACTTCTTACGATGAACTCGAACTGCTCGTAAAAGATGCAGAAGATATTTTGCAGGCATTAAATATTCCATACAGAATTTTAATGCTGTGCAGCGGCGATTTAAGTTTTTCTGCAGCAAAATGCTATGATATTGAAACCTGGTCGCCTGCCGAAAACAAATGGTTAGAAGCATCATCCTGCAGTAACTTTGAAGATTTCCAAGGACGCAGAGCAAATATTCGTTTCCGCAACGAGCAAACTAAAAAACCAGAATTTGTTCACACATTAAACGGTAGTGGTTTGGCAACAAGCAGATTGATGGTTTCTCTTTTAGAAACTTATCAAACTCCTGAAGGAAAAATTGTTGTACCTAAGGCTTTACAGAAGTATACTGGTTTTAACATTATTGATTGAGTTGTGTGGTCATTTCGAATCCGACATTAGTCGGTGAGAAATCTAAACAAAAAGTAACTTTAGATTCCTCCCTTTGGTCGAAATGAATATTACTACGACTTAAAATTGAGACTTAAATCACCCTGAAGCAACTACCGGATTTATATATTCGCATAGCGATTGAGCAATAAAAAACTATCTTAAACAATATCAAATTCTTACACTGTTTCTATCTAAATGAAGAATCTTTTAACACTCAAAAAATATTTTCTGCAGTATAAAACCAAATTATTTTGGGGAATATTATTTATTCTAGTTTCAAACGCAGCTACCGTTTATTTACCAATACTGTTAAAAGATTCAATTAACGAACTTCAGAAAAATACCACATCACAAAAACTATTAGAGTATGCACTTTTAATTGTCGGGACATCAATTGTAGCAGGAATTTTTAGATACTTAATTCGCCAAACAATAATCGTTGTATCAAGAGAAATTGAGTTTGATTTGCGAGGTGATTTTTGGAAGCACATTCAAAAACTTCCGCTAAGATATTTCCAGAATAACTCAACGGGAAATATTATGTCTCATGCAACTAATGATATCAATGCGGTTAGAATGTTCATTGGGCCGGCAGTAATGTATTCGATTGACACAACAATTAGATTAATTATTGTTGTAAGTATAATGCTTTCAATAAATTTCCCCCTTACGATATATGCTCTACTTCCACTACCTATTTTATCATATGGTGTTTATAGAGTAGGTAAATTAATCCATGAAAAGTACACAAAGATTCAAGAAAATTTTTCTCAGCTTACAACACGGGCACAGGAAAATTTTTCCGGTATTCGTGTAATCAAATCCTATGTGCGTGAGGCTAATGAAATTAAAAGATGGAAAGAACTAAGCCAGGATTATCTAAATAAAAATATGAACCTTGTACGCATTCAGGCTATAATAATGCCTATACTTTATCTGATTACAGGTATCTCAATTATTGTTGTGATTTGGATAGGCGGCGGTAAAGTTATCAGCGGAGAAATGAATTTAGGTGATATAACCGCATTTATAGTTTACTTAGGAATACTTATCTGGCCTATGATTGCTTTTGGATGGGTTATGAATATAATTCAGCAAGCAGAAGCTAGTATGAAAAGATTGAACAAAATTTTAAATGAACCTTATGAAATTGAAAACTCGGTTTTAACTGATTCGTCTTTAAAAGAGTTAAAAGGCAACATAGAGTTTAGAAATGTTTCCTTTAAATATGCCGAAGTGCTACCTGCAATTTTAAAACATGTAAGTCTTAAGGTACCGGTAGGCTCAACGCTTGCAATAGTTGGACATACCGGTTCAGGAAAATCAAGCTTGATAAATCTTATTCCAAGACTATATGATGTTACTTCAGGTGAACTTTTAATAGATGGTATAAATATTAAAAATATACCACTTGATATTTTAAGAACAAATGTTGCAATAGTGCAGCAGGAATCATTTTTATTTTCTGATACTGTGTATGGAAATATTTCTTACGGACTTAAAGAGACAGATAATTATAGAGTTGAAGAAGTTTCCCGCATAGCAAACTTTGATAAAGATGTTAACTCTTTTCCCAACGGTTATAATACAATTGTGGGTGAAAGAGGAATAACCTTTTCAGGCGGACAAAAACAAAGAGCATCACTTGCCCGAGCCCTTGCTATTAATCCAAAAATATTAATACTAGATGATTCGTTCTCAGCAGTAGATACTCACACAGAAGAGGAAATTTTAAAAAACCTAAAAGAGTTTATGAGAAACAGAACAAGTATAATCATTAGTCATAGAATCTCAACAGTTAAAGACGCCGATAAAATAGTTGTGTTAGCAGATGGTCAAATTGCCGAACAAGGTACACACGATGAATTGGTTTCAGCAAACGGTCTGTATGCCGAATTACATTTCAAGCAATTACTAGAAAAAGAACTTGAAGAGCTAAATTAATGAGTGAGAATAAACACGACGACGAAATATTAGGCAAAGCATACGACTCCAAGTTGATGAAAAGGCTTCTTACTTATATAAAGCCTTATAAGAAGTATGTTATTTTTGCGATTCTTCTGAATATAATTGTAGCAGCACTTGGGCCAATCAGACCATATCTTACAAAAGTTGCAATAGATGATTACATAGTAAACGCAAATTATAATGGGCTAATGCTCATTGCCGCCCTCCTATTCGGCTCACTAATTTTACAAGCTGTTGTACAATACTTTTTAACATACTTTACGCAATATCTGGGACAAAGAACTTTGTTTGATTTGCGTACACAAATATTTGAGCATACACAAAAACTTGCTCTTAAGTTTTTTGACAGAACACCGATTGGCAGAATTGTAACCCGGACAACTAATGATGTTGAATCATTAAGTGAGTTATTTTCATCCGGAATTGTAATGGTATTTAGTGATGTGTTTATAATTCTTTGGATACTCGGATTTATGTTTTTTATGGATATTCCTCTTTCTCTTGTTACACTTTCGGTACTGCCGGTACTTATTTACGGCACTTTTTTATTTAGGAAAAAAGTTAGAGAAAGTTATCGTGATGTCCGTTTTCATCTTGCAAGATTAAATTCTTATATGCAGGAACACGTTACCGGAATGAGTGTTGTCCAAATATTTAGAAAAGAAAAAGACGAATTTAAAAAATTTTCCGGTATCAACTCAGATCATCGTGAAGCTAATGTAAAATCAATTTTTTATTATGCCATTTTCTTCCCAACTGTTGAGTTATTAAGTTCAATTGCTATTGCATTAATTGTTTGGTATGGCGGTGGTGAAATCATACAGGGAACGTTAACTATTGGTGTTTTATTTGCGTTTATTCAATATACCGAAATGTTTTTCCGGCCTATCCGTGACCTTTCCGAAAAATATAATATCATGCAGACTTCAATGGCATCATCAGAAAGAATTTTTAAATTGCTGGATAATAAAACATTTATTAATAATCCCGAAGATCCCATTGAACTTAAAAACGTTAAAGGAGAAATTAATTTCAAAGATGTATGGTTTGCTTACGACGATGAAAATTACGTTTTAAAAAATATCAACTTTACTATTAATCCTGGTGAAACAGTTGCAATTGTTGGTCATACCGGTGCAGGCAAATCCACTTTGATTAATATTCTTACAAGATTTTATGATATAAATAAAGGCTCCATTTTAGTAGATGGCATTGACATTCGTAAAGTTGATAAGAGAGAACTGCGCAAATTTATTTCTATTGTTTTACAGGATGTTTTTCTTTTTTCAGGTACAATCGAATCTAATATCAGCATGGATAATGATGAGATCAGTTTAGAAAAAGTAATTCACTCTGCCAAAACTGTCGGTGCCGATAAATTTATTAGCAGTCTTTCTAAAGAATATCAAGAAGAAGTTAAGGAACGAGGGGCTACTTTAAGCGTTGGACAAAAACAATTAATTTCTTTTGCCCGTGCTTTGGCTTATGATCCGAAAATATTAATTTTAGACGAAGCAACATCAAGCATTGATACCGAAACAGAACAGCTTATTCAAAATGCAATTGAGAAACTTCTTGTTGGAAGAACTGCCATTGTAATTGCACATCGTCTTTCAACAATTCAAAATGCTGATAAAATTATTGTTTTACACAAGGGAGAAATAAGAGAAATTGGTAATCATCAAGAATTGCTTGCAAAACGCGGAATTTATTTTAAATTGTACCAGTTGCAATATAAAGATCAGGAATTAGTAAAGTCCAAATAAAAAAAGATTAGAATGGGAGAGATAAAAATGGAACGTGTAAAATTCAACACCCTAGCCCGCCATATTTATGAAGAAGAAAGAAAATATCCTCAAGCTACCGGAGAACTTTCTGATCTCCTTCACGATCTTTCCCTCGCAGCAAAAGTTGTATCACTGGAAGTGAACAAAGCCGGCCTTGTTGATATACTTGGTTTTACTGGCGATGAGAATGTTCACGGAGAGCGAGTTAAAAAACTGGATATTTTTGCTAATGATATGATGATTAAGGCAATGGATCATGGCGGCCATCTTTGTGTTATGGCATCCGAAGAAGATGAAGATATAATTCATATTCCACCGGAATTTTATATCGGTAAATATGTTTTGCTTTTTGATCCACTTGATGGTTCTTCAAATATTGATGTAAACATCAGTATAGGGACCATCTTTTCAATTTATAGAAGAGTTTCGCCCGGTGGCGGCCCAGGTACAATTGAAGATTGTTTACAGCCAGGTATGCAACAAGTTGCCGCGGGCTATATTATTTACGGCTCAAGTACAATTTTTGTGTATACAGCCGGCAACGGAGTGCATGGTTTTACGCTTGATCCATCATTTGGTGAATTTATTTTATCTCACCCGAATATCAGAACTCCCAAAAAAGGTAAGATCTATAGCATCAATGAAGGTAATTATCTTTATTGGCATCCGGGATTAAAAAAATATATTAAATGGCTGCAGGATGAAGATCAAAAAACTGACCGTCCATATTCATCCCGTTATATTGGGTCTATGGTTGCGGATATCCATCGAAATCTTTTGTATGGCGGTATTTATATGTATCCAGCCGATTCCCGAAATCCAAATGGTAAACTAAGACTAATGTATGAATGCAATCCGATGGCATTCATTGTTGAACAAGCAGGAGGCCGCGCTTCAACCGGTACTCAAAGAATGCTTGAGGTCAAACCTACTTCGTTGCACCAACGCATTCCAATATTTATTGGTTGTGAAGAAGATGTAATGCTTGTAGAAAAATTTATGCGGGAGCATGATGTTAGTTGAAGTGAAGTAATAAGAAAAAAAGGGTCTCCAAAACCTTCTCCTAAAGTGAGGTTATGTGAAAACAAATTCAAAGTCATTTCTGCCATAGGCATTCCCACGGAAGAAGGAGTTTACTACTGAGAAATCCAGTTGTTTCACAGACTTCTCCCTTCGGTCGAAGTGACAAAGCTAGTTATCACAAAAGCCCAGGAGAAGAGCTTTATCCAAAACTATAATATCAGATCTATTTTTTCCCCATACTTAAATTCTTCAAACTGTTTTCTGCTGTTGAATGTGAATTACCATAGTCTCGCATTTCTAATAAACTTTCATAGAAAGTTTTAGCTTCCTCTTTTTGATTAAGAACTTCAGCTATTTGAGCAAGATATAAAACAGCATTTACTTGAAAACCGGATTCTTCCCCTTCTTCATCAATCTTTTTTGATTCAGCAATACATTTCTTAAAATATGTTTTTGCTGAATCTAGTTGTCCATTGTTCTTAAAATTATATGCGATGTAATAAGTTGCTTCTCTAACAGTATTTGGAGCGCTGTATCCAAAATATTTTTTATCAGATTTTTGTAAAACATTTTTAAACACCGAATCTGCCAAAAAGTAATCGCCTCTTCTTACTGCAATTCTTCCACGCCATTTTTCAAAAACGGGATTGTCCGGAAAATCATCACTTAACAACTTAGCATAATCATCAGCAACAATTGCATTGTTTTCATAACGATAATAAAGCGTCATTAAGAAATAGCGAGCTTCATACTTTGCAAACTTTCCTTTAAACGCTGTGTTTTTTAATTGTTCAATTCCTTTTTGTTTATCACCATCGGGAAAAAAAATCATTAATGGTTTGATAAGCGGATATTCATTCGGAATTACATCTGCGTAGTAATTGTAAATTCCAAAACCTAATTGAACATCCATATTATTTGGATCAAGTGCGGCAGCTTCCTCCACGATTGGCAATGCTTCTCGTCCATCATCAGCGGCTTTAAGCCAGCTTTCACGAAACGCACGAAGTCTTCCGCGAAAACCTATTGAGCCACCTTTAAAAAAAAGTGCATTAACATCTTTAGGATTTTTATCTAATATTTTATCGCATTGATAAATTACATCTTCAAGTTTTTGGAAAAATACTTCATCGTGAGATTCATTATCAGGATCAAGTAAAATTTTCCACCAGTCAATCATCGCAATAAAAAATCTTCCCGCTGGCTGCTGTGGATAATCTGCAATTACAGAACGAAATGTTTTTTCTGCTTCTGTAAATTTTATGTTGTAGATTTGTTTGATGCCATCATTAACGCGTGAATCAAAATCTGGGGTTTGTGCAAAGATTGATAAACTGAATAGAATTATTAAGAGAAATAATTTTTTCATAAGCCAATTAAGTTTTATTCCAAATTTTTTAATGAAAGATGAGATAAACAAGTGAAAAAGAAAAAGGCGATCGTTTCAAATCGCCTAAAATTTAATCTTGATTCTAAACTTTAATTCAAAAGTTTATCACCTAAATATCTTGTGAGATTATCAATACTAATTCTTTCCTGCTGCATTGTATCTCTATCGCGGACAGTTACAGTTTTATCTTCCATTGTTTGTGTATCAACAGTTATGCAATATGGAGTTCCAGCTTCATCCTGTCTGCGGTATCTTCTGCCAACGGCACCTTTATCATCATAAAATACTTTAAAATTTCTGCGCAAATCTTTTTCAATCTCCCGTGAAATTTCAGGCATTCCATCTTTATTAACTAATGGAAATATTGCTGCTTTTATTGGTGCAAGTTTTGGATGAAATCTTAACACTGATCTCATTTCACCATTAACTTCTTCTTCATAATAAGCATCAATTAAAAATGCCATAAAACTGCGGCTTGCACCCGCAGAAGTTTCTATAACAAATGGAATAAATTTTTCTTTGGATTCATCATCAAAATATTTTAATGATTTTCCGGAAAATTCTTCGTGCCTGGCTAAGATCATAATTTTTCCTGTTGTGTATTCCTTCTATTTCACCCCAGCCAAACGGAAATTCATATTCAATATCGGTAGCCGCTTTGGCGTAATGGGCAATTTCTTAGGTCATGATCATGAAATCTCAATTTTTGTTCCGTCATTCCTAAGGATTTATACCATTTATTCGCTGTTCTTTCCAATAATAATACCATTTTTAGTCATCAGATGGATTTACGAAAAACTGCATTTCCATTTGTTCAAACTCACGAGTACGGAAAAGGAAATTCTTTGTGTTGATTTCATTTCTAAATGCTTTGCCAATTTGTGCAATACCGAACGGTAATTTTTGTCGTGCAGAACTTTGAACATTTAAAAAATTAACAAATATTCCCTGAGCAGTTTCTGGTCGTAAGTAAACAACACTACCGCTTTCTTCAACCGGACCGACAAATGTTTTAAACATCAAATTAAATTTACGCGCATCTGTAAATGTGTTTGCATTACCACACTGTGGGCAATTTAATTTTGATAAAAGAGTTTTGCCAACTTGTTCATCTTCTAATAATAGATTAAACGGATCTTCATCCCCTGGATTTTTAATTGTTTCTTCAATCTTGCTTAAAACAGAAGTATCATCTTTAAAATCATTTTTAAGATCTGCTAAAGCCTTATCTTTTTTCTTTTCGTTGATTGAATCACCAAGAACATCTAAACGAAAACGAGCTTTACATTGTTTACAATCAATCATCGGATCTGTAAAATTTTCAACGTGACCGGAAGCTTCCCAAACTTTTGGGTGCATAAGAATTGAGGCATCAAGACCTTCCACATTATCGCGGTAAGTCATAAACTTCCACCATTCTTCTTTAATATTTTTCAGAAGTTCAACTCCAAGCGGACCGTAATCCCAGCAACCATTTAAGCCACCGTAAATTTCACTGGATTGAAATACAAAACCGCGTCTTTTAGCAAGAGAAACGATATTTGCGACAGCATCTGTAGGTTTATTCTTTTTTTCGCTCAATTTACACCTTAAATTTTATGTACAATTTGAGTTGTGAATATAGCAAAACCAAGTCAATTTTTTGAACAGAATTTATTGGGGAATTAACTCGGTTTTCTTAGTTTTGGAATGTCGAACGCACACTTTATTAACAATCACTTCATTAATTATTGGTGTTTTATGTTTAAAAAATTACTCCCAAAAGAAGAAAAATATTTTGAAGACTTTAAAGAAATGATAAGTTTCATTGAAGATATGGCAGTTCACACTGAAAAGATTTTTTCGTTTGATGAGCATCAAGCCCATATATTAAAAATGAAGCCGCTTGAATTAAGATGCGATGAAATAGCATCTAAAATCACGAAGAGATTAAACAAAACCTACATCACCCCTTTTGATAGAGAAGATATTTTTGCACTTATAAAAAGATTGGACGATATAAGTGATATGCTTTTGGGAGCGACGGTCCGGGTTGAAACTTTTCATATAGTAAAAAAAATAGACTATGCTGATAAACTCGCTCTGATAATTCGTGCACAGGTAAAAGAACTTGGAGTAGCTATACAGGACTTGAAAGTAAAAAGAGTTAATGAATTAAAAGCAGTTAAAGATCTGGAGGTTGAAGCCGATAAAGTATATCAACAAGCAATCAAAGAATTATTTGAAAATGAAAAGGATGCTATAGAACTGATAAAGAAAAAAGAAATCATTGATCTTCTAGAAAGAACTAGTGATAAATGTCAATCAACAGCAAATGTAATTTTGTCAATCTTCATTAAGAATGCGTAAAAAATATATATGGAAGTTGTAATACTGATTATTATTCTTGCACTTGTCTTTGATTTTTATAATGGAATGAATGACGCTGCAAATTCTATTGCCACAATAGTTTCAACGCGTGTTTTAACACCATTTCAGGCAGTTGCCTGGGCTGCATTCTTTAATTTCATTGCAGCATTTGCTTTTGGAGTTAGTGTTGCTACCACTATTGGTAAGGGCCTTGTTGATGTAAATGTTGTTGATAATTTTGTGATTTTTTCCGGAATTATCGGCGCTATAATTTTAACTGCCTCAGCTACACATTTTGGATTGCCAATAAGTGTTTCGCATTCAATCATTGGTGGATATGGGGGAGCTGCGATAACTAAGGCAGGAATAAGTGCTATTATAGTTTCTGGCTATACTAAAATTGTTATATTTATTTTTCTTGCACCTATAATCGGATTAATTGCAGCATACTTTTTTTCAATTATTACTCTCTGGATTGTTAAAAATCAACAGCCTAGAAAAGTGGATAAATATTTTAGAAAGTTGCAATTGGTCTCTGCTGCAGTTTACAGCTTAAGTCATGGCTCTAACGATGCACAAAAGACTATCGGAATAATCACAATTGTTTTGTTTACGAATGGAATATTGGGCTCAACTTTTTACGTTCCGTTTTGGGTAATTATACTAAGCCATACTGTTATTGCGCTAGGAACTCTGTTTGGAGGCTGGAAGGTTATTAAGACTCTTGGTATGCGTGTAACAAAACTAACACCATTTGGTGGTTTTAGTGCAGAAACAGCTGCTGGGCTTACAATAATTGGCGCAACAATGGGCGGAATTCCCGTGAGCACAACTCACACAATTACAGGATCAATAATAGGAGTCGGTTCCATTAAAGGACTTTCTGCTGTACGTTGGGGTGTTGCAAAAAATATTTTGTGGGCTTGGGTACTTACAATTCCGCTATCAGCAATCTTTGCAATGATTACTTATTTAATTGCAACAAGAATTTTTAGTTAGATAATTAATTTATACTATACTATATGATTGATAAATAAGTTCATATTCTTGCAGCCATTCATTTTCAACCAAATTGTTTTTATCAAAGTTATCAACGGACACTTCCCCATTTTTTTCGTCTTTTTTCAATTCTTTTTTGTGCCGATTTAATTTTTCCAGATAGGTAAAAAATAAATTGTCTTCTTCCATAAACAGATCTTTCTTTTTCTATAAAGATAAATCATAAACCTTATAGATAGATTAAGAGAATATTATTTTAATGTTAAGGAAAGATTAAGTGAGCAACTACAATTTATTTTCCCACAATGGAATGAACCCAGACTGGCGGACGATATTCTGACCAGCTGGTGAAAGTGCCCAATCTATAAATTTTTTAATTGTTCCATCCGGCGTTTTTGAAGTAAAGAAATGTAAATATCTTATAATTGGATAGGTATCATTTCTAACGTTATTTTCTGATGGATCGATACCATTAATTTTTAAATCAATTATCTTTCCCTTATACCCCATTCCACCATAACCTATTGCATTTTCATGTTCTTCCACAAACTTTATAACTTCTTTTGTTGTAGGTTTAACTATAGAATTTTCAGTATAATTTTCCCCATCAAGAATATGATCTTTTAAATAAAGAAATGTCCCAGAGTTTGGATTTCTATTTACTACACTTATTGTAGTATCCTTACCGCCAAAAACTTTCCAGTTTTTTACTTTACCTGTGTAGATATCTTTAAGTTGATTTAATGTTAAATCTCTGACTGAATTATTTGGATTTAAATAAATACTTAACGCATCTTTTGCAATCAAAAATACTAGACCCAACGAGCCGTAGTACTCTGCAAGACTTTTTGCTTCTTCCGGTTTCAAATTACGTGAAGCTGTACAAATATCTGTTTCATTATTTATAAGCGCTTTAATACCGGTTGCTGTTCCACCGCCAGAGATTCTGATGGAAATACCCGGGTTTTCTTTCATAAACTGCTCAGCAAGATTTAATGTTAGTTCTAACATAGTATCTGAGCCAACAATCTTTATTTCTCTTTTTTCTGATGGCTTGTATGAACAACTTAGTAGTAATAATAAGAGTATAAGTAGTATTTTCTTCCAAATCATCATTTTACTTTTCTTCTGCAATCGATCTTAAACGGGCATTAATAAAAGGAGAACTGCTTTTCCACACAGGAGTTTCAATTTGATCTGCCAAATGAAAACATAAATCAAATAATATTTTAGCATGTTTAGCTGCCGCTTCTAAATCTATATTCTGCTTTAAATCATCGAATGGTGTGTGATATCTATCTAAATAATAATCAATAAAAGCTTTTAATACTTCTTCTCTACTTTTTGTTTTGTTAGTCAATCCTTCCAGTACTAATATTGAAGGAATACCACCAACTGCAAATGCTAACTGATCTGATTTGTTAAAGGCATCAAAGCTTCTGAATTGGGGTGGTATACCCTCAACCAGTAAATTATATCTGTCCGCTGTTTGATTGAGATAAACATCAAGATTTGAATATTG
Source organism: uncultured Ignavibacteriales bacterium (assembly GCA_963706055.1). Classification (GTDB taxonomy): domain Bacteria; phylum Bacteroidota; class Ignavibacteria; order Ignavibacteriales; family Ignavibacteriaceae; genus IGN3. The sequence continues at coordinate 6,213 of CAVPND010000011.1, read as the reverse complement.
GGTTCCAATTGGTACTAAACTTTGAAAGTCTTTAAACATTGCAATGCCATCTATATTAATATTCGCTATTGTTTTATAGAGTGGAACAACTGGATTATCTATATAATAACTGGAACCAAGCAATCCTTTTTCTTCGCCTGTAGTTGCAATAAAAAGAATGGATCTTTTAGGTTTCACATTAAGTTTAGAAAATGCTTTTGCAATTTCTAGCATAACAGAAATTCCGATTGCATTATCAAGCGCTCCATTATAAATAGAATCTCCATTTATTGGGATTCCAATTCCCAGATGATCATAATGAGCCGAAACTATTAAATAAGAATTCTTTAAATCCGAATCGCTTCCGTTTATTAATCCTATTACATTTTTTGCGACAAAATCTCGTTCTTTAAACACACCCTTAAATTTTAATTTTGTATTTAAAGGAAATGATCGGATGCTGTTTTCTTCATTCATTTTAATTATATCAGCAAATGTAAATGCTGTACCGGTAAAAAGTTTATCAGCCATTTTTGGATTAATAATTATACTAAGATTTGCAGTCACCGAATATGCAAGTGTTACATCTTCATTATCAAAATCTTTTTTAACCGTCTCCCAATCATCATATTGAGTTAATGATATTTGAACAGTACCAGCTGCACCTCGCGAAAGTGCCATTCTTCTTTTAGATTCTGAGTAACTATAAATTGTTGGGGATAATCCGTCAAAGTAATCATCGTCTTCTGATTTCGGTTCGCCATCTATATATACAACTATTTTATCTTCTACATCAACATTTTGATAGTCATTGTAATCATATTCAGGAGCGATGATACCATATCCTACAAAAACTAATGGTAATGGAGTAGGAATGAATGTTTGTTGTCCTGATCTGTAAAGGAAATAATCTTTTGCATATTTTAAATTTGATGTGTCTGCTTCTGAAATAAGTGTTAACTCTGAAGCAGATAGTGGTAAACTTCCATGCATAGGTATATTTTGGAAGTAACTATTATTATTTGGAATTTCGCTTAATCCATACTTTGCTAATTCTCCGGCAATATAATTTGCTGCGATTTCTCCACCTAAACTACCTGTTCCTCTTCCCTGCAAAGAATCGTCAGCTAAAATCTGAAGATGCTGGTATATAGATCTGCCAGAAATTGAATCTCTTACTGAATAGAAATTTTTACCATCCTGCGCGTAAATATTCGCAGAATTTATAATAAAAATTATGGCAAATATTTGAAAAATGTTTTTCATTACTTTAAATCTATAAAATATCTGTCCAATAATAAAAAAGGACGCCGCGAGATGCAGCGTCCCTCGTCGAAGGAGAGAGGAGAGAGAATATTTTTATTTTAGTAAAGTCATTTTTTTAGATACAACTATATTACCTGCCTCCAAACTGTAAATATATATTCCGCTTGATAAACTGGAAGCATCAAAATTAACTTGGTAAGTTCCTTTTGATTTGAAATCATTAACAAGCAAAGCTACTTGTTGCCCCAAGATATTATATACAGTTAGTTTAACATTTGTAGGCTCAATAATAGAGTATGATATCTTTGTGCTAGGATTAAATGGATTTGGATAATTCTGTGATAAATTATAATTAGTTGGAGTTGTACCGCTAATCTTAATTTCTTCAACATCAGTGGTTACTTCAGGTTTAAATCTTGCCCATCCAAATGTCCAATCTTGTGAACCAAAAGCACCAACAAATGCAGCTGTTGGATCAAAGAAGCCATCGTTTGGAGGCGTACCTGCACCTGTTAATACTGGTGAACTACCTAGAGGTAAAAAGTTAGGATTATTTAGATCGAATGGTGCTACCAAAGAAACTTCGGCATTAGTAACAAAAGAACGATTGTTGTTTGAACTAAAGAACGCAATTGGATTAAATGTTCCATTTGATGATACTGAATCTATCACTGCTCCTGTATTACCTGATACTATACTGTTCTTTACATACATTACTCCATTCTGTGCATCTGTCGTTGTATTCACTCCATCTATCAATATTCCTAATGGCCATCCCATATCTAATGCATTGTTTATCTTATTCTGTGATGATCTTCTTAAATGCATTCCTCTTTTGAACAATGAATTGATCGGTGTTGTTGTTGTGGCCAATGGTCCTACCAATGTTACATTCCACCACGTTGGTGATGTCCTTGGCGAATTTGTTGATCCTGATCCATCGTTATCTGATTCAAATCCGTTTGATCCTGATTGATCTGCTACTTCTGGATCTCTCAATCCTACTAAGAATTGAAGTTTTCCACTAAATCCAAAGTCTGTATCAAAATCATCATCCCATCCTCTGTAGGCTATTAAATGCTTACAGTTTACTGTGCCGCCAAACCACTCATATGAATCATCTCCACTATAACTTACCTGTATATAATCTATTGTTGTGCCTCTGCCTACTCCACCAAATGTCAATCCGTTGATCTCATTGTTTAATGAATATGCTACGCCTGGATATTCTATTCTTACATATTTCATTACACCGCTATTATCTTCTGGATCTGTTCCACCATATTGATCTCCTGGACCTTCTATTGATGCTACTCCGCCAGGTACATTGATTGGTGCATTACCTAATAATATTATGCCTCCCCAGTCTCCGTATGTTGGTTCCTGAAGTGAGCCTGGTTTGTTGAATTCACTTGTAAATACTATTGGATTATTTACTGTGCCTTCTGCCATTATTTTTCCACCTGGTTTGATTATCAAACTTCCTAGTGTTGAATTCTCTCCATAGATAATTGTTCCCGGTTCTATTGTTAATGTCGCTCCTGATTGTACTCTTACTAAATCTCTCAACAAATATGTGTTGTTCGATGTCCATGTTGTATTACTTGTTATATCACCCGTGACAATTACTTGTTGCTTATCGCTGACCATAAATTTAGCCCAACCCGCTGTCCAATCTTGTGAGCCAAAAGCACCAACAAATGTTGCTGTTGGATCAAAGAATCCATCATTCGGTGGTGTTCCTCCTCCTGTAAATACTGGTGAGCCTGGTTTAGGAAGAAAATTTGGATTTTCTAAATTGAAAGGATTTCTTAACAGAACTTCGGCATTAGTAACAAAAGAACGATTGTTGTTTGAACTAAAGAACGCACTTGGATTAAATGTTCCGTTTGATGATACTGAATCTATCACTGCTCCTGTATTACCTGATACTATACTGTTCTTTACATACATTACTCCGTTCTGTGCATCTGTCGTTGTATTCACTCCATCTATCAATATTCCTAATGGCCATCCCATATCTAATGTATTGTTTATCTTATTCTGTGATGATCTTCTTAAATGCATTCCTCTTTTGAACAATGAATTGATCGGTGTTGTTGTTGTGGCCAATGGTCCTACCAATGTTACATTCCACCACGTTGGTGATGTCCTTGGCGAATTTGTTGATCCTGATCCATCGTTATCTGATTCAAATCCGTTTGATCCTGATTGATCTGCTACTTCTGGATCTCTCAATCCTACTAAGAATTGAAGTTTTCCTTGAAATCCAAAGTCTGTATCAAAATCATCATCCCATCCTCTGTAGGCTATTAAATGCTTACAGTTTACTGTGCCGCCAAACCACTCATATGAATCATCTCCACTATAACTTACCTGTATATAATCTATTGTTGTGCCTCTGCCTACTCCACCAAATGTCAATCCGTTGATCTCATTGTTTAATGAATATGCTACGCCTGGATATTCTATTCTTACATATTTCATTACACCGCTATTATCTTCTGGATCTGTTCCACCATATTGATCTCCTGGACCTTCTATTGATGCTACTCCGCCAGGCACATTGATTGGTGCATTACCTAATAATATTATGCCTCCCCAGTCTCCGTATGTTGGTTCCTGAAGTGAGCCTGGTTTGTTGAATTCACTTGTAAATACTATTGGATTATTTACTGTGCCTTCTGCCATTATTTTTCCACCTGGTTTGATTATCAAACTTCCTAGTGTTGAATTCTCTCCATAGATAATTGTTCCCGGTTCTATTGTTAATGTTGCTCCTGATTGTACTCTTACTAAATCTCTCAACAAATATGTGTTGTTCGATGTCCATGTTGTATTACTCGTTATATCACCCGTGACAACTATCTGTGCAAAGGACATGCCTCCTGCAAGCAAAAAACTAAAAAACAGAAAAAGAACTTTCCTCATCATGTACTCCTAATATATTTATGTTTGAATAATTAAATTGTTTATCAAAATTTTATAGCTTATATGAAAGACCGATCACTACTAACCTGCCGGATTTTTCTAATTCAGAAACTCTATCTCCTAAAGGAGATTGTTGAATAAAAATTCTCTCTTGATTTAATAAATCCTTAATTGTTAGCTTGATACTGAAATTATCAATGATAGTTTTCGAAATTGAAAAATCGATTAGATCGACTGGCTTTTCTAAAATATTTCCTAAGTCTTTAGAACCAACAGTAGCTATTCTTTCACCAACTTTATTGTATACGAAAGAGCTGTTCAATCCAAAATCAAGATCGTCATAATACAATCCAAAATTGAATATATATGGAGCTTGTCCTTGTAAGGCTCTATCACCTGCTTGAAATCCTGTGTTTTGTAATTCAACTTTTGAACTAATAAGACTTCCATTTCCAACGAAAGAAAAATTTCTAAATATTGGCGATATGAAATCCAGAGTTTTTCTTAACTCCAGTTCGATACCAAAGTTTTTAGCAACAATAGCATTCTCAAATGACCTAATTGGTTCATTTGCAGCGGCTTGTAGAACTTGTTCAATTGGATCCCTAAATCTTTTGTAAAAGAAACTAAATGCGACCAACTCACCAGCACCGGGATACATTTCAAATCTTAAATCATAATTATTAATTAAAGTTCTTTTTAAGTCGGGATTTCCTTGTATAAGTTCATTATCAATAAAATTGAAATAGCTAAAAGGAGCTAGTTCTCTAAATTCAGGTCTTGCTAAGGTAATACTATAAGCCGCCCTTATATTTATCCAATCGTTAATGGCGTAAGTAAGGTTTAGCCCTGGAAGCAAATCATTGTATGTGTTATCAACATTAATGCTATCTCCCTGAAGATTAATTGAGGTTAATGTTTGATTTGAATTTTCTAGTCTAACGCCTGCAACAATTTTCAAATTTTGCAATAAAGTCGCATCAAACATTGCATAAGCTGAATTAATTCTTTGTTCCGAAGTGTAACTGTCAGAAGGTTTAGTTATCTCTATAGCCTGAACAAATTTATTAGTTATATTTTCAGGAGCAAAGATATCTTGAACAGAACCTTGCAGTACGCTATCCTCATGTGCAAAATTTCCACCGGGAACATTTCTAAATCCAAAAGTTCTTGCACTAAAATCTCTATCCTTTCTATCAAATAAATATCCAACTTTTAATTTTGGTAAATCTGGATTCTCAAAAAGTTGTAAGTTAAGATCAATATCTCCGCTAAAATTATGATCCTTTAAATTTCCGTAATATCTAGTAGCTAATGATTGATCTAATTGAAATCTGAGGGGCTCGCTAGGGTCCTCAATACTTCTGGAGTATAAATATCTTCTCGAATCAGGTTCGTCTCTTTTAGATTGAGAATAACTAACATTCCATTCGAGATTTAATCCGCTAAAAACCTTGCTAAACTGATGCTGACCTATTAATTGATTTGATAATAATGATCTTGAGACATAATTAAATGATGTGACTTCCCGGTATTGATCTGCATATCTATAATCTCCAGAATATAAAGTAGTAATGTCATCAGCATTTTGATTATAAATATTTTTGAAACTTATTTTATTAGTTCTGTCAAATTTGTAACTAAAATTCAGCAGCCCGCCCCAAGCAACTGTATTATTATAGCTATAACCTTTGTAATTATATCTTGCACCTGAGAAATCATAGAAATTCTTTGTAAGATCTTTTGTTGCATCAGTGTTTGAATAAGTTAAAGAAGCAACATAACCTAAAACATCCTCTCCAAACTCTATTCTATTTCCTATATCTAATTTTATGGAACCATTAATTGGTGCGGTTTTGGATTGAGTCTGCCAATCGTTGCTGAATGATTTGGTTATCGCAGTTAAAGCAGAATCTGAGAAATTTCCTCTAGCAAGTTTTGTTGATGTAATATCACCTGGCAAACCTCTTGTGCCATCATCATATCCAAGAAAATCTGTCTTACCGCCATTATAACCTATTGAGGTTTTTCCAGTTG
>CAVPND010000010.1:0-9451 GCA_963706055.1 uncultured Ignavibacteriales bacterium | reverse complement strand
GGAATACGCGTAAAGTGAGTTATTAATAATACGTTCTTTATAATCATAATATAATTCACTTAACTATTGTATTAAATTTATTCCGGACAGATAGTATCTGAATCTATGTATCAAAACTAAAATACTTTTTATAAACGGTATCAGGCACGATACCCATTTTGTTTCCCCAGCTTATCGGGGTTTTAAATGTTTGTACGAGGCTGTAGTAAGAATTATAATCCATAAATGATTTAGGCTGTTCATTCATTATTTTATCAAATTCTTCATAAGACAGATCAAGTTTTTTATAAGATTTTTCTTATTTCTCTATTCACCTAAAATATTTTAGAATAATCTAATCTTTTTAATGTGGTTTCCAAGCAAATACCCGCTAATCGTGTAAATAAAATTTAATTGTATTATAAAAGTGAAGAATATGATAATATATGAAAATAGAGAAGCAAAATTTAGTAATTCAGGATCCCACAACACTTTGGAAAAAATATATGAAACACTAAGTAAAAAAATATACAATAAAGAAGGACTTAAGTTATGATCATATTTAGTTAATAGCTGGTAAAGACTTACTTGTTTATCCTTCAAGTAATTTAGTATTAATATCAAATAAAAAACTATAATGATCAAAAAATAAAACGAGAAGGATTTTGTACTAAATGACATAAATACAAAGGAATACAGTAAAATAAAATTTAAAACTCTATTAACCTCAAACTCATTTTTGCTCCAAAAATGTTGAATTCGGAATTGAATTAATAATAATACACCCATGGCCATGAGAAGAAATAAATATGATATTTTGGGATCAATAACAATTTTCAAGCTACCTAAAAGCGACCAAATATTTGGGCCTATCGCTTTAAGTTTACCCTCCGCTAAAGGCATTAATAAATCAACGCCCAAAGAATAAAAAATAGCATTTGGAATCAATATGCCCACGATAAAAAGAAATAAATATTTTTTTTCAACCGTTAATAAAAGAGGAATAAAAAAATATATCGATATTAACTTTGTAAAATAAAATCCTAGTATTAATACAATGGTTGCAAAGAATTGTTTTTTATTAATTAAAAATGCAAAAGCCATAACCATAAAAAAAGCCAGTATAATCTCGTCCTGTGCATAATAAACAGTGAACAAGACATTTATTGGACAAAAAGTAAATAGCCATAAAAAATCTCTTCTACCAATATCAAATTGCGGAATAATATACTTTACGGAAATAAAAAGAACTAATATTTCAAAAAATATAAAAAAGAAAACTATACTCAGGTGATGTTCCCACAAAAATAGTGGTAAGCTCAAGAGATAAGGAAATAATAAAGCGTAAGAGGATTCAAAGTCATTATAAACTAATCTACCATATTTTGCCATAAATGCTTGTGGATAAAAAACATCTAATAGATCTCCCGGTCCTTGTCTGTTCAATACCATATACATAATAATGACAAGTATGAAACGCGTAATTATATACCCAAGTAGTGTTATAGAGTAAAAATTAGTCTTATTTAACCTATATATTGTTTTTGTCTTTATTCCTATCATTACTAACAATAATAATAATGACAACAGGGAGATTGATAGTTCTTTCATATTTTATTTCAGTATTGTTTAATTTGAATAAAAAATATAAAAACACTTTACCAACAAAATTAAGAAGTTAATAACTCATTTCCACCAATTACTTTCCGTAATGCTCCTTTATAAAACTATAAGTCAAAACTAAAATACTTTTTAAATACGGTATCGGGTACGATTCCCATTTTGTTTCCCCAGCTTATCGGGGTTTTAAATGTTTGTACGAGGTTGTAGTAAGAATTATAATCCAGAAATGATTTTGGATTTTCATTCATTATTTTATCAAATTCTTCATAAGACAGATCAAGTTTTTTTAAACAATAATCTAATGACTCCATACCACCTGTATAAGGGTCTTTTTTTATAACTTCAATCGCTTGATCTCTGGTGAGCTGTCCATTTCTTACTTTTGCAGAATAGTGAAGTTTGCGTTTATCAATATTAAATTTTCTTGTAAGGATGTAAGCCTGAAAAAATGCAGTATATTTTGATTCATGGTGTTTATCGCCATAATTTTTCCAGCCTAATTCTTCTTCTAAAACACGTAAAACTTCCTTTTCATTATAATGATAGTAGTAAAGAATTCTGATTTGATTAATTTTTTTGAATAGCGAGTAATATATGTACTTACTCATTGACATATTGGGAAAGCTTTTTAACTTAAGCTTACCAAATCTGCTTTGTACATCCTGTACATATTTACCATCCATATATGTCCAGGTAAGTGGTGTAGTCCCTTCGGTTCTAAAGGAATGACCGTGGACAATATACTTAACATTATATTGGGCGGCTTCAGAAAACAATACCGAAAAAATAACCCAATCGGTAGGCACCTCAGCATCCGGAACAGAAGCGAACAAAAAAGAGCGCTGCAGATCTTTAAACTCTTCCCAATCTGCAACGTGAGTATGCAGATCGACACCGAGAATATCCGTTGCACTTTTAATATTCTGTACTGCTATTTCGGAGTTCCAGCCATTATCAAAATGAACAGCCAGAGGTCTTAGACCAAGCTTAACAGCGTTATATAAAGTATAGGTACTATCGCGTCCGCCGCTTACCCCGACTATACAATCGTACTTTTTACCTTTACCATCATTTTTAATTTTATCAGCAAGCAGTTTTAGGTGATAAGGAGTTTCTTCATTTAATGGATATTTGCTCTCAAGCTCATCATGAATTTTACAGAAAGTACACTCCCCTTTTTCATCAAAGGAAATACCTTTTACAGTGTCGTCCATCAAACAGCGAGTACAAATTTTGTTTACTTTATATTGATATGGTAGTATTTTCATAATCATTTAAATTTAAATTGATAATCGGGATCTGTCTTCATTAATTTAAAACTTTGAGGATAGTTTTCTATAAACCAAACCATAAAATCTGTCAGATTAATAGTTTGTTTAATGTAAGAGCCAGCATTAACGACTGAGATTTCTTTTAAATCATTACTATGTAAGAGAGACTCAATTTTTTCAATCGCAAGGTTTTCATCATCATAGTAAAATAAATTTCCGAATTTACTGATGGACTCAAATACACCGAAGTATTTAGCACTGGAGTTGACCATTATCGAAGGCGTTCCTAAAACTGCAGCTTCAGTAGCCATAGAACCACTTTCACTAATAAACATATCAGCATGCTTTAGGACAGTATGAATCTGAGAAGGATCACCTTTAAATAAATATTTATTAAATTCAACAGGTAAATTGGCTTCAGAGGAAATTAACACTTCTCCAAATTTGGATAATAAATTAATAATCTTAGCTTTCCCTTCAATTGAAAAACCGGAATGCCCTATATCGTGTGATGCGTTCCAATTTACAAATCTTAGAAAAAAATATGTTTTGTTATTGAGTTTAAGGTCCTCAATATATTGGATATTTGACTTATAATACTTTGGATGAAGATATGCCATATCCATACTACCTGCAAATCTAATATGCTTTCTTCCAAAATCTTTTTTAAATGAATCCGGAGTTAAAATACAATTAGTGAAAGGAACATACATCAAATGCTCTAATCTTGCATGTTCAGTATCATCAAATGCAATATGAGGTTTACCTAATAATTTTGATACTTGAGCAGCATAAGCCGAACCAAAGCTTAAGAATAAATCCGGTTTAAATTTTTTTGCAAGTTTATAAATTTTATAATCAGCTTCAATAAGATAAAAGAATTTTCCCATCAAACCATTTTTGCCCTTACCTCTGGAGGTATATACTATCTGATAATGATTTAAAAGAGAATGGGTTACTTCTTTATCGCGTGCAGAAATAAAAAATTTATGCCCTTTAGATTCCATTACTTTTATAAAGTTACGAAAATAATGTACATGGGCAGGATGACCGATATCAATAAAAATTTTCATATTACTTAAATATTTCAACCATTTCACTTTTTGAAGGGAAACTTATTAAAACCGCTTTTCTGGGACCGTGGTAAACAAATACACTTCCGGCAGCAACTGCTGAGGCAAATCCTTCAGTTACAGCTAAACTAAAATCAGAATAATTTGCAGCTCCGCCTAAGGCTACAACAGGGATAGAAACTTCTTTTGATATCAGTTTTGTTAATTCAATATCATAACCTAAATAGGTTCCATCTCGGTCAACAGATTGGATAATAATTTCACCTGCGCCAAATTCCTCCATTTTTTTAGCAAATTCAACAGGATCTTCTTTTGCTTTTTTAGAAGCCTTAGTATATACAAGCTGTGATTTTCCGAAATAATTATTTTTAACATCAATACAGACTACTATTGTTGATGAACCGAATGCATCTACTGCTTCCTTAATAAATCCAGGGTTTTCGAATGCGACAGTATTAAGAACAACTTTTTCGGCACCGTTCTCTAAGATGCTGCGTATATCCTGAATGGTTCTAATGCCGCCCCCTACGGCAAAAGGCATGTTTGCTTCATCACCTACTTTATGCACAAAATCCAAAGAAATTAAACGGTTTTCTTTAGATGCATTTATATCCAGAAAAACTAGTTCATCAGCTTTTTTATCATTGAATATTTTTACTGCATTTATGGGATCACCTATATAACGATGATTTTTAAATTTGACAGATTTAACCAATCCTAAATTTCTTAGCAGTAGTACAGGTATTACACGTGGACGATACATCCTTACAACTCCGTAAACTTTTTTAATAATTCGTATCCAACATCGTGACTTTTTTCCGGATGGAACTGAGTTCCATATATATTATCTCTATGCACTGCAGAAACAAATTCGTAATCATACTCAGTTGTCATCCACACATCCTTTTGATTATTACATTTTAAATGATAGCTATGAACAAAGTAGAATTTTTCTCCGCTGCCAATTACTTTATCGAGAGAATTACTATTTTTAATCATAACATCATTCCAGCCCATATGCGGTACTTTGTATTTCAGTCTATCTGAAACTTTAAATTTGACAACTTCAGCATCAATCCAACCCAATCCAATACAGTCACCTTCTTCAGAATGCTTACAAAATAATTGAGTACCAAGACAGATTCCAAAAATAGGAGTTTTTTCCTCAATCACTTTTTTATTCAGAAGATCAACAAATCCAAGCTTATGTAAATTTGCCATACCATAACTGAAATGACCAACACCTGGTAGGATTAATTTTGCTGCCTGTTCAATTTCCACAATATTTGATGAAATGGTGCAATCAATTCCCATTCTTTTGAACTTATTATAAACTGAGCGAAGGTTGCCCATACCATAGTCAATAATCAAAATATTATTCATGCTCAACTACTTAGTGTTATTCTGTTCAAATGTATTATAAAAATATGATAGTGTATTAATAATGGCATTTTGAGCCTTACAGGATTCAATAATTTCGCAATAGGCATCTTTAAAACCAGGTTTTTCTTTTTCATTAAAACAATCATTGTGCCAGTTAACAACCAATATAGCGTTATGTTTTAAACAAAGGTTAATGATATTCTGCAATGTTGTTTTCCTTTCTATACTATTTAAATAATTAAAATCCATTACTGCTAAAGGGAATACAATAAACTTATCATTTAATGGAAAAAATGGTGCAATTCGCTCTTCTTTAAAACCAATATCACGTTTTGGACCCCAAGAAGCATCATACTTAAAGCCTGCTTCTTTTTGGAATTTCCAAGTATTTTTATTGAGATTTAGATAATGTTGTCTTATGCCAATAATTTGATGCCCGAGAAGCTTTTCTAAAATCATCTTTTCTTTTTTGAGTAAATCTACATCATTGAAAGAACGAAACGAACCATGTAATCCAATTTCCCAATCATTTTTATCCAAATAACGTATTATTTCATTAATCCGTGGTTCCTGGATATCATATCTACCTAATGAGAGCTTCCAATTTGAAATATTAAAAAGTTCAAATGGAATAGATTCTATGAGAAAGAAAAAAGTAGATTTGACGCCATATTTATTTTCAATCTCTATTATATCTTCAAAATTCCAATAAACTTCTTCACTTTGACTGAATGATGTAAACTGATAAGTAGCACTTTTAAAATCCAAATTCTTTAAAGCTTTAAAAAAATGGCTAAAATACTGATATGTTTTTGTAGTTCTGTCAATATCATGAGTTAGAGCTACTTTTAATCTATTTTCCATTATTATGACAATTAATTATTACGCTTTGATTAAATATCTAATTGATGTTTTTATAAGGACTGGAATGCGGATTAGTTTTTTTAAAAAAGATTCTGATTAGTATATCAAAAATCTTTACTATAAAGATTAATGGTTCATCAAGGTACAAATCATTGTAAACCTTTTTTGGCGTATGTTTTTTGGCAGATTTTTTTTCATTTATATTTAAAAATAATTTATCTCTATGGTACATGATCTCACTAAATATCCATCTGAAACCAATGTCAACACGGTATTTATTATTGATCACTGTTTGCCCAATTGCAACTTTGTAATAATCATGGGCAAAATTGATTCCACATTTTTCAGATAACTCATAAGAACCCCAAAACTTTGGGTTGATTTCAATCAAATAAAGTTCATTATTATCTGTCAATTTAAATTCAATCATAGCTATTCCATTCCATTTTAATGCATCTAAAATTTTAGTACCAACTTTTTTTAATTCTTCGTCATATATACTTACTGCAAAGCTGCTTGCGCCGCCTGTTACGGGATACTCATGTAATCTTTTATGCATAAAATAATTAACACGTATTCCGTCTTTATATAAAGCATAAAAACCCACACCGGTACCTTCAATAAATTCCTGTAATATTGGGGGAGTAGTATTTGATTTGTTATAATTGTGTAATATAGATTTAACCTCCTCGAGTGATTTACAGTAACGAACACCTGTCTCATTTACGTTAACAAATTTTAGAACAACTGGAAAAGAAAAATCTTCAATAGCCTTATTCAAATCACTTATATTCCGAGTATCGTAAATTGTTTTAGGACAGCGAATTCCCAGTTCTTCAGCAAATTTAAATGTTTGATACTTATTTTGAGCTATTTCAAGAGACTCAACACTTGGCAATAGTAATTTAGTAAATTGGCTTATAATTTTACGATGATCTGAAATCATTTTTACTGAAAGATTGCTGACAGGCATAAGCACTTCGGGTCTATTTTTTTCGAGGTATTTAATAAATTTCTGTATATGGTCTTTATCCCTAAAGTCAAATAAAGTTTTGCGCCTATTTCTAATTGAAAAATAGAAAGGATTTATTTTATTGCGATATTGCGATACAATATTTAATTTGTTTTTTTTAAGTGACCTAGCAATGGCAAAACCATGCTTAGTATCACAATCAGTAACAAGAATATTAGTATTCATGGATATCTTAACTTTTTATTTGCAAGCCTTAAATGTATAGTAATTTTAATTAGGGTATTGGAAATTTAGGTTTAATTAAATCATACTTTTCAAATTTTTTTAATAATGAAAGATCAGAAAGGCTGTCAGAAATTGCATATTTGTAAGTAAATGTTTCAGGAGGAAAAAACTTTTCTAAAAAATTTATTTTACCATCCCCATGAAGATGCATAAATCTGCCGGTAGAAGAATCTCTATAGCTTCCAAAGCCCTGCCATCCAAGATTTTCTGCAAATGGCTTTACATATTGGTTGAATGAGGCACTAATAATTAAAATTCTACAATCATTTCTATATTTATCATTGATGGAATTAAATAATTCTCTATTAATATGACTACCTAATGAATGAATAAATGAAAGTTTTTCTTCTTCAGACAAGAAATTATAAACATAGTTACTTACCAATTCTTTAAATTTGGCTGAACTCAAAATTCTGATTTTTCTTAGGATTCTAAGCAAACCAATTTTAAGAAAATTTTTTTCTGATTGTACTGCTAAAAACAGGTTAAAACTATCTATAAACAGTAAAGTATTATCAAGATCTACAACGACAATTTTTTCAAGTTTATCCATTTTTTAGCAATACAGTATTCTCAGAATATTAAATTGAATTTATTATAGTTTAAAAATAAAAACCCATTATTTTATAAAAATCTTATTTTTTCAATTTACTTTACTGTAGAAAGTATAATTGTTAAAATGTTATAATGAATATTACCAGAATACGCTTCTATTTAATAGCAATATCGTAAACTTCTCTAATCTTCCTAGCGATCGCATCATTATTTAAATTTTTTACCATTACCCTTCCATTAGTTCTTTTACCAGAAACCATCACAAATCGTATTTTTTTTGCTATAATTTGCGGATCAAATGATGTGATAAAACAGCCTTCAGTATTTAAGATTATCTCTCTAACATCACCGACATCGGTTGTAACAATCGGACAATTACATGCCATTGCCTCCTTTATTACCTGTGGTGAACCTTCAGAAAGAGATGTCATCAGCAGCAAATCTGCACCATTTAATAAAAGGTTTACATCTTTTCTTTTAAAGTCTTTTAAAGCGATCATCAAAAATTTCTGATTAATTAATTCTGATGCACTTTTAGCTAATTTATAATTTTTAACTTTTTTTTCTGGATTTCCTGCAAATAATATAATTTTATCACTTTCCTGCAATCCCAATTCACTTCTGCATGTACGTTTGTCCATAGGATTAAATATTTCAAAATCAACACCACAAGGAATCACAGTACCCTTAGAATATTTTTGCACTTTTTTGTACATGTTTAATGAAACAAATATATTTTTCTTAGAAAAGAGAAGAGAAATTAATGAAATTAACCGACTAATTCGATTATTGATATCACTTCCATGATAAGTTGTAACAACTGGTATCTTTCTTTGAGTATTTACAATTGAACCAATGTGTCCCCCATGAGCATGAATTAAATCGTACTTATAATTATTTTCTTTTAAATAAAGACGAAAATTATAAATCTCTTTAAAATAATTTCTTAATCCGCCTTTCCTAATTAGGTAATAATCAAAATTAACTTTCAAATCTGCTAAAGATTTATTCTGTTCATAAATAAATTCTGCTATTGAAAAATTATGTATCTCTGAGTTTTGAGGGACTTCGCGACAAACAGTAAGAACTCTCATAGTATTTTATTTATTCGATTCAATTCTTTTAAAATCCATTCATGCTTTCAGTGTGATATAAATTTATTTTCACTGACATTATTTAAATGTCAATTAATCTTATTTATATATCTCACAATTAATACTTTCATTAACTCTTTATTGAGGAATAGGTTATTAAATAATTTTTAACTATTACATTAATTCCAAAGTTTATAATACCTGCTTCTGAAATTGTTTCTCTATCTTTTTGTTTTAGATCCTTTAAGTTTTCCAAATTTATACTTTCTAAATTATCTATCAGCAAACCACAGTGTTTTTCTGTTATATAATCTCTAATCATATCCACTGTGTTATTAGCAATAACCGGAA
>CAVPND010000009.1:0-7443 GCA_963706055.1 uncultured Ignavibacteriales bacterium | reverse complement strand
CAACAATCTAAAATTATATAACCTTCTAATTTTATTCAACACTTCAATGTTCAATTCATCGAACCACTTTCATAAGTAAAGCAATCATTAATTAGAATAAGAAATTTTCACATGAATATCTTACAATAAATTGAACAGCTTGTATAAATATTTTTAGAGCTGTATTCTATTTACAATAATTTACATTTGAATTATTTGTTTTATGTTTTTTTATTATTCAATTTTGCATAGCAAATAATTCCAGTTACTGGGAAAAATACTTTCTATCAATTGATGTCAATTATTCTACAGGAGAGTTGTGATGAAAGTTTATTTATCAATTCCTTTTACCTTCCTTTTATATTCATATTCAATTGCTCAATGTCAATGTCCAGTGTGCAGTGGCTCTGGTTGGATTGATAATGCCACTGTAAGCTGCGTCAAATGCGGCGGCAATGGTGCTGAATCTTGTATGCGCTGTCTTGGTAAAGGCACAGAACTTTGTAATCAATGTTTCAATAGCGGCGTTGTGAATGTTAAATGTGGCAGCTGTAATGGTTCGGGCGAGGTTGATAATGTTAGATGTGAATCTTGTTCAGGAAGTGGAAAAGTGCAGGAACTCTGTATTAGCTGTAATGGATTAGGAAGATGGGATTGCGGAAGGTGCGGTGGCTCTGGTCAAGAAATTTGTTAATTGTGTGGTGGTTCAGGTTCTAAAGTCTGGAAAGAACCTTGTGAAAATTGTGCACAAACCGGACAAATAGACTGTCCAGAATAAAAAAGAATTCTATGAACAAAATATCATTAACACCTAGTAAACCTGTTTCGGCTGGCTCCTTTATATTATTATTATTTCTTCTTTTTTTCGGAATCGGCTTTGCATTTATAGTAGGTAATGTACTATCAGAAAATGACGTTCCTTCAATTATAATAGTGTTTTTTTTTCTTTTTATGATTATGTGGATTGGTACTGTCGTTTTCATGTTGATTTACCACGCTAAAAATTACAAAAGTGAAAAAGGAATTTCTCTGATTGATATTAACACCGAAGCAGCTATAGAAAGCAAAGAAGTGCAACGCACTCTAGCAGAAAGATTACGAGAGATTGAATCACTAAAAAAAGAAGGACTGATTACTGAAAAAGAATACGAAGACAAACGAACTCAAATATTAGATGAGAAATGGTGAAGGAGCCACTATATAAAAATATTATTCTATCGATTATTAATTCGGTTGTAAATTTTATTAATTGTTGCAGCTAAAATAAAACAAAAGGATTATACAATGGGAATTGGATTAATTGAACTTCTACTTGTGACTTTCTTAATAGGATTTCTTCCTTTCATCTTTGCCTTCATTGATATTCTAAAAAATGAATTTACCGGAAACAATAAGTTAATATGGGTAATAGTTGTTCTATTTGTTCCGTTAATAGGTTCAATTGCATATTTTTTTATTGGTACAAAACAAAAGGTCAAAGATAAAAACATCCAATAAAATAATTCTAAAAACAACTATACCTGGTAATACTTAATTATTGGATATGAAAATGGAATCAAAATATATCAAATCTGTCTCACTATTCTTTGTAATTATATTCTTAAATATTTGCTTTACTAATGCTTACACCCAAAATAATTCAGATAATAAAAATCCTTTATTGTTAAGCACCATTTTAAAATTGGAAAAGAACATTACGAAATCAGTCGAAGATATCCGACGATATGAAAATGCAATCCTTAAATGTGAAAGAACTATTGCAGCATCTGAGAAGATAATTAGTCTTGCCCAGGAAAAAGGGAATCTTGAAGCCGGAAAAGTTGCTAAAGATGCTTTGTTAAAATCTAGTGAAGCAAAGGAGAAAAATATTAGGTTGCTTAACTCAGCCAAACTTAAAAAGAAACAATCCGAAGTAATCCTTACATCTGTTAAAAATGAAATATTAGTTAATTCAAAAAATGCTCCCGTAATTGATGCTATTGCGTTAAACTATTACGGTGATATTACGATTCTAAAAAATAATGGTGAACAATTAAAATTAAATGATTCACAAAACTCCCTTCTTGAAAATGGGGATGTCATCACTACATCACAAAACAGTAAAGTTGAATTACAATTTCTTGAAGGGAGGGGTAACATTCACATAGGCGAAAACACTAAATTAAAATTTAATCAACAAGATAGTACAGATATTGTAGATTTGATTAAAGGAAAAGTAAAATTAGGAGTTCAAAAAATAGATAAGTTTGAAAAAGATTTGATTGAACAATATGAAAAGTATAAAGAGACAGTCACATCTATCCCAGAATCATATGAACAATTTGTTAAACGCTGGCAAGCTAAGATGAGGAAAAAATTTGAAGTAAGAACACCATGGGGAGGTGGAGCAGTCCGAGGTACCGAATTCCTTGTAAATAATGATGATAAGAAAGGTACAGAGATTATTGTATTGGAAGGAAAAGTGGAAATGAAATCCGCAAGTGGGTTAAATACAATTTTGATAAACGCAGGACAGAAAGGAATTATTAATGATGAAGGTGTACTATCAAAACCAGTACAAGTTGATGTTACAAAACTGGAAAGGTGGTGGGAAGATGCGCAATAAAAATTTTCTGGGTAAGTTAATAATTCTTTGTTCAGTTGTTTTTGCTTTTCCCGTTTCATCATTAGCACAAATTGAAGCAGTAGAGTGCTACACATCTAAAGGCACTGCAGTTGCACCAGGCGGTACCTGGAGGGAGATATATAATGGAGTGGAATATGAATGTACCTGCAGAAAATCTGGGGGCCCTGATTGCGTTCCAATTTCATCATCTTCAAACAGTAATTCCGGCAGTGGAGACTTCAACCAGCAAATGGTTGAGTCGGTAGTTGCTCCTTTAATTCAAGGTCTTTTTGATTGGATATTTGCTCCTTCGACAGATAATAGCTCATCAAATTCCAACACTGTTTATACTTCACCACCGCCAACCGAAGAAGAAATTCGTTTATATAAAGAAAAACAAGAAAAATGGAAAGAACAGGTCCAAAAAGTAAAAGATGAATACACCCAAGTTGTGCATGAAAAATTTTCAGATCAGCAAAAAAATACCGTTAATGATTTCAAGAACAGAATTGCGAAGTCAGAAGCCATTAAAAATATTAAACAGCTAAACTGTGCTTCTTACCAAAGTATTGAATCTGCTAAAATTGTTTTGCAGGGAAAGGATAATTTTAAAGATCTTGAAGGATCATTAGAAAACATGCGTTCACTTTCGGATTTTACAAATTTAAAATTGCCCGAGTGTCCGGAAATAAAATATGAAATACCGGAAGTAACCGTTTCAAATCCTGTCGGTTTTCAGCAGATGTTATATCAAACTATAAAATATAAAGCAGACAGCATTACAGTCAATGTGGCACTTCTTAAAGAAAAAGAAAAAAACATTCAGAAAGTTCTTGAAGAAAAAAAACAAGTAGTTGAAGAAATAAAACAGAAACCGCCCGATGCGAATAATAATGATGATCAGTTAATGAAAGATGCACTTAATGCCCTTAATGAAGCTCTTGAAGAAGATAAAAAAGTAAATGAAGAACTAATTAACAGTCAAAAAAGCATAGACGCTTTAGAAAGTATTCGGAGTACTTATGATCTCGATAAAACAAAAAAATAGTTTTGTAACTTTTATTCTTTGTCTTTCCCTGGTAATTGTTTCGTATTTCCCGCTCTATGCGCAGCAGGAAATTCCTGATAATGTTAAAGATTTGTTGCTCAAGGGTATAAATGCTGTCGATTCGGCTAAAGTGCCTGATGATATAGATAAGGCATTAATACTATTTAAAGAAGTAAATAAATTGGCTCCGGATTTCGCCGATGTGCATTATTATCTTGGTAAAACTCTTTCAATGCTGGAGGGAAATGTAGCAAACGCTGTTAAGGAGTTAAAAAAATATCTTGAACTTTATCCAGATGCACCTGATAA
Source organism: uncultured Ignavibacteriales bacterium (assembly GCA_963706055.1). Taxonomy (GTDB): domain Bacteria; phylum Bacteroidota; class Ignavibacteria; order Ignavibacteriales; family Ignavibacteriaceae; genus IGN3. The sequence goes on along the minus strand of CAVPND010000009.1, from coordinate 3,502 downwards.
AGAAAGTGTTGAATCAGATATTAAACGATTGGAAGAAGATCTTAAAGCAAATCGTAAATCTGCCTTATTAGGTGTAAAACTTATGTCGCTGCCTGACGGAGTTTATATAAAAAGCCTTGAAAACAAGTCTATACATCGAGTTTCCTCCAGAGTACAGAAGCTATATGTTGGCGATAAAATCCTAAAAGTTAACGGGGAAGACATTGCTGGTTTAACCCTTCAGGAAGTTCTCAATAAAATTGATTCGGAATCTTCCGAAAATATTAGGCTTACAATTACAAGAACGGGTAGTCCAATAGATATAACTGTATCGAAAACATTTTATGACAAAATGGCGCCATTCTCTCTTAAGCAGTTAGGAGAAGAAGATCTTAATTTGATCATTAAGGAATCAAAAGTTCCGGTTATTGTTTTGTGGAGCACTGAAACCTGTACAGAATGCAAAAAATACTATTCAAGCATTGTATCTGTGTCTAATGGAATAAAAACTATAGAAGTCAATATAGAAGAAAACAAAATGATCGGGGATGAATTTGACATCGAAAAAGAAAATGTTCCCGTAGTTAGTTTTTATAAAGATGGTAAATTATTTGATAAAATAGTTGGGTACGATAAAGATCTCTTTGAAGAGAAGGCTGAAGAATTAATGGAATGAATTTAATAAAGGGTCCATTATTAATAATGCACATAAAATAAATTATCTGTAAGGGCTATAATGAAAAAAATAAAAACATTTATATCGTTTGTTATTCTTCTTATCACATGTCAAATGTTCACTTACTGCAGTTCTGGTAATCTATTAAGTCAGGTTATTGGGAAAGAATGGAAGGTTACATCAATAGAGGGTAGAGTTCTAGATGAAAGCAAATTGGAGAGTGGGTTGCCGAATTTAACTTTTCTTGAGAATGGTAATCTAACAGGCTTTACGGGTTGTAACACCTTTAATGGTTCTTATAAATTTGAGGGCGACAAGATTTTTATGGATCCCGGTTCGATGACAAAAATGATGTGTCTTGATGCGCCTGAGGTTGAGTTTCTTAGCGCATTAAAAAAAGTTAGTGGGATAATGCTGGAAAGAAAAAATTTAATTTTTATTGCTGATGGAATTTCTATTATGGATTTAACTTTAAGTAAAGAATCTAAATGAGAATACTCTTATTATTTTTAAAAGCAGTAAATAGTCTTTTCATCTTTACATAGCTATCATTTTCACGACAAACTCTAATATGCTACATAAAAATAATAGAATTATACTCAGTGCGGAATAAATTTAGATTCTTAAGGCGAAGAGTTATGGCTTCGCCTTTCTTTGTTAAAGCACAGTTGAAAATATAAGCCAACTTAGCTCAGCTGGTAGAGCAACTCATTCGTAATGAGTAGGTCGCCGGTTCGATTCCGGCAGTTGGCTCAGAAAAGCCCTAAAATCAAATGTTGTAGGGCTTTTTTGTTTTCCAATTTACATAAACTAATCAGAGTATTTACAAATTTGGGCACCATTTGGGCACTAAAATTTTAATCTTTATTATGAGCGAAGGCGTTATTTTTGTTTTAGCTGTGGAAGATTGGAGCGATAGTGACCCTGCAAACAGCCGCAAAAAGAATGACTTAGCATGATTAACTGACAAGGTTCCGCCACAGGCGGAGTGCCGAGTTTACATAAGCCAACATTATAGGACTTCGATAGAAAGAAATGGGAAGGTTAAGATGATTGGTTTGTACTATAATGTTTCATATGTAACACTGGCTGTCCAATGCCAAGATGAGGTGAGGAAAAAATGTAATCGTTAAAACGCAAAATAGGGGATTAGTTCTTTAAACTTTGTTTCTGGTGTTGTGTATGTTTAGAATATTATTATCAATCGATTTATAAAAATTTAAAAGGCGGCTTTAAACACCGCCTTTATTGTTTATGATTTAAAATAGGTTCCAGTTTAAAGCAAGACAGGTTGTGCTTGTTTCTCCATAACGATTGTGACGTACCCCAATTGCGAAATCTTCATCAAAGAAGTAGTTTACTGAAATAAGTCCATTATTATCAAACATTGAGTACTCGTAACCCGTAAAATAAGCTACTGGTACAATTTTTCCTTCTACAACAAAATTTGCGTATCCAAATTTTGCAAGCACTGCTAACCCATCGCTTGAATTTAAGGCCCATGTCCAAGCATAAGGTATAACTGCAATATAAACTGGACCAAAATCATACCCAAAGCCAATATCAAATGAAGCGGCTTCAATGAACATTGTTTCACCTTCATTATCTGGACTGTCTTTGTAATTAAATGCTATTTTTGCCAGTGATGTTTCAAACACGTACGTGAAACCTGATTTAGAAGCTAATGATCCGATTAAATTTGACTGAAATCCAAACGCGGTTCCGCTTCCATATTGATTGTTCAATAACCCCCCGTGAAATCCAATAGTACCATAATTATTAAAAGATGGAGATTGTGCAAATGTTAATGCACTTAGTAAAAACAAAATTATTACAAAATTTTTCATTGGAATTTTCTTTGTTTGAAATTGATGAATGTGTTTGTTTATTAGAGTTATAATAAAAAAAATCATTAAGTAACCATAAATCCTCCTAAAGTATAAATGAAAGCGTCATTTGAAGTAAGTAGAAGATATGGATCAACACCTAACACATCGGTCAGGCCCCCGCTGGTAAGCGGTGATAAGGAGTATATAGAGTAGTACGGCATAATGATTACAACAATGTGTTGTAAAACTAAATTATTAAATATAAAACTTCAATCAACAGTTGGTAATCGAATAATATTTATCAATTGTCAGAGAGTGTAACCATAAACCTAAGGCTTTGTGATATATCAGGAAGAGCAGTAATAACTTTAGTGCAGAAGTTAAGAAACGGGGATTATTAAGCAAGTTTATTTTTCAATTCAAAAGTAAAAATTCAAAGTTTAAAAAATTACAATGTACAATTAAAAATTAAAGAAAAAACATTGTAAATAAACACAAATCTGCTATCAAGTAACGAACCTGCCTGACGGTAGGCAGGATGTAGTGGATGAGTGAATGAAGCTGATGGCAAAAGCTGATAAGATGGATAATGTTTGAGGGTTTATGGATAATGGAAAGTGAAGACCCTTCGCACTTCGACTGCGCGCAGTGTGACAAAAAAAACTTGCTGGATAGTGTTGCGATCAAAACAGAGAAACGACTTTGATAATAATGTGTCACGGAGTGGTCCATGACAGCCGAAATAAAATAAGTATTCGGCGCACTGGTTCTCCCGAAGGGACTCTGCCAAAGGCATTCCTTCGGAACTACGGAGGATTCCGGGAGATTCTTGAAGTTTTGTGTAAGCGGTTAAATTGATTTTATGAACGGAGTAACTAACAATTAATAATATAATACAAACCCCTCCTTAGTCCTCCCATTTAATTAAAGGGGAGGAAACAGGTGGGGTTTTAAATTAATACTTTGTCGAATCTTTATACTCATTACTTTGTCTTTGAAGAGGCATTTCACTCAACCC
>CAVPND010000008.1:0-25450 GCA_963706055.1 uncultured Ignavibacteriales bacterium | reverse complement strand
AATGCAAATCAAAAGAATAAATTTAAGAAATCATTGATAAACAGCTAATTCAGTCATTAACCTGTTCAAATCAGTTATTTTAACTATTGATTCTTTGATGGAATTTATCTATTTCAGATCTGAAATTATTAATAATTTTCAGAGTAAAATGAGTTCTGCATTCAGATCAATATTTATTCTAACAATCCTATTTGGGTTTTTCAATCCAAACTTTTCACAAGACAAAGAAATTTCAATATCTGGTTTTATATTTGATGCAACTACAGGCGAAGCATTAATAGGTACCAACATTTTAGTTTACAAAGACACTCTTAATACCAATTCAATCGCCATCTATGGCACTGCTGCAAATAATTTTGGCTTTTATATGCTGCCGAAACTTAAGAGTGCAAAATACTTTCTTATTTTTCGGTATGTAGGATACAAAGCGACAATAAAGGAAATTGATTTAACAGCAACTGATAAAGATATTATCTACAATGTAAAACTCATCTCAGAAAATATTAAACTTGATGAAATTGTTATTGAAGGAAAAAAGATTGATAAAAATGTTTTAAGTACAATAGATATCTCTCCGGAATTAATGTTAAAACTTCCAACATTTTCGGGTGAAGTTGATTTATTTCGTTCACTTATGTTGTTACCGGGAATTAATAAATCATCAGAATTAGCAAATGGTTTATATGTTAGAGGCGGTTCGCCGGATCAAACTTTAACACTGGTTGACGGAGCTGTTTTGTATAATCCTGCACATATCGGAAATATTGCGAGTACTTTTAATTCCAATGCCATCAGAGATATTAAATTAATTAAAGGCGCATTTCCTGCTGAGTATGGCGGCAGATTATCAAGTGTTTTGGATATTAAATTAAAATCCGGAACAAAAGAAAAGGAAACAGGTACATTTGGATTAGGTCTAATTAATTCTTTCTTTTCTTTTGAAGGACCTCTAAAAGAATCAGCTACTTATATGTTTGCTGGCAGGTGGATGTATTATGATGCACTTCAAAAAAAATTTAACAAGCAAAGTTCCATTCCGCTGTATAATTTTTACGATGTGAATGGAAAAATTAATTATAACATTTCTGATGTAAGTGCATTTTCCTTAAGTATAATGTTTAGCAGTGATAAGATGTATAATCCAAGTGATGATGAAATTAGTTACGATATTGAATGGAAGAATTCAAGTGTTACCTTAAATTGGCTACAGATAAATTCTAAATCGTTGTTTTTAAACTCTTCTTTAAGTTATGTTAATTATGAATTTTCATCTAAAGTTGGGATTGGTTCCGGTTCCACAAGCTCATCATCATACTATTCAAATCCAAATCTAACAGATTTAATTTTAAGGCAGACTGCTGAACTAAATTGGGCGATGAATCAAAAATTAAAAACAGGTTTTGAAATTTCTTTTCACAATTATGATTTGCTTTACAATGAGTATTACGATTTAAGTTATGAGCAAGATCCTTTTGCCGGTAAAAATATTAATTCGATTGAAGCAGCATTATTTTTTCAAAACGAATCAGAATTATTTGATCGGTTAAACACAAATATTGGTGGAAGAATATTTTATTTTGATGCGCAAAAGCTTCTGTCATTCGAGCCAAGAGTTTCTTTATCATACCAAATGTTTGAAAACTTTTATATTAAAACTGCTGCTGCATTAGCAAATCAATACCTGCATCTTATTTCCAGAAATGACATTGCACTTCCAACCGATCTTTGGTATCCGGCAACAGCTAATATTGAACCTAGTCGATCCGCGCAATTTGTCTTTGGTTTAGATTCTTATTTTGATGAAAATTCTTATCAAGCTTCTATTGAGACTTACTACCGCGATATGAAAAAACTCTATGAATTTAAAAACTCTCCTGAGATTAATCCTTTAAATAATTCAATTGAAGATCAATTTCTTAAAGGCGAGGGTGAAGCGTATGGCGTTGAATTATTTTTCCAAAAAAGAACTGGAAATCTGCAAGGCTGGATAGGTTATACATTATCGTGGACAAGACGAAAGTTTGATGAACTAAATGCGGGCAAAGTCTTTTATCCAAAATATGATAGAAGACATGATCTTTCTTTAGCCGCAACTTATACTTTAAATGATGCTATAACTTTTGGTGCAACTTTTATTTATGCAACTGGAATGCGATATAATGCGCCTGCCGGGCAGTTTATATTTAATCCGATTGGAAGTGCAGGCTCAACACAAGTTTTACTTGATTACGATGCACTTAATACCTATAAATTTCCTGCCTATAATAAATTGGATTTAAATTTTAATTATAAAATAAAAATGGATAAGCTAGACTTAAATCTGTTTGTTAATCTTTACAATGTTTATAACCGCAGAAATGCATTTGCACAGTTTATTGTTTTACCCAAAACTGATGACGGTTCAGAAAAACCAATGTTAAAAAGAATTTCACTTTTTCCATTCATTCCTGCTGCAGGTATAAGTATTACATTTTAATTATGAAAAATTTTTTATTCATATTGATTTTGTTCACTTCATTCTTTATTGGGTGTGAGAATGAGGAATTGCTAAATCCCGAGTTACGTTATACTCAAAAAATAGTTGTAGAATGCGAACTTAGTTCTGTAGGTTTTTTCCCTGGCGTTAGATTAACCAAAACATTACCCCTTGGAGTCAAGTTTGATATTAAACTTGCTGAAATTAAGGAGGCAATTCTTTATCTGCGCATAAATGGATTTAAAATTGTACCACTACACTATACAGAAAACGGAATATACAAACCTCTTTATGAACTTAAAGCAATCGAAGAAGAATACTATGAATTATTTGGTGAATGGGAGAATTATAAATTTTATGCCGTTACAAAAATTCCAGTAAAGCCGGTTATTAACTTTGTAAAATATAATCCGGGCGGATTTTATTCAGAAGCAGATGTAAAAACATTTAAAGATGAGGTGTATGGTGCTCTTTGGGCTGTTGATATTGGCTCGTTCGATACTGCTAAAGATTTTTATAATATTGCGGTTCCCCAAGAAAATAGTTCCAATAATTCGATTAAAGTTCGTAACGCTGCTTATCCAAAAAATTATCAGGCATCAATTTATGATGGAAGAAGGTATATCAGAGTTTATTCGTTCGATCATTCATTTAACGAGTATTTTAAAACTAAAGATCAAAATAAAGATATAGACAATCCGTATGTTCAAGGATCGGGAAACACAATTTGGAATGTTAAAGGAAATGATGTGATAGGTATGTTTATTGGTGTAAGTAAATCAGATTCTATTCTTATAAATTAATTCGTATGAAATACATTATAAAAATATTAGCTTTTCTAATTCTTATTGTTGCATCAAGCTGTCTTGATGATAATAATCTACTGACTAATAAAATTGAGTTAAATCAGACGGCTAAAATACTTCATTATATTGAAAGCACAGGAGATTTTGCCAATACGAATTTAGCGCCGGCTTTAGTTTCTGCAACTGATTTATATAATAACATTACGCAATATTTTGTTTTGGATATCAGAACTTCTCAAGAATTTTTAGTTGGGCATATATCATCAGCAATGAACATTTCAAACTCCAAGCTTTATCAAACAGTTGATTCTCTTTACACCGTAAACCCATTAAAAAAAATAGTTATAGTTTCAAAAAATGGTCAAGCATCAACATATTTTGTTTGCTTATTGCGTTTAGCCGGATTTACAAATGTTTACAGTCTAAGATTTGGAATGGCATCATGGAATTTTGTTTTTGCCGATGAATGGTATGCTGCATTAGGATCCTCGGTATTTCCTTTTTCAAATATCGATTACCCTAAAAGACCTTTTACAAATTTACCTGCTTTAGAATTTCCGCCATCAATTAGCTCAGATAAAGAAAAAACAATTTATAGAATAAAGGAACTTATCAACAACGGTTTTCTATCAGGTATAAATTATGAAGAATATTTTTCTTCAGATGTTATAAACTCACACTTTTTAATCTGCTACGGTCAGGTTAGATTATATAGTGATTTTTCAGTCGGTGGCGCAGGACATCCCAAAAACACGGTTTGGTTCAAAGACTCGACATTGTTTGAATTTAGAAGTACAAATAGTTTGCAAACATTACCAATCGATCAATCGATTTTAATTTATAGCGGAGATGGACATTTAAGTGCTTGCATGGCTGCATACCTAAAGCTATTAGGTTATGATGTAAAGACATTACTTTTCGGCGCCAATCAATTATTGTACTCTCGACTAGCTACAACACCCGCAATATCAAATAATGCTTTTACTTCTTCAGATATTATGAATTATCCCTACACTGTAGGAAACTAAATTTTAGTCAATTATTATTATCACTTTTCCAACAGTTTCACCCGATTGAAATTTTCTTACGGCAGCCAATAAATCGGTAAACTGATAAACTTCACCTATTAAAGGTTTCGGCAGATTCATCTTTAAAATATCTTTCAAAATATTTTGCATCAATTCAATTTTATCCCATAAATAAATAAGGTTAAAGCCCATAACACTTTTGTTTTTGTCGGATAGTGAAAGCGGATCAATTTTTGGTCTGGTTAAATATTTTTGTATAACTTTTAGATAGTTGGGGCGGGAAGAACCTGTAGAATACTGGGCAGCACCATAAACAATTATTCTGCCGCCGGCACTTAATTGTTTAAAACTTTCAGAAAATATTTTGCCGCCTATACACTCTAATACAATATCAAGATTTTTGTCTTTTAAACTTTCTGCTAAGTTTTTATCAAAGTTATGATCACGAACTATAACCTGATCGTATCCTTCTTTTTTAAGAAGTGCTGTTTTTTTATCACTACCAACTGTGCCAATTGTATAAGCATTAAATTTTTTTGCAATCCGATTTGCATAAATTCCAACACCGCCCGCTGCCGAGTGAATTAAAATAGTTGAGTTATTTTTAATATCCGCAAGTTCAATCAAGGAGTAATATGCAGTTAAAGATTGGACGGTAAAAGCTGCCCCATCTTCAAAACTCCAACCCATTGGAATTTTAGAAATATAATTTTTATTGATGTTTAAAAAGTTGGTATAAGCTCCAAATCTTATGGCGCCCATTACTTTGTCACCAACCTCAAACTCGGTTACGCCTTTACCTTTTTCAAATATTATTCCCGAATATTCTAACCCAGGAACAAAACTTTCTTTGGGTGTAGCTGAATACAATCCTTGAATAGCGAAAACATCTGCAAAGTTTAATCCAATTGCTTTAACTTGTATTGTTACTTCATCATCAGCAGGAATGGCTAAATCTTCTTTAACCAACTTTAAATTATGTATCGAGCCTGCTTTATTAATTCTGTATGCTAAACGTTCCATTTGAATCTTTAATATTTTTATGTATCCTAATATAAAATAATTGAGTAATAAGATGAGAATTCAACCCAATTGTTTTAAATTTGTACTACTTAATTTGTCATTCCCGCGAAGGCGGGAATCCATAAACAATAAAAGATATTCCTGCTGGAGTTTATCCCGATGAAAATCGGGGTAGGAATGGCGGTTTTAAAACGAGGAAGAAATGAACGAACAACTTATTGAATGTGTACCAAACTTTTCTGAAGGACAGCGTCCTGAAATAATTAAACAAATTACAGATGAAATTGAAAAAGTAGAAGGTGTAAAGCTACTTGATGTTGATCCCGGTTACGATATGAATCGAACGGTTGTAACTTTTATCGGCAATGCAAAAGCTGTTAAAGAGGCTGCATTCAATTCTATAAAAAAAGCATCTGAGCTGATTGATATGAGTAAGCATAAAGGCTCTCACCCAAGAATGGGTGCAACAGATGTTTGTCCTTTTGTGCCTGTTAGCGGAATAACAACTGAAGAATGTATTGAACTTTCAAAAGAAGTAGCAAAACGTGTTGGTGATGAACTTGCGAATTCCAATCTATCTTTACGAAAAATCTGCAACAAAACCTGAAAGAGAAAATCTTGCAAAGATTAGACAGGGTGAATATGAAGCCCTTGAAGAAAAATTAAAAAAACCAGAATGGAAACCTGATTTTGGTCCAACTAAATTTAATGCTAAAGCGGGTGGAACTGTAATTGGTGTTAGAGAATTTCTTATCGCATACAATGTTAATCTTAACACGCGCGAAGAAAAATATGCCACTGATATCGCATTCGAATTGCGAGAAAAGGGAAGAAGTGCAAGAGAAGGCGGCGATGGTCCATTTTATTTTAAGAGTGAAAAGATTTTAAAATATGATAAAGAAAAATATCCCTGCGGCAGTTGTGATTTTATTGGAAAGACAATTGATGAAACTATTAAACACTGCAAAGAAAAACATGGTTATGATTTAGTTGAACTTTTAGATCTAAACGGAATTGATCCCCAAAAACCCGAAGGACAATCAGTTAAAATCCCCGGAAAATTTAAACACTGTAAAGCAATTGGATGGATGGTAAATAAATATGATCGTGCACAAATCTCAATAAATCTTACTAACTACAAAGTTACATCAATGCATCACGTATTTGATGAAACAGAAAAGCTTGCTTCTGAAAGAGGTTTGCGAGTAACAGGAAGTGAAATTGTTGGAATGGTTCCTTATCCAGCTTTGCTTGAAACAGGAAAATATTTTTTAAGAAAACAACATCGTTCAACTGGAATTCCAATTCGAGATATTTTAAACACTGCTGTTCAATCACTTGGATTGAATGATGTTTCTGAATTTATAATTGAAGAAAGAGTTTTAGGATTACCAAAAAATCTTGATACTGCACTTGTTGAAATGAAACTCACAGATTTTGTTGATGAAGTATCGAGAGAAACTCCGGCTCCTGGCGGTGGTTCAATTGCAGCATTAGCAGGTGCGCTTGGTGCAGCATTATCATCAATGGTTGCAAACTTAACTGCAAACAAACGTGGTAGTGATGCTGAAATAGATAAAATTCTTAACGAAGCTGCAGATAAATGTCAGCAAATTAAAAACACTTTAGTTAAAGCAGTTGATGAAGACACAAATGCATTTAATGATTATATGGCTGCAAGACGATTACCAAATAAAACTGCTGAAGAAAAGAAAACTCGCGAGGAGGCAATGCAAAATGGATTAAAGCAAGCAGTTCGAGTTCCTTTAAATACCGCACAACTCAGTTATCAAGCAATCGAAATAGCACAGGTAGTAGCGAAATACGGAAATCCTAATTCTATAACTGATGTTGGAGTTGGTGCACAAAGTGCTTATACAGGTGTGCTTGGCGGAATTTACAATGTGCTTATCAATCTTAAAGATATAAAAGATGAAAAGTTTAACTCTGATATGAGAAAAACCTGCACAGAATTAAAAGATAAGTCACAAAAGAAACTTACTGAAGTTTTACAATTTGTGGAAAGCAAATTGTAATTCCAAAAGCAACTAATAGACGTTCCAGAATTATGGAAAATAATAGTTGTTTACTAAAATTGAATAATTCCTGATCTTGTAATAATTTTACATAGTTATTTTTTATTTATTGCGAGCGTAACTCAGTTGGTAGAGTGTCAGCTTCCCAAGCTGGATGTCGCGGGTTCGATCCCCGTCGCTCGCTCTGATTTTTCTTCTTCTTAGTAGTCTTTTTCTATTCAAACAAAATTACAACTCTACAGTTACTGTCAGCTTCAAATAACTGAATGATGAGTCTTTTACCGATAGAAAAGAGATAATTATTTCTTACCAGCAAAATCCCAAATTCTTAATAAAAACCTCAAATGCCATAAAAATCCAAAAGATCGCAAGAATTTTCCTAACGCACATTTCTAAAAAGCTATAATTTTACAATTCACATAATTAATCTTTTGCTAAGATTATCAATCTACTTTCGCTTTCTGCAAGTTTAATCTAAGCAATCGATTTATTTATGATGTCATTTAATTAACAAATTTTTATTATAAGGAGGCAACTTTATGAAAAAAAATGTGTTCATTCCAATCCTCATTCCTATTGTATTACTACTAGTTATTTCACAAATCAAGTGCTCAGGAAAAGAAGAAAACAAACCTATGTCTCAGCAGGAGTTAATATCTCGCGGAAAATATTTAGTGACCACAGGTGGATGTGATGATTGTCATACTCCCAAAATTTATACAGCAAATGGTCCTGTACCCGATACCACGAGACTTCTTTCTGGGTTTCAACAAGGAGTAATCCTTCCAGCTCTAGACGTTAAATATGTTACACCCGGTAACTGGGTTGCTACAGAAAGTAATTTTTCAGCTTGGGTTGGGCCGTGGGGTATTTCATACGCCGCCAATTTAACTCCTGATAATGCAACCGGAATTGGAACCGTAACAGAAGAAATGTTTATAAAATCGCTAAGAGAAGGAAAAGTTAAAGGTGTTGGTAGACCACTACTTCCTCCAATGCCCTGGCCAACCCTAGGCCAAATGACAGATCAGGATCTTAAGGCTATTTACACCTATTTAAAATCTATTAAGCCAATTAATAATGAGGTACCTCAGCCAACACCACCTGACAAAATGGTGGAAATGCTAGCGGGTAAATAGTTTATATAATTCACTAAGTAAATAATCAATTATGAAGGAGTTTATATGTATTTAGTCAGAGACACGTTTCATTGCAAACCAGGTAAGGCAAAAGATTTAGTGAAGAAGTTCAAACTTACATCTCCATTTATGGAAGAACAGCACTTAAAAAATGTTAGAATAATGACTGATATAGTTTCCGATTACTGGACTGTTGTACTTGAAGGGGAAGTAAACAGTTTAGCTGAATTTGAAAATCATAGGAACTTTACATCTCAGCAACAAGTTAAGGAAATTATGGCAGGTTATATGGATCTTGTTGAGGGCGGTAAGCGAGAAATTTTTCAGATTGAATAGAAGATAATTGTACCCTATCAATTAAAATTGATAGGGTATTGTATTTTAAGAAACTATTAGTTTTCGTAAGACTATATCTTTCCAGCTACCACTCCCCATGCACTTGAAGCCGAATTTCCAGTTATTTATAACTATTCCCAACAGCTAACAGACTATACTCAGACTGTTAAATTAACGGAATACTTTTATCTACATCTGATAATTCATCAAGTCTGACAGTTGATGCTTAGGGTACAATGACTATTCCTGTGGGTGTGGCTTTGAAGCGCTAGGATTAGATATTCAGCAACTACCTCAGAGGGTAGATTTTTTGATTCCAAATTATTATTTCTAGTTAATTGTTACAGTTGCTTATAAAGTAAAATCTTGTAGAGATTTGCCCTGCTAAACTGTTAATAGAGTTCATATAATTTTTAACTTTTAATTTTTCCTTCCTATATTCCTGCCAGAATTTTACTTAATCAATCAAACCAATAAATCACATTACCTGGCTGATATTAATGTATTGTAATAATAATTATTTCATTAAGCTGGTTTTAATAATTCTGATATTTGTGAAATTCACAATTCAATCTCAGGAGCTAAATCAAGAAACAAACTGGCCAGAACCCATCTTTGAACACTTTACGTTAGCTGATGGTTTGCCAGAAAATAGCGTGGTGGCAATTATGCAGGATCATCTTGGATATTTGTGGTTGGGTACACAGTTTGGTTTGGCTAGATACGATGGATATAATATTAAAGACTTTCAATCTGAACAGTCCTGGGGAAGTACGATAGTAACAATGTATGAAGACAAATCGGGAACTATCTGGATAGGGACCTTGAAAGGACTTGATCGTTTTAATCCTGTAACAGCGACAGTCACTAGGTTCAGACAAAACTTAGATGATTTCAACAGCATCAGCCCTGACTCAATAAATTGTATCATCGATGCTAAAAACGGTAATATTTTGGTTGGTGCGAATAAAGGATTATACTTGTTCAACTCACAAAACCAAAACTTTAGAAATATCTCCTATAAAGATTCTATTTACTCTCATAGGGTCAGTGCATTTTTAGAAGATCGTTTATCGGGAAATGTGTATGTCAGTACTAAAAACAATGTCTTAATATTTGATCGAGAGAAAGGGGTTCTTACCGATTCAAACAGAATTAATAAATTGATTTCAACGATTGGTTCAATTCATTCATTTTGTCAGAGTGGTGATGGTTTGATATGGATAGGGCACTCAATGGGATTATCGAGACTTGATTTGCAGAACAACACCATTAAACACTATCAAGTAATTAAATCTTCTTTTTATAACGACAAAAATTATTTTCAACAATTGGTTGAAGACGATAATGGATTTCTTTGGCTAATATCAGGTTCTGGAGAGAATGGCAGTTTAATGATTTTTGATCCACGGAGTGAGAAATTTAAGCACTTTGAACACCATCCTGATAAACCCAATAGTATTAGCAGCAGCAAAAACGTATGGTCAGTGTATAAAGATCGATCTGGAATAATTTGGGTTGGTACTCTTTTAGGCGGATTGAATAAGTGGGACAGAAATAAATATAAGTTTAAATCTTATTGTAAAAATTCAAAAAATTCTGTTGATGGAGATTTCGAAAGGGTAAGGTCTATTGTTGAAGACTCGAAAGGGATAATTTGGTTTGGTACTCAGAATGGATTAAATAGTTTTGATCGAAAATGGGAAGAATTCCGGAATTATAAATTTGACGCTAATGCAATAGATAATACTGTTACTTATATATATAAGGATAACACCGGAATTATTTGGCTTGGTACTGAAACGAGCGGTTTGGTAAGTTTTGATCCTATTGAAAATACAAATTTTTTCTACTCTCATGATCCGAAAAATCCTACCTCCATCAGCCATAACACAATTCGTTATATTTTACCAGAGAACAATGATTTTCTCTGGGTTGGTACCCGTGGTGGTGGTCTAAATAAGTTCAATAAGAGGACGGGTGACTTTATCAGATATCTTCCAGAAGATGATAATCCGCAAAGTTTGAGTAACGAGCGAGTAGAATGTATTATTCATGATCGAAAAGGTACTATGTGGGTTGCAACCCAAGGTATAGCAGGGCTCAACAGGTTCGATTACTCTAATAATACTTTTAAGTCATTTAGCTTTTTTGGTGGGGGTCCGGTCGCTTTGGCAATTCACGAAGATCGAAAGGGAAATCTTTGGGTCGGTACTTTAAACAAAGGTATCAGTTTATTTAACAGGGTTAATGAAACTTTTGGTTCTAATTATAATCTTGCTAATAATCTGGTTCGCTCAATTTTAGAAGATGATTCCGGCAATCTTTGGATTGGAACAGACAACGGTTTGTCAAAGTTCGATCCAAATTCACAAATCATTAAGAATTATTCTACTTCCTACAATTTCGAAGGTAACAGATACTCAGCAAACAGCGCCTTCAAAACTTCTACCGGTGAGATGTTGTTTGGGACTTATGATGGTTTTATAATTTTTCATCCGGACAGTATAAAAGATGACCCAGTACCTCCACAAGTTATCATTACCGATGTTTCTCTTTTTAACAGAACTGGAGAGGAATTGGAATATGAAGGGTTCATCTCTGATCTGAAGAAGTTAAATCTGTCATACAATGAAAATGATCTCCGTTTTGATTATGTGGGTTTGCATTTTGCTGATCCTTCGAAGAACAAGTATAAGTATATGCTGGAAGGATATGAAAAACAGTGGGTTGATGCAGGCACTCAAAGAAATGCTACTTATACAAATCTTGATGCAGGAGAATATGTTTTCAGGGTTAAAGCCTGTAACCTCGATGGTGTCTGGAATGAAGAAGGTGCATCGTTAAGTATAATAATCTCTCCACCATTCTGGGCAACCTGGTGGGCATACATCATTTACTTTTTATTGGGTGTTAGTATCGTTTACTTCTTGAGAAAATATGAAATGAACAGGTTAGGGTTAAAAAACCAGGTTAAGCTGGATGAATTGAAACTGAAAGAAAGAGAAGAAACAGATAAAATGAAATCACGTTTCTTTGCAAATATTTCACACGAGTTCAGAACACCACTAACACTTATCCTCGGTCCCGCAGAGAATATTAGACCGGATTCTTCAGCCGATGAAGTAGAAAAACAAACTGGTATGATTAAGAGAAATGCTCAACGACTGATGAATCTTATCAATCAATTGCTGGATCTATCAAAACTTGAAGCAGGTAAATTAAAACTCAAAGCTTCAAAGAATAACATCGTTTCGTTTGTGAGAGGAATTGTAATGTCTTTTGAATCCCTTGCTGAACGAAAAGATATTTCTCTAAAAGTTCATTCGGATCATGAAGTTATAGAACTTTATTTCGATAAAGATATGATGATAAAAATCCTGACAAATTTATTGTCAAATGCTTTCAAGTTTACACCTGAAGGTGGAAGTATAACAGTTTCCCTCAAACCCCCTTTTAATTCCCCCTTTACTAAAGGGGGAAAAGAAGGGGGTTCAGTTGCCATAGTAGTGAAGGACACCGGCATTGGTATCTCCGATGATGAACTGCCAAAATTATTCGACAGGTTTTACCAGGTTGACAGTTCGCAGACAAGAGAATATGAGGGTTCTGGATTGGGTCTTGCATTGATAAAAGAACTCATCGAGTTGCATCACGGCAGTATACGTGTGAATAGTAAAGTTGATTCAGGCAGTGAATTCATTGTTGAACTTCCAGACAGGCAAGGATCATTTGAATGCATGATGAAATAGTTGAAACAGATGTTTCTGAAGATGAAAGTATTTTTATCGATGACTCTGCTTTTGGAAAGAAATCAGCATTGGTAGCAGATGATCTTGGTAAAGATTTAAGAGAAGAGAATAAACTGGTTCTTCTTGTCGAAGACAACAAAGATGTGCGTGAGTACATAAAAGATACACTGCACAGTCATTATAGAGTTGTAGAAGCGGCTAACGGTCAGCAGGGTTTGGACAAAGCAAAAGAGGTAATGCCTGATATTATCATCAGCGATATAATGATGCCCGAAATGGATGGAATTGAATTTTGCAGAATAATTAAAACAGAGTTTCTTACTTCTCACATTCCCGTAATTCTGCTTACGGCAAAAGCATCTCACGAAAATAAAATAGAAGGACTTGAAACCGGCGCCGATGATTATCTGATAAAGCCTTTTGATTCAAAAGAATTATTTGTAAGAATAAAAAATCTAATTGATCAGAGAACCCGGTTA
This sequence comes from uncultured Ignavibacteriales bacterium, assembly GCA_963706055.1. Taxonomy (GTDB): domain Bacteria; phylum Bacteroidota; class Ignavibacteria; order Ignavibacteriales; family Ignavibacteriaceae; genus IGN3. The sequence continues at coordinate 12,375 of CAVPND010000008.1, read as the reverse complement.
AAAGAAAAATTCAGTAAAGATATCCAGCCACGACCTGAAAGAGTTACCACCAATCCGCTTGATGATGACTTTTTGAAAAAAGCATTTGATATTGTTGAAGAGCATCTTGATGATGTAGGCTTTGATACTGAACTATTTGCAAAAGAATTATTTGTAAGCAGGATGCAGCTTCACAGAAAAATGCATGCAATTACAGGGCAGGCACCGGGAGAATTTATCAGAGCTTACAGGTTAAAACGTGCCGCCGAAATGCTGCTTGAAAAAAAACTTTCCGTTACACAAATTGCTTTTGAAATTGGCTACAACAGTCCATCCCATTTCAGCAAAGCATTCACCAAATATTTCAACTGCAGCCCGTCCGAGTATCCAAAATAATTTTGATTCTGAATTAAAATATTTTGGCTAAAGCCAGGTAACAGTACTTCGAAATTTTTCCCCGACTTGAAAGTCGGGGTTTTAGAGGGATTCCGGAAATCAAGCCGGGCTTTAGCCCAAATGGCATAATTACATTCCTTTTGTTACAAAATCGCCTGATGTTGTTACACTAACGAGAGCAAACCCACTTAAAAAATTTTATTTTCACTCCTACTATTCTTACAAAAACTAATATAGAGAAGGCTCTTTTATGAAAAAAAATATATTGCTTTTCAGTTTCATACTCATTGTAGTATGGTTTTTCTGCCCAACAACTTTTGCTCAAATAACATTACCGTATCAGCAAAATTTTAACGGTCCTAATTTCCCACCATTCTGGACTCAGACTTCTACTATTAGTCCCAGATGGAGTGTTAGTCAATCTTCAAATGCAGATGGTACCCCAAATGAAATGATGGCTCTTGGCACAACCGGCACCGGGGTATCAAGATTAATAGTTGGTCCGATTAACACCACAGGTATGACGAGTCTAAATCTTCAGTTCAACCAGGTGATGAGCTGTTCGGATACGGCGAACTTATCTCTTAGAGTTCAATCCAGCGTAAATGGAATAACCTGGACAAATGAAGGATTTACCTTGGATGAGATTAGTTATAATTGTGCCAATACAATTAATATTACAATTAATAACAATGTTGGTTCAACAACTTACCTTGCCTGGTCTATTATTGGAAATCATTCGCATATTGATAACTGGTATATAGATGACATAATCATCAGCCCGGTTTACACAAATGATGTTGGAATATTTTTTCTTCCTATACAATCTCCCAGAGATCCCGGTGATGGGACGTATATTGTTATTATTCTTAAGAATGAAGGTATTACTTTACAGAGTTTTCCAGTACAGATGACAATCACAGGCGGTTATAGTTCTACAAAAATGGTAACCAATCTTGCTGCTGGAAATATGCGCAGCATAACTTTTGATAATTGGGATCCAACTCCTGGACTATACATAGTAAATGTTTGCACACAACTCGCCGGTGATCAGAATCCACTTAATGATTGTAGGTCCAAAGAGATATTGGTAGTAAATAATAGCCAGGCAGGATTTCAGTCAACGGTAAATGTGAATAATGGATGGAATATGGTGTCGATTCCAGGTCTGCATCCTTTAAATCAAAATTCTGATTTATGGTGGGCAGGAAGGGATCAAGCAGCGAGTGTATATAAATTTGAAGGTGGTTATCAATCTGTCACTTCTCTGGAACCGGGCACAGGTTACTGGATGAAACATTCAGGAAATCAAACTTATAATACTGGCGACGAATGGCCAACTGAAGGAATTGTAACGGTATCACATCTTCCGGTAGTAGTCAATACAGGTTGGAATTTAATTGGTGGATATGAGGGACCTTTTCCTGCAGATAATATTCTTACAATTCCTCCTGATTTAATATCATCACCTGTTTATAAATTTTCAGGTGGTTACCAGGTAGCTGATACATTAATTGCAGGTTTTGGTTACTGGGTATACACATCAGGTACTGGCCAATTGATGATTGATACTTCATGCATTGCTACACCCCTGCAATTAGATGATAAGAAAAAAGAAAATACAGAATTATTCAAAGAAAATATGGGCAGGATAATATTGTCAGATGTAACCGGGAATAGTTATACATTGTATGCTGTGAATACTCAGGAAGACCTTAGCAAGTACGAGCTTCCACCTCTGCCGCCGGCAGGTATATTCGATATTCGTTACAGCAGCGGAAGGATTGCAGAGGATTTAAACTCTCCGCAAATAATTGAACTAAACGGCGTTGAATACCCGGTTTCTATCAGAGTCGAGAATATGGGAATTAAATTAACGGATGTTTACACTCAGGAAATAAGTAAAGAGTTACAACCAGGAGAGGAATTAATAATTCAAAATAATCTGTTGGATAAACTGAGTGTTCAATCAAGTCAGTCCAATACACCTGTTGTTTATGCTCTTGATCAAAACTTTCCAAATCCATTTAATCCTACAACGCAAATAAGCTGGCAAGCGCCGGTTGATGGAATGCAAACGTTAAAAGTATTTGATGTATTGGGTAATGAAGTTGCAGTTTTGGTAAATGAATTCAGACCTGCAGGAAGGTATGAAGCTACATTTGATGCAAGCAATTTGGCAAGTGGAATTTACATTTACAAACTGCAAGCTGGTGATTTTATTCAATCAAGGAAAATGTTGTTGCTAAAATAAAAGTTGACCTCAACCTTAATCCCTCTCCTTGTTAAGGAGAGGGAAACAGGATCAGATAATCTTACTCATACACCTCATAAAAAATATTTTTGTGATAAAATTTTACATTCTGTCCAAGCGCTAAAAATTGCGCTGTCTCGGGTTCTTTGTTTAATAAAGTATAATACTCATCAGAATTAAATTTAATTCGTTTCTTGTTTTTCGTTTCTCGCTTTTGCAATTCACTATCAACCCAAAACTTATTCTGCTGATAAACTGCTCTTCCTAAAACATTTTTTACTTGCTGAGTAAGATTTCTTTTATTCCCTTCGGAATCTGTATATGATAATCTTTCATTTCCTTGCTGAGTTTGTTTTATGTTTGAAGCAGAATTTAATCCCTGAAATTCTTCACTCACTTCAACACTTCCTCTTCCGCTTTTATCTTTCATCCGGAAATAGTCTGCTTCATTTTCTTTTTTCAATTCAGGTCTGGGTGGAAGGGTTTGCAATCCATCAACTAATCTACCGCTTCTAATTCTAATTTCTTCATCTTCCATAATTAAATAGCTTGTGTATGGAGTAATTATTCCATGTTCACGTGCAAGCGATGTAACTTCATCAATTAATTCTTTATTCTCACCATTCAGTCTGATTAAATCTAACAGGTATCCTATTCTTCTTGAAGCCCAAAGTGGTGGAATGAAATTATATTCACTCATATCGTTTGTGAATTTATTATTTAAAATAAAAACTTTCTTTTCACCATTTAACAATCCTGATAACTTGATTGCTGAATTTCCATTTCCTTTATACCTGCCAAATACAATCATGTTTGATCCTTTAAATAAATCAGGCAAATCTTTTGGATAAGTTTGATAAATATCAATGTTTTCAAAATCTAATTTTAAATTGCTTAGAATAGGAGATTGAATCTTATCATAAAAATTTGAAACCTTAATTTCAATATCTTCTTCATCGCTAACATATGTGCGCCATGCTTTTGTTGCATCTGTAAGCTTATCAAGAAGGTGAGTGTTAATTTCATCACCAATACCAAATGTGAAAATTCTGGAATTAGTTTTATTAGAATTTAAAATGCGTTTAACTAATTTGTCATCATTCATTTCGCCAATGGTTGGTTTGCCATCTGTAAGAAAAACAATAAAATGCGGATGAGAAGTTTCTTTGTAATTCTTAAATGCCAGATTAAATGCTTCTTCAATATTTGTTCCGCCTATTGCCTGGAGATCATTAATAAAATTTTTTGCTTGATTGATATTCTGATTATCCGCTTTCTCCAAAGATTTAAACAATGAATATGCTTCGGTAGAAAAACGAATTATGTTAAAATGATCACCTGCATTTAAGTTATTAACACAATACAACAAAGCCTTCTTTGCCTGCTCTAATCTTTTCACCGCTCATACTTCCGGAAACATCAAGAATAAAAGTTATGTCTTTGCTTTCAATATTGTTTTTATCAATCTGAATTGATGGACTTGCGCTTAACATAAAATATCCATCCTTATTACCCGATTTATAAGTGAGTAATGACAATCCAACTACAGATTGATTTTTTGAGAAGTAGAGTTTGAAATCGGTGTCAGGTTTAGTGTTTTCAGCTTCATAAGAAATGATTGAATGAGAATCACTTTTATTTACGACGTCAACTTCGTGGGTAGGGCAGTAAATATTTTTAAGTTTCTCATTAGATTTCAAATCAATCTTAACAGAAACATTCTTTAACGGTTTTGCAGAAAATTTTTCGGTGTTAAGAGGATAAATGTATTCAAATAGGTTATTATCAGATTCCAATAGCTGCGTATAGCTGATTGATATTTTCTTTTCAGTTCTTGGTTCGATAGGGAAGATGCGCAGCTTAAAAATATTTTGCTCGCTGTATTCAAGCAATGCAGGATCACGCATTTGTCTTACAATGTCTTCATAAATTTTTCTTGCTTTATCGGAATCAAGTAATTCTGCTTTTGTTTCCTTTCCATTTATCACCATCGTAAAGTTGTTTATTACAGCACCTTTAGGGACTGGGAATATGTAATAACCTTCAAGCTGAAAGTTTGATGGATTATAAAATGATTGATCAATTGTGGTTACTGCCGATTGTCCATCAATTTTAACATCAACATTATGATAAACAACTTCTAAAGGGAAAGGATTCGGCAGTGGATGTGGTCTTGGAATGACTATGAACCCATCTGCAAAAATTGTTTGACTGAAGATGAAAAACGATATTAGTATAATTGAATTTAATAGTTTCATTGTAAAATCCTTATCCATGTTCATTTGATAAAGTAACTAATATTGTCTAAATAGTTCAAAAAAATCTTTAGTTCGTTTGGATAGTCATCCTCAGATCTCACGCAACTATTTATATAGAGGTTATAAAGATCAATTCTACTTTTATTTTTAGTTAACTTATTTGTTAAATAAATTCTAACAACAGGATCTTCGTCAGAATTAGAAAGCACAAATTCAGAACTATATTCTTCAACTTGTTTATAATCAATATTTGCCGATTTTTGATTAATAAAATCAAAATCTTTTTTATTAAGTGTATAGTACTCTTTACTTGATTTATTAAAGTGTTTAAAATATCCATCGTCTTTAATACAAATTGTTGAGTCATTTAAATATTTTATATCTCTGGAGGAGATTGGATTATGATTTTTATCGAGTGCTAATAAATAGATTACAGAATCTATCTGGGTGTTATTGCCTGATTTAGCTTTTATCTTGCTAAATATTAATATTTCTTTCCTCTTAGAGTACGGGTTTTTGTATTCAACTTCCAAAGAATCTTCATCAAGTCTTAGAATGTAAAATTTTATTTCTTTAAAACTTCTGTTATCTAAATATTTTGTTTTACAGATTATAGTGTCATCTCTTACCCGAAAACCAGTAAAGCTACCAAATGGAGTTAAATAATTACATAATGTATCCTTGAATAGAAATGTTCTTTCATAACCAGCAGTCCAATCACCTTGAAGTTTTAAGTATGTATTATAATCCTTATTTGGATTACAAGCGATTAAAACAATTATCATTATTGAACAGGGTATTATTATTTTTTTCATTTTATTGCTTTCTAATTTCATACTGAGTCTGCTGAAGAATGATCATCACACTTCGACGGGCTCAGTGTGACTAAATATTATTTACTAAATAAATAATTTTTTTGTTTTGCCTGTTCACGAATTGTTTTAATCATTACAGCATCAAGTGTATTTTCATTTTTATTTTCAAGCATTTTTTGTGCGACATATTTGCTTCGCTCATCATTTAGCTTATTTATTTTTATTTGGATTTGCTCACGTTCTTTTTCTTTTTTCTCAATATACGTTTTTCTCTCCTGCACGCTCATCTTTTTCATTTCGTCAGGTAATTCTTCATCCTTTAAATCTTCAATCTTTAGAGTTCCATCTTTTTTTGCATCAACTAAATCCCAAGTTGAGTTTTTATACTGTCCGCCAGATTTTGTTACTGATCTTTGAACCATAACTTCATTACTTACGCTCATTGAATTTGCATCTTGCTCAGACTGCATTTCTTTTTTCTCTTTACCTATTTTTCCAAAAGCTATATAAGTTTTATTTAGCTGCTGTCCCAGCTTTATTATCTCAGCATCCTGGGGCGCATCAATATGAACAATATCCGCATTGTGATCAATGTTCATATACTTTCCATCAGAAATATCTGCGCCGGCTTTCCACATTGTTTGAATACCCTCATCATAGTTGCCGCAAAAAATAGTATTTACAACGATTCCATTTTTAACCGCTTTTTTGCAAGCTGTTTTGTAATCTATATTACCTTGAGTAAATGGTTCGTTGCCGGCAATAAAAATTATTTTTAACTGGTCATTAGATTTATTCCATTGCAGATTATTAACAGCATTTAAAATTACTCTGCCACAATATTCCTCCCCGCCATTGGTTTTTAGTTTAAAAAGTTCGTCAGAAATTTTATCCAAATCCTGTGTAAAAGGAATTATGTTTCTTAGATAACCTTCATCAGCAGGTATTGACTGTTTTCCATACTCGAACAGAGCAACTTGCAGTTCGACTGATTTACCATCTTTTTTAGTAGTTGCAAGTTCGTTCACAATTTTCCACAACTGGCTTTTTGCTTGTTCAATCAAACCATCCATACTTCCGCTGGTATCTAATAACAGCGCAAGTTGGATAGTATTATTTTTTGCAAGTTTGTTTTCTGGAAAATGATTTGAAAATAAATTGGTTGATGTTGTGATTATAAAAATCAAAGCAAATAAAAGTTTCATTTGAACCTCCGTAATGGTTAATCAATTAATAATCTGCTGCTTTGACTAAACCAGAATCCTCTTTGTTCCAGAAAAATTAAAGATAAAGGGAAGGGGAAAAAATATTGACCTATTTTATTTCAAAATCAAAATAGGTTTTTGGAAATGGCTCGGTTCTTAAAGTAAAATGCCACCATTCTTCTGCAAGGTTTTTAAATCCATATTTGTCCATTAAACTTTTTAGTAAAAGTCGGTTTGCACGCTGTTGTGGATTAAGTGCCGGATTTTCTGTGTGGGATAATTCATTGAAACAATCAAACCCGGTTCCCATATCAATGCTGTTATCTTTAAATCTTTTTTCTGTCGATTCAAAACATTCGCATTGATTTTCAACATCAAACTCAGGCTGAGAGGGAATAGGAATTGGAACAATTGTTAAATCAACTGTACTGCCGCGGCTGTGTCCTGATTTTTCTGCAATGTAACCATCTGCAAATAAATTATTTTTATCCACTGTCGGATAAAACTCTTTTTTACTAATTGTATCTGAAATGTTTTTTGCCCATCGCACAAAATGATCCACTGCACGCTGAGGACGATAAGCATCGTAAACTTTTAGTGATAAATTAAAATTTCTAAGTTCGGCTTGTACTCTAGAGAGTGAATCAGCTGCGGCTTTTGTGATATAACACTTTTCGCTTTTATAACCATCGACGGGAACACCAAGAAAATTATGATCGGTCAAGTAGCGAAGATCAAGAATTATATCAGGGATTACTTCCCGGATTTCAACAAATCCGGCAGGAATTTCCTGAGAATAAAATTGAAATGAAAGAGCAACAAAAAATATTAAAACTATTTTTTTCATTACTTAAAGATAAAAAATTATTCTGTCTTCCAATGACAGTCTGTGCAGAGATGATCTTCAATTGATTCACCGAGATCAATAGGATGCTGAAATTTTAATCCATTAAGGTCGACTCTTGTTTTACCGAGATTATCGGTTTGCGATATTATTTTATGGCAGCTATTGCAATCATTTGAAATTACCTTTCCATCATCGCTAACATGATTTCCATCGTGGCAGCGGAAACAACCAGGGGTATAGACGTGAGAAATATTATCCGGGAAATGTTTCCAGTCAGCATTCATAAACGGGAAGTAATTTCTTGCGTAAATCGTTTTTACTATTTCTATGCTTGATTCAATTGATTCTTTTTTCGTTTCATAAACTGCAGGATAAGTTGAGCCGTAAAAATTCTTAATTCTCTGTTCAATATTTTCAAAAGCTTGTGTTTTTGTTGCGTACTTTTCTTCTAAAACTTCTACAGCCATACTCTTAATAAATGGAAGAGATTTATCTACCAATCCTTTTGTTAACATTTCATTCATCATTTTATCAGGTTGATGGTAAATATGAGATGGACGATTGTGACAATCAATGCAATCCATCGTTCTAAGATTTTCCTTTTTAAAATTTTTATCGTCAAACTTAGAATTCTTATTCTTAAAAATAGTTTCCTTGCCATCTTTAGATTTAACTTTAACCCAGGGGATTACTAATCGCCGCTCATCTGTATGGATATAAGAAATTATATTATCCGGATTAATATGCCAATGGATACCTTCAATCGCTCCAAGCTCGCTTTTACCTCCACCAATTTTAATAAGCATGCTTATATCTGATTTTGTATTCTGTTCATCTGATATGTAGTAGCTGTAATCAACTTTTTTTTCATTAAAAAAATGTGAAGGAGTATGACATTGCTCGCATGTACCAACAGCAGGGCGCAGTGATTTTACAGGAGTTTCAATTGGGCGGGAATATTTATTAAACAAAACAGAATATACCTGATATGCACCGGAGAATTTAGATTTAACATACCAGCTTGTTCCAGAACCAATATGGCATCCAACACAGCCTACTCGTGAATGCGGAGAATCGAGATAAGCCGTATATTCCGGTTCCATAACATCATGACAAACTGTTCCACAAAATTCATCGGTCTCAGTATATTCATAAGCTTTAAAACTTCCGAATGCGGAGAATAGCATCAACACAATTGTTCCAACAGAAAAGGTTACAAACATTGCACGTTTTTTGGGATCATTTAGATCAATAACAGGTAAGCGTTGCTCTCTAACTTTTCCTTGGCGTTCTCTTTTTCTTTCACGGATAACTCCATAGGCTATCACGAACAGACCTAAAATCAAAATACTTGGAATAATTATGTAGGTAAGTATTCCCATGTAAGTATTTTCTTCATTACTAAAGAAATCTAAAACAAACAGAAAAATTATTAATCCAAAACTTAGGCTTGCTGTTGCGGCACCAATTAATGTGATGGGATTATAAACGTATTTCGGGAATTTCTTTTTCATAATATTCCTTTATTAAATGTTCCGGAATAATAGAATTACGAATTGTAATAAGTCTGAAAAATAATGCTAACAATCAAAAATTTATTCTGAATCTTCTTCAGACTTACGTCTTTCTTCAGCTTGCTTCTTTTTTAGTCTCTCAAGTTCAAGTGGATGCTCTTCAGCCATTTCCTCTTCCGTTATCGTTCCTTTAAACCATGCAAGGCTCATAGGGTAAATATCTGGATTGAAAATGACAAAATAGAAGTGCCAAATTACAATTGCCAGAAATGCTAACCAGGCTTCGTAATAGTGTATTGTTCTTGCGATATCCCAATCGAATTTTGAAAAAACACCAATATAATCGATATATAACCACATTAATAAACCGGTTAAACTCATTACAATTGTGCCCCAAACCAAAGCCCAGTACTCAGCTTTTTCAACATAACTAAATCTATCAAGTTTAGGTTTGTTTTTTGAGATACCAAGATTATATTTTGCAACACCAATTGCATCAGTAAAATCTTTTAGAGTTGGAAAAAGATCTTTTACTAGTTGTCTGCCTCTTTGTGTAAATGAAATATAGTAAACATGATAAAGACTAATTGAAATCATTACAATCGCAGCAATACGATGTATCCAACTTCTGTAATCAACTGCGTGGGAAGATAAATCACTAATGTGGCTTACCCACCAGGAATTTGGAAATCTTAACATAAATCCTGTTACAACAAGTATCATAAAACTAATAGCCATTGTAGCATGTTGAACTCTTTCACTGACATTCATTCTTAAGTAAAGTGAGTGACCATGTTTTTCTTCCTGTATTTTACCAAGCTGTTTTAGTTTTTTTACTTTTGTTTTTTTGATTAGGTCTAAAAAATTATGCAAAAACATTCCGCCTAAAACAGTAATAAGCAAAATTATATAAGTAGTTGAAATCCAATAAAGAATAGGTTCATCAGCCTTATCTAATGTAACGTGAATAGTACCTTGAGTAAATGTTTCGTTTGCCCCAGGATGACAACTGCCGCAAGTTTTTACAAGATTATCTTTGTGGATCATTGAAGTTGGATCAGAAGAAGGCTTAATATTATGCACTCCATGGCAGCTTCCGCAGTTCGCTACGGATGCTGATCCGCCACTTAATGCTAATCCATGATATGATTCTGAGAATGTTTTAAATCTATTTGTAGACATTCCATACTTTTCAGAAAGTGCAACAGATTCATGACAAGGTGAGCATATCTGGCTGGACACGTTTTGAAAAGCAACAGGTGAATTTGGGTCGTCTGTTTTTAAAATGTTATGTTCACCATGACAATTTGTACAAGAAGGAGCATCGCCATTACCTTTGGCAACTAACTGCCCGTGTATGCTCTCGGTAAACTCGGTTTCAATTTCACTATGACATTTGCCGCAGGTTACAGGAATGTTTAACCGGTAAACACTTGAACGTGAATCCGTACCTTTTATTACGTCGTGAGATTTGTGGCAATCAACACAATTAGCGGCATCTCCATTATTATTATTATGAAGTGCTAAGCCGTGAACACTATTATCATAAGCGTGAATAAATCCCGCAGAGGGAGTTGTTCTTTTCTTAACATCATCATTATCAAGGTGGCAAGAAAGACAAAGTTTTTCCTGCGCTTTTTTCATCTCAACTTTGTTATCACCAAATGCAGATTTTGTAATTGCAGATTTATGACACGTTATACAATTTGGAGATCCATTATCATTATTTTTGAATCCAGCAGCGTGATTGGACTTTAAATACTGTTCACTTGCTTCATTATGACAATTTCCGCAAGTAGCAATTAAGTTTTTATTATTCCATTTATTATTTGGATTTTTTAAAGAGACAACATCGTGAATTCCGTGACAATTTTTACAAGAAGTATCGGAGGATTTGCCAAACCCTTTTGATTTAATAATTTGAGGATGAAATGAATGGTTTGTTAAATCTTTTTGATGGCAGCTTACACAATTGATTTCTTTAATATTTTCAGCGTGCGGAATATTTTCAGCATCAAATCCTTTGTGGCAAGAAACGCAGCTTAATTTTGAATGAACTGAATTTTTATAAGTATCTTCTTTAACGAACAGGGAAATTTCTTTCCCCTTTTTTTCCATAGTGAGTTCATTATCACTATGGCACATCAAACAGTCATCAATCGATTGAGCATATATATTTGTGGGTAGAATAACTAATCCGATTACAAGGAGGGTTTGTATTTTCTTTAAGATGTTTGGGAAGCATCTTAATTTTTCGCTTGATGATGATTTCAGTGCCATAGATGATAAATTCAAATCTTATTTTTCCGATTTTAAAGTGAGAAGCCAATCTACTAAAATTTTAAGATCTGCATCAGAACCTTTAAAAGATGATTTATGATCTTTATCATTTAATTTGGTTTCTTTCTTTAAATATTTTAATAAAAATTCTTGGGTTGCATCTTTACCAACTTCAGATAAATCAGTAGCATCAGATTTTTTAGATTCAATACCTGCGGATGTAACTGTATGGCACATATTACATTTGTTGTCAATAAATATTTTTTTACCGTCATCACTATTTTGATCCGCAATTGTAAAAGCAAATCCGTATAAAGCAACAATGGTTACAATTAAACCGAGATAAATCAATATATTTTTCATTTTGTTTTTTCCTTTTAATTTGAACTACTTAGTTATTGATTTTGTGTCCTTATGTTACAATTAGAATACCACTTTTTCAATGTTTATTATTTGCTAAAAATCCAATATTAGGCTTGTTCAGAATTGCTATTTTTCTCAGCTTTGGGAAGCTAATTTACATCAATTTCGCAAGAACTAGAATGATTTAATAATCACCAATACTAATTCAACAGAAAAAAATATGTCCACAAAAAAGTATGATCAATATATAAAAATGAACAGAAGATAATTAATATAAAAACTAAGTATTGCTAGTTAAACGTTTGCTAAAAGGGTTGGTATTTTAGAAGAAATTTCATTAAGGTCAAAGGGCTTATAAAAAATTTCATTAATAAATTTTTTAATCTTTCCTTCTGTTTCTTTAATTCGATTATTAAAAACATAAGTTAAAATCAAAGGAACATTTGATTTGCACTTTTTAAATT
>CAVPND010000007.1:0-41448 GCA_963706055.1 uncultured Ignavibacteriales bacterium | reverse complement strand
GCAGCCATGCAATTATCCTTAGAACTAAAATAGAGCTTTGATACTCTTTACCTAGTACAATGTTTACAATTGGTTCAGCAAAAAGAAATAACGATATCGAGATTACAAATCCAATTGTTAAAGCAATTTTAAATAATTTTTTGTTAAAACTAATAAACCGTTCATATGATTCGCTAAGCATTTTGTTAACATACGGAAAAACGCTTTGAGACATTGGTGATAATATACCTTGAAATGCCATTCTAATTTTATCAGCGGCGGCATAGTATCCAACTACATTTGCAGGAGCAAACAGACCGAGTATAAAAACATTTGAAGTTGTATATAAATTAATTGAAATGGTTGAAAGGAATAGATGCCAGCCTCTTTTAAGTTGTCGCTTAATCAATTGTTTAGATGGGAAAGAATATTTTATCCCAAATCTATTTAAAGCGAATTGCAATCCAATTATTCCAATCAGACACTGTGTAATTGTATTTAAACCGGCATATTTTATAAAATCACTTTCGGAATTAATGATTACAAAAATTAAAATCGTTGTAATAAATCTAACGGAAACAGAAATTATTAAAATATATTTCATCCGCTCAATACCCTGATAAAACCAGAGCGGAAACAATGCCGTACCCAGAACGCTGAAAAATGTTACAACAAATAAAATAATATTTTCATAAAAAATGGGAATTGTCCAAACAACAACAAAAAATATTACACTTGATAATCCAAACAGAAGCATCTTAATCGTAAACACAGAAGAAAATATTTCTGAAATACGTTTAGGATTTTCTCTGTTAACTGATATTTCCTGAGTTGCGGAAAGATTGAAACCGAAATCGGTTAAGATTGTAAAATAAGCCGCAAATGCAGTTGCAAAATTTACCAATCCATATTTTTCCGGTCCCAAAACCCGGACTAAATATGGCAGAGTAATTATTGGAAAAATGTAATTTGATATTTGCAGGATCGAAAGCGAAGTAAAGTTTTTAAATAAAACTTTGTTTGATTGTATTTTTTGAAATATGCGTTTCAAAATCTTTGTCGAATTATTTTCTAAGCCAGAGTTCAGGATTTACATTTTGTCTTCCACTCCACACTTCAAAATGTAAAATGTTTCCCTCAACACTCTCACCTACTTTTGCAATCACTCCGCCTGTGTTTACTTTATCACCTTCTTTAACAAACACTTCGGAAAGATGCCCGTAAACAGTTCTATAATTTCCTTTGTGACTTATAATCAAAACTGTACCGTAGCCTGGCAGCCATTCCACTGCGGAAACTACACCTTCTGCAACACATCTCACACTCATATCTCCACTGGCTCTTAAATCAATTCCATAATTAACAGTTAGAGTTTTTAATTTTGGGTTAAGTGATTCACCAAATTTTCTAACAACTTTAGATTTAGAGATTGGCCAGTTTAGTTTTCCCTTTAACTCATCAAATGATGTGAACTTTGATGTTGAAAGATCAAAAGGATAATCGTTTGTTTCAACTTCCTTTTTTGTTTTTGTTTCTTTGGTTACTACAGTTTCATTGTTCTTTAATCTTAAAGCTTCTTCCTCTTCCCTTTTACGTTTTGCCTCGGCTTCTTCAACCATTTTAACGATTAAGTCTCTGATTTTCTGCTCTGATTTTCTTTTATCGCTAACACTTTTAGCTATTTTCTTTTTGTCTTTTTTTATTTCCGCAAGAATGGATTTTTGATCTTTTAATTTAGCAGATAAAGATTTTTCTTCAACTTCTTTTTGTTTTGATAATTCCTGCTTTTCTTTTTTTTCAATAATTAGTTTTTCTTTAGCTGCTAAAAGACTTTTTTTATTTTCTTCAAGCTTAACAAGATCTTTTTGGCGACTTACTGAAAATCTTTTCAGGTACTCCAATCGTACAACAGCCTGCTGAAAAGAATTAGCATCAAGTATGGTTTCTAATTCAGTATGAGTACCGTTTTTATATGTAGCAGTAACATACTTTGCATAATTTTTTTGAAGTTGGTTAATTTCCTTTTCGATGGAAGCGATGTTTGAAATACTTTTTTTTATTTCAATTTCTTTTTGTTCTTCTTCCCGGCGCAGATTAGTAAGAAGTTTATTAACAAGAAAATTTTGCTTACTTATATTATCCAGATCTTCTAAAGTTTTTTTCTCTTTTTTATTTTTTTGAGCAAGTTCAGTTTCAAGACGAGAAATTTCATTTTTTAATTTACTTAATTCCTCTTTGCGTGTATCTATTTGGCTGGTTTGAGCGTATGATTCTAAGATGAATATGGAAAATGAAAAGAACAGGATGTAAAAAACAATTTTTACCATTTTATGATTGTGGCATCATCCGGAATTTTAAAATCTATAAAAATATTATTCTTGTTTACATTAATCTTTTTATAATCAATGTTGATCTTTTGTTCATCCGATATATTTTCAATAGCTATTTTATATGGTACTGCAACATTTTCCAGTAATTCAAAATCAGAATATTTTCCTTGAAGCATCAAAATATCATCTAAACCAAAAAGTCGATATTCAGTTATTCCCAATTGTCTCACATCAACTTTGTAAACCGTTTTATTCGTACGAGCGGAATCAAGATAAGTAAGCACATATCTATCATCTTCAACAAAATAATCATCGGGTGCACGATATAAATTATTTGTTAAATTTACTGAACCGACAAAAGCATCAAGCAAATCTTCAAACGAAAGATTGATACGGAAAATACTTTGCAGAGCATTAGAATTTACAGCGCCAATGTAAGCTGTATTTTTAAGCGCATCGTAAAAAGTAAACTTATCTTTTGTTACTAGCGCTTGTGCAAGTTCAATTCCAAACGGGCCCATAATTGTTAAATAAATTGAATCGGGTTTTTGTAAAACAATTCTAAATGTTGCGCTGTTATCCATTTGAGGTGTGTTTACGAATATTGTTCCGGTACCTTCAAAATTTTTTATTTTTCTTCTGTTTGCTTCAAGTTTATTCGTCAACCTTTCGGATGGAAGTAGTTCAAACTCTTCCGTCGGCTGAGATGGAACACATCCGTTAATAAGAATAAGAATATTAGATAAAAATAAAATTATTAAACTTATTTTTTTCAAATCGCACCTTTATCAATTTTATTTTGTATTTCAATTTTTGTGGGATCAAGCTCAAGAGCCTTTTTCCAAAGTTTAATTGCTTGATCTTTGTTTCCAAGTTTAGATTCAGTATCCGCAAGATGATCCAACATAACAGAACTTTCGCCGCCAATCTCTATTGCTTTTTCTAAATATATTTTTGCTTCACTGTAATTGCCGAGCATAAAGTAAACCCAGCCGATGGTATCAAGGTAGGATGAGTTAAGAGAATCCTCTTTAACAGAAATTTTTACCATTTTTAATGCGCGTTCAAGTTGAATATTTCTTGTTGCAAAAGAGTAAGCATAATTATTACTTAGTAACGGATCATCAGGTTTTAATTCAAGTGCGCGCTCATACAAACTATCGCTTTTTTCGAAATCTTCCATTCCGTTATAAATCATAGCAAGTGTTCCAATCAACTGTGCATCATCGGGTTCAATTTCCAATGCTCTATTAAGATAAAATATTGCTTTGTCATCTTCTTTAACCTGATTTAATGTAAATGCATATGCAGAAAGCGCTGTTATATCTTTGGGATTTAGAATCGTAGCTTTCTTTAAATACTTTTCTGCTTCCGAGTGTTTTGATTGCTGTGCTAATGATAACCCTAAAATCAAATTAACATAAAAATCTTCTTGAAAAGTTAAAATTGCTTCGCTCATTACGACTTCTGCTTCATCATATTTTCTGTTATCAAAATACAATCCGCCAAGTCTTACCCAGGCCGCAACATTCCAGTTTGCATTTTTTGTAACAAATTTAAAATTTTCTATAGCAATAGAATCATCGCCCTGGCTTAATGCGATTGCACCCAGATACATTTTTATCTGCCAATCTGTTGTGTCCTTATCAAGTTTAGTAAAAAAAGATTTTGCGATCGGCAAAACAGTTGAATCCGTAATCGCTTTATTAAAATAGTTTGCGCCGATATTAATTTTTGCATCAAGCTTTACATCCGGTTGATCCAACAGGTAATCAAATTCCTTTGAAGCACCAGACCAATCATTTTTTCCTAAAAGTAATTTTGCTTTTGTTTCTCTTGCTTCAAGATCGTACGGCATCAATTCAATAATCTCATCAACCAGCGGAATACCTTCATCATATTTTTTTGCTCTTAAATAAAATTCAATCAGCATTTTTTTTAACGGAATATTTGCCGGATCAATTGCCTGTAGTTTTTTAATTGCATTTATAGCCTCATCATTATTGCCTAATCTCTCTTGAAGCTCTGCTATTCTTGTAAGCACAGACCAATCGGGACCAAGCTGCAATAAAATTCTATTATACAATTTTACTGCTTGTAAAGGCTTGTCCTCTTCATACAATCGCGCCAGTTTATAATTCAATTCTATATTTGATGAATCTATCTCAATAGCACGTTCAAGAATTTTCATTGCAGATACTTTCTGATTTCCATAATTAAAAATATCAGCAAGTAAATCTAAGTATTCAATTTTTGTTGAATCTAATGAAACAGCATTTAGCGCATATGTTAATGCAGGCGCAAGCTTATTTAGATACACATTATTTTTTGCAAGCGTGTAATAAAGTCCGGCGGATGAATCATACATCAGTGCTTTTTCATACTGCCCGACTGCAGCTTCATAATTTCCCTGTGATTCAAAAACTCCGCCATTAATAAAAAATTCAAGAGCTTTTTTCTTCTGCTGTTCAGGGGTTAAAACTGTTTTTTTATCTTCGTTTTTTTCTATAATTGTGGGTGATGAACCTGAACAATTAATTAGGAAAGCAGATAATAATAAAACGGGAATAAATATGTAGAGAATATTTCTTTTCACGGTTGTGAATATATTATTGCAGTGTTGTAATAACAAGGCTATTTAGGCTTATATCCTCGTAAAATTTGAAAACTTAAGCCTCTAAGTAGTAACTTTGCATAAAAAAAAATTAATGGAAATATTTGATTTAGCCATAGCCTACGATTGGGAGTTTGATGTTGAATTTGTTTCAGCTATCGAAAAAACGCTGCAGCAATTCGGGCTTTCAACCTATGTTATAAATTTTAAAAACATCGCCAATGTTACAGCAAAAGTAAAGCAGCGTCGATTAAACTTCAGATGTCTGCTTGATAGAGCCTCTGATGTTGACGATAATTTTATTGAGTTGAACAGAATTCTTACAAAACGAAACGCTTACGTTTTTAATCCCCACAAGCTTATTGATCACGCAATTGATAAAGCAAATATGCATCTGGAGTTTATTACATCGGGGTTAAATGTTCCCTATTCCATAATTATTCCTCCGCATAATCAATCAAAAGAAATTTTTATTTCGATTGATGATCTTGAAACGCTCGGCAGACCATTTATTATAAAACCCTGCAACACAACCGGCGGTGGAATGGGTGTTGTTACCGGAGCGGAATCACTTAAAGAAGTTTTACACGCCAGGCAAAAACACAGCAACGATAAATACCTGATTCAGGAAAAAGTTTATCCTAAAATATTAGATGATAAACGAGCGTGGTTTAGATGCTATTGGGCTTTTGGTAAAGTAGTTTGTGTTTGGTGGGATGATGAAACACATATTTATAATGAGCTAACGGAATCTGAAGTTCAAAAGTTTGGATTAAAAAAACTTTTTCAGATAACAAGGACTATACATCGTTTAACGCAGCTTGATTTTTTTTCAACTGAGATTGCTCTTACAACTAAAAATAAATTTGTTGTTATTGATTATGTTAACGATCAATGTGATATGAGATTAAAATCTCTGCACATTGACGGAGTGCCGGATAATATCGTGCTGGAAATAATAAACAATCTTAGATTATTTGTTGCAAAAGAAAAACGCTTAAACCAATGAGGAAAAAAATTATACTAATTTATTTATCCATAACAGTTTTTATTTTACTTCTTGGCGGATATTTTTTTCTTTACAATATCTATGGAAGTGAAGTTAGACAAACACCCGAAAACCTGTTTGCGCAAACCTCATCCGAAATTAAAATTGAAGTTGTTCCAATTAACGCAATGGGTAAAAAAGCTTGGTTTAGAATATCATCCGCAACTTTTGAGATAATTGAAGGAATTGATTTGATTGAAATAACAGAGTACAATAAAGAATCTGGATTTATTATGATTAGATCAAAAGGTAAAGCAGGTTTGGTGGGAATAAAAATTAAATCCCAAAATTCTTTACTACCGGAATATATTGAGATTGAAATACTACCATTAACTGTTTAGGTCTATGATAAGAAAAATGAAAAGTATTTGTTCACATATATTTTATTTAACCCTTCTGCTAATTTCCCCCAATATATTCCCTCAATGGAGTAATACCCCAAACCAAAATCTTCAAATCTCTAATTTTGGTTACTTTGTTTCTGCCTGCGAAGATGGAATGGGTGGCGCTTTTGTTGGTTGGACTACAGCTAACACAGATTATCCAACATCTTGGCTGCAATGGGTTGATAAATATGGTTATGTTAGATGGAATCAACCGTTGCATAATACAGGTAATGGCTCCGCACAAACAGAATTTAAACTAATAAAATCTGAAACAGGAAAGGTGATATTAACATTTTTGGATTGTATTGAGGTTGGGTGGGATTCATTAATGTGGCAGCCGATATTCCATAAATATTTGAGGGCAAATAAAGTTGACACAACAGGATATTTATATTGGGGAGAACGTGGTATTACAATAACAGAAGATACAGCGGTAACTAGAATATATGGAGTTGTAGAAGATGAAGACAATGGTATTTACATAACGTGGAGTAATGTTTATCCGCCACCTTATATAGGTTTTGAGGATACTACCGTTATTAGAGTTCAGAAAATATCTAATCAGGGTGAAAGGTTATGGGGCAAAACAGGGAAATATATTAGCACCTGGTATGGATATAATTTCTCTGATCCTTATATAAGCAAAAGAAAACCCGACGGAATATTTTTGAGATATTATAAGCAGAATGTTGGCAATACTTTAGCAAGCATAAATCCTGATATGAGCGTTAGATGGGCTAAGGTAAATGATTGGTATTGGGATATTATTCCAGATGAAAATGGTGGTGGTGCTTGGGCTAGAAGAATTGTTAATACAGGAACTTTATTACATAGAATTATAGCAAATAAAATCGATGACCACGGCAATTTACTATGGGGTGATAGTGGTTTGGTTATTGCTAATAATTTAGAACAATATGATAATGTCAGATATTATAAATTATTAGAAAATAAATTTATAATACTTTGGGTAAAAAATACCAATTCAAATCCTTTCACAATGAAAACTTATATACAAATAATTAATGAAAGTGGAATACCATTGTTTCCAGATAGTAGTATCTTAATTACTCAACAAGAAGGATCAATATTACCTTCAGCATTAGTAGTTAGTGATTCCGGTAATTTCGTAATAAACTGGCGGAATAATCAAAATTTTTATAGTCAAAAATTTGATGATACTATGAATCAATTATGGAGTAATGAAATACTTTATTCTATGTCAGAGCATACTGATATTGCAACCATTACAGATGAACGATCAGGTTTTATTGAAGTGTATGGCAAGTACTATCCTACACCAATAGGCGTATTTGCACAACAGGTAAGTAAAAACGGTATTTTAGGGGAAGTTATAACTGGACTAAATGATGAAATTGGAATTAAAGATATAAATTTTAAATTATATCAGAATTATCCCAACCCATTTAATTCAGAGACAATAATAAATTTTGAATTAGATATAGGAACCAATATTGAAATTAATATTTTTAATTCTTTAGGTGAAAAAATAAAAACACTTTTCAGAGGAGTTAAAGAAGCAGGGAATCATTCAATTAAATGGGATAGCAAAAATGAATACAATAGAAATTCACCGAGTGGAATTTATTTTATTGAACTAAAAACAAGTTTCGGTCACAAACAAATAATTAAAACAGTTTTACTTAAATGATTATTTTGGCTCTCAAAGTCGTACCGTGATAATAAAATCCTATCTTAATCACACAAAAACAGAGCATCAAACAATATTTATTTCTATTTTCGAAGGCTGTCACGGTCGCACCGTGACAATGAATTAGAGATTTATTATTTTTGATTATGGGAAGAAGAGGACGAAATAACTTAACGGATGAAGCTTTTTTCTTTGTTACAACTACCGTTGTAAAATTCATTCCTATTTTTTAACAACCCTCTGTTTTGTGATATTCTTATTTCTAATATTAAACACTACAGAGAAAAATATAAGTTTATTATTCTTGGATATGTTATTATGCCAACTCATTTTCATTGGATTATTGAAGTAAAAAATGAGCTTGGTAACATTTCGGAAATAATGCGTGATATTAAAAAGTTTTCGGCCTGGCAGATTTTTGATCATCTAGAAAACACGAATGAAGTAGAACTATTGCAGTTATTTGAAAAAGAAGCAATGGTCATTAAAGATCAAAACAGAAAATTATGGATGAAACGGTTTGATGATGAAGTGATCAGAGATCAAAAAATGTTCTGGACTAAACTAAATTATATTCATAAGAATCCTGTTAAGTCTGGCTTAGTATTAAAAGCAGAAGACTATAAGTATTCAAGTGCAAGAAATTATGCTTTTAATGATCATTCTATTTTGGAAGTAAATACTGAGTTGGGTGGAATTGATTTGTATTCTTAAATATTAGGTTACAATGTCACGGTGCGACCGTGACAGCCTACAACAAAGTCACACCGTGACAGAAAAGACCTATCTTTAATCATTAAAATCAAAGCATCAAACAATATTTATTTCTATTTTGCAGTTAAGTTTTTTTTCTACACGAGGAAATATGAAAAAGTTTAAAGCATTATTTATAATCATCAATTTTATCCCTACAACTGGCTTACGCACAAGGCACAGCCGGTGAAAGCGCAAAGTTTGAATATCGACATCTAATCGATATGCCGACTGCAGGAATTATGGAACGCGGATCAGTTGGATTAACAACAGAACTTTTACCTTTCGGGACACTAATCGCGAAAGTTGAAGCAGGAATTTTTGAAAATATTAGTATCGGTTTATCATACGGCGGTTCTAACATTATTGGCTCAGGTGAACCTGATTGGTATCCATTTCCACCGGGAGTAAATTTTCGTTTTCGCGTAATGGATGAATCAATCCTTATTCCCTCTTTAACACTTGGCTTTGATACTCAAGGCAAAGGCGAATATTTTAAAAATGAAAAAAGATTTGCTGTAAAAGCCCCGGGAATTTTTGTCGCCGCAAGTAAAAACTTTGGTTTGCTCGGATATTTAAGTTTACACGGCACCGTTAATTACACTGTTCTTGAAGATAAAGACGGCGATAATTTTGTTAATCTTATGGTAGGCGCTGAAAAAACTTTAGGCAGTTCATTTTCGTTTTTGATCGAATACAATTTTGCGTTAAACGATAACTCAACAAATCAATTTGGTAAAGGAAAAGGATATTTAAATCTTGGTTTGCGCTGGTCTATTGCAAATGGAGTTACAGTAGGATTTGATCTTAGAGATTTATTAGAAAATAAAAAATGGAATCCAAGATCCGCTGACCGGGCGTTGGTGATTGATTTTACACAGAAGATTTAGGATTGCATTTTATAGGTTTTATTTCGCCAAGACTCTCAATTTAATTGAATAGCTCGGAAAAGTCATTTCGAAGGAGTCTTCGACTGAGAAATCTAAAAATTAGTAAAGAACAGATTTCTCCCTTTGGTCGAAATGACTACAAAATTATTTCTGTTATTCCGAACTTGTTTCGGAATCTTTTTAGATTTCTCCCTTCGGTCGAAATGACAATTAATGTATTGTTCTTTAAGATTCATAGTAATTTTACACATTATAGCTGTTTTGGATTTAGTACAACATAGTTTACTCAACTATACACTTAAGTTTTAATCGCATCGTTTTTATCCGATCTGGTATGTATTTATTCCTTTTTTTAAGGCTCGATATTTGCAAAATTTTAAGCAGTTGAATCAAAGAGGTGTTAAAATGAAAAAGTTTAAATTAGTTTTTTTCGCGTTACTTCCTGTTTTGCTTCTAAATCTTACAGGATGTTACACACAAGTTGCATCAAAAGATGATTACGGCAACTGGAATCGCACAGAAAATAAACCGTATTACAATTACGAAGATGAATATGATACAACATCAGATTCTTATGAAGATGAAGAATATGCTTACGATGATGAGGAAGATTTATACACTGAAAGTTATGGAACAGAGACAAATTATTCTTTCTACGGATATCCATCCTACAGAAAATATTTTTGGAATTATTATCCATCAGTTTCTATAGTTATTGGCAGCAGCTGGTATTATGATCCTTGGTTCTGGGATCCCTGGTATCCAAGTTACTGGAGTTATCCATCACCATTTTGCTACTATCCAACTTATTGGTACTCACATAATTATTACGGCTGGTGGGATCCATATCCATACTACGGCGGCTATTATTCATCCACATATAAATACAGAACAAACGATGGATATAAAGTCAGAAATAATTCCGGTATTAGAAACAGCGGCGGCAGAGATAGAAATTTAGTAACTACTCGGGATGGAAATGGAACATCAACTCTTAGAGATCAACTTAAATCAAGAGAAAGAGATATAGTATCAGGTCGGGATGAAGTTAAACGTGAAAGAACAGGATTGCGGGACAACACTAGAAATGTAACTCGTGATGGCTTAAACACAACAAGAAATGAAGTAAATACAAGTACAAGAGAAAATATTCGCAAGAATGAAGAACGCACACGTACAACTAGAAACAATGATATTATAAAAAGAGATGATACAAGAACCAAAAAGAACACTGATCTCAATCGTGATACACGTAAAAAAACAAATGATACTCGCATTAATACAGAAAGAAAAAATCCTAACATAAATAGGAATAATGACACGCGTAAGAATGAAACGAAGAGAAATGAAGTTAAAAGAGAGAACAGGAATACACCTCCAAAAATAAACAAGAGCCCAAATACAAATAAAACTCCAAATAGGACATATACTCCACCAAAAACTAATAATACACCAAGGAGTTACACTCCGCCAAAAACTAATACATCGCCGCCAAGAGGAAATACAAATTCAAATCCGCGTGGCAATACTAATAGCGGTGGCAGTGGAAATAGAGGTAGCAATGATTCGGGAAGAAGAAGGTAAATAAAATGAAAACCACTTTTAAGTTATTTGCTTTTGTAATAGTTCTTAGCTTTTACACCACCGGATGCTATACGATTGTGTGGGATCCGAGAGAGGAATTTCCGGATAACGAAAATTCATATGAGAGTAATAGCAGTGATTTTTATGATTACGATTATTATGGCGGCTATGTAGATTATTATGAAGCTCCATGGTGGATTCAACCAGTTGTTTATATAACAAATCCCGATGGAACCACAGATAGAGTTCAAACAAAAGACAGAAATAACGGAAGAAGTTCTGACACAGAATCAATCAGAAACAGTAACGGCAGAGGAAATACAGATCGTAATACCGGAAATACAAGCGGTAATACTACTACAACCACAAGTTCTGGAAACAATAACAATTCCAACACAGTAAATACAACTCCGCCAACAAGAGACTCAAATTCCGGAAATTCAAGTACTACTAATTCAACAAACTCAACATCAAACACAAGAAATTCTGGAAGTAATGAAAACCGCAACAGTTCCGGTTCCAGAAATTCCGGCAGCGGTAGGAGATAAAAAAATGTTAAAGCACGTTCTAAAAATATTCAGTGCGATTTTATTAATATTTATAACAACAACAAACGCACAAAACTATAACGATGCAATCCGTCTTGGTTTTCCTGGTTTAGGCTCAAATGCAAGAGCACTAGGAATGGGAAACGCATTTAACGCTTTAAGTGATGATGCATCTGCTTCATATTTTAATCCCGCAGGTTTTGGTTTGATAAAAAAAATGGAACTTTCCGGCGGATTAAGTTTTACAAACTTTGAAAACACAACAACTTTTTTTGGAAAAGAGACTAATGATAATTCAACAAACACATCTCTTAACAGAATCAGTTTTGCGCTCCCCTTTCCAACTTATCAAGGCAGTTTAGTTTTTGGATTGTCATATCACAATTCAAAAGATCTTACAAGCATCGTTAAGTTTGATGGGTTTAACAGCGGTAATAATTCTAAAATCCAGAGTTTATTAGACACAAACATACCTTATGATCTTTTTTTAACTGATAATAACTACAATACAATTATTAATGGAAATTTAAACCAGAGCGGAAACATTCTTAATTCCGGAGGGATAGATAATTGGACTTTTTCGGGTGCAGTTGAAGTACAAAAAAACTTATTTATTGGCGGTAGTTTAACCGTAGTTAATGGAACATTCGAATCAAATAGTGATTACTATGAGGATGATTCCCGAAATGTTTATCAGGGTGAAACCGCCGCTGGTGAGCCTCAGACCATAGATTTTAGAACTTTTTATTTAAATAACACTATTAAATGGGATATCGGTGGTTGGGATGCTAAATTCGGTTTTCTTTATCAATTTGAAGATGTTGCAAGATTTGGAGCAACAGTTCAGTTTCCAAAAACCTATTCGATAGATGAAGAGTTTTTAGTAAGCGGATCTAGTGAATTTGCAAGTACATCGTACACTCTTCCCTCTGATTACGGCGATAAGGTTGCTTATGATATAACCACTCCATTCGAATTAACCGGAGCTGCAGCAGTAAATTTGAAAGGAATTATCTTCAGCGCAGAAGCGACTTTGGTAGATTACTCACAATTAAAATTCAGCAATTCCAATGACGGTCTTTCACCAAATTATATTGCAGATGTGAATAAAGAAATTAAAGATATTTTAAGATCAGTTTTAAATTACAATTTGGGTTTTGAATACACAGTGCCAACTATTGGATTAAGAATCCGTGGCGGATTTTTAACTCAAATGTCTCCGTTTAAGAATGATGCTTCAGAGTATAATCATAAATATCTAACAGGCGGTTTGGGATTTTTAGCAGATGGAAAAATTGGAATTGATGTTGCCTACGCTTACGGCTGGTGGAAAGATATTGGGGACAATTATGGTTCAAATGTATCAAGAACATTTCAGGACATTAAAGTTCACAACATTATGTTAACTACAACTTTACGATTCTAATTATATAAGTCTTCTGAAAAATTATTAGTATTACGTCATCCTGAATTTATTTCAGGATCAAATTTTGAGATTCCGAAATAAATTCGGAATGACAATGCAAAGATTGTGCTATTTTTCAGAAGTGTTATATTTTAATTGATTAACGAATTAAAGCACCATATTTTCGATATGGTGTTTTTTTTATTTAAACGGAGATTGTTATTCAAGGAATCATTTCAAGATCAGAAAGCAAGGATCTTTATGTGTTTTCAGAAAAAGATCACACACTTATTAGATGCTCTCTGAAGGGAAAATTTAAAAAAGATTTTAATCTTAAGAAGGATAAACTTTTTAATAGAGATTTTGCCGCTGTTGGTGATTCTGTTCTTTATGATTTAAATGAAGACGGCACAGGTGTAATTTATGAAATATTGCCCCGTAAAAACTTTATATCCCGAAAAGCAATTAAAACACGCGGCGCAAGTTTCCGCGGTGAAAGACTTGAACAGATAATCGCATCTAATTTAGATAACATTTTTATTGTTGTAAGTACTTTAGAGCCTGATTTTAATAACAAAACATTGGATAGATTTATAGTTGCTTGTGAAAGTTCTCACATCAAAACAAATATTATCATAAACAAAACTGATCTTGCTGAAGAGGCTGCTGTTGCTGAATGGGCTGATCTTTATAAAAGAATTGGATATAGAGTTTTTCTTACATCAGTTATAAATAATACTGGATTTGTTAATCTTGCAAAGTATTTAAATGGAAAAAAAAATCTATTTTGGGGACAATCAGGAGTTGGAAAATCATCTTTGCTTAATGTACTTTATCCAGATATTAATCTTAAAGTCGGTGAGATAAGCAGCTTTACATCAAAAGGAACTCACACTACCGTTACAAGTGTTATGATTTATGTAGGTAGTAACACTTACATTATTGATACACCGGGTATTCGGGAAATTGATCCATTTGGAATTAGAGAAGAAGATTTGGGTCATTACTTCAAAGAATTTGAAAGTTTTATAAGCAAATGCCGTTTTAATACATGTACTCATCATCACGAACCGGGCTGCGGAGTAATAAATGCAGTAGAAAATGGTGATATTTCAGAAGAAAGATATGATAGTTATTTGAGGATTTTAGATACCGTCGAAAAAGATATGAATTTTTAGGATTCATCTTTATGAACTTTTATCTTTATCACTTAATTTTACTTTAGAAAACAATAGAGATATATGAGCAACACATCACAAATAACGGCAAACACTTCTAAGGATTTTTCAGAGAATCTAAAGGATCCTAATAAAATATTTTTCAGTTATGCTGCTAAAATTAGTTCATTAAATTTAACTTTACTGCTAGATCATTTTGCATCTAAAGGTGATGATGTTTTTTACTACTCTGAACCGGAGAACAACATTTCCTTTTTATCTTTTGAAATACTCAATAAACAATCTTTTACATTTGATAATTATCAGTTGCTTGCAGAGGAAATAGCTCTATTAAAAGGAAAATTAATATCTAACCATAATGAATTTGATAAATTCAAACTTCCGATCTTTATAACTTCAGCCAAGTTTCCTGTTAAAAAAGATTCTGAAGAATGGAATAATTTTAACGATGTGGACTTTATTGTTCCAAAAATAATTTTATTCCAGCACTCAGGCACTTCTTTTATTATCGCAAATTTTTTTTCTGAAAGTTTTTCTCATCAAGAAAATTTTAATGAATTTCTTGAACGTGAAACTGAATTAATATATGATCTCGAAAATCGTTTGAAAGAATCGCAGGGTGATAAAGCCATTATCAGAAATCTTAATAACACTAACGATTTTGAAAGTTGGAAAACTCAAATTGAATCAGTTGTTGAAGAAATTAAGCATGAAAATATTGATAAAGTTGTAATTGCACGTAGACTTGAAAATGAGATTATTTCCGACATTAACTGGCAAAAGACGATAAGTGAATTAAATTTAAAATATCCATCATGTACAAATTTTCTTTATAAATCCGGCAAATCTATTTTCTTCGGATCGACCCCCGAAATTTTAATTAAATATTCTGGTAATATTTTTTCCACGGAGGCATTAGCCGGATCTATTAAACGAGGCGATACTCTTGAACATGATAAATCGCTTGAGGATGAACTCTTAAGAAGCGATAAAAATAAGACCGAACACGAAGCGGTAATAGATTATATAAAAAAATCAGTTTTTAATTATGTTGAAAAAGTAGAAATTGATAATACTCCGGTTGTGAAAAAATTACCAAACATTCAACATCTTCAAACATCCGTTACCGGCACGTTAAAATCTAAAGATGAAATATTTAGAATTATTTCATCACTGTTCCCTACTCCAGCAGTTTGCGGAATTCCAAAAGAACAATCATTAAAAATGATTGAGAAAACGGAATCCTTTGACCGCGGTTTGTTTTCAGGCATAATAGGCTGGTTTAATGCTGATAGCTATGGCGAATTTTTTGTGACAATACGTTCTGCATTGGTTAAGGATAATAAACTTTATGCTTACGCTGGATGCGGAATTGTTGAAGGATCAGATCCCAAAGAGGAATATGAGGAAACAGAGTTAAAATTGAAACCAATACTATCACTGTTTAATAATGCTGATAAAAATTAATCGTAATTACTTTTGGGCAAATATTTTTTTTGATCAGCTTGCTGAGTATGGTGTTAAATATGCTTGTATCTCTCCTGGTTCAAGAAGTACTCCCCTTACTTACGCGATATCACAAAATAAAAGAATAAAATCCTACGTTATTATTGATGAAAGAACTTCTGGATTTTTTGCGCTTGGAATCGCTAAAAAAACCAACTCCCCTGTTATAATTATCACAACTTCTGGCACTGCCGCCGCTGAATTATATCCTGCGATAATTGAAGCATATCAAAACAGGGTTCCATTAATTGTTTGTACTGCAGATAGACCTGCTTATCTTAGAAATTCGGGTGCCAATCAAACGATCAACCAGGATAACCTTTACCATAATCACGTAAGATATTTTTATGATGCAGGTTTACCAAAAGTTACCATAAAAAATATTAGAGATCTAAAAACTGCGGCAAAAAATATATTTCAAATTGCTACTATTGAAAATATCGGTCCGATACATATAAACTTTCCATTTGAAAAACCGCTTGAGCCCAACTCATTTACTGATGATATCCAGGAAAATATTCTGCTGTATTCATTACCAGATGATGCATCGGAATCAACTAAAATAAAGTCATCGTTTACTGCACAAACAAATTTTAAAACGGTTTCAGCATTTCTAAAAAAACAAGTTGATGGTTTGATTACAATTGGTCCAGGAAATTATGCGGATTCTTTTTTTGATTCTATCGAAAAATTCTCAGTACAATTTTCCTTACCTATTTTTGTTGATGCATCTAGCAGTTTTAGATTTAAATTGAAACCATTATCAAATTTAATTACAAATTATGATGCGCTTTTAAGAAGTGAGTCCTTTAAAAAAATATTTACGCCTAAATATGCATTACATTTTGGAAGACCTCTAACATCGCCTAAACTTGAAGAATATTTTTCAGTTGTAAGACCGAAAGGATTTGCAATAAATAAATTTGCCGATGTATTTGACCCTTCTCGCAAATTTAAAATTATACAATCTGATGAATCAGTATTCATTAACAATTTAATGGATTCTGTTAATGAGAAACAAAATATTTTTTCTGATAAATTAAGAAATTTGAAATATTTAGATTTACAAATAGAAAAAATTAAGACTGAAATATTTTCAACAACAAAAAAGATAAATGAAACTGGTGTTTTACTCAAAATTATTGATGCAATCCCGCCAAATTCTAACTTAATGATAGGTAATAGTATTCCGATCCGTGATCTAGATTTTTTCGCATCTGCTGTTAACAAAAACATTAATGTTTATCAAAACAGGGGCGCGAGCGGAATAGATGGGATAATTGCAACCGCTCTTGGAATTTGTGCTCATTCAAAACATCCAACTTTCCTTTTGGTTGGCGATTTATCTTTTTTCTATGATTTAAATAGTTTGCTGATTGCTAAACAGTACAATATTCCGCTTGTAATTATATTAATAAATAATAATGGCGGCGCTATTTTTAGATTTCTGCCTATATCTGAACATAAAAATATTTTTGATAAGTACTTTTTAACTCCTTCAAATCTGTCATTTAAAAAACTTACGGATAGTTTTGGAATTGACCACAAAGAAATAAAAACAGAGCGTGATATATTAAATCATATTAAAGTTTCATCCGTAAGAAAAAAAACCGTTGTATTCGAAATCAAAACTGATTCTGAGTTTTCTTTATCGTTGAGAAAAAAATACTGGAAGAAAATCAATATACTTGTAGAAAAATTTTTGAGGAATTATGAAGCTTGATGTTAATGGTGTTAAAATAAATTTAGAACATTTAAAACCGATTGATAAATCAAAAGACAGCATTTTATTTTTACATGGGTTCACCGGAAATGCTGAAGACTGGTTTCCTGTTTTTGAACAAATGTCGGATAAATATAATTACATAGCAATGGATATTGTGGGGCATGGCAAAAGTGATGCTCCCGGCAGTTCATCAAGTTATACAATTGAAGCAATTATCAATCAAATAAAATTAGTTAAAGAATATATTACTAAGGAGAAAATATTTCTTCTGGGTTATTCAATGGGTGGAAGAATTGCTTTAAGTTATGCAGCTGCTAATCATGAAGATCTTAAAGGATTGATACTTGAAAGCGCCTCAGCCGGTATTAAAAATGAGGAAGAAAGACAAAAAAGATATGTTGAGGATTTAAAATTAACTGAATTTATTGAGAACCATTCACTTGAAGAGTTTATTGAGATGTGGAGTGATCAGGAATTATTTAATACTCAAAGAAGATTTTCCAACGATAAATTAAAGAAACTTAAAAAGAAAAAATCTTCCGGAAGTAAAATCGGTTATATAAACTCTTTAAAAGGTTTTAGCACGGGTATAATGCCTCCGGTTCATGATAAATTAAAAAAGATACCGCTAAAAGTATTATTGATTACCGGAGATCTAGACAGCAAGTTTACAGGAATAAATGCAAGACTTGCAAAAAGATTTTTTAAGGCTAAACATAAAATTGTCCGCAACTCTGGGCATAACACACATCTTGAGGAATCTAAAAGATTTGTTGAAATAGTTTTAAATTATTTAGGACAGTTTTAATTAAGGATTTAATATGACAATCAAATGGAAAAAAACAAAAGATTATAAAGACATCATTTACGAAAAAATGGATGGCATTGCAAAGATTACAATCAATCGGCCTGAAAAAAGAAATGCTTTTCGTCCAGAAACAGTTTTTGAGATGTACGACGCTTTTTCTGATGCACGCGAAGATCAGACCATAGGCGTAATTTTATTAACCGGTTACGGACCAGCTAAAGATGGCAAATACGCTTTTTGTTCAGGCGGGGATCAAAGCATTCGCGGTGATATGGGTTATATTGGGAACGACGGTGTTCCAAGATTAAATGTTTTAGATTTACAAAAATTAATTCGTAGTATTCCAAAAGTTGTTATCGCACTGGTCGCAGGATATGCAATTGGAGGTGGCCATGTTCTCCATGTAATATGTGATTTAACAATTGCTGCTGAGAACGCAATCTTCGGTCAAACAGGACCAAAAGTTGGTAGTTTTGACGGCGGTTTTGGTTCAAGTTATCTTGCAAGAATGGTTGGACAAAAAAAGGCTCGTGAAATCTGGTATCTTTGCAGACAATACAATGCACAAGAAGCACTGGATATGGGTTTAGTTAATAAAGTTGTACCTGTTGATAAACTTGAAGAAGAAGGTGTTAAGTGGGCTAATGAAATTTTACAGCACAGTCCAATGGCAATCCGTGTTTTAAAATCTGCCTTTAATGCCGAACTTGATGGACAAACCGGGATACAAGAACTTGCAGGCAATGCAACTTTACTTTACTATATGAGTGAAGAAGCACAAGAAGGTAAAAAAGCCTATAATGAAAAACGTAAGCCAAATTTTAAAAAATTTCCAAAGCTTCCATAATGAATGAAGAGAAAAAAAAGAATACAAAAATTCAAAGTTGGATTTTAGCAAGCAGACCCAAAACACTACCTGCTGCTGTAGTGCCTGTAATGGTTGGATCAGCATTAGCTATTTATCATGGAATATTTTTTCCTGCTTATTCAATAATTGCACTTATGTGTTCAATCCTAATCCAAATTGGAACAAACTTTACAAACGATTTATATGATCATATAAAAGGGTCAGACACAAAAGAAAGAAAAGGTCCGCAAAGAGTTTTAGCATCCGGATTGATTTCCGTAGAAGAAATGAAATGGGGAATATTTTTAGTGTTCTTTCTTGCCTTTTTGCTAGGATTATATCTGGTTTTCTCTGTTGGATTAATGATTTTATGGATTGGTATTTTTTCTATTCTCGCAGGATTAGCATATACAGCAGGGCCATTTCCATTGGCTTATAACGGGCTTGGTGATTTATTTGTTTTTATCTTTTTTGGAATAGTTGGAACCGTAGGAACTTATTATTTGCATGCGCAGCAGTTTACCTCTCTGTCACTCCTAATCTCATTACCTGTCGGCGGATTGATAACAAATATATTAATTGTTAATAACTATCGAGATATAGAAGAAGACAGAACTTCTGGAAAAAACACACTTGCGGTTATATTAGGCAAAGAGTTTTCCAGATTTGAATATGTGTTTTTTATTCTGGTTTCGTTCTTTATTCCATTTCTTCTGCACTTTAAATATGACTTTAATAATTGGATATTTCTACCGTACATAACTTTACCACTTGCAATTACACTGGTGAAGATGATCTACGCATATAAAGGAACACAATTAAACAAAACTCTGGAACTCTCAGCAAAATATTCCGCTTTGTATGGTT
This sequence comes from uncultured Ignavibacteriales bacterium, assembly GCA_963706055.1. Taxonomy (GTDB): domain Bacteria; phylum Bacteroidota; class Ignavibacteria; order Ignavibacteriales; family Ignavibacteriaceae; genus IGN3. The sequence goes on along the minus strand of CAVPND010000007.1, from coordinate 21,307 downwards.
TGCTTCTCTCAGTCGGAATTATTTTATAAATAATCTTATAGATAATTTTATAAGATGAATTCAAAATCCAAAAATAATTTTTTCAATTTTTCAGACAGTACAAATTTAACTGCAATTATTAAATCAGATGCATCAATTTCGTATCGGGATTTATTTACCAAATCAAATATAATTGCTCACTCACTTTTTAGCGCAGGTATTAAAAGAAACATTTACGTCCCTTTACTGATTGAAGATCAATATAGTTTTATCGAGGTTGTTCTTGCCATATGGAAATTAGGCGCCATACCCGTTCCCATAAACACAAAAATGATTGACGATGAAATCTCCACACTAATTGATGATCATAATTTTAAATTTTTAGTAACAGACAAATCAATTCAATTTGCAAATCATAAACATGATTTAAAGATTATTATTTTAAGTCAGTTAGAACTTAATCAAATCGAAATAGACCAATCTCCAAAGCCAAATTTAAATTTAAATGCTGAAGCGGTAGTAATTTTCACCTCCGGTTCTACTGGTAAGCCTAAAGGAGTTGTGCATACATTCTCTTCAATAATTAATAGTGTTGAAAACGGGAATAAAATATTGATGCATCAACAAAAAGATCGATGGTTAGCTTCACTTCCCTTTTACCACATCGGCGGGTTTCAAATTATTTGTCGTTCACTTTTTTATGGATGTTCAATCATCATTCCGGAATCCTTTCAGACAAATGATTTGATTGAATCAATTAAAAGTTACAATCCGACTTATCTTTCACTCGTTTCAACCCAGTTAGAAAGATTGATAGATAAAAAAGTTAAACCTTGTGAATGTCTAAAACGATCCTTAATAGGTGGCGGATTTATTGATGATGAACTTATTTATAAGGCTGATGAGCTTGGTTGGAAACCTTTTCGTGTTTATGGATCGTCTGAAACAGCATCCTTTGTAACTGCGATATCTTCAAAAGAAATTAAAAGTAAACCACAATCGGTTGGTAAATCTTTTTCTAATGTTAAAATAAAAATCACAGCAGAATCTGAAATATTAATAAAATCTAATTCTATTTTTAACAAATATTTAAATGATGATAAGGAAACTTCAATCAAATTAATAAAAGGTTTTTATCATACGGGAGATTTGGGATTTGTTGATGATCAAGGATATTTGTTTATTGAAGCAAGAAGAACAGATTTAATAGTTACAGGTGGAGAGAATGTAAATCCAATTGAAGTTGAAAAAACTTTGAAACTTATACCTGGGATAAAAGATGCTTGTGTTTTTGCAAAAATAGATAAAACCTGGGGTCAAATTGTTGTTGCGGCCGTTGTGAAAAGCGAATTATCTTTAAATGAAAAAAGCATCAAAGAGAATTTAAAACAAAAATTAGCTGGATATAAAATTCCTAAAAAAATCTATTTTACCGAAAATTTACCGCACACAAGTTTAGGAAAGTTGGAAAGAGAAACAATTGCAAAAATGTTTTAGTTAGTGTGTAACTTCAATCCTTCGACCAACTCTTTGAACATTTCTTTCTTCTTCCAGCTTTTTTTATCAACAAAAACATGAACTGTTTTGGCATGGCAGCATAATATTTTTTCTTTTTTAATTATATAAGTTAATTCAAAAGAAGCATTTTTGAGCTGAGATACTTGAACGATTACTGAAATTTCATCCCCATATTTTATAGGTTTTACATATTCACTTTCTGAATGAATTATCGGAACAACATATTCTTCGTTCATCCAGTAATTTCCACTGAAGTTAAAACTGGAAATCATTTGTTCGTATGCTGAGTGACAGAATTCAAAAATTCTGGAATAAAAAATTATTCCTGCAGGATCGCAATCAAAAAAATTTATTTTTCTTTTTATTGTAAACATATTTACCTTAAAATTAAAGCTTGATTTTCATTCATTAACTCTTTTGGGATTGAACTTACAATTTCATTTCTTAGCGCATCAGCAATATGCCTTTTAATAAACGATTTACTATACACTAGCCCAATTTCTCTGCTTGGGACAGGAGGATTAAATTCTTTAACGAGTTTAAGTTTTGCTTCATTCATATATCTAACCGCAAGATATGGCAGCAATGTTATTCCAAAATTCTGCTGAACAAGATTAATTAGAGTGTCAAGACTCCCAAATTCAAAGAGTATTTTGTTATGATCGTCGCGCCATTCTTTTTCCGATGTCTTACATACTTTTATGGCATGTTCACGTAAACAGTGACCCTCTTTTAATAAAAGTATATCATCAACATTCAAATCTTCAGTATCAAGTTTATTTTTAACAAATAATTTATGTTTTTCAGGAATGAATCCTACGAATGGCTCATAGAAAAGTGAGTTAAAAATAATACCTGAATCACTAATTGGAAGCGCAAGAATTCCAATATCAAGCAATGACTTATTAAGCCCTGCTAAAATTTCATTTGTTGTTAATTCATCTAATACCAATTCAATTTTGGGATATTTTTCAGTAAAAGATTTGAGAAACAACGGCAGTAAAAAAGGTGCAATCGTAGGGATTATTCCTATTTTCAAAATACCGCTGTACTCTCCTTTTTCAGTTTCTAAAATGCTTTCTAAACGATCACGCTCTTGTAATATTATTTTGGCTTGCCTTATTAATTTTTCACCAATTTCGGAAGTAGAAATAGGGTTTTTTGAACGATCGAAAATAGCTGCTCCCAGTTCCTCTTCCAATTTTTGGATCTGCATACTTAAAGTTGGTTGCGTTACAAAACAATGATTTGCTGCCACAGAAAAACTCTTGTAATTGTGTACAGCGATTATATATTCTAATTGAGTAATCGTCATATTTATTAGTGTTAAATTAACAAATCTTTAGCTTAATTTGTTTGTTTTTTGAGTGTTTTCATAATTATAAATAATTCTTATGGTGGTATAAATCAAATCGATTTGAATTATTGATTATATAATCTGATATTAAGTTATAGAAAAGCTAAAGTAATGATACATGGATCATAGAACATCAACTATTTCACAACCATTAAAGTACCTTTACCTAATAATTGGATTTTTATTGGTGGGTATTGGTTTTGTGGGAATTTTTGTACCGTTATTGCCAACCACTATTTTTTTAATTCTCGCATCATTTTGTTTTGTTAGAAGTTCCCCGAAAGCAAATGAGTGGTTAAAAAATCATAAGTTACTTGGGGTTTATGTAGATAATTATCAGAACAAAACAGGTCTATCTAAATCTGCGAAAATTATTAATATATTTGTTCTTTGGGTATCAATCTCGTTCTCAGCTTTGCTGTTTACTGATGAAATGTATATAAAAATAATTCTGTTTTTAATCGCCGTTGGAGTATCAATTCATCTATTAATGGTTAAGACAAAATTACCTGAGAATTATTAAGATATTTAAATTAAATACATCATATAACTAAAAGGAGAATTAAAATGAGTGATGAAAATAAATGCCCAGTGACACATGGTTCTAACACCCGTTTTTCAGGCAGAGGTACTGCAAACCGGGACTGGTGGCCTAATCAATTAAACCTGGGTATCCTTCACCAGCATGCCCCTGCTTCCAATCCGCTAGGTTCTGATTTTAATTATTCAAAAGAATTTAAAAAGCTTGATCTGAAAGAATTAAAGAAAGAACTTTATAAACTGATGACCGACTCGCAAGATTGGTGGCCAGCAGACTGGGGTCATTATGGCGGATTGTTCATTCGTATGGCATGGCATAGTGCAGGTACTTATCGTACTGCGGATGGACGTGGAGGCGGCGGTACTGGCAACCAGCGTTTTGCACCTATTAATAGCTGGCCGGATAACGGAAATCTGGATAAAGCAAGACGTCTACTCTGGCCCGTCAAACAGAAATACGGAAATAAAATTTCCTGGGCAGATCTCTTCATCTTGGCTGGAAACTGTGCAATGGAATCGATGGGCTTTAAATCATTTGGATTTGGTGGCGGACGGGAAGATATCTGGCAGCCTGAAGAAGACATTTATTGGGGCAAAGAAGATACCTGGCTTGGAGATAATCGTTATAGCGGTGATCGTGAACTTGAAAATCCTTTAGCTGCTGTACAAATGGGACTTATCTACGTAAACCCAGAAGGTCCAAATGGCAACCCCGATCCCGTCGCTTCAGGTCGTGATGTGCGAGAAACATTTGCACGTATGGCTATGAACGATGAAGAGACTGTAGCACTTACTGCTGGCGGACATACATTTGGAAAAATGCACGGTGCAGGTGATCCAAAGTTGGTTGGTCCCGAACCAGAGGCAGCGCCTATTGAAGAGCAAGGTTTAGGATGGATCAACAAATTTGGGACTGGCAAGGGTGCCCATGCAACAACGAGTGGATTAGAGGGTGCTTGGAAGCCGAATCCAACAAAATGGGATATGGGTTACTTTGATATGCTTTTTGGTTACGAGTGGGAAAAAGTTAAAAGCCCGGCTGGTGCTTGGCAATGGCAAGCCAAGAATGTTAAGCCTGAACACATGATTCCTGATGCTCACGATCCATCAAAGAAACATGCACCTACTATGACAACTGCGGATTTATCACTTCGTTTTGATCCGATTTATGAACCAATCTCAAGACGATTCCATAAAGATCCAAAAGCATTTGCTGATGCATTTGCAAAAGCTTGGTTTAAACTTACTCACCGTGATATGGGACCTAAATCTCGTTATCTCGGACCAGAAGTTCCAAAACAAGATTTAATTTGGCAGGATCCAATACCGACAGTCAATCATAAGATTATCAATAAAAAGGATGTTACAGGACTCAAAAAGGAAATTCTAGAATCAGGATTATCGATAGCGGAACTTGTTTATACTGCATGGGCATCAGCATCAACGTTTCGCGGATCAGACTATCGTGGAGGAGCTAACGGTGCACGTATTCGCTTAGAGCCACAGAAAGATTGGGAAGTTAATCAACCTGCACAACTTGAAAAGGTACTGAAAAAACTTAAAAACATTCAGAAAGAATTTAACAGTTCACAGAAAGATGGTAAGAAAGTTTCGATCGCAGATCTAATTGTGCTTGGTGGATGTGCTGCAGTAGAATCAGCAGCCAAAGATGCAGGCTACAAAGTTGAAGTTCCATTTACTCCCGGACGTGCTGACGCATCTCAAGCTCAAACTGATGTTGAATCATTCAGCGTAATGGAACCAGAGGCAGACGGTTTCCGTAATTATCAGAAAAAAGCTTTTACAATTTCAGCTGAGGAAATGTTAGTTGATAAAGCGCAGCTCCTTAAATTAAGTGCACCAGAGATGACAGTGCTCGTTGGTGGATTACGTGTTCTTGGTGCCAACTACCAAAATTCTAATAATGGTGTATTTACTGACAATGTAGGAAAATTAACAAACGACTTCTTTGTAAACCTGCTAGATATGGGCACTAAGTGGAAACCATTGTCAGATAACGGTGAAACTTTTGAAGGAATTGACCGCAAAACTGGAAAAACCAAGTGGACAGGCACACGCGTGGATTTGATCTTTGGGTCAAACTCCCAGCTACGTGCTATTTCTGAAGTTTACGCACAGAACGATTCAAAAGAAAAGTTCGTGAAGGATTTTGTTGCAGCATGGAACAAAGTAATGAATCTTGACCGCTTCGATCTGAAGTGAGTTAGGTTTTTTATTTCGACTTATTGAAATTACATATTCTATCAAAAACTAAGGACTCGAAAGAGTCCTTTTTTATTTGATAAAATTGAATAAATTTGGATTAGTAATGAACATTCAATCCGCATATAATAATTGGTCTTCAACTTATGATGAGGATAAAAATCTGACCCGTGATCTTGATGCAGATATTGTGAGAAATGAATTTTGTGATTCTAGATTTGACTCTATATTAGAAGTAGGCTCTGGAACCGGGAAAAATACAATCTTCTTTTCTGAAATTGCCAAAAAAGTTTATGCGCTGGATTTTTCTGAAAGAATGATCTCTATAGCAAAAGAAAAAGTAAAAGCTAAAAATGTTGCTTATACTCAAACAGATATTACAAAAAAATGGCCAATCAAAAATAATAGTATTGATCTTATTACCTGTAACTTGATACTTGAACATATAGAAAATCTTGATTTTGTCTTTTACGAAACCAGAAGATGTTTAAACAAACAAGGAAAATTATTTATTAACGAGTTGCATCCATATAGACAATATGAAGGAAAGAAAGCCACTTTTAACAAAGATGGAAAGACTATAGAAATAGATGCATTCGTTCATAACATTTCAGATTTTTTAAATTCTGCTGAAACTTATCGATTTAAATTTTTAAAACTGACTGAGTTCTGGCAAGCATCTGATAAAAATAATCTACCAAGAATATTATCACTCTTATTTATTAAAGATTAATTATGAAATTAAAAGAAGAATTACTAAAACTTTTTCCATTCCTAAAAACAAAAACAGCAAAATATTTATTGATATTTTCCCTTATTAGAAAATTAGCAGCTTTAATATTTGTTCTTATTTATTTCTATTGAATTTAAACAAATGTGAGTTTAGGTTTTGATTAGATCTTAAAAAACTAAAGCTCAAATGAGATGTATTAAATCAATAATTATTTGCATCATCATCTTTCACTGCCAATGTTTTTCTCAAGAAAATCTTGAAGATTTTTCTATAAAAGATTCCACTTCTATTCTTAATCCAATAAACAAAAATGATTTACAATTTAAAAATTTTTTCCGAAATGATGTAAAAAAACGAATAAAAAATGATTTTATTTTAGGATTGGATCTTTACTCAAAGGCTATAAATGATTCAGCACTTTTATTACAACCAAATAGTATGGATCAAAAATATAATAACGAAGAAGAATTAAAGTCATTTAAAGAATCTTTTAGTTTATTGATGGAATGGGCAAAGAGAGAACGAAATAAATATGATTTAGGAGTCGTCACTAAGTATTTAGGAATTTCTCAAAGAGTTATGGCAATTATTTTAGCAATTTTATCAGTTGCAAAATAGATCAATACTATAAAATATTATTCAAATAATTTTTATTTAAATATTTTAATAATTAATATTTCCTAGAAAAAAAATTAGTTACTTACATACCAGCTCATGGAAACCCTAATAACTTCCGGATTCCGATAAAATTTATTTTCTTCATATATTGATATATACTCCCCATTTGTGCTGTAACTTGAGATACGGTTATACACATTACTGTCAGAAGAATTTTGCCTAAGGTCAAAATTATATCCAGTAACAATTCTGTTACAAATATCAACTTTTACTTTACTTAGTTGCATTTGGTAATGAAGCTCTGCTGAATAAAAATGAAGCATAACTTTAACATCTTTTCCAGCCATTGCAGCATCAATTAGTTTATCAATATCTCCAGAAATACTTCTGCCGTTTGAATCGTTTTCATAAACTAATTCCCAATCAGAACTTGACACAGGTTCTGAAAAATTTAAAGCTATTAACACGATTAGAATGACCATAATAAAAAATGAGACTTTCTTAAAATTGCTGTAATACATGATCAATTATCCTTTTATTTTTTAATGCTTAGATCAATCTCATATCATTCAAAAATGGTAATTTCTTCCGCACTTCATGCACCAAAGTTTTATCAATTTCTGCTCCGATAATCATCTCATCATTTTCAACAGCAACAATTTCTTTGCCCATAGGATCAAACACAGAACTAAATCCGTTGTAACGTAATTTTGGATCATCGCCAACACGGTTTACACCCGCAACATAACATTGATTCTCAATTGCGCGGGCTTTTAATAATGAACGCCAATGCTCAATACGTGTATCAGGCCAATTTGCAATATCAATAATTAAGTGAACTTTTTCTTTTCCATAAAAACGATACAACTCTGGAAAGCGCAAATCATAACAAATGGAGAGTCCAATTTTAACACCCTTAACTTTTGTAACTACTAATTCTTTCCCTTTTCCATAAAAAACATTTTCTTTTGAATAAGAGAATGGATGAATTTTTCTATAGGTGGAAATTATTTTGCCCTGATTATTTAAATGGACAAGAGTATTAAAATTTTTCCTCTTACCTTTTTCAATAACACCATAAATAATTGCGCTTTTTTTATCTTTAGCTAGCGAAGAAAAGAAATTATAACTCGCGCCTTCTAGGTTCTCAACAAATTTATCAGATTTCATAGTAAAGCCGGTCAGAGTCAGTTCAGGAAAAACAAATAGATCAATTTTTGAAACATTACTAATTAAATTTTTTATTCTCTCACAACTTTCAGCTTTATTTTCCCAAACTGGAGCGTACTGAACTAATCCAATTTTAATATTATTGTTCATAAAATTTTTACCTTAAAATTAATAGAGTAACCGCAATAGATATTCCAACCACCATCTGAAAAACAATTTCATTTTTTGTGAGATCACCCTTCAAAAATCCTAGCGGAGTCCAGCTCATCCAGGTCCATTTTTGTGGCAAAGGGGTTCTTAAAAATAAATAATAAAATACATCCTGCAATCCAAATTGTTTCATTATCCAACCTGCTAATGCTGCAATCCAATCAAACTGGATTCCAATTAAGACCAGTAAGAGCATATCATACATAAATTGGTTTATTCTATATGAGTGAATAATTATTTTCTCTGGCAGTTGTTTTGATCTTCTAATTAAAGAAAAATGATAACCCAGTATATCAAATAGGTTGCTTAGCAGCACAAATAAGAAAGCTGCAGCTTCAAAATAGTAAATGCTAATTACTCCAACCAATAAACATAAAAGAGTATTGAGCCAAACTAATTTGTAATTCAGAATATTTTTAATTTCAAACATATGCTAAAATAGGCTTTCCGTTGCGCATCAAAAAATAATAAAATGTGGTCAGAGTCAGATATTTTTATATCACTAAATAGCTATGGAATACTTATTTTAGTTAAATAATTTTAAAAAAATATTAATACCCTAAATGAATGAAAATATAACTTTTGATTTTTCTCTGTTTGATGGTTTTCCTGATATGTGTTTTTTGATTAATCTTAATGGGGATATTAAATTTTTAAATAAAACATCCAGGAATCTGTTAGATATTAAGAATGGTAATCCTGAAGCTTTTTTCGATTATGTTGAGCTTTGTGATAGAAGTAAAACTGAATTGCTTTTTAAAAACTCCTTCTTAAACGGTAATCCTTCAGAAATTGAAACAAGACTTTTTATAAAAAAGAACTTTATTAATGTTAATCTTACTTTCGTACCATTTGCAAGCAATGGCTTTGATGAAAAACTAACTCTAGTAACTGCACGTGATATAAGTGAAGAAAAGAAAAAAGAAATTGATCTATTAAGATTTTTTAATGTTGCTGAAAATTCTGTTAATCCTTTACAGATAACAGATCTAAATGGTAAAATGATTTATGTAAATAGAGCATTCGAAAATTCCAGTGGTTATTCTAAAGAGGAACTTTTAGGAAAAAATCCTAAAATATTTGGCAGTGGTAAAAATTCTTCAAAGTTTTGGGATAAAATGTGGGATACTATATCCAGCGGAAAAGTATGGGTTGGAGAAGTTGAAAACCTTAAGAAAAATGGTGATTCTTTTTTTACACAACTATTAATCTCACCTATTCTAGACAAAGAAGGCAAGGTATCCGGATATTTTGGAATTCATCGTGATCTTACCGAAAAAAGAACTTTGGAACGACAGTTAATTCATACTCAAAAAATGGAGAGTATCGGAACACTTGCGGCAGGTATTGCACATGAAGTAGGAAATCCTCTTGCCTCAATTTCAGCACTGGTTCAAGTAGCCCAAAGAATTACAACAGATCCTTTTGTTAATGAAAAACTTGGATTAGTTAAAAGTCAGGTTACTCGTATTTCAAAAATAATTAGAGATTTGGTTGATTTTTCACGGCCATCAAATTATGAACTTGCATTAACGGATATTAATAAAGTTGTTCATGAGGCGGTTGAAATAACCAAGGTCGGTACCAAAGCTAAAGACGTAATTTTTGAAACTGATTTGACAAAAGATGTACCAATGCTTCCTCTTATTGCAGATCAAATTCAACAGGTGTTCGTAAATATTTTATTAAACGCTGTAGATGCAATCGCTGAGAAAAAAAGAGCAAGTAAACTTGAAAAAATTTCTGTTAAATCTGAGTGCAATGGTGATGAGGTTACTTTAATTTTTTCGGACACCGGGCCTGGTATAAAAGAAGAAAATATCACTAAAGTATTTGAGCCTTTTTTTACTACTAAAAAAGAAGGAAAAGGAACTGGGCTAGGTTTGTGGGTTAGCTATGGTATTGTAAAAAGTTTTCAGGGTGATATAAAAATAAAGAGCAAGGTTAATGAAGGAACAAGCTTTATTATCAAACTGCCAATTAGTTAATTATTAGGATGAAAAATGAATCATAAAATATTAGTTGTAGATGATGAAGAAATAATAAGAGATTCTCTCTTCTATGTTCTTGAAAAGGAAGGATATTCAGTTGATAAGGCAGAAAACGGAAAAGTAGCTTATGAAAAAATAGTTGCCAATCATTTTGATCTTGTTATCACTGATATAGAAATGCCTGTAATGAAAGGCACAGAACTTTTAGAGAAAATTAAAACTTTAGATTTCCAAACATCCGTTGTGATAATTACTGCTTTTGGATCATTAGACACAGCCATAACTGCATTACGTAATGGTGCTAGCGATTATATTCTTAAACCAGTTGAGTTTGATGAACTCTTAATTAAAGTTAAGAGATTATTTGAAGTAAGGGATTTGCTACTCGAAAATAAAGTGCTTAGAGATGAAATTCATAGAAAATACGATTTTGAAAATATTATCGGCAAAAGTAATAACATTAAAAAAGTTTATGAAATGATTGAAGCGGTTGCTGAGACTGATTCGACAGTTCTAATTAGTGGTAACAGCGGTACAGGCAAAGAACTTGTTGCCCGCGCTCTTCACTATAAAAGTCATAGAAAAAATAAACCTTTTGTTGCCGTAAACTGTGGAGCTATCTCAGAAAATCTTATTGAAAGCGAATTATTTGGGCATAAAAAAGGAGCTTTTACCGGTGCCATTTCCGATAAGGATGGATACATGAAAGCTGCAAACGGTGGCACATTATTTTTGGATGAGATAAGCGAAATGCCGCCTCAGCTTCAGGTAAAATTATTGAGAGCTATTCAGGAAAAAGAGTATACACCTGTTGGTACAACAGTATCACTTTCAGTAAATACAAGATTTATAGCAACAACAAATAGGAATCTGGAAGAAGAAGTAAAGGCAGGCCGTTTTCGTGAAGATCTATTTTACAGAATCAATGTTGTGGATATTCATCTTCCATCATTAAAGGAACGTGAAGAAGATATCCCTTTACTTGCAGACCATTTTTTAAATAAATATCGTAAAGAATTAAACAAAAATGTTAAAGGAATTGATAACGAAGCAATGCGTTCTATTCTAAATCATGATTGGAAAGGCGAGATAAGAGAGCTTGAAAATATTATTGAACGAGCCGTAATATTTTGCAAAGGAGATATGATTACTATTCAAGAATTACCATCATCATTTAAACCAAAAATGGATGAAATAGATTTCTCACTCAGCGGGTCACTGGATGATTCTGTTAGGAAATTTGAAAGAGATTTTATTATAAGAGCACTTGAGAATAACGATAATAATAAAGAGAAAACCGCTGATGCATTAAGGGTTGGATTATCAACATTATACCGCAAATTAAAAGAGCTAGATATTAAAGTTTAATATTGAGTTCTAGATCAATCCATTATTTGGATTTATTCTCAATAATTAAAATGCAACTTTGTTGATTTTCAATAGCGAGAATGATCATTACCTCATTTTTATTCATTCCTTCTAAAAACCACGATTTACCTGCACAATTACTTAATAATCAATTTTGGCACACAAATAGCAAAATCATATCAAACTTTTCCACACAGGGGAAAAGCACCAAAAACAAGAAATGAAAAATATAGTAATATATAGCCCCGATTTTAGCTTGTGTTACAGTTTACTTATGTATCTGCAAACACAATACAAGGTTGTTGCCACAACAGATATGGAAGTTGTGTCTTCACTTGTTTGTAATGGTTCTGCTGATTTGGTTATTATGGATACAGAACCTGATTCAAATTTGCTCATCAAATGCGAGCAGTTTAAGAAATGCAAATCTGAAATCCCATTAATATTAACCTATGTTTTTAATAATCGTGTAAAAGAACCCGAAGGAAAGATAAAAAAATTCGTAAACGAAATTTTTTATAAGCCATTTGATCTAAATGAAATTTCTGCAAAGATACCCGCTCTATTAGCGAGTGTTTAAATCAGAATTCCCCATTAATTTTTTTATACCTAATATTATACAGTTACAATAATTTTGAGGACAATTTTTTTGCCTTCGATTTTGAATATCAGTTTAACCATAAATTCGAAATACATTCCAATTCTTGCGAAATTGTACTAAAACGGCTTCCCAAAGCTGAGAAAATTAGCAAAACTGAACAAAGATAATATTGGATTTTTAGCAAATAATAAACATTGAAACTGTGGTATTCTAATTGTAACATTAGGGTACAAAATCAATAACTAAGTAATAAAAATTTTAGAGGAAAAATAAAATGAAAAATATATTGATTTATCTAGGTTTTGTTGTTACAATAGTCGCACTTTATGGATTCGCATATACTATCGCAGACCAACCAAGTAATGATGGGAAAAAAATATTTGTTGATAACAAATGTTCAATGTGTCACACAGTTACGACTGAAGGTGTTGAATCTAAAAAATCAGATGCTGTTGATCTTTCAACAGTTGGTAAAGATAAAACCGAAGAATTTTTACTAAAGTATTTAAAGAAAGAAACAAAACTTAACGATAAAGATCATAAATCATCTTTTAAAGGTTCTGAAGAAGATTTAAAAATATTAGTTGATTGGTTACTTACTCTTAAAGGAGAAAAGTAAATTTTGAATTTATCATCTATGGCACTGAAATCATCATCAAGCGAAAAATTAAGATGCTTCCCAAACATCTTAAAAAAAATACAAACCCTCCTTGTAATCGGATTAGTTATTCTACCCTCAAATATATATGCTCAATCGATTGATGACTGTTTGATGTGCCATAGTGATAATGAGCTTACTATGGAAAAAAATGGGAAAGAAATTTCCCTATTTGTTAAGGAAGATGTTTATAAAAGTTCTGTCCACTCAAAGCTAAGCTGTGTTTCCTGCCATAAAGGATTTGATGCAGAAAATATTCCTCACGCAGAAAATATTAAAGAAATTAATTGTGCAAGTTGTCATCAAAATGCTTTAACCAAACATTCATTTCATCCTCAAATTTTAAAGTCAAAAGGACTTGGAAAAAGTAATGACACTTCCTGCAAAAATTGTCATGGAATTCATGATGTTGTATCAACAAAACTCCAAAAGTAATTGGAATAAAACAATCTTGATGTTTCCTGCGGAAACTGTCATAAAGATGTTAGTGACTAATTACTTGAATTCTAATCACGGGAAGCATTCAAAAGCCGGAGATAAGGGTGCCCCAAATTGTATTACCTGTCATAAATCAACTTTAACAGATTTGCTTTTAATGATAATAAAGTTGAGATGAAAAAAGCTCAAGAAATCTTATGTCTTATCTTGTCATTTGGATAATAAAGATGTTAGGGAAAGATCAACCCCTTCGGCCGGCTTTATAAATGCTTACGATAAAAGTGTACATGGATTTGCATTGCATCAAAAGAATAATGGTAATGCTGCAAATTGTATTGATTGTCATAATCTCATCAGATCATTGAAGGAACTGATTCCCGATCACAGTATTTAAAGACTTAAAATTCCAGATACGTGTGGTAAATGTCACTCTGAGTTAAAAAGAGTTTTCGAAAGTATTCACGGTCAACTAGTTGCAAAAGGTAATGGAGATGCACCTTCCTGTACCAACTGTCATGGTGAACATAATATCCTAAGGAACAGATGATCCTAATTCACCTGTTGCGTTTCAAAATGTTTCAAGGCAAATCTGTTCACCTTGTCATGAATCAATGAAAGCTTTCTGAAAAATATGGAATTGTCTGCTAACCGATATAAAACATTTTCCGAATCATATCACGGACTTGCCTTAAGCGGTGGTTCTGCTACTGTTGCTAATTGCGGTAGTTGTCATGGTGTGCACAACATTAAACCATCAAGTATCCAACCTCAATGGTTCATAAAGATAATCTTGTAAAAACCTGCGGAAGCTGCCACCCTGGTGCAAATGAAACATTTACACAAGGTAGTATTCACGTTACTCTTGAAAAAGAAGATGAACCCATTTTATACTGGATTTCGACAACATACATTTTCCTACTGTTCTCTATTCTTGGTGGAATGTTGTTACACAATCTGTTAGACCTTGATAAAAAAATCTAAAATTCGAAAACTAAAACAACTTGGTCAGATCAGAGAAGAAAAACATGGGCACTCACTTTATTTAAGAATGACTGTTGGTGAGAGAATACAGCATGCAACAATGGCAATTAGTTTTATGATACTTGTCTTAACAGGATTTATGTTACGATATCCTGATTCCTGGTGGGTTAGCCATATTAGAGATCTCTGGACTGATGCTGTTGAATATAGAAGCTTGATTCACCGCATTGCGGCAATTGCAATGATTGTGGTTAGTCTCTATCATATATATTACATTGCATTTACACAAAGGGGCAGAGAGTTAGTTAAAGATCTTTTCCCAAAATTAAAAGATCTTACTGATGCAATTGGTGTTGCTAAATTCAATCTTGGATTTTCTAAAGTAAAACCTAAATTAGACAGATTCAGTTATGTTGAAAAAGCTGAGTACTGGGCTTTAGTTTGGGGAACTATTGTGATGACCTTTACAGGTCTGCTAATGTGGATATACATTGACTACATCGGTGTATTTTCAAAACTTGATTGGGATATTGCTAGAACAATTCATTATTATGAAGCCTGGTTAGCATTCCTGGCAATAGTTATATGGCATTTCTACTTTGTCATTTTTAATCCTGATATTTATCCAATGAGTCTTGTTTGGTTTAAAGGAACAGTTACCGAAGAAGAAATGGCTGAAGAGCATCCTCTTGAACTTGAAAGAATAAAAAAGAAACAAGCTGAAGAAAGACGAAAATCTGAAGAAGATTTGGACGATGAAGTTTAGTTTCAGAGCATTTTATTTCTAATAAAGTACAATTCAAAATTCTTTTATTCTGTGAGAAAACTATGAAGAAAAGATTCCCTCATTACGTTTATAATCCAATAACTATGATCGGTGCGGCATTAGCATCATTATGTTTTGGGTTGATTATTTTTCTCTTTGTGCTAGATTTCTTCAGCACTGAAGAAAATACTTACATGGGAATTCTAACCTACATTATTATACCATGCCTTTTAATTTTGGGACTGATGTTAATTGCATATGGAATTATCAGAGAAAGAAAAAGAGAACGACAAGGTGAGATAAGTGAAAAAACATCTTCCGATAATTGATTTAAATGATCCTAAAAAACGTGCAATGTTCGTTACATTTTCAACTCGGAACAATTGTGTTGATGTTATTTTCTGCATTTGGAAGTTTTAAAGCATATGAGTATACCGAAACCGATGAGTTTTGTGGAACAGTTTGCCACGATGTAATGGAACCTGAATATACTGCATATCTGGATTCTCCACATTCGCGCGTAGGATGCGTAGGCTGTCATATTGGTTCTGGAACAAGCTGGTATGTTAAATCTAAATTTTCTGGTGCTTATCAGGTCTACTCTGTTTTGTTTGATAAATTTTCACGACCAATTGAAACACCTGTAAAAGAATTACGACCGGCAATCGGTACCTGCGAGCAATGCCATACACCTTCTCATTTTTTTAATGAAAAAAAGGTTGATTACAGTTACTTCATTTCTGATGAACAAAATACAAAATCAGATATAAGTATGCTTATCAAAATTGGTGGCGGTAAAAGTCAGCTAGGTGCGATTGAAGGAATCCATTGGCATACAAATACAGATAATATTATTTCTTACATTCATACAGACGAGCGAAGATTAGAAATTCCTTGGGTTAAGGTTACATCTAAAGATGGAAGAGAAACTATTTTTAAGAATAAAAATTCTAAGTTTGATGATAAAAATTTTAAAAAAGAAAATCTTAGAACAATGGATTGTATTGATTGCCATAATCGTCCATCCCATATTTATCATCAGCCTGATAAAATGATAAATGAAATGCTAACTAACAATAAAATAGATAAATCACTACCATTTATTAAGAGTCTTTCCGTAGAAGTTCTTGAAGATAAATATGTTACCAAGCAGCAAGCACTTGAAAGCATCTCACAGCAAGTGAAAAGTTTTTATATTTCTAACTACCCTGATGTTTATAAAACTAAAAGAATTAATATCGATACTGCTATAGAAATAATAAAAAAGATTTATGCAAGAAATTACTTCCCATTTATGAACGCAGATTGGAAACATTTTCCGGATAATATTTCACACGTTTATACTCCTGGTTGTTTCCGTTGTCACGATGGAAATCATATTAGTGATGATGGAAAAGTTATTTCAAATGATTGCAATAGCTGCCATAAAATAATATCGCAAACCGATAATCTCGGTAAAACGAGAGTTGACCTTAATGGGTTGAAATTTCAGCATCCGGTTGATCTTGGAGAATCAATTGAAAATCATCTCTGCACAGATTGTCATTGGAAGACAGAATAATATTTTCTTCTGTAATGAAAAAATTAATATTAATATTTTTTGTTGCTCTTTCATTTCAATTTTATTCTCAGGAAATTCCAAACGAATTTGTTGAAATTCGGGATGTTATTCCCGATATAGTTCTAGACCTACGATATTTAACTAACCACAATTTTCTTGGTGTACCGGTGGATGGTTACCATAAAGAAAAATGTTACTTAACAAAAGCTGCTGCAGATTCTCTCGCAAAAGTTCAGTCTGAACTTAGAAAATTTCATCTATCATTAAAGATATACGATGCTTATCGCCCGCAAAGGGCAGTTGATCATTTTGTAAGATGGGCGAAAGATTTATCAGATACACTTACCAAAAAGGAATTTTATCCAACAATAAATAAAGCCAGCTTATTTGAAGATGGATATATTGCAGAAAAATCCGGACACAGCCGCGGCAGCACAGTCGATTTGACAATTGTACCAATACCACTTCCCTTTCAACCGGACTTTTATATTACAAATCAGTGTGAATGCTTTAAATCTATAGATAAAAGATTTAAAGATAATAGCATTGATATGGGAACTGGATTCGATTGTTTTAATAAATTATCACACACAGAAAATACAACCCTAAACTCGCAGCAGAGAGCAAATAGATTATTATTATTAAGTATGATGGATAAATACGGATTCAAAAATCTTGCAGAAGAGTGGTGGCATTTCACTCTTAGAGACGAACCATTCCCAAGTACTTATTTTGATTTTGAAATCAAATAGGTCAAAAATCTTCCCCTACTAATTTATTTTCTAATTTATTGGAACAAACAAAAAGATAGCTCCGTTAAAGCATTAGTTAAATTATTAATTGATTCTTTACGGAGGTTATTATGAAATCCTTAGTTGTATTAATAATATCTTTAATTTGCTTTTCTACAACATTCGCAAATCACATAACAGACTATAAACCATTGAAAAAAAGTTCAATTCAGTTGGCATTACTTTTAGATACAAGCAATAGTATGGATGGTTTGATCGATCAGGCAAAAAGCCAACTTTGGAAGATTGTGAATGAACTTGCGAATACTAAAAAGGATCGGCATTCTGTTGATCTTTATGTTGCACTTTACGAATATGGCAAAGATGCAATTCCTTCACAGGAAGGACACTTAAGAAACATAGTACCATTCACTCAAGACCTTGATAAAATTTCTGATGAACTTTTTAAGCTTAAAACAAATGGCGGCCAAGAATACTGCGGCAAAGTTATACTTGATGCCGTTAAGAACTTGCAATGGAAAAAATCTAACGACGAACTTAAAATAATTTTTATTGCTGGCAATGAACCGTTTACACAAGGCGATGTGGATTACAAAGAAGCTTGTAAAAAAGCTGTTAAAAATGGAATCGTTGTAAATACAATATTCTGCGGTAACTACGAGGAAGGAGTTCAAACTATGTGGAAAGACGGAGCTGATATTTCTGACGGTAAGTACATAAATATCGATCACAATGCTGCAATAGTCCATATAGATGCCCCACAAGACAATGAAATTGTAAAACTTGGTAAGGAACTAAATAAAACTTATATCGCATTTGGAAATAGCGGTAGAGAAAAGAAAGAATTGCAAGCTGAACAAGATGCTAACTCGATGAGTTTAAGTCCGGAAGTAATGGTTCAAAGATCAGTTACAAAATCCGGTGGGCAATACAAAAACTCAAGCTGGGATTTAGTTGATGCAAAGAAAGATGGCTCTATAAAAATAGAAGAATTAAAAGATGAAGAACTTCCTGATGAAATGAAAAAGATGAGTGTGCAGGAAAGAAAAGCTTATATTGATAAAATGGAAAAAGAACGCGAGCAAATCCAATCAAAAATAAATAAGCTTAATGATGAGCGAAGTAAATACGTTGCACAAAAGATGCTTGAAAATAAAAATGAAAACACACTTGATGCTGTAATGATTAAGACAATTCGTGAGCAGGCAAAACAAAAAAATTATAAGTTTGAATAAATCAATTGTCATTTCTCTCCCGATTTCAATCGGGAGAGAAATCTGTTTAAAAACTAAGAAAGCAGATTTCTCGGTCGAAGACTCTCTCGAAATGACTATTCATATAACAAGGTGAAGAAATGTTAAACAAAATATCTGTAATCGCGCTACTCTTTTTGCTAAGTAATCTATCCTTTGCCGATGGATTCATTGTTATTCCCCGCCCTAACCCATTACCTAATCCATTTCCTTTAGAGGTTCTATATCACAAAGTTGATGTTAAGATTGATGGGCAATCAGCAGTAACCAAAATTGATCAATCATTTTATAATCCATCAAACTTTCAGCTTGAAGGCTATTATATATTCCCCGTCCCGAAAGGAGCTGTGATTAACAACTTTACAATGGTTATTAACGGCAAAGAAACTAAAGCTGAATTGCTTGATTCCGATAAAGCAAGAAAGATTTATGAAGATATTGTAAGACAAATGCGTGACCCCGCTTTGCTCGAATACAGTGAACAGAATATTTTCAAATTACGCATCTTCCCTATCGAACCAAGAAGCGAAAAGAAAATATCTATAAGTTATTCACAGCTGTTAGAATCTGATAATAATTTATTTGAATACATTTATCCGCTAAACACAGAAAAGTTTTCTGCAAAACCGCTAAATAACGTTTCTGTAAAGATTGATTTGAAATCAGATGAAAAACTTAAAAATATTTACTGCCCATCTCACGAAGTTGATGTCGTAAATAAAAGTGATAATCATTCAATAATTTCTTATGAAGCTGAAAACATAAAACCAGATACCGACTTCAAACTTTATTTTTCAAAAAATTCATCTGTAGTTGGATTGTCATTACTCACTTATAAATCGGGTAATAAGGATGGATATTTTATGCTAAGCGCAAGTCCATCAATTCAGATTAATAAAAACAATATTGAAAGCAAAGACATAACTTTTATTCTTGATGTTTCCGGAAGTATGAGCGGTGAAAAGTTAGAGCAGGCAAAGAAGGCATTACTGTATTGTGTTCATAATTTAAATGCCAGATGATCATTTTAATATTATTCGTTTTTCAACAGAAGCCTATTCATTATTTAAGACTGTTGAAAAGGCAGATAAACGAAATATAAATGAAGCAAAAAGATTTATTGACGATCTAAAGGCAATTGGCGGAACAAACATTGAGGAAGCTTTTAATTTGGCTTTTAAGAATTACAAGGAATCGTCCTTGCCGCACTTCATAGTCTTTCTTACAGATGGCAAACCAACTATCGGTGAAATGAATGATGACAAATTAGTTAAACGCATTTTAAATTCTAATAAAACCAATTCCAGAATTTTCACTTTTGGTGTTGGCGATGAAATTAACACTCACCTTCTTGATAAGCTTACAGATGCTACAAAAGCCTGGAGAACTTATGTAAGCGATGATGAAGATATTGAAATCAAGGTCTCAAATTTTTACGATAAAATTCAGTCTCCTGTTTTAAGCAATTTGAAGTTAGATTTTAATAATGTTGAGGTTTATCAAACTTATCCAAAAGATTTGCCAGATTTATTTAAAGGGTCAAACCTGATTGTATTTGGTAGGTATAAAGGAAATGGAAATTCAGAAATCAAGTTATCAGGATTGATAAATGGTGAAAAGAAAGTTTTTATTTTAAATAATAAATTCACAAACGATATGAGTGAATATAATTTCATTCCACCACTTTGGGCTTCAAGAAGAATAGGATACTTGCTTGATTTAATAAGATTGAATGGTGAAGACAAAGAACTTGTTGAAGAAGTTACAAATCTTGCACGCGAGCATGGAATAATTACTCCTTACACAAGCTATTTAATTATGGAAGATGAAGAAATTAGAATTAGAAGCGGTAGATTAGTTGATGGTTTGCAAACGCTTCCACCCAAACCTGAATTGAAAAAAGAAAATGAAGCAGACTATTTCCGGATGAAAGATAAAAGCGGAAGAGGCAGTGTTGAAGTGAGTGAAGAATTTCAGGGATTAAATTCTGCTTCAAACATAAAACAAACTCAGCAAGGCAATGAGAGATTATCATATACAGATTCCGAAGGGAGTAAAAGAAATCTTACCCAGCAAGTTAAAAATGTTTTAGGAAGAGCAGTTTATCAGCAGGATAAGTTTTGGGTTGATAGTGAATTGCAGAATCGAGAAACCAAAAACGTGAATCGAATACAATTTAATTCTGATGAATACTTCAAACTGATTAATAATGAACCTAAAACCGCTCAATTTTTAGCACTTGGACAAAATGTAAGATTCTTTCACAAAAATGTTTTTTATGAGATTTATGAATAAACAAGGAACTGAAAGTATTATTTTAGTTAATATTTATAAGAGCAAAAAATACCCTATCAAGTTTAATTGATAGGGTACAATTATATTATTCAATCTGAAAAATTTCTCGCCTACCACCTTCAACTAGATCCATATAACCTGCCATAATTTCCTTTACTTGCTGCTGAGATGTAAAGTTCCTATGATTCTCAAATTCAGCCAAACTGTTTACTTCCCCTTCAAGCACAACAGTCCAGTAATCAGAAACTATATCAGTCATTATTCTAACATTTTTTAAGTGCTGTTCTTCCATAAA
>CAVPND010000006.1:0-15928 GCA_963706055.1 uncultured Ignavibacteriales bacterium | reverse complement strand
ATCTTACCATCCTTAGCGGCTTGCCACGAAGCGTCAATAGTTTTCCAGACTTCCTGCTGCTCTGCAGACCATTGTTGCGCTTCAATATTTAACACCAAAAAAAATGGTGCTAGTAAAACAAGAAGAACAAGTAACTTTCTCATTGCGAACCTCCTAATAATTTGATTATTAAATAATCAGGGTGTTCAATCGTGAGTGTTTACAATATGATTGAACACTCTAAACGTTTTTATTTTAGTAACAACATTTTCTTAGTTTCTGCAAATGAACCAGCTTGCAGCCTATAGAAATAAACTCCACTTGGAAGATTAGCTGCATTGAAATCTACTTTATGGAATCCTTTGTCTTGCTCTTCATTTACAAGAACAGTTATTTCTTCACCAATAGCATTTAGCAATATTAGTTTTGCGTTGCTCTTTTCTTTTAGAACATATCCAATAGTAGTAGTCGGGTTAAATGGATTGGGGAAATTTTGTTCAAGTGCAAATTCATCAAGAGTCCTAACGTCAACTTCAATTACATCTGAGTATTCAAAAGTACCGTTAAAATCAATTTGCTTGAGTCTATATGAGTACTTTCCATCAACTAAATCTTTATCGATGTAAGAGTATTCTTTTTGATTTGTTGTTGTTCCTTCACCCTTTACAAAACCAATGGTAGCAAAATCACTTTCAGCAACTCTTCTTTGTATTTCAAATCCATTGTTATTTAATTCTGTAGCGGTAGTCCATTTAAGAATTATTTTTTGATTTTCTGCTTGTGCTGTAAACGATTTTAATTCAACGGGGAGTTGAACAGAAGCTTCATCAGCTCCTTTATATGGGTATAATGCATTTCTTGTATCACCATCAATATCGGTTGTTATTCCGGCAATTGGGGTTCCTATAAGATCAATATCTCCATTAGAAAATCCGGTTAAGTGAAGATCAGTAGCAGAAACAAAATTAACTGCTTTACTTACTGAATTGATATCTTTTCCCATTGCCCTCCAGTCTGCAAGTGTATTGTATTTTGTGTTGCTGATCCTAACCAGACAATTATTAGAATTCGTATTGTCATAGAAAAGGTCATTATAATCTGAAATTAGGTTTGTAGCAGAATAATCATAAATTGCGGATGCACAGTATTGACCTTCGTCTCTTGTGTTTATAAAGATGTTATTCTTTGCCTCTACATTTGTACACTGCGATTCAATATACAATGCTGCAGAACCATATTTGTTTGTACCCGTACCCGATAGATATATGGAGTTATAATAGATTTTAGGATTGTTCTGATTCCAAATTTGAATTCCTGTAACTCTGTTGTTGAAAGCTGTTGAGGTACTTTGAATATCATATACCATATTATTATAAACTAAATTGTTATTGCCTACTTCGCCGATACTTCCTGACAACAGTATTCCAACACTTGTATATCCTGAACTGCTTTTGAGATTATGAACTACATTTTTTCTTATAATATCTCCATAACTATAATATGAATTTATTCCCATTACCAGATCGTCTGAAGGAATAATTCCACTGACTTTTAAATTTTGAACTACATTATTTTCAACGATGCTATTTTGAGACTTCACTATGTGAATTCCGACACTAATTAGGCTATCACTTTCCGAACCAATAATATTTTCCTTAATAATATTACCTATAACTCTAGTGTTAACGCTTCCTTGCAAAACAATTCCAAATCCGGCTTTTTTTACAAAATTATTTTTAACAGAATTGCTGTCGGGGGCAAATATTCCGACGTTCCAGCTCGTGTATAATACAAGACCAGCACATGCTCTATTGTTATCTTCAGAAATAAAAATTATGTTTTGAATTAAATTGTAATCAGAATTATCTAGAAAATGCACGCAGTCATTCCAAATAAATTGATTATTGTATAGAGCATGAAACGTTAGAGTAGCAGAGCCGGTAAGGGATGTTCCATCAAGAGTAAGATGACTTGTATTCAGAAAGGTTATTACCGCTTCTCCATTTCCCTCGATAGTTACATTTTTATTAGCCGCAGGTTTAATAGTAACTCTATTATCATGGGCTGCACCGGGAATTGGTCCATTTAACAAGAACCCATAATTATCTGTAGGGGCTGTGTATAAATCATCAATTAATTCAAGAGTAACAGTTCCAGCAATACCATCAGTGCTTAGTTTGCTGAATGCGGAATCAATTGTAGGGAAATTACCACCACTACCGATTGTGTATGTGCCAGCAGCTAATGGTGTCCCTGTGGGTTTCATTAGTTTTACTGGAAAATCTTTATTATAACTTCTTCTTAACGATCCCATTTCCTGTGCAAGAATGGTGTAAGAAAAAATCAAAGTAAAAAGAACAATAAAAGAAACAAGTAACTTTCTCATAGCGAACCTCCAATAAATATTTAGAAATTATATTTAGTTAAAGCTTAATTAGAGTAATTCATTTTTACATAACCATTTTTTTTCGCTTATATAATCACCGGCTTCTAAACGATAGAAATAATATCCGTCTGGTAGATTCCGGCTTCCGCCGGAATGACATCGCAAAGCAGAGAATTCTACTTCATAAGTACCGGGCTTTTTTTGTTCATCAACAAGTTTTTCAACTACTTTACCTTCGGAGTCATAAACAATTAATTGTACTTTGGTTTTATAAGCCACACAGTATTTTATTACCGTCTGTTCCTTAAATGGATTAGGAAAATTTTGGCTCAGATAAAACTCAGATGGTACTAATTCTTCCATCAGCATTTAATCCATAATCACTAGTTTTTTGTCATTGCGAATGAGCCCCGATTTAAGCAATCCCAGTGTAGAATTTTGAGCTTGCTTCGATCACAAGTGTCGCTCACAATTACAGTAAGTTTATTTATAAAATCAGGAATTGCTTATATAAATGTAATTTTTGAAGGAGGTTAAGTCTACCAATCTGGTTAGTATTTCTATCAATCTCGTAAACTTGCTAACTTGAAAAGTTGCTAAAGATTAATGATTGGTAAATTTATGATAGTATTGCGAGGGAGAAATGCCAAATTGCTTTTTAAAACACTCTGAAAAGTAAGCCGGATTATTAAAACCAACTTCCAGTGAAATTTCAGAAATATTGCCGTGGTTATTTACAAGAAGTTTTGCAGCAGTGCTTAGTCTTATTCTTTTTATAAGTTCACCGGGCGGTTCGCCGATTAAGGAAACTAATTTTTTGTGAACTGTAACTCTGCTTAAAGCAATTTCACCTGCAAGTGTTTCAACTCCAAATAAAGTATCAGATAAATGATTGTTTACTATTTTAACAACTTTCTGAAGAAAGATTTTATCAACCTGTGTTATATTCTTATCATCTAAATTAAACAAACCATCCTTTACAAAATGTTCTTTAAGTTTTTTTCTTTGTTCAACAAGATTCTTAACCCTTGCTTTTAGAACATCCGCATCGAAGGGTTTCATTATATAATCATCTGCACCGGTTTCATATCCTTCAATCTTATCTTTGTTGGTTGCTTTTGCTGTAAGCATAATTATAGGTATGTGGCTGGTTCTTTCATCATTTTTTAGTTTATCGCACATTTCAAATCCATCCATCTTCGGCATCATTAAATCACTAATTATAAGATCAGGTATTTCTTCAAATGATATTTTTACTCCCTCCTCACCATTTCCGGCTTCAAATATTTTATACTCATTATCAAAAATACCTTTGATGAATAATCTTACTTCCGGATTGTCTTCCACCACTAAAAGTACAGGCTTTGCTGAAGACAATGTAGATTCAATATCAAATCCATTTTTATTTGATAAATTATTTGAAAGATATTCTTCCTGAGATGCAAGAACGTGATCTTCATCTTCATCAACCTCAATAATTTGTTCGGGTGTAAGATGCTCTTTACCCAATGGTAAAGCTAATTGTAAATGTTGATCCTTCCCCTTCTTTACTTTCTACTTTTATCTTCCCTGCATGCAGATCAACAAGCTCTTTAGTGAGGGCTAATCCGATTCCCGTTCCTTCCTGCTCTCTTGTATGGCTTCCATCCACCTGATAGAAACGATCAAATATTTTATCTATTCTGTCTTTGGGTATTCCGATTCCAGTATCAGAAATTATTATCTCAATAGAACCCCCTTTTAATTCCCCCTTTACCAAAGGGGGAAAAGAAGAGGGTTTAGATTTTACAGTTACTTCGATATTTCCACCTTCAGGAGTAAACTTAAATGCATTTGAAAGAACATTATTAATAATTTTATACATTTTATCTCTATCCAGGTAAACAAGTATTTGATCTTCATCATTAATAAACTTTAAAGTTATATTCTTTTTTTCTGCATAAGTTGTAAATGAAAGAACTATTTCTTTTAAGAAAGCAATAATATCCGTTTCACTTGCTCTTATATTCATTTCACCCGCTTCCAGTTTCGATAAATCCAAAAGCTGATTGACTAACCTGATGAGTTTTTGCGAGTTTCTGTAAATGAAATTTGCGCTGTCTCTTGTATCCGGTTCATTTGTCTTTTCAATTATCTGTTTTGCGGGTCCCTGAATTAATGTAAGCGGTGTGCGGAACTCGTGTGATATATTAGTGAAGAATCTGATTTGAGTTTGATGAGCTAATTTCAGCAATTTATTTATTTCAATCAATTCGTCCTGAGCATTTTGTAAATCTAAAGTACGATCCGTGACTTTTGTTTCCAGATTATCTCTGTAATCAACAATGGCTCTGAGCACAAGTGCATCATGAATTGCAATATTTATTACAGGCAAAAGATATTCAAGAAGTTCATTACCGTCAAAGTAATCTATTCCTATTTTAGGATAAGTGATTAGCTCCCCAATTTTTTTTTCGTTAATTATAATATGTTGATAAATCGGAGAGATTGAGTTGGTCAAATTGCCTGTCTGTGCTTTTATATCTATGTCATTTTCATCTACATCTTCGAACAGTTGAATAGAGGCAGCAGAAAAGCCGGCTTCTGCTACCAATGCTTTTGTAATAGCATCTAACGTGTTTTTAATATTTAAACTCTGACGTATAGCTGTTGATATATTGTGTGCGGTTTTAAGCTGCGTTGTTTGTTTCTGTAAAAGATTTTTTGATTCTTCTAATTTAGTGTACTGATTTAATAATTCTTCATGCGATTCAGATAACTCCCCAACTGCTTTTTTAATATTGAATATCCACCTCATCCACCTTTTTATCTTAAATAAAATCCCTTGTTTTTTCCATGAAACATCAAAAATTACTCCTTGATGAATCCAAGTAACATCGATTTTGAATTCTTTGTGCCCGATTATCTTACCGAATTGATCCCACGCTCCTTTAGTCAAGTGATAAAATTCCGGGCAGAAATCATACTCATCGTAAGTACTAAGCTTTGTTCTTATCTTATTATCAGCAAGATACTCTACTTGATGATTAATACAGGTAAAATCACTATCCCCAATTCTAAAAAACTGTTTCGCAAGAATTCTCGCTAATTTATTTGAGGAGAAAAATATAAAAGCTGTCAATACGCCTTCAATATAATTTCCACTTTGAACATATTCTCTACCTATTCTTTCATACTCCAGTGGAGTATAATATGCTCTTAAATTAGATAGTATTTTGCACCAGTATTTCCATTCAATGCGTTCGCGTTTGTTTAATAAATATGGGAGCTCATATGGTATTCCTACTAATATTTTACTTAAATCAATTTTGTTCTTTTGTGCATCGATTAAAATAAGAGCTAAATGTTTGCAGGTGACTTCCTTTTTAGTTGTGGCTAGCATCTCATAGCCTGTGCGTTAGAAAATAATTTTGCAGAAACGTCTGTTTAGACAAAATTAAAATCAGGAAAGAGAGGAATGTGTAAAACCGAACTTGAACTCTCATTTGAGTTCCATTCTGATTTATTTTAAGATCAAGATCGAAATAATAAATGATAGTTGCAAGAAAATAAAGCTAATTGATTAGCAAGAGTACATAATCAGCAATAAAATTTTGCAACTTTTGCAGAATAATTCTTTATTATCTTTTTACCAATGGTAAAAGGGGGTTCTTTCAATTAGATTAAATTGGAATTCTTGTGATATCTTTATTTTGTTTGAATTGATTATGACCATTAAGAGAAGAAGAAAATTTAGAGCGAGCGACGGGGATCGAACCCGCGACATCCAGCTTGGGAAGCTGACACTCTACCAACTGAGTTACGCTCGCAATAAATTTAAAAGAACTATGTAAAACTATAATAAGATCAGCAGTTATTCAATTTTAGTAAACAACTACTATTTTTCCTAATTCAGAAGCGTCAATATTCTTTGCTTTTGGAATTACAATTTGCTTTCTACAAACTCCAAAACTTCTTTAAGTTTCTTTTGTGATTTATCTTTTAATTCAGCGCAGGATTTTCTCATATCGGAGTTAAACTTTTCATCTATAATATCTTTAAGATTGATTAGCACATTGTAAATTCCGCCAAGCACACCTGTATAAGCACTTTGTGCACCAACTCCAACATCTGTAATTGAATTTGGATTGCCAAACTTTGCGACGGTCTGAGCAATCTCAATTGCTCCATAGCTTAACTGCGCAGTGTTCAGAGGAACGTAAACTGCTTGCTTTAATCCATTTTGCATTGCCTCCTCGCGAGTTTTCTTTTCTTCAGCAGTTTTATTTGGAAGTCTTCTAGCAGCCATATAATCATTAAATGCATTTGTGTCTTCATCAACTGCTTTAACTAAAGTGTTTTTAATTTGCTGACATTTATCTGCAGCTTCGTTAAGAATTTTATCTATCTCAGCATCACTACCACGTTTGTTTGCAGTTAAGTTTGCAACCATTGATGATAATGCTGCACCAAGCGCACCTGCTAATGCTGCAATTGAACCACCGCCAGGAGCCGGAGTTTCTCTCGATACTTCATCAACAAAATCTGTGAGTTTCATTTCAACAAGTGCAGTATTCAAATTTTTTGGTAATCCTAAAACTCTTTCTTCAATTATAAAATCCGAAACATCATTCAACCCAAGTGATTGAACAGCAGTGTTTAAAATATCTCGAATTGGAATTCCAGTTGAACGATGTTGTTTTCTTAAAAAATATTTTCCTGTTTCAAGCAAAGCTGGATAAGGAACCATTCCAACAATTTCACTTCCTGTTACCCGCAAACCTCTTTCAGAAGCAAGTTTTTCTGTTTCATCAAATACGTGATGCATTGATGTAACTTTGTAGTTAGTAAGATTTATTGAGATTTGTGCACGATCATATTTATTTACCATCCATCCAATTGCTTTACAGTGTTTAAACTTTCCGGGGATTTTAACTGATTGTCCTTCGGGTTTTTGGGGATCAATTCCGTTTAGATCTAAAAGTTCAACTAAATCATAACCATGTTTTTCTTTGCAGTGTTTAATAGTTTCATCAATTGTCTTTCCAATAAAATCACAACTGCCGCAGGGATATTTTTCTTTATCATATTTTAAAATCTTTTCACTCTTAAAATAAAATGGACCATCGCCGCCTTCTCTTGCACTTCTTCCCTTTTCTCGCAATTCGAATGCGATATCAGTGGCATATTTTTCTTCACGAGTATTTAAGATTAATATTGTATGCAATTAAAAATTCACGAACACCAATTACAGTTCCACCCGCTTTAGCATTAAACTTAGTTGGACCAAAATCAGGTTTCCATTCTGGTTTTTTTAATTTTTCTTCAAGTGCTTCATATTCACCCTGTCTAATCTTTGCAAGATTTTCTCTTTCTGGTTTTGTTGCAGATTTTTCGTAAAGATAGATTGGAATACCAAGTTCATCACCAACACGTTTTGCAACTTCTTTTGAAAGTTCAATACACTCTTCAGTTGTTATTCCGCTAACAGGAACAAAAGGACAAACATCTGTTGCACCCATTCTTGGATGCGAGCCTTTATGTTTACTCATATCAATAAGCTCAGATGCTTTTTTAATAGAATTGAATGCTGCTTCTTTAACAGCTTTAGCATTGCCGATAAAAGTTACAACCGTTCGATTCATATCGTAACCGGGATCAACATCAAGTAGTTTTACACCTTCTACTTTTTCAATTTCATCTGTAATTTGTTTAATTATTTCAGGACGCTGTCCTTCAGAAAAGTTTGGTACACATTCAATAAGTTGTTCGTTCATTTCTTCCTCGTTTTAAAACCGCCATTCCTACCCCGATTTTCATCGGGATAAACTCCAGCAGGAATATCTTTTATTGTTTATGGATTCCCGCCTTCGCGGGAATGACAAATTAAGTAGTACAAATTTAAAACAATTGGGTTGAATTCTCATCTTATTACTCAATTATTTTATATTAGGATACATAAAAATATTAAAGATTCAAATGGAACGTTTAGCATACAGAATTAATAAAGCAGGCTCGATAAATAATTTAAAGTTGGTTAAAGAAGATTTAGCCAATCCTGCTGATGATGAAGTAACAATACAAGTTAAAGCAATTGGATTAAACTTTGCAGATGTTTTCGCTATTCAAGGATTGTATTCAGCTACACCCAAAGAAAGTTTTGTGCCTGGGTTAGAATATTCGGGAATAATATTAAAAAAAGGTAAAGGCGTAACCGAGTTTGAGGTTGGTGACAAAGTAATGGGTGCCATAAGATTTGGAGCTTATACCAACTTTTTAAACATCAATAAAAATTATATTTCTAAAATTCCAATGGATTGGAGTTTTGAAGATGGTGCAGCTTTTACCGTCCAATCTTTAACTGCATATTACTCCTTGATTGAACTTGCGGATATTAAAAATAACTCAACTATTTTAATTCACTCGGCAGCGGGCGGTGTTGGAATTTATGCAAATCGGATAGCGAAAAGATTTAATGCTTATACAATTGGCACAGTTGGTAGTGATAAAAAAACAGCACTTCTTAAAAAAGAAGGATACGATCAGGTTATAGTTCGTGATCATAACTTTGATAAAAACTTAGCAGAAAGTTTAAAAGACAAAAATCTTGATATTGTATTAGAGTGTATAGGCGGCAAAATATTTTCTGAAAGTTTTAAACAATTAAGTGCCGGCGGCAGAATAATTGTTTATGGTGCTGCCCAGTATTCTACAGGTTCTTCCCGCCCCAACTATCTAAAAGTTATACAAAAATATTTAACCAGACCAAAAATTGATCCGCTTTCACTATCCGACAAAAACAAAAGTGTTATGGGCTTCAACCTTATTTATTTATGGGATAAAATTGAATTGATGCAAAATATTTTGAAAGATATTTTAAAGATGAATCTGCCGAAACCTTTAATAGGTGAAGTTTATCAGTTTACCGATTTATTGGCTGCCGTAAGAAAATTTCAATCGGGTGAAACTGTTGGAAAAGTGATAATAATAATTGACTAAAATTTAGTTTCCTGGGGTGTAGGGATAATTCATAATATCTGAAGAAGTAAAAGCATTATTTGATATTGCGGGTGTTGTAGCTAGTCGAGAGTACAATAATTGATTGGCGCCGAAAAGTAATGTCTTTACATCATAACCTAATAGCTTTAGGTATGCAGCCATGCAAGCACTTAAATGACCATCTCCGCTATAAATTAAAATCGATTGATCGATTGGTAATGTTTGCAAACTATTTGTACTTCTAAATTCAAACAATGTCGAGTCTTTGAACCAAACCGTGTTTTTGGGATGTCCTGCGCCACCGACTGAAAAATCACTATATAATCTAACCTGACCGTAGCAGATTAAAAAGTGTGAGTTTATAACATCTGAAGAAAAATATTCTTCATAATTTATACCTGATAGAAAACCGTTGTTGATAAGTTCCTTTATTCTATAAATTGTTTTTTCTTTATCTGAGCTAATTGATGGCGGAAATTCTAAAGTAGGTAAATTTGTAAAAGGTCTTTTAGGATAATCGATATTTGAAAAAGGAAATACCGAGGATCCTAATGCAGCATACCATTCATCGGCAAAAACAAAATTCCATGATGCCATTCCAAATCTTAGACTGTAAACATTTGTAAATCCGGCTAAACGCAATAAGCAAACAAAATATGTTGATGCTTGACCATTTTTTGAAACTATAACTATTTTTTTTAATGGGTTTACGGTGTAAAGAGAATCAACTGTTTGATAAAGCTTGGAGTTTGAAATGTTCATTGCTGATGATATATGCCCAACTAAAAATTCTTGAGAAGTTCTGATATCCAAAACAAAATATTGCGTAATGTTGTTATATAAATCAGTTGCAGAAACTAAAGCCGGCGCTAAATTAGTATTGGCAAAATCTCCTGTGCTTTCAATATAATGAAGTATTTTAGCTGTCTGATTTAACTCAATTTTATTAGTCAGTAGATTATTATCATCAAGACAACTTGATGCAACAATAAGAATTAGAAAAGCTAATATTTTTATAATGTATTTCATACAAATTAATTTATAAGAATAGAATCTGATTTACTTACACCAATAAACATACCTATCACATCATTTCCTTTAACATTCCAAATTGTGTTTCCCGATCCTTGAACATACGGATTGTCTATATCTTTATTTTGATCTTTAGTTTTAAAATACTCGTTAAATGAATGATCGAACGAATAAACTCTGATATACCTTCTTCCATCATAAATTGATGCCTGATAATTTTTTGGATAAGCAGCGCTACGAACTTTAATTGAATTATTGGAACTATTTTCTTGGGGAACCGCAATATTATAAAAATCTTTAGCAGTATCGAACGAGCCAATATCAACAGCCCAAAGAGCACCATACACTTCATCTTTAAATGTTTTTACATCTGCTTCTGAATAAAATCCTCCCGGATTATATTTTACAAAGTTAATAACCGGCTTTACTGGAATTCTTGTAACGGCATAAAATTTATAATTCTCCCATTCACCAAATAATTCATAGTATTCTTCTTCGATTGCTTTAAGTTCATAAAGAGGTTTGTATATTCCGTTTTCTGTATAGTGTAGTGGTACAATTTTAAATCCATTTATGCGCAGATAAAGAATTGCCTCCTTAATTTCAGCAAGTTTAATATCAAACTTGACTCCAAGGGGTAATGTTTTGGTTAATCTAACGCCAGGGAAAAAACCTACAGAACTAAGTTCGCATTCTACAACTATTTTTTGAGTATAACGTAACTCGGGATTTAGCAATTCCTCATTCTCACACCCAATAAAGAATGAAGTGAACAAAATCAATATGAATAAAAAATTTTTCATAATTAAAATGTAATACTTATACCTGCAGCAGGAATGAATGGAAAAAGTGAAATTCTTTTTAACATTGGTTTTTCTGAACCGTCATCAGTTTTGGGTAAAACAATAAACTGTGCAAATGCATTTCTGCGGTTATAAACATTGTAAAGATTAATAAACAGATTTAAGTCTAGCTTATCCATTTTTATTTTATAATTAAAATTTAAATCCAATTTATTATAGGCAGGAAATTTATAGGTATTAAGTGCATCGTAATCAAGTAAAACTTGTGTTGAGCCTGCACTTCCAATCGGATTAAATATAAACTGCCCGGCAGGCGCATTATATCGCATTCCAGTTGCATAAATAAAAGTTGCACCAAAAGTTATAGCATCATTTAAAGTATAAGTTGCGGCTAAAGAAAGATCATGTCTTCTATCATATTTTGGATAAAAGACTTTGCCCGCATTTAGTTCATCAAACTTTCGTCTTGTCCACGATAATGTATAACCTATCCAGCCTTGCAGATTTCCAGTTCTTTTTTGGAAAAATAATTCAACGCCATACGCTTCACCCTCGCCTTTAAGAAATTGATCTTCAATTGAATTATTTAAAGGATTAATCTCAGGAGAGTTTTTAAATTCATAGAGTTTTTTCATATCGCGGTAGTAAGTCTCAATAGAAGCTTGATAAGAATTTTCATCAAAATAAGAATCTAAACCAAAGACAAATTGCGCGGATCGACTAGGTTCGATATTAGCTGTTGCCGGATACCAAAGATCGGTTGGAAGTGCAATGTCATTTCTGGAAATAAGATGCAGGTATTGATTTGCCAATGCGGCTGCAGTTTTAATATAAAAGTTTTCAAACATTTGGTATGATAAAGAAACTCTTGGCTCGAATGACAGAAGCTTCTGCGCATCAAAATAAAATATTCTTCCACCAATATTTGTGTTTAACCGATCAAATAATTCTGATTCGTTTTGAAAAAATAATGCTGCTTCAATCGAATTAATATTTTTACCGGCAAAAGGATCTTGCTCATAACTTAAATCGTAATACTCATTGTAAAGCAAATCATAATTGTGAAAAGAAATTTCAAAACCTGTTTTTAATTTTTGATTCATCGCCCAATTTAGTTCAGCAGTCTGCCTTAAAATTAAATCTGTTAGATTTGGATTTGAATAGTATGATGATGAGCTTGTGGAACCGGAACCAATCCCTACCTTAGATGAAAATTCATAATTAACATAACTTAAAGAAGAGTTTAAAAACAACGATTTAGAATTTATCTGTAGCCAATTTAAGGTAACACTTGAATTCTTCCATTCAATATCGTAACTAATTTCATCATCACTTGGATTATACATCTTATCACTGCTAAACATTATACTTAAGGAAAATGCACTTACATCAGAAATGTTATAATTAATTTTTCCATTCACATCGTAAAAATTATACAGCGGAATGGAACTTTGCTTGTTAAATTTTTTTTGAAGTGCATCATAATACATCCACCTGCCAGCAAACATATAAGTAGCTGATTCTTTTAGAGGTCCTTCAAAAGAAAAGAAAGAATTAATTAGACCTAATCCAAATGTACCTGTTTCCTTTTCTTTTGTTCCGGATTTTAATTTAATATCCAAAACACTTGATAATCTGCCGCCATACTCAGCAGGAAATGCGCCTTTAATTAATTTAATATCTCTGATGGCATTGGAATTAAAAGTACTCGCAATATTTCCGATATGTGCAGGATTATACAAAACAGCTCCGTCAACCAGTGTTAAAGTTTGATCCGGAGAACCGCCTCTAACATATAAACCATTTGCTAATTCTGATGATTTATTAATTCCCGGTAACAACATAAGTGAACGAAATAAATCAACTTCACCCGAAAATGTTGGAAGTTTTAACATTAATTCCGGAGAGATATCTATTGTACTTAAAACATTTTTATCAATCTTTTTTCCTTCAATAACAATTTCATCAAGTTTAATATTTTCTGAGATGAGTTTTACATTGTAGATTATATCTTTATCAGTTGCTGTTAAATCAATTTCCTTTATTGTCGCTTTGTATCCTACATACCGAAAAATAAGAAAGTATTTTGCACTCTTAAGTTTCGGCAGCATATAAAAGCCAAAATTATTTGCAGCAGTGCCATAGATGGCGATTGAATTGGTATTAAGAGAATCTTTGTAAACTAAAATGTTGGTACCTATTAATGCTTCGCCTGTAGTTGCATCAAATATAAAACCAGATATTGAAATTTCTTTGTCTTGTGAAAAGTTTGGATTGAAAAACCCAAATAGGATTGTTAGAATAAATATTGATCTGAATGCAGAACTCATTTTACTCTGAAAATTATTAATAATTTCAGATCTGAAATAGATAAATTCCATCAAAGAATCAATAGTTAAAATAACTGATTTGAACAGGTTAATTACTGAATTAGCTGTTTATCAATGATTTCTTAAATTTATTCTTTTGATTTGCATTCTTATTTCTACTTGCACTTACTTAAATTACGCCCCTCAATTTTTAATCACATGGAGATCGATGAAAAAAATAAGAAATATTGCAATTATTGCTCACGTTGATCATGGTAAGACTACACTTGTTGATCAGATATTAAAACAATGCGCTGTGTTCAGAACGAATCAAGTTGTACGGGAAAGGTTTCTTGATTCAAATGACCTTGAACGAGAACGAGGAATTACTATCCTTGCAAAAAATATCAGCATTCCTTTTAGAGATTATAAGATAAATGTTATTGATACACCCGGGCACGCAGATTTTGGCGGTGAGGTTGAACGAGTATTAAAAATGGCTGATGGTGTTTTGCTGCTTGTCGATTCATTTGAAGGACCAATGCCGCAAACAAGATTCGTTCTTGAAAAAGCCTTAGCACTTCATCTAAAACCAATAGTTGTTATAAATAAAGTTGATCGCCCTGATAACCGACCTGTTGAAGTGCTTGATGAGATTTATGATTTGTTTATCGAACTTGATGCAACTGAAGATCAACTTGATTTTCCGATCATATATGCAAGCGGGCGTAATGGCTGGGCTATAAAGAATTTAAAAGATGAACGAACAGATTTAACTCCCTTACTTGATTGTATAATTGATGACCTTCCTGCTCCTCCAACAATTAAAGGCTCTGTACAATTGCAGATAATGACTTTGGATTATAATGATTATGTAGGAAGAATAGGTATAGGAAGAGTTTTTAGAGGAAAATTAAAAATAGCAGACAAACTTTCAATCATAAAAAGGAACGGGACAATACATCCAATTTCTATAAAACAACTTTTTGTTTTTGAAGGACTTATAAGACTTGAAGTTGAAGAAGTTTCGTGTGGAGATATATGTGCAATTGTAGGAATTGAGGATGTTGATATTGGTGATACAATTGCTGATGCTGAAAATCCGGAACCACTTCCAATAATTTCTATTGATGAACCAACGATCAGTATGACATTCACTGTTAACAATTCCCCTTTTTATGGCAGAGAAGGAAAATTCGTTACATCGCGTCAACTTCGTGATAGATTATATAAGGAACTTGAGCATAATGTTGCATTACATGTTCAGGAAACAGCATCACCCGATGCTTATAGAGTTTCAGGAAGAGGAATATTACACCTATCTATTTTGATTGAAAACATGCGTCGTGAAGGTTATGAACTTCAGATACGCGAACCAAAAGTAATTTATAAAACTATAGAAAATAGAAAAGCAGAACCAATAGAAGTTATGACAGTTGATGTTCCTGCCGAATTTGCTGGTAAGGTTATTGAGTTAGTGGGTCAGCGCCGTGGTGAACTGATGAAGATGGAAAACAAAGGAAAGATGAACAAAATTGAGTTCCATATTCCCTCCCGCGGAATTATGGGTTTGCGTACAAAAGTACTTACTGCCACGCAAGGTGAGGCTGTGATGCACCACAGATTTTATCAATATGAATTTTTTAAAGGATCTATTGGTACTGTAAAAAGTGGCGTTATAATTTCTATGGAAGAAGGTCAATCAACAGCTTACGCAATTGATGGTTTGCAGGACCGAGGTAAGTTTTTTATTGATCCAGGCGATATTGTTTATAAAGGACAGATAATTGGTGAACACACAAAAGAAAATGATATCGAAGTAAACGTTCAGCGAGGTAAAAAATTATCTAATATGCGTGCTTCGGGTTCTGATAAAGCTGTGAAAATAACTCCTGCAATTAAATTTTCTTTGGAAGAAGCATTAGAATATATTGAAGATGATGAAATGGTTGAGGTAACACCAAAGTCCATAAGGATGAGAAAATTATATTTAGATACTAACGATAGAAAAAGATTTAATCTTGGAAAGTTAGCCCAACAATAAAACAAGATTAAAGATTTGTTGTGGTTGATAAGCGATTGATTTTTCTGTTGAGTTTTGATTCGCAGAAATTATCATTGCTTCAGCAACTAAAGAAGCTTTAATCGGTTTAATATTCTTTAAAGCCGGAATAATCCTGGTAATTAATCCGGCTATTTTTATTCCTATTGATTCACCTGCTCTTTTTTCAGCTTCGCAAGCCAACAAGTATTGATGGTCTGAAGATTCTGATTTTTTCAAAGTTAAGCAGTTGAACTTTTTCATCAAGATTTCCTTTCATCCGCAAATAAAAATTACTTGATTTATAATTTGCTCCTGCTGATGAAATCAGCATATAACTTTTAACTCCATTTTTAGCGGCTGCTTTTGCAGTTTCATATTGATAAGTATAATCAATTTT
>CAVPND010000005.1:0-67113 GCA_963706055.1 uncultured Ignavibacteriales bacterium | reverse complement strand
TAAAAATTTAATTAGAAACTGCTGAATGCATATCCAACTTCAACCTGCCATTGTTTCATTCCGATTTCAATAGATTGTTGATTTGGCGCATCCAATGGATTTGGACCTTTAATTGAATTTTCAAATGCATACATAAATGCTAAAGTAATTTCATTCTTATTGTTCAATTGCTTCGTAACTCCAAAAGTTAAATGATTCTGAATTACGGCAGGTGCAAGTATGTTAAACATTATATTTTCTTCAGTTACAGGATTTTGATTAAATGAATATCCAGCCATTAAATCCCATCCGCAGAATCCTGAATACATAACACCATATTTAATCGCAACAATATCTTTCCAACCAAAGCCAGCACCTTCTTCAGCACCAAGTGGAGCCATCATTAAATTGGGAAGCATTGGATTAGCAATTGATTTAACCTGGCTGTAAAGTATCTGTTTTACATCAAACATAAATTTCCAATCCCCTGGAGTAAGTGCAAAACCAGCCTGCCAATTTGCAGGAACATCAAAATCACCAGCTTGTGCAAATAGTCCTGCGTATCTTTCAAATTCGCTCATATAGATTTTTGATTGATATGATATACCGAATCTTAAATTCTCTAACCATTGTCCCTGATAACCAACTTTAAATCCAAAACCGAGCGCTGTTGAATGAGCATTACCTGTTAGATTTGCAGGGTCACCTGAAAATCCCATCGCACCGAACATACCCAATCCTTTTGCAGCAAATCTTTGCCATCCAACTATACCTGCAACACCAAGAGAGTGTTTTTCATTAATCTTATAAGCAAAAGAAAGGTTTCCAAACATTTGTTCAATGTTAACACCAGTTCCAGGCGAAGTAGATTCACCAAAAGTCATTGTTGGATAATCAGTATTCATTCCGCCGTTGCCATAAAGAGATAAAGCAATAGAAAACTTTGACGTTAGATTCATATTAGCACCCAGAGTCGGGAATATAAATCCTTTTTGATCACTTGTAACTTTGCCTGGCATTAAACCGAAAGTTCCTGGAAACATACTTGGATTGCCACTAACTTCGTAATATCTGTCCGGACTAAAATAAGAGGCGTTAATTTCAAATCCATTATTGAGATTTGAAATGGACGCAGGATTTGTAATTGCACCAAGTGAACTTAATGATACAGCAACACCTGAACCAGCAAGTGCTGAATATTTAATGCCATAACCATGACGATAGTAACCGTCTGTTGCAAATGTTGTCTGGATTGTAAATCCAAACATTACTAAAATAACAATTAACACTTTTTTCATCTCTCACCCTTCTAATTAATTTAAGTACGATTTTTTAATTATAGTTCTTATTTAAACTGAGTTATAACAAACTAACAACCTTCTCTTTTTTTCTTTTTCCCTTTAGGCACTACTACATTTGTATTGTTTAGATTGACTGTTGGAAGTTTGATCTGTTGCTTGGATTCTACAGCTGTAGAATCTGTTTGAGCCTGCCCGCCAAAATATTTTGCAACTTCTTTCATTTTTTCAAATTGCGCAAGATCATCTTTACTTCCATTAACGGTTGCTTTTGGAAAAAGAACTTTATCTTTCCATTTGTCCAAGCCGCCATCAAGTATGTAAACACCTTTGTAACCTTTTGATTTTAATATAAACCATGCTTGTGATGCTGCTATATCATCATCAGAGAATAAAACTATTTTTTGATTTCTTAATAATTCTGAAGATGAAATTTGAGGTAATGGAACACAACGTGAATTTGGGATTGTGTATTCGTTGTATTTTTCTTCGCTCCTTAAATCAACAAGTTCATAATCAGATTTGCCTTTGATTATCCAATCAGCTAGATCTGTAACCGAAACTTTATCAGAATTTCCAACTGTGGATAGAGCAATATCTTTTTCGTTAACTTTTATTGTAGTTCCACCATATGGGCTACCTGCAAACAAAGCAATTACTCCCAGTACTATGGCAAAGAGAGCTAATTTTTTATTCGTAGATAAATCTAAGAAAAACTTTTTCATATATTTTTCTCCGGATTTCTATGAGCAAATTTTTTCTCACTCCACTCTGCTGCAGCAAATGCTCCGATCGCCATAACAACAACAAGAAATACAACTAATCCATATGACAACCCAAAGAATGAAGGAAGTGTTTGAGGACCCATATTTGTAGAATTAAAAAAACTTTCAAGCATTGGGAACATTTCACCAAAAACTAAAATTCCAAATGCAACACCAAGCACATAAACAAATCCATCAATCTTACCTGTAGAAAAAGCAACCATCGAAGTACCCGGGCAGTAACCGCCAATAACAAATCCAACACCAAGAATCAAACCGCCAAGAACTTGTGGAATTATGTAAGTATTACTTATATAAATCAGGGATAAATCTACAAAGCCGATTACTGATAAAAAATAAACACCAAGCATTGCAGTTACTATTGCTGTAAACATTACTTTAAGAACACGCATATTTCCGAGATAAAATTGTGCAGCAAGTATTCTGGCACTTCCAAATCCACCTCGCTCCAGCATAAAACCAAAACCTATTCCTATCACAAAAGCAATTATCAAACTAACATCAAATCCAAACATATTAAATTTATAAAGTGGTGCGTTCATAACCATTGTCTCCTTATAAAATAAGCTGCTGCATAACCGCCGGCAAAAACCATCATCATAAATGCCCAGCTTCCAAGATTAAGTAAAGCGCCGCCCGATAATGCTTGACCGCTTGTACAACCACGTGCAAGCTTTGCTCCTATTCCCATCAAACTACCGCCAACAAATGCATAAATTAATCTGGTTCGATTTGAAACTTGAGGACCTTTATCAACAGCTTTTTTTACTCGATGTGCAAGTGAACCTGAAATAAATCCACCGACTATTACTCCAATCACTTCGAATACCAACCAGTCTTTAAATGGATTTGTTTTACCATCACCGAGATATTCAGCATAAAATTGATTACCAGCAGCGTGTTGTGGTGCAATTGTATTTACAGTTACCGCAACTGCAGTAGACACGGCACCCGAAGCACCCAAACCTCTGCCCATAATTACAAATGCTGCAAGCAGCACAAGTCCAAGGCCAATACCTGTTAAGTATGGATTTGAGTATGGTTTTGCTTTTATTTCAAGATGAACATGACTTTCATCCTTTTCAAAAGCATGCGAAATAATTTTTATTAAAGAATTCATTCTGTTAAATCTCCATTAATGAAAATGTGCGTTAAACCAATGGCTGTATTGACCAGCCGAAACAATTACAAATCTTAAAATCAATCCGCCAACAATTACTAAAATTGGTGCGATAGCCATATGTTTTATTTTGTGATTAACTGCCAATAGTTGAATTATTAATGGAACTAGTATTCCAATCCCAATTACAAAAACCCAAAACACAGGCGCATAAGCCCCGTTTAATAATAAATGTGCAGCCTCAATATGCGGTTTTGCTGATGAAAGTAATCCAAGAAAAATCATTACAAAAACAAATAATTCGATTATTAAAAATCCGTTATCGGCTTTTGCAAGTAATTCGCTCTCATATTTATTCTTAGCAAAGAGATGAACAAATGCAGCGGCGGCAGATAATCCAGATACTAAAAATAACACCCAAAGCAAGGATGTATTCCATAAAGGACGTGAACCCATTGTACTTAATAAAACTCCTGTGTAAGCACCTAGCATCATTCCAAGAATCATATTTGTTATTCCTATGTTCTTTACCAGAAATGGATGCTCATTTACTTTTTTCGAATATTCTGAAAGTTTGGGAACGAGATTAGTCATCCATATAGCAGGTTTAATTAATATGTTTGCTATCAGCGCCGGGTAAACTAAAATTAAAATCCATGCACCCCAGGACATTGGGGAACTGAATTGAAATGTTGTGTAAAGCCGCCAGACATAAAGCTTGTGTGATAAATCCAAAAACAAGGCAAACATTCCAAGACTTAATAAAACTATACTAACAATTGGTATGAAAAAGCAGGAGCAGTTACTTTCTTTATGTCTACCTGTAAATAAAAAGTAACCTGCGATAATCATCATTCCGGCAACCATTCCTCCAAGAAAAAGGTAAACCGGAATTTGCCATTCCCACATTGCCATTACAGGATCAACGTGAGGATTGTTTCTGGTTGTTGTTAATTCGATAATTTCGGTAATCATCCTAAAATCCTTAAACTAAATAATAAATATTTGGCTGTGTTCCTGCTTCGGGGAGATTAACATGCCATTTACGTGATTGAATCAATTTACTTACCTCGCTGTTTGGATC
Source organism: uncultured Ignavibacteriales bacterium (assembly GCA_963706055.1). GTDB lineage: Bacteria > Bacteroidota > Ignavibacteria > Ignavibacteriales > Ignavibacteriaceae > IGN3. The sequence continues at coordinate 62,847 of CAVPND010000005.1, read as the reverse complement.
ATCCAGGTCACCAAAGTACATGCAATAGGTTGGACAAACTTCAACGCAGGCAGGCTTCTCACCTTTTTCAACTCGGTGAATACAAAATGTACATTTATCTGCATAACCATCTGGATGAGCAAATCTTGCATCGTATGGACAAGCTTCAATACATGCTTTGCAACCGATACAAACATCGTGTGTAACAAGTACAACACCGCCGACATCGTGAATATGACTTGCACCCGTTGGGCAGCAGCTAACACAAGGAGTTTCAGAACAATGGTTACATCTTTCAGTTCTAATTTCCATTTGGATATCTGGAAATTTTCCGTGGGATTCAGTAATAATCCAATCTCTGTTGTACCCTTCTGGAATATTATTTTCTGTTTTGCACGCTACAACGCAATCCTGACAACCGACGCATTTACGAGTATCTATTACCATTCCGTATCTTGCCATCCTAAACCTCCATCTCAAAAGTTACAAAGTTCACATTCATTCCGGTTCCACCCATCAAAGGATCAATATTATACTTCGTAACTAGTTCAGCATCGCTTGCACCCTTTTTATAAGTGCTTCTTAATTGTCTTGATTTCTGACCGAATCCGTGAACCATATAAACACAGTCCTGTCTAATTCTTTCAGTTACTTTAACTTTTATTGGATCAGCGACAACCCCGTCCTGATTTTTTAATTTAATTCTATCCCCGTTTTTTAAACCATATCTTTGAGCAACATCCGCATTAACCCACAACTCATTTTCGTTCATCATATCTGCCAACAAAGGATTTGATTGTGTTTTACTAAATGTATGTACTGGTGCTCTTCCGTAAAGAAGTCTGAAAAATCCGGCTGGTGGTTCAGGATGTTTTGTGTATTTTGGAACTGGATCAAAACCTGCAGCAGCTAATTGCGTTGAGTAAAACTCAATTTTACCAGATGGTGTCCAGAATGTTGAATCAGCACCATCTTCAAAATAGATTGGCCGTTCAGTTCCTTTTATTATTCCTTCACGTTTTAGTTCTTCAAGCGAATGACCAGCTAATTTTAATCTTGTGTCTAAGTACTCTTCAATATGCTTCCACGGAAAGTATGCTCCCAAGCCGAGTTTTTCACCAAGTTTTTTTGCCATCCACCAGTTTGGTTTTTGATCGTTTGGTTCTTCCACTACTGGCTGTCTAATTCCAACAAAACTTTCTCTGAATGGTGAAGCATTTAAATCGTCGTATCTTTCTAAGTAAACTGATTCAGGCAGAACAACATCAGCCCAACCGGCAATTTCGCTCGGTATTACATCGACTACAACCATTAAGTCTAGATTTTGTATAGCTTTAATAGTTTCATCTCTATTCGGTAATGCCTGCATCAAATTGGTTGCATAAATAAACCAGCCTTTAATTGGATAGGGATTTCCTGTTATTGTAGCTTCTCTAATTCCGGTAGATATTTGTTCACCGGCTGCAAATGGATATTTTTTATTTGGATTATCAAGAGGTTCTTTCTTTAATTCTGGATACGGAGCATATGGATATTTGGGAATTGAATAAGAGTGAGGAACATAAAATCCGCCCTTTCTTCCCCAACTTCCTAACAATGCATTTAGCAATGCAATCGCTCTGCTTCTTTGAGCATCGTCACCATACCAGGTTGCATGTCTACCGGGATGAATAAGAGTCGCAGGTTTATATCGAGCCATTTCCCTTGCAGTTTCTCTAATTACATCGGGTTCTATTCCTGTTTCAATGTAAGCCCACTCAGGCGTATATTGAGAAACTTCAGCGGCAAACTGTTCGAAACCAAATCCAAATTTTATTACATAATCAACATCATAAAGTTTTTCATTAACTATAACTGACATCCAGGCAAGTAATAACGCCATATCTGTTCCCGGTTTTATCGGCAAATAGTATTTTGCCTTGCCAGCCGCCACAGAAAATCTAGGATCAACAACAATTATTGAAGCATGTTTTTCTATTGCTCGCGAAAATTCTTGAACTTGAGTATTGTGCATGTTCTCACCGAGATGTGAGCCGAGCAAAACAATACATTTAGCATTTTCAATATCAGTTCTTTCAGGCGAACCAACTACATCACCAAATGTTAATTCGAATCCAACTTCTCTTGGTCCTCTACATTGAGCGAAACTCGGAGCTGTTTCATTAGGTGAACCATAAGCGTGTAGTAAATGTTTGAAAAATGTTCCGCCTATGCCGTGAGAAAAAAGTGCCATTGATTCCGGACCATAATCTACTTTAATTTTTTCATCTTATCTGCAATATGATCAAATGCTTCATTCCAAGTTACTTCAACCCATTTTTCTTCGCCGCGTTCACTCTTTCTAATTAGAGGAGATTTAAGCCTTTCTTTATCGTAATGTGAACCAGCTCCGCCAGTCCCTCTAGGGCACAATCTTCCATTACTTAAAGGATCTTTTGGATTGCCTTCAACTTTCCAAAGTTCACCATCTTTTACGTATGCTAACAATCCGCATTTCCAGAAACATAAATCGCAATAGCTTGGAATGATCTCCAATCCTTTTTTCTTAGAAAAGCTCTCTGCTGCACTAACAATTGTTTTAGCTGATCCAGCAATAACTGCAGCTGTTGCAATTGTAGCGCCTGAAATCTTTAAAAATTTTCTTCTTGATAATGAATTCATTATAAACTCGTTAATTTATTTCTTATAAAATCCTTGATGCTTCCGCATTCACCATAATCTTTGTAGACAGAACAATTTCTGCAAACTTTGGAAGCACAAATAGTATCATCACCCCTTACAGCCCAGCAAGGTCCACTATGACTTAAAAAAGCCGAACATCTGCTTCTATCCGCTTTGCTACAATTCATAACTTCCCAACACGGCATCATTGAATAGATTGTTTTAATGCCATTTATACTAATTTTAGATTCATTTATAGCTGAGCGAATGCAATTTATTCTTTCAATATCTGAATTTGAATAAAGACGATGGCTTGTTGATTTTTTATATGGAAGAATTAGGTCTTCTTTTTCATACATTCTGAGTGTATGAACTGAGATGTTCAACATCTTTGCAGCAATTCTTATTGGATATTTTGGTTCTTCATTTGGGACTTCGTTCAGCATAAAGAGTATAGTTTTTAAAAGTTGATATTTATAAATACCAACTTTATTGCCAACTAAATTCTTTGATTTTTATCAATATTCTAAAGAACTAAAAATATTTTTTATCAGACTTTAGAAATGAGAAGTTTTGTTTCTAAAAAATTAGAATTAATATTATGAAATAAATTGTGAACTGGATGGAATCATTACTCAATTTAATAGTTTAGTGCTAACAATTATTTGGAGGGCAACGTGCATTTATTATTTATTCTCAGGAGAACCTTTTCAAAGTTATAAAGACTTTGATTCATAACCTCAGAATTTTCTTCATGACAAGATAAGCAAGCCCCAACGAGTAAAATTATTTTCTGTTCTTTAACAGTAAAGGGTCTTGTGTTTGTTCTAGTCGTTGAAGTTTCATTTCTAGATTTTAAAAATCCAATCCAGGCATCTTTAGGCAGATCATCCTCCGGATGATTTGAATATTCGGGTACAAAACTCCATTTCCCTTTATCCGAATAACTTAATTTTCCTTTGCCATACCCCAGGGCAAGTGGGTTATTATGACAGGATTTACAACTTCTTCCTTTTTTATTAATTGTGTGAGAAAAAGTCGGAGCAAATAATCTTTTAAATATTTTTTCCCGTGGATTTTTGAATTTATCAATCCTCATAATCATTCCAGGAATAAAAGTATCAATAACTTCACGACCATTATTTTCTTTTCTAACACCAAGAACGGGATAATCTATATAAAAATCATTTGGTATTTCATTCCAGCTACCAACGATATCTTTATTATCAAGTAAATCATATCCTTCGAGATTTGGATCGTATTTAGTATGGCAACCCGCACAATGTGAAACCCATTCTGTATGGCAACTATTGCAGGATAATCTACTATGGGCTTTTCCTTCAGTACATATTTTTGCGGGTGGATTTAAAGATAATTTTTTGTTTTTTGATTTTGTGATTAGATATTTTTTACTGGCAGAATTTATATAAGCATTAACTAAAGGTATTTTTGATTTTTTCGTTAATAAAAATTTTTCCTTCTCAATTTTTGCATTTCTTAAATCAACAATTTTTTTTGATTCAAAATCAAGATCGTCGTAACTAATAGATCGTTTTTCATTTGAATGACAGTCAATGCACTGCACTTTTGTTTGCTCTTCCATATGCTGATAAGCATTCCCATCTCCCATCAGTTCAATCGAAACATGACAATCAATACATTCCATTCCAGCTTGGTGATGGATATCATCACTAGTTTTTTGAAAAACTCTGCCATCCATTAAAAGTCTAAAATTATTTTTTCCATTAATTTCTTCTTCAGTAAATAGAGTCTCAAACCAACCTTCATAATTAGTTGAGATTCTACCAGATCGGCTATGACAACCAAAACAATGATTATTTGAAATATTTAGACTCAACTGCGGATGCATTTTTGGAAATTCATATTCAGCGAATTCACCTTTTTGTGAATTTTTAATTTTTAATTTTGAATCTTCATATTTATTCAGCTGCTCAATTGCTTCATTGCTGTAATTCAAGTGACAAGCATTGCATCCTCCTCCGCGAGATAACTCGCTGATAGCTCCCCACTCTGTCTTCTCATTTCCTAAATGACAGGATGCACAAAGATTTCTGTTGTGATTATCAGCGTTAGAGTGTGTTAAATCTTTTACATTAAAAAATCCTGAAGGATTATCAATCTCCTCAAATGCAAATCGATTTACAGAAATTACCCCGCTCATTGTATTCATCATGGAGGTTTCGATACGTTCGGGAATTCCAGGATGACAATTTGTTACGCCGCATGTTCTCTTAGCATCAGAAACATTACCAGGGATTAAAATGAGATTTTGATGCGCGAGACTTTTATTTGAGGTATTTGGATTTCCTAAATGACAAGCGTTACACCCAACAATATCAGGCGAATGAGATGGTTCAAAACCAACCATATTGTCATGACAATCCACACAGCCATTAAACGATCTGTGAACAAAATATTTCTCACTAAAATAATTTGCTGATAAATAAACGACAATAAAAAGCAGTAAAATTAATACAGTATTTTTGTAAGTTGGTTTCACTACTTTTGGTAATATATTTTAATTAATTCATAATCTTCTGGTGTGTTCATATTTAAGAAAGTATTCTTATCATAATACGGTTGTCCCTCAACAACCACAAACTCTGTTGAAGCTCTAGCCAACAGTTCAAAAACACTGCCTTTAACACTATTATCTGATTCAGCAAGAATTAATATCTTTTCAATCTTATTTACAACTGATTTTGAATAAACCCCGCAAAGCTGTTGAACCGTACCATAAGCTTTAGGAAGAAGTATTTCTTTATCCGAATGATAATTTGTAATAAAATTAATCATTTGTTCAGAAATCAGGGGCATATCACAAGAGATTATAAAATTCCTATCTGTATTTGATAATTTTAATGAAGCATGAATTCCAGCAAGCGGGCCTTTGTTAGCAAACACATCAGATACAATTGGAAGATTTAGAAATGCAAATTCATTTGTGCTATTTGCACTAATAATTACATTACTAAATACTGATTTTAATTTACTAACTATTATTTCAATAATGGTTTGTTCACCAATTTTTAAGAGCCCCTTATTACTTTGCATTCGAGTGCTTTTACCACCGCAAAGAATTATTCCAGTTATTTCATTAATCATATATTTAAAATAAAAAAGGCTGATTGAAAAATCAGCCTCAAAGAAAAAAAAATATTATTATTCAACCGGTCTGCCTGTTGCAGATAAGTTTTTACTTCTTTCAATTGATTGAAGTGCAAGATATCTATCACCAAACTTTTTCATATTTTCAAGTTCGGTATCATACTGATCGTAATGTCTTTCTTCATCAGCAACCAAACTCTCAAAGATTTGCTTTGTAGCGGAATCAGCATTTGCAGAAGACTCATTAGCCCAAACATTATAATCACGAGCACTTTCCTGCTCCATACTGGAAGCTGTTTCCAGCATCTTTGCAACATCTTTAATCTGCTGCACTTTACCACCAACATTCATTTCAACTTCGCCTTTTAGAAATAAAATTCTTTCGGCAAGTTTTTCTACGTGTATCATTTCATCAATAGCAGTGCGTTTAAATAATCCAGCAAGTAAATCATAACCAAGATCATCACAAATAAAATGAAAATACATATACTGATGTACAGCAAGTAATTCATCAGCAATAGCTTTGTTTAATAAATCTACACTTTTTGCATGCATAATAATTCTCCTTATTTTTTTGTTTTATTAAAGGTAAAAATACGGGAATATAGTATGGATTTCTAATAGTTATTATTTAAATCACATATAAAAAGCAGTTATAAGTTTAAAACAAAGAATATAAAAATAATTTTCAATGCTTTAGATACTTTAATGAAAGGCAGGTAATATCATCCGATTGCTCAATGCCATCTGCAAAGTTCTGAACATTATCAAAAACACTTTTCACAGATTCTATCGCACTGTTTCTATTATTGTTTTTGAGTACTTCAATAAGTCTTGCTTCCTCGTATTCCTCTTCATTCTTATTAAAAGCTTCAGTAACTCCATCAGTGTAAAAAAACAGAGTTTCATCGGGTTTTAACATTACAACACCGGATTCATATTCTGCATCTTTAATCACACCAATTAAAAGACCTCCAACTTTTTCAAGCTGAGTAACTTTTCCAGCAGTTGAAATTAGAAATGGAGAATTGTGCCCGCCATTGCAATATTCAAATGCTCCGCTGCGCGTATCAAGCACACCATAAAAAACGGTTACAAACATATTTGATGGGCTGTCTTCTGCAAGTATTTTATTTATTTCAGATAGAACATCATCCACGGGTAAACCCTTTAAAGCTGTTGCTTTTAAAAGTGTTTTGGTAACAGCCATTAATAAAGCTGCTGCAATTCCTTTTCCTGAAACATCAGCAATTACAATACCTAACCGATATTCATCAATAAGAAAAAAATCATATAGATCACCGCCTACTTCTTTAGCAGGAATCATTTTAGCATAAATATCAAATTCATTTCTATCAGGGAATGCAGGAAATTTAACAGGAAGTATTGATGATTGGATTGCATTTGCAATATCAAGTTCTTTTTTTAATGCAATTAATTTATCGTGTGCAGATAGTATAATTTTATACTCTGCAATTTCTCTCAATGATTTTTCAATTGTTATTTCAAGGTCTTTCAAATCAATTGGCTTTGTTATAAAATCATAAGCTCCTCTGTTCATTGCTGTTCTTATATTTTCCATATCGCCATAGGCAGAAACAATAATTGATTTGAGAAGTTTAATATTTAGTTCGTTTATTTTAGAAAGAAGTGTAAGTCCATCCATAACTGGCATATTAATATCTGTTAGTACAAGATTTATAGAATTGTTTTCCATTAAGATATTTAATGCGGCAGCCCCGTCCCTTGCAAAATGAAATTCATATACCCCATCATTTATCTTACGTCTGAATTTTTGCAAAATAAGTTGTTCTAAATCCGGCTCATCATCAACTACTAATATGTTTGTTAAATCCAAAGAAATATCTTTCTATTAAGTATTAAAACTATTTATCTTTTCTTTCAGAACATTAAATTCTAACGGCTTCGTAAAATAATCCTCAGCACCTAAATCCTTCGCAATCGTTACATTACTCTCATCACCATAAGCAGTAATAACTATTACTCTTAATTTGGGATAAAGAAGCTTAATTTCTTTAAGTAATTCTATTCCGGTCATCTCAGGCATATTAATATCCGTAAGAATTAAAAACTCGGACAAATCTTTAATTGTTTCAATAAAGTCTAAAGCCGAGCGTCCGTTAAATGCAAACTCAATTTCTATTTCGCCAGATTTTATTTCTTTTCGAAATTTTTGTTCAAATAAGTATTTAACATCTAATTCGTCATCTACAACTATTAATCTCATAAGTTACTCCAAACTATTTTTCATGCTTCATTTAAAAAGGTATTATAAAGGTAATGTAATTACGAACTCCGTGTACTTACCTTCTTCAGTATAAACTTTTAGTTCTCCATTGTGCTCTTTTGTAATAATATCATAACTTATTGAAAGACCCAACCCCGTACCCTCACCGGATGGTTTAGTAGTGAAGAATGGATTGAAGATCTGTGCTTTCACTGAATCTGGTATTCCTTGACCGTTGTCCCAAATTTTAATTTCAACTTTTCCTTCTAATTTAACCGTCGAAACCTTTAAGATAGGGGTAAAATCATTTCCAGTATTTATTTTTTTCTGATTAGCTGCATAACATGCATTATTAATAATATTTAGAAATACTCTGCTTATATCTTGAGGGATGATATTTATTTTGTCAATCGTTTTATCATAATCTTTTTCAATAGTAATATTAAATTCTTTATCCTTAGCCCTTAATCCATGATAAGCCAAATTAATGTACTGATCAAGAAGTTCATTCAAATTGATAAGCATTTTCTCTCCTGATTTCCCCCTCGAATGCAGGAGCATATTTTTAATTATGCTATCGGCGCGGCTGCCATGATTATTAATTCTCTCGATGTTTTCTTTTAGGATACCTGATAAATCTTTTACTTCCAGAAATTTTTCTTCCGTCATAATAATTTTTTGATCATTCAAAGTTTCAAGCAAATCATCAATAGTTTCAATTGATAGCTCAGCAAAATTATTAATAAAATTTAATGGGTTCTTTATCTCATGTGCTATCCCGGCGGTCAGTTCCCCTAACGATGCTAACTTCTGCTGAAAAATTAACTGCTCCTGTGTTTTTATTATCTCTTCGTTCTTTTCTTGCAACGTTTTTAATGATTGTGCTTTGGATATTGCAGAAACGGCATGTTCTCTAAATCTATTTAGAATACGTGCTGCTGAAATATCAAAAACATCCCCATCAGCAAAACTATCGAACACAACAAAAGCTTGCAGAGCATTATCCCGTTCTACAGCCATTACGAGCATGGATTTAGCTTTACTGAATTCGAAGAGTTTTTCATCTCCGTAAAGTTTTTCAGTATTTCTAATAATATAAACACCCTTTTCAATCTCATCCGAATTTTCTACATATCGTTTTTCTAGCTCTGCATCTGTGAAGGATATTTTTTCAAGATCCTTTACTTTGTATCCTGCCGTATAAGCTACTTTAAATAAGTTGTCTTTTATATCCAATAAAAATACCGCAGCTTTTTCTGCTTGCGGAATAAAATTCATAGTCTGTTTTAAAAGTGAGTTGAAAAGATTTTCCAAATCTTCTGCACGATTAATTACTTTTACTAACCTGTCAACTGTCTCTAATTCATCAGCTTGTTTTTTAATCAGTTCTGCTTCATGCAGTTTAGCTTTATCACGTTCTTTTTCGATTATTTTCCCCCGCATTATCCTATCTGTAATGAATATTCCTAATACAATCAAAAGAGCATAGGAGGCAAATGCCCAACTGGTCTGCCACCATGGAGGTGTAATAATAATTTCTAGTGCAGTTCCTATTTCATTCCAAACACCATCATTATTAGAACCCTTTACATGAAGGATATATTCTCCGGGATCCAGATTTGTGAAGGTAACATCTCTTTTAGTTCCAAGCTGTATCCAATTGTTATTATAACCTTCTAATTTATAAGCATAATTATTTTTTGATGAATTATAAAAGCTTAATGATGCAAATTCAAAATTAAGAATATTGTCATCGTAAGAAAGGATTAATTTGTTTTTTTCTGAAATGCCTTTTTCCTCAATTAGCTTTCCATTCTCTACATTGTACCTTTTAAAAGATGTAATTACAATTTCAGGCTTATTTGTGTTTATTCTGATATTAGTTGGCTTGAAAGAAATAACTCCGCCCACACCTCCAAAATAAAGTGTGCCGGATATCCTGCTCCGGTAGGAAACATCTTCAAATTTTACGGTTTGCAATCCGTCTGAAACAAAAAAGTTAAAAAAGGAATTATTACTCGGATCAAGCTTTGATAGACCATAAGCAGTACTTATCCATAAATTACCCTCGACGTCCGAAAGTATTCCCCTTACCACATCATTTGCAAGACCTTCAGCCTGCCGGTAATGAATAAACCTAGCAGCTTCATCCTTATCCGGCGGAATGAATTTGTTCAATCCTCCGCCGTACGTGCCGAGCCACAATGTTCCTTCCTCATCAATAAAAATTGAACGAACGTCATTATTGCTTAAGCTGTTCGAATCATTCAAACTATGAAGGTAACTTTTAAATTTTGGTTTTACAGTGTTCCCATCTTTACTAAAGTTGTAATCTGAAATAAGTTTATTCAAGCCGCCATCTGAAGTTCCTATCCATAAGATACCATCTTTGCTTTCAGCGATGCTCATAATGTTATTGTTGCTGATACTGAATGAATCATTTTCATCCGATATGTAATGCAGAAACTTTTCAACTTTGCCATCAAGTGAAAAAATTAATTTGTTCAAGCCGCCGTTCCATGTTCCGATCCAAATTGAACCTTTAGAATCCTGGAATAATTTAATTACCTCCCCACTACTCAAACTGTTTGTATCTTTAGGATTATGCAGGAAATTTGTAAATGAGTTTGTTGAGGGATTATAGCGGTCAAACCCTTTGGCAGTTCCAACCCAAATGGTTCCATCATCATCCTGAAGTAAACTATAAACAACATTTGAACTTATTGTTCCGCTTATCCGCGGATTATTTTTATAGTGGGTATATATTTTTTTAATATGATCATATTTATCGAGTCCAAGTTCGGTTCCGATCCAAATATCACCGTTCCGATCTTCCAAAACACTTAAAACATTATCTCCGGTTAAAGAGTTGGCATCAAAATAATTGTGATAGTAACTTATAAATCCCTTCGTTCTTTTTTGATATGTGTATAATCCATTTGCGTTCGTCCCTATCCATATTAACCCGGAATTGTCTTCATAAAGATTTGTTATGTTAGGTGATTCAAGACCGTAAGGATTTGCCGGATCAATTTTAAAATTTTCAAATGTATTGGAGATATTTCCATTTTTGCCAGGCTTATAATTATAAATTCCGTTGCCGTATGTGCCCAGCCAGCAATCGCCATCACGGGTTATTAAGATACTTTCTATTTGTGATTTCGGAATTTCAACGGGGAATTTAAAACGCGGATGTTCATTACCAAATTTTCCGGTTTTAATATCGAACCACATTAAACCCTTATAATAGTCAACCAGCCAAAAAACATCGCGGTGAAGGCTGTCGGTTACTATAAAATCAAAAGAGGAATTCTTTATGTTCGAACCTTTCCCCTGATCTGAGTAAAAGCGGATAAACTTATAATCTTCAGGAGAAGAGGAAGTTTCAACTAATTTATTTAACGAACCATCATTTGGCGCAAACCAAATATTTCCCGAATTGTCTTCAACAATATTAAGCACTCCTTCATTGGAAATGCTTTCCTGATTACCCGGATCATTTCTAAAATTAATAAACTTGATTTTTTCAGATGAGGGCAGGTCCGGATTTTTGCTGGTTTCGTTTTCTACAATTAAAGAAACGCCCACAGAATAAGTTCCTACCCATATCCGGTTTTTGGTATCTTCAAAAAGAGATAAAATCCTGTTGGAGCCTATACTTGTGCTGTCTTCAGGATTGTGGATAAGGTTTGTAAAACTTTCTTCTTCCCGGTTAAACAGACTTAACCCTCCTCCGAAAGTTCCAACCCATATTCTTCCTAAATGATCTTCCATCAATCGGTAAACTTTATTATTTCTAAGACTTGTGGAGTCGCCATCAATATGTTTATAAACTTTAAATTCATATCCGTCATATCTGTTCAGCCCATCCCATGTAGCAATCCACATAAATCCTTTGCTGTCCTGAAGCATATCCCTTATCATGTTATTTGATAAACCATCCTCAACATCAAGATGATTAAATCTAACGCTTTGATTTTGTGCATCAATATTTATTGTACAAATTGAAGCGATGATAAAAATAATCAAACCTTTTGCAGCCCTGTTCATAATCATTTTTTCACATCTAATTTTTAGGCAAAGTGATAATAAACTCTGATCCTTCACCTTCACTTGTTTCCACTTTTAAATCACCATTGTGCTCTTTCGTGATAATCTCATAACTAAGCGAAAGTCCAAGTCCTGTTCCTTCACCAGATGGTTTGGTTGTAAAAAATGGATTAAAAATATTTGCTCTTATATCAGCAGGAATTCCATCTCCATTGTCAGCTATTCTGATTTCAACTTTATCTGATAATCTATGTGTAGAAACCCTAAGTAAAGGTACAAACGCATTATTACTCTTTTTCTTTTTATCGTTTGCAGCGTAACAGGCATTGTTAACAATATTCAGGAATACTCTGCTTATATCTTCCGGCACTACATTGATCTTCTTTAAAGTTTTATCATAATTTTTTTCTATTGTAATATTAAATTCTTTGTCCTTTGCTCTAAGTCCGTGATACGCAAGACTAACATATTGATCAAGCAAATCATTTATATCGGTTAATGATTTTTCACCGGAGGTTCCTCTTGAATGAAGAAGCATTCCTTTTACGATAGAATCGGCACGTTTACCATGTTGATATATTATTTCAAGATTCTTATTTAAATCTTCAACAATCAATGTTGCCTGATCATAACTGCCATTATCTAATTCTATTTTCATTTCGTCAATCAGTTCCCTGCTCACTTCAGAAAAATTATTAATAAAATTTAATGGGTTTTTAATCTCGTGTGCGATACCCGCAGTTAGCGCACCCAGTGATGCAAGTTTCTGCTGCGTAACAAGTTGTTCCTGTGTTTTAATTATCTCTTCATTTTTTTCCTGAAGTGTTTTTAATGATTGAGCTTTTGAAATTGCAGAAACAGCATGTTCACGAAACCTGTTTAATATTCTTGCAGTTGAAGCATCAAATGCATTTTCATTTGCAAAACTATCAAAAACAACATATGCCTCGGGTTTTCCGTCCCATTCAACCTCCATAACAAGCATAGAATTTGGTTTACTGAATCCGGAGAGCTTCGCATCAGCATATAAGTTTTTAGTATCTTTTACAATATAAATTCCTTTTTCAATTTCATTTGATCTTTCAGTGTATCTTTTTTTCAATTCATCCGGAGAGAAAACTATTTTATCCAAATCTTTTACATTATAACCAGTCGTAAATGCCACATTAAATTGATTGCTTTTTCTATCTAACAAAAAAACGGCAGCTTTTTCAGCCTGTGGTATAAAGTTAACTGTTTGTTCCAACAGGGCTTTGAATAATTTTTCTAAATCTTCAGCATTGTTGATTACTCTTACCAGCCTGTCAACAGTCTCAAGTTCCTGCGCTTGTTTTCTAATTAAATCAGCTTCACGCAGCTTGGCTCTATCACGCTCTCGATTTATTATTTTAAGTCTCATAACTCTGTCGGTTACAAAAATTCCAAGAATTATAATAAATGCGTAAATCAAATAAGCCCACCAGGATAGATACCAGGGTGGTAAAACTTTGAAGCTGAAACTATCTTCGTTGCTTATAGTTCCATAAATATTTTTTGCTCGAACATGAAAAGTATATGCACCGCCTGAAAGGTTTGTGTAATCTTTCTTTGATTCTGTTGTCCAGTCTGACCAACCATCCCCAGATCCTTCAAGATAATATTGGTACTGATTTGCTGATGATTTTTCATAACTGATAGCAGTAAATTCAAACCGAATGTTATTCTGTGAAAAAGGAATAGCAACACTTGAATAGTTTGTAGAAGTGGAATGATTACCGTCAAATATTAAAGAATCACTTTTAACTATTACTTTTCTAATTAAAACTGAAAATTGAATATCAAGATTTTTAGAGATTTCGGGATCATAATAAATCAATCCTTCTCTTGTGCTAATCCACAATACCTCTTTATCAGTAACCGGATCATAATCAGGATAAATAGTATTCACGTGTTCAAGTTCGATACGTTGAAGTATCGGTAAAGGATCCCATTTATATCTGCCATCCTTTTGCAGCGTTGCTTTACCAATTTGTTGCTGTTCATTGGACTCTACTAGAATCCAATATCCACCTTTACTGCTTTTCTCTAAAATAGAAATAACTTTTTTACCAGAGGCAAAATCATTTCCAAAAATTGAGTCTGCAATAAATGTTTTGTTATTTGAATCAAACCTATAAGTTCCTTTATCGGTTCCAACAAGCAATCTTCCATCGATATTAAAAAGCAACCAGTAATTTCCTGGGAGTCCACTAATTTTAGAATAGTCATCCATTTGAACTTTTTCGTTGCCATAAAGTAGTTCGAATCCCCGTATTTTGTTGGTTATATGTACTATTGGTTTTTCAAAAAATTGAACCCATAGAGTACTATCACTATCCTCAACAATCATACTAACTTCATCAGATATTCCATCAACAGATTTAGAAATCGGGAGCTTCCCTTTCTCCATTTTAATAATATCAAGATATCCTCTTGCTCCGAAGTAAAACAAATTTGGAAACAATTTAGAAGGAGTGAGAGAATTGATTGAGTTAGCATTAAGCTCGGCTATAAATTTATTTCCTTTAATAGTTTTAAGTCCCCAATTAGTTGCGGCTAAAAGAGTTCCATTAAAATTCATTAATTGGTAAGCAGGTTTGTTGCTTCCTTCAAGTAATTCAAAGACTGATTTTCCTTTGTCTAAAAACAATACTCCCAGATCATTACCAACATAAATTTTATCATCAAATCGGATTATTGAACTAATCTGACTTCTTATTAAACCTTCCGCAGGTATAATTGATAACGGTGAATTTACTTCACTAAAAACAATCCCTTCATTTGACGCAATCCACAATCCGCCTTGCTTATCAGGAAAAACATCATAAGCCACATTTGTTGGCAATCCATTATTCTGATCAAGCATTTGTACAAGCTTACCGTTTCTATCAATTATTGCAACCCCGCCCCTTTGCGTTGCAAGTGCAATATTTCCATTTGAAAGAATACAAGCATTATATACCTGGCTGTTTTTTAGAAAGAAATCTATTTCGGTTTTGAATGGTGAAAATTTGATTCCATCAGAAATAAATAAACCGCTGTAATTTGTCGTTACCAGAATCTGATCGGGTTTATTTGGATCAAGCGAGACAATTGGAAGCATATCAAAAACACCTGTTGAAGCAAAGCGTCCTCCATCCGGCATAACATAAATTGAATCCCCGTCAATTTTCATTAAACCTTTTCCTTCACTGCGTGAATATATATCATCACCAATTTTATACAACCTGAAAGCATAAACGGAATCCCATATTTTAAAATCTTTACCATCCCACCTAATAATTTCATCAGGTGTTTTGAAGAAAACCCCTTTTGAGTTTATGGCAACATCCCAAAATTCTTTATCGATTTTATGTCTAGCATCTAATTTTTTTTTGAGTGATTTAAATTTTAATTGTCCAATTGAATCCGGTTCAAGATACCCAAAATCAGTAGAGGCAGTAATAAAAATCTTTCCATTATTATCCACTGCTAAAGTTCTGACATTAGCAGAGTAAGTTGTTGCTATCTTACGCCAGGAATTTCCATCATATTCTAATAGTCCTTGCGAATTACCAAAATACATAATACCGTTTTTACCCTGACCAATGCACCAGTTTGCTGAACCCGCTTTATAATCCTGTGAACTGAAATATCTTGAAAATGGTTGTGTAACCCTTTTGTAATCATAATTTTCTTTTTGACCGTTAGCTACCGTAACCAAAAGCAAAAAGAGTATAAACGGGATTAATAAATATTTCATTTTAGAAGTCATTTGTAATTGCATTAAATATTCTTGAGTGATTTATTTTAAACGGATAAAAACATAAGAAGTAGTACAGCTCTATTTTAAACTCCTGAACACAGTACATCCTAAAAATGAATTATAAAAAAAAATTTGCAGCCCTTGCTGTAGAAAAGTTATTGTAACCTATACATTTATTTAATAATCAGCAAATAAATTGTTGTGTTCTTAATCCAATTTAGATGTTATTAAAATATTGATAGTGGCAAAGGTAATAGATGCTGTTACACTTTAAGATTTTTTTTACCTGTTAATCCATAACGGCGATGTATTTATACATCATTATAAAATGAGAGAAGCTGCCAAGCAGTACAAACAGATGAAATATTTCGTGGAAGCCTAATATGCCGGGATAAGGATCAGGTTTTTTTCTTGCATAGATAACTGCACCAATAGTAAAAAACAATCCACCTGCAAAAAGCCACAACAATGCTGCGGTGGGAAGAACATTAAATAACGGAACTATAACAAATACAGCTAACCAGCCCATAAGCAGATAAATACTTGTTGATAACCATCTTGGTGCGTTCATCCAGAATATTTTTATTACTATGCCTGCTGTTGCAACAGACCAGACTGCTATTAATAAACCTAATCCTAAACTGCCGCGCAAAGCTATTACGCAAGTAGGCGTATAAGATGCGGCGATATTAATAAATATCATTATGTGATCTGCTCTTCTTAATTTTTTTGTTCCCTCTTCCGATAACTTTAACCAGTGGTACAGTGTACTTGTTGTGTAAAGCAGAATCAATCCAAAACCAAAAATAGTAAGAGAAATAAAATGTGCAGGTTTATAAGGATGCAATGATATGTTTATTAATAATATTGTTCCGATTACAGAAAGCACAACACCAATAAAATGTGTAAAGCCATTCATTGGTTCTCTAAGATATTTTTGCAATTTCATATTGTAAAGTTAAAACTAATTTTCTTAGTTCTTTGATTTTGTTTTGTTGAAATTAGTAATGGTTTTTAAAGAGTAATTAGATTTTAAGTTATGTGCAGGTCTATCTTTCTTGCGAAATAAACCGTAATATTCAATGCCAGAGTTAAAGGTTCAGATGTGATTTTATGATATAATATTCTTCCAACGATTCAGGATTTTCAAGCGCTTCTTTGTTATCAACTTTTTCGCCGTTAAGAATTCTTGAAACAGCAAGCTCAACTTTCTTGCCACTTATTGTATGTGGGATAGAATTTACTTGAAAAATTAATGCTGGAACGTGTCTTGGTGTAGCTGTTAATCTTATTTTAGTTTTTATTTTTTCAATCAAGTTGGTATCAAGTTCCAATTTATCTTTAAGCATAACAAACAAAATAATTCTCACATCATTTTGAAAATTCTGCCCAACAACCAAACTGTCTAACACTTCCTCAACAGATTCAACAACTCTGTAAATCTCTGCAGTTCCAATGCGTACACCACCGGGATTTAAAGTTGCATCAGATCTTCCGTAAACAATAACTCCACCGTCTTTGGTTATCTTAATAAAATCACCGTGATACCATACATTTGGGAATCTTTCAAAGTATGCCTTCTTATAATTTTTGTTTTCAGGATCATTCCAAAAATAAATCGGACTTGAAGGAAAAGGTTCAGTGCAGATCAACTCACCCTTTTCATTGTTCAATGAATTTCCATCATTATCCCAAGCTTCTACTTTCATTCCCAATCCACGACATTGAATTTCTTCTTTGTAAACAGGTAGGATGGGACAACCAAGCATAAAGCAGGAAATAATATCCGTTCCACCTGAAATAGAAGAAAGCTGCAAATCACTTTTTACATTATTATAAACCCAATTAAAATTTTCTACACTTAAAGGTGAACCGGTTGATAAAATTGTTTTTAGTTTGGTAAGATTAAATTTTTCTTTTGGTATCAATCCGCTTTTTTCGATACTCGTTAAATACTTTGGACTTGTTCCAAAGATTGATATTTCTTCTTCCTCAATTTTCTTCCAAAGAATTTCATTATTTGGATAAACCGGACTGCCATCAATCAAAACAACACTTGCTCCCAATTGTAATCCGCTGACTAGCCAATTCCACATCATCCATCCGCAAGTTGTGTAGTAAGCAATTTTATCTTCTCTTTTTACATCTGTATGTAAGTGTAATTCCTTAAAATGCTGAAGTAAAGTACCACCTGCTCCGTGGACAATGCACTTTGGTTTTCCTGTTGTTCCTGAAGAATACATTATATAAACCGGGTGATCGAAAGGAAGCTGGTGAAAGCTTATTGATGCTGAAGTATTACATAGCAACTCATTAAAAGAAATAAAGTTACCCTGATTACTTGTTTGATTTGATTGCTGAGAATTAATTACCAATTCATCAAACTCATTTATCAAAATTACCTTTTCAATCGATGGTATATTTCGCTTTATCTGTTCGATTTTATCCCTGCAATCAATTTTCTTTCCAGCATAACTGTAGGATTCAATTGCAAATAAAACTTTTGGTTCAATCTGCCCAAAGCGATCGCAAACACCTTCAATTCCAAAATCCGGAGAAGTAGAACTCCATATTGCTCCCAAACTTGTTGCTGCAAACATTGCAATTATGGATTCGGGGTAATTAGTATACAAATCCAGCAACTCTGTCTCCGTTTTTAACACCGAGACTTTTTAATCCTTCTGCACAACGAGCAGCCAGATTATAAAGTTGCTTGTAACTTAGTTTTATTGTTGGATGATTTTCACGGATTGAGATCAATGCAATCTGATCATCTCTAAATCTTAAAAGGTTTTCTGCAAAGTTCAATCTGGAATCTTTAAACCAAACTGCATCAGGCATAATCCTTTTTTCAAGTACAGATGAATAAGCCTTTGAATGAATGATATTCGAATATTCCCAGATTGACTTCCAAAAATCTTCGATATCATTGATTGACCAATTGTATAAATCGTTATAATCTGAAAAGTCTTTATTGAAATGTGTTTTTAGAAATGAAAAATACTGTTGAAAGTTACTGTTTTTTATTCGCTCTTCAGATGGTAACCAGATTGGATTGATACCATCACTCATTTTTCTCTTCCTGCAAATAAAGCTATCTTCCAAGCGATTTCAGTTTGATTTGATTCGAGAGCAATCTTAGCTGTTTCTTCAAAAAATTGTCGCGCAGTTCCAAAGATTGTTATTTCCTCCTCTTCAATTCTTCTCCAGAGGTTCTCATTATTTGGATAAACCGGACTACCATCAATAAGCACAGTACTTGCTCCCATCATTAAAGAACTTACTAACCAGTTCCACATCATCCATCCGCAAGTGGTATAATAAGCAATACTATCTTCTCTTTTTAGATCAGTGTGCAAATGTAATTCTTTGAAATGCTGAAGTAATGTTCCACCTGCACCGTGAACAATACATTTTGGTTTACCTGTTGTTCCGGAAGAATACATAATATAAACAGGATGATTAAATGGGACTTGTTCAAAGGTAATTGAGTTTGAAGTATTATTTAGTAATTCATTAAAATATATGTAGTTATCGGATTTGCTTACTTGATGAACTTCAACTTTATCTAACCCTAAATCTTCAAATCCTTAATTAAAACAACCTTTTGAATTGATGGTATTTTAGTCTTAATTTGTTTAATCTTTTCAGTGCATATCAATTGATTTTCCATTATAATGATAGGACTCAATTGCAAATAAAATTTTAGGTTCAATTTGTCCGAATCGGTCACACACACCATCAATTCCAAAATCCGGAGAGGTTGAGCTCCACGTTGCTCCCAGGCTAGTAGTTGCTAACATTGCAATAACTGATTCAGGATAATTGGTAACAAATCCAGCGATCCTATCACCTTTTTTAACTCCTAAACTCCTTAGTCCTTCTGCACATTTAGCGACTAAACTATTTAGTTGGCTATAAGTTAATTTAATAACCGGATGTTTTTCTCGTATAGAAATAAGAGCAATTCTATCATCTTTGTAACGCAAGAGATTTTCTGCAAAATTTAATTCAGCATCTTTAAACCACTCAGCCCCCGGCATAATTCTTTTTTCAAGCACCTTCGAATAAGGTTTTGAATAAATTATTTCTGAATATTCCCAGATCGATTTCCAAAAATTTTCAATTTCGCTAATAGACCAATTGTAAAGTTCAGAATAGGAGGTAAAGTTTTTTTTGTAGTGGGTTGTAAGAAATGAGAAGTACGTTATTAAATTGCTTTTTTTTATCCTCTCTTGTGTTGGAGTCCAAATTGGAATTTTTTCATCACTCATTTTTCTCTTTCACCGTATAAAGCAATTTTCCATGCTATTTCTGTTTGATCCGATTCTAATGCAATCTTAGCAGTTTCTTCAAATAGTGGCTTTTTGTTATCAGGTTTTAATGTAGAATCAGTGATCAAAATATTTTAGCATATATTTATAATTCTTATCACGTTTATATCTATTGAAGGCAGATAATGATTGTTCAAAATCAGACAAGATTAAAGCTTTAACTTCTTTAATATAATCATTTATAGAATCTTCTGAAGGTATAGATTCAATATTACCAAATTTACCAAGATTATTTGCTGTATATACATTTGAGGAACTTAATAAACTCAGGAATTTGATCATAACCAATACCCTTTTTAGTGATTGGTTTTTCAACCTCAAAAATATTTTCGCCAAAAGCACGACAATAAAAATCTCCTGACATACGTGCCACAAGATCAATCTTGTTCGGATGAATCAATCCATTTACAAAAATATCTTCATCAACATGAATTTTAATTACTTCGCAAATTGCTATATTTGCTGAAGCACCGCCTTCTCCATAACTCATCATATCAAGTAATTTACACTCCATTTGAAAAGGTGATTCTTTCACTCTTTTTGGTTTAACTAAATCAGAATCAATTGGAGTTAAACCGCTTTTAACAAATTCATCAATTCCAGTTTCATATTCTGTTGAAGCAAGACTAACCTGCTCAATCATTGCATAAGTAACAGCTTGAACGACGCATTCCTTTGTTTCTATAAGATTTAAATAAGTATCTTTTAACGTCTGCATCTCTTCCTCGTCGTGACGGAGAAAAAGCTATTACCGGCGGATTTGCTCCAAACACATTAAAGAAAGAAAATGGTGAAAGATTATTAATCCCATCTTTTGATATAGTTGAGACTAATGCGATTGGACGAGGTCCAATTCCACCCTGCAGTAATCTTTGAACTTCAGGAACAGTAATTCTTTTGGATTATAGTGTTTCATAATTTTATCTAAAATGTTTAACTATTTTTTCTTTTTTGCAATTATAGATCTGTTAGTTTTAGATTTTTTAATTTTGTTCTTTAACACCCAAGTCCGTAATTTCAAGCTCAATTTCATCTCCATCCTGTAACCAAACTGGTTTGTGTTTGTTCCTTTTTCTTTTGCTTCGATTGCCCACGTGCCATTTAGTTCTAAATAACAGCCTGTTCCAACCGTGCCGGAACCAATAACATCACCGGGATAAAGTGTAACACCGTAACTTGCTCTTTCAATTATTTCCGCAAAAGTCCAATCCATTTGATTTACATTTCCGCTTGAAATTTGTTTGCCATTATGTTTGGCTGTCATTTCTAAATTGTATTTATTTCCAAATTTAGTTTTTTCTTTATAATTTTCTAGTTCATCTGGAGTAACAAAATAAGGACCAATTGTAGTTGCAAAATCTTTTCCTTTTGCAGGACCAAGACTTAATTTCATTTCTTCCATTTGCAAAACTCTTGCAGAAAGATCATTCATAATCATATAACCAGCAATGTA
The DNA here is from genome assembly GCA_963706055.1 of uncultured Ignavibacteriales bacterium. GTDB lineage: Bacteria > Bacteroidota > Ignavibacteria > Ignavibacteriales > Ignavibacteriaceae > IGN3. The sequence continues at coordinate 41,230 of CAVPND010000005.1, read as the reverse complement.
TTCATCTGCTTTTTTTGCTGGAATATTTTTTCCTTTTTTGCCGATCACAATTGCACATTCAAGTTCAAAGTCACAGCCTTTTAAATGATCATCTTCAACTTTTACATTTCCCGGACCTGAAACAGCATTGTGATTACCAAAATAAAAAACAGGAAACTGATCAAACTCAGGAATCATTTCCACTCCCCTATTTCTGCGCGCGGTTGATACATGCTGTCTAAATGCATATCCATCCCGCAAAGAAGTTGGATTTGGAACTGGAGCTAATAACTTAACATTATTATATTTTATTCTGGATTTAATTTTACCTTTTTTTATAGATTCAAAAACTTTTTTAGCAAGTTTCATATTTGCGGATTCGCCCTCAAGAAATTTCTTCATAGTTGAAGGCAATTTAATTTTTAAGGAGGATGCGGCTTTTTGTAAATCAAATACTTTATCTTGATAAAAAATACCAACTCGTTCTTCTTTTTTATTTAGATATGATACAAATTTCATTTTTATTCCCTTATTTCCATTTAATTCTTTTTAGTTTTTGTAGCCACGATTGACTATAATCATTTACCATTGTTTCTTTAACATTTTTTGTAACATTAAGGGAGTAAAAGCATCAATCATAACTGCATATTCATCTGTTTGTTTTTTCCCAATCGATGCTTCTGTTTTACCGGGCTGCGGTCCGTGTGGAATTCCCATTGGATGCAAAGTAATTGAACCTTCCTGAACTCCGCTGCGTGACATAAAATCACCGTGAACATAATATAAAACCTCATCGCTGTCTACATTTGAGTGATAATACGGAGCCGGAATTGCATTTGGATGAAAATCATATAAACGAGGAACAAAATTACAAATAACAAAATGCTGCGTTGTAAACACCAAATGAATTGGAGGTGGTAAATGTATCTTACCAACTTTTGGTGCGTACTCTTTAATATTAAAAGCATACGGATAAAGAAATCCATCCCAGCCAACAACATCAAATGGATGATGTGGTAAGTTTGTATTCAAACATTCTATTACGAACTTTAAGTCTTAGTCTAAAATCACCAATCTTATCAATCGGTTTAGTGTATTCAGGAACTCTAAAATCTCTTTCGTAGTAAGGAGCTTCTTCCGTTAGCTGTCCATATTCATTTCTAAAATGTTTGGGAATATCAAACGGTGTATCAGATTCAACAATAAAAAGTTTATTCTTTTTATAATCATCAAATTTAATTTGGTAAGTTGTTCCTTTCGGTATGATTAAATAATCCCACTCAGTAAAATTTATTTTACCATATTCAGTAAGTAAAACACCTTTACCATGATGAACGAATAACAATTCGTGCATTTGGCTATTGCGATAAAAATATTTTGTATCCTCAGAAAGATGTGCCGTTGAAATTACACAATGTTCATTTTTTAGGAACTCATCACGTGCTGTAATAATATTTCCGCTGGATTTAATGTATATCAGTAATAAAATGGTAGTATTCCAAAGGAGCATTTTTCCAATCATTACCGGAAGAATCAATCTCAACTTCATCAATTTTTTCAACCTCAGTGGGCATATAAAGATGATATTTGTTTGAATAGATTCCTGAAAATCCTTTAGTACTAAAAAGCTCTTCACGATATAGAGATTTTTTATCTTCTTTATAAAAAGTTGTATGACGCTTTGGTGGAACTTTTCCTACTTTAACATAAAATGGCATTATAAACTCCTAAATATTTTTTTTTCTTGAACTTAAACTTAATCTTGAACATAATCATTCTTTATCCAAGATTTCCTCTTACTGCTTGATCTCTTTCAATTGATTCAAACAATGCCTGAAAATTTCCCTGTCCAAATCCTTCAGCACCATCGCATCTCTGAATAATTTCATAAAAGAATGTTGGTCTATCACCAATTGGCTTTGTAAAAAGCTGAAGCAAATATCCTTTGCCTTCATTATCACATAATATTCCCAATTTCTGTAAGTTCATCAACATTTTCTTTTATATTCCAACCTTTTTCTTTTAACATTTTATAATAAGTATCAGGTGGTGTACTTAAAAACTCAACTCCATTTGCACGCATTGCTTTTATTGTTGTAATAATATCTTTAGTAGTTATTGCAACGTGCTGAATTCCAGATCCAAAATACTCATCAATGTATTCTTCAATCTGTGATTTTTTTAATCCATCAAACGGTTCATTAATTGGATTTTTTATTGGAGCACCTTCACGTGGATCGTACAACTTTAGAAAGTAATGCAGAATATTTTGTTGAAATATCACCTTCACCAAATTCTATAAATGTTTCAAAGTTCAAACTTTTATTTAAATAATTTGCCCAAAGATTCATTTCATTAGTTCTTACATTTCCCACAATGTGATCAACACTTTCTAATCCGGTATCTTCATTTGTAATATTAATATTTTGAACTGGTTTTCCATATCCAGGTTTAAATAATCCTTTATAATTTTCTCGATTAATGAAAACAATTTCTGCATCATCATACAATTTTATTGCAGCATCTTCAACATATCCATTTTCATCTTCAATTTTTTTAGGATAGCGCACAGGAATACCGCCATTCTTTAATGAAGTTTCAAAAGATTTTTTTACATCCTTAACGCGAACAGACCATCGTTTAACACCATCACCGTGTTTAGCTACAAATGAAGAGACATCATAAGTCGATGGTTTAACTGCCGAAGTAAGTACAATTCTAATATTATTTTTTTCTAAATAATAAGACACTCTATCTCTATGTCCTGTTTCAGGACCAAGATAAGCTTTAACTTGTAAGCCCATTGCTTTTGTATGCCAGTAAGCCCACATTTTTGCTGAGCCGACATAGAACTCAACAAAATCATATCCAATTAATCCTAAATTGTTAGACATTCAAAAACTCCGAATAATGTTAGTAAGGGTAAATATTTGTTATTAAAGTTAAAACAATTAGATGTTATATAAAAGTAGAAATTTGAACTTATGTGCTACAAGATTATCCAATAGCATAAAATCGATCTTTTTTTGTAATTTATTTAATTCTCATATTTTTTTGATCATATTTACACATTTTTAATAATGGACAAACAGCACAATTAGGGTTTGCAGGTTTGCAAATTTCTCTTCCTAATCTGATGAGATTTGTATGAAACGAATGTGCAATTTTTTCCGGTATTTTATCAAGAATATCATAAAATGTTTTTTCAGGATTATTAGTTTTAACAATACCAATTCTATTTAATGTTCTGTGAACATGAGTATCAACCGGACAAATATTTCTATCCAAGGAAAATAACAAAACACAGCTTGCAGTTTTTACTCCAACTCCATTGTAGGAAGTTAAGTTCATCCAATATTTCCTCATCAGAATTATTTTTTATATGATTTAAAGAAACTTTTTTATGATTTTTGCTTTAAGGATTTTAAGATTTCATAAATTGCTTTTGATTTTTGCTTCCCTAATCCTGCTACTTTTATATATTTTTCTATTTGAGTAGGTTTTAATTCTGAAAGTTCATCCCAATTCTTAAAATTATCTTTTAGATTTTTATATGCTTTGTAAGAATTTTTGTCATTTGTATTTTGAGATAAAATTGTTCCAATTATTGCATCCAATGGAGTCGGTAGTTTTTTTGGTCTTGGTGGAATACCAAATCGTCTAATTAAAAGTTTATTAATTTTTTCTATTTTCTTTTTCATTTCTAATGCTTTTTTACAAAGATATTCATTTAAATCATTATTTTTATAATAAATAATTGAAAGAAATTTAATGTCAACTCTAATGGTTAGTATTTCCGGAATTCGCGGAATTGTAGGTGCAGGTTTGGATCCTGAAGTTATTGTTAAATATACAAATGCTTTTGCTGGATTTGTTGGAAGAGGAAAAGTTGTTGTTGGTCGTGATGCAAGAATTACTGGTGAAATGGTAAATCAAATTGTAACAGGTACTTTGCTTGCAAAAGGATTAGATGTAATTGATATTGGAATTTGCCCAACTCCTACTGTTCAATACACGGTAAAAACTCTTAATGCACAGGGCGGAATAGCAATTTCAGCAAGTCATAATCCAAATGAATGGAATGCATTAAAATTGTTAAATAGTACGGGTCAATTTATGTCTCCCGAAGAACATCTGAATTGATGAAAACATTTTTAGATGTACCACATAATTATGTTGATTGGAGTAAAATTGGTAAAAGAACTATTTACTCTGAGGGAATTTCTAATCATATTGAAGCAATACTAAAGCTGCCTGTTATTGATTTAGAAAAGATAAAATCCAAAAAATTTAAAGTTCTGGCTGATTGTGTAAACGGTGCTGGAGCTTATTGTATTCCAGATTACTTAAGATTATTTGGATGTGATGTAATTGAAATGAATTGTGAAAAAACAGGTATCTTTCCTCGCCTTCCTGAACCATTACCTGAAAATCTAACTGAAACAATGAAAGCAGTCAAAAACAATAAAGCAGATTTTGCTGTTGTTGTTGATCCCGATGTTGATCGTCTAGTTTTAATTACAGATGAAGGTGAACCTTTTGGAGAAGAAAATACAATTACTCTTGCAACAGATTTTATTTTAAAGAAGACAAAAGGAAATGTCGTTGTAAATCTTTCAACAACACGCGCAGTTGAAGATATTGCAGAAAAAAATAATGCAAAGTATTTCGTTCACCTGTTGGCGAAGCGAATGTTGTAAAGAAGATGAAAGAGGTAAATGCAGTAATTGGAGGTGAAGGAAGCGGCGGAGTAATTTATCCTGCACTTCATTACGGGAGAGATGCTTTAGTTGGAATTGCTTTCACATTACAATATTTTTCAGATTCGGGAAAACTCTTTCAGAAATTAAAAAGAGTCTTCCACAATATTTTATTGCAAAGAAAAAGATTGAGTTAAAAGGTGTTTCACCTGATGATGTTATTAAAGAACTGATTAAGATATAATTCAAATGATAAAATAAATACTGAAGATGGATTAAGAATTGATTTTGAAGATCATTGGGTTCATTTCAGAAAATCAAATACTGAACCGATTGTAAGAATAATTACAGAATCAAAATCACTTGAATTTTCTGAAAAACTATCTAAAAAATACTTTTATGAAATCAACGAATTAATGAAGTCTTGATCGTTTTTGAATGTAACTGAAAAGTGCTTTATCAAATGGAGTTGAAGTATCAAGAAGATTGTAATCAAAATTTGAATTGAGACATTCACGTTTGATTTTGTTTGTAAATTCATTCATTGCCTGTTGATAGGCCTTTTGAATCTGATAAGGGTTGAGTAGTCATTTCCTCTTCAGTTTCCAAATCCTTAAAAATTGCATCTTTGCCAAATCCAAACGTTCTTTCCATTGGATCAAGAATCTGAAAAATTATTACTTCATTCTTTTATGAGCAAAATGTTTCATAGCCTTTAAAGTTTTATCAACATCATCAAAAAAATCTGAAATAATAATTACCAGACCACGTCTTTTAATTTTTTCGGCAACAGTATTAAGGCATCTGCAGTATTTGTTTTTGATGAAGTTTTTAACAATGAACAATTCTTTTAATATCTGCTGCAGATAACTATTAGATGATTTTGGGCGGCAAATATTTTTCAATTTTATCAGAATAAATAGTAAACTCACTGCATCCTGCTGTTTAATCATCAGATAAGAAAGGCAGCAACAAAAGTTGCTGCATAATCAATTTTCCTAACATCTTTTATCTAGAAGCATAGTCCATCGAGTTGCTGCTATCCAGAAGATGATATAGCTTCTTAAATTTGTTTCTTCTTCATATTGCTTTATAAAATACTTTTCAGTTTTACCAAACACTCTCCAATCAACTCTTCTTAAGTTATCACCCTGCATATAAGGTCGATGCTGTGAAAATTCAACACTAAAGCCATGATAAGGACTTTTATGCAGTCCAACCATAAATCCCTCAACAACTAATCTTGCGCGTAAATCAAGTGATGAGATTTTAGAAATAATTGAAGGATCTAAGAAACTTTTTGCCTTAGAAAATTCTTCGCTCAATTTTTTACAGTTTGCTTTTTATTTATTATATCATTTGGATCAATGCCCATTATGTCTAAAGCCTGTCTAACAATTACCGCATGCTGATCATTTGGATATTTTTCCAGAAAAAGATTATAGACTCTTGTAGCTTCATCGTAATTTTTTAATGCATCATCGAGTAAATAACCTGCTTGAAACAAAGCCACCGGAGCCTCTTCACTATTTGGATAATCTTCATAAACCTTATAAAAATATTCTTCAGCTTTTTGAAAGGATTGACGAGCTGTTAAGTCTTTTATCTGGTGATTTTGATACATAGAAGCAATTTGTACTAAAGCTTTAGGGGCAAGTTTGCTTCCCGGAAATTCGCTTAATAAAGTTTCAAAACTTTTTACCGCTTCCGGTATATTATTTTCAGTTAAAAATTTATTGCCTTGGTCCAGATATTCTTGATCGGATGTTTTTGAGCAACTGATTATGGTAAAAGCCATAAGTATAAATAAAAAGTAATTTTTCATAGTTATTCCTGAGTGAGTAAATTTTGTGCGTAAAGTTATTAAAACGATATTGAACTATCAATTCACCATATTCTAACCCATAAAAAAAGCCTCGTATTTCTACGAGGCTTTTAATTCTAACTTTTAAGATGACCTTATTTTGTTAACATCATCTTCTTAACTGAACTGAACTTCTGACCGTCAATACCACTTGCATCTATTCTGTAGAAATAAACACCACTATTTAATGAACTTGCATTAAAGGAAACTTTTTGGCTTCCAGCTGCTAATTGTCCGTTTAATAATGTTGCCACTTCCTGTCCTAATACATCAAATATCTTTAGTGTTACCTTGCTATCTACTGCTAGGCTAAAGTTTATTGTTGTACTTGGATTGAATGGATTTGGATAGTTTTGACCTAATGCAAATTCTCTTACTCCTAACACTTCAACTTCAACTGCATTTGAATACTCAAATGTTCCGTCAAAATCGATTTGTTTTAGTCTGTAAGTATAGCTACCTGCATTAACATTTTTATCACTGTAAGTATAGTTCTGGGTTTCTGCTGTTGTTCCGTGACCTGCAACAAATCCAACAACCTGATAATCACTTCCGCTGCTTCTTTCAATCTGGAAGCCGCTGTTGTTTAGTTCTGTTGCTGTTGACCAGCTTAGATTAACATTTCTGTTATCTGTAGTAACAGAAAATGATGTTAATTCAACTGGAACTACAAATTCATAAACGATATCTAAAGAAGGAGGATTTGCTTCATTCCATCCATCAAATGTAATAAAGTATGTTGCACTACCATCTCTTCCTGATATACCTACTGCAAAATATCCGTTTGCAACTGCTGCAGTTAGATCAGGAAGAATATTTCCTTCCACTAATGGATAAGTCTTTGGTCCGGTTGTAAAGGTGGACGCCTCATTTGAATAATAGATAAGCTGTACCCAAATCTGCACCAGCTTGAACTGCAGCATATATATCAGCAGCTGCTGCTGTAACAGGATCTAAAGCCAGAGGTGTTACTGACCAATAAGGCCAATTAGTTGCATTTACAAATCCATTAAATGTTACTCCAGTAACTGTTGCGCCTGCCGGGATTCCGCTTATATCAAAATTCATCCAACCCTCAGCTGGAAAAGTAGGATTCTACTAAACTAACTTGAGTTTTTGTAGCACCATCAGTTGTACCTGTCCAGTAATCCAAACTTTGTGGGAAAACTGTAATTGTATCAATTACAAGTAAGGGATCCTGCATAGTTGTAAAGTTCCAGGTTGCAACGGGTACACCACTGCAAGTATCATTCTTACACACTACTCTCCATTGATAAGAAGTTGCATATTCTAATGGAGCAGGAATAGCCAAAGTTGTAATAGGTGCACCACTATAAACCGAAACTACATTTCCAACAGGTCCAAAGAACACTTCAACTTGTGTTGTATTTGCACCATTTGTCCATGTTGCATTTCCTGGAGCATTTATATCAACGTCCATAGTGCCATCAGCAGGGCTTGGGTTTGTGGCAGGACCAACCGGGCAAGGTAAAGCGCCACTTGGTGTTAATTCATAACCAAATAATCTATCTGGACCAGGATCACCCTGTAACATTCCACCTAAAGTAACAAAACCAGGCACAATATCCTCTACTATAAATAATCCACCTGCAATACCAGGTGCAATATCAGCAGCAACATCATGTTGTACACCAGTATATGTTCCTGCTGTATAATCCATTTGCTGAATATACTGAGGACCTAATGCACCAGTTCCCTGACCCCATACCCATAAAAATGGACCACCTGGCGACCAATTATCATAAGCAAGTCCATATACACCAGTAACTGTACTTGGTATTGTTCTCAATAAAGTACCAGTCAAGCTAAATTCATAAATATTTAAATTTGGCGCTGTCCAGTTTCCTCCTATTATTGAACCATTGCCACCATCACCATCAGGATTATAGGTTATGTACCTGAAACCATTTGGAGCGCCAACAACAGGAATTGTTCCGACAACAGTTCGTGTTGCAGGATCGACTATTTGAACAGTAGTTGTTGCAGTAGAATGGTAAACAAATGTACCATCAAAGCACATTCCTCTTGTACCTGTAAATGATAATGTATATTCCTGATCTAAAGTTCCATCAACATTCCATTGATGAATAATACCAGATCCCCATCTACTTGTCCAGAACTTGTTGATACGTGGGGATAAAAACTGCACCTGCATTACCTGCTGCACCTGTAACTGCGACAGCATCGTAACTAAACTGTACATCCCAGGTTGCTTCAATGGTAGGATAGTTTGGTTGTATCTTTTCAGTAAGTAAATTAGGGTTAACATCTACAGAATGAAGCAATTGTGAAAAACCCTGGCCTCCAAAAAATAGAACAAAAAGGAGAGATAAGGTAAAAAATCTTTTGAACATAGAACCTCCGGATGAATTGTTTGAAATAGTATTTAATTAGGGTACGAAATAGTGACCCTACAATAAAAAAAATATATCAATTGTGCAAGTAGAACAGGTAATTTTTTAAAAAAAAGCCGGACAAAATTGTCCGGCTCGATTAATGTAAATAAAACCAACTACTTCTTTAGCATCATTTTTTTATTTTTTCATTCTTTTTTATCGATTCTTCCGATAATCTTTTCTTGAAAGCAACCATTTTACCTTGAATTAGTTCGTTTCCGGTCCCCATAATCTGTGCAGCAAGTATACCAGCATTTTTTGCTCCATTAATTGCTACTGTAGCAACCGGAACTCCAGATGGCATTTGTACTATCGAAAAAAGTGAGTCCATTCCCTCCAAAGCTTTTGATTTAATAGGGACACCGATGACAGGCAGAGGGGTATATGCTGCAGTTACACCAGGCAAATGTGCTGCGGCTCCTGCTCCAGCAATAAAAACTTTCATTCCGCGTTTGTGCGCATCCGTTACATATTCAGCTAACAGATGTGGGCTGCGATGCGCAGAAATTATTTTCATTTCATTTGTGATTCCAAAATCATCTAAAATATTTGATGCTTCTTGCATAATAGTTAGGTCAGAATCACTGCCCATTATTATACCAACTTCTACTACTTTAGTCATATTTTATCCCTTTAAATTGTTATTTAATTCCAGTTAATTTTATTTATTTCTTCACCATCGGACTGTAAAATTACCGCTCCTAAAATATCCGTTCTATAAATTGCAGAATTTATTTGAATTAATGAATTTAGTACCTCTTGTGAAGGATGATTAAACTTATTTTTGAAACCAGCACTTACTAAAGATATTTTTGGCGAAACTAAATTTAAGAATGCTTTTGAGGAACTGGTTTTACTTCCGTGATGACCAACCTTAAGTACATCGGAATCTAAAATCTTACCATAATTAGCCATCAGATAATTTTCAGCAGGATATTCGCAATCGCCCAAAAATAAAAATGAGGTTTTTCCATAGACAACTTTTAACACTCCGCTTTTATCATTGCCCGCTAAATCAAAACTTTTTTCAAATGGATTATTGAAAATATAGATTTTTGCATTCCCAATATCAATTACAGACTTGCGATAATAATTGGTTTGAATATTCTTTTGTTCTAAATATTTTTCAAACCGAGCTGATTTTAATGAAGAATCCGGTAAAGGCCGATAAATTTCTTTTATTCTATTTTCATGGATAAGTGAAATAAATCCACCATAGTGGTCCAAATCTAAATGTGAAACAAAGCCGTAGTCAAGTTTGTCGATTCCAAAATAATCTAATAGAGGTATTATGGTTCTTTCACCATTATCAAAAAATGGATTTGCCTCACCAGCGTCAATCAAGGCAGTTTTACCATTTGGAAATTTAATTAAAAATGAATCACCCTGTCCAACGTCTATCATCATTACGCTTAAATTATTCTTTTTTAAGTAGTTAATATTATCAAAATTCGAGTATATAAGAATTAATATACTACAAGAAACTATAACAATAAATTTTATCCAATTATTTTGGATTTTGCTAAAACTAAATAATAGAAAGAAAATCAATAAATAATAAACAATGGAATCATATAGACTATAATTTCTTATCCAAAGAAAAGCAAAATCTAAACCCCCGGCAAATTTTATAAAACTAAACATCAATCCTGCAAACAAATCATTGGCAGACGCAAAAATACTTGCTATTGGAAATGAAAATATCCCAACAAATAATGTAATAAATGCATTTCCTATAATTACACCGATGGTAGGTATTACTAGCAGATTAGAAAAAAGTGAAACTAAAGAGAGCTTGCTAAAATAAGCGAGAGTAAACGGCATTGTACCAATCTGCACACTTAAGGATACACCAATAAAAAGTAAGATATATTCAACCCACTTCCGCTTGAGATGTAAATTGTCTATTGTTTTTCGAATCTTTGGAAAGAGCAAGCCGATTGATAAAACAGCAGCAAAAGATAATTGAAATCCTGGATTATAAATTTCTGATGGATTGAAAATTAATATGATAGCAGCCGCAACTGAAATTGAGTTAATAATATTTGTGCCCCTATTAAAGAGAAATGCTAGAAGTAAAATCATTGCCATTAAAGTTGCGCGAAATACTGATGGAGGTATACCAGTTAGAAACATAAAAAACAGAAGAGCTAACATTATAAAAAGCGTTCTCAAATAAATATTGAGTCGACCAAAAAGAAAAATAACTATAATCAGAACATAACCTACGTGAAGCCCTGAGACCGCAAGTGTGTGGATTACTCCTGAATTTATAAATGCACTTTTAGTTTCAAAATCGATTTCACTTCTATCTGCAAGCAAAAGACCTCTAAGGAGAGCCGCAGTTTCGGGTCTATGTAATTTTTGAATAAGTTCGTCAATGGTTACTCTCATTTTGAATAGCGATATACTAAAAAAATTAGACTCATTATTCGTGATTGAAATACTATCTGAATTATAACTGACAAATATTCCAACAATTTTTTTTGATTTGAGATATTCATCGTAATTAAATTCCCCTGGATTTCTTTTTCCCCTTCCTTGTTGAAATGTTCCTGTTAGATATATTTTATTACCTGGTAGAATTTTTTCGTAAAGATTTTTTCTTTGAAGTGAATCCCCTCTAAATTTACAAATCACTAAATTATTAGAGATAATTTTTTTATTATTGATTTTTACCGAGTCAGATAATGCTGTAAAAACTATTTCAAAATTTTTTTCAAGTTCAACTTTTTTGACTGTTGCAAATAATTCTGAGTTTTTTTCTTTTTGATATTTAATTAATGGTGAATTTATTTCAGTATGGTTAGTAACGGCGAGTAACAATCCGGATAATATAAAAATACAATACAAAATTACTTTACTGATAAGGTTTTTCTGGTATTTCTTTAATAATATTTTAATAAATATAATAATTAAAAGAAGCGTGAGCATTGCAGAAATAAGTAGGAGCACATCAGGTTGGTAGACTCTTTGAATAAGAATCCCGATTACAAAAAATATAGTAAATTTTATAAATGGATAATCTTTCAAGTGCAATATTTAAATATTGTTGGTTTAATCTCTGTTAAATCTTGAATGTCATTAGCAATTTCTTTAGCAAACTTTCCAGCGGATATGGTAAGTGCAGGATTTAAAGTATGCGTTTTAACCGAAAGATCTTCAAGATTACCATGATCCGAGCAAATAATTAATGTCAATTCACTTTGATTAATCTCTGAAAGTATAGCCAATAAGAATCTGTCCAAATTATTAAATATTGAATTAAATTCATCAGCAATTCTTCCATGCCCCAAATGATCAGTTAAAAAGAACTCGTATAGTGTAAAATCATTTTCACCTGCAATTTTTAGAAGTTGTTTTGCTGCTGTTTCTGAAGTTATCACATCTAGTTTGTAATTTAATTTTTTATTCCATCTCTCATTAGTAATTTCGGTTGTCAGTGCGGTTCCATTTATTACTTCCTCAACACCATTTAGTTTCACTCCACTAAATCTGCAGCTAACAGAAGTTGTGCTTAATCTCGTTTTACCGGATTCGATATAATCAAAAAAGACTTTTGGGTAGGCATTAGCAAAATATGCTTTTTTGTTTTTGTCTTTAAAAGATTTAAAAATGTTTTCTTTCTCGATTATGGGAATTGTCGTAGAGTATGGGAATGGTCCAAAATGTTTTCCTATAAATTTGGCTGCGTTCATTCCACAAAATATTGAAACCTGGCCCGTCCCACTTTGTGGCAAACCATCAACTCCTAGAGTTGCATCAACTGGGAAACAATAGATTCCATCTTTATTCAAGTATTGTTCTTCCGAATGAGGAATTTTTCCAAATATCTTTTCGAATGTTTTAAATCCTTTTTTGAAAAATGGATTATATTGATAATCCTTTTTGCCGATCCCAACACCATCAATAAATATCATTAATACAGGATTCAACTTTTTCCTTGGTTTTTTGATTCAACTAAAATCGTTACAGGCCCATCATTAATTATTTTTACTTTCATCATTGCTCCAAAAATTCCAGTTTTAACTTTAGCGTCTCCGATATTATTTTTAATCCTCTCAATGAATTTATTGTAAAGCGGAATTGCAATGTCAGGCTGAGCAGCACTAATAAAACTTGGCCTATTCCCTCTTTGTGTATCACTATATAAAGTAAATTGCGAAATAATTAATACTTCACCATCAATATCCTTTAAGGATAAATTCATTTTATCATTTTCATCCTCAAAAATTCTAAGATTTGAACATTTATCTGCAACAAAAATTAAGTCATCCTCATTATCGCCAACTTTAATTCCAAGTAGAATTACCATCCCTTTACTTATTTCAGCAGAGTAATTTTCTTCAGAAACATAAACTCCAGCTTCAGAAACTCTTTGAACAAGCGCTCTCATTTCAGTTCACCACTAATAATTCTTTCTATTCCTGAATAATCTTTAATGATGTTAATATTTTTAAATCTATTTTCGTTCATCAAATTATGTATCCTTTGAAATTGATCTTTCCCCATTTCAAAATATAATTTACCATTTATATTCAAAAGTACTTTTGAACTAGAAATTATTTTTTTATAAAAGGAAATTCCATCACTTGAATCAGTTAAAGCAATTCTTGGTTCGAAGTTTTTAAGTTCGGGTTCAAGTTTTTCAAATTCTTGATTAGATATGTATGGAGGATTTGATATTATTAAATCAAATTTTCCAAGGTTTATTAAATCATCTTTAAAAATATCAAATAATTTAAAATCTATTTTCTTTGCAGCAGAATATTTTTCTGAATTTACTTTTGCAATCTCTAATGCCTTTTCACTTATATCAATACCTACTACTTTGCAATTTTTAAGATTATTAGATAAAGCTATAGAAATATTTCCGCTGCCAACTCCTATATCAAGTATGGTTAAATTCTCAATTCCGGTATAATCCTGAATAATTTTTTCAACTAGTTGCTCAGTTTCTGGTCGAGGTATTAAAACATTTTCATTTACTATCAACTTAAAACCGAAAAATTCAACATTCCCTACAATATACTGCAAAGGAATTCTCATCCCTCTTTTTCTTATAAACTCTCGGTATAAGTTAAGTTCATTTTCTTTTAATGGTTTATCAAAGGTAAGATAAAGATCTAATCTTTTACAATTTAAAATTTCAGCCAGTAATATTTCGGCATTAGCGCGAGCTGATTCAACATCTTTTTTTTCAAGATATTCTGTGGAAAGTTTGATTGCTTCTAATACTGTAATCATATATTAAAATGATATGGAAAGATATAACTATATGATATTATTTTAATCTATCCTTTAATGTGTGAATATTATTTATTTCACTGGGATCAAATCCTCTGAGAATTCCAAGATAATAACTGATCCAATCGCAAACATAGATTAGACTTAATAGCCTAATTTTATGATCAGGTTCATCGCTCCTAAGGGTTATTGTTTCAGGCACCCGATTTTGAAAAGATGTCGCTTAAAATCTCAAATCTCTTTTTTATTTGCGGATGGTATGACTCATCAAATATATTAATAATTTTTGCTCTGAAATTTTTTTCCTGAAATGATTCCCAACCAATTATTTCATTATGGTTCATTTCCGGAATTCATTATGAAAAGCATGCAGTTTGAATTTTCGTTCAACTGACATTTAAATCTATATCCAACAGCATTCGTTGAGTCCGCCACAGAATAAATTACAGGGATAAAACCAACTAATGATTCAGCGATTCTATAAGCTTGAATTTCCATCTTTTGAAAATTCTATGCCTTCTTTTCTCCACAAGGATAAAATTTTATTAACGATTACCGTCTGATCGATAATTAGTTTCAATTCTTGAAATACTTTTAACAAAGAAAAGAAACTCAAACCAAGAGCATATCTTGGTTGAAATCCTTTTTTAAGAATGACATAAGGAATATTTTTAGATTTCGCAATTTCCTCAACTGCTCCGCCGGTGGTAATACAAACTATTTTACAACCTATATTGATAGCCTGATAAAGCGAAGAAATCGTTTCTTCTGTATTACCCGAATATGATGAAGCGATAAATAAAGTATTTTTATCTGCAAATTTTGGAAGATTATAATTTCTATTTACAATAACGGGCACACTTATTTCATCAGATAAAAAGTTTTTTATTAAATCAGCACTGATTGCTGAGCCGCCCAAACCACTTATTATAATATTAGATATCTCAGAAACATTAATACCTAAAATACTGACGTGATTATTCCAGGCAAATTCAATCTGTTGATATGAGTTTATTAAAACATCAAACTGGTTTTGATGGTCGTATTTTTTTACTAAATCTTTTATAAGCATGGTTAAATTATATTTCTTGTTCTTGTAATATTATTTTCATCAAAAAACTCTTTAACAATGTTTTGAATATCAATTTCAGTTTTACACTGAATACATTGCTTAGCCATTTTTTTTGCTTTTTTATATTCAAAATCACGAATAATTCTTTTTGCATAAGGAATTGTCGTTGGACTCATACTTAAAGAATCTAATCCTAATCCTACCAGTAAAGGTATTGCAAGTGTATCAGCTGCCATTTCCCCACAGATGCTTATAGGGTATTTTACTTTTTTTTGCTGCCTCAACTACTGATGAATTGTTCTAATAATTACAGGGCTAAATTCCTGTAAAGATTAGCTACCAAATCATTACCTCTATCAACTGCCATCATATATTGAATGAGATCGTTAGTACCAATGCTTATAAAATCTATTTCATCTGCATATTCTTTAGCCATAACAGCTGCAGATGGCACTTCGATCATAATCCCAATTTTTATTTTCTCATCAAAATTGATTTTTTCTTTTTTTAGTTCAGCTTTGCATTCTTCAATAATTTTTTGTGAGCGCCAAACCTCATCCAAAGTTGAGATCATAGGAATCATAAAACGAATATTTTTATTTTCACTAGCTTTTAAAACTGCTTTTATTTGTGCACGGAATATTGCTTCATTTTCTAGAAGAAATCTTATTCCGCGTAATCCTAAAAATGGATTTGGTTCTTTATACTCGTTAAATCTGAACTTATCACCTCCAATATCAAATGCTCGAATAGTGATAAATTTAGGGTAAATTCTAGATGCTAATTTAGAATAAATGATTGTTTGTTCATCTTCATCAGGGAAAGTGCCCAATTCATTTAATATTTGTTCTGATCTGTAAAGTCCTATTCCGCTGGCATTGTTTGCAATAACCATATCAATCTCACCGGTTACATCAACGTTCGCTTCCAATTTTATTTCTTTACCATCTAAAGTAATGGCAGGCTCGTCCTTTAGATCTTCCAGACCTTTTTGAATCTCAATTAATTTTTTCTGTTTCTCGCTAAAGAATTCAATTTGCTCTTCAGTAGGATCGGTAATTATATATCCATGAAATCCATCAACTATAATGGTGTCACCGTCTTTTAAAAGATTAGATGCATTATGGGTTCCAACGACAGCAGGAATGTTTAGTGATCTGGAAATAATAGCCGCATGAGATGTAAGTCCGCCGTGATCAGTAACAAAAGCCAATGCTTCTCTTCCAGAAAAAAGTAATGTATCAGCAGGAGTTAATGATTCGCTCACCACAATTAAATTTTTCTCAATTTTAGATTGCCAACGTTTTTTTTGAAGATTACGTATAATTCTGAATTTTATATCTTCAATATCTAAAGCACGTTCTTTCATATAAGATTCGTGAGAGATTATCATCAATTCCTGATATTTTGAAATTTCATCTGCAACAATAAACTCAGGCTGAATTTTTTCCTTACTAATTCTCGATTCATATTTTGATAGAATTGGATCATCTAATATCATAACCTGTGCTTCAAAAATAGCAGCTCTTATCCCTCATCCATTTTTTCACGAGCAATTTCTAAATATTTTGTTTAACTCTTTTTTAGATTGCTTTAAGCTTCGTGGAAATTTTTAATGGACTCAGGTATATCTGTAATTGGAGCTTTACTTATTTCAAGTTTTTCTTTTGTAAAGAGATAGACCTTACCTATAACAACTCCAGGTGCAGCAGCTGTACCAGAAATTTTATTTTCAGAATTTTTATAAACGTCTTTAAATGATTTCATAATTCGTCAAACCCCCTTTCGAAATACGCAAGAATTTCTTCACTAGCTTGATGCTCGTCAACACCATCAAAAGTAAGTTTTAATTCCGATCCCATTTCAGCTGCAAGTGTCATAACTCCAATTATGCTTTTACCGTTAATATTCATTCCATCGCGAAAAATATAGAATTCACTTTTATATTTTGCTGCTAGTTTCACTATAGTTGCAGCTGGTCGGGTGTGTAATCCTGCTTTATTAACAATCTTAACAGTTTTTTCTATCATCATTTATTTCTTTTAATTAATGAATCAGCTAACCAGTAAAATATTCCAATCTCATTTTTATTAGATATTTTATCAATCGATTTAAGAGCCTTTTCTGTGTATTTCTGAATTGCAGTTTTTGCATCATCAATAACACCAAGTTTTTCATAAAGCATCTTATACTTTGTAATCTGATTTGATCTGATTCCTTTGTTTGCAATTACCTTTCTTAAGTCAAGTTTATCTTTACCTTGTGCTTTTTCTAGAGCCTCAATAAATAAAAATGTTTTCTTTCCCTCCATTAAATCGCCGCCAATTCGTTTCCCAAATTCAGCTTTATCTGCAATAACATCTAACAGATCATCCTGTATTTGAAAAGCGATTCCAAGATATTTTCCATAATTAGAAAGTGCTTTAACATCACTTTTACTGCCATCAGCAAGATATGCACCTAATTCGCAACACATCTTTGCAAGTGCAGCTGTTTTTTTACTGATCATTTCGATGTATTCATCTATAGAAACATTTTTTCTTATTTCAAATTCTGTATCTAAACTTTGCCCTTCGCAAACCTCGACTAAGCCTTCTGTAAATGAGGTAAGTGCTTGTCTGGCATTAACTTTACAATCTTTTAACAGAAACTCATAAGCAACTGCAAGTAAAGAATCTCCTGCAAGAATAGCGGTATTTAAATTATATTTTTTGTGAAGTGTTAAATTACCTCTGCGCAAATCTGCATTATCCATAATGTCATCATGCACAAGTGTAAAGTTGTGAAGCATTTCAACTGCAAGTGCGGCGTTATAAACTTTATTTGGTTTTGCACCAACCGCTTTTGCAGAAAGAATAACAAGCAATGGTCTTAACCTCTTACCACTGCTTTCCAAAATATATGAAGCTGGATTATATAAAGTTTCAGGTCTACGATTTTTTATTGCTGATGCTAATTTTTTATCTACTATTTTTTTTTCTTTTTCATAGATAGAATAATATTTTTTAACTTGAGCAGGATTCAATACAACTCTTCTTTCTTAATTATTTTATTTTTTTTAAGCTCGAATAGGTTTTTTGAACCGGTTAAAAACATAATTTTTTTTAGATAATCAAACCAGTTATTTATCAAAACTATTACTGCTTCATCATTTTCATTTATTAATTTTTGCAGTATGAATCTTGCAGAGGCAACTATATCGGATCCAAGAGCAAATGCTTTCGCAAGATCGTTTGCTGAATTAATACCACCTGAACCAATTAATGTAAATTTAAATTTTTTCTTTAGAGGGAATAGTTCGTTTAGACAATAAGAGGTCGGTAATCCCCAATCCCAGAAATCGGATTTATTATTTCCATTTTTATTATTTCTTAGAATTTCGACACCGGCCCAGCTAGTTCCCCCTGCACCGGCTACATCTATCCCCTTAACTCCAATTTCCAAAAGTTTTTTAGCAGCTGATTTACTAATACCTGATCCCACTTCTTTAACGATGATCGGTACTTCAGATTTCGAAACTAATTTTTCTAACTTTTTTATTAGTCCAACAAAGTTTGGTTCACCATTATTTTGTAATAATTCTTGTAACGGATTTACATGTACTACTAGTGCATCTGCTTCAAGCAAATCAATCAGGGATAAAATATCATTCATATTTTTGGATTGAACAACTTGTGCAGCACCGATATTTCCTAAAACGGGGACAGCTTTTGCCGTTTTACGAAGTATTTTATATGAATTATGATAATCCTTGTTTTCTAATGCTTGTCTTTGACTTCCAACACCAATTGGGATTTTTAATTCCTCTGCAATTAAAGCTAATCTATGATTAATATTCTCCGACTCAGAAGTTCCGCCAGTCATACATGAAATTAAAAACGGATAATTAATCGTTTGTGAAAAAAGTCTTGTTGTAAATGATATCTTAGAAATGTCGACTTCAGTAATTGCATTGTGTACAAAATCATACTTATCAAATCCATTTGTCTTAGCTTTAAATTCAACTTCATTATTCAAACAAAGATCTATGTGCTCTTTTTTTCTTTTAGATGTTTCGGTTATAGTTTTAGACATTTCAGACTTGATATATATTTATTGTGCAAAATATGTAAAATAAAAGAAATATTCTTAGGATAAATTATTGTTCCGACTTGAACGATATATACTCCGTTTCATCAATGAATAACTTGTTTACAAATACTTCTCTGCGCACTGAATTAGATAATATGATTCTATCTGCTTCAAGTAAATCACTTAAATGTAATCTCTGTTCTCTAATCATTGGATTATTTTTTAATAGATATTTACGATAAACTCCGGACAATATTCCAGCATTAACTTGAGGAGTTGATATCAAATTATTTTTGTATACAAATATATTTGATATTGCTCCTTCCGAAACTTCGTTCTTTTCATTTAAATATATGACATCAAAAAATCCTTTTTCTAAATATTTTTTGTATTCCCGATCATATAATTTTCTATTTGTTGTTTTAAAGTATTGAAATCTATTTTGGGAATTAATTTTCCTAGCTGAAACAATTACATTTATGTTGTTCTGTATTTTAGACAGCTCAGTTACCTGATATGAAAATGATCCAAACTTATTTATTTTTATTTTTAATCGATAAGGTGAATTTTTATTCTGTTCTAAAATCTTATTCAATTGATCTAATATTTCAATTCGATTAAAACGGAAAAGAAAATAGTCTGCCGATTGCTGCATTCTATCTAAATGTTCATCTAATAAAAATATTTCTGAATTCTCAACTAGTATTGTTTCAAATAATTTAAAAGGCTTTTCAGGCTTTGTAAAAAACTTACCTTTCAATTTTGTTTCTTCATATTCATCATCAATATTGCTATCCCATACTATCCCGCTTCCAAGTCCAATTTCGCCATTATTTGTCTTTTTGTTAATAGATAATGTTCTGATTGGTACATTAAAAGTAATTTTATTATTTCTAATCAAACCGATTCCGCCTGTATAGATACCACGCAATTCATCTTCCAGCTCTGAGATAATTTCCATAGTTCTAATTTTAGGGGCTCCAGTGATTGAACCACATGGATAAATATTTTTTAATATATCAACAAGCTTGATATCATTATTAAGTTTAGATTTTATTGTACTAACCATCTGGTAAACGGATTCATATTTCTCCACATCAAATAATTTCTTGACCTCTACACTGCCATATTTGCTTATCCTGCCAAAATCATTTCTAATCAAATCTACTATCATTAAGTTTTCAGCTCGATTTTTTTCACTTCTGATAAGATCATATTTTATAAGTACATCAGATGATAATTCATTTCCTCTTCTAACAGTTCCTTTCATCGGTTTTGAAATAATTTTCCTACCGTTTTTTTCAAAAAACAGTTCGGGAGATAGTGATATGATTATATCATTAGAATTGTTAATAATACAGGTGTACTCAGCTGATTGGTTAAAAACAAGATTACTAAATAAACCGGTATAAGATCCTAAAAAATTAAATTTACCTTTTACCGTATAGTTAACTTGGTAAGTATCTCCTTCTTCTATAAAAGATCTAATTGCCTTTACGATTTTTTTGAACTTACTTTTAGTTGTATTTAATTTAAAATTTTTAATTGAGTATTTCTCAATTTCATTAAAATCAATCTCTGTAGATTTTATTTTTTGGACATCATTTTTATTGTAAAAGAAAAATTGAATAAGATTATGATTTTTCGGGAGAAGATAGTTCAAAGTTTTTTCAAATAAGTAGCCTGCTTCATAATTCATCAAAGAATATCCATAATATCCTTGTTCTATTAGCTCATCTATCTTCTTCAATTTTTGATTTAAGTTCCGGAGCGATTTTACAGTTACAATTTCTTTTGGCTTAAAAAATAGATACGAGTAACATTTCCCATAAATATTTGGAGTATAAAAAAAAGCAGAGTTTGGTGTGCTGATTACTTTATTTACTATATCTTCAATTTTCATTTGCTGATATCATAAAATGAATATTATCTATTATCTAAATTATAAACGATTTGTTATTTTTCATCATTGTTAATTTAACTATACGCAGGAATAAATATGAGCAAACCGCGTCTTTCCTTCTGGCAAATCTGGAATATGAGTTTTGGATTTCTCGGCATTCAATTCGGATTCGCACTTCAAAATGCAAATGTAAGTAGAATTTTTGAAACGCTCGGAGCCAGTATTGATGCAATACCGATACTGTGGATTGCTGCACCCGTAACAGGATTAATTATCCAACCAATTATTGGACATTGGAGTGATAAAACCTGGAACAGACTTGGAAGGAGAAGACCATTTTTTCTTAGTTGGAGCAATACTCGCATCTGCCGCAATAATCTTTATGCCAAACTCCCCTGCTCTATGGGTTGCAGCTGGAATGCTTTGGATTATGGATGCCTCTATAAATATTTCAATGGAACCATTTCGAGCATTTGTTGGCGATATGCTTCCATCAGAACAGCGTACTGTTGGGTTTTCT
This sequence comes from uncultured Ignavibacteriales bacterium, assembly GCA_963706055.1. Taxonomy (GTDB): domain Bacteria; phylum Bacteroidota; class Ignavibacteria; order Ignavibacteriales; family Ignavibacteriaceae; genus IGN3. The sequence continues at coordinate 19,457 of CAVPND010000005.1, read as the reverse complement.
ATGCAAAGTTTTTTTATCGGAATCGGTGCAATCGTTGCTTCTGCTCTGCCTTATATGATGACAAACTGGTTTGGAATTGCTAACACTGCTGCTAAGGGAGAAATTCCTGATTCAGTAAAGTTTTCATTCTACATTGGCGGTGCAGTTTTTTTAATTGCAGTTCTATACACAGTTTTTTCAACAAAAGAATATTCACCTGAAGAATTAAAAAAGTTTGCAGATGAAGAAAAAAAATTATCTGAGTCTAAATCTATTAACCACTGACTCAATTTCAGGAGCATCATTTAACAAGAATGGCTTTATTTGGATATTTGTGGGCCTTACTTGGGTCTGCTATTCTGCACTTCGTTCTACACGAAAATGATTATGGGCTTTACGTTTTATTTGTCGGTTCAATAATTTTTGGTTTGCTTCAATTAACTGCAGGATTTTTTACAAATCAAAATAAAACTTCTGGTGGATTAGTTTCGATCTTAAATGATTTATACAAAATGCCAAAGACGATGAAACAGCTTGCAGTTGTTCAATTCTTTTCCTGGTTTGCTTTATTTGCAATGTGGATTTATACAACTCCTGCAGTAACTCATCATATTTATGGTGCAACCGATCCATCATCAGAACTTATATAATCAAGGTGCAGACTGGGTTGGAGTTTTAATGGCTGTTTATAATGGATTTGCAGCTGTAATGGCTTTTGTGATTATGTGGGTTGCAAAACTAACAAACAGAAAAACTGTTCATATGATTTCCCTTATTATCGGTGGAATTGCTTTCGCATCTTTCTATTTTATAAAAGATCCAAACTTACTTTTAGTTTCTGAACTTGGAATTGGATTAGCCTGGGCTTCAATACTTGCAATGCCTTATGCAATTCTTGCAGGATCACTTCCCGCAGAAAAAATGGGAGTGTATATGGGAATATTTAATTTCTTTATTGTAATTCCACAAATTACTGCTGCAGCAATTCTTGGTTTCTTTGTAAAAAACATTGTTGGCGGTGAAGCAATTTATGCTCTGCTTCTTGGTGGTGCTTCGATGATAATTGCAGGATTAATGGTAATGTTTGTGGATGATATGGACTAGATAAAATCTTTTAATAAAAACCTTGCTTTTTTGATAACTGAGTTTATATTTATACCATCACTTTAATAAAATCATTTTTTTAGTCTGAATAAAATCGCTCGCTTGCAGTCTATAAAAATAAATACCAGATGATAATTTTGAAGCGTTAAAAATAACTTCATTATCGCCTGCTTCAATTTCACTATTTACTAATTCTGCTACTTCTCTTCCTAACAAATCAAAAACTTTTAAACTGACATTAGACCTTTTCGGAATTGAATAAGTTATTTTTGTTGACGGATTAAACGGGTTTGGATAATTATTTGAAAGATGGTAAAAATAAGTAGCACTTAAATCTGCATTTATCGACGTTATAGGAATGTAATTGAAATAATTTTTCCAATTATTCACCCAAGAAGAATTAGCCCAGTTTTGTTGGAGCGATTATTACTCTATTGTTATTTTCATCAAATGTTGTTAGCCTTTTAAAATTGTTCGACCAATCATCATTTAACCAATCCTTTTTAAGCATTTCGATTTCATTGTTATTAGAGTCATAGAAATAAAATATAATATAATTATTCATCCAGTTAGGACCATCCGCGTTTTGAGTAAGTAACTCAACCTTCTTATTATTTCCATTATAAATAGACGACTCCCTATAAAAATTCACCCAGACAGAATCATCCCAGTTTTGTCGCAAATTTTCAATTAAATTATTGTTTTCGTCATACAGTGTTTGAATACTTATAATAATTTATCCAATTCGTGGTATTCCAAAGTTGGAATAAAGATTCAGTTAGTCTAGAATAGGTATCATATTCATATAAATACTTAGAATAGTTAATCCATTCAGAAATAGAATCACTCCAAAATTGGTATAAAAATTTCACAACGTTATTCTCTCCATCGTATGTATATGTACATTTATCTTGATTTACCCAATCATTATTAATCCATTGAAGTCCAATCCAATCTATTAAATTATTGTTTTCATCGAATGTTTTTGTGGACTTCGAGCTATTCACCCAAGCAGATCCATCCCAGATTTGCCAGGTCAACTCAATCTCATTATTGCTTGCGTCATATAAATAATATACTATGTCAAAATTTACCCAATTAGAATCTTCGGTGGTCCAATGTTCTTCAAGATATTCAATCCGATTATTATTTGCATCATAAACAAATGATCTCTTAATATCATTTTCCCAGTCAGAACCTCGCCACCACTGTATTACATACTCAGTTAGATTGTTGCGCTCATCATAAGAATATGTGTAACGTGAACTATTTCGCCAATCATTTTCATACCATCGTTGTCCAATCATTTCTACAAATAAAAAACCATTTCCTAGTTGTATAGTATTTATGGTCTTTCGAGAATTATTAATCTTAAGCGTGTCATGATCATCAGCAATGGGATAATAAATTTCCTGTAAGTTTTCTGAAGGCAGATGAACTTGAAACAGTCTTTTTTGAATTAAATCTTGAGAGAATGTATGAAGAGAAATTAACAGGGTGAGTAATATTATAGCAAATACTAATTTCATTTTGCTTTCTTAATGACAACTAAAACTAACATTATAATTTATAAGTGTCAATTATTAAAATATTCGCAAAGACTTATAGAGATTGCATAGTCCAATCAAATATTCCAATTAATTTCGATAAAATATTTTATAATTTTGAACTTATTTATAGATAATCAGGTTTAATGTAGAAAAAGGAGATCCTATGAAAAAGTTATCAATTTATTTTGCTTTTGTTGCTGTTTTTAGTCTAAGTTTTGGTTTTACAAATAATATAGATGACAAGGATTCGAAGAGTAAATCTGCTTGCCCTTATTTGCAGAGTCAGAATAATTTAGAATGTCCTTTTTTGAAAGGTGAAATTACAAGTAAATCCTCCAACAATCAGAAAGAAGATAAATCTGTATCTGAATGCCCGTACTTAAATAAAAAGATGGAAGGTAAAACTGGTTGCCCATTTATTGATGGCCAATCGAACGAAAAAAGTAACAATAAAATGATAAAAGAAAATTGGAAAGAAATTAGATCCTGATAATTATCAACTGTTATTATCCCAATCTTGATTTAGATAATTTTTCTAAATATGGATTGGGATTTTTTTTAAATTTTAAGAAGAATAATTGCAATAATTCCTACAACCAGAGCAGCAAGGCCGTAGTTATTAACCTTCTCTTTCCAAATCAAATATGCTGCGATCGCCGTAAATAAAATTACACCAATATTCTGAATAGGAAAAACAACAATTGCGGGAAGTTCACCTAATGCAGCTAAGAGAAAATGAATTGCGAGAACGTTTGGTAAACCAAGTATTAACCCAATTTTGTAAGTGCTTTTATCGAAATTAATTTTACGTAATCAAGATTTTTGTTAACGTATAAAGAAAAGCAAAAAAGAAAATAAGAAAAACGAATGTTCCCTTTTCAATTTTAGGAAAGTTGCGTTCAAATATTTTCATTGAAAAATCAACCATTCCAATTCCCATCAACAAAATTAACAAGTAAAAATATTTTGCTTTTGAATCAGAACCATTATCGTGCTTTTTTAAGGAGAGATAAAAAAAGTAAAATGTAATTAACGCCAGTCCGAATCCAATTAACATATAGGAATTTGGTACCTCGTTAAAGATAATAATCGAAAACAAAACAGGGATCACAACAGATAACCTCGCACTGACCGTTGCAAGTGCAGTTCCGGCTAAACTTATACCTTTTGAATAAATCACAAAAGTCTCAGCAAACAGAACACCCAACCCTATTGCAAATAGTGCGGCATAAAGTGAGAAATGGAAAGCCATCATTAAAAAAAATAAAAACTAGAGCAAGTATAGAGGCGGTTAAATAGTTAGCGTTGATTAATAGAGTAATATTTGAATTTTTTACATTTCCGTGTTTAAGAATTAGAGCCAGACTGCTTGAACATATAATCGCAAGTATTAAGAAAAGCATTATTTAATTTCCGATTGCCGAATTTTATTAATAAAAAAATGATGCCCGTTCTAAATTGAACGGGCAAATAGATTTTGTTGTGTTAAATTATTTAGTGACCACCTTTTGATGGAACCGTTGAGATAGTTTCGTGAACTTTTTCCTCTTTTACCAACATCCATAAAAAGGCAGAGATAGCAAGTGATGCAGTACTTATTATAAATATTAAGCTTTTGTCAGGTGCCATACTAATCGCTAATCCAATTCCGAAACTAGCAACTAATTGCGGCAGCACAACTGAAAGATTAAACAGACCCATAAATAATCCCATTTTTGTTTGATCAACCTGCTGAGACATAATCGCAAAAGGCAAACTAATCGTTGATGCCCAGCCTATTCCAAGTATTGCCATAACGATATAAACTATAATTGGCGAGAATCCGAAAAACAACATTAATGCGTAACCTACAGCCATTGAAGCGATACTAATAAAATGTGTTTTCACTTTTCCAATTTTTCTGGCAATTGGTTCAAGAACAAAAGCCGGAAGTACCGCGGCTATTGCATTAAAAATCAAAAATGAAATCGTTACAACTTTTCCCATCTGTACAGAAACATCTTCTGGAATAACACTTCCCTCTGCATAACCAAAAACTTTATACTGCACATAAGCAAACATGTAAACAAACATTGTCTGCACTCCAATCCAGGTAAATGAATGGGCAGCTAATACTTTTTTAAAACCAATAATACCTTTTTCTGATGCAGATTTTCCTTCACTTTTCTTGAAAAGAACTTTAAAGATGAAAAACAGAGTTATGATAAAACATACTATTTCAGCATAATAATTTTCAAAGTTTATATTCAATAATCTCATTGTTATCGCATAAACCGCATACAACAAAAAGCCCCAAAGCGGTTGAATGTAATTTAATATCTCTCCAAACGAAGATTTTGCTTTTGATTTAGATTCACTTTCACTTTCTCCAGCAAGATATCTAGGTTCCTCAATAAAAAATGTTGGCAAAAGTGAAAGGACAAGTACAAGAAATACTCCGAAGTAAATCAAAACATAATTATCCCAAACTGCTCCGATTACATAAGCAAGCACACCAAAGGTTCCTGAAATAGTTTGCATCCAAGTATAGCCTTTAGTTCTTTCCGTTCCTTCGGGAGTAACATCTGCGATAATTGAACGTGTTGGATTAAAACTTACATTTATTGCAAGATCTAAAGTAAGCGCAACAACAATAGCAACTCCCAGTATTCCGCCTATACCTAGTGAAGAAGATATTACATCAATATTAGGAAGCGCAAGCAGCATTAATGCGGCAAGAAAACCACCTATTAAAATGAATGGTCTTCTTCTTCCATTCCACATCCAAACTTTATCACTGATAATACCTATGATCACCTGTCCGAGAATTCCGGCAATTGGACCGGCTGCCCATACTAAACCGACATCGTGAATATCTAATTTATATTTTGTACTTAATATCCAGCTTAACGCGGAAATTTGAATTGATAATGCAAATCCCATAGCAGTTGCTGGCAGAGCAAGCATTGCATAAAATGAATTTGTAAGTTTTTTCTGGATTTCTAACATAGAATTTTGCTTTCAGTTAGTTATTCTTCTTTAATAGGAATATTTCTGCTGATTTCCTTTTAATCAGTATCTTTTTGTTTTTTAAAATATCAGTTACCTCACCGGTTTTGATATTTTCAATCTCAGATATTCTAGACAATGTTATTTTGAACTTATTTAGATCAACCTCGGTATCCTGTTCATTACCATTTACTATTACCATTGTTGATTCATCATTTGATTTTCTTAAATAAACATAAACATTATCAAATGGATAAAAATGGATTAATTTTCCTTCTGATAAAGATTTATACTTTTTTCTTATCTCAAACAGATTTTTTGTGAAGTTAAATATATCGTTTTCATAATTTGTTCTATCACAACTTGAAAAAGCATCGTGATTATCATTTTCAAATCCACCTGGAAATGGAGAACGAATATTACCGTGATTTTTGTCTCCAACAATTCCAATTTCTGATCCATACAATATTTTTGGTATTCCACGTGTTGTTAATAGAATTGTAAGAGCAATCTTATATTTTTCAATGTCATTATTAGCAACAAATAAACCACGTGCTATATCATGATTATCAAAAAAAGTTAAAAGATTATTAGAATCGTAATAAATAAAATCCTGAGCAAGAATATTAAATATTTCTTCTAAACCTTTTTTACTGCTCAGATAGTCACGGAACGCATCGGATAATGCAAAATCAGTTACACAAGGAAGATGTGAATTAAGTTTTAAACCAAACTTATTGTTTTGCTGGTATGCTGCTAGGAAAGGTGGTTCGCCAGTCCAGATTTCACCGACAATGTTTAGTGTCGGATATTCATCTAAAATTGTTTTAGCCCAATCGGATAAATAATATTGATTGCAATACGGATAAGTATCTTCACGTATTCCATCAATTCCCAAATATTCTGTCCACCAAAGTGTATTTTGAATAAGATATTTTTTTAAGAAAGGATTAGCTTGATTTAAATCAGGCATATAATCTTCAAACCATCCACTCCATGTTAATTCAACAGATTCACCCGGACTGTGAGGATCTGGGAATGTCATTTTATTATTATTTTTATAGAGATGATTTTTTGCAGTCCCATTTATCCAATCAGCAAAAGGAAGATCTTTAATCCACCAATGATTTATTCCGATATGATTTGAAACGTGATCCATTATAATCTTTAATCCTTTATCGTGAGCCTTCTCAACAAGTTCTTTGAATAGTTCTTTATTTCCAAAGCGAGGATCAATTTTATATAAATCAGTTGCAGCATAACCATGATAACTCATCCACATATTATTTTCTAACATTGGAGTTATCCAAACAGAAGTAACACCAAGATCTTTTAGATAATCAAGTTTTGAAATTATTCCTTCTATGTCCCCGCCTTTTCTACCATCCATATCTTTAGGAGGTAAATTCATCTAAGCTATCACCGAGAATATTGTTCCCTAGATTTCCATCACAAAATCTATCTGCCATTATCAGATAAAGCACATCAGATTGGTCAAATCCTTTAAACTTATTTTCGGGATTTTCTCTAAGAAAAATTGGATAAGATATTACGGTATCTGTTTTTCCTTTTGAAAATCCAATTTCAAAATTGTAATCAGTTTTTATTTCTGTTGAGATTGATAGATCTAAAAAAAGATAATTAGGACTTTCAGCCCTTTGAACATTTATAACTTCGATTGCACCATGCTGAGGATAAATTTCAACATCGCTCAAATTTTTCCCATAAATCATAATTTGAACTGTATCATATTTCATCCCAAACCACCAGTTGGGAGGGTCTATTTTATCAATTGTAAAATCCTGCGCAGAAATTTTAGAGATTAAAATAAAGGCAAATAGAAAAGATGAAAATTTCACTAAACTCCAATAAAATTATTGCTGCAAAAATAGAGAATTAAATCTAATTATTTAATATTCCTTACTGTTCACTAGAATTATTACACCTCAATTTTTAACAAATATTTTCTTCATTTGGTTGATTATTTTTACTTAATAAATTAAATTTCGATTGGCACGAGCAATTATTTATTTTGGCATACTTCAGGAGGAATACTTTCCTACTAAATCATTCATAAATCAAGGGAGATCAAATGAAAAAGTTGTTTTCAGTACTCATAGTTTTATCTATTCCATTTTTCTTTATCACTTGCGATACGACTGAATCGAATGACGATCCTAACTCTATTGGTGGTGAACCTGATCTGACTCTCGGGCAGGTTGGAAATACTTTCGAAACTGGAGCTCTGAGAATTGGTAGTAATTCTTATGATATTGATGGTGTGTTCGAGGTCATCAGCAATAATAATGGAGTTGTTGACATTAAAGTTGATGCTGATCTTAGCCAAGTGCCCGCTTTAGCAGCATTTAATGATTTCATTCCCGCAACTATGAAAGATGTTAATGGCAAAATAAAATGCAATGTTCAGTTTAAAGCTACTACTGAGGGTATGCAGGATAATTTAAATGTTGATGGTAAACTTCATACCTTAGTAAAATACAACGCTAAAGTTGGAGATCAGTACCAGTTAAAAACTTCAAATGGAAAAACTATTACAAGACAAGTTACAGAACGAACAGATCAAGATGACTTTCCTTATGGATTTATGTTGATTAAAACAATTAAAGTTGAACAAGATTCAAGAATACCCGGTATCAGTAAATTGATTTATCGGCTGAATCATAAATTCGGTTTAGTATATGTAGAAATTATTTTGGAAGACGGCTCTTCAGCATATATATATTTGTATTAAATACTAACTATGAACGAAAATGATACAAAGAACACACCTTTTCTTTTACCTCATAGTTTTAAAATGGCAGGATTTTTAATAATCCTGCCAGGATTTATACTTTTAATAATAAGATTTTACTACGATTTAAAACTTAGTTTATTTGATATTAAAACTTTCGCAATTTATTCAACATATCTTCAAACTAAATATTTTTCAATAATTGATAATCATTTTACTGAGGAACTTGGTGGATTTTTATTGTTGCTTGGTTTATCATTTGTCGTATTATCTAAAGAAAGAGATGAGATACCTGAATATAGTGGACTCAGATTAAAAGCATTTATGTTAAGTTTCTATGCCAGTTCCCTTTTTCTTATGATAACAGTTCTATTTGTTTTTGGAATTGCATTTGTTAAAATTATTTTATTTGGCCTGCTCATTCCATTCTTAGTATACTACTGTATTTTCAAATATTTTGTGTTTAGATACAGAAATTACTTCAAAACAAATAAAAATGAAGTTTAGTAAATCCATCAAAATAATATCAATTGTAGTTGTAATACTGTTAGTAATTTCAGCTTTTTCTTTCACTACCTACTTTTATTTAATGCTAAACTATGATGAACAAATTACTGAACGCTTAACTGAAGATGTGATAGTAGTTAATGATTTGTTTGTAAGCATGTATTTAATAAAAGCAGATTCAGGTTACATTGCAATAGATACCGGATTTATTAACTCATATATTGAAAAAGGATTAAAATATAATAATATCTCGAAGGCGGATGTTAAATATATTTTACTCACGCATTCAGATGCTGATCATGTAAATGGGATAAAACTTTTTAATAATGCTAAAATCTTATTCCCTGCAGCAGAGAAAAATATGCTCGATCATAAAAAACAGAGGTTTACTTTTTTACCTTTTTATTCAAATGGATTCGATATTAAAAAGTATAGGCTTTTACAGGATGGAGATGAATTAGACTTGATGGGTAAAAAGGTTAATTGCGTCTCGCTTCCTGGTCATACCGATGGCACAATGGGATACATTATAGACAACAAATATTTATTCACAGGCGATGCATTCAGGATTAAAAATGGAAAACTTGATGTGCCATTAAAAAAACAATTTGTTATGGATTTGAATCAGATGCGACAATCTTTAAAAAAAGCTGCTTCGTTGGATAGTGTTAAATACATCTTCTCATCGCATTCCGGATTCAGCGCTGACTTCAATTTTGCTGTTTCGGACTTTAAATAAACTATAACCGAGACCTAACAATTTCTTGCATTTTATCACATTTAAGTTGATTTTTGTTTTCCAATTTGAATAATATGAAACAGCAGACTGACGAAAAAAATATAGCAGTAAATCGTAAAGCGAGACATGAATTTGCGATTATTCAAACCTATGAAGCAGGAATTGTGTTAGTTGGAACAGAAGTAAAAGCATTGCGCGAAGGGAAAGCAAATCTTGTCGATAGTTACGCGCTTGTTAGAAATAATGAGGTCTGGCTTTTAAGCCTGCATATAAGTGAGTACAAACAAGGCAATATCAATAATCATGTTCCTACTCGTGATAGAAAATTATTATTAAATCGATCAGAGATTAAAAAACTGATTGGGAAATCTAAAGAGAAAGGATTGACTTTAGTTCCACTTAGATTGTATTTCAAAAATGGTAAAGTAAAAGTTGAGATTGCTTTAGCAAAAGGCAAAAAAGTTTATGATAAAAGAGCTGATATTGCAAAAAGAGATTTTCAAAGAGATCAAGAGAGAAAGATAAAATATTAAATATGAGTAAAGTGAATTTTCCATCTTTAAATGAACAAATGGATCTCATCAAACGAGGAGCTGTTGAAATAATTCCGGAAGATGAACTGGTTAAAAAAATTGAAAAATCCATTAAGAATTAAAACCTTTGAATATCAAGCTTGGTTGTGATCCAAGCAGACCTGATTTACATATTGGGCACTCTGTTGTTATTAGAAAACTTGCACAGTTTCAAGAACTAGGTCATCAAGCAATATTAATTATCGGTGATTTTACGGGAATGATCGGGGATCCATCCGGAAGAAATGCAACCCGCCCTGCCCTAACTCTTGAAGCAACAAGAAATAATGGAGCAAGTTATTTTGAACAAGCATCAAAAATTTTAAATAAAGAAAAAACTAAGATTGTTTATAATTCGGATTGGCTTGGCAAAATGTCTTTTGAAGATGTTATTAAACTTTCATCCAAATATACTGTTGCCAGAATGATTGAACGCGATGATTTCACAAAGAGATTTAGAGCAGGTGAACCAATCAGCGTACACGAATTTTTATATCCACTTGCTCAAGCGATGGATTCAGTTGCAATCGAAAGTGATGTTGAGCTTGGTGGAACAGATCAGAAATTTAATTTACTTGTTGGAAGAGATATTCAGCGTGAATACGGTATTGAACCCCAAGTTATATTAACAATGCCATTACTTGTTGGAACAGATGGCGTTGAAAAAATGAGCAAATCTTACGATAATTATATAGGCATTTCAGACGAACCTTCACAAATATTTGGCAGAACTTTATCCATTCCAGATAATCTGATCTACCCATATTTTGAACTGGCCACTAATGTTTCAAATGTTAAATTAATCGAGATTAAGAAACTTCTAGAGGATGGAAAAACTAATCCACGTGATATTAAACGTGAGCTTGCAAGAATAATTGTAACTATGTATCACAATCAAGAAGCTGCTCAAACTGCTGAACAAGAATTTGATAATATTTTTATCAACAAAGGATTGCCGGATGATATTGAAGAATTTAGCATTGGAAATAAAAAAGAAATCAATATTTTAGATTTAATAATTTTAGTAAATTTTGCTCCTTCAAAAGGAGAAGCAAGACGATTGGTTGCACAAGGTGGTGTATCCATTGACGGCGATAAAATAATTGACGTCCAAAAAATTGTGAATGTCAAGAGTGGAATGATTCTTAAAGTTGGCAAACGTAAATTTATAAAACTCATTTAATTTAGTATCAGAAAGGGACGACATTGTATCTACCAACAAAATTATTTTTTACCAAAGGTGTTGGAAGACACAAAGAGTATTTAAGCTCTTTTGAACTTGCATTGAGAAATGCACGAATAGAAATCTGCAATCTAGTAACTGTAAGCAGTATATTTCCAATCGGTTGTAAACGCGTTTCAATTGACGAGGGCGTTAGATTAATTACACCCGGGCAAATTACACATTGTGTTATGGCACGTAATTCAACAAACGAACCTAACAGATTAATTGCGGCATCAATAGGTGTTGCATTGCCAGCGGATACAGGGGCTTATGGATATTTATCAGAGCATCATCCGTATGGGCAACCTGAAAAAGTTTGCGGTGAATACGCCGAAGATTTAGCTGCAACTATGCTTGCTACAACTTTGGGTGTAGAATTTGATCCCGAAAAAGATTGGAGCGAAAGAGAAGACATTTATAAAATGTCAGGAAAAATAGTTCGTAGCTTTAATATCACTCAATCTGCAGAAGGTGATCGAAACGGACTATGGACAACAGTAATTGCAGTCGGTGTTTTTCTGCCATAAATTGAAAGTATAATTGTTAACTGAACATACATTTCTATTTATATTTTCCGCAATTATTGCGGTAATGATATTTATTGATTTATATGTTACAGATCATAGACGCGGAAAAATAACCTTAAAAGCCAGCCTAATTTGGAGCGGTGTTTGGATTGCCACCGCTCTTCTATTTAATCTTTTCCTATATCTCTATTTAGAAGATGGACATCAAAAAGCTCTTGAGTTTTTAACCGGTTATATTATTGAAAAATCATTGTCGGTTGATAATCTCTTTGTATTCCTAATGATATTCAGCGTAATGGATATTAAACCGGAAAATCAACCACACATACTTAAATGGGGAATTTTAAGCGCAATCATTTTTAGAATAATTTTTATTTTTGCGGGTGTTGCATTAATAAATTTATTTCATCCTGTAATCTATGTCTTTGCAATAATACTACTTTTAGCTGCATACAAAATGGCCTTTGGCGGTGAACAAAAACTGGATGTTGAAAATAATTGGCTGATTAAATTTGCAAAAAAGTACTTTAAACTTAATACTACTTATGAAGGTAAAAAATTCTTTATAAAGATTAATAAAAAAGACTTATGTGACTACCACATTTCTTACTTTGCTTTTAATTGAATCTTCCGATATAGTTTTTGCTGTTGATTCAATTCCTGCAATTATTGCAATTACAAAAGATACTTTCATAATAGTCTCATCAAACATATTTGCCATACTAGGATTGCGCGCATTGTATTTTGCATTAGCCGGATTAGTAGATTTATTTGTTTATCTAAAATATGGAGTTGCGATAATTTTATTTTATGTCGGAATCAAAATGTTAGTTTCCGAATTTTATAAAATCCCGACAGAAATATCTTTAATAATTATAATTGTCTTTTTAGCTGGTTCAATTCTATTATCGCTAATTAAAAGAAAAAGATTTTCTAATTAATCCGATTGAATGAATAAAGAAGGCTGCTAATAACCCTATAATCATTGGTTCAATTTCACTGATTATACCGGTTTGATAACTTCTAATAATGATCCAGACTGAACTTAATCCAATTGCAGTGACCATTTCTACAACAACTAGATTAGATGATATTCTGAATTTCTGGTAATAAGCACTTATTACTGGGAATATGATTCCAGGTATAAAGAGAGAACCAATTGTATACCATATTTCAACCACTGAAGGGATTGCTAAGGCAATAACTATTGATATTACTCCTGACAAGATAATTCCTAGAATAGTATAATTCTTAACTTTTTCTTCTTTTGCATTTTTTTTGAGCTTAAAAATAAAATCTCTTCCTATAGTTGTTGCGCTTAAAAATAAAAAACTATTTAATGTGGAAATTATTGTTGCAAACATTGCAGCGTAAAATATCCCTTTTAGACCAGGTGATAATATTTGTTCAGCAAGTAGTGGGAATGCATTAACAGGTTGGTTAAGATTAGGGATTAACGCTCGAGCATACAATCCAGTTGATGTTGTAAGAAAATCGAACAACGCAAAGAATATTATTGAAATTAAAATCCCATTTTTTGCAACATTTCCAGTCTTTGCTGCATATGCTCTTTGATGAAATCCAGGATCGGCAAAAGTCCAAAGCGCAATAAGAAACCAAATAATTATAAAAGTAGGAGGAGCCTCTCCTGTAATCTTTAGATGAGAGGCAGGAAGATGTTGCTGCAGATAGTCAATTCCACCTAAAGAAGTTAGACACACTACCAAGATTATAATAAAGCCGATAAACATTACAAAAAATTGAAATGCATCCGCATATATGTTAGAGCGGAATCCACCCTTAATTAAATAAGATCCGGAAAGGAAGATTCCTATTAAAAGTGATATAAAAATATCAACACCAAATACCAGAGAAATTAAATTTGCGACCATCAATAGATAAGGTGCAGGTGATACGAGAATGAAAACAATTATCGCAGAAATTAATCCAACTTTTTGTCCGTAAACTTCTGCTAATTTCTCAGGAATAGTAAAAAGAGATGCTTCTCTAATTTTTTTGGCGAAGAATATTGCGAAAAGAAAAGCAAATAAGTAGTAAGGAAATCCTTGCGTAAACCAGCTGACTAATCCATAGCGATAAGTAAACTCTCCTACTCCAATGATTCCACCGTACCAGGTTGAAACGCTAATAAGTACAAAAAGAAACAAACCAACTTTTCTACTCGATAATAAATAATCTTCTGAGGTTGATTTAGATTTTTTAGAAGAGATAAATCCAATAAGCAGAAGTAAAATAAAAAAAATAAGTATTATTAATATATCAAGCGAACTGAAGGAGATCATACTTTTTTATAAAGTTAAAATCACGAATAATAAAAACAATGCCACCACTAATTTGTAATCTAATCTCGTTTTGTGTTGCGACATTTGATGTACTTTCCTTTAAGCCAAACGGCAGTGCCGTGTTATTTAATTTATATTTTAGGCCTGATGAAGTTATCTTGGTTTTATTATCAAAACCATATAGAGAAATTGTTTCACCAATAATAGTTTTAAGTCTAATAGATTTATTAACTGAAATTAAAAATGATCTATCAGAAACTAAGTTAATTTTTATGTGATTAAAAAACTTAATTAGATATTCCAAAATTACAAATAGTATGATCAAGTCTATCGCCTGTCACACCTAAAAGTATAACTTCAAAATATTTTTTAGATATTGCAAACTTTAGACATTTTTCTACATCAGTATCATTTTGCCTGGTAAACTTTATAATTTTTGACTTACTTTGATAATATTTCAAAGTACGATTCTGAATAGAATCAAGATCACCGATAATATAATCCGGGATTATTCCAATTTTTCGGGCAGAGTTTGCACCTCCATCAGCACATATTATTGTAGTGAAACCTTTTTTAATGAAATAATTAACAACAGATTTGGTGGGACTATTTCCATTTGCTATGATTATACATTTCTTCATTATCTTTTGTCTCATAATCCTATCTGCACACCTGCGATAAAGTTTCTTTCTGCTGCCGGAAAAAACTCTTTGCCAATGGCATAAGCTGAGTATAAATTATCAAAAATATTATTTACTTGAATAAATATTTTAGAACTAGTCAAACTATTTAAAAGATTCACTTCGTAACTTGCAAAAAAATCCAATGTAAAATAAGCATCGTTTACGTTATCACTATAATCAATAAATCCCGGATATCTGGTTAAGTAATCTATAATATTTGTACTAAAATTATCAGAATAAAATTTACCTACATACTTAGAATTTAATTTTATAAAAAAATCTTTGGTTCCATATTGGATCCCAAAATTGAATAGAAAATCCGGAAATCCACTAATACTATTATCTGAGATATCAATTGCTTCAGTTTCACTAATAAAATACTGACCTTTATTTATTTTATTTTTACTAAAACTGGTATTACCAAAAACTTCAAGACCATTTAAGATTCTTATAACAGTACTTAATTCTATCCCCATATGTGTTGTCTGATCAACGTTTCCTGTTATTGGCTGACCAAATCGATCAACTTTGCCATTTTTCACAATTTCATTTTCGAAAAGCATATAGTATAAGTTAAGATTTAAGGATAAAAAGTTATTATCGTAGGAGGTCCCGATTTCTAAGTCATTCATCGTTTCCGGTTTTACCAATGGTGATTTGAAATTATAAGTACCATTATTATTTAACTCAAACTGTGGTATTTCTCCCGCGCTTGATTCTGCTGCATCGTAGTAATTTTTTAGACGAGGCTCTCTAGTAACCCTCGCAAATGAAATAAAAACATTTTGTTGATTTGTAAATTTATAATTTATTCCAATTCGTGGATTTACAAATAAATCACTGATTGAAAAATCATTCGATAGATATTTTTCATTGTGCAATCTATATTTATGATATGCTAATTGAAGCTCACCTAGTATATTTATTTTATTTGTAAGGTTATAAGTTTCGTGAACAAAACCGCCAATTATATCTTTTGCACCGTTATAAAAATAATATTGGTAATCTTTTGTAACACCAGGTGGTAGATTTTCAGCAAAATTAATATTTCCAAAATGTTCTGAACGATGAATTCGAAATTCACCTCCTATAATTAAATTTCCATTTGAATGCTCTAGACTAATTTTAGGAATCCACCCAAACTGTCTATTGTTAACTTCAGCTCTTATCAAAGCGTTTGTTGGAACGTAGTTGGTGTCAAATCCATTTTGTTTTAGTCTAAAATAATCATCATAAAATACGGACCAGGAAGCATCATAATCAAAAAATCCAGAACCAAGAACAAGAAACAGTGCAGAATTCAATTTAACTTTATCGTTCAATTTATATTCGTTCAGCAATTCAAAATGTGGTTGTGAAAAATTTTCAATTTCCGTAGGTCTTCCATTTAAAACATAAGTGTAATTATTTTCATCTGCTTCCCAATAAGAATAATTATCTTTCCTTAAATTTTTATCTTTTATTGCAAACTTTGCAATTCCTGTATATGAAAGCCCATCAGAAATCGGCCCGCCGAAAAGATTTAATTGTGTTGTAAGTCTATCATCAAATCTTACTGCAGAAACATGATACGAATTTAACTTTGACCACGATGACTTTCTGTAACCAGAACTTAGTATTTGAGAAAGTTTTACATAAAGAGAATATTTATCACTTATCAATCCGCTTGAAAATGAAGCAGAATACTTTTTTGTATTATAACTTCCATAAGATGCAGAAACATTAAATTGTGATCTTTCAGTAAATGGTGAAGTAATAATATTAATTGACCCACCCACTGCAGGATAGCCTACTACACCCGAACCCGCACCGCGCTGCACTTGAATTAGTTCTGTGCTTGCAAGTAAATCAGGAAAATCCAACCAATAGACATTGTGATCTTCAGGATCGTTTTGTGGAATACCATTTATTGATACGAGAATTCTTCTCTGATCAAATCCTCTTATACTTAAATAGTTGTATCCAATTCCATTACCATTCTCAGAATAAAATGTTGCAGATGGAAGTTGACTTAGATAATTTGGAATATCCTGGATAACGTAATCTTTTTGAATTTCTTCTTTGTTTATTTTATCAAATGAAATTGGAGTGACACCCTTTTTACCAACACTAGCTTCCACAAGTATTGTTTGTGATGGTAAGATAATTTTTTGGAGTTCTATGACTGCTAAATCATTTCCGATCTCTGAAATAATTTGGACAAATTTCTTATATCCTAAATAGCTAACAATTAGTGCATCCGAATCCTGAATTTTACCTTTTAATAAAAATTTACCGTTTATATCAGTAGTCGATCCTAAATTAGTTCCTTTTATTAGAATATTAGCATTTTCTAAACCTAACTCAGATTCAGAATTTACAACAACTCCTTGAATGATTTTATTTTGAGAAAATATTTGGATGGAAAAGAATAATAAAAGAATGATAATTTTTTTCACAACATTACTCCTAAAAAAATAGCCGTTGGAAAAACGGCTATCGAAAAAATCATTCTTAGCCCGTTTTCCTACGCTGGAATTACCCAGATCAGGTTTTTAGGGTATTATCTCAGGCATCCCACGACGCGGGATAACACCCCTAACGGCTCATTTGTAAAAATATTAGTTTAAGCGGATCTTTTGCCCTGCTTTAATTTTATTTGATGTTAAATTATTTACTGATTTCAGCTTAGCAACCGTAGTTTTATTTTTTTGTGCAATAGAATATAATGAATCACCGCTTTTAACAGTATAACTTTGCTGATTTGATTTGACATTTTTTGTTGTACTAGATTTTACATTAGGTATATCATTTACATTTGCATCAGAATAAATTTTTAATGTTGTTCCTGCAATAATTTTATTTCCAGAAATATTATTCCATCTTTGAATATCAGAAACTCTTACACCGAATCTATCAGCAATACTACTAATAGCATCACCAGATTTAATTTTATAATAATTAACGTTTGCAGAATTCTTTGTTGTGATATCACCGTAAGATGAACTTGTTGTGCTATTATAAATTTTTAATGTTTTGCCAGCTAATAATCTGTTACCAGAAATTTTGTTCCATTTTCTATCTGGTTATATGCAACGCCAAACTTTCAGCTATTTCACTAATTGTATCTCCTCTTTTACCCTGTATTTATAAAGATTATTTCGGGTTACGGAATTACTAGAGACATTATTTGAAACATAATTTGAATTGTTTTCAGAATAGATTCTTAATTTCTGCCGGCCATTATTTTATTACCAGAGATATTGTTCCAATCTCTAATCTGGTTTACACTAACACCGTATTTAGCAGCAATCAAGCCTAGATTTTCACCTCTTCTAATTTTATGGTAAACGACTCCAGTATTTTTATTTGATTTTTTTGTAGTGGTTGTTACAATAGTCGAGTTTGTATTCAATCTCAGTTGTTTTATCAAGAGATGCATAGTAATCTTTCATTTCCTCAGGTACATAAACATTTAGAATCTGTCCAACTTTAATTGTGGTAGTATAAGGAATATCATTCCAATTTCTTAAATCACTTACTCTGGTATTAAAAAGATCTGAAATACCTAAAAGACTATCATCATTTTTTACTTTATAAGTAAACAGCAACACTACCTTCTGGAATTAACGAAGATGAAGTAGTTGATTCCTCAATTATATTGTGATCAGTATCGATAGATGCAATCTCTTCCCCAACTGTAGTTTCAACAATTTTACCATCTGATTCTTCAATATCTTCGGGATAATAATTCAGAATTTAAACTTGCATAGGGTGAAACATAACCATCATTATTACTGTCTGAAAGAATTATCTTGGGCAATTTGATATTGGTATTATCAGAAAAATCACTACTATTAATATTTGTGAATACAGGAATTTTTAACTGAACTCCTGAATAAAGTTTTGATTTTGTTGAAATATTATTCGCATCCGCCAAATTATTTTTACTAATTCCATATTTATTAGCGATTCTACTAATTGTTTCACCTCTTCGAACAGTATGAACTAAAAAAGTTCTTTTTGCTGATTCAGGAATATTTTGAAGATTTGATGCAAATATTTCAATAGAACCTTTAGGAATTTTTAAAGGATAGCCGCCACTAAAATTCGACGGAGTAGAGAGCTGAGTAAGTTCAGGATTCATTTCCTGTAAAGTATTTAGATCTGTCTTTGCACAGTTAGAAAGAAACTGTAAATCTATTGCTCCATCAACCATGTAAGTATCATATTCATATGGTTGCTGAAAATTTATATTAGAAAAGCCATATTTCTCAGGCTCCATTGCAATAATGCTAACTGCAATATAAATAGGAACATAATTTCTTGTTTCTTTTGGTAAATGTCTTCGAATAGACCAAAATGAATTATCACTTGTTTTTCTTAAAGCCGTGTAATTCTCCCTTCACCACAATTGTAAGCTGCTAGAGCTAAATACCAATCACCTAAACTAGAGTATAAATCTTTTAAATGTCTAGCCGCAGCATATGTTGATTTGACTGGATCTCTTCGTTCATCATGATAAAAACTTGATTCGAACCTGGTACAA
>CAVPND010000004.1:0-22893 GCA_963706055.1 uncultured Ignavibacteriales bacterium | reverse complement strand
GAAATCTAGGCAAAGAATTGGAAGAGTAGTTGTAGATTTTGAATCGCTATTTAGGAAGAATCAGCTAAGCGAAGATATAATTCTAATAAGACTTGATAAAATTTCTATTCCCGAAAAGAAAAATTATATTACTATAATTGGACAAGTTGTAAGTCCTGGTAATATAGTATTTAATGAAAGTTTTTCTGTTCAAGATTATATACAATTGGCTGGAGGATTTAGTTGGCGTGCATTAGAAGGTGATGTAAGAGTAATAAAAACAAATACTGGCGAGTGGGTAGAGGAAGATGATGTTGAAGGATTAGAACCAGGTGATACCATTTGGGTCCTTGAAGATCCACCTGGACCAAAATTTTGGGATGTATTTACGACATCATTAACAATACTCGGACAAGTTGCAGCAGTAGTGGCAGCATCTGTAGCAGTTATAATAGCAACGAGGTAGATTAAGTGAACTGGCATGAAATTTTAAATATTATTCTTTTTAATATCAAAACAATTCTTAAAATTACTGTTTTATCAACTCTGTTTATTGCTTTAATATTGTTTTTTATATACCCAAGAACATATAATGCTACCGTAGTAATTTTACCACCTGAAAAAAATTCATCAATGGGCGGATTAAGTTCACTGATTGCTAATCAGGATCTATCTGGCTTATTGACAGGCAATTTATCAAATGCTAATGCCCAGCTTTTTGCAGAGATGCTAAAAAGCAGAACAGCTGCATTGTACGTATTAGATAAATTAAAAATAATGGGTCGCTATGACGATGATAAGTATGAGGCTGCCAAAAAACTTACCGAAGATTTAAATATTGAAATAACCAAAGAAAACGTTATAAAACTTAGTGTGGATTTAAAGACAGGGTATATTCCAATGATCTTCAGTGATCAAGATAAAGACAAACAACTTGCTGCAGATCTATCCAACACTTTTGCCGAGGCACTTGATAGAATAAATCGAAACAAGTTGACGTCAAAATCGAAAAGAGCAAGAATATTTATTGAAGCACAATTGACAGAAACTAAAGCAAAGTTGGATTCTGTTGAAACTGCATTAATGTTATTCCAAAAAGAGAATAAAGCGATTTCCTTACCAGATCAACTTAAGGCTGCAGTTGAATCAGCATCAAAAATCAAATCTGAAATTGTTAAAACTGAGATGGAACTTGAATTGGTTAAGTACAATGTTCAGGAAGATAACTTACTTGTACGTTCTTTAAGTCAGAAGTTAAATCAGTTAAAAGAGCAACTTGATAAAATGGAAGTTGGAAATCAGGATTATTTTCTTGCATTTAAAGATGTTCCGGAAATCGGAAAGGAAATTGCAGTACTGTATCGTGAAGTAAAAATACAGAATGAAGTTTATATACTTTTGCAGCAGCAGTACTACAAAGAAAAAATTCAGGAAAACAGAGATTTGCCGACCGTTGAAGTATTAGATGAAGCTGTGATCCCTTCAAGAAAATCATCTCCAAAAATAGTTTATTCTACTTTAAGTAGTTCTATTTTAATTTTTCTAATTATATCAGCGATATTCATTTATCGGCGCAATAAATTAATTGCACAAAATTAGATTTTTCTATTTAAATCTCGCACAATTAATCAGTTAATATCTTTATGAGTGATTATACCTTTACTTGAAGTGAAATTATTTCAATCTAATTCTGAATTTAATATTTAATGAAAAAAATAGTTACCTCTTCGGTCACCAGTGCAACGGTACTACTTTTTATCTTTTCTGGAATAAGTAGGCTGATTGGTTTTTTTAGAGAAGTACTATTCGCAAGCAGTTTTGGCCTAAGCAATCAGTATGATATTTATCTAATTGCTTCAGTAATTCCAATAACCATTAATACGATAATATTATTCATCGGACAGAATTTTTTTATTCCCGCTTTTGTCGATCAATCTATAAAAGATAAATCCAAGCTTAACTCTTTTTTGAAAGTCAGTATAGTATCATTCTTTCTAATAGGAATTGTTTTAACATTTACTCTTTTCTTACTGGCTATACCTGTTATTCAAATATTTTATTCGATTGATAATAGTGTTGTTGGACCCGGTCTAAAGATTTTTAAAATAATGATATTTACTATACCGCTAAGCGGTGTGATCTCCATTCTTTCGGCCTATCTTCAGGCGGAGAAAAATTATTTTTTCCCAGCGATATCGTCACTTTTACTAAATATCATCATTGTAATAATGGTGATACTGGCAAATTCATTTATTGGAGTGCTTTCAATTGCTATCGGCTATTTTATAGGTGTTTTTTTTCAAGTACTATTTCTTATTTATGCTGCGAAACTGATGAATAAGCTTTTTGCTAAAGTTAAAACCGATTATAAAGAACATTTTAAATTAATAAGTTACTCCTTTGTTATGATTCTTGTTATTGAATCAATAGGTCAACTATATAGTTTTTCAGACAGGATTTTTTTTAGCCAGGTAAGAGAAGGTGGAATTGCAGCTATAAACTATGCACAAACAATTATTTCACTGCCTCTCTCAATTATCACATTATCTCTTAGTGCAGCAATATTTCCGAAATTTGCCTTTGATTATCACAACGGATTATCAATTAAACTTGAACAGGGATTTAAGGAAGCCATCGGAGTTACGATTTTATTTTTTATACCGATTTCTATGATATTTAATTTTATGTCGGAAGATATAATTACACTCTTTTTTCAGAGAGGTGCATTTGGATATCAGGATACTAAAACAACTGCAAGCGCCTTAATAATTCTTAATTATGGGATGATTTTTTATGCTCTCTACTCAATAATTAATAAAGTACTTTATGGTGCCAAACTAATCTCAACTTTGTTGGTAATTACAATCATTGGAATTCTAGTAAAAATCTTTTCTAACATTATTTTTGTTAAACTTTTTGATTTTGAAGGATTAGCTTTAGGGACCATTTTAAGTTATACATTCTTCTTTACTAGCAGTTTAATTGTTGTTCATAAAAAATTTAGATTTACTTGGCTAAGACAAACATTTAAAGATTCCAGTATTCTCATTGTAAATGGATTTTTATCGCTGCTTATTGTGCAAATATTAATTCCGGAACATTTGTTTGGTCAATTGACTTTGATTATTTCTAAAATTATGTTTTTTTCATTTTTATTTTTAGCTAACTTATTTTTAATAAAATTTCATATCTTATTCAGTACTTTTGAAAAACTTAAAATCAACTATTTATAGATAATCGATAAAAAATACTTTAATAGAAAATGACAGATTATAGAGTAAAGATATATGAAAATTATGAAACAAAGTTTAATCGCATTATCGATGACGTAGACGAAAATACTCTGTTTAGTCTTTACGAACATTACAATGTTAAATTAATGCCTTTTCTTAAAGAGTACGATCGTGAAGCCAAAATTTTGGAGCTAGGCTGCGGACCCGGATATTTAATAAAATATTTACAGCAAAAGGGATTTAATAATTTAGTCGGAATTGATATCTCTAAAGAACAAATTGAGATGGCAAAGAAAAATGGTTATAATGTTTTTAAGAGTGATGTTCTGGAATATCTGAGACAAAATTCTGAAAAATACAATATTGTCTTTGCACTTGATTTTATTGAACATTTTACAAAAGATGAGTTATTTGAAATGTTTAGATTAATTAATACAAATTTGCTGGAAGGCGGCTCATTAATTATCCGAACACCAAATGCAGAAGGGCTTTTTGCAAATCGCATTATTTATGGCGATTTAACTCATCAAACAATCTTTAATCAGAATTCACTTTCCCAAATTTTAAATTATTCGGGCTTTACAAAACTTACATTTTTTGAAAATTCTCCAGTACCTAAAAATTTAAAAGGAATAGTAAGAACCATTCTATGGAAAGTGATTAAACTGCCGTTAAAATTTATCAGAATTGTTGAAACCGGAGCTGCAGAAAGTTTATGGACTCAAGATATTTACTGTGTAGTTAAAAAATAAAATTATGTGCCCAATTTGTAGTCAATCAAAATATAAGGAAATTGGAATTCCAAGGAGCGAGGAAAAAGTATTAGAAATTCTTAGAAAAGATTATCGAGTGGTTAAATGCGCGGATTGTGGGTTCTATTACATTTATCCATTGATTGATTTTTCATCATCTGAATGGCAGATGCTTTATAGTAAAGATTATTTTCCACAGCTTACAGGATGGCACTATTATGTAAGAAAAAGAAACAGGATTTCCAGGCTTAAATCATTAGAGCACTTTTCAAAAAATAGTATTCGGACATTTCTTGATTTAGGTTGTGGAACTGGAGAAATGCTTGTTGAATCTAATGCAAAAGGCTGGAATACCTTTGGGGTTGATATTACAGATCATAGAATTAGTGCTGCAAAAGAACAATCAATAAAATTCTTTTCAGGAACAATATTTGAATCTAATTATCCTGATAATTTTTTTGATTGTATTTACATGGATTCAGTTTTAGAGCATGTTACAGACCCTATCAGATATCTAAATGAATTGAATAGAATCTTGAAGAAAGATGGAATAGCTTACATTGGTGTTCCAAATGAAGATTCATTTTTTAATGCAGTTAAAAAAAATATTTATCTATTGACTGGTAGGAAGAATAATTCTTCAAGATTACAGCCGTTTGTAACACCTTACCACATTGGCGGATTTACTTATAGCTCTTTAAATCTTGCAAGTAAAAAAACCAACTTTAAAGTATTAAAACTTAGAAATTTTGCTTCGAAACTGGATTTTTTAAGTTTTAAAATATTTAGAAAAGAATTTGTTCAATCTTTGCTTATTTCATTAATGTATCTGGCGGCAGTACCGCTAAGAAGCGAGGTATATTTTGAGATTTATTTACAGAAAAAATAGTGGGATGTTTATTCCTTAAAGGACAATTAAATTGAATTTTTTTCACTTGGCAAATAAAGCTTTGGTTTTTATTAAACCTGGTAAAGCGACTTATTGGCATACAATTACTGGAAATACTTTAAGTAAGAAGCCCGTAAAACTAGATAGGTATTACCTCGATTTCAAATCAAAACTTTTCTATCCTGAACAGCTGGATAAGGATGGAATTCCTTTATATAAAATTGCTGAAGTATCATATTTTCATCATCCTATTGTAATTTGTCAGTATGCTCTTGGAATCTTTGAGCATCTTTATAATTCCAACTACAAAGATGAAAAATTAAAATCTGATTTTTTTAAGCAAATTGATTGGCTGGTAAATAATTGTGTTGATATTGGAATTGGAAAGGTATGGTATATTGGGTATGATATCCCTGAATATAAATTGTATCATCCATGGTATTTAGGGCTCGCACAAGGTGAAGCTGCTTCTGTACTTGTAAGAGCTTATCTAATTAGCAATGATCCTAAATATCTGGAAATTGCCGAAGATGCCATAAAACCATTTAATATACCAGTTTCGGAAGGAGGGCTATTAAATCATTTTAAAACCTTCCCAGTCTATGAAGAGTATCCATCTCCGATTAGAACAGTTGGAGCCTTATGCGGATTTATGTTCATTCTCTTCGGTTTTTACGACTTATTCTTAGCAAATAAAAGTAAGGTGGCTTCCGATTTATTTGAAAAAGGTGTTCAATCACTAAAAAATTTATTACCATACTATGATCTTGGTTTTTGGAGCAGATATTATATTTTTGATTATCCAAAGCAGTATGTAGCCTCTTTCACATACCATTCTTTACAGTTTGAGCAATTGAAAGCTCTCTATTTTATTACCGGTGATAAATTATTTTTAGAGTATTCAATTAAATGGGAATCTTATTCTAAAAATAAGTACTGCAGACTAAAAGCATTAGCTAAGAAAATAACATATGCTAGGAAACTTGAGTGGTGAATGATCTAGTAGGCATAACTGATTTGGTTAAAAAAAATAGATTATTAGAAAGTGTGTTAAATCATCTTGTATATTATTGCTTAAGATCAATCAGATATATTTTTAAAACCTTCACTAAAAAAAATGAAAATATTGTTGTTATAGCTCTGCACAAGTTAGGGGATACTGTATTCACATTTAATGCGATTCATGTAATAAAAAAAAAATATAAAAAAAATATTTTAATTGTGTGTTATCCAGATTCCAAACCTATTTTCGAATTAATCCATCCACCTGAATTGATTATTGAAATTCCTAAGAAACTCTTTTTTTTTAACGATCGACTTGCAAGTACAAAAGCACGAAAAATACTAAAAGAATTAAATCCACATACTATAATTGACTTAACAGGGGTGATGACCTCAGCATCATTAATCTTTAATTCAGCGGCCAAAGAAATTATTGGAATGAATAGAGAAATATTTAAAGGAATGTTTACTTCATTTTCAAAAACTAAAATAAGAAATCATTCCACTGACATTTATATAAATGCAATCGAGAATTATATAGGTGATGGTCTCAAATCAGGTTTTGTTGTAAAATTGAATTATGATAAAAAGGATTTAATTTTAATTCATCCTTTTGCCGGCTGGAAATCAAAAGAGTGGAGTTTGAAAAATTTTATTGATCTTGCTGCTGAATTATCTAAGACATTTAATTGTGCAATTATATCTGAACCTTATAATATAAAAGATGATATAAAATCAGTACTAAGTAATCAAAATTTACGACTAATTGAATCAAATAGTATTAGGGATTTAATTTCGAATATTCAAAAATCTGCCCTATTAATTGGAAATGATTCTGGTGCAATCCAAATAGCTGCTTTTCTTGGTAAACCAACCTTTACTCTTTATGGACCAACAAACCCGACTTTTCATCTTCCTATAGTAAACGAAAAATATAATAGGTTTATTAAAAATAATATTAATTGTTCTCCCAAAGTGAATGAAAGATTATGTTTTACTAATGGTGGGTTAAGTGGATGCCCTTCCTTCGAATGTTTACAATCGCTATCTTTTAATGATGTACAGGATGCTATCTTAAGATTTATTTACGAACTTGATTTGGTAAAAAGTAATTAAAATATGGTTTTAAGATTAAATAAAAATTTACTCCGTATCTCAACTTCCGATTTACTGATCTCAATACTTTTGGCTTTGCTTTGCGCTCTTATAATCCCTTTTGCAATTTACATTATTATTATACTTTTACTTGGGCTAGTGATCTTTAAATATGGTGAAAATGCGGTTATGCTTCTTATCATTGTTTCTATGGTTGCAGCTACTGGTCCCGCACTCGAAAGTTATCGAAATATTTTTTCATTCATAACTATCTCTGTATTGATATACATCTTCCTAAAACAAAAAGGATTTAATTTTAAGGAATATCGAATTCCTCCAAAGGAGATAATTTTTTTAATTTCATTTATTTTCACATCAATTGTGGTATCCACATTAAATTCAGGGCTTCAAGCTCTAAGCATATTAGCGATTATTAGAACATTAATCTTTTTTAGTATATGCTATATTTTTTTTTCAATTTTAGAAGAAGTAAAATTTATTAAAATATATTTTCTTGCATTAGTAGCAGCTTCTTTAATAGTCAGCTTTACTGTCTACTATGATATGTTAAATGCCGGGCTAACATTATATGTTGTGCAGGGAGTTTTAGCAAGATATTCCGGGATATATGGAAATCCAAACTATGTTGGTCTTCTGCTATCAATCACAACCATTATTTTGATTGTATCACTTTTTTATAAGAATAAAAGCTTAATTTTTAAAAAGTTTGTAATTCCTATCATTCTGATTAATAATATCATAGCAATGTTAATTACTAATTCACGTTCTGCTATATTAGGAACTATTATATCACTAGGTTTTATTTTATATCAAGTAAATAAAAGACTTTTGAAGAGACTATTAATTACTCTAATAATTTTAATTATACTCTTAATTTCTATTCCATCTGTAACCGATTTTTATACTGCATTTGTGAGGATCGAAACTGTTAGTGAGAGAAGTATCCATTGGGCAGCGGGTTGGGATATGATGGGAGATCATTTTATACTAGGTGTTGGACCAGAAAACTTTCCATCAAAATTCTTTACTTATGTCCCAAGTTCCGCTTTGAACTTTTATGAGGTTGATACCTCCATATTTAAATTCCACCCTCATAATTATTTTCTATTGATGATTTCTGAGAATGGTATCCTTGGAATTATATTTCCGATATTAATTTTTTATGTCTACTTTAAATTATCTTGGCAAGTAATGAAGAATACCAAAAATATAAATATAAAGGAGTTCCTAGTCTCAACCGCATTATTTTCGATTGGCATAGTTCTTTTCGTACGGGCTTTTTTTGAGGTCGATGGTGTTTTTAGTTATGGATATATAACCAGAGATCTTCCTTTCTGGATTTGCTTTATAATAATTGCACATCTTTACAGCAAAAAAAATGTTTCACTGAAATGATAGAAGATTTTAAAGTCAAAATGTTTTGTATAAATATTATTTCAATAAAAAACAGAATTAATATATCAGAGCAAGAAATTCATAATTGAAATATTATATTCAAAAATTGAAATAATGAAAGCTGTTAAATGCGAATATTAATACTTGGTGATTCTTCCAATCCTCATATAATTAAATGGGCTAACGCTCTCTACACAGCTGGATTAGAGATTATAATATTTAGTATAAGAAAACCCGATTTATCTAATTTCTCTAAAGGAATAGATATTCGCAGTTCAGAGTCCCTTTCAAATATAACCTATCTTAAAAATGCAGCTTTGCCAAAACTTAAATATTTAAAAGTGATTCCACAAATAAAAGCTCTAATTAAAGAAAAGAAACCTGATATCGTTCACGCTCACTACGCATCCAGTTACGGTTTTTTAGGAGCAATATTAAACTTTCATCCATTTATAATTTCTGTTTGGGGAGGCGACGTAATAGATTTTCCGGTGACTTCAATATTTCATAGGTTGATTTTTAAATTTAATTTGTTGAGGGCGGATCGTATTCTTACTACCAGCCATTTTATGGCTAATCTTTTGCTCAAATACACAAAAAAATCTGTAGATGTAACTCCTTTTGGGATTGATTTATCGGTTTTTAAAAATGGTGAAAGAAGCCAATTACTAGATGAAAAATTTGATGCAGTTATCGGATGTATTAAAGGGTTGGAATGGTATTACGGGATTGAATACTTAATTGAAGCCTTTGATATAGTTTTAAAATCATTACCTCAGAAAAAATTAAAACTGATAATAGTTGGGGGGGGAGCCATTGAACAAAAGATTAGAGCGATGGTCAAAGAAAAAAATCTTGAAGACAAAATATTATTAACCGGGAAAGTTGATTATAAAGAAGTACAGAAATATCATAATGTTTTAGATATTTTTGTGGCTGTATCAGTTTATCAGGAAAGTTTTGGTGTGGCTGTACTCGAAGCATCCGCTTGCAGTAAGCCAGTAATAGTTTCTCGAGTAGGTGGAATGATAGAAGTTGTCGATGATAATCTGACCGGTTATATTGTTCCTCCTCGTAATATCTCTGAATTAGCTGAAAAAATAATTAAACTAGTGTTGAATCCGGAGCTCAGAATTCAAATGGGTGTTGCTGGGAGAGAAAAAGTTGAGAAAGAATATGATCTGGCTTCATCTCTTACCAAAATGATTAATGTTTATAACGATTTGGTATCGCAAATCTAACTTTTATTGAACAAACTGAATAGGAACATTAAATCACTTTAATATAATAATCCCTGGGAAATCAAAATAAATCAATCAGGTACTTGTAAAAAACTTTGTTATTGTAACCTTATGAAATTATCTTTTAACCCTAAAAAATTATATTCTAGAAAAGAAAAATTACTCAACTTCTTTAATAAATTAGAATTTCAGATATAAAGTAGCATCGGAGCTTGAATGAGATTACGCTTATTAGATTATCTTTTATGTCCTATAACGAATACACCACTCAAAATTAAAGTCTGGGAAGAAGAGAATAATGATATCTCAGAAATATCTTTAGCACGAATTAATGATCTGAAATTATCCAAAGAATTGTTTGAAAAAGAAATAATAACTGGTGTTTTAATTAATGAAGAAGAGAAATTGTATTTTCCAATTTATCGGGGAGTACCGAGATTACTGACTTATGATTGCGGAGTTTTCGATGACTTTAAACAAACTAATAAAAGTAAAATAGAAAAAGAGCTAAAGGGATATTCAACTCCCAACTTAAAAGCCCCCCTCGGTGAAAATTCAGTGATAAGGAGTTTTTCCAAAGAATGGCTGAATTATGATTGGGACCCGGAAAAATATTGGCGAATGAATTCGGACGTAATGTATGATGCGATGAGATTTATGCTAGATTTGGATAATAAGAGTATCAGCTATAAATCAGTATTGGAAATAGGTATAGGTATCGGTGGATTGGCAAATTCTTTCGCTTCTAGAGAAAATTGTGAATTAGTTGGAGTAGATTTAGGTTATGCTGTTGATGGTGCTTATAGAAATTTTCATGATAACTTGTTTTTGCATATAGTACAGGCATCTGCATTTAGACTACCTTTCAAAGAAAATGATTTCGATTATGTTTACAGTCATGGGGTACTTCATCATTCATCGGATCCAAAAGTATGTTTTATGAATGTAAGCAAACTAGCAAAACCAAACGGTTTCTTATATGTTTGGTTATACAGCGATACTAGTGAAAATAGGAATTTATTGCGCCGCTTAATCATGATAATGGAAAAAATTTTCAGACCGATAATTTGGCCCCTTCCCTCAAGTATACAAAATATTGCGTTATTTCCACTCTCTTTACTTTATATTATCCATCAAAATTTTATCCTGGCAAGAAAAGATGCAAGTATGGTAAAGTTCTCTTGGAGGGAAGCATATCATGCAGCGAGAGATAGATTTACACCTAGATATGCATTTCGATATTCAGAAAAAGAATTATCCGAATGGTTTGTCTATGCTGGTTATTCCAAATTATTATATTCGAGTAACAGGCAACCTCCAAACTATGTAACAGAAGAATTCTGCCTGGCTACAGCTATTATCGGTCAAAAAGTTTGATATTTTATTCTGTAGATAAAAGTAGACTGAACTGCTCCATTAAGAATAAATCCGAGAGAACAGATCAGTTAAATTCCTGATATTTTAATAAAGTTATGGTAAATTTTTAATGTGCGGAATATTTTGCGCTGTATCGTTTGAAGAACCCTTTAATCAAACTGATTATAATAAGTTTATTGACGCAACTAATTTAGTAACCTACCGAGGTCCGGACACATACGGCTATCAAAAATATAATACTTTAAGTGAAAACTACTCTCAGGATTACTTTAATATATTCTTTGGTCATCGCAGACTTTCCATTATAGATTTAAGCAAAGATAGTGCTCAACCAATGTCAAGCGGTAATAATCATATAATATATAATGGCGAAATATTTAATTATCTCGAGTTAAGGGATGAGTTAAAATCAGTTGGTGTTAAATTTAAAACAAATAGCGATACTGAGGTTATTCTTAAGGTTTATGAAACTTATGGCTCCAAAGGTTTTAGTAAACTAAATGGAATGTGGGTTTTTATTCTGCTGGATCTAAATAAGAAATTGATTACTGTAAGCCGAGATAGATTTTCTATTAAACCACTGTACTGGCATAAAAGTAAAGATAAAATATTTTTTGCTAGTGAAATCAAACAATTGATCCCATTTCTTGATAAGAAAGAATTAAATTTGAATGCAATGGGTAGATTGCTCCACCAAGGTATTCTCGATATGGATTCTGAAACCTTTTATAAAAATATTTATTCTCTTCCCTCTAAATTTAATTTAATAATTAATCTTAATAATCGGGAAATAAAAAGTGAAAAATACTGGGATTACTCATTTTCAGAAATTAGGGGTAATGATGTATTCGATCAGTTTAGAAATTTATTTACAGATAGTGTTCGTATAAGATTAAGAAGTGATGTTAAAGTCGGGGCACTACTTAGTGGTGGTCTTGATTCTTCAGCAATATCGGTAATTAGTAAAAACCTAATAGGTGATAGTTTTAGTACGTATTCTGTAGTTTCTGAACAAAAAAAATACAGTGAAGAAAAATTTTCAGATTTACTGGCGAGAGAAAATCATTTAAAGAATCAGAAATTATTTATCAGCCATCAGAATATCCTGGATAATTTCCAAAGCGTACTTTACCACCAGGATGAACCGTTTTTAAATTTTATAGTTGTTGCTCATTATACTATTCTTCAGAAGATTAAAAATGAAACTGATATTATTGTAGTGTTGAATGGGCAGGGAGGGGATGAAGCATTAGCAGGTTATTTGAGGTTTTTCTATTTTTATTTAAAAAATTTATGGGACTCAAAAAAATATTTGAGTTTATCCAAAGAAATAATAGCTTCGATTTTAAATCGAACAGTACTAATGCAATGGAGCAATGCCGGTGCTAAAAGATACATTCCCAGCTTATCAAAAAAAGAGAAACCATTTATTTTATTGGAAGTAGATCGAGAAAATACTTCCAGGTTTAAAACTATGCGCGAAGCTCAAATTGCAAATATTGATAAATATTCTGTCCCCACCATAAATAAATATGAAGACCGTAATTCGATGGCACACTCTTTAGAAGTAAGGTTACCATTTCTCGACCACCGTTTAATAGAATTTTTGTTAAATCTTAAAACTGAGTTCAAGATCAAAAATGGATGGAATAAATACATTTTAAGAAAATCACTTCAAGAGCTTCCAAATAAGATCAGATGGAGGAAAGACAAAAAAGGATTTATTCTCCCTGAAGAAAAGTGGTTAAAAGTCGATTTTAAAGATGATATACTTTCAAGCTTTAAAAAATCCCGTTTAGAAGAATACGGAATTATCAGGAGTGATTATTTTTTGGAAAAATATAACTCCTACTTGAACGGAGATAAAGACATTCATAATCTGGAGATTTCAAGAGTTTACATTGCTGAGAAATGGATTAGGAATTCCTTTTGACAGTTAGGTCTATTAATTGAGCTATGTAAGCTAATCAAGTTTACCATAAAACAAATTCTACTATTTTCCAGATAGAAATTTAAAAATTCCGTGTGCTTTTCTTAATTGACGATTCGTGGGAAAAACTATTAATAATAATTTTATAATAAAACCCATTCCTTTCTTAAATGGTAAAATAAATGGGTGAAGTAAAAACATTCTTCTAACGTGATTTGCTTTAAATCCCACCCTTAATTTATAATTATTTAGACCAGCATTTCCGGCATTATCTTGAATGGAACTTAACCCATAACAAACATTATGATAACCCTGTTCTTTAAGAAAGTAGTTAAGAACAAAATCTGTTATCACATTATTAGGGCAAAGTTTTTTATGTTCATCAGTTGAAAAGCTTCCTTGAATAATTACAAAGCCATCAACGACAATTAAACTCATAAAAGCTACTATTTCTCCATCGAATTTAGCAGCAACAGCTTTATGCGCAGGATTTAATGAAAATTCATTGAAACGAATTTCGAAATTTTTTGCATTACCATCGGATAGCCCAACTCGGTGTCTTGTATCTGCAAATGCTTTTAGACCTAACCCAAAAATTTCATGCCATTCTACAAAGCCATAAGTAAGATGATTTTGTCCAATGTGAATATCTCTAATCACATTCTTAGATAAATTTTTTGAGTCGTAATTATTATCACAACATTCGTACAGAATTGAGTTTGATTCATCCAAATTCTCTGTTGTTATTATAAAGCTAATTAATAAACATTTAAGTTCTTTAAATACTCTTTTTATTTCAATTTCAGTAGGTATTGAGGTGTTAAATTCGGGGAATCGAATTACAGATAGTTTTTCGTGTTTAACCCATAGATATTCACCATCACCTTTAGATACCTGAAAACCAGAATTCTTAAGGGATATGAAATAATCTTGCAGTAAAATGGATTTCATCTTGATTACAAAGTTTTGAAGAAAGATTGAATAAATTTTATCAATTATCAAATAAACTTAACAATAATTTTATATTATTTGAGTAAATTTAAACATCAAAACTATTTTTGTGAATTCAAGATATTTTTAATATGCTAATTAGAAAAATAATTAAGAGCGATATCGATTCAATTTCAAAATTACACAAAAAAATATTTGATAATTCATATTTCTCGGTATATTACTCAATTAGTGATCTCAACGACTATTTCTGCTCTTTAATTGCTCTAAACTCTTATTGTTATGCTGTTGAGGCTGATGGCAAGATAGTTGGATATTTGATTGGGGGATTTAAAACTCAGGAAGCTGTTGATAAATTTATAAGAAAGAAACTTAAAAGGATTTTATACTATATTTTTTCCAATCCAAAATTTATCATAATTAGTATTAGAAAGGTTTTAAAAAAAATATTTAGCAAAAATTTCAAATCAAAAGCGGACCTTAGACTTTTTTTAATTGGCGTTGATCCACTGTTAAATAATAGGGGAGTAGGTGCACTTTTAATTAAAAAATTTGAAGAAGATATTCTGGCCGATGGCTATGATTTATATGGCTTGTATGTTCGTACAAATAATTTAAATGCAATTAATTTCTATTTAAAACGAGATTTCAAAAAGGAATTTAAAACTTTTGATTTATTTTCATTCATAAAAAAAATCAATTAATAAATTATTTAATATTTACTCAGCAGATATTCCAAGTTCAATTAAAAGGAATTTATGTTAACACTTATCTGTCCTGTATTTAATGAAGAAAAATATATACAAAATATTCTTAATTTCTTTCTTGAGTCTGAACCTGCAGACAAAGAAATATTTTTTATCGATGGTGGTTCAACAGATAATACAGTCCCTACAATTAAAAACGCTATTACCCAAAATTCAAATATTAGACTATTGTTTAATCAAAACAAATATGTTCCATTTGCGTTAAATTTAGGAATTATAAGTAGTAGCGGTGATCCTATAATTAGGTTGGATGCACACACGATTTATCCGACAGACTATTGCTTAAAGATTTTGGAAGTATTTGAAGAAACCCAGGCAGATATAGTTGGGGGTCCCATGATAAAAAGAGGTGAAACACTGTTTCAAAAAGCAGTTGCATATTACACCTCAACTCCTTTTGCTGTTGGGGATAGTAAGATTCATAAAACTGATTATAGTGGCCCTTCTGATCATGTTTATCTTGGAGCGTGGAAAAGAGATATATTTAAAGATATTGGATATTTTGATGAAAGACTGATTAGAAATCAAGATGATGAGTTCCATTATCGCGCCAAAAGTAAAGGAAAGAAAATTTTTCTTTCTGCAAAAATAAAATCAATCTATTTTCCTAGAAATAGTATAAAAAAACTCTTTTCTCAATATTTTCAGTATGGTTTATTTAAGCCAATAGTATTAAAGAATGTAAAATCAGAAATTAAGATTAGACATATAATTCCAAGTGCATTTGTGCTGTATATGTGCACATTTCCGTTTTGGTATCAATATAAATTTCTAAGTCTGATGTTTTTTGCATATTTTTTAATTGTAGCTATATTTGCACATAAATCTCAATTATCTCTAAAATTGAAAATGATGGGTGTTTTAGTTTATTCAACCGTACATATTGCGTATGGGTTGGGCTTTTTAATTGGTTTGTTAAATTCAAAAAAAATAAATGAACATTTAATCAAGTAAAACTAATATTTTTATATTTATTGTTTGATATAAATTGATTTTTTAAGATATTTCATTCCTAAATATTGATAGATACTTAATGAATAAAGACTACTTACTCTTTCACAAACCTTTTATTTCTGAAGATGAAATAAATGAGATGGTTGATACTTTGCGCTCAGGATGGCTAAGTATGGGACCAAAGACTATCAAATTTGAAGAAGAGTTTAACAAATACATAGGCGCAAAAAAATCTGTTGCTGTTAGTTCCTGGACAGCTGCAGGACATCTCACTTTAGAAGCTTTTGGTATTAAAAAAGGTGACGAAGTAATTGTTCCTACTATGACATTTCCTGCAACAGCTGAGATTGTATGTTATTTTGGTGCTAAACCAGTTATTGTAGATGTAGATAAGGATACGCTTAACATTTCTCTAGAAGAAATTGAAAAGTCTATTACTCCCAAGACAAAAGCTATTATTCCAGTTCATTATGGAGGTCAACCTTGTGATCTTGATGAAATTAATCAAATTGCAAAAGCACACAATTTAAAAGTTCTTGAAGATGCTGCTCATTCACTTCCCGCTACCTACAAAGGGAAAAAAATTGGAACAATCTCGGATGTTACTTGTTTCAGTTTTTATGCTACTAAGACTTTATCTACAGGTGAAGGTGGTATGATATGTACAAATGATCAGGAAATTGCAGAGCGTTGTGCAATCATGCGTCTTCACGGTATAAACCGTGATGCCTGGAAGCGCTATAGCGAAGCTGGTTCTTGGTATTACGAAGTTGTTGCTCCGGGATATAAATACAACTTTACGGACTTACAAGCCTCTCTTGGTTTACCACAGTTGAAAAAAGTTGATGCGATGTGGGAATGGCGAAAAAAGATTGCTGCAAGATATACTGAAGCATTAAAGGATTTAGATTTAATTACATTGCATACGATTAAGAGTGATAGAGAATCTTCATGGCATTTGTTCCCTGTAAAATTAAATTTAGAAATGATCACAAAAAATCGTGCTCAAATAATTGAGGAATTAAAAAATAAAAATGTTGGAGTAGGTGTTCATTTTATGCCAGTCCATCAGCATCTTTATTACAGCGAAACTTTCAAACTTGATGATAAGAATTATCCTATTGCCTCTGCTACTTTCCCAAGATTAATGTCTCTTCCTATATATCCTGGTATGACTGATGCAAGTATCGAAAAAGTAATTTCTGTTCTAGTTGATGTTTTGAACAAATACCGCAAATAGTTTTTCTTAGTATGGGCAAACAGGGCAGTTTTATTAAGCGTTTTTCTGATATCGTTCTAAGTATCATTTCATTAATATTTACACTTCCGATATTTATTATAGTAAGCATTGCAATTAAGATTGAATCAAAAGGTCCCATATTCTTTGTTCATCCAAGAGCTGGTCTTAATGGTAAAGCATTTATTATGATCAAGTTTAGGGGTATGATAGATAATGCTCTACAATATGGTCCCGAGTTAACCCAAAAAGATGATCCACGAATTACGAAAGTTGGAAAATTTTTAAGAAGAACCAGTATAGATGAACTTCCACAATTAATTAATGTATTAAAAGGGGAAATGAGTATTGTGGGGCCAAGACCCGAAATTTTAAGTATTACACAAAAATATTCTGATGAACATAAAGAGGTATTTAAGTTTATACCAGGGATAACAGGATATTCTCAAATAAATGGTAGGCAAATGCTTACACCAGAACAAAGAACAGAAATGGAAATCAATTATTATAAAAATGAAACCTTCTGGAGTGACTTAAAGATATTATTAGGTACTTTCTCCGTAGTACTAAGTAATGAAGGGAATCTATAATTTACACTTATTGTATAATTGTCTGATTAATGCCTTTTTTTTTACCCTTGCACGGCTTGCCATAAAAAATTAACTTCACTTACTAATTTAACCGAAAAATACTGGATATTACCGTATGAAAAATTATATTATTAATGTTTCTTCATTAATTTTAATTTCATTTGCATTTATTACAACTTCCTACTCACAAGATTATAAAATTATTAAATCTGATGAGACCCAACTTATTCTTGAATTTAACTTTAAAGACAAATTTGAAGTAAAAGATATTGTTCTTGATGGGATAAAATTTACTAACGTTGTCGATAATCAATATCCTTTACGTAATCCGGGTGAGCCATATTTACCGAATAGATTTTATTCTCTTGGTATACCGTTAAATAAAAACGCAGTGGTTACCATTCAAGAATTAGAACGTGATATTTTAACCGACAAATTTATTGTATCTACTCCAGATTCAGGTAATCAGCCACTTGAAAAATTAAACTATAAACAAGAAATCTATGGTTCCAATGCTGTATTTCCACTTGATGCTGCAGAAATAAACTCTCAAGCCATTTTCAGATATATCAAAACAGCATCTTTATCTGTTTCACCATATCAATTTAATCCAGTTGAAAGAACACTTGTCTTTAATAAAAGGATAGTCTTAAGAATTGAGTTTAAACCTGATTTAGAATTTACAAATATTATTATACCTATCTCAGACCACATTACCGAAGATATGATAAAAGCAACTGTTATTAATTCAGATAGAGCTTTAGGATTTCTAGGTAAAACTCAATCGTTGTCAGATTCACCTCAAGAGAATTATTGGTATGATCCTAATAAGGATTATTATAAAATTTTTTTAAATCAAAAAGGCGTATATCGAATAACTTATGATCAACTAATAAATTCAGGCATTTCTCCCGGTAGTGGAATACAAGATGGTAAACTAGAATTATTTAATGAGGAAGATAAAATCCCACTTCATATTGTCGATAAAAACTCTGATGGATTTTTTAATTCTGGTGATTATTTCCAATTTGCTGGGTATCCTGTTACAAATTCTCCTTTTTCAGGATTAAATCTTTATCAATTCAATAATGTATATTGGTTTTCATATCAATCAGATTCGATATATAAATATCAAGAAATAAATGGTTACCCCAGTAATTTTAACAATATAATTGTTTCAAGTATACAAACAATTCACTGGGAAAAAGATAAAATTTATGATCATTTTGGGTATGCACCTAATGATCAACGAGATTATTGGAATTGGCAAAGTATAGAGGTGCGAGGATTCCGGCCATTTACTTTTTTTAATGAATATTTTAAAGATAGCATCGCTTATTTTAGGGATATCTATAAAAATCAGGGCAGACTTAGAGTTAATCTTCATGGCTTAACAAATTTAAGTTGTACCACTGCCCACAATGCGTGGGTTAAATGGAATTTTAAACAAATTGGAAATACAATTAGTTGGTCGGGGCAAAATTCGGCAACAATAGATGGTGTTTTTAATTTCGGTTTTGGTGGAGACAGTGTTTACTGTTCGCCGGACAGTAATTATATAATCGTTGGTTTGGATTCTACGACTTGTAGTCCTTCAGGCGATGATCTTGTTAGGCTTAATTGGATCGAACTTGATTATTGGAGACTACATAAAATGTCTTCAGGTTTGTTCAATTTTACAAGTTCGCCCAACGACTTTGGACAAAATAATTACTATTTATTCCAGTATACTGGAAGTGATATGCGCATATATATCCCTCAAAGAGGAGAATATATACTTAATCCATTTATAGCAAATGATATTGATAGAAGTGTTTATTTTACTGATACCGTATACCAAAGGACAGAATATTTTTGTGTTGATGAAAACTATTATATGACAGTTGATTCAATAAAACAAGATAACACTTCAGATTTAAGAAACGTTTCTAATGGCGCTGATTATATAATTATAACTCATAGTGATTTTAAATCAGCGGCTGAAAGACTTGGAAATTATAGGAGTTCAAATCTTAGCGGTTTTAACAATCCAAGAATCAAAGTAGTGGATTTACAAGATATATATGATGAGTTTAGTGCAGGGTTGATTGATCCGATATCACTGCAGAAATTTGCAAAATATACATTTGAAAATTGGCAGGCTCCATCCCCAGCATTTATTGTTTTACTAGGAGATATGAGTAGTGATTATAGAAAAATTAATCCTAATAGTAGAAACAATTATATTCCTTCCATTCCTTACCATGCTATTATATACGGGCAAGCTCCGAGTGATAATGCTATCGTTACAGTTGTTGGAAATGATTTGACACCTGATATTGCGATAGGTAGAATATCTTGTGAAACTTTGGAGGAAGCAAATTTATTAATCGATAAAATTATTAATTATCCTGCTGATTTATCTAAAGAATGGAAACAGAATATTTTATTGCTTTCTTCTGGTCTCTCAGCAGAAGACGAGAATAATTTTAGATTTAACGATAAAAATACATTGTTAGAAAATTTATATCTGAAACCAGCCGGTATGAAAACTTCAAAGGTGTTTAGATATCCAAATAAACCAGAATATCTACCCTTTTTAGGAGAAGGGCCTGAGATTAGAAGGGAAATAAACAAAGGTGCAGTTGTTGTTAATTATTATGGTCATGGTGGTGGATTACAATGGGATCTGGTTTTTACGAATGACGATATCCTTGCATTACAAAATGGAGACCGTTTACCATTTGTAATCAGTGTTACTTGTTATACTGCTCATTATGATAACCAAGAAATATTTGGTGAAATTTTTAATTCGATACCTGGTAAAGGAAGTATTGCTTTTTTTGGAAGTGCCGGGGTAACCTTATGGCCAACTACAGCTAGTTTTAACGAGGTAGTATTTCGTGACATATTTACAGTTAAAAATTATGTAATCGGAAATGCTATTAACACCGCAAAATCTAACCAACAATATGGAACCATGATAGCTCTTCTAACTTTATTAGGAGATCCTGCTCTTGAATTGACTATTCCCAAAAATCCAGATTTTATGGTCAAACCATCGGATATAACTATTAATCCTCCCAATCCAATTATTGAAGATACAGTAATAGTTACTGTCGGGCTATATAATGTCGGACGCTCATTTCCTATCGATACAATAACTGTTCAGCTCTTTGAAAATTTAATAAATGATTCGACACTAATTGGAACAAATAGGATTTCAAATTTTGGTGAGTCTGACACAACATATTTCAATTGGATTCCTAATGAGGCTGGATTAAAAAAACTCATTGTTGTCTTAAATGAAGTCGATACAATTGCCGAGATAGATCATAATGATAACACTGCTTTCGCAAATTTTTCAGTATATAGTGTTGGGGAACCAATTATATTGAAACCTGTTGAAAATTACTTTTCTTCAAATGAGCAGATTGAATTTATAATACTTGATGTTGGTGATTATGTTCAAAGAGAATTTTCATATAAAATTCAATTAGATACATCAATAAATATTAACTCCTCAATGATGATTAGCTCGCCAATTCTCAAATCAATCGATGGGGTTGTTAAGTGGAAATCGCCCATACTTGAACAAGGTGAGTACTTTTGGCAATGCTTTATTATATCCGATACTGATACAAATAAAAGTAAGGTGAAGTCCTTCTCTATCACCTCTGTGCCCGGGAGTGGTTATTTCGCAAAATCAAAGCAGTTGCAAAATTTTAGTAACAATAACATCATTTACTCAAACCAACTAAAAAGTTTGATTCTAAACACTAACCTACTTCCTCCACGACCTTCAGAAAATAAGTTAATTGACTCGATTTATATTTTTCTTCCAACAGATACAACTCAACTTACATCAATTACTACCGATGGGACATTTATTTATTTTGGAGATGTTTCTTTTCACCGGGACGGCAAAAAAACAAAAATATATATGCTTGGAACAGGTGAAAATGGTACAATAAAGGGAGTTAATTATGGAGCCCTTGGAAACTTAGATGTTGAAATAAAGAATCAGATTTTTTATCATAGCGACGGCTATCTGTATGTTGCTACAGGCGATGATAGTACCTTATTGAGGATTTCACCAATTACAGCCGATACATCCCGAATTATTATTCCAGATAAGCTCCTACCAACCGAGGATGGTTTATTACAAAACGGGGGTTACTACTTAGCTTCAGACGGACAATATGTTTATAACCTATCAGCGGGTTACGGATTAAAAAGAAACAAGTACACACTCAGAACTTTAGATCCCCAAAATGGTTGGATAAAATTTGGGGAAGATGTTGAATTTCTTGGCTCTTCTGAAGTTGGATTTTCCAATTTTTTTGTTCAAGACGAGTATGTATTTACAGCAGAAAGCTTTTATAATCAATATATGCGCAGATATAATAAAAGTGGATTTTTTGAAGAAGAGTGGCTAACATTAAAAAGACCAAATATTTTATACGCCTGGACCTATGATTGGGAAAGAAATATCTTGTATTCAAGCACTTATAAACCTCTTCAGTTTCCTTATCAGCCTGGTTTTTTCATATTTAGGGGAACCTACTTAGAGTCAGCCGGTTTCACGTCAACTAACGAGATTGGTCCATCTCGGAAATGGAATGATTTAATTTTTAATGTTGATGCAATTGGATCAACTGGAGAGTTTAATAATTTTTTATTGGGGAAAAACAATCAATCTCAGATTTGGGACACTCTTGCAATCGATATTCCGTCGTACTATGACATTCATAATATTAATGCTGAATTATATCCCTTTCTAAAATTAAATTTTAATTTTAATGATTCTTCATTTGGAGCATCTGAACCAATTAAATTAATATCAATTCAAGTGAATTATGACTATTTCCCGGAACTGAATCTTTAT
The DNA here is from genome assembly GCA_963706055.1 of uncultured Ignavibacteriales bacterium. Lineage (GTDB taxonomy): Bacteria > Bacteroidota > Ignavibacteria > Ignavibacteriales > Ignavibacteriaceae > IGN3. The sequence goes on along the minus strand of CAVPND010000004.1, from coordinate 613 downwards.
CCAGATAAGATTGTCTTTTCTTCTGATTCTTTGTTACAAGGTTTTCCAATAGAAATGAGTTTAAAAGTTGACAACATTGGATACACTCAAGCGGATAGTCTCAGATTGGATTTTTATCATAATTTAGCTGACACAGCTTTTTTTACTACATTCATTAATGTTCCAGCTGACTCTTTTACAAGTGTTAATAAAACTATTAACACAAGTGATTTACTATACTCTGCACCTGTCTCACCAATTAATGTTAATGTGGTTGCTACATCGCCGATCAGAGAATATTACAACTTTAATAATGCAAGTAATGGTAATTTTAATGTAGTTAGAGATTCTGCAAACCCATCATTCAACATTACCTTTGATGGAAGAGAAATAATTAACGGTGATATTATTTCTTCCGAACCTGAAGTTGAAATAACACTTGAGGATAATAGCCCACTACCTTTGGATAGCACATATTTTACACTTGTACACACATACAAAAATATTCCAAAAGTACTAACCGTACCGGGACCGGACATTACTTTTGTGCCAACACCATATCCAAATAATAAGGCTATAATTACTTGGACTCCTAAACTAGAGGATGGAAGGCATGTTCTGGAAGTTTTAGCAA
>CAVPND010000003.1:0-20790 GCA_963706055.1 uncultured Ignavibacteriales bacterium | reverse complement strand
GTAACAACTTCTTTTCCAAGAAAATCATAAATTTTAACGTTTAATTACTGCCCACGGAGTGCCAACTGATTTTTGTGCTTGGATTAAATGGATTTGGATAATTCTGTTCAAGAGAAAATTCTTCGGGTATGTTGTCAATAGTATGTTCAACGGGAACAACTCCCGAAATAACCCAGGTGGCTCCGCTAATTGTTCCATCGTTATGGCTGCTGGTGGCGTCGTATGTTATTGTACCCGTTCCTTCGTCAAATTTCCAGTATCCAATTAAACCAGTTTCATTTCCATTCAGCATCTGGTTCATTGTGGATTGAATTTCTGATTCTGTCCGGGCAATATTCCAGATACGGGCTTCATCAATTATTCCTTTAAGCGGAGGATCACTTCCGACTGGATCAAAACCATAATAGAGATTGCCAGTAGAGTTGCTGACACTATTGCCTACACTTTTACTTGTATCGAATACTCCATTTATGTATAAACTAGCTGTTCCGGTGGAAGCCTCGTATGTTGCTGCAACGTGTGTATACTGATGATTCGGGATGGAAGGAGACGATATAAGGTGTGTCCCTCCGAAAATATCGTATAAATAAAAATATACGCGATTGCCGGAATACAAAAATTGTTTGTCTTCTGCGAAGGCAACCACTTTACGGAAAATATATCCGCTTAGAGAAGAATCTGGTTTTATCCAGGCTTCATAGGTAACCGCAGTTCCCACATCAAAAGTAGAAGCATTACCCATATCCACATAATCATTCACCCCATCAAATTGAAGGGCATTGCCGAAGCTTTGAGCTTTTAAGTTTACGCTCAGCAGAATTGTAAGAGTAAGAAAGTAAAGTAATGTTTTCATAGAACACCTCGTTTATTTAGTTTTTTTTAAGTTACCTAAGTAAAATCGTCTTCTTTGTCTCAGCAAAATTTCCTACCTGCATTCTGTAGAAATAAATTCCGCTTGCTAAATTTGATGCATTGAATTTTACTACGTGATTTCCTCTTTGTTTTTCTTCGTTGACAAGAGTAGTAACTTCTCTTCCGAGTATATCATATATTTTAATTGTTACTACTCCCGCCTGGGGAATTGAGTACTCAATTGTCGTTGTCGGATTAAATGGATTGGGATAGTTCTGCGATAGTGAAATATTCTCCGGAATTTGCTGATAAGTTTCTTCGCTGATACCTGAGACGTTACCAGTATTATAGAGCACGAATAGCGAGTCGTAACCACCGGTTTCTGTAGCAACAATGGCTAAGTCAGTCTTTCCATCAAGGTCAAAATCAGAAGCAACAATGCCACGTGGAATACCTGTTGCAAATGATTGGTAACAATTAAGTTCAGATGTAAAGTGTCCTGTACCATCATTAAGAAATACTGTAATACCATTATCCTGCAGACTCCAATTTAGGCTGACGAAATCAAGATCACCATCATTGTCGTAGTCTAGTTTTGCAAATCCTCTTCCCAAACTTACAGGCAACGGTTCGGACTGGAAGTTAAAGTTGCCTTCATTTCGAAGCAGATAACATTCAGATGAAGTTCCAGTAGTTATAAAGTCACGATCATTATCGTTATCAAAATCTCCCATAATGATGCTGTTCGCATAAGTATGATTTCCTCCAACTCCGGCCATTTGACGATAAGGTCCTTCACGTGTGAATCCATTGTGACCGCATGGTACACCAAGCATGTAAATATTTATAAACTCCCAATTTGTAAAATATCCGTTGGCTTGTATACCGGCAATTTCCACCCTATTGTCTCCACCGATATCGCCAACGACAATCGAAGTGGGGCAGTAAGCTATAGTATCAGGATCAACAAAATTTGGTGCACGCTGACGGTCATAGCAAAGTTGTCTGTCTCCGAGATTCATTAGAAGTCCGATGTAACCGGCTGTGAAGTTGGGAGGAATGAATTCAGGATGTGTAACAAACACTATTCGAAGACTATCATAAAGTTGATAAGGTTCCGGCACCAGATTAGATGTAGCGCCGGATGTTTCTACTTCTGTCATTTCGGGAAAACCTCCGGTTCCATCTCCCCAGAAAACTTTGACACTCGAAGTATCACCACCGACAATTAAATCTAAATTACTATCTCCGTCGAAATCGTAAAATGCAAGAGTGATTGGTCTGAAGCCAGTATTCAGAATTCCTGATTGAACAAAAGATCGCGAACTGGGCAAGTTATGAAAAAGTAGTACCATGTTGTTTGTGTAGTCTGTAACAGCAAGTCCATCAGCCGTCAGGTTATCGAACTTACCAGCAGCAATCCCAAATGGAGTTCCTGAAACCTGCTGTCTGAAGACATCTTCAAACATTGGATTCGAACGTGATCTTCCTTCATCAGCACCTCTGGTTGGTGCTGTTAAACTGCGCAGATCGCCATCAATATCATCAACAATTCCGGGAAACGGTATACCGCCAAGTTCCGGATCCTGTGCCTGACAATCAGAAAGATGGGGAGAATCTTCTATGTTAAAATATATTTCTTTTAAAATTGAATTAGTGTCCAAGCCAGTTGCGGTCTGATATTCACTTAAACTTGAGTACCAATTCGGATAGCCTCTGGTTGCGATTAATGCTAGTGGATCGCTGTAGTAAAAAACATTATAGTCAGATATCAATCCAGACATACCCCAGTCCTGGTTAAATAATATCAGCCTACCTGCGTGGCCATCGCTGGAGCCATATTCAATCAAGATATTATTTAAGACTGTGCACGAATCGCAGTCGCTCTCCAGATTGATCCCTATACTTACCAGGGGATAATATGATGGATGCACAATTGTGTTATGAATGATCTTCGTCTTGGTCATCACTTGGATTCCAATACGTTGTCCGTACGGCTGAGCACCGGCAGAAATACTTCCGGAAATCATATTGTTTACCACCATCATTGATGTTGCGTCACCGCCCCAGACGCTAATCCCATCGACGGTGATTCCATAGTAAAAAGGATTCAGTCCGCCTCCTGAACCACTCAAGCCCCCGCCGTTCAATATGTTGTTGCGTTCAACGAGACCGGTATCTGCGCGTACGTAAATACCAAAGACGCTTCCCCTGCTGCCGGCATTGTTCAGATAATTCCGACGGACGATAACATTACGCGCCTGAACCATAATACCGAAGCCGCGAGGAGTACCGACTCCTGAAATCCCGAAGTGAGCGGTAAGAATCTGATTATCCTCCACAATCGCATTGTCTGACACTCCGACACTATTGCCAACGCTTACAGCGCGCATCAATCGTTCAAATGTGTTATGGCGAACCAGAATTTCTGAAACGTACACATCGGCGTAAATACCATAATCGGTTCCGTAAGTAATACCTCCGGTAGGGTATGTGTTGCCAATAAACCGGCACCCTTCAATAATGACACCTTCGACGGTTTGATTGTATCCGTGAGCATATTCAATCTCAAGGAGATGATCAGTACCCGCTTCAGCAGAATCTACATCTTGAAATGTAAGATCACGAATAGTCGTGTAGTCAGTCCGGATGCTGACAAGTGCTGTTGACGATTGTGTTGTCAGATCAATTTGCAGTATAACATTCTCAACATTGCCGCCAGCGGTTTCATCGGGTTGGAATGTGATACGGTTGGTAGGTGAAATGCCGGCGATGATACTGTCGAGGATCATAACAGAACTCAAACCGCCTTCCCGCATATAAATTCCGGGACGGATATTAATAAATACTGGTCCAGAAACTCCCTGAAGTTTCAGAGCATTAGCGGCGTCCTGAAGTGTGGTGAAATTGGGCGATGTTCCGCCGACTGTGTAGTTGCCGGACAGGGGTTGGGTATTAATAACCCACATTGGCAGCACAAAGAAAAGAATGAATAGATATTTCATAATTAACCTTTCAGAATTATTTGGATAGAAGAATTTCATTGCTTACCTCCTAATTTAGAGTGATCATTATTTCTTAAATAAGTTTAGCTTTTTAAATATAAAATCGGACAATGATATCCGATTTATGAACATAAATTCTCCAAGAAATTTAAACTTGTCGAAAATTTTTAATGAATTAACTCCATACAATATATTTTTTAACTGGTATGGTTTCAATCACGCAAACGCGTGGTTTTTATGTAAGACTGTCCCGCTGTATTGGGAAAAGAGATTAAAAGAGAAGGAAAATCAAACCGGTGATTTATTTGTTTTCCTTCTCTTATTTAGGAGAGGAGAAAGATTATTTTAATAGCAGCATCTTCTTAGTCTCAACAAACGAACCTGCCTGAAGTTTGTAGAAATATACTCCGCTTGAAAGACCAGCAGCATCGAAGCTAACTTTATAACTTCCTGTAGGAAGATATTCATCAACCAATGTTGCAATTTCATTTCCAAGCAAATCATAAACTATTAAAGTTTGATGCATGCTGTTTGGTGACTGCCAACTGATTTTTGTTGAAGGGTTGAATGGATTTGGGTAGTTTTGGTTTAAACTATAAGCTGATGGAATTATTTTTGTATCAATCTCTATGTTAGAAAGTGGAGAATCCGTCATGATCTGAAGTATCAAGCCGTTGAGTATTCCGTCATTCCCAGCATAACCGTCGGTTATAGTTAATGTCCAGTCTCCAAAAGGATCCATTCCTTGAAATGCACTCAATGGTTGTTCCGGTTTATAGAAACCAGTGAATGGTGCTGTGCCATTTCCTATCAGTTCTTCAGCATCATCACTTAAAAGTGTTGAAATGAAATCCTGACCATTTACGCCGGCTTCTGATATTAGGGTAACGGTTACTCCTTTATGTTCAAGTGTAAAAGTAAGGTCGCCTGTGCGTGCGTGAAGAACTTCATCAATTGAGATATCAACTGATTCAACCAGAGGAGCAAGATTTTGTTTGGGAATATTTGTGCCGGGACCGGAAACATGTATATCAATCACTGCTGGGTTTATATGATCAAATAGCTGATTTAGATTTTTCAGTGACTTGCGAACCGTTTGAGATGTGGTTGAATCAATTGTTCGCCAAAAACCACCGTTGCCTGCAAATAATTTTCCACGGTAGTTGGAAGCTAAAGCATAAATTGGACCGCCAAATGTTGGCAAGCCTCCCGACATAGGGTGCCAGCTATGACCTCCGTTTATTGAACGGTAAACTTTGTTAGGCGGTTCACGCCCGGCAAACACATGGCCTAGCGAATTGGTTGTAAGCGAATAAATAAAACCATCGGGTAAACCTGTACTCATTTTAGACCATGAGTCCCCATTATTTATCGACCTAAAAACACCTTTAAAATCTTGGCCATCCGTGGCATAGATAAATATTTTTCCGTCTTCACTTATCGTAATAGGACTAATAAAAATTCCTTCAATCAGCCCATTAACAACTTTTGTCCAGGAACCTCCATTATTTGCCGAACGATAAATTGCCCCGTCCAAAAAATTATCACAAGCAAATACTATCCCATCAGGGCTAACAGCTAATGGTCCGAATTGGGAAGCAGGTAATCCATTATTCATCGGCGTCCAGTTGTCCCCATTATTTGTTGAACGATATACACCAGCGGTAGTACCTGCAAATAAATATCCATTTATTTGATTTACACTTAAATCTAAAATTAATTCTCCGGGAAGGGGTAGTCCATTATGTGTTGATGTCCATGTAACACCAAGATCAGTAGTGCGAAATAAGCTATCTGTTGTTGGACCTTGGGTTCTGGTACTTACAAAAATATGACCACTGGCATTCGTCACTAATTTCATAATATCTCTGTTGGGGCTCTTCTTTGTCCAGTTATTACCATCATTTGTTGAAAGCCAAACCCCTGAAACGAATGTTCCAACAAACCCTGCATAAATAATACTACTATCACTTTTATTAAATGCAAACGCGGTAGCGGTGGCTCCTGACACATCACCCGGCACTCTTTGCCAAATATCTTGTCCATTTGCATTGAAAACAAATGCAGCAAGCATTATAGCTGTAAAAATGTACAATTTTTTCATTTTACTTCTCCTTTATTAAAAGATTGTGCTGCTGACAAGATATGTTAGAAACGGAGTGGTTTCAATCACGCAAGTGCGTGGTTTTAAAAAGAGACTGATGAAAGATTTTAAAGAAGTTTTTCCCTTATTGCTTTGGAGATTGCGCTGCTGCGGGAATGGACTTCCAGCTTTGCATAAATGTTTCTTATGTGGGAATCAACTGTGTGGTGACTGAGAAATATTTTTTCTGCGATGTGCTTTTTACTCAATCCTTCAATCAACAAGCTTAAAATTTCTTTTTCCCTATCAGAAAGACTGTAACCATCAGATTTGATATTCTGGTCTCTGAACATACTCAAAACTTTTTTTGCAATGTGCGAATTCATCGGTGCACCGCCGTTCATAACTTCATTTATAGAACTTACAATTTTTTCTGAAGATAGGTCTTTCAGTAAATAACCCGAAGCACCAGCACAGATTGCATTAAATACATTTTCGTCATCATCGTGTACAGTTATTATTAATATTTTGGAGGAAGGTGATAATCTTTTCAGTTCAGGGATTAATTCGATTCCGCTCAAGCCTGGTAAACCAATATCAAGAAAAATTATATCAGGAACCAATTCTTCTTTTGCGATTAAATCAAGAGCGGCTTCCCCAGAGCCAAATGAATTCCGGCAACTGATCTGACCACTCTTGTTTATAGCCTCCTTAAGCGAATCCCGAAGAAGTTCGTTGTCCTCGATTATAATTACGTCTATTTGTTTTTGCATTGTAAAATTAACTTAAATATGGAGTAAAAAATAAGTTCAATACTAACATCATTCAATCACGCACTTGCGTGATATTGACTTCTAATTCCAGTGAAGTTCCGTTACCCGGACTACTGTTTATTTTTAATTTGCCATTTATTTCCTTTGCACGGCTCTGCAAATTTTTTAATCCGTTTCCAGAAAATCCTGTCTTTGTATTAAATCCTTTTCCGTCATCTTTAATATCGAGGAATAAAATTGTATCAATTAGCTTTAGCTTGATATCAACATTTCCAGCTTCGGAATGTTTTAAAATATTGTTCAATGCTTCTTTGTAAATAAAGAACACATTTCTTTTTGTTTCAGGAAGGAAATTAATTTCAGAAATATTTTTAGGAACGTCGAATTTCCATTTCATCGCACCCAGCATATCACTTGCAACTTCGTTCATTTTCGTAATCAAATCTTTAAGACTATCAGAAGAAGGATTACTAAGCCAAACAATATCCCGCATTGCCTGTGTTGAACCTTTTGCTACTTTGTAAATACGGTTAATTTTTGCCAAAACATCCGAATTAATTTTCCCGTCTTTCTGAATAAGCTCACTCATTAGCGATATACTGCTCAGGTTGCTGCCAATTTCATCATGAAGATCCTGTGCAATCCTGTTCCTGATTTTTTGTTTCTCTAACTCTTTTTCCTGTTCAATAGTGATCGCTTTTAGTTTTGCCTCTCTTAATTGTGCTGCCTCTCTTTCCCGTCCTAATCTTTGTTCTTCTTTTTTTCTTCTGCGTTTAATTTCTGTTGCTCTTATAAAATATAAAACTCCGATAAAAAAGCATACATAAATTGTATAAGCCCACCAGGTTGCCCAAAAAGGAGGATTGATTGTTATTGCAATTTGAGTTCCTTTCTCATTCCATACTCCATCGCTGTTTGTTGCTTTAACGCGAAAAATATATTCCCCACGATCAAGGTTAGTGTAAGTTACAAATCGTCTGGAACCACAGTAAATCCATTCTTTATCAAAACCTTCCATCTTATAGGCATACTGTATAGATTCAGACGAGTTATAATCTAACGCCGCAAATTGAAAAGAAAAGACAGACTGTGTGTAAGAAAGAGAAATTTGTTTTGTTCTTGAGATACTGGCTTTTAAGGGAGAGTCTTTGCCGATAATAACTGATTGGTTAAAAATCTGAAAATCTGTTATCAAAACAGGAGGTGAGTAATCAGATGATGATATTTCCGTTGGGTTTAAAAAAACGACACCGGCAGTGCTACCGAAGAACATGATTCCATTTTCAATTTTTAAAGCAGCCGCCGCGTTAAACGAGTTTCCGATCAATCCATCATTGGCAGAATATTCAGTAAAAGTATTTGAAGTTGGATTAAAAACCGAAATTCCTGAATTTTTACCCATCCACAGATTGCCTTTTTCATCTTCAATTATACTTTCAATCGAATTATCCCTAAGTCCACCATTAATAGAAATGATTTTTAATTCAAGATTAAGTTCGGAAAGTTCTGAAGAGGAATTATCATTTTTAATAACCAACTTATTTAGCCCTGCCGATGTTCCAATCCATAGTATCGTTTCATCTTTATTGTCCAAAGATTTATGCTCAGTTGATTCATAGATGCAATGAATAATATTGCTGCTTAGCCTCATTGCAGCCGGTCCATCCGTTGTCCATCTATAAAAAGTATTTTTTTGCGGATCGTAAAGATTCAATCCGCCTCCGTCTGTACCGATCCATATTCTTTCTTTCTGATCTTCATGAATCACCCAAACATCATCATAGCTAAGGCTTGATGGATCATCCGGAATATTTCTATAGAATGTAATGCGATTAGTTTTCAGATCTAATTTTGCTAATCCGCCTCCCCAGAACCCCACCCACAATAAACCATTACGATCCTGGTGAAGTGCTTTAATATATTCAAAAGCTGTTGTGGCATAATCTGGGTTATAAATATTTTTTGTTTTCAGCTTTCTTGATCTGAGGTCGAGTTCAATCAAACCGTGTCCATAAGTTCCAATCCATAAATTATCAGACTCTCCGGGATAAAGCGACCAAATATTTAACTTATCAATTCCCGGGAAAGTAAATAAGTTTGACTCACTCTCAAGCTTGTTTAAGCCAAACAATCCTTTTGAAGAACCAAACCAAACATATCCATCAGCGGTTTGGGTAATTGCAAAAATATCTTTTTTATTTAATTCAGAAAGTAAGCGAAGCCCTTTTTGTTCTATGCTTATTGAATTGAACCTTTGACTTTTCAAGGTCAGATAATTAAGGCCCTTATCCGTCCCGATCCACAACACTCCCGAATTATCTACCATAATTTTGTGAATCTCATTACTTAACAACTGAGATTTGGTGATGTCGTCTGTTGTAAGTCGTTCACTGCTTTCTGTGCTTAAGTCAATATGAATAAGACCGCCATACGTACCGACCCATAAATACTTTTTATCGCCAAAAGTTGCTTCGGAAACAATACTTACACTGTTACCAAATTGCAGAGCGTTGCCATCCGGAAGTTTAACCGGATTAAATTCTTTTGTAATCGTATCAAATTTAAACAAGCCCTGCAGACTGCAAACCCAAATTGTATTATTCTCAAAAGCTGATTTATTAAGATTCCATATAAGATTTTTACCGGGAATATTAACCTCATCAGGATAAAAATAATAATGTTCAAAAAAATTAGAATCTAAATTTGGATTAAATCTATCCAGTCCATTATATGTACTGATCCATAAGCTGCCTTCTGAATCCTGAACGATAGCAGTAACAAAATTATTACTAAGGCTATTTGGATTATCTCTTTGAGTGTGCCAATGCTCGAATTTATTTGTAGAAATATTTAATCTATACAAACCATCCCTGTAGGTTCCGATCCAGATAAGCCCTGATTCGTCTTCAAAAATACTTGTGATACCGTTTTCGTTATTCTCATTCGATTTAATCTTCCAATTTTTAAAACTTTCTGTTGATGCATCATATCGGCATAAGTCTCCGTTTTTAGTACCAACCCATATAAACGATTTTCTATCTTCATATAAAGACCAGATGATATTAGATGAAATTGATTGCGAATCTTCGGGATTATTTAGAAAAGATTTAAAATTATAACCGTCGTACCGGTTTAACCCTGCATCTGTACCAAACCATAAAAACCCTGATTGGTCCTGTATCATACAATTAATAATATTATTTGACAATCCGTCTTCAGTGGTGATTTGCTTAAATCTTATTGCGTTAGACTGCGGGTAAAACAATGAGCCAAGAATTAGGATTACAGCAAAAAGAATATATTTACTGAGCCTTAAATTCATACAACTGCTAAAATAATTTTGTTTACTAAGAAAAGTCTGAGTTAAGATATAATAAATTAAAATTACTTAAAACAGGTTCAGTTGAATTTAAATGATTGTTTACAAACGGTAAACCCCTGCTAAAATGGTTTTAGCAGGGGTTATAATTGATCGAAGAGTAAATTTTAATTTGAGCAGCAGCCCCAAAGGGATTTCTGCTCATATGAAGTATCATTTGAGCAGCAACATTTTTTTAGTTTGAACAAAACTACCAGCTTGAAGTTTATAGAAATAAACGCCATTAGAAAGATTTCCAGCATCAAAATTAACTTCATAACTACCTGCTTGCATTTCTTTGTTTACAATTGACTCAATCTCATTTCCTAAAACATCAAAAACTTTAAGTGATGTAAATGCTGTTTCAGCAATCTGAAAACTAATTTTAGTTGACGGATTAAACGGATTTGGATAGTTTTGGTTTAATGAGAATTCTAAAGGTAAATTGATATCAACCTCAATAATATTTGAATATTCAAACTGTCCATCGTTATCTATTTGTTTTAATCGATATGAGTATTTTCCACCTGTAGCTGTTTTATCATTAAAGGAATAGTTTTTTGAAGAATTTGAATTTCCATTACCATTTACAAAACCAATCTTTTCCCACGCTTGGCGCTCAGCGCTTAGCGCACAGCGTTCTACTTCAAAACCATAATTGTTTACTTCAGTTTCAGTTGTCCAGTTTAATTTAACGTTCTGTCCAATAACTGCTGCTGAAAAAGAAGAAAGCTCAACAGGAAGGGCACCGGTATTAGTTCCAAATTCTAAAGCCAGTGGTAAACCGGATACAGTCCCACCATAATTAAAATGCCTGTAAAGTACTCCATTTGTACCATCATTGTTTTCAATACCTATTCCTCCAGTATTAATATTAAAGGTATTTCCTGCATTTTGATATTGAATTTTGATGTTACCGGAAGGTTTAATAATGATCTGGAAAGTAATCCATCCATTAGCATCTGCGCCCATCTGAGGATAGTTTACAAATGATATAACCATTTCACCGCCGCTTAAACCATAGTAAAGATGTTTGTTTAATACACTAGTATTGGTTGGATCTAAATCTTTCCAGAAACCTGCAATTAAGTTATTTGGTGTTTTTGATGAGGGAATAGAAAAAGGGAAATTAGTTTGCCCTGAGGTGGCTCCAAAGGTAATAAAACCATTTGAATTGATATAAAAATCTGTATAATCAACTCCAAAAAAATTGAATGTAAAACCTAAACCAAAAGGACCTACGGTTTGTTCATCAGAAATTGAACCGATTAAATCTGTACCTGTTCCCGAAATATCAATCCAACTATATGCAGGCTGGGAAGGTGCGCCGGAGGCACCAGCAGTTGAATTTGCAAAATAATATCCTCCTTGTGTGGTTCCTCCACCGCCATAGTTTAGTTCTCCATCATTTGTTGTGAAAGACCAAATCGGACAGTCAACTGCGGTATTACAGGAACTAACAGGTATTACCTGCCAATAATAAGTCGTGTTTGGTGCTACTGATCCCGAAAACCAGACTCCATTCGTATTTGGGGGATATTCATCTCCATTAAATACATTAGTAGGGGAGGTTGTCCCACCTCCATCAGTACCCAAATATAAAAGCTGCTTTGTGACAATTGGATCATTTGAATTCCAGGACAGAGTTCCAAAAATTGGGTTTAACAAGGCACCATTGGGTGGCGCAGTAAGTGTGGCGCAATCAGGGATTGGATCACCCCCTAAACAAAAATCGTCCACCTCAACATCATCGATAAACCAGGTAGTTCCACAATCGAAGTCATCTTGATTACCATAATAAACGAAAGCTATATAGAAAGTTTGACCAATGTAACTGCTTAGGTCTATTTCTCTTAAATGCCACCAAAAAACATTATCTATACCAAAACGTAGTTCATACCAGGAATAAGAAGAGGGGTCTCCAAGTCCATCGTAATCGGTTGATATATATACAACATGATCAGCTTCTAATCCCTGATCAAGTTCAACATATTCATAGTAGCGTAAAGACGGATTTATACCGGTGGATAGATCAATTTCGGGTGTTATTAACCAGGCTTCGTTATACGGATCACAATTAAATTTATCACAGCAGAATAATACCCACTATATGAATATCCATTAGTCTGTTCCCAATCAAACCGTAAGTAAAAAGTTCCCAGTCAGGTGGTGGGAAAATTGGATCTTCAAAACTCTCCAGATCTAAATATGGTCCGGCATTAATTCCAGTCGGTCCATTTTGATAAACAACCATTCCGTTTTTTAATGATTCGGTTGTATTAAACTCTGAGTAATTAATATCTTTTTGTGCCAATAGATTTACACAAAGCAGAAATATTATTACTGCAATAAATTGTATTTGTCTCCTCATAGCATCCACCTTAAAATATAATTTAAAAAATAGTTGTAAGACCCATACTCTTACATGCGTAAAAAGTCGATGATGCGGCTCATATAAATCTTAAAAAGTTTAATTATTTTGAAAAGGTTAGATTAGTGAGGAAAAATGAGGTTTTCGTGTAAAGTAGCTGGCTTGTTTATTAGGTTTTCAAATTTATTTGTTAACGAAAACTATCGGATAATATAGTTTTGTTCTTTTCATTCATAGTTTAATTCTGAAAATATACTTCGGTTATAACAGGGAAGTAATTTTACAAATAATTCCTATTTAAAGTATTATTTAAAGCGAATCTTTTGATTCGCCTTAAATTGACAATTAAAAAACTGAATTATTTACTATAACGACATTCGTCGCTATTTTAGAAAAATCATCTTCCTTGTCTGCACAAAACTCCCAAATTGTATTCGATACAGATAAATTCCACTCGCAAGGCTGCTTGCATTGAATTGAACTGAATGATTTCCCGCAGGCATTTCCTGATTAATTAATGTTTTAACCTGTTCGCCAAGAATATTATACACCGTTAGCGTTACCAACCCTGCAATGGGTATGGAATATTTAATTGTTGTGGTTGGATTAAACGGATTAGGATAGTTCTGTAACAGTTCATAATCTGTTACTGATAATATTTCTTCCTCTGATTGGCGAATACTTGTAGGTATCCAGCCAGCATTAAGATAGATATAAAAACTATCACTTTGAGTTAGCACTGCAATATCAGGAAGGTTATCATTATTTAAATTGCTATGCAGGATGGTAAGAGCATCACCATTGAATATATTTCCACCAACGGGATTGCAGCCAACAATAGACTCAAAGTTGCCCGAGCCATCATTAAGCAGTATTGAAATTTCTCTGCTCGTAGTGGCATAAAGAATATCGATATCATTATCCAGATCATAATCCACTGCTGTGAAAGTAACCGAACTTCTGTAATCATCTGTCTTTATTCCCCGCATATTTTCCAGGAAAGGAGTGCTGCCATCATTGTGTAATAAAACAAGAGTATCGGCAGCAAAAATCGTGATCCATTGACCCAGCATAACATCATTGTAGTTATCTCCATCAAAATCATAAACATCGAAGTTTGCATGGAGCGGACCGGAGCCGCCATGATTCGTATTATAGACAACTGCATTTAGAAACACATTTATATCCGGCAGTATGTTTTCGTAAACACCAATCTCGTCATTTACAAAATCTTCAACTATCACATCAAGCTTGTTGTCGTTGTTCATATCTGCAAGCCTGATTGTTGCGGGATGCTCGAGACCAGTGGGCTGTGAAGCTTCATACAACATAAAATTCCTGTTGCCCGAACCAAAGTATATCGAAACATGACCGGTTTGAACCCCTACAATTCCTAAATGAGATTGAACAATATCTAGATGACCGTCGTCGTCAATATCAGCGATGTCAAAATCGGTTACTGCAGGTGGACTATAGTTAACACCGACCATTGGCATTTTCACTGGTGCTGTGAAATTGCCACCACCGTCACCATATCGTACAAAAATCGTATCCGACAAACATATCAGATCGTTCTTATTATCGGCATCCAGATCTGCTATTTTAACAACAGTTGGGCTCAACCCAAATTCAAAATCGGTTGATGACGAAAAGTCACCGTTGTTATTCCAGTGAACAGAAACAAGATTTGTTGAACCACCTAGAACCACAGCAATATCCGAATCACCATCACCATCAAGATCACCTGCCGTAAAGTTAATCGGGCTATCACTTAATCCAACAGCAATTCTGCTGCTAAACAAATGAGGAGGAGTGCCGTAAGTTTCATCAGCACCACGATAAGGAGAAAAAACATCACGGATTTGTCCATCAAAATCAGTTGTTACTCCCGCAACCGGTATTCCTTTCAAGTCTTCATCACCAATAGAACAAGCAATCAAATGCAGATCTTCATTCGGGTTTTTGAAGTCGGGCATCTTACTAAATGAATTTAAGTTCAGATTACTTGCATTTTGCAAATCGGTAAGTGTACTATAATCTACACCATTCCAATTTGCCAAAACACTGCCATTAGTATAAAGAATATTGTAATCCATCGCACTTATAGACTTCGAAGGATTCGGAACAACTAATGCTTTTCCAGGACCCGTATGAATAAAGAAGTTATTGATAAGTGAAAGATCACTATTCGGAGTAAATGAACCCGGTGGTTCAAACCTTAGAGCAGCTCCATTGCTTTGAGTACCCGTAGCTAAAATTGTATTGTGTGCAATAACAAGTCCATTAGCATAAATACCTAATCTTATTCCACTTCCTGTACTAACAGTGTTTACAATTACCATATTATTTGCTACAAGACCACCAACAGGAGTGCTCTGATAATAATCGTATAAGACAATGCCGTAGTAATGTACGAGCACATTATTATTACGTACATCTATTTGACCGGTGCAAAGATCAAGACGGATACCCTCTAAAGCATTAACAGCGGAAATGACATTGTTTTCTATTTTGGGTGACATAAACGAACTAACGTATATTCCACGGTTAGCAGGATCAGATTCAAGATTGTTGTTTAGAATTTCCAGACCCGAATTAATTGTGGTACCTGTTACAGTTGCCAGCTTAATTCCGTTACCGAACCCGTAAAATGTATTATTAATAATTTTTAAATCTTTTAGGCTGGAGGGGAAGCTTGCATTATGAAAATCATTGATTAAACCTTTACTTTCTGCAGCATTTGAAATACCGTAAAAAACATTATCCTGGATGATTACATTTTCGGAAAGCCCGTTGTGAAAAGCTATAACAACACCTCTTCCCCCGGTGACTCCGGCAACGTTTGAATTGAAAGTGAGATTTCTCAATCGCAGATGGTCTGCCGCATCAATGCGAAGCACGTAGTCGAAATTTATCCAATCCGGATTTTCAAACTGCCAGATGACATCTTCCGCAACTCCTGTTTCCGATTGAAATGTAATTGTGTTTGAGCTGCTTGCACCAGTAATTTCCGGTATTATTACCTGCTCTTCATATATTCCGGGCCGGATATTAAATATAACCGCGCCTGAAATACCGTTATTGACTAATGCGTTTACTGCTTGACTCAAAGAATCAAAATTTGCAGAGGAGCCGCCAATAGTGTAACTGCCGGAAAGCGGTTGTGCGAGTACGTTTTTATTAAAAGAGAAGACTATTAATAGGAATAGAATAGCAATCTGTATCAAATAGATTCTGTATGATTTCACTTTTTACCTCTTTGGTTTATATTATTAATTACTTCTATTACTTTGTAAAGATTTTCTTTGCTTACAAACTCAACTGCACCGGCGCTTATTTGCTGCATCTATTGTCGAAGTATCATTAAACTGTGAGACTATTATTACCTTAGCGTCCGGACGTGACGAGACGATTTTCTTTGTTGCCTCAATTCCATCCATCGTTTTCATTTTTATATCCATCACCACCCAATCAGGGTTAGAATCATTAAATTCTATCACCGCTTCTGATCCATCACTGCACTCTATTACTTCTTCAAAATGTGGAGAATAAATATTCCTCATCATTTTTCTTATCCTGTCATTGTCGTCAACTAAAAGCAGTTTCATAGTCTTTGTTATTTTTAGAGCAAAGATGAGTTTTTTATGAGAGGAATTAAATCGGTGAGAGCACTCATTTTATATAGGTGGAAACACCTAGATCAATGTAGAATGTATAATGTAAAATTTAGAATTAAGAACGTTTAGAGAAGTGATTTATTATTGATTGCAAATTTAACAAGGCTGTGGGAACCGCTGAGGTTTAGTTTTTTTGAAATGTTGTTCCGATGGTTCTCAACTGTTTTGTAGCTGATATGAAGTTCATCTGCAATTTGCTGTGTTGTTTTTTCAAGTGAAATATGTTTTAAGATTATTCGCTCCGCCTTAGTTAAATCATTTATGGAGGGTGTTTTTAAGGAGAAATCTTTCTGCTTGTTTAATCTTGAAACAAGATAACCCGAGATCATTGGACTAATGTAATGTCTTCCTTCTGCAACAATCTTAACACTTTCTAAAACATCTTCAACAGCGTTCTCTTTAAGCACATATCCAAACGCACCGGAATCCATTGCTTCGTTGAACATATCCTCTTCTTTATACATTGTTAAAAAAATGATTCTAGTTTCAATTTTTTCAAAACCCAATTTTCGCGCTATTTCCAGACCCGTCATCTTTGGCATTTCTACATCGATCAATGCAACATCCGGTTTAAATTTAATAATAAAATTATACGCTTCTTCTCCATCTTTAGCTTCAGCAACAATTTCAATTTGTTCATTACTAAGTAAAACTGATTTAACTCCACTTCTCATTAGCGGATGATCATCTGCAATTATTATTTTTATTTTATTCATCAGCTAATTGGTATTCTTACTTTTATTTGTGTCTTGTAATTTTTACTCGATCCGAATTCTAAATTACCGCCAAGAAATGATACACGGTTGTTCAGACTTTTCAAACCGAATCCCTTTGATTCTAATTTCGCAGCTTCAAAGTTAAACCCCTTGCCGTTATCAGATATTTCAAGTAATAACTCGGCATTCCATTTTTGGGCTGTAACCATTGCTTTTTCCGCCGCAGAATGCTTTATGATATTATTAATGCACTCCTGAATAATTCGATAAATATTTATTTCTTGTTCTTTACTGAATAGTCCATCTATATCATCAATTTGAAGATTGAAATTAACAGACGATACATTCTCAAGATTTGAAAACATTGAACTTATTGCCCTGGTTAATCCTAATCTATCCAACTGGTATGGATGAAGATTATAAGAAATTCTTCTTACTTCATCTATTGCAGTTCCCGCAACTTTAGAAATTTCATCAAACTGATCGCTTTTGTTCTTGTTAAGCAAAGCAAGGTTTTTGATAACGAGTAGATCCTGCCCCAGGCTGTCGTGTAATTCAGATGCAACTCTTTTTCTTTCATCTTCCTGCGATTTAATAAGCTGCTTGGAAAATTCAATCTGAATCTGTTGCTCTTTTTTCAATCGCGTAACTCTTCTGTAGTAAATAAGCGGTCCGGTTGAAATAAACAAAAGAATAATCATACTCCGGAACCACCACGTCATCCAGAAAGGAGGAGTAATGATAACCATAACTTGTTTAATATTTTCAGTCCAGACTCCAAAAATGTTAGTTGACTTTACCTTGAAAAAGTATTCACCAGGATCTAAATGAGTAAAGTTCACAAATCTACTGTTTCCAGTTTTTATCCATTCATCGCTTAACCCTGCCATTTGATATGCATATTGAATTTTATCTGGAGCAGTTAATTCCGGCAAAACAAATTCAAATGAAAAGAAATTATCATTGTAATTAAGAATAATAGTATCAACGTATGCTATGCTTTTAAGAAGGTTAATTTCCCGATTGTAAACTTTAAATGAAGTAAAGGTGGGTTTTTCATTCCTGGATGATATTTTAATACTATCCGGGTGGAAATAGGTAACACCATTTACTCCACCAAAATATATCCAACCTTTTTCTGTTTTACATCTGGCAGAAGGGTTAAAATCACCTTTTTGTATCCCAAAAGAATAATCAAAGTTTGTAAATGAATTTTCTTTCTTATTGTATTTACTTATTCCCTTTGAACCACTTATCCACAAGTTCTTATTACCATCTTCAACTATTCCAAAAATCGAATTATTGATCAGACCATTATCTTCTGTGTATATGGAAAAATTATCTTGTTTATAATCATATTTACAAAGTCCGGAAGAATATGTGCCAACCCATAAGTTGCCGTCTGAATCGCAATACAACTCAGGGATTATATTTTCGGGCAACGAGTAAAGATTATTTTCTTCACGTTGATAATGTTTAAATGTTCTAGTTCTCTTGTCAAACTTGTTTAAGCCGTAGCTATAGGTCCCAATCCAGATAAAGCCATCTTTATCCTCACAGATTGAAAGAACTTCATCACCACTTAATTTAGATGCTGTTTTTGAAGAAGTGGAATATCTATTGAACATTTTTGTTTTTCTGTCGTAAGTAACTACTCCGCCGTTTCCATTCAGCCCAAACCAGAGAAGAGAATCGCTGTCTTCAAAAATAACTCTAACAAGTTTAGCATCCGGATTATCATTATTAAAATCAAGATCAATTTGTTCAAATGAATCATTGAGGTAGCTATACTTGTTAAGTATACCGTAATATGTTCCTAACCAGAGATCACCAACTTTATCTTTAAAAATATATCTTATTATTCCTCCACTCAATCCACGTGGAGCAGAATTTGGAGGATAGTTGTTTATTCTATTTGTACTGGGATTAAATTTAAATGCTCCGTCTGAAAGAGTACCAATCCAAATGTTACCAACCTTATCTTCACACAATGAAAAAATAAAATTATCGGTAAGCTGACCAGCTGTGCTTTGTAGATTGATTTTATAGAATGCTGATTTTTGCATATTGATTTTATTTAGACCGCTTGCCAGAGTTCCAATCCAAATATTATCAGTTTTGTCTCTATATAAATATCTAAGATTATTCGAAGATAATCCCGAAGTTTTTTGTGAATCAAATTTAAGATTAGTAATTACGCTCGTATTCGGATCAAGAATAAAAATCCCCTCTTGCATTGTCGCAATCCAGATTAAGCCCTGTGGATCATCCAAAATTTTCCATATAGAGTTTTGAGATGGACTATTTTGTTGTGTCTTAAGGTTTAAATTCAAAGATGAATAATCGGAAGTATTAAATTTAATTAGATATCCTTCACTCGTGCCCAAGTATAATTCACTTGAAGAGTATTGAAAAATACAGGTTATGGCATTACTGGTTAGTGTGCTGGATGTTGAAGTAAATCGTTTAAATGTATTTGATTTTCTATCAAATAAATTTAATCCTCCACCGTCCGTTCCTATCCAAATATTATTATGGTCATCTTCAAATACACAAAAAACTTTATCATTACTTAAAGTAGACTTATCCTGTGGATTATTACGAAAGGACAAAAATGAGTTTGATTTAGCATCATATAAATTTAATCCTTGTCCCCATGTTCCAACATAAATGTTTCCCAGCGCATCCTGATAAACACATTGAACAGCATCCGAATTTATTGATTTTGGATCTTTTGGGTCATGAGCAAACCGAAAAAATTTATCAGTAACCGGATCATATTTATTTAGTCCACCACCATCTGTCCCTATCCAGATATTTCCGGATTTATCTTCAAACAATGACCAGATAAAATTGTTTGACAAAGAATATTTATCGCCACGTCTGTTTCTAAACACTTTAAAGGAATAACCATCAAATCTGTTTAAACCATCCTCCGTTCCTATCCACAAAAATCCCTTCGAGTCCTGAATAATACAATTCACACTGCTTGAGGAAAGACCTTCATCTATAGAAATAATTCCAAATTTAAAATTATCCGAAAGTTTTTGTGCATTTAAAATTGTTACACAGAAAAACGCAGAAATTAAAATTATATATTTAATTATGTTTTTACTCAAAAAAAATTTCTTTCGGCTTATGGAAGGACATTGACATCTGAATTTAATTAAATTTTTAATCTCAAAGCAATTAAAATTATTTCAGATTTGGGTGTTCTAATTCTGGTTTGGTGTATTCTAAATAACATTAAAAAAGCCCTGAAAATCAGGGCATTTGGGTAGCTCCGCAAATTTAAAACACTTAGAACATTCTTTTCCAGCAATAAAGAGCTATTTACTTACCAGCACTGTGTGAAGATTTTGGCTGGGAGGTAAATCCCCAGCCATTTTAGATTATTATTATTTTAATAAAATCATTTTCCTTGTTTCCACAAAATTTCCAGATTGAAGTTTATAGAAATAAATTCCTGATGATAATCCTGATGCATTAAATTCTATTTCATAGCTTCCTGCTTGTTTATAATCGTTTACGAGAGTTGCTACTTCATTTCCTAATACATCATAAACCTTAATTGTTACCATACTTCGCTGTGTAATAGAATATTCTATTTTAGTAGCTGGATTAAACGGATTCGGATAGTTCTGTGCAAGTACATATGTGTCTGGCATATTGCTATTAATTTCTTCAACATCTGTAAGAATTTCTGAAAGTGGAAGTTTCCAAACACCTCCTCCATTAGGTCCCGCAAAAACATAGCTCCCGCTTACAACAAGAGAGTTAATATCTGTATTTGGCAATCCAGTATTAACTTCTATCCAGTTCGTGCCGTTATTTGTTGATAAAAATACTCCGCTATTATAAGTTCCTGCAAATATATTGCTGCCGTTTATGGCAAGCGAACGAACATTTGAGTTTGTTAACCCCGTATTAACCTCTGTCCAGCTTGTGCCGTTGT
>CAVPND010000002.1:0-124744 GCA_963706055.1 uncultured Ignavibacteriales bacterium | reverse complement strand
TCTTGAAAAGTTTAGACTTTATGGTGACTTTAATAATAATCCTTATCTAAAAAATGATGATGTTATAATCTTTCCAGCTTATGATCTCGAAAGAAATTTTTTTAGTATCCACGGCGCTGTAAATAATCCAGGGAAATTCTTTTTTGTAGAAGGTGATAACCTAAGTGATGCAATTCAGCTTGCTAGAGGTATCAATCCTGCATACGAGGATGTAAAAAATGTACAGATTAAAAGACTTAGTTATGATGGGGAAAAACAAGAGACAATAACAGTTGGGATAAAAGAAAAGATATTGTTGCAACGGGGAGACCAAATTATAATTCTTGTTGATGAAACTCAGAGAAAGGATTATTATGTGTTAATCCTTGGTGAAGTTAATCAACCAGGTTACATTCCAATTACTAAGAGCAGTACTAAACTAGGTGAGGTAATGAAGTCAGTAAAAGGATTTACAAATAATGCATCGCTAAAAAGATCTCGAATTTTTAGAGGGAACAGTATTACTCCTCTTCTTGAAACACAGTATGGGATTAAGATAGGAGATGAATTATTAAATAAGAATGCCGAATTGGTTGATCGTATAGTGAATTATGAACAAGCAATGATGTTTCGAATGTCAAATTTAGTTGAGGAAGATAAATATTATTTTGCAACAGAGAATCAGTATAGAGTTTTAAACGAAGGAAGTGCCATAGATTTTACGCAGGTAGAAAATGAAAATTCAGATATTTATAATTTCATTCTTGAAAGTGGAGATGTAATTGTTGTTCCACCATATACTAAAACTGTTTATGTCTTTGGGCAGGTTTCTAATCCTGGACACGTAAAATATATTGAAAACAAAGATTATCTATATTATATAGATCAAGCCGGTGGAATCGGTGAGTATGCTGAAGACGAAATTATGATTATAAAAGGAGATTCACGTAACTGGGTAAGCGCATTGCCATCGGTAAAAATTGATGATGGTGATTATATATTTATCCCTAAAGAAAGAATTAGATCATTTCAGTCAACTATTGCTGAATGGGGTGGATACTTCAGTATCGTCGGCAGTATAGCAACAGTTTTGCTTTTAATAGTTCAATTAACCAAATAAAACTTGACATTTAAGATTTAATGCCACATATTAGAAGGCTACTTTTTAATAAATTATAGTTCTTACTAATTATTTTTTAGGTTTTTACAAATAGAAGATTAAGTTTACTTGACTTTAGTTTGAAGAGACTTTAAATTTGTAGCCCTTCTTAAAGAAGGCTTTGTTCTTTGAAAGAGTGAGAAAATAAGCCAGTTAATTCAATAGTTTAACTTGCGTCTAACGCCAAGATTACAAAAAAATTAAACTCTACAACGGAGAGTTTGATCCTGGCTCAGGACGAACGCTGGCGGCGTGCTTAACACATGCAAGTCTACGAGAACGAGGTAGCAATATCTTTAGTAAAGTGGCGCACGGGTGCGTAACACGTAAGCAATCTACCTTTGGGTCTGGAATAACTTCGAGAAATCGAGGCTAATACCGGATAATGCAGCGGCACCGCATGGTGATGTTGTTAAAGTTTAAGTAATGCCTATAGATGAGCTTGCGTCTGATTAGCTAGTTGGTAGGGTAAAGGCCTACCAAGGCAACGATCAGTAGCTGGTCTGAGAGGATGATCAGCCACACTGGAACTGAGACACGGTCCAGACTCCTACGGGAGGCAGCAGTGAGGAATATTGGGCAATGCCCGCAAGGGTGACCCAGCAACGCCGCGTGGAGGATGAAGGCCGTAAGGTTGTAAACTCCTGTTAGAGGGGAAGAACAGTACCGATTGGATCGGTATTTGACTGTACCCTCAGAGAAAGCCCCGGCTAACTACGTGCCAGCAGCCGCGGTAATACGTAGGGGGCAAGCGTTGTCCGGATTTACTGGGTGTAAAGGGCGCGCAGGCGGGATAGCAAGTCAGAGGTGAAATCCTACAGCTTAACTGTAGAACTGCCTTTGATACTGTTATTCTTGAGTTCGGGAGAGAGAGACGGAATTCCAGGTGTAGTGGTGAAATACGTAGATATCTGGAAGAACACCAGTTGCGAAGGCGGTCTCTTGGTCCGATACTGACGCTGAGGCGCGAAAGCGTGGGGAGCAAACAGGATTAGATACCCTGGTAGTCCACGCTGTAAACGATGAATACTAGGTGTTGGGTTTTTAACTCAGTGCCGCAGCTAACGCATTA
Organism: uncultured Ignavibacteriales bacterium; assembly: GCA_963706055.1. Classification (GTDB taxonomy): domain Bacteria; phylum Bacteroidota; class Ignavibacteria; order Ignavibacteriales; family Ignavibacteriaceae; genus IGN3. Next base: position 122,534 of record CAVPND010000002.1, on the reverse strand, counting down.
AGTATTCCACCTGGGAAGTACGATCGCAAGGTTGAAACTCAAAGGAATTGACGGGGGCCCGCACAAGCAGTGGAGCATGTGGTTTAATTCGATGCAACGCGAAGAACCTTACCTAGGCTTGAAAGGCAAGTGACAGGGTATGAAAGTACCCCTCCAGCAATGGCACTTGTACAGGTGCTGCATGGCTGTCGTCAGCTCGTGCCGTGAGGTGTTGGGTTAAGTCCCGCAACGAGCGCAACCCCTACTATTAGTTGCCACCAGGTTATGCTGAGCACTCTAATAGGACTGCCTACGCAAGTAGTGAGGAAGGTGGGGATGACGTCAAGTCCGCATGGCCCTTACGCCTAGGGCTACACACGTGCTACAATGGATGTTACAATGGGTAGCTAAACCGCAAGGTGGAGCCAATCCTCCAAAGGCATCCTCAGTTCGGATTGGAGTCTGAAACTCGACTCCATGAAGTTGGAATTGCTAGTAATCGTGGATCAGCACGCCACGGTGAATACGTTCCCGGGCCTTGTACACACCGCCCGTCAAGCCATGGAAGCCGGGGGTACCCAAAGCCAGTATTCTAACCGCAAGGAGGAAACTGTTTAAGGTAAAACCGGTGACTGGGGCTAAGTCGTAACAAGGTAGCCGTACCGGAAGGTGCGGCTGGATCACCTCCTTTCTAAGAGTAATCTTAAATTATTAGATTACTGGTTTCTCACTCTTTTAATTTTTGTTCTTTTTATTCTGATGCCCAGGCCGAATTATCATTTTCTAATCGAAAATGATTTTTTGTTGTCTAAAATATTTATTTGGGCCTGTAGCTCAGATGGTTAGAGCGCACGCCTGATAAGCGTGAGGTCAGTAGTTCAACTCTACTCAGGCCCACTTTTTGGGTTGTGTGCAAGTAGATACTAAACCTAATCCCAATTACCCTAAGAAGTTTTTGGGGCTATAGCTCAATTGGGAGAGCGCCGCCCTTGCAAGGCGGAGGTTATCGGTTCGATCCCGATTAGCTCCACTATTTTGTTCTTTGAAAATTTGAAAGAGTAAAAACAATGATTCTTTGAATCAACGTTTTACTGAGCCTGAAATTAAAATGATAGATAATGTATTGTTTTTTAAGAGAATACAAATCTATCTGTGTATAAAAATTTTGGATAAGTTACTAAGGGCATATGGCGGATGCCTTGGTACGAGAAGCCGATGAAGGACGCGACTACCTGCGAAATGCTACGGATAGGTGGAAATAACCTAAGACCCGTAGATATCCGAATGGGGCAACCCGTCTCAAGTAATGTTGAGATATCCACAACTGAATAAATAGGTTGTGTGAAGGCAACCCAGGGAACTGAAACATCTAAGTACCTGGTGGAAAAGAAAACAATAGTTATTTCCTTAGTAGTGGCGAGCGAAAAGGAAACAGTCTAAACCATTTAACGTGTTAAAGGAAGCAACCGTTGCGTTATTGGTGTTGTGGGAATTGATCTGACTGAATTGCTAATAAGTCGAAGAGTAAAAAAACATACTACTAGCTGAATGTTCTGGAAAGTTCAACCATAGAAGGTGATAGTCCTTTAAGCGAAAGTTTTATGTCTCTTTGGATCAGCCTCCCAAGTACCACGGAATAAGTGGAAGTCTGTGGGAATCTGCCAGAACCATCTGGTAAGACTAAATACTCTCTCGTAACCGATAGCGCATAGTACCGTGAGGGAAAGGTGAAAAGAACTCCTATTAGGAGAGTGAAATAGTACCTGAAACCATATGCTTACAAGCAGTTGGAGTCTTGATTTATCAGGATGACAGCGTGCCTTTTGGATAATGAGCCTACGAGTTACTCGTACGTTGCAAGGTTAAGTTTTTAAGAAACGCAGCCGAAGCGAAAGCAAGTCCTAACCGGGCGATTTAAGTAACGTGCGGTAGACGCGAAACCGTGTGATCTACCCTCGTCCAGGATGAAGTGAGGGTAAAACCTCATGGAGGTCCGAACCAGTATGGGTTGAAAACCGTTTGGATGAGGTGAGGGTAGGGGTGAAAGGCCAATCAAACTCGGAAATAGCTCGTATTCCCCGAAATAGCTTTAGGGCTAGCCTCGGATAAAAGTGTAACGGAGGTAGAGCACTGATTGGGCTAGGGCCGTCACAACGGTACCAAACCCAGACAAACTCCGAATTCCGTATACATGTTTTCCGGGAGTCAGGCCACGAGGGATAAGCTTCGTGGCCAAAAGGGAAACAACCCAAACCATCAACTAAGGCCCCCAAATGATAGTTAACAGAGAAAGGATGTTGAGTTGCTCAGACAACTAGGATGTTGGCTTAGAAGCAGCCATTCATTTAAAGAGTGCGTAATAGCTCACTAGTCAAGCGACTTGGCGTCGACAATACTCGGGACTAAACTATCTGCCGAAGTTATGGATTGCTGATTTATCAGCAGTGGTAGGGGAACATTCTATGTGCACTGAAGGTGTGGTGTGAACCATGCTGGAGCGCATAGAAAAGCAAATGTAGGCATAAGTAACGATAAGATCGATGAAAAATCGATCCACCGAAAATCTAAGGTTTCCTGAGCAATGTTAGTCATCTCAGGGTTAGTCGAACCCTAAGCCGAGGCTGAAAGGCGTAGGTGATGGAAAACAGGTTAATATTCCTGTACCTGGTAAAAATCGTTTGACTGTAAGGAGGGACGCAGAAGTGAAGATCAGCCACCTGTTGGATTAGGTGGTCTAAGCAAGTAGGCTGAAAGTGTAGGCAAATCCGCACTTTCTTAAGGCCGAGATGCGAACGGGATGGCTTTGCCAATAAACTGATCGTAATCATACTGCCGAGAAAAGCTTCGTACAGAAGAGTTTTATCAGTTCGTACCGCAAACCGACACAGGTAGATGGGATGAGTATTCTAAGGTGCTCGAGTGAGCCGTGGTTAAGGAACTCGGCAAATTAACCCCGTAACTTCGGGAAAAGGGGTGCCCCAAGTAAGTGAAATTATTTCTAACGTAGCTGAAAGGGGCCGCAGTGAAATGGCCCAAGCGACTGTTTAACAAAAACATATGTCTCTGCGAAGTCAATCAAGACGATGTATAGGGACTGACACCTGCCCGGTGCTGGAAGGTTAAGAGGAGTGGTTAGCCGCAAGGCGAAGCTATGAATCGAAGCCCCAGTAAACGGCGGCCGTAACTATAACGGTCCTAAGGTAGCGAAATTCCTTGTCGGGTAAGTTCCGACCTGCACGAATGGTGTAACGATTTGGGCACTGTCTCAACCACGGGCTCGGTGAAATTGTGGTACCGGTGAAGACGCCGGTTACCCGCATATGGACGGAAAGACCCCGTGCACCTTTACTGCACCCTAGCATTGGGTTCGGGTAAAGCATGTGTAGGATAGGTGGGAGGCTTTGAAGCCGGGGCGCTAGCTTCGGTGGAGCCAACGGTGAAATACCACCCTTGTTTTATTTGGATTCTAACCTCGGCCCTTGAATCAGGGTCAGGAACAGTGTTAGGCGGGTAGTTTGACTGGGGCGGTCGCCTCCTAAATTGTAACGGAGGCTCTCAATGGTTCCCTCAGCATGGTTGGTAATCATGCGGCGAGTGTAAAGGCAAAAGGGAGCTTGACTGCGAGACTTACAAGTCGAGCAGGTGCGAAAGCAGGACTTAGTGATCCGACGGCTGCGAGTGGAAGTGCCGTCGCTCAAAGGATAAAAGGTACGCCGGGGATAACAGGCTGATCTTACCCAAGAGTTCATATCGACGGTAAGGTTTGGCACCTCGATGTCGGCTCATCGCATCCTGGGGCTGAAGAAGGTCCCAAGGGTTTGGCTGTTCGCCAATTAAAGCGGTACGTGAGCTGGGTTCAGAACGTCGTGAGACAGTTCGGTCCCTATCCTATGCGGGCGCAGGATACTTGAGAAGGGTCGCTTCTAGTACGAGAGGACCGAAGTGAACGTATCTCTAGTGCACCAATTGTCACGCCAGTGGCATAGTTGGGTAGCTATATACGGTTGTGATAAGCGCTGAAAGCATCTAAGCGCGAAGCACGCTTCAAGATAAGGTATCCCTTACGTAAGTAACTAAAGACTCCTCGGAGATGACGAGGTTGATAGGCTATAGGTGTAAGTACAGTAATGTATTCAGCCAAGTAGTACTAATAGGTCGTGAGGCTTATCCATTTAAATTTTTAAATACAGATTTGATTTTCTCTTACAGGCTCACTCTTTCATTTTTTCATTTTATTTTTGCTGATAATTGTTCAGCATTGGTTTTAAATTTTGGTGGTTTTAGCCTGGGTGTTACACCTCTTCCCATTCCGAACAGAGAAGTTAAGCCCCAGCACGCCGATGGTACTGCATGCGCAGGTGTGTGGGAGAGTAGGTCGCTGCCAAATTTTATTTATGACCCCAATCTTTTGATTGGGGTTTTTTTTGTTTTATTTCAAAATTATAACTATAGAGCTTTTCAAATATTTTATCACACTTTCCCTTATATTTCATTATAAAATTTTCAAACTATTTTAATTCTATATGGAAGATTAATGAAAGAACCTGAAGTAAATTTTGAAATTGCTAAAGAGCACGGATTAATAAAAGAAGAGTGGGATAAGATATTAAAAGTTCTGGGCCGTAAACCAACCTTTACGGAACTAGGAATTTTTTCTGTAATGTGGAGTGAGCATTGCAGTTACAAAAATTCTATCGCACAGTTGAAAACCTTACCCCGAAGCGGCGGTAAATTATTAGTTGAAGCAGGTGAAGAAAATGCTGGGCTGATTGATATAGGTGACGACTTAGCTGTTGCGTTTAAAATTGAAAGCCACAATCATCCTTCTGCAGTTGAACCATATCAAGGCGCGGCTACCGGCGTTGGCGGAATTATGCGTGATATTTTTACAATGGGCGCACGTCCGGTTGCTTCATTAAACTCACTTCGGTTCGGCTCATTAAAAGATGCTCGTACAAGATTTTTATTTGATGGTGTAGTGCGCGGTATAGGCGATTACGGAAACAGCTTTGGAGTTCCTACAGTTGGTGGAGAAGTTTATTTTGATGAATCCTATCAAGGAAACCCGCTTGTTAATGCAATGGCGGTTGGAATAGTGAACAAAAAACACGTTGCATCTGCTACATCAAAGGGCATTGGAAATCCAATAATGATTGTTGGCTCATCAACCGGAAGAGATGGCATACATGGTGCTACTTTTGCTTCAGAAGAAATATCGGAAAAATCAGAAGCTAAACGCCCATCCGTTCAGGTTGGAGATCCATTTACAGAAAAACTTTTGCTTGAAGCTACTTTGGAAATTATTAAAAACGATTGGTTGATTGGCATTCAGGATATGGGTGCTGCAGGAATTTCCTGTTCAACAAGCGAGATGAGTGCAAAAGGTCAATCAGGAATGAAAATAAATCTTGATAAAGTTCCTTTGCGTGAAAGAGGAATGACCGCATATGAAATTATGCTTAGTGAAAGCCAGGAAAGAATGTTGTGCTGCGTTAAAAAGGGATATGAAGATCGTGTTAAGGCAGTTTTTGAAAAATGGGATTTACATTGTGAAATAGTAGGTGAAGTAACAGATGATGGATTATTACATATTGATTACCTGGGTGAACAAAAAGCAACACTTCCGCCATTTGATTTAGTTCTTGGCGGTGGTGCACCAGTTTATATTCGTGATCAGAAAGAACCTGAGTATTTGAAAGAAACAAGAAAATTTGATTCTAAAACATTACCCGAACCAAAAGATTTAAAAGAAACATTTTTAAAAGTGTTTTCATCTCCAAATATCGTTTCTAAGCAATGGGTCTACCAACAATACGATTCAATGGTACGAACAAATACAATTGTTGGCCCTGGTTGTGACGCTGCCGTAATTTTAGTAAAGGGAACAAACAAAGCACTTGCAATGAAAACTGATTGCAACTCCCGTTATGTTTACCTAAATCCAAAAGAAGGTACAAAGGTTGCAGTTGCTGAAGCAGCTAGAAATATAGTTTGTTCAGGCGGCGTTCCGCTTGGTGTAACAAATTGTTTAAACTTTGGCAATCCATACAAACCGGATGTGTATTGGCAATTTACTCAAGCTATAGCCGGAATGGGAGAGGCTTGCCGACATTTTGATACTCCTGTTACAGGTGGAAACGTAAGTTTTTATAATGAATCACCCGAAACGGCAGTTTATCCCACACCTACAATTGGAATGGTTGGATTGGTAGAAGATTTAAAGCATATTACTACATCTTTCTTTAAAGATGAAGGTGATGTAATTTATTTACTCGGAGAAGATAAAGAAGAACTTGGCGGAAGTGAGTACGCAAAAGTCATTCATGACAAAGTTGCCGGTGAATCTCCATCTATTGATCTTGAACTTGAAAAGAAATTGCAGGATACGTTATTAAATTTAATTCGGAGAGGATTGATAAAATCTGCACACGATATTTCTGAAGGCGGCATTGTTTCAGCACTAGCTGAATGCTGCATAATTAATCAGGAAAAACAAATTGGATGTGAAGTTGAGGTTTTAATTAAATATAGAAAAGATTTTTCCTTATTCTCAGAATCCCAATCAAGAATAATTATCTCTACTTCATCATCTAGATCGCTTGAACTAGAAACTGAACTTAAACTTTCAGGAGTTATTTTTACTAAACTTGGAAAAGTGGGTGGATCATCACTTAAATTAAAAAATCTATTTGATGTTAGTGTTAATCAAATTTCTGATATTTATTACAATACAATTCCTAATATTATGACCAGTGAAAAATAAATTAAAAGAAATATATAAAAATTCATCTCTCTTCAAGTATTTCAGAAAATTAAGATACCTATATCATTTACGTCCTCAATGGCAAAAGACAGGTGCTTTTCTTAAACATTACTTTGGCGGGCTGTATATCCGGATGGATCAACATCATCTTTTCCTTTTTTCAGGAGGCCTTGCATTCTCTCTATTTACCTGCATTATTCCTTTAATTCTTATAGTATTTTGGATACTTGGAAATTTTCTTAGCTCTGAGGAGATGGAATTACAGATTATAACTTTTATTAACACTGTAATCCCTTATAGTGAATATGCGGATTTTGTAAAGCAAATTATATTTAGTCGAGTTGAGGAAGTTATTGAGTTTAAAAACGTAGCAGGATTATTAGGTTTTGCTGGATTAGCTTTTGCCGCAAGCGGGTTTTTCAGCAGTATGCGAACTGTGTTGAATAAAATCAATGGTGTTGATATTGAAATAAATATTTTTATCGGTAAGCTCAGAGATTTTTTAGTGATACTTGTTGCTATTCTACTTTTCTTTGCATCAATATTAGCATTGCCTTTATTAGAATTATTTAAATCAATTGCGGATTCAACTCCATATCTTCAATTTTTTAACCATCCAATATTCCAGCAATTGTTTACAATACTTGTTTCGATTTTTATAATGTTAGTTCTTATGTATTTGTTTTATAGTTTTATCCCAACATCCAAAATAAAACATCGTTCTGCATTGGTAGGCGCATTGTGGGCATCACTTTTTTGGGTGGGAATGAAAGTTTTATTTGGATATTATCTATCACACTTTCAAACCTGGGGTAGAATATATGGTGCCTATACCTTAGTAATCGTAATAGCATTTTGGATTTATTATACAGCTGCTGTTTTTATTCTTGGAGCAGAAATTGGAAAACTTTTTGATGAAAGATTAAAAGAGCGGATTGCTTCCAAACATGCTCAACCTGAAAATCTTCCACCAATCAAATAAAATTTTAATTTATTAGTATTTTGAGTTGAATAATTCAAATTGAAAACTGCAGATTTAAACCCTAACACCACGTTGAGGGATATCCCTCTTTTTTCTGAGTTGAGTATTGAGCAACTCAGAAATATTTCTTCGATCAGCAAATTAAAAAAATTTGATAAGCATGATAGAATATTTAATGAAAATGATATTTACATCGGATTCTATATCCTATTAAAAGGATCTGTAAAAGTATATAAAATATCGTCAACAGGAAAAGAGTCAGTTGTCCACATAGTTAGACCATTAACAGTCTTTGCTGATATTCCACTTTTTGAAGGAACAGATTATCCTGTTAGTGCAGATGCGCTTGAAGAAAGTCTTGCTCTTTTAATACCAAAAGAAAAATTTCTTGAACTTATTCGAACTGAGCCAGAAATATCACTCAGAATGCTAGGTGGATTTGCAAAAAGATTGAAATCACTTGTTGCAAAGCTTGAAGATTTATCATCTTTGGAAGTTCCTAACAGGCTGGCAAAATATATTTTAAAGGAAATTAAAACAGCAGGAACAGAAGCTCAAGCTGAACCTTTCGTTAAACTATCAGTCCCTAAATCCACAATTGCTTCATATCTCGGAACTATAACAGAAACTTTATCCAGGTCATTAAAAAAACTACAAAATGATAATATTATCAGAGTAAAAGGAAAAACAGTTTTTGTTTGTGATCTTAAAAAATTAAAAGATCTGGCCAAATAAAGTCATTTCTATTCCATTCCTTTAATTCATCCATAATTTAAAAAAAGAAAATCTGACTTAAGTCAAGGAAATCTGTTTTCAGATAGGATAAGTTTGATTAGTAAATTTAACTTAAAAGGAAACTTAAATGGAAATAACTAAACTTGATATTCGTCCCGTTCTACCACGTGAGAAACATCCAACAATTATGAAAACATTTGATGAGCTAAAAAACGGAACCGCTTTTCAACTTATTAATGATCACGATCCAATGCCGCTTTATTATCAGTTTCAAGCAGAAAAAGCAAATCAGTTTGGATGGGAATATGTTGAACGGGGACCTGAAGTTTGGCGTGTAAATATTTCAAAAGTATAGCATTCGATAAATTAATTCACATAAAAATATTAGACAAAAAGTAAGACTATATGCAAGAAAATAAAGACTCAAATCAAAAACCTGATGTATTAAATAAAATTAACCACGCAAATATTATTAAACTGGATGTAAGGCCAACAATTGAATTAGGCAGAGATCCATTTTTAGATATAATGGAAAAAATTAAAGCGCTAAAAGAAGATGAAGTTCTTCATCTAATAAATTCATTCGAACCTATGCCTCTATACTCCGTACTTGGCAATAAAGGTTTTGAACACTGGACTGAGAAGGTAGATAGTGTGTTCAATGTTTATTTCTTTAAGGATAGCTCAAAGTCGGTAGAAGTTGAGAGAGGTAATGTAAATGGACAATTGGTCAGTCCTGATTACAAAAAAGTAATTGAAATTGATGTTCGCGAACTTGCGCCTCCTGAACCAATGATAAAAGTGCTTGAAAGTTTATCAGACATTGATGAAGAAACTGTTTTGGTAGTTCATCATCATCGTGAACCAGCAATGCTTTATCCAAAGTTAGAAGAAAGAGGTTATACTGCAATGACAAATAAGATTGAAGAAGATTATTACAAAGTTGTTATCACGAAGAAAGCAAAAGTATAATTAAAATGGAATCCACTTCAATAACTTCAGCATATTCTCCACCATTTAAAATTGTTGCGAAGTATTTTATTGCGGCTATCGTATCTTTTGTTATTCTTAATTTTCTTTTGCTTATTAGCTACTCAATAATTGGCGGGCACCATTTTCAGCCTCGAATATTAGCTATAACTCATGTTGCAACGCTTGGATGGATTACGATGATAATTTTTGGTGCGTTGTTTCAACTTGTACCTGTTGTGCTAGAAGTTAAACTCTTTAGCGAAAAACTTGCAGAGATTCAATTCTGGATTTACCTGTTCGGTGTAATCGGACTGGTGTATTGTTTCTGGATTTTTGATACAGGAAATATTTTTATATTATCTGCCATCGTACTGAATCTTGCAATGTTCATCTTTGCATTTAACATTGTTGCTACTCTAAAAAAGGTTAAGAAGTGGAATCTTACCGGGCTTTATCTCTCCGCCGCAATATTTCATCTTGTAGTAACTGCAATTGCAGGATTGCTGTTGGCAATTAATCTTGCTCATCCATACATAAAATTAGATCATCTGCAATATTTAAATCTTCACGCACACGTTGCATTTATCGGATGGGTTTCGATGGTGGTGATGGGTGTTACCTACAAATTAATTCCAATGTTTACACTCTCGCATGGTTTTTCACTTACGAATGGCAAGTGGGCATTCTGGCTTATAAATATTGGCTTGCTCGGAATCTCTACCGTAATGCATTATAAGGAGACAACATTATTCTTTTACATCTTTTCCGCAATGATAACCGCCGGAATTATATTCTTTTTACTCCAAGTGCATATCATCTTTAAGAAAAGGATTAGAAAAAAGTTTGATACGGGAATTCGATTTTCATTTTTTGCTTACTTAATGCTTGGATTAACAACAGTGCTTGGAACTGTCATGGCGTTTGGAAATACGGGCACAGTTATCAATCTAACATTAGTTTATGGATACTTAATTGTTTTTGGATATTTATCAATGCTCATAATAGGGCAGATGTACAAGATTGTACCTTTTTTAGTTTGGTATCATAAATACAGCAGTAAAGTTGGATTAGAAAAAGTTCCGATGCTAAAAGAAATGTTTAAGGAAAAGTATGCTGAATATGGTTTTTATATAATGATAATTGCTGTAATTGGAGCTGTTGTTGCACTTTTAGGTAGAAGTGAAGCTGGAATGCTAATTTCATTTTCTTTAATGTTTATTAGCTCACTGATCTTTTTATTTAATATGATAACAATTTTTAGAAAGTAAAAGTTATGGCAAACAAAGAAGAATTATTTGAGGTATTGAAAGGCGTTATCGATCCTGAAATTGGAATTAACATTGTAGATCTTGGTCTTGTTTACGATGTTGAATTCACTGAAGATACAAATACAGTTACTATGACGCTTACAACCCCAGGATGCCCGATGCATAACAGCATTACATCATGGGTCGAAAATGTAGTTAAGCATTTGGAACCTGAAAAAAAAGTTATTGTAAATCTTGTTTGGGAACCACAATGGACGCCGGACAAAATGAGCTTTGAAGCACGGCAGGAATTGGGTCAAAGAGGCTGATTATGTTTACAACAGTAAGATATTTTGTAAAAACCAGTTTAGCTTTTCTTGTAGTTGGTATATTAACAGGACTACAAATGTCATTTGCAAAGTACATTTCTCAAACAGGTTACACACAGGAACTAATTTCTGCACATACCCACTTAATTCTTGTTGGTTCTGTTATGATGATGATTATGGGAGTGGCATTATGGTTTTTTCCAAGAGCAGAAAAAGATGATAAAAAATATAGTCCTGATTTAATTTTAGTTACTTACTGGATGATGACGATTGCAACCGCACTACGATTTGTAATGCAGGTTGTTGCATCCTACAATTATATCCCATGGGTAAACGTAGCCATTGTAGTTTTTTCAACATTGCAGGTATTAGCAATGATTTTATTTTTTTATTCGATGTGGGGAAGAATAAGATCAGTCGGAAGTCATATTCGAGAAGCGAAGGGAGAAAAATTTTAATGGCGATGATGATAAATGAAGATTGTATTAATTGCGGAGCGTGTGCTGTTGAATGCCCGACTGAAGCAATTTATGAACCCGGTGAAAAGTATTATATAAATGGAAAGATTCATTCTGCTATTTCAGATGAACATTTATTTATTGTAATGACAAAATGCAATGAGTGTTTAGATTTTACTAAAATTAAATGTGTGTCTATCTGCCCGATGGATGCAATCAAAAAATACTAATTAAAACAAAGGAAAAAGTTATGTTACTCAATGCAAAATTTGCCATGATGTTATTTTTAGCATCAATCATTTTCATATTTTCAAACACAGCGTCTGCTCACTGCGATTCTTATGACGGACCGGTTATTAAAGATGCTGAAAAGGCACTCGAAACAAATAATGTTAATTTGGTTCTTAAATGGGTAACTACTGAACAAGAGAAAGAGATTACAACATTGTTTCAAAAAACTTACGAATTGCGTAATGGTGACAAAGAAGTTTATGAGATTGTGGAGAAACATTTCTTCGAGACTCTCGTTCGTTTGCACCGTGAAACAGAAGGTGCTCCATACACTGGCTTAAAACCTGCGGGAACTACAAAACAGATTATTCAAATGACTGATAAAGCTATCAAAGAAAACAATTTAGATGATTTTTTACTAAAGCTGAATAATCATATTGATAAAGTTATTAGTGAGAAATATCAAAAAGTTTCTATACTCAATAAAGTAAAAGAAGATTCGGTGGAACAAGGAAGAGAATATGTGGCTGCTTATGTTGAATTCACTCATACAGTAGAAGCAATTCATGATATTATTGAACATGGCGGTGTCTCACACGCAGGGCATTAAACAGAAGAATAAAACTTAAATAACTGTTAAAATGGGTTTTCTTAGCTTTAAAAATGCTGAATTAGTAAGAATGTTTATAAATATAAAGGATATAATAAAATGTTAGAAACAACAAATAAAGAAATGTTGATTGATGCAATTAACTATCAGAACAGCTCAATCGTGAGCAAACAAATTCTTAAAAAACCAAATGGAAACATTACACTATTTGCTTTTGATAAAGATGAGTCACTAACAGAACATACATCACCCTTCGAAGCAGTTGTTTATATGGTTGATGGTGAAATGGAAATAAAGATCGGCGGAAATCCATACAACGTAAAGGCTGGAGAAATTTTGGTTATGCCAGCGGATATTCCTCACGGACTAAAGGCGACTGTTAAATCAAAAATGCTATTAACTATGATAAAGTAACAGGAATTTAAAATTTTTAAATACCTGTTGACAATTGATTTATAACTCAATATCTTTAATCAGATCAAAATATCCGATTATAAAATAAACTGATAAGGGAAATTTTCCTAGTGTGGAATTAAATCAGAATAAAAAGTCTTATTATGAATAATTATTAAAATAGGAGAAAATATGAGCACTAAAAGAAAAAATACTTTTTTAATAAAGTATTTACTCGCACTTTTTATTGGCAGCACAATATTTTTGATGGCTTGCGGAGATGGAGCATCTCAAGATCCTTCAAAATTCAGTAACACCAAAAAATCTTCAGGAGAAGGAGACATTAGTGATTTCGAATTAGAAAATGGTTTTGGTCCTATAAAGCAAAAAATTGAATTAGAACCAATTGATCCCAAACTTGTTGCAAAAGGAAAAGAAATATTTGATACCAAATGTGTTGCTTGCCATAAACTTGATGAACGATATGTAGGTCCTGCTCAACGAGATGTTATTAAAAGAAGAACACCTGAATTTATTATAAATTTTATGCTTAATCCTGAAGAGAACTATAAAAAGCATCCTGAAGCAAAAAAATTATTAGCAGAATATATGACAACAATGCCAAACCAAAATTTATCTATTGATGATGCAAAAGCTATGCTGGACTATTTTAGACAAATTGTAAATGAAAAATAACCAATGATAAAAGGAAGGCTTATGAAAAATCTATCTAAGAAAAACTTGTTTATTGCTCTTGGGGCTTTACTTGTGATCGCTACACTATACTCTGGATGTAACCAAACAAAGAGTACAATGTCCGGAAATGAAGCCGAGCAAGTTTATGTAGCTCCCGGTACATATGATGAATTTTATATGTTTGCTTCAGGTGGATTTAGTGGACAGCTTGCCGTCTATGGTTTACCATCTGGAAGACATTTTAAAACTATATCTGTCTTTTCTCAAAATCCTGAAACGGGATATGGCTACTCCGAAGAAACTAAAGTTATGCTTAACACTTCTTATGGTTTTATTCCATGGGATGATGCGCATCATCCGGAATTATCAATGACAGACGGTGTGCCTGATGGCAGATTTATATTCATTAATGGAAATAATACTCCGCGTGTTGCAAAAATTGATCTTAAAGAATTTGAAACAACGGAAATAATTGAGATCCCAAATTCTGCAGGTAATCATGGTTCACCTTTTGTAACTGAGAATACGGAATATGTAATTGCTTCAACAAGATTTAGTATACCAATTCCGCAAAGTGATGTATCAATTTCATCTTACAAAGAAAACTTTAAAGGTACTATCAGTTTTATAAAACTAGATCCGAAAACTGAACGACTGAATTTGGAATTCCAAATTCTTGTGCCTGGATTTAATTATGATTTGGCTCATGCCGGCAAAGGTCCATCACACGATTGGGCTTTCTTTACAAGTTATAATAGTGAACAGGCTAATACACTATTAGAAATCAATGCTTCTAAAAATGATAAAGATTTTATTGCTGCTGTTAACTGGAAAAAAGCTGAACAGTATCTAAAAGAAGGTAAAGCTAAAACCTATTCTGCGGAATATTATCACAATCATGTTGATAAAAAAACTCATGTTGCTGTGTCTGAAAGAAAATCGGATGTAAAAGTACTTGATCCAAAAGATTGTCCTGGAATGATGTACTATCTGCCAACTCCTAAATCACCACACGGCGTTGATGTTGATCCATCTGGTGAATACATTGTAGCTGGCGGAAAATTATCTACAGTTATTCCTGTTCATTCATTCACAAAAATGTTAAAAGCGATTGAAGACAAACAATTTGATGGTGAAATTAATGGTATACCGATTCTAAAATATGATGCTGTTGTTGCCGGCGAAGTAAAGGATCCCGGTCTTGGTCCATTGCACACTGAGTTTGACGGAAATGGTTACGCTTATACTTCTGCATTTATTTCTTCTGAAATAGTCAAGTGGAAACTTGGAACTTGGGAAGTTGTTGATCGTATTCCAACTTATTATTCAATAGGGCATTTGTGCATTCCAGGTGGTGATAGCAAAAAACCTTATGGCAAATATGTTATTGCACTTAACAAAATCACAAAGGATAGATACTTACCAACGGGAGCTGAACTAACTCAATCCGCACAGTTGATTGATATTAGCGGTGAGAAAATGAAACTGCTGCTTGATTTTCCAACTGTTGGTGAACCGCATTATGCACAAGCAATTCCTGCAGATTTGATTATGAAAAATTCTATTAAGTTTTATAAGATTGAAGACAATGGAAATCCCTATGCAATAAAAAGTGAAAAAGATGCGCGTGTAGAAAGAAAAGGTAACGAAGTTCATGTTTATTTATCTTCAATTAGAAGTCATTTTTCACCTGACAATATTGAGGGGATTAAAGTTGGAGATGTTGTTTATTTTCACCTAACAAACTTAGAGCAGGATTGGGATGTGCCTCACGGTTTTACAATTAAAGGTATGAACAATTCTGAATTGCTTGTTATGCCCGGAGCAACACGAACCATAAAATGGGAACCTAAAAAAGTAGGTGTTTATCCTTTCTATTGCACAGATTTTTGCTCTGCACTTCATCAGGAGATGCAAGGCTACGTTCGTGTTTCACCTGCAGGTTCTAATATTCAGATATCTTTTTCGCTGGGAAATTAGTTTATATATTTTTTGGAGGAATAATCTTATTCCTCCAATCTTTTAAAGGTTTATGATGATTACAAAAACAAGAGTTATGTTATTTATTGCTTCGATTTTATTAGTGCTTACTTTTTTCTTTCCATTATGGACTATAGATTTAAATGCACCGCAGTATCCGGAAGGTTTGGGAATAAGAATTTGGCTGGATCAAATTTCAGGTCTAAAACCAAATGATTTACAAAGTATTAATGGGTTAAACCATTACATCGGAATGAAAACTATTGATCCAGAATCTATCCCTGAATTAAAAATAATGCCGTATATAATTGTGTTTATGATAATATTTGGTTTATGTAACGCCTATCTGAAAAAACCAAAATTAGTATATGTCTGGCTAATCTTATTTTTAATTCTTGGTGCAGTTGGGTTGTATGATTTTTATTTGTGGGAATATGATTATGGACATCAGCTAAATCCAAATGCTCCTATTAAAGTACCAGGAATGACATATCAACCCCCGTTGATAGGGTCAAAACAGTTGTTAAATATTAATGCGGTATCATTACCTTCAACAGGAACAATAATTATTCTAATTTCAATTTTACTTACAGCATATGCTATGTATTATAATGCAATGCAATTAAGAAAGAAAAAAGCTTGATGAAAAATATAATTCTTGTGCTAAGTCTTATTGCAATAGTTTTTACATCTTGCAGCAAACAACCAAAACCGATTAATTATGGTGAAGATGAATGTGAATTTTGTAAAATGATTGTAATGGATGAACGGTATGGATCAGAATTAGTTACTGATAAAGGAAAAATCTTTATGTTCGATTCAATTGAATGCTTGGTTGGTTATTTGGATAATCTAAAATTATCTAAAAAGGATTATTCATCTGTTTGGGTCAGTAATTTTTCAAATCCAGGTAACATAATTGATGCAGAAAATGCATTTTATCTTAAAAATAATGATTTGCGAAGCCCAATGGGATTAAATGTTTTAGCGGTTGAAAATCAAGAACAGTATGATAAATTATTTTCTGAGTTTGGTGGTACGAAAATTAGATGGAATGATTTGTCAGCACTTGTTAGAGAAATGTAAATTGAAATTTAGTTTTCAAATAGTATTGTCCTTAGTATTTATACTTACATTATCATCATTTGCTCTTACAAATAGAATTATCGTGGATAAAAACACATCGAGCAACTCTATTAAAGAAGCGATCGCATTAGCAAACCCTTATGATGAAATAATTATTAAAAAAGGGTTTTACTCTGAGGGAAACATAATTATTGATAAACCATTAAGAATTATTGGGAATGAATTTCCTATTCTTGATGGTGGAAAAAAAGAGGAAATCTTTACTGTCATATCTGATTCAGTTTTCATTTCTGGAATTATCTTCAAAAATGCCGGAGTTAGCTATTTAAAAGAGAATGCGGCAGTTAGAATTGAAAATGTAAAAAGTTGTTCAGTTATTGATTGTAAATTTTATGGAAATTTCTTCGGTGTATATATAGCTGCCTCAAATGATTGTTTAATTAAAAATAACTTTATCAAGTCGTACGGTAAAAGCGAAACGTCTTCCGGAAACGGAATACATCTATGGAACTGCAGCAAAATAATTATTAGCAATAATGAGATAAGCGGACATCGAGATGGAATTTATCTTGAATTTGTTAAGGATGCATTGATTGAAAAAAATCATAGTAAGAATAATTTACGTTACGGCTTGCACTTCATGTTTTCTGATGGCTGCACTTATGCAGAAAATAAATTTGAGTATAACGGTGCCGGAGTTGCAGTTATGTACACAAAGAATGTTATAATGAAAAATAACTCATTTAATAATAATTGGGGTCCGGCTTCATATGGACTTTTATTAAAAGATATTTCAGAAAGTAGAATTGATAAAAATATTTTTTTAGAGAACACAACAGGAGTTTATTTAGAGGGCTGCAGTAAATCAACATTTGAGAATAATGTATTTGATAAAAATGGTTGGGCTATTAAACTGATGGCAAACTCAATAAACAATACTTTTTCTCAAAATGATTTCTTGTCAAATACCTTTGATTTATCAACTAATAGCCAACAAAATTTTAATACTTTTAACAAGAATTATTACAGCAAATACACTGGTTACGATTTAGATAAAAATGGAATTGGTGATGTACCGTATAGACCAGTAAAACTATATTCAATTTTGGTTGAACAGCAAAAACCGGCACTAGTTTTAATAAACAGTTTATTTATTGAACTGCTTGATATTGCTGAAAGTGTTTTTCCATCACTAACGCCGGAAACTCTTGTTGATGAGCAGCCTATATTGAGGAAAATCAATTGATAGAAGTAAAGGGATTAGAAAAGAGGTTTGGAAAGTTAGAAGTATTAAAAAACATTTCGTTTAATGTTGAACCCGGGAAAATTACTGCTATTGTTGGTCCAAATGGCTCAGGTAAAACTACAATAATAAAATCGGTACTTGGATTAGTAAAGCCAAACAATGGTGATATTTTAATTAATAGCAATTCGGTTTTAGGCGAATATCTTTATAGGAAAGATATTGGATATATGCCGCAATCAGCAAGCTTTCCGGAAAATTTAACAGTGCGCGAAGTAATTAAAATGATTTGTGATCTTAGAAATTTAAACATCGAACCCAATCCAAAATTAATTGATGCTTTAAATTTATCTCCGGAAATGAATAAACAAATTAAAAATCTTTCGGGAGGCAATAAACAAAAAGTTAGTGCTGTAATTTCATTAATGTTTAATCCTTCTATAATTATTTTAGATGAACCAACTGCAGGACTTGATCCGGTTGTAAGTAATAATTTAAAAGAAATTATTATAGATGAAAGAAAAAACAATAAATCAATAATCTTAACATCACACATTATGAGTGAAATAGAAGAGCTAGCAGATCACATAATATTTTTGATTGATGGAAAAATAAAATTTGATGGCAGTGTGCTTTCACTGCTTACCTATAAGGGCGAAAGTAAATTAGAAAAAGCAATTGCTAATTTGATGAGTGAAAAATCTGCATGGAATTAATTAACAAAATTATTAAATTTGAATTAAGTAATGCGTTTAGAAGTAAATGGATTATTATTTATTCCGCGTTCTTTTTTCTAACATCATTTTTATTGCTGAACTTTGGAGCAGATAACAGCAAAGCAATTTTAAGTTTGATGAACATAGTGTTAATTGTTATTCCGCTTGTCAGTATAATTTTTGGAACGATCTACGTTTACAATTCAAACGATTACATTCAAATGGTTCTTTGCCAACCGATAGACCGCAAATCGTTATTTGTAGGATTGTATCTAGGTAACTCAATTCCACTTGCTGCAGGATACTTAGTTGGCACATTACTCGGATTTGTTTTAAACGGTTATGCAGATTTTGCAATTAAAAATCTTATGCTGTTGCTCGTGGTTGGTTCCGCTTTAACATTTATTTTTACTGCAATATCGTTTTTGATAGGAATAAAGTTTTCAGATAAATCACGCGGATTAGGCTTTGCAATTTTAGTTTGGCTTTTACTTTCTGTTGCGTATGACGGAATAGTTCTATTTGTTATTTATTATTTCCGTGATTATCCAATAGAAAATATTGTACTTGCAATTAGCCTATTAAACCCGATTGATCTAGGCAGAATAATGTTCATTTTAGATTTTGATATTTCCGCATTGATGGGTTACACTGGCGCATTATTTAATAAATTTTTTGGAAGCAGTTTGGGAGTAATCATTTCGTTCTCACTTCTATTTTTATGGTTTATCTTACCTGCTTTTTTTGGATTAAAATCATTCAGTAAAAAAGATTTTTAGTCATTTTCGTTAATAATCACAGTCTCATACTTTTTAATATTGATTGTTAAAAACATTCTTGGTAATTTTAATCAGACAATTTAATCTGGTTTTAATTATGACAGTTTTTTTTTCCAAAAAATGTGAATACGGTTTACAGGCAATTCTTTTTATGGCAGCACGTGAAAGTGATTGCGTTTGTCCTGCAGAAGAAATTTCCAAACGATTAAATATTCCCAAAGAATTCATTTCTAAAATTCTGCAAAGTTTAACTGAAAGCGGAATAATTGAATCAAAAAAAGGGAAGTCCGGCGGATTTAAACTTGCAAAACATCCATCCAAAATAAAATTAATTGATATAGTGGAAGCTATTGATGGCTTGGAAAGTTTCAATACTTGTGTGTTGGGTTTTCCGGAATGTTCACCAGATAAGCCTTGTCCAGTCCACAATGAATGGGGAGAGTTGAGAGTTAAGGCATATGAAATGCTTAGCTCTGAAACATTAGACAAGTTTAAGGAAAAAACTCTAAACAAGATTAATAATATTATATAGTTAGGTAGGAAGTTATTTTATTTAGATGATGAGCGAAAAGAAAAAAGTTATTCGTAATAATGAAAAGGGGATACAGAAAACAAGATTTATTATACAATCAGTTTTTGCTGCACTTTGTATTTGGATTGGGATAGAATTTTATCTTTTCAATCAGTACTTAGAAACAAATGGAGCAACTGCATTTTATTCGCGCCCGCCTGGTGTAGATGGTTTTCTTCCAATAAGTTCATTCATGAGTTTTTATCTTTTCTTAACAACTGGAGAAATCCACTCGGCCCATCCTGCCGGTTTTTTTATTTTCCTTGCAATTGTATTAATGTCCTTAACTTTTGGAAAATCTTTTTGTAGTTGGTTTTGTCCGATTGGATTTATATCCGAATTAGTTGGAGATTTTGGCGAGAAGTTTTTTAAGAGAAGATTAAAACTTCCAAAGTGGCTGGATTATCCATTAAGAAGTTTAAAATATTTACTGTTAGGATTTTTAGCTTACTCAGTTATTTTTTTAATGACCAATCTTGCACTAAAAGCTTTTCTTGATAGTCCTTACAATCTTGTTTCAGATGTTAAAATGTATTATTTCTTTGCAAATATTTCTCAAACAGCTTTAATTGTAATTGGAGTTTTGTTTGTTCTTTCAATTGTTATCAGGAATTTCTGGTGCAGATTTCTTTGTCCATACGGAGCACTACTTGGAATATTTTCATTACTCAGCCCAAACAAAATTCAAAGAAACTCAACAAGTTGTATTGATTGTGGACTTTGTAATAAAGCTTGTCCATCTTTTATAAAAGTGGATAAAGTAAAAACTGTGATATCTGATGAATGTTCAACATGCATGAATTGCGTGGATGTTTGTCCTGTTAAAGATACTTTGGAATTAAAAACGCTTCTCCCACAAAAGAAAAAGATAAGTAAAAGATATGTTGCAATTGGAGTTGTTACAATTTTTATGGTTGTGACCGGCTTTGCAATGATTATAGGCAACTGGCAAAATAATATTACTAAGGAAGAATATTTAAATCATTATAAGTATATGAACAGTTATGGACATCCAACAGGTGTAGAGGAATTTAAAAAACTTAACGAAGAAGTTGGATCGATTAATAAATTGGGACAGAAAGCAAAGTAGTTTTATGAAACGGCATCCTGCTCTTATTCCACTTTCGCGAGAACATCAAAAAGGCTTATTACTTGCTCAATTGATTAAGAAAAATGCTCCGGATTATAAAGGCCTTCCAAAAGACAATACCGGCAAAATGCGCTATACTAAGGAATTTTATTCGAATGATCTGGTTCAGCATTTTAAGGACGAAGAAGAATTATTTTTCCCTTTTCTAAAAGGTAAAAATATAGAAGTTGATAATTTGATATCTGAAATTCTAAATGAACATATTCTTTTAAAGGAAAAAATTTTATCTTTAGATAAAAATTCTGATTTGATTAATCAATTGGATGAAATAGGAAACTTGCTTGACGGACATATTAGAAAAGAAGAAAGAATATTATTTGAAAAAGCTCAATTATTATTAAATGAAGAAGAGTTAAAGATGATTGAAAAGAAATTTGATGAGAATAGACCAAACAAATCCTGCAAAAATAAAAGTGAGTAATCTCTTTATATGAAAAAAGTTATAGATAAAATCAAACCACCTCCACAATGGCGATTTGGAGTTTTATTTAGTTTAGGAATTCTTTTAGGATTATTTTTTCTCGTTCTTCATTTAGGCAGAGCAACCTCATACCTTTCAGATAAACCTGAAACATGTGTTAATTGTCATGTAATGAATCCGCAATATGCAACCTGGGAACGAAGCAGCCATGGCAGGGTTACAGTTTGCAACGATTGTCATGTTCCGCAGGATAATATTATTAGCAAGTATTACTTTAAAGCTTCAGATGGTATGAGGCACTCATTTATGTTTACTTTTCGTTTAGAGCCGCAAGTGATTCAGATTAAACAAGCCGGTAAAAATGCTGTTCAAAAAAATTGCATTCGTTGCCACTCCAACGTTATTCATCCAATTTCCATGCGTTCAATCAGTAATCAAAAAATACAACAAGAAGGTGATGGCTATTGCTGGGATTGCCACAGAGAAGTTCCGCATGGAAGAGTAAATAGTTTATCTTCAACACCATATGCCAAAGTTCCGGGATTATCCAAACCTATTCCTGAGTGGATTGAAAATATTTTACAACAAAAACAGAAATAGATATTAATAATATTATTAGGAAATTATAATGAAACCTATAAGTGAAGTAATTAAGAATAAACCCTGGTTAGGGTGGTTTTTATTTTTTGGTACTGCAGTAATAGTTTTTTTGATAGGTTTATTTGCCTCATCGATAATTGAAAGAAGAAGTGAATCTGCTACTCTTCAAATGGTAAGGCCGATAAATGATTGGGAACCAAGAAATGAAGTATGGGGTGAAAATTACCCGCGCGAGTTTGAATCATATCTTAAAACTCTTGATACGACTTTTGCCAGTAAACATGGTGGTTCAATTAAAAGAGATTATCTCGAAGAATATCCTGAACTTGTAATTATGTGGGCGGGATACGCTTTTTCAAAAGAATATAATCAAGGCAGAGGTCATGGTCACGCTATCGAAGATATAAGAAATATTTTACGAACAGGTGATAATGAAAACAGCCCAATGCCGGCAACTTGCTGGACATGCAAAAGTACAGATGTTCCAAGGGTGATGAATGAGATTGGTGCATCAAATTTTTATAAGAAAAAATGGATTGATCTTGGAAGCGAAATAGTCAATCCAATTGGATGTCAGGATTGCCATGATTCTAAAACTATGAATTTAAGAATTACTCGCCCTGCTTTGATAGAAGCCTTTCAAAGACAAGGAAAAGATATGAGTAGTTTTAGCAGACAGGAAATGCGTTCACTTGTCTGTGCACAGTGCCATGTTGAATATTACTTTAAAGGTAAGGAAGAAAAATATTTAACTTTTCCATGGGATAAAGGATTTAGTGCTGATAATATGGAAGAATACTTTGATGAAATTGAGTTCAGTGATTGGACACACGCTTTATCAAAAGCTCCTATGCTAAAAGCACAGCATCCGGATTTTGAATTGTTTATGACAGGTATTCATGCTATTCGCGGGGTTTCCTGTTCAGATTGTCATATGCCGTACAAATCTGAAGGCGGGGTTAAATTTACGGATCATCATATTCAATCTCCTCTAAACAATGTTGCAAATACGTGCCAGGTTTGCCATAGAGAAGAAACTGATAGATTGATGCAAGATGTTTATGATAGACAGGATAGAATAGAAGAGCTTAGAAGAATTGCTGAGAAGTCTCTTGCCGCAGCACATATCGAAGCCAAAGTTGCTTGGGATAACGGTGCAACGGAAGAACAAATGAAACCGATATTACTGTTAATTCGTCATGCGCAATGGAGATGGGATTGGGTTGCTGCTGCTAATGCTCTTGGTTTTCATTCGCCCGTTGAAGCAATGAGAGTTCTTGGTACATCAATAGACAAAGGCGGAGAAGCCCGCAGATTGCTAGCCGCGCTCTTCATTAAACTTGGTGTTAAGTACCCAATAGAAATGCCCGATATATCTAATAAAGAAAAAGCACAAAAATATATTGGTCTGGATATAGAAAAATTAAATAAGGCAAAACAGGAATTTCTAAAAACAACAACCGTTAAATGGGATGAAGAAGCTAAAAAACGCCAGGGATTTTTATATGATTACAAAATAAAAAATTAGTCAATATTTGTGATTATTAATAAAAGGTGCAAAAATGCACCTGTTTTTTGCTTTTATTTTATGTAATTAATGTTATTTTAGATAAGGAATTTATCAATTATTTATATTAAACAATTGAAAAAAACAATCAAAAATATATTTGCATCAATAGTTGTTATTGCACTACTGTTTAGCAGTTTTGGATTCGATATTTACAAGCACATTTGTACAACCCATAATTTTAATGCTGCTTCTATTTTAGAAATCCCAGAATGTGAAAAAGATCATTCAGATTCCTACATCGTTGATGATTGCTGTAAAACTGAGTTAGAAGAAATTGTCGAGTCAGTTTGCTGCGAATCTGAACCGTTTGAAGATTTAAATTCAACTTCTCTTTCTGCACTAGATGTTAAGTGCTGCTTTACTTCTTTTGAAAGCATTAGCCTAAATGAATATTTATTTCCACCAGCTGAAAAAAAATTAGTCTCAATTGATTTTATTTTTATCATTGTTCCATTTGAGCAAACTGAAAATCAAAAATCAGAACAATTAATATTTATAAACAACGATCTACCACCGCCATTATTTGGCAAAAAATTTCTCCAATCAATCCATCAGCTTAAGCTAGATACACCAATCTGTTAATCTTATAAATTCTATAACTGAACTACTAAATAATTCAGTTTGTCATTCGCGTTTAAACGGGAATCAATCGATCATCAAGTAGATTCCCACTTTCGTGGGAATGACTTAAATAAATGTTTAACAAATAGGTGTAACAATGAAATTAATTATTTATTCTCTTTTTATTCTTCTGTTTTCCTTTTCGGGATTTGCACAGAATTTAAAGGGAATTGTATATGAACTTGATGATAAAAATGAAAAAATTCCTCTTATAGGTACAAATGTATTTTGGGAAGGAACGCAAATAGGCACTACAACTGATGTAAATGGTATTTTTAATTTACGAAAAATTAAATCGGATCATCCGCATCTTATAGTAAGTTATATTGGATACAAACAGGATACTCTGGAAATTCCGGTTGATCAAGACAGCATAGAAATAGTGTTAGCCGTAAACAGAGAACTTAAAGAAGTTGTAGTAACCGGCACATCACTTTCAAAATTTATAGATCAATTAGATGCAAAAAATACTGAGGTAATTACATCAAAAGAATTACTGAAAGCCGCTTGTTGTAATCTTTCTGAAAGCTTTACAACTAATGCTTCTGTTGATGTTCAATTTCAGGATGCTGTAACCGGTGCAAAACAAATTCAACTATTGGGCTTGCCCGGATTGTATAATCAAATGTTGTTTGAAAATATTCCAACGTTAAAAGGCATCGGGGGAACATTTGGTTTGGGTTATATTCCCGGTCCGTGGATGACTTCGATCAGTGTTTCCAAAGGCGCCGCTTCGGTTGTCAATGGATATGAATCAATTACCGGTCAAATAAATCTGGAATATAAAAAACCTGATGATCTTGAAAGATATTATTTTAATGCTTTTCAAAGTTCACATTATAAAACTGAGTTTAATGCAAATGCTGCAACTCATTTAAATGAAAATTTAAGCACAATGATTCTTGCCCATACGGATTTTACTACAAAAACTATGGACGATAATAATGACAGCTTCAGAGATCAGCCAAATGTTAAACAATTTAATTTTATAAATAGATGGAAGTATCAATCATACAAAGGATATGAATCACAGTTTGGTGTGCAGGTTTTAAATGAAGAACGAAGGGGCGGACAAGTATCAGAATCTAGTTCAGGCAATTCTGCAACACCCTACAATATAAATATCGATACAAAAAGATATGAAGTGTTTGCAAAAAATGGCTACGTGTTTGATGATGAAGCTTACACAAGCGTGGGATTGATTTTAAATGCACAGTGGCATGATCAAAATTCTTTGTTAGGTATTAGACGATACAACGGAAACCAAAAATCATTTTATGCTAATCTGCTTTTTGAAACTAAAACAGCCGATGATATTCATTCAGTAACGATGGGAGGTAGTTTTGCTTACGATAATTATAAAGAATCATTTGATGGTTTAAATTATAGCCGAAATGAATCGCGCCCGGGTGTTTTTGCAGAATATACTTTTGCACCATCAAATATTATCTCCATTGTTCCCGGAATAAGATTTGATTTTCACAATCTTTACGGAACATTCTTTACACCAAGATTGCATGTAAAATATAATATTGATGAAAACACAACTCTAAGAGCTTCTGCAGGAAAAGGATTTAGATCAGTAAATCTGTTTGCAGAAAACTTAAATTATCTGGCAAGTTCTCGCGAGTTTATTATCGTAAATAGTCCATCCTACGAAGAAGCGTGGAATTATGGATTGAATCTTA
Source organism: uncultured Ignavibacteriales bacterium (assembly GCA_963706055.1). Classification (GTDB taxonomy): domain Bacteria; phylum Bacteroidota; class Ignavibacteria; order Ignavibacteriales; family Ignavibacteriaceae; genus IGN3. The sequence goes on along the minus strand of CAVPND010000002.1, from coordinate 96,714 downwards.
CAAGATATATTTCTATTAATGACCGTGAATTAAGAGTTACTGCAGAGTATTACAGAACAGATTTTCTAAAACAAACCGTTGTTGATGTTGATTCTGATGTTAGACAGGTAAGATTCTATGACTTAAATGGAAAATCTTATTCAAATAATTATCAGATAGAAATGGCTTATCAGCCAATAGAAAGATTTGATGTTTCTGCTGCTTTTAGATTTACTGATGTTAAATCAAATTATGGAAGTGAATTGTTAATAAAACCGTTATCAAGTAAGTACAAAGGTTTGTTAACTTTATCTTACGCGGCAGAAGAAAATAGCTGGGTATTTGATTCATCATTTTTATTAAACGGTGATGGAAGAATTCCAAGTACTAGTCAAAATCCTGTTGAGTATCAAAGACAAGAAACATTTCCGGCTTACTTAACTGTTAATGCACAGGTAACGAAGAAGATAGATTTTGTTGATTTATATTTTGGAGTAGAAAATCTGACTAACTACAAGCAGTCGAACCCGATCATTGCATCCAATGATCCGTTTGGAAATTATTTTGATGCCTCAATGATTTGGGGTCCGATTGATGGCACTAAATTTTATTTTGGTCTAAGGTTAAGTGTTTTTTAAGGAAATATTGCAAGATATTTAAGTATGTTTAAATGATATCAAAAGTCATTTCGAGGAAGTCCTCGACCGAGAAATCTGTACCAAAAATGAAAATAGATTTCTCTCCCGATAAATCGGGATCGAAATAACAAATTGCAGTATTTGAAAATTATAGCTAAAACAAATGTTTTTATTAAATAATAAAAAAGGAGCATAAAATGTTAAAACAATTGACGTCCATATTTGCATTTGTACTGTGTGTTAGCTTAATAAGTTTTGCACAAGATAAAACAGAAAAGCAATTAAAAGACCCACATCAAAAAGTGGAAATGAACAAAGTTCAAAAAATTGATAGTCTAAATACTATCTCAGATAAACCATGGAATGCTGTTTGCCCGGTTAAAGGAAATGAAATTGATGATGTTACACCAACAGTTAAATACGATGGCAAGGTTTATGGATTCTGCTGCCCCGGATGTGATGCAAAATTTGCTAAGAATCCTGAAAAGTATGCAAAAAATTTAAGTGAAGACGGAAAGAAGTTTATTGGCAGAAAATAGGATATTGCTTTAATTAACAAAAGTCATCCTTCGACTTTGCGCAGGATGACTTTTCACTATTTATTTGTCACATTTGGGCTTTGCTCATCGTGACACTATAATTTTACTTTATTTTCTTTTGCCACCATAAACATAACTCAAAAATTCCTCACGAATATGATGATTCAAAAACTTACCATGATAGCTTGAAGAAATTGTGGAACTGTTAACATCCTGTACACCACGGGAAGCCACACATAGATGATCAGCATCAATTATTACTGCAACATCTTCTGTCTGAAGCATGGTTTTGAGTTCATTAGCTATTTGTACTGTCAATCTTTCCTGCACTTGAGGTCTTTTAGAAAAATACTGAACCATTCTATTAATTTTAGATAAACCAACAACCTTACCACTGGAGAAATATGCAACATGGGCTTTACCAATTATCGGGACAAAGTGATGTTCACATAATGAGTAAACAGAAACGTCTCTTTCTACAAGCATTTCATTAAATTTATACTTGTTTTCAAAAAGGGTAATACTAGGTTTATTTTCTGGATTTAATCCGCTAAATGTTTCTTTAACATACATCTTTGCCACTCTACGGGGTGTGTCTTTCAAACTATCGTCCGTCAAATCAAGTCCAAGCACTTCCATAATTTCTTTAAACTTTTTTTCAATTAATTCAATCTTTAACTCATCATCAATTTCAAAAGCATCGCTTCGGATTGGTGTTTCAATAGAGCTTAGTAAATGATTATTGTCTTCATCTTCAAATTCAGCTAATCTAACAGGGCCTTCTTTCATTGTATAATTCCTTAATTGTTACAATATTCAACCAAAAAATGACAAGGATGGTTCCATTTTATTAAGATTGCGATTAAAATATTTTTGGAATAAAACGATAATAGGGCAGCGGTTTTATGATAATTATCACGAAACAAATTTCAAAATTGAATTTTTATTATGAATTGCTTATTTATGTAAGAGATTCACTCAAATAATTATTAGATATGATAGATAAAGATAAAATAGAATTAGCAACAGAGCATTTTAACAGAGCTTATCAACTACATATGAGCGGTAACATTAAAGATGCAATTGATGCCTATAAAAAATCAATTGATTTTTATCCAACTCCAAAAGCTCATACATTTTTAGGATGGGCATTTAGTCTTAATGGTAATTTTGAAGAAGCGATAGAGGAATGTAAGATTGCTATTGATCTCGACCCAAACTTTGGAAATCCTTACAATGACATTGGATCATATCTAATAAATCTTGAAAAATATGATGAAGCTGTGTACTGGCTGGAAAAGGCCACTGAAGCACCCGACTATGAACCACGTCATTTTCCATATTATAATCTTGGAAGAATTTATGAAAAGCGTGGCGACTGGTATTCTGCACTTAATTGTTATGCTGAATCTTTAAAACAAAATCCAAACTATGAATTAGCTAAAAATGCGTTTGTTCGATTAACAGCAATGATGAACTAATTATTTTATACTTCATTTGTACTTCGCATTGTAAAACTATCATTCCATTGTTAAATTGCCTTTTAGAAAAAACGCATTATTTGATAACCTTATTATTCCAATTCGAGTTTAAATGAAAGTAAGTGAACTATTAAAACCAGAATTTATTATTTCTGATTTAAAGGGTGAATCGAAAGAAGAAATTATAAATGAGCTTATAGATCTGTTTATAAATGATTCACGTGTAGAAGATATTGAAAAAGTTAGATCCGCTGTGCTTGATCGTGAAAAAGTTATGTCCACAGGTGTTGGAAAGGGATTTGCAATTCCTCACGGAAAAACAAATGCTGTAAATGAAATTATTGGAGCATTTGGCAAAGTTAAAAATGGAATAGATTACGACGCACTGGATGGTAATCCTGTTCATTTAATTTTCCTCCTTGTAGGTAAAGATAATTTAATAAGCACGCACATAAAATTATTAAGCAGAATTTCGCGCTTGATGAACAAAGATGATTTTAGACATCGCTTGTCCGAGGCTAACAATGCAGATGAAATAGTTAAACTATTTAACGATGAAGAAGAACACTTTTTAGAGTTATAAACTGTTAAGTTTGTCATTCCGAATTTTATTGGCGGAATCTGTACAAATAGCGTAAAAGATCTCCCTTTGATGAACCTGAAACAAGTTCAGGTTGACAGTTACAATCCCTAACTAATAACAATATTATAAATGATTAAAGCAATAACCGGAACCAAAGATATTCTTCCATCGGATATTACCAAATGGCAATATCTTGAAAAACTTCTAAGAGAGACATTTCAATTATTTAACTATAAGGAAATTCGCACACCAATATTTGAGGAGACAGCATTGTTTGCTCGTGGAATTGGCGAAGAAACTGATATTGTTAGCAAAGAAATGTATACTTTTAAAGATAGAAGCGAAACAAGCATAACATTACGTCCGGAAAACACTGCTGGAGTTGTGCGATCATTTATTGAACAATCGCTCGGTGCACAACAATCTTTAAACAAACTTTATTATATCGGGGCAATGTTCAGGCAAGAAAGACCGCAGGCAGGCAGGCTAAGACAATTCCACCAGTTCGGTGCAGAAGCTTTGGGCAGTACTTCACCTTTACTTGATGCTGAAATGATTCAGGTTGCTTATCATATTCTGAAAAATCTTGGATTGAAGAATTTAGTTGTTAAAATTAATTCACTTGGTATACCTGAAGTAAGAGAAAATTATAAAAATGTATTACGTGATTATTTGCAGAATAAAAAAGACAAGTTATCGGAAGAAAGCAGAAAAAGATTTGATACAAATATTTTAAGAATATTTGACAGCAAAATTGAAGTTGATCAGCAGATTATGAAAGATGCTCCGCTGCTGATTGATTATCTTGACGAACAAAGTAAAAATGATTTTGATGTTGTTAAGAATTACTTAACAAACGTCGGAATTCCATTTGAAATTGATCCAGCACTTGTGCGAGGATTAGACTATTATACAAAAACCACTTTCGAAATTGTTAGCGGCAGCGTTGGTTCGCAAAGTGCTTTATGCGGCGGCGGAAGATATGATTTATTAGTTGAAGAACTTGGCGGTAAAGCAACACCAGGTGTTGGATTTGCTGCGGGAATGGAAAGAATTTTACTGGCTTGTGAAAATGAAAAATCATTCAGTCTTGAAAATGATTATTTAGATGTTTATTTGATCAGAATAGATTCTGATCTTGAACTTGAGATTTCAAATATTGCTTCAAATCTGCGTAGAGAAAATTTTAGCTGCGATTACGATTATCTAAACAGAAGCGTGAAGGCACAAATGCGAGAAGCAAATAAATTTAATGCTAAGTATGTTGTGTTTGTAGGTGGCGATGAATACAAGCAGGGTGAGTTGAATGTAAAAAATCTTTCAAACGGTGAACAGCAATTAATTAAGATTGAAGATTTTGAAAAACTTAAATCAATTATACAAAGCTAATGGCATTAAAAAAACCAAAAGAAGTTCCGCAAATTCCTAAAGCGCGGGAAAAGAAAATAGATAAACTCAAAAAAGCTACTCCTGTTAAACAGAAAACAGAAATTGAGTTTAACTGTATAATTTATTTCCATAAAGATGGCACTAACGGAAAACAGAAATACAGATTTGAAATTGAAACCACTAAAATATTTTCCTTTCTTAATTATAAATTAACTGCCCAGGCACGTAAGGAAAAAAAATCAATTGATATCAGTTTACTTGGTTTGACAGCTCTAAACGATTATATGGCCAAAGTTCAGCCGGCAAATGTTGAAATTGATTTTGAAGAATTATTTGGTGAGTACACTTTAAACGTTATTAAACAAGATGGAAGCATCAACAGTGCAATTGTAAATTTTAATATCTACAAAAAAGAAATTGAGATTGTAAAAGAATTCTTACCCGAGAAAAAGAACAACAGTAAATTCTGCACCTTCGAAATTGATAAAGACAAATTCACATATTCCAAGGAATACAGCAAGTGAGTCTGATAATTGGAAGAAAGCCGGTTTTAGAAGCACTTAATTCTGATGAAGAAGTTTCACAGGTTTTTATTTTATTCGGCCAAGAGGGCGGAATTATAGATGCTATCCGAGTTGCTGCAAAGAAAAAAGGAATAAAAGTAAATCAAGTTCCATTTGAGAAATTTAGACAAATAACGCAAAGTAAAATTGCACAAGGTGTTGCTGCTTCTAAATCTGAACAGAAGTATTATGATCTATACGATATAATTGATGAATCCAAAAAATCTCAATATCCGCTTCTATTAATTTTAGATTCAATACAGGATACACACAACGTTGGCGCAATTTTGCGTAGTGCGGACTGCAGCGGAGTTGATGGAATTATTATTACAAAAAATAATTCAGCTCCAATAAATGAAACTGTAGTTAAAACATCTGCAGGAGCAAGTGAACATGTTAAGATCACATTAATAAATAATCTTGCACAAACAATAGATGAACTAAAACAAAATGGTTTCTGGATTGTTGGTTCATATTTAGAAGGTGCAAAAGATTACACTAAAGTTGATTACAAAATTCCAATTGCTGTAATAGTTGGCAATGAAGAAAAAGGAATTAGAAAACTTACCGCTGATAAATGCGATCACCTCGTTCGCATTCCGATGAAAGGCAAAATCCAATCACTAAATGTTTCAGTTGCAACTGGTGTTTTACTTTTTGAAATTTTAAGACAAAGACATATTTAATTGTTTACAATTTTGATCAGTTAATAAGTATAAACCTTATTTTTCTTACCCGATAAATTCTGCATTTTATCAAGTTTCCAACCTAATAAAATCAAATTAACATTTTACCTCCTTGTGGAACTTTTGTGTTAAGGTTTCTGTTAAAATAGGATAACCAACAAAAGGAGATCAAAAATGAAAAAATTCTTTCTTTCAATTCTAATCTTAGCTGGATTTATTTCAGTTAATGCTCAAACAGCACGATTACAAGTTATTCACAATGCCGCAGATCCTGCTGCTAATCAAGTAGATGTTTATTTAAATGGTAACTTGGCGCTTGATAATTTTGAATTTAGGACGGCAACACCATTTATTGATGTTCCCGCTAATGTTGCTATTAACATTGGTATTGCACCTCCGAATAGCACTTCGGCAGCTGATACAATTAAAAATTTTGAAGTTACTTTTAGTGCAAATAAAAAATATATAGCTGTTGCAAATGGAGTTTTAGATCCAACTCAGTTTGCTGCTAATCCTGATAACAAGCCTATTTCATTTACATTATTTGCAAAAGATGGAATTAGAGAACAAGGTCTTGCTAATTGGTTAGTGGATTTTGTTACCGTTCACGGCGCAACTGATGCCCCAACAGTAGATATTTGGGTTAAGAATTCTTCAAATTCCCCATCATTAAATGTAAGTGACGCAAATTTATCAAATTCTGAAGAAGAAATAGAAGTTGATGGCGCTGACTTCTGGGGAAAAAGAAAACTGATCAATAATTTAACTTATTCTGAGATTTATAAATACAAAAGTTTAAGAGCTAAAGAATATACTTTAGAAGTAACACCAGGCAATAATGGTAATATAGTAGTTGCTTCTTTTGATGTTAATTTAAACGGTCTTGGCGGAGCTTCTGCTGTAGTTTTTGCCTCTGGATTTTTAGATCCTTCATCAAATCAAAATGGCGCGCCATTCGGATTATTTGCAGCTCTTCCTAATGGAACAGTAGTTGAATTTCCGCAAATACTTCCTACTGCAAAACTTCAGGTTATTCATAACGCTGCAGATCCTTTGGCAAATGAAGTTGATGTATATGTAAATGGAGATCTTTTATTAGACAACTTTGCTTTTAGAACTGCAACGCCCTTTGTAACAGTTCCTGCAGAAGTTACGTTAAATATTGGAATTGCACCTGCAAATAGTACATCTGTAAGTGATACGATAAAAAATATTCCAGTTGTTTTACAAAATGGTAAAACATATGTAGCAGTTGCTAATGGAGTTGTAGGTTCAGGATTCTTACCAAACCCAGACGGAAGAAGTATAGCTTTCACACTTTTTGCAAAAGATGGAATAAAAGAATCTGGTCAGTATAATAACAAAGTTGATTTTGTTGTCTTACACGGTTCAACTGACGCTCCTGCAGTTGATGTGATTGCAAGAAATGTCGGTAAACTTGTTGAGGACGCTGCTTATGGCGACTTTACAGATTATATCAGAGTTCCAGCTTCATCATATTTATTAGATATTACACCTGCAAATGATAATAACACAATAGTTGCTACATTCGAAGCAAACCTAACTGGTCTTGGTGGTGGTGCTGCAATTGTATTTGCATCCGGATTCCTGGATCCTTCTGGAAATCAAAATGGTGCTCCATTTGGATTGTTTGCTGCATTACCAACGGGAGATGTTATCGAGCTACCACCTTACATAGCTCCTACTACAGCAAGATTGCAGATAATTCATAATGCTGCTGATCCAATTGCAAATGTGAAGTAGATGTTTATGTTAATGGAGGTTTGTTACTTGATAATTTTGCTTTCAGAACAGCAACTCCATATGTTGATGTTCCTGCAGGAGTTTCGTTAAATATCGGGGTTGCACCCGGTAATAGTACATCCGCTGCTGATACTATTAAAAACTTTGCTGTTACTTTTGAAGGCGGCAAGACATATGTGGCTTTAGCTAATGGCGTTGTAAATCCAAGTGGATTTGCCCCAAATCCAAACGGAAGAGATATTTCATTTACTCTATTTGCAAAAGCTGACGCGCGTGAAGAAGCTAACAGTAATAGTAAAGTAGATTTGTTTGCTGTTCACGGTTCAACCGATGCCCCTTCTGTTAATATTCGAGCACTTTTTGGTTTAAGCCTTTCTAATATCTCCTACGGTGATATTAGCAATTATGTTAGCCTTCCTGCCTCCAGAAACTGGGTAATAATTTATACAACAAACCCGTTTAATTTAGTAGGCGTTTATAATGCAGATCTCAGAAATCTTAGGTGGAAATTCCGCTGTAGTATTTGCATCAGGATTTTTAAATCCATCTGCAAATCAGAATGGTGAATCATTCGGTTTATTTGTAGCTCTTGCAAATGGTGCTGTTGTGCAGCTTCCAAAAATACTTGGCAAAGAAGCTGATGATTATATGAATAAAATTTTAGGTGAGACAGGTGAGATTGCTGAAGTTAGTGAATATAACTTAGATCAAAATTATCCTAATCCTTTCAATCCAAGTACAAGAATTGCTTTCAGCATTCCTAATAATGCAAATGTAACCTTAAAGATATATGATATACTTGGAACTGAGGTTGCAGAGCTGATTTCTAATGAACAAAGAGCCGCAGGAAGATATGAAGTAAACTTTGATGCTTCCAGACTGGCGAGTGGAACATATATTTATAAACTACAAGCAGGTGATTTTGTTCAAACTAAGAAGATGATTCTATTGAAATAATTTGATTAACATCCCTCAATTTAAAACCCTGATACCTTTGTATCAGGGTTTTTCTTTGCATTTAAAGTAGAAAATAAATATTGTGATCAATCAGTTTTTGCAGGGATGCAATTAAATGATCACAAATAAATATTTTATTTCGACGCTGATTCTGCTCCTAGAAGTTCTTCAAGTTTTTTTAATAGATCCTCACCTCGTAAATTAGAGGCGATAATCTTCTGATCCTTGTCTAGCAAAACGTTGGCTGGAATTGAATTTATTGCATAGAGTTTACCTGCTTCATTACCCCAGCCTTTTAGATCTGAAACTTGAGTCCAGGTTAATTTATCATCCTTAATAGCCTTTAGCCACTTATCGCGATTGGTATCGAATGAAACACCAAGTACATCAAATCCTTTTTTATTATATGTCTTCCAAGCTTTAACAACATTTGGATTTTCTGCACGGCAAGGCCCACACCAAGCTGCCCAGAAATCGACTAACAATATTTTGCCTTTTAGTGATGAGAGAGAAACAGGATTTCCAGTGGAGTCGTTCAGCGTAAAATCTGGAGCAATTTGACCAATTGCTGTTGCACGTAGTAACCCAATTCGTTTTTCGATATCCTGATAATATGTGGAAGCTTTTAAGTTAGTGTCCATCACGCTTATTAGATTCTGTAATTCGGGCAGATCAAACCGATATGAATTGCGAATTATTAGATAAGGTGAAACTGTGGTAGTGTTGTTCGATTTAATAAAAGAGACTAGCTGATCCTTTACCTCTTTATCGAGGTCTTCACTAATTGAATCATTTTTTTTCATAGCTGCAGTATCGCCAATTTCTTTTGCAGTTTTCCACGCATTATAAACATCTTCCATTTTTTTCATCAATATATCATTCATAACCACATATTTCTTGTAGATATCTTGTGAAGATGATCCAAGTACTTTCGAATTTTCAATACTGTCCGGGTAAAGCTGAACATTAATGTCAGAATTCTCTACGAAAAGTGGAAAGGAAATTTTTTTATCGTCCATTGTTAAATACCACATCTCAGGCATAACTACTGATCCGGTGAAATTAAATTTACCGTTAAGCACTTTTGTCGAGTCGAGTTTTTCCCAACCATCGATTCCTCGTTTTTGAAGAAAAATTATAGTAGAATCTTTGCTGTCAATAGTTCCTGTTAAAGTGAACTTGTCTTTATTAGCATTACAGGATGCCAACAAAAGGCCTACAAATAAAAGTGATATTATTTTTTTCATTCCATTGATCTTTCAATTTTTATTTGAATAAAAATAAGCTTTCTGATCTAGAAAAAGAATACTATTTAATGCTAAACTTTGAGGCGAAGGATTTAGTTTGCCTTTCTAAATTAGTTTACTTAAAGTTTGACAAACAATTCTTTTTACTTCAATTTATACCTCGAAATTAAAAAGGTGTTTTATGAAAATCTTAATCAAATCTTTTTTATTAATAATACTTACATATTCACTTTGCGCACAAAACTTTCCCGATAGCCAAACCGATGGAAAATACTATGAAGTAAACGGAGCAAAAATCTGGACAGTGAGTTTTGGGAATGGAGATCCGTTATTTTTTATTGCCGGTGGTCCGGGTAATGCGCATAGTTACCTTAGAGCTTTCGATTCATTATCAACAACCAACACATTAGTTTATTTTGATGCATTTGGGCGAGGCAAATCTGATACAGCAATAAACGTAACTGAGTATTCTTTAGAAAGGGATGTTGAAGATCTTGAAGGATTGCGTAAAGCAATGGAATTTTCAAAAATCAGTGTGCTCGGTCATTCTTATGGTGGAGTAGTTGCTCAAGCTTATGCCATAAGATATCCGGAAAATGTGTCGCAGCTAATCTTAGCAAATACATTTCATTCTTATTTAATGTGGCAGGAAAACTGTGATAACTCAAATCACGAAATAAAAACAAATTATCCCGAAGTCTGGGAACAATTGATGAAAGTAAGAAAACAGGGCGCAGTATCAAGTGATATAATACATCAAGAAATTTACAGCCGCGTACCGTATGGATTTTTATATGCTTACAATCCGGAAAATTTCAATAGAGTTGGAAGAAATCCATATCCAAATTCCAATAACACAAAATTATATTATCAGATGGTTGGAAGAGATGGAGATTTTTTAGTTAGTAGCGATATTGGAACATTTGATTTTAGAAAGCAACTAAAAGATTTAAAGATGCCAATCTTGATTTATGCAGGTAGATATGATCGTGTAGCGGTTCCATGGATGGAAGTTGAGTACAAAGAATATTGTCCGCAGGCAAAGTTTTTTATGTTCGAAAAAAGCGGACATAATCCACAGGTAGAGGAACCTGAAAAATTATTTAAAGTAATTAGAGATTTTCTAGCCAAATGATTTACTAAAATTTATTCAAAGCTAAAGATTAATCCATAAGTTAATCCTTCAGCTGGTGTGCTGAAATGATATCCATCTTCAAATATTTTAATTTTTAATTTCAAAGATGGCAAGTTGAATTGATGTAATCTGTTAACAATCATATTGATAGGACTTTTAAATTCTTTTTCCTCTTCATTTGCCCCTACCGAAATAAATAAACGAATATTTGATTCTTCAATTTTAGGTTTATTAATATCAATTAAGTCATTCAGTTTATCAATGTCTTGAAGAATATAAGGACTGATTGAAATATAATTTGAAAATAATTCCGGTTCAGAAAACAATGAGTAAAGAACAAACAGTCCGCCAAGTGAATGACCGCTTAAAGTTAGTTTTGTATTATCAAGTTTATAATTTGATTTAAGAAATGGAATTAATTCTTGCTTTATGAATTGTAAAAACTTTTCACCACCACCGGAATCTTTCAAACCTTCGATTTTAGAAATACTATAGTCTCTTTCCCGTTTATTAATTGAGTTACTGCTTGATAGTCCGCCGTATCCTATCCCAACAATTAAAACATCAGGAACATATTTACTATATTGCAAATATCTAACAATGCCCCAGGCCATAGGAAAAGCAATGTCACCATCAAGTAAAAAAATGCAAGGATAAGTCTTATCAGGATTTTTATCATAACCCTTTGGAAATTTTATATATATATGAAATGAATCCTGCACTTCTTCCGAATAGAAAACAAAAGTTTTAGAATAATTTAAGGTAACATCTGAAGTTTTTAATTTTTGATCGAAATCCTGAGCGATTGATGTTGAATTAAAAAAAAGTATAGTTGATATTAATAGATAAATGTATTTCATTAGTGTACAATCTTTAATTTTTAATTAGTAACAATATTACATCTCAATGAAAAATCAATTCATTAAATTTGGTAATAAAAAACTCTTAGTTTTATTTTAGTATAAAGATAAATTGATATTTCAATAATGAAAAATAAAATCGAATTAACTTCTGAAATAAAATACCAGCTTTTAAGGGATATTTCGCATAAGATAAGAGGAACACTCGATCTTGATAAAATCTTAAACCTTCTTTTAGATCTATTAGCCGATGCGATCGATTACGATGCGGCTGGGTATTTTTATTTTAAGCGAAGATATCAATCATCCCGGTTATCATTTTTCCAGACAAAAAATTGCAAGCATGTCTCAACGCGGATTCGGGAATTTACCACTTGAAGCTGATGCAATGTTAATGGATGCGAAAGGAATTGTTGGCCAAACTATCAAAACTGGTAAAAGCATAATTCTTAAAGATGTAAGCAAAGATAAACGCTACATTCCTGGCAGAAAAGATACGCAGTCTGAAATTACTGTACCAATTTTACGTGAAGGTAAAACCATTGGTGCTTTGAATGTTGAAAGTGATAAACTTGCGGCTTTCAATCCGGATGATATTGAAGTTTTAAATTTTTTTGCAGACGCTTCGGCAATTTCAATTGAAAAAGCTTTACTTCACTATCAGATAATTGAAAAGAAAAAAATAGAAGAACAGCTTCAACTTGCTAAAGATGTGCAGCTAAGTTTATTACCGAATTCTGAACCCGAAATTGAGGGTTATCAGTTTGCAAGTGTTTGCATTCCAGCTTATGAAATTGGAGGGGATTATTTTGATTACATAGTGTTAGATGAAAACAAATTGGCCGTTGTAATTGCTGATGTTTCAGGTGATGGTGTTTCGGCTGCTTTAATTATGGCAGCTTTCCGAGCATTGCTTCGTTACAATGCAAAACTTTTTTCTGAGCCACGTGAAATTATGAAACTTATGAATGAGCAAGTTTCTGAGTTTATGCGTAAGCGGGATTTTATTTCAGTTTTTTATGGAATACTAAACCACAGAACTAACACTTTTATTTATTGCAATTGCGGTCATAATCCTGCGCTACTGTGGCATAAGGATACTACAACTTTATTAGAAGGCGGCGGTCCATCTTTAAATCTTTTAAAGGATGCTGAGTTCAAAAGTTCTGAGATCACCTTAAATAAAAATGATCAGATACTTTTATATACTGATGGAGTTGTTGAAGTTTTTGGGAAAGAAAAAAATCAATTTGGATTAGATAGATTAATCGAAATCTTTGAAACAAATACTCCTCAACCACCTAAAAAAATGGTTGACGAGATAATATCCGCTACAAAAAATTTCAGTACTTCCGACATTTACAATGATGATTTTACACTTCTTTTGTTAAAAAGAAATAATTAATTGTTGTTGATTTTTCTCAATCTATATCAAATTCTTATCCCAATCATAAAAATTTTTGTTAAGTTTGATAAGTAAATCAAAAGAATATTTGGAGAAATATAATGCATTCAAAAATTATCCCAGCAGTTAGAACAAATAATATTACATATGCAGTTAGAGATATTGTTGTACTTGCAAATCAAGTTGCTAAAACTGGAAAAGAAATGTTATACTTAAATATCGGCGATCCAAATCTTTATGATTTTGTTCCGCCAAAACATCTTGTTGAAGCAACTTATCAGGCAATGTTAAAAAACTTAAATGGCTATGCACCTTCATCAGGAATTAAAGATGCAGTTGATGCAATTGAAACAGAAGCAGAACGAAAAGGAATTACAAATGTTCACGATATTTTTGTAACTACCGGTGCAAGTGAAGCTATTGATATCTGTTTAACAGCACTTGTTAATGATGGTGAAAATGTGCTTACACCAACTCCTGGGTATCCGCTTTACACAGCAATCTCAAGCAAACTTCAGATGATGGAAAATCCGTACTATCTTGATGAATCTAATGGCTGGCTTCCTGATATTGATGATATTAAATCCAAAATAAATGATAAAACAAAAGCGATTGTACTTATCAATCCAAATAATCCAACAGGCTCACTTTACACTAAAGAAAATTTACAGCAAATTGTAGATTTAGCTCTTGAGCATAATCTTGTAATCTTTGCTGATGAAATTTATGACAAACTTTTATTTGATGGTAAGAAACATATTTCAATTGCAGCATTAAATAAAGATGTTTCCTGTATAACATTTGGTGGACTATCAAAAAATTATATGGTTCCCGGTTTTAGAATCGGGTGGGGCATTGTAAGTGGAAGAAAAGAAGTTCTTGCTGATTACATTGAAGCAATCAACAAAATTTTGCGTGCAAGATTATCTGCAAATCATCCCGAGCAATATGGAATTAAACCTTCCCTTGAAGGAAATCAAGATCATCTTACTGAGGGAATGAAAAAACTTTCTAAGCGTAGAGATTTAACTGTAGAGATGTTAAATGCAATTCCTGGAATTTCTTGCGTAAAACCTGAAGGTGCATTTTATGCATTCCCAAAATTAGAAATGAAACAACCGGATGCTCATTTTGTCTCCGAGTTAATTAAAGAAACAGGAGTTGTAGTTGTACCTGGCAGCGGATTCGGACAGGTTCCGGGTACCAAACATTTTAGAGTTGTGTTTTTACCAAATGAACAAATTCTTGAAAAAGCTTATAAAGCTATTGGAGAGTTTTTTGTTATATACCAGGAAAAATATCCTGATTTGGTTGCAGTTTAATTTTAGGTTTTCTTTTTAGTCATTTCGAACGAAGAGAGAAATCTTCTCTTTGTCATTCCGAACGAATGTGAGGAATCTTTTAAGATTTCTCACTGGTAAAAGTCTGGTTCGAAATGACCAGTATATTTAACAATTCTTCTTTTTACTTTCTTGATTGACTTAACCTCTTTATCTATATTTGAACCTCATTTAATTCATTATTAATAGATAGAAATTGTGGATAATTGTAAAGTAACGACGCTATCAAACGGTGTAAAAGTTGTATCGGAATTCATTCCTTATTTAAAATCTTTTTCATTAGGATTTTGGTTTAATATTGGTGCTCGTGATGAAAGTTTACGCAATAATGGAATTTCACATTTTATAGAGCATATGCTTTTTAAAGGAACCAAAACCCGCACAGCAAAACAAATCTCGGATGAGATTGAATCTTACGGTGGTTACTTAAACGCATTCACTTCCAAAGAACAAACTTGTTATTACGGCAGAGGATTATCTGATAATTTTAAGAAAACTTTTGCTGTTCTTTCTGATATGATACAAAACCCGTTGTTTAAAGATTCACACATCAAAAAAGAGGCGGGTGTTGTTATAGATGAGTTAAAAGATATTGATGATAACCCGGAAGAATTAATTTTTGATAAGTTTGAGGAATCAATTTTTAATGGGCACAGTTTAAGTTACCCGATCATTGGAACAGAAAAAAATATACTTTCTTACAACTCAAATATTCTGCATCAATTTCACAAAGCAAATTATCGGCTGGATAATTTATTAATAGCAGTTTCCGGTGCTATCGAGCACGAAGTGGCTGTTTCACTTGCAGAAAAGTACTTCAAAGCAAAGCGGACAACCTCGAACCCAAAAAGAAAAAATTTTGTTAAACAAACAGTAAACGAAATAGTAGTCGAAAAAGAAATTCAGCAGGTTCATTCAATAGTTGGAAGAACAACCTATGGATTTTCTGATTCACGCAGACACAAATTAAAAGTTCTTTCAACTTTACTCGGGGATGGAAGTTCATCCAGACTATTTCAAGCTGTTAGAGAAAAACTTGGGATGACTTATCAGATAAATACTTTTTTAAATTCTTATCTTGATGTTTCTTCATTCGGAGTCTATTATTCAACCAATGAAAAACAATCTGAAAAAGTTAACGAAATTGTTCTTCGCGAATTTAATAAACTTAGGACCACCGAAGTTAAACCAAAGGAATTGAAACGCGTTAAAGAGTACATAAAAGGCAACACTTTAATGAGCCTTGAAAATACCACAAACAGAATGATACGGATAGCAAATTCAATTTTGCATTATGGTAAAATTATTCCGATTGAGGATTTGTTATCCAAAATAGATTCGGTTTCTGCAGAGGATTTATTAAAAATTTCAAAAGAAGTTTTAGATGAAAACACTTTAAGCAGAATAGTTATTTGTTCTAAAGATAATTTAATTAATAAAGCAGCTTAAAATTTCAGAGTAGTTTATGCCAAAAATTAATATTGATGGAAAAGAATTAGAATTTGTTCAAGGGCAAACAATTATCGAGGCGGCAAAGGATAATGGAATTGAGATTCCTAATTTTTGCTGGCATCCCAAATTATCTGTTTCCGGTAATTGC
Organism: uncultured Ignavibacteriales bacterium; assembly: GCA_963706055.1. Classification (GTDB taxonomy): domain Bacteria; phylum Bacteroidota; class Ignavibacteria; order Ignavibacteriales; family Ignavibacteriaceae; genus IGN3. The sequence goes on along the minus strand of CAVPND010000002.1, from coordinate 80,548 downwards.
AGAATTTGTCTTGTAGAAGTTGAAAAAATGCCAAAGCTTGTTATAGCATGTTCCACAATTGCAGCTGAAGGAATGGTAGTGCATACAGAATCAGATAAAGCAATATCAGCACGCAACGCAGTTATGGAATTTATTTTAATTAATCATCCACTGGATTGTCCAATATGTGATGAAGCAGGTGAATGTAAATTACAGGATTACGCTTATCAACACAGTACAGGCGAAAGCAGATTTGTTGAGGAAAAAGTCCATAAAGATAAGCGTGTTGAGCTTGGTCCAAATGTAATGTTTGACGGAGAACGATGTATTTCCTGTTCACGCTGTATCCGCTTTTGTGATGAGATTGCAAAAGATCCAGAGTTAACATTCGTAAAACGTGGTGATAGAGTTACAATAACAACGTATCCTGGTGAACAGCTTGATAATCCATACTCAATGAACGTTGTGGATATTTGTCCTGTTGGTGCATTAACAAATCGCGATTTTAGATTTAAAGCTCGTGTATGGGATATGTCTCATACAAACACTGTTTGTAATGGATGTTCCCGAGGCTGTAACATTGAAGTTTGGGTAAGAAATAATGAGGTATTAAGATTAGTTCCTAAATACAATGAAGATGTAAACAGCTATTGGATGTGTGACCACGGAAGATTAAATACGTTTAAATTTGTAAACGCAAAAGATAGGGTTGATGGACCTCACATTAGAGTTGAAGGCAAATTAATTAAAGTCGGATGGGATGAAGCTTATGCAAAAGCAGCATCACGATTAAAATCTTTTGCAAAGGATGAGATTGCTGTTCTCGGTTCTGCTTATGCGACTATTGAAGATAACTTTGCAGCTGTAAAATTTGCAAGATCTGTGATTGGAACAGGACATTTAGATTTTATCCGTCATTCTGACCCCTCCTTTGGAGATGACATATTAAAACGTGATGATGTAACTCCAAACGCAAAAGGTGCAGAGTTAACAGGTGTTTCACCATCTAAAAATGGGTTTAATTTTAATGGAATTGTAAAAGCAATCCGTGAAGGTAAAATAAAAGTACTTTATATAGTAGAAGATGATATTGTGAATGAAAATCCTGAACTTGAAAGCTTATTACCAAAGTTAGATTTGGTAATAATTAATTCAACTAATTTTAATAAAACCACTGCACTGGCTGATATTGTTTTTCCAGCAGCAACGTATGCTGAGAAAAATGGAACTTTTGTAAACTTTGAGGGAAGAGTACAACGCATTCGTCCCGCGGTTGCAACGCTTGATGTTGATCGTGCTTTAGAAGGAATGTCTTTAAGTCGGCTGGATAAATTCGGAACTAAGTATGATCGCTGGGCACAAGGCAAACATTTTGATGCCAGATCTAGCTGGAAAATTTTATCTGGACTATCTTCGGCTATGGGGCAAAAATTAAAGTACAATATGGCAGAAGAGGTATTTCTTGATGCTGCAAATTCAATTGATGCTTTTAAAGGTTTAGATTACGATGAGCTAGGCGAATTTGGTGCGCAAATAAAATCAGTAAATTTAAAATCTACTGTAAAAATTTAAGTTATAAGGAAAATAATTTTAATGGATGCAATCTTAAATTTTTTGTGGTCAATCATCAGCTTTTACAATTTTTTATTAATAAGAATTGTAATTGTCCTTGTAATGATGTTAATGACAGCTGCTTATCTAGTTTACTTTGAAAGAAAAATAAGCGCATGGGCACAAAATAGGTTAGGGCCAAATCGTGTTGGATGGTATGGTGCTCTTCAATCATTTGCAGATGTATTTAAATTATTATTTAAAGAAGATATTGTTCCTGATGTAGCAAATAAAAAAATTCATGCACTCGCTCCGATCATTGCATTATTTGTTGCATTTACAACTTACGCTGTAATTCCAATCGGACCAGGAATCACAATTGCAGGTCATCAAATTCCAATGGTAATTGCAGATGTTAATATCGGAATACTTTATGTATTAGCTTTAACTTCAATCGGAGTTTATGCAATTACATTCGCTGGCTGGTCATCGGGAAGTAAATATTCGCTGTTAGGTGGTGTTCGTTCATCCGCTCAGATGATTTCTTATGAAATTTCGATGGGATTTTCAATCGGCGGTGTTATACTTTTAGCAGAATCATTAAGACCAATGGCAATTGTAGAATCACAATCAGGCTGGATGTGGAACGCAATTGTTCAACCAATCGGTTTTATAACTTTTCTTGTTTCAGCATTTGCCGAAACAAACCGTTTACCATTTGATTTACCTGAAGCCGAACCCGAACTTGTAGGAGGCTATCATACTGAATACAGCAGTATGAAGTTTGCAGCATTCTTTTTAGCGGAGTACGCAAACATGTTAATCGCAAGTACGCTTATTGTTACGTTATATTTAGGTGGATGGCAAATTCCTTATATCGAAACTTTGGGATTGTCTTCAGGGTTGGTACTCGCTTTACAGGTTGCCGGGTTTTTTGTAAAAGTTGGTGCATTACTATTCTTCTTTATTTGGGTGCGATGGAGTATCCCAAGATTTAGATATGATCAGCTTATGAACTTAGGATGGAAAGTAATGTTCCCGCTTTCGCTATTTAATATACTATGGGTTGCAATTTTAATAATGATCTTTAAATTATAATGTTATAATTGTTCCGTTGAGAATAAAGAAAGAAAATATTAACAGGAGTTTTGATGTCTGATAGTAAAATACCACCCAAAAAAAGAATTAAAGATTTAACTTTTGGTGAGAAAACATATATTCCGGAAATTATTAAAGGACTTTCATTAACGCTTAGAACTATGTTTAAGCCAAAGTTTACTATGGAATATCCTGAAGAGAAATTTATTCCACCACAGTCATACAGAGGCAGACCGGTTCTTGTACAAGAGAAAAATGGTGATGAACGTTGTGTTGCTTGCGGATTGTGTTCACGAGTTTGTCCTGCCCTTGCAATTGAAGTTCAGGCTGCTGAAACTGAAAAAGAAAAAGAAAGATATCCTGAACGATTTGAAATAAATATGCTTCGCTGCATCTTTTGCGGCTTTTGTGAAGAAGTTTGCCCTGAAGAAGCAATTGTTATGAGTAAGGATTATGAACTTGCTTTTTCAAATAGACAAGATGCAATTTATGGTAAAGATAAACTTTTAATTCCTGTTGATCAGTTGCAGGATAGAATTGATTTCTTAAGAAACTATAAGTAAAGGCTTCAATAGTTTTATTTGATATATAAAAATACTTTAAACTTGGGGTAACTTTTTCTTACCTCATTATAACTAAATAAGATCCAAAACAATTCTGGATTATTTTATGCTGTCCAAAACATTAACAAGCGCAACATATGGAATCGATGCGTATATAGTCGAAGTTGAAACACATGTAGAAAAGCAAATTCCCGGTTTTATAATAGTTGGCTTACCTGATAATGCTGTGAGAGAAAGTCGTGAACGAGTTATTGCTGCGATCAAAAATTCTAATATAAAATTCCCACTTAAAAAATTTACAATTAATCTTGCCCCTGCCGATATAAAAAAAGAAGGAAGTTCCTTTGATCTTGCAATAGCAATCGGAATACTTGCTGCAGAAGAATTAGTATCTGCTAATTATTTAAGTGATTCCGTATTTCTCGGTGAGCTTTCATTAGATGGGACTTTACGACATATCAAAGGTACACTGCCTATTGCAGTTGAATCAAAGAAAAAAGGAATCAAAAGAATTATACTTCCTAAAGAATCCGCAAATGAAGCTTCTATTGTTGATGGGATTGATGTTTATGGATTTGAGAGTTTAACAGAAGTAATTGCTTTTTTGAATGAGGAATCATCACCGGAAAAAACCATAACAGATAAAAATGATTTATTCTCATCAATCAATTCGTACTTGCATGATTTTTCCGATGTAAAAGGTCAGGAAAATGTAAAACGTGCTTTAGAAGTTGCAGCTGCAGGTGCACATAATATTTTAATGATAGGTCCGCCCGGCTCTGGTAAAACAATGCTCGCAAAAAGGTTGCCATCCATACTTCCGCCATTAACTTTTGATGAGGCATTAGAGACAACAAAGATTCATTCGATTGCAGGCATTTTACCGAAACATAAAGCTATAATTACAGAGCGTCCATTTCGTAGTCCACACCATACTGTTAGTGATGCTGCTTTAGTTGGCGGCGGATCTTTTCCAAAGCCTGGCGAAGTATCTTATGCACATTATGGGGTTTTGTTTTTAGACGAACTGCCGGAGTTTAAAAAAAATGTGCTGGAAGTTTTAAGACAACCATTGGAAGATGCAAGAGTTACTGTTAGCCGTTCAAAATTATCTTTAGAATTTCCTGCAAACTTTATGTTAGCGGCCGCGATGAATCCGTGTCCATGCGGGTTTTACACAGATCCAAATAAAGAGTGTACCTGTGCATCTCCGCAAATACAAAGATATATGGCAAAAATTTCAGGTCCCTTGTTGGATAGGATTGATATTCATATTGAAGTGCCTGCAGTTAAATACAAGGAGTTGTCGTCTAAAACAATTGGTGAAAAATCTGAGAACATCAGAACTCGAGTTATAACGGCTAGAGAAGTTCAACTGCAGAGATTTAAGGATCATAAAAATATTTTTAATAATGGTGATATGGGGTCAAAAGAAGTAAGAACATACTGTAAATTGGATGAGCAAAGTGAAGAATTATTAAAAATGGCTATGACAAAATTAGGACTTTCCGCAAGAGCTTATGATAGAATATTAAAAGTAAGTAGAACAATTGCAGATCTTGAATCGGCTGAAAATATTTTGCCACAGCATATTAGCGAAGCTATTCAATATCGCAGTCTTGATAGAGAACTTTGGAAACATTAAAAAAGATTCTTTCAAAAAGAAAAGTTAAATTATTTTTGTTGTACATTTAGAACAAATTACTATCTAATTGTATTTTTATCTGCCAAATTTGTGCCCAATTTTTGCAAATCAAGCTAACTATTATAAATTTCTAACCTTTTTAATGGGCATTTAATTTGCTATATATCAATTGTTAATAATGAAAGGATATTGTATATGAGAAAATTATTGTTCATTTCACTTATAGTTTTGTCTATTGTTTTAGTTACAAATTTAAAATCTGAACCCGGTTTCAATGGAACATTACCAGGATGTGGAGGTTCAGGTTGTCATACATCGCAAACTGGAATTGTAACAGCAACTGTTTTAAGTAATAACCAGGTTCAAATTACAGTAAGCGGCACAACAAGTAATGTTGCTGGTGAACTTGTTAATTCATCCGGAACTGTTGTAGCAGTTAATAATTCTACTTCAAGCAATCCGTTTATTTTAACTGCTCCTTCAGCAGGTACGTATACGGTTAACGCTGGATATAAAAATCCTTCTAAAAATTGGGGAACCACTAGTGCTGTCATTACTGTTACTGGTGTGGATGAAGAATTAATTGGATTGAAGCCTGAGAATTTTGCGTTGTATTCAAATTATCCAAATCCGTTTAATCCATCAACAAAAATAAGATATGCGATTTCACAATCTGCATTTACAACTCTAAAAGTTTATTCTGTACTTGGGCAGGAAGTTGCAACTTTGATAAATGAAGAAAAATCTCCTGGGGTTTATGAAGTTAATTTTAATGGATTAAATCTTACAAGTGGAACTTATATTTATAAGTTACAGGCAGGAAAATTTGTGGAAACAAAGAAAATGATACTTTTGAAGTAATTAAAGTAACTCAACAATTTAGCAAAGGCGATTCAAATGAATCGCCTTTTTTATGTCTAGTTACATAGATGATAAATAACAGAAAACTAAAATATATATCACAAAAACCATTGATTACGTTTGCATTCTTATTATAATTGAAGTAAAGTTTAAGAATTAATTTTGGAATACCCAGGATGAAATTATTTCAATATTTACTTCCCATTTTTTTAATAGTATTACTTATGGATCAATCATTGCTTGCTCAAAATAACGACTGGGCAAATCTTAACAGGTACAAAGATGAAAATTTAAAGCTAGGACTTCCTTCTGCTGATGAAAACAGAGTCGTTTTCCTAGGTAACTCAATTACTGAAGGATGGAAAGAACTTAATCCTGATTTTTTTAATCGAAATAGATACATTAATAGAGGAATCAGCGGACAAACAACTCCTCAAATGCTACTTAGGTTTAGATCTGATGTTGTAAACCTTAAACCAAAAGTAGTTATAATTTTAGCTGGCACAAATGATATTGCCGGAAATACAGGTCCATCTACACTAGAAATGATTGAGGATAATATTGCCTCTATGGTTGAGATTGCAAAAGCAAATAATATTAAAATTATACTTTGTTCTGTGCTGCCAGCATATGATTTTCCTTGGAAACCCGGACTTAATCCATCGAGAAAGATTGTTGATCTTAATAAGTGGATTAAAAAATATGCGGATAAGAACAAAATTCAGTATGTTGATTATTTTTCATCGATGGCAGATGAAAACAACGGACTTAAAAAAGAATTTTCTGAAGATGGAGTGCACCCAAATTTAGCAGGGTACACGGTAATGGAGCCATTGGTTCAAAAATCAATTGAAAGTGTGTTAATCAAATAATTGATTTAACAATTTCAAAACAACAGCAAGTAATTATTATTTTTATTTCATTAAGACCATCTTTCTTGTTTCAACGAATGAATTAGTTTCTAATCTGTAAAAGTAAATCCCAGTTGAAAATGAAGACCCATCAAATTTTACTTCATATTTTCCAGCGGATTGAAACTCATTAACGAGTGTTGCAATAGTATTACCAAGTATATCATATACTTTAAGAGAAGTGTGCCCAGCTACCGGAACATGCCAATTTATTATAGTTTCAGGATTAAACGGATTAGGATAATTCTGGGAGAGGAAGTATCTGTCTGGCACATTATCGTCCTCTTGATTAACGTTAACAATACCATCAACTTTTTTCACTGCTCTCAAATCATCAAAATAAATTGCACCAGAAATTGCACTCTGTGGAGTTTTGGTCAGTTGATAACTATCTAATCTGAAATATTGGCCGGTTAGATTTCCATCCCCAATCCACACACCTACACTATTGGGATCATTTAATTTCCATTCCACCAACTTCCAGCCATGCCAGTCAATAGTTATCCATTTTGAAACTTCATGATCACCCCAAGCTGTACCTGTAAATTCATCAATACAAAATCTAAATAGTGTGTTACTTCCATCTCCATAAATATAACTTTGTAATATATAGCTAGTATCAAAATAAACAGCTTGTGGCGCACCGCCATTTAAATACTCACGAATCAAGAAATCGCTAGCGTTTTCATCCCAAAGATATGTTAGCTTGGCAGATTTCTTGGGGGATGTTGAAGGCAGATAAACCAGACTTGTAAATTCAAAATGGGTCCCAGATGCTAAGATTCCTTTTGTAGATCCGCTATAATCCGGTTGTTTCCAATCACCAGGAACTGTAAAATTATCTATTGTTTTTATCTGGCTATAAGAAAATTCGGAAGTAGAAAAACTAATCTGTGTTATTGTTCCTGATACATTACCCAAAGTATCTGAAATATTTCCACTTATAGTTAGCGTATAAGTTGTACTCCAATTAAATAAACTATTTGGCTGAATACAAATTATGCTTTTACCATCGCTTGATTGTGTATGCTGGAAACTGAAACTAATTGGTAAACTTCCATTTGTTAGAACTATCTCATTTCCTGATAATGATTGTTCATTAATCTCTTCATCAAATACTAATACTAAAATTGAACCGACGTCTACTCCTGATGCGTTATTTTCTGGTTGGCTAAAAATCATCTGGGGACCAAGAAGATCTTCAGAATTAGTTTGATAATGCAGAATAAATGGATCTCCTTCAATTCCATCTGCATCACCGTCAAGCATTCTGCCATTAATATCTTTTACAGTCTCTGCAATAGTTAAAGAATAAGTTGTTTGATAAAGATGACCTTCTGTTTCAATTGATAGAGTTTTGTTATCATTACTCCAAACTAAACTATTAACCTGTACCGATGGATAAATTAGAATTGAATTATTAAATGTGTTTGTGTTCATTGTCTTTGAGAATTCAATAATAATATTATTTGGAATATTTAAAACCCCATTTTCCATAGGTGTGGTGGATATAATAGTCGGTGCAAAGGAAGGAATTGGGTAAGTAGATTCTGAATTTGAAATTTCCGATTCATTCCAAAATCTATTTAGAGTTGTTGCAAAATATGTATAAGGGCCATTAAAATTTTGCAAACCTGAATAAGAGTCAGTATAACTAAACGGAGTATTACCAAACTGTATATCAACTATTAAATCCTCGCCAGTATCAAGGACACCATCTTCTGATCTGTAGATAGCAAACCACTGTTTATCTGTTGCTAAAGGATTAGGGGTTAATGTAATTGTATACGTTAAAGAATCGATTTGGCTTAATGAAATTGATGGAGCGGCTGGTTGTGATACTAAATTTATATCCCTTACTTTAACTTTTTTATTAAAGAAAGTAGATCCGGCTTCGTCCCAGTAATCATAACCATTCCAGCTGCCGTAACTAAAAAACTGAAAACCATCAATCCATTGTTTATCCCTTATCCTATTAACAATACCAGGATGATTTGCCCATACATTATTTTCATCCAATCTATAAGAGCCAGGCCCACATGTATACAGTCTTCCAGCCAGAATTCCCGGCTGAATATTTGGTTCCCAATCGGAAGATATCGCATTAAAAAGATCATTGCCCGTCAACCAATGGTAATGCATGGGTGTCAATTGATCAACATAACCCTGATTAAACCAAAGTGCTGCATCCTGGTAGACAACGTAATAACCATTCCAGCCATTAACACCTCCGTTTTTATAGTTGCCCAATGCAGCGGGGGATAATCGAACCCATGGTTTAACAGCTTGCACTGAATCGTGCAAAGTTTTTACAAACTCAGTAACTGACCATCTCCACCAATCTTCCCAGGTATTAAATCCAGCGGGAACTCCCGCACTGAATGGATGTTCAATATCATATAAAAATCTGTTACTGCTTTCTGGAGATGTTGGTTTATTTATCATTCCGTCTGGAAACAAACCATCAAGCTTATTCTCCTGAATAATTTGAGAAGGAGAATCTAACATGTCATCAGTATCATATTCATTCCAGCGTACATAATCCAGATGTAACCCATCAATATCATAGTTTCTAACAATTTCCATTGCAACATTAATAGTATAATCTCTTACTGCTTGCAATCCTGGAGAAGCCGCTTTAAATGAGGTCATTGGATTTCCGTTTTGATCTCGGCAAATCCACTCTGGGTGCTGAACAGGAATGGTTCCAGGTTGCGAGGATGAGACACTGAATGTATTAAACCAGGCATGTAATTCTAGACCTCTTTTGTGTGCTTCTTCTACAGCGTATTGTAGGGGATCAAATCCGGGATAGGTGTATCCCGCATAGTAGCCCCATGGCTCATAGGAGGATTGATAATAAGCTGTTCCACTCTGTCTAATCTGGAAAAGAACAGAAGTCATATTTGCATTTTTATGATTATCTAGAATATCCCTGATTCTAGCCTTATTAGCTTCGACAGAACTTCCAGAGGAAATGTACTCCCAGGTAATAACCCAGGTAGCTCTAAATTCTTTATTATTATTTTGTGCATTCAGAAAGCTGAATGATAATATTAGAAGAAGAATATAAATTTTGGGATGTAGTCTTTTGTTCATTTCATATTATAATTGAATATTAATAATTATTTGTTATATGCAAGTAATTTATAAAAATATAAACTTTCTATAAAGGAAATGGAATCAGGAAAAGCATATTGTTCGGAATAAATTAAATATAAATGTTCTTGAAATAAATCACTTTATTATTAGATCTAAGTGTTTATTAATAAAAAAAGGCTTAAATGAAACTTCATGTTCTTAGAGTTATAGCAATTATTCTTAAATTGCATATCAAAACAGCTATATTTAATTTTTGAATAGTAATTACTAACGGAGAAATTTACGCGCAATGTTAAAATTGATAAAAAAATTATTCGGTGATAAACACGAAAAAGATTTAAAAGTTATGTGGCCAATTGTTGACGAAATTAATGGCCATTATGAAACTATTAAAAATCTTACAAATGACGAATTAAAAAATAAAACATTAGAATTTAAAGAAAAGATTCAAGCTCATACCGAAGAAACAAGGAAACAAATTGCTGAACTTAAAACCCGACTACAAACTGATGAAGAATTTGATCGCAACGCTGCTTATGATGAACTTGAAGTACTTGAAGAAAAACTTAATGATGAATATGAGGAAGCACTTGATCAAATTTTACCGGAAGCCTATGCAGTTGTAAAATCAACTTGCCAAAGATTGGTTGGCACCAGTTGGACTGTTGCTGGAAATAAACTTAACTGGGACATGGTTCCATACGATGTTCAGCTTATAGGTGGAATCGTTCTTCATCAAGGTAAAATTGCTGAGATGGGAACAGGAGAAGGTAAAACACTAGTTGCAACTTTACCAATGTACCTTAATGCGCTTACAGGTAGAGGTGTACATCTTGTTACAGTTAACGATTACCTTGCAAAACGAGATAGTGAATGGATGGGTGAGATTTTTAGATTTCACGGTTTAACCGTTGGTGTGATACTTAATACGATGGATTCGGCCCAGCGTCAAAAGCAATATGCCTGCGATATAACTTATGGAACAAATAACGAATTTGGCTTTGATTATCTGCGTGATAATATGTCAGTTGATTTATCCCAGCAAGTTCAACGTAAACATAATTATGCAATAGTGGATGAAGTGGATTCTGTTTTAATTGATGAAGCAAGAACACCACTCATTATCTCCGGCCCTGTTGATCGTGATGATCATCAGTTTAATGATATGAAACCTAGAGTTGAAAAATTATACAGACTTCAAAAAAATTTAGTTGCTTCTCTCGTCCAACAGGCTGAAGAAATGTTAAACCACGAAAAGTCAAATGAAACTGAAGCGGGCGTTTTATTATTTCGTGCTCAGCGTGGTTTGCCAAAAAGTAATAGACTAGCTAAGGTATTTTCAGAGCCTTCTGCTAAGAGATTAGTACAAAGTACCGAGATGGAGTATCTGAGAGAAAAAGGCAAAAACATGCACATCATCGATGAAGAACTTTATTTTGTAATCGATGAAAAAAGTAATCAAATTGATCTTACTGAAAAAGGAAGAGAAGAACTTGCTAAGGGAAGTGGTTTTGAAAAGGAATACTTTATTTTACCGGATTTAGGATATGAAATTAGCAAGTTTGAAAATGATGATACTATGACTCTTGAGGAAAAAGTCAAAAGAAAAGATGCACTTTATAAAAAATATTCTGAGGCAAGTGATAGAATTCACACTCTCAATCAATTGTTAAAAGCTTATACACTTTTTGAAAAAGATGATGAGTACGTAATTACTGATGAAGGGAAGATCGCAATCGTTGATGAGTTTACCGGTCGTGTTCTGCCTGGCAGACGCTACAGTGACGGATTACACCAAGCAATCGAAGCCAAAGAAAATGTTAAAGTAGAAAGAGATTCTCAAACCCTGGCAACTATAACTCTTCAGAATTATTTTAGAATGTATAACAAATTAGCTGGTATGACAGGAACCGCTGAAACAGAAGAAGGCGAGTTTTTTGAAATATATAAATTGGAAGTTGTTGTAATTCCAACTAACAGACCGATTGCAAGAGATGACCAGGATGATGCAGTATACAAAACCAAGCGAGAAAAGTATAATGCAATCATTGAACAAATTGAAGCCCTAAAAAAAGAAGGCAGACCGGTACTGGTCGGTACAACTTCTGTGGAAGTTTCGGAGACAATAAGCAGAATGCTTAAACGTAAGGGTGTACAGCATAATGTTCTTAATGCAAAGCAGCATCAACGCGAAGCTGAAGTTGTTCAGCACGCCGGCGAATTAAGCGCCGTTACAATTGCAACAAATATGGCTGGTAGAGGTACCGATATTAAGCTTGGTGCGGGTGTAATCGATAAGGGCGGTCTTTATATTCTTGGTACCGAAAGACACGAGTCTAGAAGAATCGATAGACAGTTAAGAGGTCGTGCCGGAAGACAGGGAGATCCCGGAACTTCAAAGTTTTATCTTTCTCTAGAAGATGATTTGATGAGATTGTTTGGAAGTGATAGGATTTCATCGGTGATGGAGCGGATAGGTATAAAAGAGGGTGAAGTTATTCAACACCCTATGATCAGTAAATCCGTTGAGCGCGCTCAGAAAAAAGTTGAGGAAAATAACTTTGCTATAAGAAAAAGATTATTGGAATATGATAACACAATGAATTCTCAGCGTGAAGTAATTTATTCTAGAAGAGAAAAGGCTTTGCAGGGTGATAGATTAAAGAGCGAACTTCTTGATCAAATGGATGAAATGGTTTCAGAAATCATTGATAAGAATTTTGATGATGTAAATGTTCCGGCAATCAAGGAGCAGATTCTTCAAAGTTTGCTTGTAGATATTAAACTGGAATCCGAAGAATTTGAAAATCTTGGCAACGATGGAGTAAAAAAGAGAATTGTGGATGCTGCACACGATTTTTATAAACGAAAAGAGGAAATGCTTGGCTCTGAATTGATGGCAAGATTAGAGAGATATGCCGTTCTTAGTGTACTGGATCATAAATGGAAAGAGCATTTACGAGAGATGGATGACCTTAAAGAAGGAATCGGTTTAAGAGCTTATGGACAAAAAGATCCTTTAGTAGAATATAAGGGTGAAGCCTTTAAATTATTTGTTGAACTTTTAACCCAAATAAGAAATGAATCAGTTTCATTTGCATTTAAATTCTTTCCTCAAGCCGCTGAAGAAGTCCAAAGAAGAAGAACAACACCGATTAGAATGATGGAAAGTAAACAGAGCACAGAGAACATTGGTCTTTCTAATCGTCCGCCTCAAACTAATGCCGAAGGAAAAGTTCAAACAATAAGAGTAGAAGAAAAAATCGGGCGCAATGATCCCTGCCCTTGCGGAAGCGGAAAAAAATATAAACAATGTCATGGCAAATCATAATCGGAGTATTCCATGAAAAAAATTGAAGCAATAATTCGTCCTTTTAAATTGGATGAAGTTAAGGAAGCTCTAGTTGAAGAGGGAATAAAAGGCCTTACTATTTCTGAAGTTAGAGGTTACGGAAGGCAAAAAGGTCACACAGAAACATATCGAGGAAGTGAATATCAGATAGAATTTATTCCAAAAATAAAAATAGAAATTGTTGTTGATGACTTATTACTTGATAAGGTAATTGATGCAATACTTCGAACTGCCAAAACCGGACAAGTAGGGGACGGGAAAATCTTTATTTCGGATGTTAAGGATGTAATAAGAATAAGAACCGAAGAGTCCGGAAGCCAGGCTTTGTAGAAAAAAAATGCCTTTTTCTTTTTCCTAACGTTTAATAGCTTAATCTATGATTTTTAGAAATAAAACAAATAAGCTTGCGGCAATATCAATTCTTCTGCTTTTTTTAAGTGGATGCTCAGTTTGGGATAATTTTACAACCTATTTTAATCTTTACTACAACACGGCAACGCTTTTTGAGGATGCCGAACTTGAAATTCTATCACAAAAACGCGATTTGTTTTCTAATGAGCCTTTAATTATTCCTGGTAGTGCAAAGACTGCATTAATAAAGGTTGTAGAAAAAAGCTCTAAACTTCTCCAATTCTATTCATCATCCGCTTATGTAGACGAAGCATTGATGATGCTTGGAAAATCTTTTTATTACCAAAATAATTATCAAAAATCTAAAAGAAAGTTTGAAGAACTTCTTGCCACCAATATCGATGATGAAGAGGTTATTACAGAAGCTAATCTTTGGATTGCAAAAAATTCCTTTGAATTAAAAGATAATATAAAAGCACTACAACTTATTGATGAAGTGCGAATTAAAGGATTAGAAGAGGGTTACGATCGTGTTATAAAAGATTCATATATACAGGAAATTAAATACAGACTTAGAGAAAAGGACTATTCCAGAGCTATTAGTCTTGCAAATGAATTTGTGGAGGTTTATGATGACAGTAAAGTTCAAGCTCAGGTATACTATGAACTTGGGAACCTCTACACACTAATAAAAGAGGATGAAAAAGCTATTTCTGCATATGAGAATGTTTTTGAATACTCTCCCGATTTTGATTTAGAGATTATAGCAACAATTAAATACGCTGATGCTCTTAGAAACGCCGGGCAAGCCCAAAAAGCATTAGAGTTATTTGAGGATATTAGAACTGAAGACAAATTTTTAAATTCTTATAATGAAATTGATTTTGAAATTGGTAAAACCTTAATAGAACTTGGTGAGTATAATAAAGCTTTAGATCAATTTAGATTGGTAGATACTACTTATAAAAACACGCCTTTTTCTTCTGCTGCAAATTTTGAGCTGGGTGAATTGTATAGAACAAGATTTATGAATTATGATAGCGCCGGAATCTATTTTTCAAAAGCTGCAGTATCAAATCCACCTAAAGAGTATGTTGATCTAGCACGCAGCAATAATATGTTATTTGCCAAATACTCGAAGTTAAGAGGCGAGATTACTAAGTTAGATAAACAACTTTACTATTCTCAGAATTTAGACATATTTGTTAAAGATTCTTCAGAATATCTTGCTGATTCCTTGAGAATATTGGAAGAATTTCTAGCTCAAAAAGAGATAGAAGATATTTGGAAAAATGTTTTAGTTGATACTTCCAATTCCAAGATTGATTCTTCTTTTATAAAAGATTCTCTTTTTGTACAAGATAGTTTGGTAAAGATTGATAGCTTGGTTCAAATAGGAGAAGTTTCCTCCTTTGATACTGTCGGATTATATGGCCGATTGATTGATTTTACAAATCAAAAAAGAATAGATGCTGTTAAAGAACAAAAGAATAAGGAATTATTAAGCTTAAGAAATCAAGGTCAGCTAAGGCTTGATACACTTAATTTTAAGGGAAATCCTCCGAAGCGATTATCGATACCAATAGATAGTGCAAAAACCATTATTTCTAAAAATAATTTGGAATTAGGGAATCTGTTTTTAACTGAACTAAATGTACCAGATTCTGCTTTTAACTTATATAATATAAATCTTGAAGATTTTCCCAACACAACGTATTATCCAAATACATTATATGCTATGGGTAGTTACTACTTAACTATAAATCAAAAGTTAAAAGCAGATAGTTTATTTAGATTAATATATGATAATTACAAAGATAAAAGTATAGTTAATGCGGCAGCTGATAAACTAGAGTTGCCTTTAATTGATTTTAAATACGACCCAGCAAAAGATGAGTATGCTTCTGCGGAGGATTTAATGCTTTCCGGTGATTATCGCCAGTCAATAAATAAGTTTTATAATATCTACACAAATTATCCAAAATCTTCATTTGCACCACAAGCGCTGTATGCCTCAGCTTATATTTTAGAAAATGATTTATTCCTGCTTGATTCTGCTGCAGTAGTATATGATACTTTAATTGTCAAATATCCAACTGCAGTATATGTTAGAAAAATTTCGCAAAAAGTTACAGCATACAAACAGGAAAAGGCCAGAATTCAAAAGGTTTTACAAGATAGTCTTAATGCGTTGATCAGAATCCAATCGGATTCTAGTACAGTTGCAGTTAATAATACTGAGGAGGAAAACGATAACCTTGTTAGTCAGGTTTTTAATGATCCTGGTAATGGTGAAACTGATGTAAAATTAAATTCTGATGCAAAAAATCAATTATTAAATCCTAAGACACAAAATGTTGTTCAAACAAAAAAGAAATTAGAGCCGCTTTGGGATCCGCGTAAACATTTTAATTGATTTTTTTAAGCTTAAAATTTGTTTGTTAATATGCGATACAGAGACTTGTTAGATCTTATTGAAGAGGGTGAAAATATTCAGTGCGAGTTCAAAAGAAAATTTTCTACCCACGATAAAATAGCAAGGGAGATGATTGCATTTGCAAACACAAAAGGTGGTTATCTTTTATTTGGGATTGACGATGATAAAAAAATTGTTGGGGTTGAAAGCGAAAAAGAAACTACCGAACTTATAAAAGATACTGCATTAAACTACTGTGAACCACCGATTGATTATACAATTGAATACAGAGAAATAGAAAGCAAGGAAATTGTAATAGTTAATATTCCGGAATCGGAAAAGAAACCACATCGCATACAGGATTACCAATCAGATCTGAATATAACTACAGCTATTGTTCCTATACGTGTTAATGATAAAAGTGTTCAGGCGAGTAAGGAAATGATAAGAATTTTGCGTGCTCAATCAAATCAAACAGCTTTAAAAAAGTATATTCTTGGTCCAACTGAAAAAGCAGTTTTTGAATACATATCGAAAGTAGAAAGAATTTCGGTAAAGGAACTGAGCAATCTGGTTAATATTTCTGAAAGAAGAGCATCAAGGACATTGGTTAAAATGGTACGCGCAAATTTGCTTATGATTCATACAAAGGATAATGGGGAAGAGTTTTTTACCTCTGCAGTTTAGTTTCAATTAATCCTGATCAAAAATTTTCCTCAATTCAAAAATTGCAATCCCATAAGCCACTGCAACATTTAACGACTGCTTGATTCCATACTGTGGTATTTCAATTGAGAAGTCACATAAATCTAAAACTTCCTGTGAAACACCGGTAATTTCATTTCCAATAACTAGACAAAGTGGAAAATTATACAATGATGAATCGGTATAATTCTTACTGCTTTCTGTCAACTCCAGTGCACAAATTTTAATCCCATTTGATTTTAATTCCTTAATTGCATCAATTGGGTTTTTTACGTACTCCCATTTTACACTTTGTGTAGACCCGAGAGCTGTCTTTAACAAATCCTTATTACCTTTATTTTGTTCATCTATTGGGGGATGAGGAGTGTAACCACAAAGGATAAGTTTTTCTATCATTGCTCCATCTGAAGTCCTAAATATCGACCCAACATTATACGAGCTTCTGATAGAATTTAATAAAACGTAAACGGGAAGTTTTTTTACATAATGAATTTTGTCAAGAGGACTTCTGTTTGCAGAAATTTCATCGTGAGTAAGCTTACGCATCAGATGATGGTTTTTGTTCAAACTTATAAGCTAATTGACCGCAGGCAGCCGCAATATCATCACCTTGTGTATATCTTACCATTACTATTATGTCATTATTTCTAAGTGTATTTACAAAATTATCCACACGAAACTTTTGAGATGGCTCTAACTCTTTGGCAAGTCCTGTGGGATTCATGTGTGAGATTGAATTAAACGGAATAACATTAATTTTACTTGGAATTGATTTACATAACCTTATTAGTGCTTTTAGATCATCGTCTCTATCATTAATATCTTTTAACATAACATATTCAAATGTTATTTTAGTATCTGTTTGCTTTGCATAATACCTAACAGCCTCAAGATTTTCCGCGAGAGAATATTTTTTATTTATAGGCATTATTTTGTTTCTGGTTTCCTCAAACATTGAATGAAGTGAAAACGCCAACTTTACTTTTAATCCGCTATCAGCAAGTTCTATAATTTTTGGTGCAATACCTGCGGTAGAAACGGTTACCCGTTTTAAACTAATATCTTTGGTTTTTCCTTCAGCAAATATTTGTAAAGTTTTTAATGTGTTGGCATAATTCAGGAGTGGTTCACCCATACCCATATAAACAATATTCGAAATTTTATTTTTCCCATATTCTGCTGAGGCCATAAGAAATTGATCCAAAATCTCGCCGGAGGAAAGATTTCTTTTATAACCCATCAAACCGGTTGCACAAAACTGACAATCTAGGGGGCATCCAACTTGAGTGGAGATACAGAGAGTAATTCTTTTTGGTTCCGGAATAATGACTGATTCAATGATGAGATCATCGTGAGTTTTAAATAAATATTTTCTTGTACCTGTCTTTTGGGATTGTTTTGCAGAAACTAAAGTAAGTGTATTAAGTTCGCAATAAAGATTAAGTTTTTTTCTTAGATAGTTCGGAATAGTGGACATTTCATCAAAACTTGCGGCCATATGGCCGTAAATCCATTCAAAAACCTGATCACCCCTAAATCTTTTTTCTCCGGCAGCAGTAAAAAAGTCTTTTAATTCTTTAAGGGTTAACCCCTTTAATAATGTTTTGCTGCCAGATTCCTCAGTTGTCATTTGTTCCATAATATTGCAATACTAGAGATAAGATTTGTCAAAAAAAAATTAAGCATATTAACAAACATACATACAATTGATCCATAAGATTTATTACTTTATTTTTGAAGTAAAATAAACCCTCAAATCAACAGGGATAAAATTAACAGGTTTTTATGAAAATTAAAAAGGAATTAAAATGAATTTCGATTTAACCGAGGAACATTTGATGATTCAAGAATCTGCTAAAGATTTTGCAGTAAATGAAATAGCACCCTCTGCGGTAAAAAGGGATATCGCTGCTGAATTTCCATACGAAATAGTTAAAAAGATGGGTGAGCTCGGTTTTATGGGGATGATGGTTTCACCTGATTATGGAGGTGCCGGATTAGATACCTTAAGTTATGTGTTAGCTATGATAGAGATTTCTAAAGTTGATGCAAGCCTTGGTGTGATAATGTCTGTAAATAATTCACTAGTATGTTACGGTCTCGAGAAGTATGGATCAGATTTTATAAAACAAAAATATTTAACTCCACTAGCTAAAGGTGAAAAACTTGGTGCATTTGCACTCTCTGAACCTGAAGCTGGAAGTGATGCTACTAAGCAAAAGACTATGGCCGATAAGGATGGCGATAATTTTAGTTTAAATGGAATAAAAAACTGGATTACCAATGGAACAACTGCGGATTATTATCTGGTTATGGCAACAACAAATAAAGAATTGGCCCATAAAGGTATCTCAACTTTTCTTGTTGAAAAAGGTACCTCAGGTTTTGAGCACGGTGTTAAGGAAGATAAACTTGGCATAAGAAGTTCTGATACTTGTTCGCTCACATTCCAGAATTGTACAGTTCCTAAAGAAAATATGGTCTGGGAAGAAGGCAAAGGATTTAATTTTGCAATGAACACACTTAATGGTGGAAGAATCGGTATTGCATCTCAAGCAGTTGGAATTGCTGAAGCGTCTTTGGATGCATCTGTTAAATATGCAAAAGAGAGAAAAGCCTTTGGACAGACTATCTCAAATTTTCAGGCAATTCAATTTATGCTATCAGATATGGCAGTTAAAGTGGATGCAGCAAAAATGCTAACATTTAAAGCTGCTGCTCTTAAGGATGCCGGAAAGCCTTATTTCAAAGAAGCTGCCATGGCAAAACTTTACGCCTCAAAAATTGCCGTGCAAAATGCTCTTGATGCAATTCAGATTCACGGAGGTTATGGTTATGTGCGTGAGTATTTGGTTGAAAGATATTTACGTGATTCCAAGATCACAGAGATATATGAAGGCACTTCAGAAATCCAGAAGGTTGTAATAGCAAGAGCTTTACTTGATAATAAATAAAAAATACTTTTTTCTGATTTTATTTTTTCTTCAATTTACTTTTTATGCTCAAACGGATTGGGTTAGATGGGAAAAGTCTAATCCGAATTATCAAATAAATGATTCTTACCTAGAACGTGAAACAGATTTCACTATTCAATCATTTTCAGACCTACTAATAAAACCAATAATAAATACTTATTGGTTTTTTATTTCTGATGTTGATGGTGCAAACTGTCCGTTTCATCCATCCTGTTCAAGTTTTCTAGTTCAAGCAGTAAATGAAACAAATTTATTTCAGGGACTTACTATGTTCTTTGACAGATTTACGCGTGATACAAATATTTTCGAACGATCAAGTCATTATCCGCTATTTGGGAAAAAGCATTATTATGATCCTGTTTCACTTTATACTTTAAACCCAGAAAAGATAAAAATTATTCCCACCAACACTTTTGTAAATGAATGATTAAAAAAATATTTCTTTTAATTGTTGTCCTTCTAATTAAAAGCTTCCCTCAGCAAATTGATTTCCAATCTCCGGAAAACATAAAATTATTTGCAGACTTCCTGTTCTGCGAAAAGGATTATTTAAGATCTATTGGGGAATTTGAAAAATATTTAATGGTAGTTGATAATGATTCTATCAGATTTAAAGTTGCGCTTAGTTATTCATATATAAACGATCATGCAGCTGCTATAAATAAATTTAGATTGACAAAAATTAATTCACCATTTTACGATCAAAGTAGATTTGAAATATTAAAGTCCCTCTATCTGCAAAATAAAGATTCTCTATTTTATTCATCCTCAGAATTATTGATTAACTCAAGTTCAATTTATTCAAATAATGCGCATAGATTAAGAAACACAACATACTTATTAATAAAAAACGAACTTGTAGAAAAGGAAAAATTATTAATTCCTTTTCTCGATCAAGAAAAGCAAGCTTTATCTGATTTTTACGATTTTAAAAAAGACCCCCCATACAAAAGTGAAACAACCGCTGTGTTACTTTCAATATTTATTCCTGGGGCTGGCAAGCTATATACAAAAAACTATGGCGATGGAATAACAGCCTTTTTATTGACCGGTCTGTTTTCATATTTGGCTTACACAAATTTTGAACATAATCATCCGGCGCGAGCATGGATATTTACAGCCCTCGGTGCTGGATTTTATGCAGGAAATATTTATGGTTCTGCAGCATCAGCACAAATTTTTAATGCAAAAGTTGATTTTAATTTTAAAGAAGGAGTCAAATTGTTTTTAGAACAAAAAGAATATTTTGCACCGAAGTATGAATTTTGTAATTAAAAAAATAACTCTTTTATTTTTGATTTTTACGGCATTGGTATTGCCTCAAAATTCATTACATGATCAATATGATTATGCAATGGAACTTTTTAAAAATGAAAAATATTTTGATACAATAACTGAATTAAAACGTCTGCAATTTTTTGATTCTGAAAACGCTTTTGCATTTAAATCGAATTTACTTATTGGTAAATCTTATAAAGCGGGAGGAAAATTTGATGAAGCTGCAAAATATTTTACGCTTGCAGAAATAAATGCTAAAGATGATGATGAAATATTCACATCAAAAATATTTAATGCTCGAACAAATATTCTGCGTCGCACATCAAAGCAAGCTGAAAGAATCCTTAATACTCTATTAGATGATCCAAAATTTATATCGAGAAAAAACGAAATTAATTATTGGATTGGATGGAATTATATTTTTTCGAATGAATGGGACAAGGCTTACCAGATCTTTTTTGAAGCTGATCTTGATACTTCTTTAGCAAATTTATGTTATTCTGTAACTGAACAAATGTATTCAGAAAAATTTGCAAAATATAGTTCGTATATAATTCCTGGGTTTGGACAATTTTATACAGGCGAATATCTAAGCGGTACCCTTTCATTAGGCTGGAATGTTTTATTTGGTTTCTTTACAATAAACTCTTTTGTTGAGGACAGAGTTTTTGATGGAATTATTATTGGTAATTTATTGTGGCTAAGATTTTATTCCGGTAATACTCAGAATGCTGAAAAATTTGCGGTTCAGAAGAATTTGAAAATATCTAATAAAGCTTTAGAATATTTGCAATCAGATTTTGCAGGTGAGCGACCCTAAATAAAACTGAAATATTTGCAAGTTTTTTCTTTTATTAAATATTATATTTTGCATTGTAATTAAACAATGCAATTAAGCAGTAATCTACACTTATTAATAGTTTCAGGAGAATTCATGAAAAATAAAAGTATGATGATCGGATGCGCTGTTGGGGGTGTAGTTCTTCTTGGTATAGCTCTGTTAGTTTCATGGGGAATTAGTTCTTACAATAATATGGTTTCTCTTGATCAGTCAGTTATACGACAGTGGGCGCAGGTTGAAAATCAATATCAGCGAAGAGCTGATTTAATCCCAAATCTGGTTAACACTGTTAAAGGTTATGCCGATTTCGAAAAAGAAGTTTTAACTAAAGTTACTGAAGCGCGTGCAAAAGTTAGTCAATTTAATATAACCCCCGAGCTTCTAAATGATCCGCAGGCCTTTGCCAAATTTCAATCGCTACAAGGTGAATTAAGCGGCGCACTTTCTCGCTTGCTTGTTACAGTTGAAAATTATCCGCAATTAAAAGCAAATGAAAACTTTCTACAACTTCAGGCTCAATTAGAAGGAACGGAAAACAGAATTTCAGTAGAGCGTAAAAAGTATAACGAAGTTGTACAACAATATAACACAACAATAAAGCGATTTCCCGCATCAATGTTAGCTGGTATGTTTGGATTTGGAGAGAAACAGTATTTTAAATCTATTCAAGGTGCCGATACTCCTCCAAAAGTAGAATTCTAAAAAATGAAATTATACTTTGTAATTTTATTAATCTTTGCTTCATCAGCATTTGGGCAGCCTGATATCCCAAATCTTAAAATGTGGGCAACTGATCTTACAAATACAATCAGCCAATCTGAATTAAATGATTTAAACATCAGGTTAAAAACTTATTTCGATTCTACTTCCAATCAAATTGTTGTTTTAATAATTCCATCCTTGGAAGGTTATCCAATCGAAATGTTTGCAGAGGAAACTGCAACAAAAAATAAAATTGGCACTGATAAAAATGATAATGGAATTTTACTTCTTATAGCAAAAGATGATAGAGAGTTACGTATTGAGGTGGGGTATGGGCTGGAAGGAGTTGTTCCAGATGCAATTGCAAGTTCGATAATCAGAAATATTATTAGACCTCATTTTAGAAATGATGATTATTATCTCGGAATAAATGATGGACTTAATGCAATAATTTCAGCAATTGGCGGTGAGTACAAAGGTGATGAAAGTGATGAGGATTCTGGGTTTCCATTTATAATTTTTGTCATCATTATTGTTGTTGTTCTCTTATTTTTAAGAAGTGGAGGTCCATTTGTTCCAGGTGGAGTTTATAGAACCGGTACAAGATCCGGTGGTTGGTCAAGTGGCAGCAGCAGTTGGGGCGGAAGTAGCGGAGGCAGCAGCGGGGGTTTTAGCGGTGGCGGCGGTTCTTTTGGAGGTGGAGGTGCTAGTGGAAGTTGGTAATTTTAGTTAAATTTCAATGTTTTAATGATGTGCCTTGAACAATATACTTAGATTTCATAAAATAGAGTTAAGTTTTGTAGAAATTATTTATTCACGTTATTCTGATAAAATTAGAAGGAGAAATTAAAATGGCTATTAAAATTACAGAGGAATGTATTAATTGCGGTGCGTGCGAGCCTGAGTGTCCTAATACAGCAATTTATGAGGGTGGAGTTGATTGGGAATTGGCAGGAACTCATTATAGTAATGGTGATGCGGCACCATCAGGCGCAAACGGTTTTTATTCCACTGATTTTTTCTACATTGTACCTGATAAGTGTACCGAGTGTAAAGGATTTCATGATGAACCTCAGTGCGCAGCTGTTTGCCCTGTTGATTGCTGTGTTCCGGATCCAGATCATGTTGAAGATGTTGATACTTTGTTAAAAAGAAAAGATTATTTAGATGGGATAGGTAGATAATATTAAAATTTTAAGGGTGGTTTAGCCACCCTTTTTTATTTTATATCTTTAGTGTTGTCTAGCTTATAATATTTACTTGCCTCATCCAATACCAACCCAATGAATTATATGATTCATTTTCCAATATCATGCAAGGACTTGAATTAAGTTTTAATGCTTATCTCTTAATTTCTCACTTACAAATAATTGCCGCTGATCAATTATACATAAAGACACAAAATCTAATCTAAAAATCTTATGCTTCGCACAGTTTTGATAATTATTGAATAAAGATTTATTGCAGCCCTTTAAAAGATTAGGAATAATTCGATAATAGCTACAGAAATAATGAATCACACTTAATTATAATTTTTAACTTTATAAGGACTATTATGAAAAGTCAAATCAAGGTAATATTTACAATTATTTTGTTTACCAGCAGTATCTTTTTCTCTTGTAGTGATTCTTCGACTGGCCCGACCACGGGTGGAGAAGTAACAAAAAATTATTTTCCAAGTAATAATGGTTCCTCATATACCTACGATTTGGAAATAACCGACAGCCTTGGTAATAAAATTACTGCAACAAGAACTGCTACTTATAATAACACAGAAACAATAAACTCTCAATCATATCAGATACTGATTGATGAATTTAATTTTCCAGGATATTCTATTTCTGACTCGTCTTATTTTCGAAAAACGGAAAGTAATGTATTTTATTTTGCGGATAACACTCAAGCGATGATGCTGATTCCAGATAGTCTAAAAAGTTTAGTCCGATCAGATAACGAAGCTGCAATGCTTTCTTTCCCGCTAAATACAAATTATAATTGGCAGGTTTACAAACTTGGAATTGATTTTGGATTTCTTCTGTTTAATGTAGTAAATGTAAATGCAAATGTTGTGGGATTGGAAAATATTTCCTTGACTGTTAATAATGAACTCTTTAGTAAAGAAGCTATGAAGCTAAAGTTTATTATGACAATTGCGCTGGATATGAATAGCTTGCCAATTACTTTTACAGCGGATGCCTGGGTTGTAGATGATGTTGGATTGGTTAAGTTAGAAGGGAACACAGAAGCAATCAATTTTATGTTAAGTCATAATCTATTTTTGCCGGGTGGTTATGTCAAACAAACACTGAAACAGTACTCAATTCCTTAGAGAGTAAAAAAAATTTCAAATTACTTTCAGTTATCAAAATAACAATAATTTTTAAGGGTGGTTTATCCACCCTTTTTTAATAAGGGAATTGATATTTTTACAATCGTACCTTTACCTTTTTGACTATCAATTTTTATCGATGCATTGTTTACATGACAATATTGTTTAACTAAAGCCATGCCCAAACCATTACCCTCATATTGTCTATTATATCCCTGCTGTTCTTGGGTAAATGGTTCAAAAATATGTGGCAGATAATCTGCAGATATTCCAATTCCCGTATCATAAACTGATAACACAATTGTTTCATCTTCTGTATCACAATGGATTTCTACTTCCCCTTCATTTGTATATTTTATAGCATTATCAACTATGTGATCAAGAGCCTTATTTAAGCAGTATGCATCGCCCTCTAAATATAGATTTTCAAAACCACCTATAATTTTAAACTCAAGGTCCTTTTCTTTCGCCAATATTGTCCATTGCTCCATTGATGGTTTAATCACATCTTCAAATAAATTTACATTTTGCAATTTTGGAACAAAAGTACCAGTATTTAGTTGTGCCATATTTAAAATTGAATCAATTGTAGAAATAATTCTAAGGCTTTGACTTTTTACAGATGCAATAGATCCCTTTAGTTCTGGTGTTAGTTTGTCAGTTAATTCATCCTCATAAATCTGCATAAAATTAGAGATTATATTAATTGGTGTACGAATTTCATGAGACATTTGAGCCAAAAATTCTGATTTTAATTGATCTGATTTTTCTGCATCTTCCTTTGCTTTCTTTAGTTCAATTTCATTTTTCTTTCTATCAGATATATCATCTTTTATAGCTATATAATTTACTATCTCTCCATTATAATTCTTCATTGGGGTAATTGTCATTTCCTCGTAATAAAACTCTCCATTTTTTTTCTTGTTAATTATTTCACCTCGCCAAACTTTCCCACCACTAATTGTATTCCAAAGGTTTTCATAAAATGCTTTGTCGTGATGACCGGACTGCAAGATTCTTAAATTTTGATTATAAATGTCTGAGCTTTTATATCCCGTCAATCTTTCCATCGATTTGTTTACCCACACCGGCAAACCCTCTTTATCAGTAATAACAATACTATTGTGGGCTGCGTTAAGAGCTGTAGTGTGTAACTTAATTTGATCTTCAACACTTTTATAATAAGACATATCCTGAAATACAACTACAACACCTATAATTTTTCCTGTTGGGTCTTTAATTGGTGAGCCTGAATCCATAATTGGAAGAGTTACACCTGATTTTTGAATTAATTCTGTGTGATTAGCCAAACCAATTATTTCGCCCTTTGCTAAGACTTCTTGATATGGGTTTAACACTATTTCTTTAGTCTCTTCAGATCGTACTTTATAAATATCTGAGAGATTTTTACCTACGGCCTCGGCTTTTGAATATCCGGTTAGTCTTTCTGCAATGGGATTTATAAATTGAATAATACCATACTGATCTGTAGCAATCACACCATCCCCAATGCTTTTTAGAATTGTGGAAAGCCATTTATCTTTTTCTCGCAATAACTTTTGGGTGTGATCTTTGTAAAGGGCAATTTCAATATTTATACTAAGTTCCCGTTCCTCGAAAGGTTTTATGATATAACCAAAAGGATCAGTTATTTTAGCCCGCTGTAAAGTAGTTTCATCGGCATAAGCTGTTAAAAAAATTATAGGTATATCAAGTATCTTTTTTATTCTTGAGGCAGTTTCAATACCATCTATATCTCCCTTAATCCTTATATCCATCAATACAAGATCGGGTTTAACTTGTGTTATTTTGGTTATTGCTTCATCTCCAGAAGCTGCATGACCTGCAACTTCATATCCCAGTACTTTTAAACGGTTTTGAATTTCCAATGAGACAATGCTTTCGTCTTCAACTACAAATATTTTTTTCTTGCTCATAAATTCTATTCCTATTAAAAGATATTATTTTTTATATAATATTTTTATTAAAAGTAATTTTAAATTCTGTATCATTTTTTGGATGTACCTTAAGTTTACCATTTATCTGCTGTACAAGATTAGTAACAAGTTTTAATCCTAAAGATTCTGATGTCTCTATGTCGAAATTATCCGGTAATCCTTTACCATTATCAGAGAATGTTAATTCGATAATATTTTCGTCAATTTTTTTCAATTTTATCTGGATTTTAGGATCGACTTTTTCAATAACTTCATCCGCAATAAAAGCATACTTCAGTGCATTAGAGAGAAGCTCATTCATTAATAAACCCAATGGTACAGCAACTTCCACAGATAAATAGATGTCATCTAAGTAATAATCTATATTCAAGCCCGGAATATTCAATTTATAGGTTGAGAAAATAAAGTTGGATAGATTTTTCAAATAATCTGAGAAATCAATATTTGCAAGATCCTTAGACTGATAAAGTTTTTCATGAACGAGAGCAATAGATTTTACACGATTCTGACTGTCTTTAAATATATCGAGCATCGATAGATCCTCAATTTTAGATGATTGCAGGTAAAGCAGGCTTGTAATGATTTGAAGATTATTTTTTACTCTATGATGAATTTCCTTTAAAAGTACTTCCTTCTCTCTTAATGAAATCTGCAGATCGTCTGCATGTTGCTTCAGTTTTTCCTCAAGACTTAATTGTACAATTGCTACGGCTATCTGATTACTAATTTCCAAAATTGTATCAAGGGTATATTGCTCAAACTTCTTTGGCTCAGCAAACGCAAAATTTAGTTCACCTATAAGTTGTTCCTGATATTTTAATCCGACACAGATGTATGATTTTATGCCATTATTTAATACATACTTTTCCATTTCTGATTTATCATTCTTTTCAGTCAGATCTTCGACCCAAAAGAAATCAGAATCTTGTAATTTTTTAAATGAAGAGAAGCTATTTAAAGGGAATTTTTCCTGAGTTTCTAAAATATTATTTTCCTTAAAATTAAAAGCATATAAGACAGCGGATGAATTTGTATAATCAAAAATTGCTGAGCTAGAACGTGCAATTTTAACTAGGTTAGCATTAATTTTTTTAGCGGAGTCTTTAAAGATATCTACAGGTGATTTTGAGGAAATAATACCTTTGTAAATTTCTTCCAAAGTCTGAAGTTTAGTTGTATACTGATTTAACATTAATTCCGTTTTTTTTCTTTCTTCAATTTCAGAAACCAATTGTTTATTGGTCTTCGCAAGTTCATCAGTTCTCTCTGCCACTTTATTTTCGAGTGTTTCCTGACTTTTACTTACGGCTTCAGTCATATTATTAAAAGACTCTGCCAACATTCCAAGCTCATCACTCGAGCTAATATTTACCCTAGCTGTAAAATCTCCGGATCCTATCTTTTTTGTCATAAGGGCCAGGTCCGAAATTGGTTTTGTCAGTTTTTTTGTAAACAAATAGGTGCCAATAAATGAAAGTAAAATGGTTACAATAGATAAAAATATTGCTCTCTTTTTCATTTCAATACTTGCCTGATTATAGCTTTCAGTTGAAAGTCCAACGTGAATCCATCCCCAATCTATACCAGTATAGATAAACTTTTTAGCAAGATGAAAAACTTCATCCTCAATTACTTTGGAATTTAGTATTGCTCCGTTTAACAAATTTTCAGGATTGCCCAATTTCCCTTCAAGATTTTCATTACTCCAATTACTTTTTTGAAATAGAAATGACTGAGTGCTGTCGCTTTTAACAACAGCTATATATAAAATTGAGTTGCTATTTTTCACAGTGTTCATACTATAGTCAATAATCAGTTGATAATCATCAGTAATTAAAGCAGATTGATTTGCTTGTATGTATGATGTGGCAACATCCTGAGCCTCAAATTGCATTCGCTCTAAAAGGCTCTTTTGCTGATAAGGGATACTGAAAAACAAATAAACAGAAATAGTAATAATTATCATTATCCATATCAGTAAAGTCATCTTTAAGCTGATACTTTTATTTTTAAATATTGTGAGAAATTTCAATTCAGTATTTACCTTAATGTTAATATTTTATTTAAAGTATTTATTATACTTATTTATTACTTCTTTAGATTCTAAGAGGTCATTTTCAGTAATTGATACGATTCTTTGAATTTTAAATAGGTTAAGAATTTGTTTACCCTCAACATCCTTGTGGATGTCTAATGCAACATCGGTTATGGCTTTTACTGTTGAAGGATCGGAACCAACCCTATATGCAAATACACCATTTAATAGTTGTCCTGATTTTTTTAAAATTTTAATTTTTGATTTTAGTGATGGATTTAGCTCACAGCCTAAATTGAATGAATTTTCAGAGATTAATACGTAAGTTGATTTGCCAAAAAAAACAGAAAGCATTGCTTCAGAATCACTCTGTTTAGAAGTTAAAAATGTCAGTGACTTATAATCAGTTTTCCCTAATGCTTCCCTTAACATTGCTTTTAGCCAATATGCGCCGATACTATTTTCAATTCTTTTCGGAATGGATATCGAAACATTTTTCAATTGGTTTATATCATTTATTTGGTTTTTATTATTAGTAATTAATAAATAAATATCGGATTTATTATCTGGATCGTTAGTACCCGATAAAAAGGGTTTGAAATTTGCTCGATCTATTAAATCAAAATACTCGATTGTTGAAACATTAAAAAAATTAATATCTCTATTGTCCACATCCTTTTTAAGTGTTTTCAAATCAGGATATATTTTTCCTCCAAAATCAAAATCATAAATTTTTTTATTTTTAAAACGTTTAAGAAAAGAATCTGTCAAAATTTTAAATGCAGCATCTGCATCTTTAACGTCAACACCATCGATGATATTGCTTAATGCGCCTAACCTAACAACTTGTTTTTCAAGATTTTTAGTTGATTGACAAATACTATTATCGTAACTAAAAGTAATTGTAAAAATTATCACAGCCCATATCAGCATTTTAATCTTAGGGCTTTTACTTTTTTGCTTGAACTTTGAAAAAAGACTCATTTTAAATCAACCGTTAATTTCCATTTTAGTTATTTAAAGTATTTGTTGTATTTTTTTATTATTTCTTCGGACTCTGAAATATCTTTTTCAGTAATTGGTACAATTCTTTGAATCTTAAATAAGTTTAATATCTGTTTACCTTCGACATCTTTGTACATATCAACTGCAACATCAATTAGTGATTTTATTGTTGTTGGATCAGTTCCTACTCTGTATAAAAATACAGCACTCACTAATGGTCCTGAACTATTCAATACTTTTATTTTAGACTTAAGAGAAGGATTTAATTCACATCCTAATTCAAAGGAACTTTTTGATACTAAAACATAATCTGTTTTATTAAAAAAAACAGAAAGCATTAATTCAGAATCACTTTGTTTTGTAATTAAAAAGGAAAGAGTACTATATACTTTTTTACCCAATCGTTCTCTTAATATTGATTTTAACCAATAAGTGCCAATACTTTGTTCTAATTCTTTTGGAATAGAAATAGATACCTTTTTTAATTCTTTTAATTCATTTTTTGGATTTTTAGAATTAGTTACAAGCAGGTAGTTATCAAAATTTTCATATAGGTTATTTGTCCCTGTTAAAATAGGCACAAAGTTATTTTTATCACTGAAACTTAAATAATCTATGAGCGAAAGGTTGAAGAAATGTATCCTTTTATTGTCTATATCTGCCTTAAGTAATTTTAAGTCAGCGTACATTTTACCTTCAAAATCAAAATTATATTCATTTTTAATTCTAAGCCGCTTAATAAATGAATCTGTT
Organism: uncultured Ignavibacteriales bacterium; assembly: GCA_963706055.1. GTDB lineage: Bacteria > Bacteroidota > Ignavibacteria > Ignavibacteriales > Ignavibacteriaceae > IGN3. Next base: position 50,138 of record CAVPND010000002.1, on the reverse strand, counting down.
ATTATTTTGAATGCTGCTTCTGCATCCTTTATATAAACACCATCAACAATATTTGGTAAGCGCCAAGTCTGACAACTTGTTTTTTAAGATTTTTAGTTGATTGACAAATACTATTATTATAGCCAAAAAAAACTGTAAAAATTAAAATTACCAGAAAGATTTTATGCATAGAAATTTAACTTTTTATCATTTACTTAAATTAAAATAACCTTCCAGATATTCTTCCTTAAAAGGCACAAGTTTTTCTGCTCTAAACAAGTCAAGAAATTGTTTTCCGTATTGATTTTCATGCAATACTAACAGCGCATCCTTTAAACTATTATAATTTTCTCCATTCTTTTTACTTGCATTTAAGCATAAAACTCCCAGAAGGATGGGGTCGGAAGTATCTAAAATTTTTATTTGGTTTTTAATACCAGGATTTAATTCTAACAACAGTTTTAATGATGCGTCAGTCACTATACACGCTTTAGCTTTTTTAAAGAAAACAGGTAACAAAACATTTGTTGCCTTATTGTCTATAAATACTTTTCCGAAAAATTTTTCTTTTAAAGGCAATTTTTCGGCTCTAAGTAATTTATTTAACCATAATGTTGCAGCCTGATCCTGGGTATGGGCCTGAATGTAAATTGTCTCACCCTTTAACTGTTTAATATCACTTATATTATCATTTATATTTACAATTAAGTGATATACATAACCATAATTTCCATTTGCAAAATTTGTACAAAAAGGTTCTAAGGGAAGTTTGCTCTTAAATTTTATGTACTGTTCAGTGGTTACTAACGCCAGATCAAAATCATTTTTACATATATCTAAAATTTCCTGGTCATTTTCAGCAAGTTTAACTGTGGAATATTTTTTTATTTTTTTTACTTTTTTTATGTGATCTGATAATATTTGAGCCGTTGCTTTGGCATCTTCAGGTTTTATATTATGGAAAGAATTTTTGGCAAAAACCAGTATCATTTTACTTTCGTTTTCATTTTGACCAAAGCTTGAGAAAGCTATAATAAAGGATAAATATGTTATAAATATAATTTTCAAGATCTTTTTAGTTATTAATTAAATTCAAATAATTTTTTAAGTACTCTTCTTTATATGGAACTAATTTATCAGCATTAAACAGATTTAGTAATTGGCTGCCATACTCACTTGTATGAAGTGTAGGAATAATATCTTTTAATATATTATACGCGCTTGTGTTTTTCTTTTTACTATTCAGGCACCCTACTCCTAATAAAATGTAATCGGATGAATAAAGAATTTTAGTGCTGTTTTTTATTCCCGGGTTTAATTCTGATAATAAATTTAATGATGCTTCTGTTACAATACAGGCTTTTGCTTTCTTAAAAAATACTGGAAGTAGAACATTGGTAGCTTTGTAATCTGCAACTACTTCTTTAAAAAACTTTTTCTGATCAGGCAGTCCATTGTCTTTTAATAACTTATTTAACCAAAGAAATGGTGCTTTTTGATTTTTCGTGGAAAGTATATTTATAGTTTCATTCTTTAATTCTGAAATATCTTCTATCCCGTCATTCTTGTTAACAATAAAATAATATTTGTATCCTATATGATCTGCCGTGTAATTTGTTATAAAAGGTTCCAACGGTAGTTTTTTGTAAAGGCTTAAATATTCTTCAGTATTCAGAATAATAAAATCAAAATCATTTGAAGCTGATTTTTCAATATCAGAAATGCTTTCCGGTGTTTCTACCAAAAAATCATAATCCAGGTTATGAGTCTTTTTTAGGTGGCTAGCTAGTATCTGAGCTATAGCCTGTGCGTCTTGAGTTTTAACATTATGAAATGAGTTGAGTGATATAATCAACTTGATAGTTTTTTGATTTTTTTCTTTTAATGTCTGGCCTATCAGCGAGATTGAGAGAAAAATAAATAATATGTTAACAATAGTCATTTTCATTTTTTATTTATACAACTGTAAAAAGTTTTGAGAATATTCTTCTCTATACGGAACAATTTTTTCAACATTAAACATACTTAACAACTGCTTTCCGTAGGCATCTTTATCTAAATCGAGTAAAGTATCATAAACTAATTTTTCCCGCTTTTTATCTGAATTTTTGTTCATAAAATGTACAACACCAAATAACAGAGCTTTAGAAACCTCAATAATTTTTATTTTTTTTTGAATCTCGGGATTTAATTCACATAGTAGCTCAAAACTTGCTTTTGAAACTATGGAAGCTGATACTTTATTAAAAAATACAGAAAGTACAACATTAGTAGCATTGTTATCGTAATTGATGTCTTTAAAAAATAATTCTTTAGTTGGAAATTTGTGATCCCTTAGTAATTTGTCCAGCCAGATAGAAGGCACTTGTCCAGGCGCTCTAGCTAGAACATTAATACTACCGTCTTTAAGATCTTCAATTTTATTAATTTCATTTTCTGTGTTCGTAATTAAATAGTATACAAATCCATATGAATTTTGCGATTGATTTATAAGCACTGGTTTGGCTCTACCACTTTTTCTTACTGCAGCCATTTCAACTGCCGTAACAAGCAGAAAATCAAAATCGGATTTTATCTCATCAAGTATCTCTTTTTCAGAATTACATATTATTATTTCAAAATCTTCTTTTATATCTTTATCTTTTTTTAACTTATTCATCAATATTGTCGTAGATGCTTTTGCATCTTCTGTTTTTTGATTATGAAATAGATTTATAGAAAAAATAAAACGATATGGTTTTGAATCCTGGTTATCCTTTTTACTTTCCTGTTTCCCCAAAACAATGGTTGAACAGATTAGAAGCAACACAGTTATTTGTAAATTTCTTTTAATTATTTTTTCAAAAATTCTCATGGATCTATCTGTAAAGCTTTATAAAACTCTGCCAGTATTCATCTTTGTATAAAATCAGCTTATCCACATTGAAAAGCTCGAATAATTGTTTTCCATTCTTATCATTTTGAAGAGAAAGTAAAATATCAAGTAGAAGTTTTTCACGTTCAGTATTTTTATTTCTCGGATCAAAACAGATAACTCCAAAGAGTAATGGATCTGATACTTCTAAAATTTTAATTTGTTTAGATATCTGTGGATTTAATTCACATAAAAGTTCATAGCTTGTTTTAGTGATAATTGCGGAGGTGATTTTATTAAAAAACACAGGTAAAAGTACATTGGTTGGTTTATGATCAAAGCTTATAGTTCTAAAGAATTTTTCTTTCGGTGGCAATTTGTAATCCCGAAGTAATTTGTCCAACCACAAAAAAGGCACTTGCCCATTGGAACGGGCAAGCAATTTGATATTTTCTTTTGATAAATCTTTAAGACTGTTAATATTATCCGTTTTGTTAGTTATTAGATAGTATATATTTCCATATAACCCCTGTGTCATATTAACAAGCGTTGGTTTTATATTTCCATACTTCTTCAGTGTCAGAAGATCAACGGGTGAGATCAGAATAAAATCGAACTCGGTTTTAGTAGCCTCTATTAATTCTTTTTCTGTATTATAGACTATTATATCTACTTCACCTTTTATATTTCTTTTTTTCGCTATCTGATTAGCCAATATTTTACTTGAAGCCAAAACGTCTTCGGTACTGATATTTTGAAATAAATTAACTGAAAATATAAATCTGTAGGGCTTTAATTTTTCAGTAGTCTTATCTTCATTAGTTTGAGCAAATACTATAAAAGAAAAAGAGAACAACAAAAAAAATAATTTTATTTCCTTAAGAATTTGATTTGAAATCATAACTATTTTTCATTCAAAAGATTTTCGATCTCAGCTCTTAATTCAGCATGTTCATAAAGAGATAGTTGATATTGAGCCATCATAAAAGCTTCCATAATTTGTGCTTCAATAAAATCGGCAACCTCACCAATTTCATTTTGATAAGCGCGTAAATTCAAATCTCTATTTTCAGATGCAGCAGTCATTGCTTCTTTAGAACTTTTTATCTTTTCTTCCGATTTTTTCAATTCGGTTAAAATTTTATTTAATTTCATCCTTAAACTTTCTTCTACAAAAGTTTTTTGCAGTTTAATCCCTTTTAGCTCTGCTTCGTTTTCTTCAACCTTACCGGCAGTTCTAAATCCATTAAAAAGAGAAAGTTTCAGTCCCAGTCCAACTCTCCAAACGTTTTTATTCTGAGGCGTTGCATAACCTGCATCATATGAATTAATAAGGTTTTCATAATTGCCAAACAAAGCAAATGACGGGTAGTAATCACTTTGCGCTTCATCAATTTTGGCTTCGTAGATATTAGAGGCTATATCAAGACTATTAAGGTATAGATTTGTTGAAAGCATTTTTTCTTGAGTTTCATTCTCATCAGGAATAGAATAAGCAAATTCCAAGCTGCTATCTTTAATTGTTAGATCAGAGTTTAAATCAATCCCTAAGTAATATTTTAATCCAGATTTTGCTAATTCATTTTTACTTTTTAATTCAGAAACAATTCCCCTGAATGTTTCAAGACTCATTTTATTTTTTAGGAAATCAATTTTATTAACAGTACCGGAACCGGTTTGGTATAGACTTTCTGTTAAATTGTAAGTTGCTTCAAATCTGTTGAATGCGTCCGTTCCGATCTGCAGTAATTGTTCTGTTAATATTAATGCGTAGTAAGTTTTTTTAACATTAAAAGTTAGCTCACTTTCAGTTAACTGAACATTATTCTTTGCCAACAAAATGCTGTGTTCAACCTGATCGATTACTGAGGATATTTTACCACCCGTAAATAAAGGATAGGTAAGTGTTAAATCTGTTAATATTATTTTATTATCCAGTAGTTTTACATTTTGAGCGGGAATTGTTACCGGGGGAATTGGTATTGTAAATTGCGGGGTTGAAATAGGCGGAACAATAAAAGTAGAAGAAGGAAAAATGAAATTTTGCGGTTCATCCTGTATAAATGCTTTTGATGTAAGTTCTAAACTTGGCCACCGAACAGATTCAGCTTGTTTTAGATGTGATTTGCTAACATCTAATTTAGATTCTGCAATTTGTTTTTGTTTGCTATTTTCTTTAGCAATTGCAATACAATCTGCTAAACTTAGATTGTTAAAATTGGTTTGTTGTGAAAGTAAAATATTTTGTAACAATGCAAATGTTAAAAAAAACATAATTATAGATTTCATATTTCCCTTTTAGCAAAACTGAATAATTGGGTCTTTTTAGTTAATTCGATTTTTATTGACAAATTGCATTCCATCACAAATAGCAATTATTGGTATGAATTTAATAACGCAAGTTTTATCTCTATTTTATAGATGTAAAACATTTATAAATCTAATTATTTTGTGGTTTTGACTGGAGATGAAAAGGGAATGACTGATTTTAACAGCAAATTATAATCTGGATTACTTTTGATATTACTATATACTTTTTTGCTCAAATGGTTAATATTGGACATTAAATTTTATAGATAGAAAACTAGATTTTGATAATAATAATTCATTAAAAATAATATACAGACATACATATTTGGTCAGTAAAGGATAAAAATTTCTGATTCATCCAATGCAATATTGTACTGTGCGGATTTAGTGCAGTTTGATTCACAATTGAAAATTTGATATCTAGTCGATTATGATTTGCAGAGAACTCGATTACACGAACAAAGTTAAATTATTACAGCATAACGCTAAGTTTTTGTTATTGTGAAATTAGTTTGCAGACTTTTTTGGTATAGACAACTTAACTATGGTCCCGATACCCTTTTGGCTATCTATTTTGACTTCTGCATTATTAACTAAACAATATTGTTTAACTAAGGCCATCCCTAAACCATTACCCTCATATTTTCTATTATATCCTTGCTGCTCTTGGGTAAATGGCTCAAAAATGTGCGGAAGATAATGTTCTGATATTCCAATTCCAGTATCATAAACCGAAAGAGTAACTAAATCCCCCATCGTATTACAATTTATTATTACTTCACCCTCAATTGTAAATTTTATTGCATTATCTACAATATTATTTATTGCTTGTGAAATGCTGTACCGATCTCCCTCTATAAAAGTATTTTCAAATTCAGGGCTTATAATAAACTGTATTTTCTTTTCTTTTGCTTGTGACTGCCACTGCGCTAACATAGGACTAATTAAATCCTTCATTACTTCTAATGACTGCAGCTTTGGATTAAAAATTCCAGTATTTAGCTGTGCTAAATTTATAATTGAATCAATAGTAAAAATTATTCTTTGACTTTGACTCTTAACGGCTGCGATCGAATCTCTTAAATCCTGTGGAAGCTTATCCGTTAATTCTTCCTCATAAATTTGCATAAAGTTTGAAATTATATTTAATGGCGTTCTTAATTCATGGGACATTTGCGCCAAAAATTCCGACTTTAATTTATCAGAACGCTCTGCGTCGTCTTTGGCTTTATTCAATTCAATTTCATTTATCTTTCTTTCAGTTACATCATTTTTTATAGCAATAAAATTAGAAATTTGGCCTAACCGGTCTTTTATAGGAGTTATTGTCATCTCTTCATAATAGACAGTACCATCCTTACGTTTATTAATTATTTCACTTTGCCAAACATTGCCGCTTTTTATTGTATTCCACAGTGACTGATAGAACGAAGTATCATGCTTTTCAGATTTTAATATTTTTAAATTTTTACCTAAAAGTTCCTCAGGTTTGTATCCTGTAAGTCGCTCAATCGACCGGTTTGCCCATACAGGTAATCCATTTTTATCGGTTATAACTATTCCATTATATGCTGCATTTAGAGCGCCTGTCTGAAGCCTTAATAATTCTTCGGTAGACCTATAATATGTCATATCCTGAAATACGACTACAACTCCGATTATTCTTCCGCCATCATCTTTTATTGGTGAAGCGGAATCCATTATTTGAAGAACATCACCCGTTTTTGGAATCAATTCTGTCTGAGTTGCTAATCCAATCACTTCATCATTTTCCAATACCGCTTGATAGGGATTAATAAGTGGTTCTTTAGTGCTTTCAGATCTTACTCTATAAATTTCTGAAAGATTTTTACCAATTGATTCCGAGCTTTTATATTTAGTAAGTCTTTCTGCCATTGGATTCATAAACCTGATAACACCCAATTCATCAGTTGCAATTATCCCATCACCAACACTTGTAATAACCGTAGATAACCATTTATCTTTTTCACGCAATAATTTTTGTGTGTTATCTTTATAAAGGGCCACCTCAATATTTGTATGGAGGTCTCGTTCTTCGACTGGTTTTATGATATAGCCAAATGGATCAGTGATTTTTGCACGTTCTAAAGTTTTTGAATCTGCATAGGCTGTTAAAAATATTACTGGAATATCTATGTGCTTACGTAATTCAGCAGCAGTTTCAATCCCATCAATATTTCCTTTAATTCTAATGTCCATCAGAACCAAGTCTGGTAAATGTTCAAGTATTTTTTGAATTGCTTCCTCTCCTGAAGCGGCAGAACCAACAACCTCATATCCTAAAGTCTTTAGGCGAATTTGTAATTCTAATGCTAAAATACTTTCATCTTCAACTATAAATATTCGTTTCTTATTCATATACGGATATACTCAAAATAAGCAGAATAGATTTTTGCATTTGGTGTAACTTTCAAGTTGCATAAAACTTATGCTCTTTTTTACAGTAGTTCATAAATTGATTTGAATTTATATTTTTAGCCCAAAATCTAAATTATGGAGTATATTCATTATCAAACCAGAAACATTGTAATTTTAGGTGTTTCTATATTTTAATTATCGAATAAAATTCAAATAAATTTAGATTTGGAGATTAAATTCTTCAATGAAATATTTATTAAGAATTAAAAAATTTTCTAATATCTATGCGTATTAATAATTATTATACTAGTGGATAAAATTTTGTTAAGAGAAGTGACTTAAAATTTCTATAACTTATTCAGATTAAGTTTTTACTAAATTATTAAACTATTATGCAAATTGGCAAATACAAATTAAAAACAATTCTATCCGGATTTATCGGACTTGACGGCGGTGCGATGTTTGGAATTATTCCAAAACCACTTTGGGAAAAGACCAATCCGGCAGATGATAAAAACAGAGTAACCTTAGCTACAAGAAATCTGTTACTTATTAGTGAGGATAAAAAAATATTAATTGACACCGGAATGGGGGATAAATGGGATGAAAAATCAAAGGATATTTATCGCATCGATCCCAAACTTGAACTTGAATCTGCTCTTGAACAAAACGGGATCAGACCAGAGGATATAACTGATGTATTATTAACTCATCTTCATTTTGATCATACAGGTGGATCTACAAAATTTGAGAATGGAAAACTTGTTCCGGCTTTTGCTAATGCAAAATATCTTGTGCAAAAGAAAAACTTCGAATGGGCAATGAATCCATCTGATCGTGATAGAGGAAGCTACATTAAAAATAATTTTGAACCTCTTGTAAAAGAAGGTGTTCTAAATCTTGTTGATGGCGAAATTGATTTTGATAATCACATTTCCTTCAGAATAATAAATGGTCATACTTTTGGACAGCAGATGATTAAAATTTCTGATTCCTCAAATACGGTTTTATACTGCGCAGATTTATTACCCTTTGTCTCTCAAATAAGAATTCCTTATATAATGGGCTATGACCTGCAGCCTATGGTTACAGTTCAAGAAAAAAAAGAACATTTAAAGTTAGCCGCTGATGAGAACTGGCAATTATACTTTGGTCACGATCCGCAGTTTGCTGCAGCAACTGTAAAACACACGGACAAAGGAATTGTACAAGATAAAACTTTTTTGGATCTGGAATGATTGAAAACGGATTCACAAAAATTTGTAAACTATCTGATTTAAAAGAAAATATTGGCAAAAGATTTTTGATTAATGATGTGGATGTTGCCGTCTTTAAAGTGAATGGAGAAGTTTTTATAGTTAGTAATACTTGCCCACATCAGCATACTTCAGTTATTTATGATGGGTTTATCGAAAGAGATTGTGTTGTCTGTCCTGCACACGGCTGGATGTTCAATTTAAAAACTGGTAAACAGCCAACTGGGGCAGGAGGATTAAACACTTATCCAGTTAAAATTATTGATGACGAAGTTTTTGCAATAATTAGTTCGAAAGAATTAAAATGGTAAAATTATTTATTAAAGGATAATTGAATAAAAGATGTCATCTTTACCCGAGAGCTATTTTACTTATGTCAAAACTAACAAACCAAATAGTAATGGAAAAAGCAAATCAACTTGGATTTAATCTTGTTGGTTTTGCAAAAGTTGAATTACTTCAAAATGAAACTGACAGACTTCAACAGTGGTTGGATAAGAGATATCAAGCAACAATGGGATATATGGAGAAAAATCTTCACAAAAGAAAAGATGTAAAAGAAATCCTTCCAAATGCCAAAAGTGTTATCTCGCTAGCGCTTAATTATTACACACCGGAAATCCATATCAATGAAAATAAGGTAGGCAAGGTTTCTCGTTATGCATGGGGAAAAGATTATCACTTAATCATCTGGCAAAAACTGAATGAACTTGAAATGATGTTAAAAGAATTCGATCCCGAATTTGAATCTATTTCTTACGTGGATACCGGACCTGTTATGGATAAAGCCTGGGCTGTGCGAGCTGGAATCGGCTGGTTGGGAAAGCATACAAATGTTATAAATCCGGAAATTGGAAGTTGGTTTTTTATTGCCAACTTAATTACAAATTATGAATTTAATTACTCTGAAATAGCGAAGGACCATTGCGGTACTTGCACAGCTTGCATCGATGCTTGTCCAACAGATGCCATTGTTCAAGAATATGTTGTTGATGCAAATAAATGTATTTCATTTCAAACAATTGAGAATAAGGAGGAGATTCCTGTTGAGTTGAAAGGAAAGTTTGATAACTGGATCTTTGGTTGTGATATTTGTCAGGATGTTTGTCCATGGAATAATAAATTTTCTGTGAGTACTTTGATAAGTGAATTCTATCCAACTTCTAAAGAATTAACTTATGATGAAGTAGTTAATCTGGATAATGAATCATTTAAAAAGCGATTTGCTGGAAGTCCAATAAAACGTACAAAACTCAAAGGCTTACAACGAAACGCCAAGTTTTTGTTTGAATGATAGTAAATCACTTCTTGAATCTTCATCAACTTATCTGAATCTTACAGGTACAAATAATATAATTTTAGCTCAATATTAGTGTCGGAGTAAAAATGGCTGATAAGGCAAATCAAAAAAATCATTTTAAAGTATTAATAATAGGCTCAGGTCCTGCAGGATTAACAGCTGCACTTTATACCGGACGTGCAAATCTTAATCCCGTAATTTTCGAAGGAATGCAGCCGGGTGGACAATTAACAATTACAACTGAAGTAGAAAACTATCCAGGATTTGAACATGGAATTACTGGTCCTGAATTGATGGATGTGATGCGTAAACAAGCCCAGCGTTTTGGCGCTCAATCCTTTTACAAAGAAATAACAGAAGTTGATTTTTCAAATCGTCCGTTCAAAGTAAAATCATATGATGAAGAATACACTGCTGATTCAATTATCATCTCAACCGGAGCATCTGCGAAATTACTTGGATTAGAAAGTGAAGCAAAATATATGGGATACGGTGTTTCCGCCTGTGCAACCTGCGATGGATTTTTCTTTAAAGGATTAAAAGTTATTGTTGTTGGCGGCGGGGATACAGCAATGGAAGAAGCAACTTTCTTAACAAAATTTGCAAGCGAAGTTACAATAATTCATAGAAGAGATGAATTTCGTGCTTCAAAAATTATGACTGAGCGTGCTCAGAAAAATCCTAAAATAAAATTTGTGACTAACAAAGTAATTAAAGAAGTTCTTGGAGTTGAAGAAAATAATAAGAAGAGTATGACAGGCGTTATTCTCGAAGATACTAAGGATGGTTCAACAACTGAATTTAAAGCTGATGGATTATTCATTGGAATTGGACATCAGCCTAATACAAAATTGTTTAAAGGTTTGTTGGACATGGATGAGACTGGATATTTAATCACCAAACCGGGTTCAACATATACCAATATTGAAGGTGTTTTTGCTGCTGGTGATGTTGCAGATCATACTTACCGCCAAGCAGTTACTGCAGCCGGCACAGGCTGTATGGCAGCTCTTGATGCAGAACGATGGTTGGAAGCGCAAGAATAAAAGTTAAATACCAAAACCCCTTCTAATACGGAAGGGGTTTCTAGCATTATTTTTTTAGTTTCATCTTTTCACTCAACACATTAGCTAAAACAAAACCAATTCCAGTTCCAACAAATAATGAAAACGGAATCCAATATTCTTTTGTAGTTGCATCCTGAAGCATCATTCCAAACCCCAATCCTATACCAAAGAAAATTGATATGATTCCAATTTTCAACAATCCAAGTCCATCACGTTTTTCTTCAAAGAACTTTTTAATATCCTCTGTAGAAAGTCCTTTTTCTATAAGCATTTGTTTTTCCTTGGACTTTAAGAAAAAATAAACAATTAGTATCGCTCCAATTACAAGAGTCATAATGATTGGAATAAATACTGCAATTACTTCTTCGCGCATTTTATTATCTCCTTATGTTTCTAATCCTTTTGACAATAGAATTCTTTAAAGGTTACAGATTTTAATTATTTAATATCCAATACATTTGACTGCATTTATAAACTCAAGGTTACAAATTGATTATCTAAATAAATCAATATAACTTTAACCGTCTGTAAATATTTGTAACCTTTGATGACTTTGAAATAGTCTATAATGAAAATGAAAAACCTTACAGATGTTGAAATTATTGAATCCGTTAAGAAAGGTAACGCTGCGGATTATTCCGTTCTTATAGATAGATATAAGAATAAGGCTTTTTCTATGCTTAAAAGGATGTTAAAAAATGATTTTGAGGCTGAAGAAGTTTTAATGGATTGTTTCTTGAAAGCTTATAATAATCTTAGCACCTTTAAGAATGAATCCAAATTTTCAACGTGGTTTTATCGTATAGTTTATAATACAGCATTGACAAAATTATCTTCTATAAAAAGAAAAATTGAAACTGAAATGAGTTCTATTGATGATTTATATTATCTAAAAAGTGATTACAATGCAGACACATTAGTGAATGAAGATATTTCGGTATTGGTGAAGAAAATCGTAAACCAGCTTCCACCAAAAAACGCAGCTGTTATAACGATGTTTTATTTAGAAGAAATGAAAACAGAAGAAATCAGTGAAGTTTTAGAAATCTCTGTTGTGAACGTAAAAGTTATATTACATCGCTCTCGTAATTTATTAAGAGAGATTATAGAAAAAAGAAATTTACTGCAGGAAGTTTTATGATAAACATAAACGACGAGTTGCTGAATAAGTATTTGGATGATGAATTAAATCGTGAAGAAAAAGAAATTGTAAAAAATGCGATTGAAATTTCTCCTGAATTAAAAAAGAAGTATGCTGCATTACTTAAATCACATAACCTGTTAAAACATATTGAAGCAGAATCACCAGGTATAGATTTTACAAAATTGGTTATGAATAAAGTAAACAGAAAAGCTTCGAATGCTAAGCAGCAGAAATATTTCTTGTTTGCTGTATTATCTGTTTTTGGTGTGATTACTCTTTGCATTACTGGATATCTATTATTTCAAATAATATCAACCTCAAAGACCAGCGAAACCAATGCAATAGTTACAACTTATTCTAAAAGTATTGGTGATTATTTTTCATCTCTTTTTAGCAAAAAAAATCTTACAATATTTGGATCATTACTTTCATTTGCTATGCTTGTATCAGGTTATTTCTTGTTTGAATTTCAGAAACGGTCCAAAAAAAGATTTAGTCACTAAACATTGTTTTGGTTTATTCTAAACTCCACTTGTAATATTCTTCCTAATAATACTCTCTCATTTCGTATATTTGCACACCATAAAAAGAAAAGATAAGAATGAACACAAAAGCTGGATACGCCGCAATTATAGGTTTGCCGAATGTTGGTAAATCAACCTTAATGAATGCTTTGCTTGGACAAAAAATTTCCATCACTACATCCAAACCTCAAACAACACGTAAAAGAATACTTGGAATTTTGACTGAAGAAAATTATCAAATTGTTTTTTTGGATACTCCCGGAATTCTAAAACCTGCATATCTTCTTCAGGAAAAAATGATGGATGATATTGATCTTTCTGTTAAAGATGCAGATGTGTTTGTTATAATTTATGATGTTAGCTCTGAGCAATCATTTAAAGGCGCTGAAGAGAATGAGTATATTCAAAAAGTAATTAAAGAAAAAGCAAACCCTAAAATTTTAGTGCTGAATAAAATTGATACAATCTCACAAGAACAAGCACTTTCTTTAATTGAAAGATTTGAAAAACTAAATATTTTTAAATCTGTTATTCCTGTTTCTGCAAATCTAAAATTCAATCTTGAAAGATTAAAAAACGATATTGTTGAATGTTTACCTGAAGGCGATAAATTTTATCCGGATGATATAGTATCCGAGGAAACAGAAAGATTTTTTGTTACGGAGATAATTCGTGAAAAACTTTTTGAACTTTATGAAGATGAAGTTCCATATAGCTGCGAAGTATTAATTGCTGAATTTAAAGAAAGAGAACATTCAAAAGATTTTATCAGTGCAGAAATTGTAGTTGAACGAGAATCGCAAAAACCTATTATTATAGGCAAAGGCGGCATTGCAATTAAATCACTCGGAGAAAAATCAAGAAGAAGCATCGAAGAATTTTTGGATCGGGAAGTCTATCTTGAGCTTCGTGTAAAGGTTAGAGAAAAATGGCGGTCAAATTTAAATATGCTTAAATCGTTTGGATATGTTCGTGCAAAGGATAAAGAATAATTTTATAAATTATTAAAAGATTAAAGATGACATCTTTTCAAAAGATGTCATCTTTTTATATGGTTTAAATGAAAAAATATACTGGAGAAATTGCTCTTCTTTTTAATACTTTAATTTGGGGCGGAACTTTTGCATTAATAAAAAATGCTTTTACTGATATTTCTCCCTTATTGTTCCTCGCTTTAAGATTTAGTTTAGCTGCGTTAATATTTTTACCATTCGTTTATTCATCATTAAAAAAAACAAACAAGCAAACATTAATTGCGGGATCAATTCTTGGAATATTTTACTTTTCAGGTTTCACTGCTCAGTCGCTTGGGTTAAATCTAACCACAGCAACTAAATCAGGTTTTATAACAGGAATGTTTGTAGTATTCATCCCAATCCTGCAATTAATCATAGAAAAAAGAAAACCAAAATGGTTTAATCTCATAAGCGTTTTTTTAGTTTTAATTGGTTTGATAATGTTATCTAGCAAGGGTGAAAATGTTCTTGATTTTATTCACCAACTTGGATCAGATTTTAATCTTGGTGATTTACTAACACTAATTTGCGCATTACTTTTTGCATTTCAGGTTGTGTATGTTGATGTGTTCACAAAAAAATATGACTATCTGCCAATGGTTTTTGTGCAACTTTTAATTACTGGAATTGGCGGATTTATTTTAACGTTTGGTTTTTCTATAACTTCTGTAGAAACAATTAGATTTAGCTTTAATACTTCCGTTATCACAGCAATTATTTACACTGCAATATTTGCTTCTATAATCGCAACAGTTATTCAATTGAAATATCAAAAAATTGTCTCTCCAACAAAAGCAGGAATTATATTTTCAATAGAACCAATTTTTGCTGCGGTATTCGCTTACTTTTTACTCAGCGAAAAAATTTCTAATTTTGGTCTAATTGGATGCGTGCTTATTTTTATTGGTCTAATTGTTTCAGAACTATTTTCTATAAAAGATGAGTGAATTAAAAAGAGCAAAAATAATTGTAAATGGATTAGTTCAGGGTGTTGGGTATCGATATTTTGTGATGAAACATGCAGAAAATTTAAATTTGAATGGTTACACTCAAAACTTATTTACAGGTGAAGTTTTAACAGAAGTTGAAGGTGATAAAGCAATAATTTTAGAATTAATAAATCATATAAAAAACGGTCCTTCAAAATCACATGTTATTAATTGTTTTATTGAATGGTCAGAATCAAAAAATGAATTTAAACGATTTGAGGTTAGGTATTGAAGTTAAATTTTAGAACCGGTTTTGGTTTTGATGTTCACGCATTTACTCAAGGAAGAAAATTAATCATCGGCGGAGTAGAAATTCCTTTTGATAAAGGATTAGAGGGTCATTCCGATGCAGATGTTTTACTTCACGCAATATGCGATGCGATGCTTGGTGCACTTGCTCTGGGGGATATCGGAAAACATTTTCCTAATACTGATGAAAAATGGAAAGACGCAGATAGTTCCAAACTATTAGAATACGTTAATGAACTTATTAAAACAGAAGGGTACGAAATTGGAAATCTTGATTGCGTGTTAGCGATGGAAGAACCCAAAATATCGCTATATGTAGATCAAATACGTAATCACATTTCAGAAATACTAAATTCAGATATTGAGCAAATTTCTATCAAAGCTACAACAACTGAAAAACTAGGATTTGTTGGTAGGACTGAGGGCGTAGTTTCTTTCGCAACTGTTTTATTACAGAAGAAAGATTAGAATGTTTGAAACAATTCTAACTGATCTTTCTGGATTTACACCATTCTGGATTTATTTGACAATATTTTTCTTTGCGTATATAGAAAATTTATTCCCACCATCTCCCAGTGATATGGTTGTTGTAATTGGTGGTTCATTAGTTGCAACGGGTTCATTACATTTTATTCCATTATTTCTATTTGCAACTTCTGGAAGTCTATTAGGTTTCCTAACAGCATTTATAATAGGGTGGCAGTTTGATAAAAGATTAATTCACTCAGGTAAATTAAAATTTATTACAGTTCAATCGTTTGAAAAAGTTGAAAATTCATTTCGCAAATATGGGTACTACCTAATAATTGCAAATAGATTTTTGCCCGGCACCCGCGCGGTTATTTCTTTCTTTGCCGGAATGAGCAGACTAAATGTAAATAAAACCACTATACTCAGTTTAATCAGTTCAGCAGTATGGAATGCAATTCTTATTTATTTAGGAATTGCTTTTGGAAATAATATTGATTTAATAGACGGTTATCTTAAAACATATAGCAACATAATTTTAGTTATTTCAATAATTGTAGTCCTGTTTTTTGTAGTTCGTTATTTTATCAGAAAAAGAAAAACACAAATTTGAGATTTCAATTAAATAACCAGGAATTATCAACTGAACAGAAACAAGAAAGAAGAAGAGATAGACTTTTATTAATTCTTTCCGGATTATTATTTGGGATCTCATTTACACCATTTCCTTTTCCATTTCCAATGTTGCTCTTTGTTGCATTTATCCCGTACTTTTTTGTTGTAACTAAAAGACAAACATTATTAAAATTAAACTTAGCTTCGTACTTAACATTTTTTGTAATGAGTTTAACAACCGTTTACTGGGTGGGAAGCTGGCAAAGTGAATCAGATCCGTTCTTAATGTTAAGCGGAACAGTATTAGTTTTCTTTTTACCCTGCGTAATGCTGATTAACTCAACTCTGTTTTTTTTATCTAAAAAAGTTTTTAAAAAAGATTTATCAATTTATTTCTTTCCCTTCTTTTGGGTAACCGGCGAATACCTTCTTACGCTTACCGATTTAAAATTTCCTTGGCTTACTATCGGACACGGACTTGCAAAATTTACCGCATTTATTCAAATAGCAGATATAATAGGAGCGTTTGGATTATCGTTTGTTGTTCTATGGATAAACATTTTCATATTCAAGGGCTTTAAGTCATTTAAGAAAAACTTAAAAGTTGGATTGACTAATTTTTCAATAGCCGCATTGGTTTTTATTTTCATTATTGGATATGGATATTTAAAAATATCATCAGCCGTAGGTAATGAGAAAAAAATTAAAGTTGGAATAATTCAGCCAAATCTTGATCCCTGGAATAAATGGGAACTCGGCGGTTTGAATGAAATATTAAATAATAACTTGGATCTCTCTCAAAAATGTGTTGACGAAGGCGCACAAATAATTCTGTGGCCTGAAACAGCTTTACCCATATATCTTATTATCTGGTACTTATCAATCGGAGCTTGATACGATTTATTCTTTCCTGAACAAAAATAATGTTTCTCTTTTAACAGGAATGCCGGATTATCGTATTTATGAAAAAGAAGCTCCACGTAATGCAAAGTACAGC
Organism: uncultured Ignavibacteriales bacterium; assembly: GCA_963706055.1. Classification (GTDB taxonomy): domain Bacteria; phylum Bacteroidota; class Ignavibacteria; order Ignavibacteriales; family Ignavibacteriaceae; genus IGN3. The sequence continues at coordinate 32,991 of CAVPND010000002.1, read as the reverse complement.
GAGACGGGTAAGTATCACTACGCAACTTACAACTCAATTTTACTTTTGAAACCGAACAGCTTTGAAATACAACGATATGGCAAAATGCAATTAGTCCCTCTTGGTGAGCATACACCTTTTGTTGATCAAATTCCTTTCTTGGGGGATTTACTAAAATGGGGCGTTGGTATTAGCGGATGGAATGTTGGACAAGATACAACCAGTTTTTAAATTTGTAAATAACAATGATACAATAAAAATCGGCGGATTAGTTTGTTATGAATCCGTATTTCCAACTTTCCCAAATTATTTTGTAGATCGTGGCGCACAATTTTTAACTGTACTTACAAACGATAGTTGGTATGGAAAACTTAGCGGACCGTATCAACACAAAGAATTTGCAAACTTACGTGCTGTTGAAAACAGGAGAGCGGTTGTTCGTTGTGCCAATGGCGGTATTAGTTGTTTGATAAATAAATTCGGTGTTACAGAAGTTGAAACAGAAATGTTTACCAGAACACATTTAGTTGTTGATGTTCCTTTAAATAATGAAAAAACATTTTACACTAAAAATCCACTAATCATTCCAATATTATCTTCCGCATTTTCATTGTGGATATTTGGGATTAACATTTTAATTTGGATGAAGAAAAAATTTAAGCTATAGAATATCTGTCACACTGAGCGAAGTCGAAGTGTGATTATCAAATTGTAAGATTGTCATCCTTCGTCTTCGTTCAGGATGACGTAAAAAGAGAAATGAAATGATAGACCTTAGAAGCGACACAGTTACACGCCCATCTGAAGCAATGCGTAAAGTAATGTATAATGCAGAAGTTGGTGATGATGTATTTAAAGAAGATCCATCCGTAAATAAACTTGAAGAATATGCAGCCGAGCTTTTAGGAAAGGAGGCGGCTTTATATGTTCCAAGTGGAGTTATGGGAAACCAGATTTGTTTAAATGTTTTAACAAATCCAGGTGATGAAGTTATTTGTGAACGAGATGCACATATATTTAATTATGAATCCGGTTCACCAGCGGCATTAAGTGGAATACAATTATTCCCAATTGAAGGTAAACACGGTGTAATTACTCCTGATCAAGTTGAGCCAATCATTCGCCCCACATCTGCATATTATATGCCTCGAACAAAAGTAATTGAAGTAGAAAACACACACAATCGTGGTGGCGGAACCATCTGGCCGATTGAAAATATTGTTGCATTAAAAAATCTTGCAAAAAAATATAATTTGTTTTATCATCTTGATGGCGCAAGAATCTGGAACGCTTCTGTTGCAACTGGAATTTCTGTAAAAGAATATGCCTCGCATTTTGATTCTATTTCTTGCTGTCTTTCAAAAGCTCTTGGTGCACCGGTTGGTTCTATAATTGCAGGATCAAAGGATTTTATCAAGGAAGCATTTCGAGTTCGAAAAGCGTGGGGCGGAGGGATGAGACAGGTTGGAATTCTTGCAGCTGCAGGTTTGTATGCTCTTCAAAATAATATTGAAAGATTAAAAGAAGATCACGAAAAAGCTAAATTTCTTGCTGAAAGAATTAATGCTAATCCAAATTTAGAAATTGATATGGAAGCAGTTCACACAAATATTTTATTGTTTCATCCCAAAAATATTTCTGTAGATGAAGGCTTGAAAAGATGTAAAGAAAAAGGTTTACTTGTTTCGGTTGGTAAGATTGATTTGATTCGTGCTATTACACATTTAGATGTTTCTTTTGATGATGTAAAAAAGTCGGCACAAATAATTGATGAGGTTTTCATTTAATGGATGTAAAAGATTTTACTCACAAAACTACTGTTAAAGTTCGCTTTCACGAAGTTGATATGCTCGGTGTTTGCAATAACGCTGTTTATATTAATTTTTTTGAACACGCTCGGTTAGAATATGTTAAAGAAGCGGGATTGATTCCTGAAGGTGGAATATTTTCGGATGGTAAATTATTTTTTATGGTAAGAAATGAAATAAATTACCTTGGGCATTCATTTTATGATGATGAATTGGATGTTTATTCGAGAGTTTCATACATAAAAAATTCATCGTTCGGTTATGATCATTTGATTAGTTCGAAAGAAAACTGGAGAAATAATTGTAGATGGAAAAGGAGTTGTTGTTTTTGTTGATCCTAAAACAAGAAAATCAACACCACTTACTGAGGAGTTTATTGAAAAGATTAAAAAGTTTGAACCAGAGGTACAGATTATTACTAAATGAAGTTATTGCGAACAAGTCTTCGAGTGAAGTAATCTTTTATTCAAAATAAAAATATTATTGTTCATCATTATTGGGAGGTAATAAAATGCGCAAACTAATTTTTGATATTGAAACTTGTTCTTATCCTTTTGAATCTCTTTCCGAAAGCCAACGTGAATATCTGCTAAAGTATGCAGATAAAGAAATTGATCCCGCCAAAAAAGAGTCTATGCGCGATGAAGCAATTCGTTACACATCGCTTTATCCTTATACAGCAAAATGCATTGCAATTGGAATGTACGATGTAGAAAAAGAAAAATCCTATGTTTACTACGAATCAGACAAACATGAAGATTTGAATTCTGAAAATACCAACGTGCAATACAAAGGTTTACCTGAAAAAGAAATGCTTGAATCTTTTTGGCGAGTTGCGCAATATGTTGATCAGTTTGTAACATTTAACGGAAGAAATTTTGATATTCCATTTTTAATGATGCGTTCTGCGATGCTTGGTGTAAAGGTTACAAAAAATTTGATGGGTTATCGTTACGGTGATATTCATATTGACTTGCTTGAACAATTTACTTTTTACAGTACGACAAGAAAATTTAATCTGGATTTTTACTGCCATGCATTTGGAATTGAATCTCCAAAAGCGAAAGACATTTCCGGAATGGAAGTAAAAACTCTTTATGAAGCAGGACGAATAAAAGACATAGCTGTATATTGTTCTAAAGATATTTATGCAACTTATCAGTTGTTTAAGATTTGGGAAGAATATTTAGCCCATCCCTAATCCCTTCTCTAAGGGAAGGAACTTTAATATTCTCCCTTTTACGAAAGGGGAGAATAAAAGAAGGCTTTGTTTTAATTAAGCTGGAATTGAAATTAAATAAATTCTGTCTTGAAGTGGTTAATGACAGCCAAGAGAAAAGCATTTCGCGGCTAAATTTAAGTGATGCTCCTTCCATTCTCTCGTTTGAGAAGAAAATCTTTTCGATAGTTTCAAATCATAGAACTCAATTATTTTCTTGATCAGTTTTGATTGAAAAAAGTCTTTTTAAATAGTTTATATTTGGCACGTAATTTCAAGTAATTATTATCCGATTAAGAATTTAAACTGTTTTATTACTTCATTTTATGGCAACTGAATCAAAAACAAAAAATCAAATTGTCTGCTATCATTGCGGAGATCTTTGCAGAGATGAATCTATTGCAATTGATGATAAATATTTTTGTTGCTCGGGTTGTAAAACTGTTTTTGAAATTCTGAATCAGGGAGAACTTTGTACATATTATAATTTTCAAGAAAATCCCGGAATTTCACCAAAGAATTTTGAATCTAAAAAGTTTGATTATTTAGATGATCTAACAACAATAAATAAACTTTTAGATTTTAATGATGATAAAATTTCTAAAATTACTTTTTTCATTCCGCAAATGCATTGCAGCTCATGCATTTGGCTGCTGGAAAATCTTTTTAAATTAAATCCTGCCATTACAAGCTCTACAGTAAACTTTGTACGAAAAGAATTAAATGTAAAATATTTGCATGAAAAAATATCTTTAAAAGAAGTTGTTATCCTTATTTCTTCAATCGGATATGAACCACAGATAAATTTAGATACTGCTGAAAAGAAAATAGAAACCAAATCCAACAAAAGCCTTTATTACAAAGTTGGTGTAGCAGGATTTTGTTTTGGTAATATCATGATGTTCAGTTTTCCTGAATATTTCTCAATCACTACCGCAGATAGTCTCTTAAAATCGTTCTTTAATTATTTAAACCTTATTCTTTCGTTACCTGTATTCTTTTATTCTGCTTCCGATTATTTCGTTTCAGCATACAAAGGTTTACGTAAAAAAATTATTAATATCGATGTTCCCTTATCGTTAGGAATATTGGTTTTATTTCTTCGCAGTGTTTACGAGTTGTTGATCCTAAATCAAGCAGGATATTTTGATTCATTGGCCGGATTAGTATTCTTTTTCCTTAATCGGAAAAATATCTGCAGGAGAAAACTTATGATGCAATGAATTTTGAACGAGACTACAAAGCATACTTTCCCGCTCTCAGTCACAATTAAACAAAATGAAATTGAAAAATCGATTCCTGTTGCAAATCTGATGGTTGGGAATAGAATTCATAATCAGGCAAAATGAAATTGTTCCTGCTGATGCAATATTAATGAACGGTGATGGATTAATTGATTATAGTTTTGTTTCGGGAGAGTCTCATCCGATTCATAAAGTTAGCGGAGAAATGATTTACGCGGGCGGCAGGCAAAAATCAGGATTGATCGAGCTTGAAGTAATTAAAGAAGTATCCCAAAGTTATTTAACTCAGCTCTGGAATAATGATACATTCAATAAAAAAACTGAAAGCGAGTTTACCAATTTTTCAAACACTGTTAGCAAATATTTTACAATTGTTATTTTGCTGATAGCATTTGTCGCTGCGGCATTTTGGCTTTCGGTAAGTACATTTACTGCAATAAATGTTTTTACATCTGTCTTAATAGTTGCCTGTCCTTGTGCTCTGGCTTTGTCAACACCATTTACACTTGGTAATACGATGAGGATTTTTGGACGGAATAAATTTTATCTAAAGAATGCTTCAGTTGTTGAAATGATGGCTAAGATTAATTCAATAGTATTTGATAAAACCGGAACAATTACAGAATCAGGAAAATCAGATATTATCTTTACGGGCAGAATTCTAAATACAAATGAATTAAAATGCATTAAATCTTTAGTGCGAAATTCCACACATCCGCTGAGTAAAAAGATTTTTGATTCAATCGAAGGTTCGGATTATTATCCAGTGACAAAATTTAATGAACCAGTGGGAAAAGGAATCGAAGGTGTTGTATATGGAAATATTATTAAAATAGGATCCTCTGATTTTGTTAATACAAAACTAAGCGAAACAGAAATTGATGTTATTAAAACCAGAGTCTTTGTTTCTATTAATTCTGAAATAATAGGCAATTTTACAATCTCAAATTCTTATCGAGAGGGAATTGATAAAGTTGTAAAAAATCTATCTTCTGAATATCAACTTTCATTGCTTTCAGGAGATAATAATGGAGAAAAAGATAATCTTTTAAAAATATTTAAATCAGAATCACAGCTTCACTTCAAACAATCGCCTGAAGACAAATTAAATTTTATCAAACAATTACAAGCAGATAAAAGAAAAGTACTAATGATTGGCGATGGCTTAAACGATGCCGGCGCACTTAGTCAAAGTGATGTTGGAATATCTGTTACTGATGATGTCAGTAATTTTACTCCTGCTTGCGACGCAATTATTGATTCTGGACAATTAAAAAATATTTCAACATATTTAGAATTTTCTAAATCCAGTTTAAAAATTATACATCTAAACTTTTTAATATCATTTTTTTATAATTTAGTCGGACTAAGTTTTGCAATTAATGGAATGTTATCCCCTTTAATTGCCGCAGTGTTAATGCCCGTAAGTTCAATCAGTGTTGTAATGGTTGCAACTTTAGCCACTAATTTTATTGCTAAAAAAAGAGGTTTGCTATCTCTGTAATTGTTGTATTAATTGGTTTTAGTCTGTTTGTGGCGATAGGATTTTTAATTGCTTTTTTGTGGAGTGTAAAAAGCGGACAGTACTCGGATACATACACACCATCTGTACGTATGCTTTTCGAGGACGAAAAATCAAAAAAGGAAAAAAAATCAGAAACACAAAAAAATAAAGAAGAGAAAAAAACTTGATAATTAACTTACAACTTCAAATAAAGGAGCCCCTATGCAGTTAGAGAAGTTCAGTTACGATAATAAAATCGTAAGAGACTTTACTATAGCATCATTGGTATTCGGAATTGTGGGTATGCTTGTTGGTGTACTAATAGCCACACAGCTTTTTGCCCCAGAATGGAATTTCAGTATTCCGTTTTTAACATTCGGAAGAATTCGTCCCTTGCATACCAATGCTGTTATTTTTGCTTTTGTTGGAAATGCGATATTTGCCGGCATTTATTATTCGCTTCCAAGACTTCTTAAAGCCCCAATGTTTAGTACTCTGCTAAGCAAAATCCATTTCTGGGGATGGCAATTAATTATTGTTGCAGCAGCGATATCACTTCCACTTGGTCTTACATCAAGTAAAGAATACGCTGAACTAGAATGGCCAATTGATATTGCCATAACTCTTATTTGGGTTGTTTTCGGTATCAACATGATTGGAACGATTATCAAAAGAAGAGAAAAGCATATGTACGTTGCAATATGGTTTTACCTTGCAACCTGGGTTACTGTTGCGGTGCTTCATATTGTTAACTCCTTTGAAATTCCAGTAAGTTTATTTAAAAGTTATTCGTTGTATGCCGGAGTGCAGGATGCTTTGGTTCAATGGTGGTACGGGCATAATGCGGTTGCATTTTTCTTAACCACACCGTATTTAGGTTTGATGTATTACTTTCTGCCTAAAGCTGCTAACAGGCCGATATATTCTTACAAACTTTCAATCATACACTTTTGGGCATTGATATTTTTATATATCTGGGCTGGCCCTCATCATCTCCTTTATTCTGCTTTACCTGATTGGGCACAGTCTCTAGGAACTGTTTTTTCAATTATGTTAATTGCACCAAGCTGGGGAGGAATGATAAACGGACTCTTAACCTTACGAGGTGCCTGGGATAGGGTTAGAGAAGATCCCATTCTTAAATTTATGGTAGTTGCGGTAACCGCTTATGGTATGTCCACATTTGAAGGCCCGATGCTTTCACTAAAAAATGTAAACGCATTTGCACACTTTACAGATTGGATTATCGCTCACGTTCATATTGGGGCTCTTGGTTGGAATGGATTTTTAACTGCAGGAATGTTTTATTGGCTGGTACCTAAAATATTTAAAACAGAACTCTACTCTAAAAAGATGGCTAATGTACATTTCTGGATTGGAACTCTTGGAATGGTATTTTATGCTTCAGCAATGTACTGGTCTGGCGTTGCACAATCATTAATGTGGAAGCAATTTAATGATATGGGAATGTTGCAATATCCAAACTTTTTAGAAACAACTCTTCAAATAATTCCAATGTACATTATTAGAGCATTTGGTGGTACTTTGTATTTAGTTGGAATGTGCATAATGGTATACAACATAGCTAAGACTATGATGCAAGGAAAACTAGTTGCAAACGAAGAAGCAGAAGCCGCACCGATGCACAATGAGGTAAAAGAAAAAATTTCGCATCGATGGCTTGAAGGAAAACCTATTTACTTCTTGATTGCTTCTTTATTCGTAATCTTAATTGGTGGAATTGTAGAATTCGTACCAACATTTTTAGTTAAATCAAACATTCCAACAATTGCATCAGTTAAACCATATTCGCCGCTTGAACTGCAAGGGAGAGACATTTATATCAGAGAAGGCTGTAACAATTGTCACTCTCAGCTTATCCGACCTTTTAGATCTGAAACAGAACGATATGGCGAGTATTCTAAAGCCGGTGAATTTGTTTATGATCATCCATTTTTATGGGGTTCAAAAAGAACCGGTCCGGATCTTCACAGACAGGGTGGAAAGTATCCAAACTTATGGCACTATCTGCATATGGAAAATCCGCGCTCAATGTCACCGGGTTCGATTATGCCGCCATATCCATGGCTTTTAGAAAATCAACTTGATATTTCTTTAACATCCAAAAAAATTAATGTAATGCGAACGCTTGGAGTGCCTTATCCGGAAGGATACGAAAATCAAGCAAATGATGATCTGATGAAACAGGCCGAAGCTATTGCACTTGATTTGCAAAAAAATGGAATTCCTGCTGAGCCAGATAAAGAAATAATAGCTCTAATTGCTTACATGCAGAGACTCGGAATAGACATAAAAGCAAATCCAGTTGAAGAAAATAAATAAGGAATAAGATGTATAAGGAAATATTACAATCAATAGAAGGAATTTCAATTTATCCAATCATTTCATTGGTTGTATTTGTTTTGTTTTTTGCTATCATCCTTATCTGGATGTTCAAGGTTGATAAAAACTATATTAAAAGAATGGAAAATCTTCCTCTTGAAAAAGATGAAGAAAATAATTTTAACAATACAGGTGACTTACATGAGAAAAAAGTTTAATCATTTCACCGTTTTGCTTGCGGCACTTATTTTGTTTTTTACTTCACCAGTTATTGCTGCAGGTGAATCTGACTTTCCCCCATCGTATTATGACATCGTTGCAATGTTTCTTATTGCGATTATTATAATCAGCTTTATTGCAATAGTATATTATGAGGGTAGAAAAGGTGTTGCAGAAGACAAAGCCTTACAAAAACAACCCTCTGCTTTTGCAAGGTTTAGAAGATATATAACAAAAACAACTCCAGTTGAAACAGAACACGAATTGTTATTAGATCATGAATATGATGGAATTCGCGAACTTGATAGTAAAATACCACCATGGTTTTTGTGGTTGTTTTATTTAACAATAGCGTTTTCAATTTTTTATATGCTTGATTACCATGTATTCAATTCGAGTCCACTGCAAGAAGAAGAATATGCAATTCAGGTTCAGCAGGCAGAAGTTGAGCGCGCGGCGTTAATGAATTCCGGTGCATTTTTAAATGAAGAATCGGTAACTCTTCTAACTGATCCGGCAGCTATTGATGGTGGTAAACAGATTTATACTGCAAATTGCGTTGCTTGTCATGCTGCTGATGGCGGCGGATTGGTTGGGCCGAATCTAACTGATGATAATTGGATTCATGGTGGTGGAATAAAAAATATATTCAAGGTAATCAAATATGGTGTTGTCGCAAAGGGAATGATTAGCTGGCAAAGTCAACTAAGCCCAAAACAAATGCAAGATGTAGCAAGCTATATTATTACATTACACGGAACAACACCGGCCAATCCAAAACTACCTGAAGGACCGATCTGGAAAGAATCTGATTCAACTGAGGTTGCATCTAAATGATGTGCTAAAATATTTTTGAAAGAATGATGAATACAAATGAAAATATAATTGCAGAAGAAAAGCAAGAGTATAGAAACCAGCTTGCAACTGTTACTGATGATGGAAAAAGAAAATGGGTTTATCCTAAGAAACCTTCTGGTAAATTTTATAATGCCAGAACTGTAGTTAGTTTAATTCTTCTCGCTTTTTTGATCATCGTGCCTTTCATAAAAGTAAATGGTCATCAATTTCTTTTGTTTGACTTTTTAAACAGAAATTTTATCCTGTTCGGAATTCCATTTGGTCCGCACGATTTTCACCTATTCGTACTTGCAATGATTTCAATAATTGTCTTCATAATTCTTTTTACAGTAGTATTCGGGAGAATATTTTGCGGCTGGGCATGCCCTCAAACTATTTTTATGGAAATGGTTTTTCGCAAGATTGAATACTGGATTGAAGGTGACGCAAGAGATCAGCGTAAGCTTGATGTTGAGGAATGGAATAGTAAAAAACTATTTAAAAAGGGTATTAAGAATATAATCTTCTTCATAATCGCATTTATTATCGCTCATATATTTTTATCATACATTATCAGTATGGATAAAGTCATTTCCATTATTACCCAACCGCCAGGGGCGCATTTAAGCGGATTTATTGCGATCATTGTCTTCTCATTAATATTTTATTGGGTATTTGCTTTTTTCCGCGAGCAAGCCTGCACAATTGTTTGTCCATACGGAAGACTGCAGGGCGTTTTACTTGATCAGGATTCGATTGTAATTGCATATGACCATAAACGCGGTGAACCACGCGGGAAACTAAAAAGAGGGGAAGAAACTTCTGATAAAGGTGATTGCATTGATTGCCATTTATGTGTTGATGTTTGCCCAACAGGAATTGATATTCGAAACGGAATTCAATTAGAATGCGTTAACTGCACAGCCTGCATTGATGAGTGTGATGCTGTGATGGAAAAAATTAATCGTCCAAAAAAATTAATCAGGTATGATTCACTAAACGGAATTGAAAATAAAACAAAGTTTCGTTTTACACCAAGAATGATGCTATACTCAGTTATCCTTGTGGTGTTAGTTGGTGTTCTAGGTTACTTGCTTTCCATAAGGACCGACTACTCTATTAATGTTTTAAGAACACCCGGAATGTTATTTCAAGAACAACCAAATGGGAAAGTAAGTAATGTTTATGATTTAAATATTGTAAACAAAACTTTTAACGAAACTCCTGTGCAAATCAAACTTGAAAATCCTGCTGATGGAGAACTGAAATTAGTTGGAAAAGATATTGTGTTAAAATCACAAGAGATTGTTGAAACAAAATTTCTTGTTTTGATGGATAAAGCAAAACTTAGTAAGATGAACACCCCGATTGAGATTGGTGTTTACGATGGAAATAAATTGATTAAAAAAGTTAAGACCTCATTTTTAGGACCGATGGAAGTAAATGAAAAAAAATAAATTTAATTGGGGAACAGGAATTCTCATCACCATAATAGTGTTTATGGCTATTACAATTAGCACAGTGATATTTTTGATGAGTCAGGATGTTGATTTGGTTGCAAGTGATTACTACGATAAAGGCATTCATCATCAAGAACAGATTGATAGAATGAACAGAACCAATAAAATGGGTGATGAGGTTAGTATAAGTCCTGAAAATGGTTTTATAAAATTAGTTTTACCGAAATCATTCGTTCAAAAAAGTTTAACCGGAGTAATTCAATTTTATCGTCCATCAAATGAAAAAAAAGATTTTGCAGTTGCCGTTGCTATTGACACAAGCGGACATCAACTAATCTCTACACAAAGTATGGATAAAGGCTATTGGAGGGTAAAACTTAACTTCACTCAAGATGAAGTTGAGTATTATAAAGAAAGTTCTTTTGTAATTAATTAAGTCATTGTGGATGATTTTTCGATTGAATGAAAAAGAATAGTTGTCATTTCGACCATAGGGAGAAATCTTTTTTCTTTAGTATTTCAAATTTCTCAGTCGACGACCTGTCTGCCGACTGGCAGGCTCCTTCGAAATGACTTTTACTTTTAATTAAATTCTTTATTCTTTTACAGATTAAAAATGTCACCAGAAATTTTAACAGCATTCTTTGTTGGATTATTCGGAAGCTTTCATTGTATTGGAATGTGCGGCCCAATCGCAATCGCACTTCCGGTTCCAAACTCTAATAATTTATCATTTGTTACAGGAAGATTACTGTATAACCTTGGCAGAGTTGCAACTTATTCCTTTCTCGGTGCTGTTTTTGGATTGCTTGGCTCTCGCCTTGTAATTTCTGGTTTTCAGCAAAGCGTTTCAATTGTACTAGGAATTGCAATTGTTATAGCTGTGCTAATCCCGCCAAAGTTTAAAGCTAAAATAACTCAGCATAGATATATTCAAAAAATTACGCTGCCATTAAAATCCGGAATTAGTGATTTATTTAAACGCGGAACATTTTCTGCGATGTTTCTTATCGGTATACTGAATGGTTTTCTACCATGCGGATTGGTTTATGTTGCCTTAGCCGGCGCAATTGCAAGCGGTGATGCAATTTCCGGTTCTGCCGTTATGGTTTTATTTGGATTAGGAACTGTCCCAACAATGTTTGCTGCTACAATATTTGGTAAGTTTATTAATCTTAATGTAAGAAGGAAAATTTCTAAAGCCGTTCCCATTTTTGCATTAGTAATTGGTTTACTTTTTATTGTACGCGGAATGGGATTAGGAATTCCGTACATCTCACCAAAAATCTCGGCACAAGTTGTTGATGAATCTAATTTAGATTGCCATTAGTTCTAATTTGTATATTAAAAAGTTAATCCAATCCCTCAAAAATAATTCTTATATTTGACCATCACATTTTAATCAAACTGTATGCGTAGCTGGAAAAAAATATTAATTGGTCTGTCACTAACGTTCGTTGTTTCTTTTATTATTGCTGGATGGATATTCTACAATATGCTTTCATCTTCACTTCCTCAATATGCTGGGGAAATATCTTCATCCAAAATCATTTCCGATATTGAAGTTTATAGGGACAGTTTTGCCGTGCCATATATTATTGCTCAATCAGATGAAGATGCTGCTTTTGCTTTAGGATATTTGCATGCACAGGAACGTTTGTTTACAATGGATCTTATTCGTAGAGCAGGCGAGGGTAGATTGAGTGAAATACTCGGTGAGAAAGCAATTCCATTTGACAAAATGTTTCGCACAGTCGGAATAAAAAGAAATATAGCAAAAAATTTAAGTAAGTATGATCAAAACGGTGATGAAAATTCTACAATCATATTCAGATGGTGTAAATGAATATCTTAGAGAACGAAGTGGAAATTATGCTATAGAATTTGATGTGCTGGGATATCAACCAGAACAATGGAAACCTATCCATAGTTTAATTGTTATCAAAATGATGGCCTGGGAACTAAATATTAGCTGGTGGACTGATCTTGCGTTCGCAGAGCTTATTCAAAAACTTGGCAAAGAAAAGGTATTAGAAATCCTGCCCGATTATCCGGAAAATGCTCCAACAATTATTGCAGAAAACTTTAAACATCTTCCGACAATTAATTCTACACTTGCAGAAACTGATAAAGCATTTCGGCAAATGATGGGATGGACCGGCACGCACATCGGATCAAACAATTGGGTTGTAAATGCAAACAAATCTGTTTCCGGTAAACCAATTATTGCAAATGATCCGCACCTTGCTTTTAGCGCACCGGGTAAATGGTATGCTGCTGTTATTAAAAGTAAAGATTGGAATGCTGCCGGAGTTACTTTACCGGGAGTTCCAGGAGTTGTTATAGGTAAAGGCGATAATATTTCCTGGGTACTTACAAATGTAATGAACGATGATGCAGATTTTTATGTAGAAAAACTTGACACATCCAAAACAAAATATTTTATTGATGGACAGTGGCAGAATCTAAAAATCATTAAAGACACAATAAAAGTTAAAGATGATAAAGATCAAATAATTATTATCAAGGAAACTAATCGTGGTCCTATCATTTCTGATATTCATCCGTTTGAGTTTATTTATAACAAGGATGATGGAAAAATTCCGCCAATTAGTATGCGATGGTCAGGAAATGATTTTAGTGATGAGATGCTCGCATTTTATAAACTCAATAAGGCAAAAAACTGGAATGAGTTTCGTGATGCTGTAAAATATTTTGGTATTCCCGGGCAAAATTTTGTTTATGGTGATGCACAAGGAAATATCGGTTACATAATGGGTGCAAGAATTCCTTTAAGAAAAAGCAATAACCCAACTCTTGTGTTTGATGGAACAACATCCGAAAATGATTGGAAAGGATTTGTTCCAGCGCAGGAAATTCCAGCAATTTTAAATCCACCAGAAAACTTTATTGCATCTGCAAACAATAAAACATTGAAGAATTTTAAATATCACATTTCAAATCTATGGGAACCTTCATCTCGTATTGATAGAATAAGGGAACTATTAACGGTCAAACAAAAACATTCGGTTGATGATTTCAAGAATTATCAGATGGATCAAATATCGCCTTATGCAAGAACTATTGTTCCATATATATTAAAATCGTTTGAAGGAATAAAAGTAAAAGATAAAAATCTAAATACATCGCTGGAATTATTGGAGAAATGGGATTTTGATATTAACAAATACAGTCAAACTGCGGCAATTTATTCTGTGTTTCTAAAATATCTACTAAAAAATATTTACTATGATGAAATGGGTGATGATCTTTATAATCGATTTGTGTTTCTCGCGAATGTTCCGTACCGAAGTGTATTGCAGATTTTGGAAAAACCAAATTCAATATGGTTTGATGACGTCAATACTAAAAAACAAGAATCAAGTGAAGAAATTATAAGAAAAAGTCTAGCTGATGCATTAACTTATCTTGAAGAAAATTTTGGAAAAGATTTAACAAATTGGCAATGGGGCAGGATGCATAAAGTAACTTTTAAACATTCTTTTAGTGGTAATTTTTCACTTTTAGATAAATACATAAACATTGGTCCATTTGAACTTGGCGGAGATGGAACAACAATTAATAATACGGAATATCCGTTTGCAAAAAGTATCGAAGAATTTTCAATGTTTCGACACAACGAATTTGATAATGTGCTTGGCCCATCAATGAGATTCATTTACGATTTTGAAAATCCGGATGAGTTTTATTTGATTCTTACAACCGGACAATCAGGAAATGTTATGAGCGATAATTACAGAGATCAGAATCCGCTTTGGCTTGGCGGCAAGTATATGAAAATCAGAACGGATGAAGGGTCTATAAGAAAAAATAAGAACATGTTGAAATTTTTTAAGCTAGATAATTAGTGATAATATTTGGTAAGAGCATTTTATAGATATACTCTGATAGTGATGAATTATCACGAATTAAGAAACTATTATTATATTAGAATCAACCAAAGAAAAAATTAAGATTGTATGAAAGTAATAGAACATTTAGAAAAAGCTAAAAAGCCATTAATAAGTTTCGAACTCATTCCGCCTAAAAGAGGCGGTGATATAAAAGGATTATTATCAGTACTTGATGACATTACAAAATATAATCCACCATTTATTGATATTACATCACACGCCGCAGAAGTTATATACGAAGAAACCGCAACCGGCATTCAGAAAAAAGTAAAAAGAAAAAGACCTGGTACTCTTGGCATTTGTGCACTCATCCAGAATAAATATAATATTGATGCAGTGCCGCATGTTTTAACTAAAGGATTTACTAGAGAAGAGACAGAGGATTTTCTAATTGAATTAGATTATCTGCAGATCCAAAATGTACTAGCAATTCGTGGTGATGATTCGGGATATGAAAAACCAATTCCAGAAGGTAAAAGTAAGAACAGATTTGCCTCTGAATTAGTAAATCAGATTATGAATATGAATCGTGGGAAATATTTAGAAGACAGTTTGCTTGATGCCAGACCAACCGATTTTTGTGTTGGTGTGAGCGGTTACCCGGAAAAACATTTTGAAGCTCCAAATCTAAAAACTGATGTGAAGTTTGTTAAAGAAAAGGTGGATGCCGGTGCAGATTATGTTGTTACACAGATGTTCTATGATAACAAATATTATTTTAAATTCATCGAGTTGTGTAGAGAAATTGGAATTAATGCTCCAATAATTCCGGGATTAAAAATCTTAACCTCACGATCACACCTTACTTCGGTTCCAAAAAATTTCTATATCAATATTCCTGATCAACTGGCTGATGAGGTTATGGCAGCCAAACCAGAGCATGTTACTGATATAGGAATTGAATGGGCTGCAAAGCAGGTTGAGGAACTTTTAAATAAAAATGTTCCCAGTGTGCATTTTTATATTATGCAAAACTCAAAACCAATTATAAAATTAATGGAAAGACTAAAGTTTTAATTTTATGGTCGAAAAAATTTATCAAGGAAAAAAACTTAAATGGGGAGTTGCCGGTTGCGGTCGGTTTGCAGAAAATTCCTTTTTACCTGCAGTTCGACTTGATAAGAAAAAGCAGTGTTGTATCGCTTATACAGCAGAGATACAAATCGTGCAAAATCTCTTGGTGAAAAATTTGGTGTGCATAATTATTTGAATAATTATGATGAATTCTTAAGATCAGATATTGATGCAGTATTTATTTCAAGTTCAAATGTGCATCACTATGAGCAAGTTATTAAAGCCGCACTGGCAGGAAAAAATATTCTTTGTGAAAAACCATTGGCAATAAATTCTATTCAAGCCCAAGAAATGGTAGACGTTTGCAAGCAGAACAATGTACTGCTGGCTGTAAATTATATACATCGATTTCATCCACTTGTTTTGAAAGCAAAGGAATTAATTATTGATCAAAAACTTGGTAAACTTGTCTCAATTGATGTTCATTTTAATATCGATTTTCCGCCTGATAATAACTTTAGATTTAAAAAAGAATTGAGCGGTGGCGGTGCTTTACGTGATATCGGTACCCACATGATCGATTTACTTAGGTACTTTGGTGGTGAGATTGAATCAATCGATGGCATAGTCGATAATCTGATTTATCAAAGTGAAGTTGATGATTTTGCCTTGGGTACAGTTAAGTTCGCTAAAAATGGATATGGAACTTTTAATGTCTCTTATAACAATAAAAAGGCTTTTAACAGGATTGAAATACTTTGTCATAAAGGCGCAATTGCGATTGATAATCTTATTGGAAAAAAAATCTTAGCTCCAAAGCTTACAATATTATTGCAAGATGAAACCCGAAAAAGTTTTCGCAAACGCGGAAACAAAATGGTTTATGTTTTAAAATCAGTTCAGAAATCATTTTTAAAAAATGAGACTCCACACGCCACAGGTGAAGATGGTTTAGTAAACTTAAAGCTAATGGAACAGCTGGAACAAAAATGTCTTCAAAGAAAAAGTTAGTTGAAATTTGTCATAAAGTCTATGAAAAAGGTTTTGTAGCCGCCTACGATGGAAACATTTCTTGCAGAACAAATTCCGATTCGGTTCTAATTACTCCTTCAGGTATTTGTAAAGGAAATGTTAATGAAAAAGACATAATTGAAATTGATTTAATTGGAAATGTATTATCGGGCAAGAAAAAAATATCTACAGAAAATAAAATCCATTTATTTGCCTATCTAAAAAGAAAAGAAGTGAAGGCTGTCGTACACTGTCATCCAACTTACGCAACCGCTTTTGCATTGAATGGTGAAGGATTAAATAAACATTATTTACCTGAAGTTTTTTTAACTATTGGGAAAGTCCCGCTTTGTAAATATGCAACTCCATCAACGGATGGTGTTGCTAAAAGTTTAGAACCTTACATAAATTATTCCTGGGCAATGCTTCTTCAAAATCATGGTGCAGTTACTATGGGTAAATCTCTTGATGACGCATATTTTAAAATGGAAAAACTGGAACAGGCTGCCAAAATTATTCTGTTAGCAAGATTGATTGGAAAACCAAAAGAACTTTCTAAAAAAAATATTAAGGATATTTTAAGAATTTCTGAAAAATCTTATGGTATAATCCCGGATAAAAGAAATATCTAATAATAGATAAACCCTTTTGTCTTATCTCCTAGAAGTTGCTGGATGACAATTGTAAAATAATTATCACTCGAAGTCATAATTAAATAAAACAAATTAAATAATATGGAAAATAAACTAAAAGTACTTTTACTGCTTGGTGGTACCTCGCCAGAAAGAGAAGTCTCGAAATCAACTGGTAAATCAGTTTACCAAGCATTATTGAACCTTGGATACGAGGTAATTCTGCTTGATCCTGCTTATGGAATAAATCAGCCGTTGGAAGTGGCAGATTACTTTGCTGAAAATGATTACACTGATATATCGAACGAAAATTATCTTGATGCTGTAAATCTCATTTCATCAAATCAAATAAGTGTTGCTTTTTTAGCTCTTCATGGAAAATATGGTGAAGATGGTACAATTCAATCTTTATTAGAGTTAAAAGGAATAAAGTATACGGGATCAAAAGTCTTATCCAGCGCAATTGCAATGGATAAAATTATGTCCAAAATTTTGTTCGAAGAATATAAAGTAGACACGCCAAAATGGTTCCATTTCAAAAAGGGTGAGTTTACTTCCGAGGAAATTAATATTAAGATTGAACAACAATTTGGTTATCCCGCGGTTGTAAAACCTAATGATCAGGGTTCTACGGTTGGGTTAACAATTTGTAAATCATCACAGCAGCTCGATGAAGCAATTCATAATGCGTTTGAATATTCGGATAGAATATTGATTGAAGAATATATTCCGGGAAGAGAATTAACCGTAGCAGTTATAGATAATACTGCATTACCGGTTTTAGAGATCAGACCGAAACATGGAATATATGATTACGAATGCAAATATACCTCAGGAATGAGCGAATATATTGTTCCTGCAGAAATTCCTGTAGATGTTTCTCAATCCTTGCAAACCATAGCCGTTTTGGCTTGCAAATCTCTTAGATGTGAAATTTATGCAAGAGTGGATTTTAGATTGAGTCCTGAAAATAAAATATATACTTTGGAAGTTAACACTTTGCCAGGAATGACATCATTAAGTCTTGTTCCAAAAATGGCAACAGCAGTTGGTATATCTTTTGAACAACTTGTAGAAAAAATTATATCACTTAGTTTAAAATGAAATTTATAGAAAATAAAAAGACCCGATTTTATATTATTGTTTCTGTTGTTGTTATTGGAACCTTGTATTTGGTATTTAATAATTTTGGAGTTGTTAAATATGCAAAGGTTAAAAGTGAACTAGATAATTTGAATACTCGAATAACTCAACTTGAAGAAGAAAATAGAATGCTTGAAGCTGAGATTGATTCACTAAAAAGAAGCGTTCCAGCAAAGATTGAAAAGATTGCCCGTGAAAAATATAATATGATCAGACCGAATGAGAAAAAAATTGAATTTAAAGCTGAGGAATGATAGTGAATGTCATTGCGAATCCCGAAGGGTGAAGCAATCTTTAAAATTAGTTATCGCATAAAAATTAATTATACTTTTTAATTCAAGGATTGCTTCGTCGAAAACTCCTCGCAATTACTAAACACCAATGAATAACAAGAATAAAATAAAAATTCCTACAACTCCACTTGCAGAAAGAATCCGTCCAAAATCTATAAGTAATTTTTTTGGACAACAGCATCTTCTCGGAACAGGAAAACCAATTCGTTTGATGATTGAGAATGATACACCTTCATCATTTATTTTGTGGGGACCCCCGGGAACAGGTAAAACTACTATCGCAAGAATTATTGCAAATCAAACTGATGCAGAATTTTTTCAGATAAATGCTGTTTCAAGCGGTGTAAAAGATATCCGATCTGTTATCGATATTGCAACTCGAAATAAGGAGATAAATAAACGCACAATACTTTTTATAGATGAGATTCATCGGTTTAATAAAGCGCAACAGGATGCGCTATTAAGTTCAATTGAATCCGGTGTTTTGATATTGATAGGTGCAACAACTGAAAACCCATCATTTGAGGTAATCCCTGCTTTACGTTCGCGTGCGCGGGTTTTTATTCTGGAAGAATTATGTAAGCAAGATCTGCTTGATATTTTAAAATCCGCAATCGAAAAGGATGAATTTCTTAAAGAGTTAAACATTAAAACTATTGATGAAGATTTTCTGATCTATCTTTCGGGTGGTGACGCAAGAATAATGTTAACGATTTTTGAAGCTGCCGTAATTCAGGAGATTGATAAGAGTGAAATTGTATTAACAAAAGAAATTTTTGAAAACATTGTACAAAGAAAAAATATTTTGTACGATAAAGGCGGTGAAGAACATTATAATGTAATCTCTGCATTTATAAAAAGTATTCGCGGCAGTGATCCTGATGCCGGACTTTATTGGTTGGCGAGAATGCTGGAAGGCGGTGAAGATCCAAAATTTATTGCAAGGAGATTAATCATTCTTGCTTCTGAAGACATTGGTAACGCTTCTCCAAATGCTCTTGTTCTTGCCGAGGCTGCTTTTAGTGCCGTTCATAAAATTGGTATGCCCGAAGCAAGAATAATTTTGGCACAATGTGTAACGTATCTCGCATCATCGCCCAAAAGCAATGCCTCTTATCTTGGAATTGAAAGCGCACTTAATGAAGTCAAAAAAAATCCGTTAAGTAAAGTTCCAAATCATTTACGTAATGCACCTACTAAATTGATGAAAGAAATTGGGTACGGAAACAATTATAAGTATGCTCACGATTTTGAAAATCATTTTGTTGAAGAAAATTATCTCCCTGAGGATATGAAGAATAAACAGTTTTATTTCCCTTCAGAGAACGGACAGGAAAAAAGAATAAAAGATTGGCTTAAATATTTGTGGAAAACAAAGAAAAACTTTAAGTAAGAAACTTACATTAACATAAACATTTTACCGGGCAATTGTTTTACCATTCCTTTAAACTCCAAAGAAAGTAAATTTACTAGACAATCAGAGGTTGATTGATTTGTCATCTCAGCAATTTTATCAATTTGTAAAGGTTCCGTAAGCAGACAATTATAAATCTTCTCTTCAAAGATCGTTAAGTCCGTTTGCTTTTTGGGAATATTTTTTCCCAGTACAGGTTTTAATTTTAATTCAAGTTCAGTTAAAATATCTTCAGCACTTTTTATTAATTCAGCCTCGCCACGCTGTATAAGCATATTTGTGCCTTCGGACTGTTTAATACCAAGATTACCGGGGATAGCAAATACTTCACGATTTTGATCGAGAGCTAATCTTGCCGTCTGCATAGCTCCGCCCGTAATTGCGGTTTCGATAACCAATGTTCCTAAAGTTAAGCCTGAAATAATTCTATTACGTTTAGGAAAATTTTCAGCATTTGGAATTGTGCCAAGATTAAATTCAGAAATGATAACCCCTTTTTCTTTTATCTCATTGAAGAGCTTTTTATTTTCTGCCGGATAGATAACATCTAAACCGGAGCCAATAATTGCGATAGTTCTACCATTGTTTTTTAATGCTGATGAATGAGCAATTGAATCAATACCCCTCGCCAAGCCGCTTACTATAGTAATATTTTGTTCAACTAAATCATTCACAATTTTTTCTGTTTGGATTTTACCATAATTAGTAGGCATCCGTGTACCGACTACGCCAATTGAATATTTATCTTTCTCATCAAACTCTCCCATAACATAAAGCACCAATGGAGGATCATATATCTTTTTAAGCAGAGTCGGAAAATCCTCATCCCAAACAGTTATTATTCTGGCACCAAGTTTATCTAAAGACTTTAATTCTTTTTCAAGAAATTTTTGTACAGAATCTTTTTGTGATGAGATTTTTCTGATTCGAGATGCAAGTTCTTTGCTAATTCCGTCTGTTTCTACTAAATCAGAAGTTGAAGCAGTAAGTATATTTGGTAACTTTTTAAATCGTGCAAGTAGATTTCGAATCTTGGCAGGCCCAATTCTATCCACTGAGAGAAGAAGATAAAGATCGGTTAATTGTTCAAAAGAAAGTTTGCCCAATTTTTAAATGTGAATTGATTAATGATTAAGTATTTAAAAGTAAAATCTTAATTGGTTTCAAAATTTTCTCTTCTCTCAAATCTATAAAATAGATAGATTAATACTGTTTTAGTCATTTCGAACGAAGAGAGAAATCTGAATATTTAGTTGTTGAAGATTTCTCACCGACTAAAGTCGGATTCGAAATGCTATTAAATGACTTCCACAATCTGGAAAAATAAATTGCAGAATAAAAAAATTATTTTTCTGTTATTTTATTATCGGCCGGTACTTCACTTTTTTTTCGGTATAAAATAGAAGCAGGCATAACAATTACAAATCCAAGAAAAAGTAAAATGGGTGAAATAACAAGCGATGATGAACTATCCCACTCACCAAGGCTCATAAAATAAAAGCCAATAATAATTAAAAGCATTCCTATCCCGAATAAAACATAATTAGTTTTTTCCCAATAGATATTAAAAGGAGAAGGAAGTGCTTTTACACTGGTCTTTACGTTTCTCTTTTTTGTTTTAACGGCCATTTAATCTCCTGGATTTAAAATAGTTCAGAATTTTCAGGTCAATGAAAAAAAATTTTCAATAGATTGATAATTTTTCTACGAGAAAGTTAATATACTCATTAATTCAAAACAAGCTTATATGAAGTATACAAGAACCACATTTTATTATTTAAAATATAAATTCCGTTTATGAGGATAATCATCTCAATCAATAATTGAATTTTGTGAATAACTTTTTTTATGTATCTTTATATTACGTTTACCATAGACCGGTAAATTTAAATCATCCGACTAACTAATAATTTAATAATTTTAAGGAGAAACTATGATCGTTAATGGATATGCTGCATCTTCACCGGGTGGTGAACTAAAGCCTTTTAAGTACGAACTTGGACCACTTGGTATCAATCAAGTGGACATCAAAGTGGAATTTTGCGGAATTTGCCATAGTGATTTAAGTATGCTGGATAATGAATGGGGTATGACGCAATATCCTTTTGTTCCAGGTCATGAAGTAATTGGTACAATTGAATCTATTGGTGAAAATGTAAAAGGGTTAAAAAAAGGACAGCGAGTTGGATTGGGATGGAGCTCCGGTTCTTGTATGACTTGCGAATGGTGTGTTTCTGGAGATCATAATCTTTGCAAATCAAATGAAGGAACTGTTGTTGGAAGGTATGGCGGATTTGCTGATAAAGTAAGAGCAGAAGCAGCCTGGGTTATTCCTTTGCCCGATCAATTAAAATCAGAATCATCCGGACCATTGTTTTGCGGTGGTATAACTGTATTTAATCCTATAGTTCAGTTTAATATAAAACCAACCGATCGTGTTGGTGTAATTGGAATTGGCGGACTTGGACATATGGCTTTAAGTTTTTTAAAAGCTTGGGGCTGTGAGGTTACCGCATTTTCAACAAGTTCTGATAAGGAAGCTGAAGCCAAAAGCTTAGGCGCCAATCACTTTGTAAATTCTAAAGATGCTAAGAGCTTAGAAGCTGTTGCTGATTCATTCGATTTTATTCTATCAACAGTTAACTCGCCGCTTGATTGGAATTTATACATAGGAGCTTTAAGACCAAAAGGTCGTCTGCATTTTGTAGGAGCAGTTCTTGAACCTTTATCAGTTCCGGTATTTCCATTACTTGTTGGACAGAAATCAATTTCTGCTTCACCTTTGGGAAGTCCGGCAACAACTACTAAGATGCTTGATTTTGCTGCAAGGCATAATATCCACCCCACTGTGGAAGTATTCAAGTTTAGTCAGGTAAATGAAGCAATGGAAAAGTTAAGGAATGGAAAGCCGCGTTATAGAATTGTCTTAAAGCACTAAAAAAACAATTAAATAAATTTAGATTATTTTATTTGCCGGATTTAACCCCGGCTTTTTTATGGCAAACACCTATTCGGCCAGCCTTTTAAAAAAAGAAACCCGGTGATGGGGAATCACCGGGCCTGACTCATTCATATCAAAGGGCAGGGGAGAACCCTTTGAAAGAGTCAATACCAAAATAATTTGTTAAATGTTATTTGTCAAGTATTATCTGGTATTAATTATTTACTAATCTGATATACTATTTTTCTGATAGTATCAAACTGCAAATAAGGATATTCTTCTCTAATTGCATCAATTGCATCCCCGGCACTTAGTTTTCCAGATCTAAGCTGCTTAAATTTTTTCCTTATCTGATAATCTCTAACAGCTTTATCATCAATTAAGCCGTGAGAATCAAGAAGATCAAATATATCATCACTTATTAATTCAGATAATGGATTATCTATTTTTGCTTTTATTTCTCTCATAACGAGTCCTCCTAATAAGTTAGTGGTTACAAACACTCAAACGAAACGTATCAAATCGTATAAAAACACTCCATTATAAGTTTATGTAATGATAACAAAAAACCGACCAGAGAAATTCCCTAAATCGGTACATTTACTACTCTGGCTAATTTTCCAACAATTTAATATTTAGACGAACGAAAATTAAAACAGTAGCAAATCGGTTATAAATTTTTTCCTTTGATTTATTCTGATGCAAATATTGACAGAAAATCGCATAATGTCAAGTAATTTCTTAATTCGAATAAGAATGAAAAATCTAAAAGAAAATAGTACGCTGATCATTATGATTTTTTAAGATCAGTTAAGATCATAAAATTATCCGTCAAATCAGTGTACGAATTCTTAAAAATGAATTTGTCCATTATCATATCTTAGGAAGAAATTGTAAATTTGAGAAGAATTAATTCATCACTTACAGATTAATTTCAAAAATAAATATGAAAACAGCACTAATTACAGGGATTACCGGACAAGACGGAGCATACTTGTCTAAGTTTTTATTAGAAAAAGATTATAAAGTAATTGGCATAACAAGAAATCTCCAATCCGGAAATTCAAACGGATTAAGTTTTCTTGGAGTTGAAAACGATGTTCAATTAGTTGAAGCAAACGTTTTTGACCTTTCAAACATTATTCGCTTGTTAGAAAAATATAAACCCGATGAATTCTATAACCTTGCAGCACAAAGTTCTGTTGGATTGTCTTTCGAGCAGCCGATCGGCACACTTGAATATAACATTATCTCTGTAGCAAACATTTTAGAAGCTATTCGTATTGTTGATAAGAATATAAAAATCTATCAATCATCCAGCAGTGAAATGTATGGCAATGTTGCTAAAGACAAATTACCTATAAATGAAGATTTTATAATCCATCCCGCAAGTCCTTATGCAATTTCTAAAGCGGCTGCGCATTGGACTTGTGTAAACTACCGTGAAGCCTACAAATTATTTATCTCAAGCGGTATTTTATTTAACCACGAATCTGTACTTAGAAGACAAAACTTTGTTACAAAAAAAATCATCTCATCTGCATTAAAAATAAAACGTAACGAACTTGATTCACTTAAAGTTGGCAACACTTCCATACAAAGAGATTGGGGCTACGCACCTGAATACATAAAAGTAATGTGGAAGATGCTTAATGTACCCAAACCAAATGATTATATAATCTGCACAGGTGAAGCACATACTTTGCAGGAGTTTATTGATAAAGTTTTTGTAAAACTTGGACTTGATCCTGTTAAATATGTAAAATTTGATAAAGCACTTTACCGTCCTGTTGAGCTAGAAGTAATTTACGGTAATCCTAAAAGAGCAAAAACAGAATTAGAATGGAATTACTCCTTATCATTTGATGAGCTGATTGATAAACTTATTGAAGACGAAATAAAATACCAGGAATGGTGGATGAGTAAGAACAAGATAATAATTGCCTATCCGCAAATTCAATAATTTGTTAAATGTCTTTACTCTTAAAATAATAAGTTTATTTTAGAAATAGTTCTTTTCGATTTTTATTATTTCATATTTTTCATAGGGGCTCTTTATGAAAAAGTTAGTGTTTCGGTTTTAATTCTTCAGCTTTACAGTCCTCTTTCAATTTTAGCACAATCAGATCCACTTTATGATGTGTTACCTTTGAGTGAAGGAAATCAATGGGTTTATTCATTTAATCTGGTTTCGTCAGGTGGTGGAGGTTCAAGTAGGGATACTGGTTATGTTCATTATAGTGTTTTAAGTAGCTCTTTTACTCAGGATAGCATAATTTGGCATATTTTTGCGGTAAGAAATTTTATGCGATATGTATATGGTTTTCCTGATCAATACGTTGAAGATTCAACACACTTTGATATCATAGAACTAAATTCGGGGCAGCATAAATTATACACCCCTGTTTATGATCAGTTCAGTCTATTTCCATTTTTTCCTCCCGCACCCGATTCTGAAAGTTTTTATCGATTTCAACAAACTGATTTAAATGGCGAGTATTTATTAGATGTATACTTTTTTCCCGGATCCTTGGAATCCTGGATTTGGTTATAATGTTAATTATTCGCTAAAAAAAGATATAGGAATTTTAAGCTCTCAAGCTTTCCAGTTTAAAGGTTTTCCAAACTTTTTTATTAGAACTTCATATTATCTTCAATTCGTTGAATGCAGTTGAGGATGATTATATAGAACCAAGGAAATTTTATTTATTATCAAAACTACCCAAACCCATTTAACCCAAGCACAAAAATAAGTTGGCAATTGCCAATTGCGGTAATGGTATCATTAAAAGTTTATGATGTTTTAGGAAATGAAGTTGCAACTTTAGTTAATGAGTATAGATCAGCAGGCTCTTACAATGAAGAATTTACAATTAACAATTTACAATTGAGTTCAGGGATTTACTTCTACCGATTACAAGCAGGTGATCCTTCGACAGGCTCAGGACAGGTTTTTGTAGAAACTAAGAAAATGATTTTGTTGAAGTAATTGTTAGGATTCTTTATGAAAAAGATAGTTTTGGTTTATGGTCTTCTAATAATTATCCATCACAATATTTTCGCACAACAGAATTTTTGGGAGCAGACTAATGGACCGTACGGAGGTACAATAAATTCTTTGGCAGTAAATTCTAACGGAGATATATTCTGTGGGACTTATTTTTCAGGAATTTTCCGTTCGACAGATAATGGAGAAAATTGGATTAAAAAAAATAGTGGATTAACAAGCTTTGATATTTTAACAATAGGAATTAATTCCAATAATTTTATCTTCGTTGGAACTAAAAGTGGCATTTTTCGATCTACTGATAACGGAGAAAGTTGGATTGACATTTCAAACGGATTAAGTGGAACCAATTTTCTAACAATCGATACAAATAATAAAATTTTTGTAGGATGCAATAGGAAAATTTTTCGATCAACTAATAATGGAGATAGTTGGATTGATATATCTAATGGGCTAACAAACTTATTTGGCTTTAAATGCTTAGCCGTTAATTCTAATGGGCACATTTTTGCAGCAACACTTTACGATTACACCTCGCACAATGAAGACGTCTTTCGTTCTACCGATGGTGGAGAAAGTTGGATTGAGCTTACAGGATTGAATAATTATGAAGTATTATCATTATCAATTAATTCAAACAATATCATCTTTGTTGGAACTATGGGTGGAATTCTCCGATCTACCGATAATGGAGAAAACTGGATAGAAATTAATAATGGATTAACTGCTTATAATGTTTTAGCAATAGCAATTAATACAGACAATGACATTTTTATTGGAACTCGGTTTGGTGCTGGTGGGATTTTTCGTTCAACTGATAATGGGGAAAACTGGATTGAAATAAATAATGGGTTGACAATGCTTGAGGTAACA
The DNA here is from genome assembly GCA_963706055.1 of uncultured Ignavibacteriales bacterium. Classification (GTDB taxonomy): domain Bacteria; phylum Bacteroidota; class Ignavibacteria; order Ignavibacteriales; family Ignavibacteriaceae; genus IGN3. Next base: position 6,136 of record CAVPND010000002.1, on the reverse strand, counting down.
TCTTTAGCGATTAAATCGACTAATGAAGTTTTTGCCGGAACACCTGGTGATGGTGTCTTTTGTTCTATAAACAATGGAGACTTTTGGATAAAAATAAATCATGGTTTAAATGCCGACTATGTTAATGCATTAGTTATTAATTCAAATAATGAAATTTTTTCTGGAAGTATCTTTGGCAGAATGTCACGATCGACAGATAATGGTGAAAATTGGAGCGAAATAAACAACGGTTTATCTAATGCCTCTATATATTCTTTAGCAATCAATTCAAACGATTACCTTTTTCTAGGTACTTGGAATGGTGGAATGTTTCGCTCTTCAGATAGTGGTGAAAATTGGAGTTCAATAAATAATGGATTGGATGCTGATTGGATATTTTCATTAGCAATTGATTCAGATGATCAAATTTTTGCAGGAACGCAATATGGTGTTTTTAGTTCAACAAATAATGGTGAAAATTGGGTAGCTAAAAATATTAATTTGGAGTCATCTACCATACGTGATATAGGCATTAATTCGGAAAATCAAATTTTTGTAGCCGCTTATGATTGGAATGCTTATGAAGGGAGTGTCTTTCTCTCTACTGATAATGGAGAAAATTGGGTTAAAAAAAATAATGGATTCTCTAATGATGATGTTTTAGCCTTAGCAATAACTTCAAATAACTATATTTTTGCGGGTACTTATCATAATGGTGTTTATCGCTCTACAAATAATGGTGAAAATTGGTATAAAGTAAATAATGGATTACCAGGTGAAAATGTTTCATCTTTTTTAGTTAACCCAAATGATGATATCTTTGCTGTAGTATGGGATTATAACACACTAGTTGGAAGTATATTCCGTTCTACAGATTACGGGGATAATTGGACTGATATACATGATGGAATTACTAATTTATTCATTCAATCTCCACTTGCGATTAATTCAATCGGCTATATTTTTGCTGGTACAAGAGGGGCAAGTTTGTATCAAAGTATTAATTCTACAACTTCAGTACAGAATAAAAATATTCTACCTGAAACGTTCTCGCTTTATCAAAACTACCCAAACCCATTTAACCCAAGTACAAAAATTACTTGGCAGTTGCCCGTAAGTGGCTGGCAAACTTTAAAAGTTTATGATGTTTTAGGAAATGAAGTTACAACTTTATTAAATGAGTACAGATCAGCCGGCACTTACGAAATAGAATTTAACGCAGCATCAAGTATCAAGAATCCAGCATCTGGGATATACTTATATCGCTTGCAGGCTGGTGATTATGTTAAAACGAAGAAAATGATTTTGCTGAAGTAATTTAATGGATCTTTATGAAAAAGTTAGTTTTAATTTTTAGTCTTCTCTTAATCCTACATTCATCCAATTTCTCTCAGCAGAATTTTTGGGAACCTACTTGCGGTCCCTTCACCGGTTCTATAATTTCATTCACGATCAATTCGAATGAAGATATTTTTGCAGGTGCTTCTTCCGGAGGAATTTTTCGTTCAACGGATAGTGGAGGTACATGGGTGAAATTGGATGGATTACCTGACTATGATTTCCAAGTTTTGAAAGTTAATTCTGAGGATGTCCTATTTGCTGGTGCATGGGGTGGGCTTTTTCGTTCAACCGATAATGGCAATAGCTGGGAAGAATTATCCGGTGAGATTCAAAATAATAATATTTGGTCTTTAGCGATAGATACTAATAATTACATTTTTGCGGGAACAGCTTCTTCAGGCATCTTACGTTCAATAGATAATGGAGAAACTTGGACAATAGTTAATAATGGTTTAACAAACTTGGGTGTACCTGCGCTTGCAAATAATTCTGCCGGACATCTATTTGCCGGCACTTATTCCGGACTTTATAAATCTACCGATAGTGGCGATACTTGGATTTTAAAAAATAATGGTATTACGTCAAATACTTTCTCCCAGATTGCTATTGATGATAGTGATAATGTATTTGTTGGGACATATGATGCGGGAATGTTTCGATCATCTAATAATGGTGAATCTTGGGTTCATCTTAATAGTCTGACTAATATCTCAACAATTTCAATAAATACAGATAATGAAATTTTTGTAGGATTTCACGATGGCTTTGGCGGTAAGCTTTTTCGATCCACAAATTTAGGTAATGATTGGATTCAAGTAAACTTTGGATTGTATGTTAACGCCATTTTTGCTCTAACGACAAAAACCAACAATCAAATATATATTGGCACTTATTCGGGTATTTTAAGATCTACTGATGATGGAGGAACCTGGACCGAAATAAAGTTTGGTCTAACGGGTAAATGGATAGAATGTTTAGCTGTTGATTTAAATAATAATATTTATGTCGGAACATCTGACGGAGGGATATCAAAAACTACTGATAATGGAAAAAATTGGATTGGAAGTAACAATGGAATTAGCACAAGATTTATTTCATTTATAAAAATTGATTATGATAATAATATTTTTGCTGGAAATCATATTGATAACAAAGTTTACCGATCTAATGATTATGGAGAGAATTGGACTGAGTTATTAAATCTAATCACAAATGATCCAATTCGATCATTCGCAATAAATCAAAGTAATCATTTGTTTGCTGGTTCATGTGGTTCTGGTGTTTTCAGATCCACTGATGGTGCTGAAAACTGGACTCAGACAAACACTGGATTAACGCAATTAGATATTAATGCATTAGCAATAAACTCAAGTGGAGACATTTTTGCCGGCACATTAAATGGTATATTTCTCTCAACGGATAACGGTGATAATTGGACTTTAAAGAGTAATGGCTTAACAAATAGCTCCATTTATTGTTTGTTAATTAATAATGATGGCTATCTTTTTGCTGGTACAATGACGGGATTATTTCTTTCGACGGATAATGGTGAAAACTGGATTGAACGAAATAATGGTCTGTCTAGTAAAATGATAATTTCTTTAACAGTGAATTCAACGAATATGCTTCTGTTGGGAAATTATGATGGAGTTTACCGTTCTATTGATAATGGAGAATATTGGAGTTTGAGGAATGATGGATTAATAAATTATTCTGTTACTGCTTTGATATTCAATTCAAGCGATTTTGCATTTGCAGGTGTTAGTGGTGAGGGTGTATTTCGTAGCATTAATTCTACAACATCAGTTGAGAGTATAAATAATCTTCCTACAACATTCTTACTAAATCAAAACTACCCAAACCCATTTAACCCAAGTACAAAAATAAGTTGGCAATCGCCAGTAAGTGGTTCGCAAACTTTAAAAGTTTATGATGTTTTAGGAAATGAAGTTGCAACTTTAGTAAATGAATTTAGACCAGCAGGAAGTTATGAAGTTGAATTCAACCCCACAGTTGGCAGTCATCAATTGGCAAACGGAGTATATTTTTACCAGCTAAAAGCTGGTGATTTTGTAGAAACGAAGAAAATGATTTTTCTGAAGTAATTTTATAAGGGTCTATTATCAAAAAGTTAGTTCTAATTGTAATTATTTTTAGTGGATTGGTTTATGGTCAGGAAAATTATTTCCCTTTAGAAGTTGGTAATTATTGGCAATTTAAGGGAACATATTTTTTTTCTGAACAAGATCCCGTTGTCTTCTATGATTTTATGAAAGTATTAGGTGAAACTGAACTAGGAACACCTGGTAGGTCATTCAAAATTGTAAAATCTTTTACATTCCCACCTTATTATTTTGACACTTATCAATTTTTAAGTTTTGATTCGACTTTCAACTCAATAATAGAATATGCAGTTTTTGATGATACAACTAGAATCCTTTTTGATTTTAATGCCGAACTTTATGAATGTTGGTGGGCTGCAGCCCAAATTTGCTATTTCGGTCTTGATACCGTAGAAATATTTGATGAAAACAGATTAAATAAACTTTATTTTGGAGGCAACATTCCAAACTTTAGTTATTATCTAACAGATGGACTTGGACCAACAAAAATTATTGATGACCAAAGTTGGGGCATAACAAATTATACAGTTTACGAATTAGTTTACGCAAAAATAAATGGGATTGAATATGGCCAATTAGTTTCAGTCTCAGAAGAACATCCGGAATTACCAACTGCCTTTTATTTATCTCAAAATCATCCCAACCCATTTAATCCAAGCACAAAAATAAGTTGGCAAACACCAGTAAGCGGTTGGCAAACTTTAAAAGTCTATGATGTTTTAGGAAATGAAGTTGCTACTTTAGTAAATGAATTTAGACCAGCAGGAAGTTATGAAGTTGAATTCAACCCAGGATCCTGTATCAAGCACCTGCCTGCCGGTAGGCAAGGTCCAGCATCAGGAATATACTTCTATCGCTTACAAGCTGGTGATTTTGTTGAAACCAAGAAAATGATTTTGTTAAAGTAGAAATATGAATTAGGTAATAATTGAGAAAAAAAATATTAATATTAATTTCTTTAATAGCAGCTTTAACTATTTCTCTCGCTCCTCAATCTTCTATTAAAAAGAAAACTTTGAAAAAATTTGAGATCATTTATCAAGCGGATGTAAAATATGCAAATGATTCTTTATGGATTACTAAAATAAAGGATGATTGGAAAGCTACAGGAGTAAATCTTAGAATTTATAAATCTTTAGTAGAAAATAATAACGGGAAAATAAATTGGAATGGAAAAACATACCAGGTTGATAACACTTTAAGAAAAATAGCTGAATCAGGGCTGGATATTTATATAAGAATAAACCTGACAGTTCTTGATATAGACAAAAATGAAAAGAATTATAGTGATAATGATTTTCATATCAGATCAAATGGTCAAAGATTTATTAATCCTTATACATTAAAACCTTTATTGAATGTCACATCATTGAAAGCCCGCGATGATATGCTAAATTTTATTCAGGCTTTCATAAATCACATAAATAAATTACCAAGAAAAATCCGGAGCAAAATAAAATTAATTGTACCCACGCTTACCCCAGACGATGAAACAGAGTTACCATTTAGTTCTTATAACTTTGATTCAAAACAAACGGATCAAAATATATTAACTGGCTTTTCTAAACCTGAAATTTTAGGATTCATAGAATTTTTAAAGAATAAATACATTACAATTGAGAATTTAAATCGAAGTTGGGGTAAGGATGCTGATTTTTCAGAGTTTACAAGTAATCAAATTCAAATTCAAAAATATAATTGGGATGGAATTAAATCAGATTCAACCTCAGAGGATTATTATAAATATGAAAAAGGAAGAAAAGACTTTTTAGATTTTAGAAGAGAAGAGTTAAAACGCTTTATAGATGATTGTAGTAAGATTGTTAGGAAATCAGGATATAGAATTGGAGTTCAGTTTGGTTCAATCTATGACGGACTAGTTGAATTCCGAGGATTTTATGATCCAACACCCCTAATAGAAAACGTAGATCAACTAATTACTGGCGAAATACTAGAGTATTATCCAAATTTTTATTTTTCTGCTGATTATTCGAGATCATTGTGTAAATATTGGACATGGGTAAAAAATAAAACTCAATCAATAATTTTTTCTACTGAAAGTAATTGGCCTGGATATGCTGATTACAGTCCAGAAAGTTTAATTAAATACTGGGCTGCACAATTAAGAATTTTCTATGAAAAGGGTGCTTCATCATTGTTCATTTCTCACTGGGGAACAATTGGTTCTCCAAATCTTGTCCCTGAAAAAGTATTAGATAATTCTTTGTTTCCTGATTACATACCTTGGGAAGATACTTTAGCAAAATTCAGAAACATAGAAGTAAATAATATCTCAAATGACTATTCATTTCATTTAGCCAGTGAACAAGGGCTGACTTATAACGATAAAAAAACCTCTGAAAAACCTCATCTCCCGGCTTTTACACATAATAATGGAATCAGCGTGGGAAAGACAGAGAAAAGTGATTTTTTTGAGTTCCCTTTGGTTACTCTCTCGAAATTTAAAAGTGAAAACGCTTATCACCATAACTATCAGGATAGCGGGGATTTTATAACAACTTATATGATTAATAACTCTCCTGATTATATAAAAATAAATTACAAACATTTTTATTGGACTGCATCTAGTATATACATGGACAGCTTGAATGATCTCAAGCCAGAATAATTGATTATTGATTATCTAAATAAGGCTCACAAATTGCAATTCTTATAAATAGCCAAACTAAATT
>CAVPND010000001.1:0-5039 GCA_963706055.1 uncultured Ignavibacteriales bacterium | reverse complement strand
CCTCGGAAAACTTGATGTTATAGATTTGTTTGATGCCGTCATTAACTCGAGAATCAAAATCGGAGGTTTGTGCAACGACAGAAAGACTTAACAACAAGACGAACAGAAATGCTTTTTTCATATTACCTTAAAATTTTAACCACAATTTTTAAATGATTGACGAGATAAACAAGTGAAAACAAAAAGGCGATTTTCTCAAATCGCCCTTCCTGAAGAAGATTGATAAGTACGAATAATAATTACTTTGCCAATATCATTTTACGTGCTTGAGTAAAACCAGGTGTTGTTAATTGATAAATATAAACACCGCTTGGTAATTCTGTTGCATTAAAATCAACACTGAATAGTTACCCGCTTCTTTGTTTTCATTTACAAGTGTGGCAATTTCTTTTCCTAAGAATATCATAAACTCTTTAACTGGACTAATCCAGTTTCTTTTATTGAATATTTTATTTGCAGTGGTTGGATTGAATGGGTTTGGATAGTTTTGTTCTAATGCAAATTCAACTGAAAATATTTTATTGTCCTCAGCTATTTCTTTCTTTGGCGCTTTTTTCACCGTAACAAGTAACGATATTTGATTCATAGGTAGTCGGCAATTCACTATATGCTAATATTTTATAAAATACGTTTGGTGAACCTTCACCAAACTGACTAAATTGAATTTGAGTATCAGTATATTCTAAAGATGTTGTTGTTGTTATTAATACCCAGCTACCTGTTGTACCAACTTTTCTATAAATTTTATAATTAACTGTGGGATTTAAAGATGGATGAGCACCCCAAATTAATCTTGGACTCGAACCATCGTAAGAAAGAAACAAACCTTTTTGCCAATCATAAATATTGAACGTTACATTTTGACCTGCGATTAGTTTTCCATCCCCAGTAATAAAACCTTGATGCCTGAGATTTATAACAGAGTTATTTGCAATATTTAATGTTTTTAAATCTGCAATATAAATCTCACCTGTAACAAGGTTTGTCCCACTCCAATTTAAATTACTTGTTAAGCTTTGCTTGCCCCAGGCTATTGTTGTAAGTGGATCGCCGATTACAACATTGTTCCAAGCTAAGTATGGAATGCTTTGATAAGCTGCATCAGCAAAACTATAGCCCATTTGATATAAATTAAAAAGATTATCATTTTTAGCAATACCACCAAGCAGTGGTTCCCATGTATGCCCAAGACCGCAACTGCCACCCATTTTAATAAATTCACTTACCATACCATGATCCCCATATCTATTATTAATATACATACTAAAACCATTCATACTTTCAAAAGTATTAAAGACGGCACCATTTGCATAATCGAAATCAAGACAAATCTGAATGTAAGCAGGATTATTTTCAGGATTACACGTCATCATCCAAGCATGTCTGCCACATGAAGTATAACCCATAACAGATTCATTTATGCCCACCGAATTATCAAGTATATATTCACAAGAAGGATCATAATCAATAGGATTTGTATTGAATCCGTAGCTTTTTAATCTATTTAAAGAGTTCTTAATTAAGTTTTGATTATGAACTGATTTTGTAACACCTTCATTGTGGCAAGTATCAGCATCCAGTATCCACCATTTATTACCAGCATAATCGGATGCGTTCGCACGATCTATCATTCCGATAATATCATTATAACTATTACCATCTAATCTTGTAACTAAATAATTAACATACCAGGAACCGTTATGAAAATAATTTGTTAAGAACCTTTCATTAAAATGGAATGACATATCTGCCTGGATATAGTAAGGATTACTTAAAGAATTATAGCTTGTTCCATAAAGATTAATAACCGGATTATAAAGAAGGCAAGTTAATGCATCAACAGAAACATTATACTTCGTCCAATATGATGGGTTTGATTCAACATTTGGATCCGGATCTAAATCAGCATCAAAATCTATATATGCCTGCAGTTTAATTGGAACGCCTTTACACATTACAATATATCGAATCGTGTTTTTAAGAACCACGCCGTTAACTATCGTTGTATTCAAGTGGTTTTCTATTGGCGTTTTTATTTTATCAACATAACATTCCCAGGCGGCTTTGTTGTCATCTGAAATGTAAACTTCCTTATAATCGTCCATCCAGACTGCGCCAGAAGGGAATGATACTGTATCACTTACATCTAAATTATTTAAGGGAACTATGTTTGACGCTGGAATATTGCGCGCATTGACATAGTATTCCATCACGGCTTCCGAGACAAGTCCCACTGTATCTTGATCGTCAATAGGTTGTGAATAAACTACTAAAACATTCTCCGAACCGGCAATGTTTGCATTAGTTTGTGCATTTAAGTTAAAGGCACAAAGAAGAATAAGAAACGAAATAATAAAGGAAGATTTCATAATACTCTCTCCTGTTTTTATTTAATGATTGCTAGTTTTTTAACAAAGCTATATCCACTGCCTGTAACGAGTCTATAAAAGTAAATACCCGAACTTAATTCACCTACTTTCAATTTTACAGTATAATAGCCAGGCTGCTTTTTTTCGTTTACTAATTCTTTAATTTTTCTTCCTGTGATATCAAATAGCGAAATACTTACTACGGTTTGCTCTGATACTCTGTAATCAATGTTTGTCTCTGGATTAAAGGGGTTAGGGTAATTTTGTTCTAAATAAAAGCTTTCCGGCTCAATGATATTAACTTTAATTGCAGCAGAAAAATTAAAAGAACCGTCATAGTTTATTTGCTTTAATCTATATCCATAATTCCCTGTATTTAAATTACTATCAGCAAAAGAATACGACTGTGGCTCTACCGTAGTTCCATTACCACTAATAAATCCAATTTTATCCCAATTATCATTTAGGCTTTTTCTTTCAATCTCAAATCCCAGGTTGTTTGTTTCGGTCGCTGTTTGCCATTTGAGAATAATATGATTTTCAATTTGTGATAAAATGAAAAAAGTAAGTTCAACGGGTACATAAGCTGTATCCTCATAACTTAAAACCAATCCTAAACTTCCTACTGCATAACCAAGACTATTTGTAACAGCGCTAAAACTATTAAAACCTGATGGAACATCACTTGAAATGTCAATCCAAGAATTGCCGCTATTATAAGTAACATATGTTTTGTAAATGATATAACTTTGAATGATACTACCTGTCAAAATCCAATGTGATACATCTGGGAAATGATAAAAACTTGCAGCACCAGCAATTTCTGATATTGGTATTGGTAACCATGTTATTCCGCCATTAGTAGTTTTAAACAGCGACGGGTTTATTGAAGATCTACTTGCAATCCAACCAGTGTCTACATTCTGAAAATAAACATCATTACTTAACCAAATGGCTGTATTCGTTTGTTCTGACCATGTACTCCCACCATTAGTAGTTTTTTGGGGCCGTCCACCTGAAGTCCAACCGTATAATGAATCAACAAAACAAATACTAGTAAATCCTAAAGAAGGATGTGTAAACTGTATAACCCAGTTTTCACCGCCATCTATTGTTTTATAAATATTTCTGTCACCAATAGCCCAGACAGTTTGTGAATTTATAAAAAAGATTTTCGTTGTGCCACCTGATCCTTGTGTAGCATACCAGTTATCTCCGCCATTAGTTGTTTTGTATATGCTGGTGTTGTTGCCTATAAATCCTGCTGTGCTGTCAAGGAAAAGAATATCGCTTCCACCTGGTGCTCCAATTATTAAGTTCCAGCTTATTCCACCATTAGTTGTTTTATATAATTTGTTACTTATCACAAATCCTTTTGTTTCATCAATAAATTCAACATCGTTAAAATCATCATTCCATACTGTTGATTTCCATTGCAATCCTTTGTTGGTGGTTTTTATAAGATTAAGTGCTGTACCGGCTGTAAAGCCAGTTGAATCATCTGGAAACATAATCCAATATTTTCCACACGCTGGCATTAATCCCGCAGCTATTTGCCAGTTTACCCCTCCATTAGTTGTTTTCCAAACCGACCCTTGTAGCAAACCAGCAAAACCTGTTAGACTATCTGCAAATGCTATTGTATTTACTCCACCATCAACACTCGTTATTGTCCAGGTATCACCACCGTTTAAAGTTGAAAATATTCTGGTAAATCCTCCAGTAGATATTCTTAGAGTATCAAATACTTCTATAGAAACAAGGGAATATTCACCAAGATTATGCTCTTCCCAATTTTGACCACCATTAGTTGTCTTTAGAAGTACACCTCCATCAATATCGCCACCAACTATGCATCCAAAATTATTATTAAAAAAATCCAAAGATTGCAAAACTATATTGGAAATACCCGTATAAATTGGATTCCAGGTTACCCCTGCATCAGTTGTTCTTATTAAAAAACTATTAGAGCCACAAGCCCATCCAAGAGTATCGTTTATCATTTGTACCCGCCAAAGATCGCCAGTTGTACCGCTTGCAATTTGTTGCCAGTTTATTCCACTATCGGTAGATCGGATTATTTTTCCACCATATCCTACTGCAACTACTACTTGACCATTAAAGCTATGTACGTTAGTTAAAACAGTAGTAATTGGTGATAAAATATTTTGCCAACTTTCACCACCATCAGTACTTTTTAATATTGCACCTTGTGCTCCAACAGCCCAACCTGTATGTTTATTTACAAAATGGATTCCGAGATAATCCACTCTTGGTACTTTGGGATTGAGTTCAGTCCAAACTCCTGTTACTGCTTGTTTGTCTTTCAAGTGGCATTAATCCTGGGATCATATTCAGGGATGTTTAAGTGGTTGCGGTAATCTGGTTTAAGCGTATCGGGTAAAGTTTGGTTTAAATTTTCTTGTGTGTATGCTGGTTGAAAAATTAGGACGGGAAGCAGAAGTAAAATAACTTTTTTCATTTTTTATTTCCTTTGTCTGTTACAAACCTAAGAAATGAAAAGAATTATGCAAAGCAATAAGTGAAAATATTTAAAACACTTTTCATTTTTTGTTTGTTTCTTTTGAATACAAAAAATTTTTTTTAATAAAAAAGGCGATTATTAAAATCGCCTCATTGAAAATTGAGCATTCAGCATTTAACATTATT